>CAWAJF010000004.1:0-609884 GCA_963782345.1 uncultured Solirubrobacterales bacterium | reverse complement strand
TAGCCGCAGCCGGTGTTGTTGCCGCAGCTCGAGCACGTGTAGCAGGAGCCCGTGCGCTGCATCATCCCTCCGCACTGGTCGCAGGCCGGTCCCAGCTCGAGGTCGGCGCCCATCTTGGCCGGGACCACCGGCGGCGTGTCGGTGAGCGCGGCGGTCGCCGGCTTGGGCTCCGCGGAGCCGTTCGCGGGCCTGGTCTCGCCGTTGGCGACTCCGTTGCCGTTGCCCTCGCCGTTCGAGTGGCCGTTCTCGCCGTTCGCCGGTGAGCCCGTGTCATCGATCGGGAAGGCCTGCTGGGCCTCCTTCCTGGCGCGGACCTCGTCGGTCATGATCCCGAGGCTCTCCAGGTAGTCGATGTCGTCGATGAACCGGCTCGCCAGCCAGCGCATGATGTAGTCGGGCATCGACTTGGCGAAGGGGATCTCCGTGTTGCGAGTGATGCCCTCCGGCTCGAAGCGCATGTAGCTGAACTTCTTCACGTAGTCCTCGAGCGGGACGCCGTACTGGAGGCCCATCGAGATCGCCGTGGCGAAGGCGTTCATCATGCCCTTGATCGTCGAGCCCTCCTTGCCGATGTCGGTGAGGAAGATCTCGCCGACCGAGCCGTCCGGGTACTTGCCGGCGGTGATGTAGCCCTCGTGCATGCCGATCGAGAACTTGTGGGTGATCGACTCGCGCTCGAGCGGCATCTTGTTGCGGTGCGGCTTGGCCTCCGCGGCCTCGGCCGGCTCGGACTTCTTCTCTCCGGCGTCGGTCTTCAGCGCCTGAGCGGTCTTCGACCCGTCGCGGTAGATCGCGAGCGCCTTGAGGCCCTTCTTCCAGCCGTCGTAGTAGGCGTCGGCGATGTCGGACACCGTCGCGGTCTCCGGCAGGTTCACCGTCTTCGAGATCGCGCCCGAGAGGAACGGCTGCGCCGCGGCCATCATGTCGATGTGGCCGGTGTGCGAGATCGAGCGCTCGCCGACCGCCACGTCGAAGACCTCGAGATGCTCCTTCTTGAAGCCCGGGGCACCGATGATCGTGTTGTGCTCGTTGATGTACGCGTCGATCTGCTCGATCTCCTGCTCGGAGTAGCCGAGCGTCTCGAGCGCCAGGTTGACGCAGCCGTTGACGATCTTCATCTGCCCGCCGCCGACGAGCTCCTTGAACTTGACCAGTGAGAAGTCGGGCTCGATCCCGGTCGTGTCGCAGTCCATCAGGAAGCTGATCGTCCCGGTGGGAGCGAGGACGGTCGCCTGGGCGTTGCGGTAGCCGTGCTGCTCGCCGAGCGCCACCGCCTCGTCCCATGACTCGCGAGCGGCGTGGAGCAGCGGCTCCTCGACCAGCTCGTCGGAGATCTCGTAGGCCGCGGACTGGTGCATCCGCATCACCTGGTTGTGCGGCTCGCGGTTCACCTCGTAGCCGTCGTACGGGCCCATCGTGCCCGCGATCTCGGCGGACATCTTGTAGCCGCGGCCTGTCATCAGCGCGGTGATCGAGCCGGCGAGAGCGCGCCCCTCGTCCGAGTCGTAGGCGAGGCCGTTCGACATCAGCAGCGCGCCGAGGTTGGCGTAGCCGAGGCCGAGCTGGCGGAACGCCCGCGCGTTCTCCGTGATCTGCTCGGTCGGATAGCTGGAGAAGCCGACCAGGATCTCCTGCGCGAGGAAGACGATGTCCACCGCGTGGGTGAAGTCGTCGATGTTGAAGGTCCCGTCCTCGTTGCGGAACTTCATCAGGTTGAGCGAGGCGAGGTTGCAGGCCGAGTCGTCGATCGACATGTACTCGGAGCATGGGTTGGACGCGGTGATCGGGCCGGTGTTCGGGTCCGTGTGCCACCGGTTGATCGTGGTGTCGTACTGGATGCCCGGATCGGCGCACTGCCAGGCCGCGTCGGCGATCTGGTCCATCAGCTTGCGCGCCTTGATGGTCTTGATCGGCCTGCCGTCGGTGCGGGCGACCAGATCCCAGTCGTCGTCGTTCGCGACCGCCTCCATGAACTCGTCGGTGACGCGGACCGAGTTGTTGGCGTTCTGGAACTGGACCGAGGAGAAGGCGTCCGAGTCCAGGCGCATGTCGAAGTCGGCGGCCTTCAGCGCGGCGGCCTTCTTCTCCTCGTCGGCCTTGCACCAGATGAACCTCTCGACGTCGGGATGGTCGACGTCGAGCACGACCATCTTGGCCGCCCGGCGCGTGCCGCCGCCCGACTTGATCGCGCCGGCCCAGGAATCGGCGCCGCGCATGAAGCTGACCGGGCCGGAGGCGATCCCGCCCTTGGAGAGCGGCTCCATCGAGCCGCGGATCTTGGAGAGGTTGATCCCGGAGCCCGAGCCGCCCTTGAAGATGATCCCCTCCTTCGTGTTCCAGGAGAGGATGGAGTCCATGTCGTCCTCGACCGAGAGGATGAAGCAGGCCGAGGCCTGCTCGGAGCCCGGCGGCTTCCAGCCGACGTTGAACCAGACCGGGCTGTTGAAGGCGGCCTTCTGGTTGACCAGGATCGAGGTGAGCTCGGCATCGAAGGCGTCGGCGTCCGCGTCGGTGGCGAAGTAGCGGCCCTCGCGGCCCGCCTCGGTGATCCGGTCGGCGACGCGGCTCACCATCTGCTTGACGGAGCTCTCGCGCTCGGGGGAGCCGGGCTGTCCGCGGAAGTACTTCTGGGCGACGATGTTCGTCGCGTTCTGGGACCAGGTCTTGGGGAACTCGACGCCGCGCTGCTCGAAGGCGGGCTTCGCGGGATCGCCGATGATCGCGTCGCGGGTCTCCCACTCGAGCTCGTCGTACGGATGCACCCCGGGAGAGGTAAACCGGCGTTCGATGACGAGGCCCTTCTCGGTGGTAATGGCTGCCTTGGAAGTGGCCCTCGGCATCAGTTTTCTCCTCTCACTCGGCTTTTAGGGTGAGCACCGCAGCATCCTCCGCCCCTCGGACAGAAACGTCGGCCGTCGAATTCGTTATTTGCGGGGATTTTCACGACGCGCTCCGAGCCGAGTCCGGCAGAGTTCCCGCAAACTGCAGATAGGCGCCGCGGTCGATCTTCTCGAGGCCCTCGAGGCAGAGCTCGCCGATTCGCGCGGCGCTCAGCTCGCCGCCGGACTCGCGGACCTCTCGTTCAACGCCGTCAACGAGGAGGCCGAGCTTCCGGGGATCGAGGGTGCGCTTGTGGGTCGCCCGGTTGAGGCTCCTGAGCAGCTTCTCGCGGTCGAAGGGCTGGCGATGGCCGTCGCGCTTGATCACTTGGAGGCTCTCCGGCACCGCCCGCTCGTAGGTGGTGAAGCGGTGGCCGCACGACGAGCATTCTCGGCGGCGGCGAAGCGCCGCGCCTCCCTCGGCCTTGCGGGTCTCGAGGATGGTGGTGGGAGAGTCGCAGCGGGGGCAATTCACTCGTCAGAGTCTAGCGCGATCTAGTGTCCGATAAGACCTAGAAATGAAGAATGGCACTAGATGTAGCGGAGAGAAGCGGATTAGACAAAGTTGTGGTCCGTTTGGCGGGCTATAGCGCGCATAGGAGTCCGCAAGTTCCGACGCGCCCCCGGCGATGGGGAGAGCCGACTATGGTTGAAGCGGTGACGGCGGGCGACGAAACCCAGTCCGGCCCCGACCCGCTCAGGGCCGCGCGCAACGCAGCCGGGGCCGCCGGCGGGCGGCTTGGGAGTGCGAGGAACGGGGCGGGCGAGCGCCTCGGCGCCGCTCGCGATGCCGCGGGCAGGCAGCTCGCCGACGCGCGCGAGACAGCGGCGCTCGCCGCGCACGAGGTCGCGCACAAGCTTTCCCAGAAGCCACGGCTTCGCGGGGTCTCCCATCAGTGGGCCTTCTTCGTCTCCCTCGGCGCCGGCGCCGCCCTGGTACTCGCCGCCAGTGGAACGACCGCCGTGGTTGCGATGTCGATCTACGCCTTCTCTCTCTCGGCGATGCTCGGCACCAGCGCCCTCTATCACCGCGTCACCTGGACGCCGAAGGTCCGGCAATGGATGCGCCGTCTCGACCACACGACGATCTTCATCTTCATCGCGGGCACCTACACGCCCTTCGCCCTGCTGGTCATGCACGGGACCCTGGCGACCGCCGTGCTGGTCGTGGTCTGGGCGACCGCCCTTGGAGGGCTCGCTCTGAATCTCCTCTGGATCCACGCCCCGTACTGGGTCGCGGCGGTCATCTATCTGAGCACGGGCTGGGTGGCGATCGTCTCCCTGCCTCAGCTCTGGGACGAGATCGGACCGGTCGGTGTCGGGTTGATCGCGCTCGGCGGCGCCCTCTACACAGCGGGGGCGGTCGTCTACGCGCGCCGCAAGCCGGATCCGCGGCCGGAGGTGTTCGGCTACCACGAGATCTTCCACCTGCTGGTGATCGCGGCGGCGGCCGTGCAGTACGTCGCGGTCGCGGTCTATGCGCTGCCGCACGGTCAGTAGCGAGCGCGGCCTAGGGCGCTGAGAGCTCAGCGCCGCAGCTTGGTGCGGACCGTCTCCACCCGCGGCGCGTCGCCGTAGATGGGGGTGAACGCGAAGCGCAGCTTCACCTTGATCGACACGTGCTTTCGCCCCTTCTGGCGGGACTTTCGCTTGAGCTGCTTGCGGGCGGCCTTGGTCGGCTTCAACGTGAAGCCGACCTTGCTCTGGAAGGTCTGGGGGTCGGGGACCGGGGCCGACATGGTGGTGTGCCGCACGAGCGGCCTCTTGTGCGCCTGAGCGCCGGGCTGGACCGCAGCGCCGCCCGTCGCCGGATCCCGACTGCCACCCGCGACCAGCGTGCCGGCGTTGGGGAGGCTCGCGCTCAGCTTCAGCTTGCCTCCCTTCAGCTTCTTCTTCACCTTGATCCCGAAGCCGGCGTAGGGCTCGATGTCGGCATTGAGGAGGATCTCCTTGCCCGGGTACGTGGTCGCCGCCCTGCCCGGGGCGTGGTCCGCGAGCTCCGGTGTCCAGTAGCGCAGCGTGGCGCCCGGATCGGAGTCGAGGAACTCGAGGTAGGACGAGGCGGAGTCGTCGGCGGGGTCGCGCAGCGCGATCCCGTCCCCGATCGAGATCGTCAGGTTGGCCGGGTGCGCGCTGATCGCGTTCGCCGTGGGCGTGACCGCCGGAGTCGTCGCCGAGCCGGTGAACAGCCCTCCGCTGAAGGGCTGCACGACCTGGAAGCTGACCGGGCCCGTGCTGGCCGCCCGGATGCGCCACTGGGTCACCACTCCGTATACGGGGGAGACCAGGCCCCCGGGGGCTTCCCTGCCGGGGCTGAGCGCCATCTGGCTGAAGGTCACGCTCGGCAGCCCGGTGTGCGCGTCGGGCACCCCGCCCAGATCGCTGCCGATCGTCACCGTCGCGTGCGCTGCGCCCGGGAGGATGAGCGCCGCGCCGAGCGCGGCAAGCGACCCGAGTCGCATACCGGCCTTGGCTCGACTCGTCACAGCTGCAACGTAGGACGCCCAGGTGAGCGGCGTCAAGCTTTGTGAGACGGTATGTCAGCTTCCCGACATAGGTGAAGGAGGAGAGGGAGAGATGGCAGAGCTGTCCGAGCAGAAGCAGCAGCAGCGCGCGATGTGGGCGCTGGGGGACTATCCATCCGCCGCGGAGCAGATCGCCGAGGTCGGCCGCAGCTGCGTGGAGGCCGCCGGGGTGAGCGAAGGCGACGCGGTGCTCGACGTGGCCTGCGGGGCGGGGAACGCGACGATACCCGCGGCGAAGACGGGCGCCGCCACCACCGGACTCGACCTGACCCCGGAGCTGCTCGAGGCCGGCCGGGCGGCAGCCGCGGAGGCCGGAGTCGAGATCGCCTGGGTCGAGGGGGACGCCGAGCAGCTGCCGTTCGAGGACGCAAGCTTCGACGCGGTCCTCTCGGTGTTCGGCTGCATGTTCGCCCCCGACCATCACGCGACCGCCGCGGAGATCGCCCGGGTGATCAAGCCGGGTGGGCGGATGGCCGTCTGCGCCTGGACGCCCGAGGGAACCGTCGGGCGCTTCTTCATGACCGTCGCCCAGCACATGCCGCCGCCCCCGGAGGGCCTTCAGCCCCCGGTCCTCTGGGGCGTCGAGGACCATGTCCGGAGCCTGTTCGAGGGGACCGGCGTGGAGCTGAGCTTCGAGCGGCAGACGGTCGATTTCCAGGGCCCCTCGCCGGAGGAGTTCCTCGGGGAGTTCGAGAACAAGCTGCCGCCGATGGTGGCGGCCAAGGCGCAACTCAAGCCGCGAGGGGACTGGGACCCGCTGCGAGCGAAGCTGCTCGAGCTCTACGTCGCCGACAACGTCGCCGAGGACGGGAGCTACCGCTCGCCGGGCGAGTACCTGGTGATCACCGGGACGAAATCCTAACGCCTAGCGCTTCTTCCGCTTCTTCTCCTTCTTCTTGCACTTCGCGGCCTTCGCGGCTCGCTTCCTGTGCTTGCCCTTCTTGTGCTTCTTCTTGCACTTCTTCTTCTTGTTGTTGCTGTTTGAAGTGGTGGACGTCGGCGTCGGCCCGGCGGGCGGCGGGGTCGTCGACGATGTCGGCGGCACGAACTCGTCGGCGCCGATGTCGGGCGCCGAGCCGACCGTGCGGGCGCCGCCGTCGATGTCGAGCGAGCTGGCGAAGCTCGCGGAGCCCTTGTCGATCGTCGGCGAGCCGGCCGCCTGGTGGAAGAACGGATCGGTGTCGGCGAAGATCGGGGCGGCCATGACGTTGCTCGCCGTGGCCGGGTCGGTCACCGAGGCGTCACTGGGGCTTCCGGACACTTGCGTCCCCTTGTCCGCGTAGTTGGAGAAGTCGAGATCGACCGTGGCCGTCTTGCCGGACTCCGCGCTCTGGGCAAAGACATCGAACGTTGTCGGCGAGTTGATGATCGAGTTGTGGACGTTGACCTGGACGTTCTGACCGTTGGTCGCGAACGCCAAGAGCCCGAAGGTCTGGGAGGCGACGGCAGTGACGTTGTAGAGGTCGGCCACCGGCGCCGTGCCGTTGTAGATGACCTGGATAGCGGCGCTCTGGTTTGCCTGTGTAGTGGCAGACGCTGTTCCTGGCGGTGACCGTGCCGCTCGTGTCGATCCTGCAAGCTGAGGCGCCGGAGCTGCTGTTCACCGAGAGCTGATCGGCGACGCTGCCCGTGGAGCTGGTGCCGAAGCCGAGGCCAACCCCGGCGCCGTTGTACTCGACTCCCAACCCCGAAACGGTGATGTTTGCCTCATTCACGTATATGCCGGCAACTGAGGAACTCGAACTGAGTGTCGCCTGCCCCGGGCCGGGCCCGAGCACCTGCAGGTTCGCCTTGGTGATTTCGAGCCCGTTGCCGCTTGGAAGCGCGTAGTCGCCCGGAGCGACGTGAACGATGTCACCGGTCCCCGCCACATTCTCGACGGCGTGCTCGATGTCGCAGCCGTCGGCGGGCGGCGGAGCGGTGCAGTTCGGATCCATGTCGTTGATGCCCGTGACGGCATCCACGTAGCGGTTTGCCGAAACCGCGTACGCCGTCGCCGTGGGCAGCAAGGCCGCGACCGCCGCGATTCCCAGCACCATCCCTGCCGGCTTCAACCGAGCCCCTAACTTCGGTGAACGAGGGGCGGGCAGCCTATACGAGCCGAGCCGCTATGTCGAGGTGAGCGCGGCGGCGAATCGTTCCTTCGCGGCCTCGATCAGACGCTGGACCTCGTCCTCGCGGCCCTGCTTGATCAACTCGATCGGGTCGGGGTCCCCGTTGACGATCCCCTCGAAGAACTCCTTGCGGTCCTGGTAGGTCGGGAGCGTGCCCTTGGCCCAGCCGCGGTGGTCGTTGAGGATCACGGCGAGGCGCGCGTAGGCCTCGCCGAAGGTCTCGGCGATCTGCCGCTTCATCCGCTTCGCGAGCGCGGGCGAGGCGCCCGCTGTGGAGATCGCGATCGCCAGCGGACCGCTGCGGACGATCGCCGGGAGGATGAAGTTGCAGAGCGGCGGCACGTCGACCACATTCACCAGCATCGCCCGGCGCTCGGCTCCCTCTGAGACGGAGATGTTGACGTCGGTGTCGTTGGTGGCGGCGATCGCCAGGAAGGCGCCGTCGAGGTCGCCGTCGTGGAACTCGCGCTTCTCCCAGGTGATCGTGCCCTCCGCGACGTACTCGGCGAGCTCGGGAACGATCTCCGGGGCGACGAGGTGAACGCCGCCGTCGCAGGCCAGCAACCCGTCGACCTTCTCGAGGCCGATGTCGCCGCCGCCCACCACGAGGCAGCGCCGTCCCTTCAGCTTCAGGCAGGCCATATATAGAGGGGTCTCCAGCATGTCGCGCACGCAGGTCTGGTCGCAGATCCCGCGCTTGAACTGGCAGACGCACTCCTTGCCCTGGAAGGCCGCTGCAGGCATCGGCCAAGGGTAAAGGTCCGGCCTACTTGCCCCTGTGCTTGTGACCGTGCTTGCGCGCGCGGACCTTGAACGGATGGGTCCCGCAGCGGAAGAAGTAGGGGAGCGCACCGAGCGGGGCGGGAACCGTGGCGGTGCCCGGGCCGGCGAACCGCTGTCCGCTGGGCTCGTGCACCCAGCAGCCGCGCGGGAGCGCAACCGCGCGCGAGGTATCGCCCTTGACCACCACCGGCGCGACCAGCACGTTGGCACCGAGCATCCATTCCTGGTCACGGCCGGCGACGGGTGCCTCCGGGGCGCTGAGCCAGAGGGGACGGGTGACCGGTATCCCGGTCCTGCGCCCCTTGATCCACAGCCTTCGCATCAGCGGCAACGCCCGCTCGTGGAGGGCCGCCATCGCCTTCCAGCCGGCGAGCGCGGCGTCGCCGTAGGACCAGGGCATGCGGACGCCAGTGGAGGACGAGTTGTGGACCCGGAAGTACGGCGTCAGGGCGGCCCATTCGCTCCAGCGGTCGTACAGCGCCTCGCTGGGTGGCCCGGTCAGGGTGTCGATGTAGCCCCCGATGTCGGTCGTGTAACCGAAGGCGCCGCCGACCGCCCGGTTGAGCATGTCGGGCGCCAGCGACCGCAGCCCGGAGGCGGCTCCCCAGTCGACGGTCTCGTCACCGGGGAAGTTGCCCATCTCAGAGGCCGCGCTCCCGGGCCGACCGCTGTAGCCCGCGCGGGTGAAGAACCAGATCGGATCATGCCTCGGGTGCTTCGCCCCCCAGTGATCGAGGATGCGCCGGGAGACCCGGTGGTAGAGGACCGGATAGCGGTTGTGCATCGTCGCTCCGGTGCTGCCGTCGGAGAAGTGCATGCCGTCCTGGACCTGTTCGCCGAAGTCCTGCATGAAGCCATCGGCCCCGAGCCCGATCAGCAGGTTGAGTCGCTGGCGCCACCAGGCCACGGTGGCCGGCTTGGTGAAGTCGAGCAGCGTCGCGGGAGAGCCGCCGTTGCCGCCGAACTCGTAGGGCGCGCCGCTGGCGGTGGTCGCGACCAGCCCGAGGCGCTTGGTCTCCTCGAAGTCGCCGGGCGGCTGGGTCGCGAGCGCGTCGTCGGAGACGTAGGCGCGCACGTAGAGGATCGCGTGGATCCCCATCGCGTGCAGGCGGGCGATCACCGAACGGACGTACCCGAGGTCGAGCATCCCCCAACCCTCGAACCCGTAGGCGGAGATGTGCAGGTCGTAGCGGCGGATGTCGGCCAGGTCCTGCTCGATCTTGGCCCGGTAGGTGTCGGGGTTCTCGGCCGGCGGAGCGCCCGGCAGGGCCGGCGACTTGACGGCCCGTGAGAGCGTCGGCCCCTCGGCCCAGCTCGGTGGCAGGCGGTGGCGACCCGTCACGGAGGTCAGCTCCCGGATCGCGCGGCGTCGGCTCCGCGCCGGGAACACCGTGTAGTCGAGACGGCCGGAGCTCGCCTGCACCTGCCAGGCGTCGGGGCGGTCGTTCGCCATCCGCCAGCGCGAGCGCTCGCTCTGGTTGAGGAGGAAGCCGTAGCCGCGGGATGAGACGAACTCGGCCTGCGGGTAGTACGCGGCGTTCATGGCGTTCGGGAAGAGGTAGCGCTCGAAGCCTCCGGGCAGCTCGGTGGGGCTCGGGATCCCGCCCAGGTCGGCGATGCTGTACGAGGTGCCGGAGCCGACCAGCAGGGGAAACAGCCCCAGCCCCGGCAGCAGCGTCTCCGAGCCGCCGAGGTTCTCCTGGACCACGTCGCCGTAGAGCTTCTCGCCTCGCTTGTCCGTGGTCCCGTGCCTGCCGCCGAAACCGTGGAAGCCCTCGCCGGGCGCGGCGGCAAAGGAGTCGCCGAGCGTGATCACCCCGGCCCGGGAGCTGGGACGCACACGGACGCGGATGCCGCCCGCCCGGTCGGGCTCGATCCTGGCGATCAGCCGCCGCCCGCCCTCGTCGGTGGACAGGGTCAGGCGAACGCCCTTGCCGCGCGGCTTCGCGGAGATCACCCGCCGAGCGGCGTAGACGGTCCCGGAGCGGCGATCGAAGAGCGTGTTCCCATTCCACAGCCCGGACTCCCATTGCGGGCGCAGCTCCGTTCCGACCTCGTAGGTGAGGGGGGCATAAACGGCGTTGTCGGGGTGGCGCTCGAGCGTGAAGGGCTCGGGGTCGTCGGTGCTCGGCAGCGCCGCCGGGGTGGTCGATGCCGAAGCGCGCAGCTCGCGGAGGAGGGTGTGGCCTCGCGAGCGGAAGGTCAGCCGGAAGGGCGCCCTCGCGATCACGGCGCGAGCGGGGCCGTTCGTGACCACGATCCGCTTCCCGTTCAGCTTGACCCTCGCCCCCGCGGGCGCCGGGGCCGGGGCCGCGGCGATCGCAAGCAGCGAGACCGCCAAAGCCCCCCTTGCGCCGGTGGGTCCGATCAGCCTTGCGATGCGCGGAATCCTAATCGGCCCCGAGGGTCTGCTCCAGGCCGGAATCGAGCGGGCGCTCGGCTCGCCATCCGATCCTCTCGGCGGCCGCCTCCGTGTCGAGCACTGTCCGGTCGATCTCGCCCGGACGCGCGGGGGCTGTCTCGGGCTGGAAATCGTCGCGTCCGGATGAGGCCCCGATGCGCTCGGCGAGCTCGAGCACGGTCGTCTCGATGCCCGTGCCGACGTTGATCGGGCCGCCCTCCTCGCTTCCCCCCATCGCGAGCAGGGCGTCGACCACGTCGGCGACGTGGACGTAGTCGCGCGTCTGGCGGCCGGTGCCGAAGACGGTCGGGCGGCCGCCGTCGCGCGCCGCCGCGCAGAAGATCGCCACCACACCGGCCTCGGTGGCCGGGTCCTGCCGCGGGCCGTAGACGTTCCCCAATCGCAGGGTTCCGGCCGAGAGATCACGGGTGCGCGAGTAGAAGTCGACGTATCCCTCCGCCGCCAGCTTGCTCTGCCCGTAGACGGAGAACGGCTCACACCGCGCGGTCTCGGCGAAGGGAAGCTCGTCGGGGCGCTCGGCCCCCTCTCCATAAATGGCGCCCCCGGTGGAGGTGAAGATCAGCCGCGAGGCTCCGCCTCGGGCGGCGGCCTCGAGGACGTTCACCGTGCCCACCACGTTGAGCCGGGCGTCGAACCCCGGGTCGGCCATCGAGCGTCGCACGTCGATCTGCGCGGCGAGGTGGAAGACGCTCTGCGGCTTGAAATCCTCGATCGCGGCGAGCACCGCCGGGGCGTCGACCACGTCGAGCTCGGCGACCTCAACGCCCGCCTCCAGGGCGCCCGTCAGGTTCTCGCGCTTGCCGCTCGAGAAGTCATCGAGCACGAGGATCTCGTCCCCGCGCGCGGCTAAAGCATCGACCAGGTGCGAGCCGATGAACCCTGCGCCGCCTGTCACCACGGATCTCACGCGAGAGAGCCTACGGGCGCAAACCGGTCGGAGCGGGCACGACCCCCTGCTACGCTCGCCGACCGCATCGACCAGTTGGACGGATTACAGGGGGGTCATCTTGGGTCGCGGCTACCTTGGAGGGGCCTTTATGCGACTGATAGTCACCGAGAAGAACAACAGCGCGAAGAAGATCGCGGAGATCCTGAGCGGCGGAACCGCCAAGGAGGGCGCCTCCTACAAGACTCCGTACTACGAGTGGTCGGACGATCGCGGCGATCACATGACGATCGGCCTGAAGGGCCACGTGCTGAATCCCGCCTTCCCCGAGTCGTACAACAACTGGCAGAAGACCAATCCGCGCGACCTGATCGACGCCGAGCTGATCAAGGAGCCGACGGACAAGAACGTGGTCCGCGCCCTGAAGAAGGTCGCCGCGGACGCCGACGATCTCGTGATTGCGACCGACTTCGACCGCGAGGGCGAGCTGATCGGCCTGGAGGCCCTGCAGGAGATCGTCGAGGCCAATCCAGAGCTGGCCTCGGCCGACGGGACGAACCCGGATGGCAGCGCGGTGAAGCGCGCCCGTTACTCAGCCCTCACCAAGGACGAGATCGAGAGGGCCTTCGACAACCTCGACGAGCTCTCGATGCCGCTGGCGAACGCCGGCGCCGCGCGCCAGGACATGGACCTGATCTGGGGAGCGACGCTGACCCGCTCGGTCTCGATGGCCACCCGGCGCTTCGGCTCGAACTTCCTCTCCGTCGGCCGGGTGCAGAGCCCGACCCTCGGCCTGATCGTCCAGCGCGAGCTCGAGCGCCGCGCCCACGTTCCCGAGCCCTTCTGGGAGGTCACGGCCAGCTTCGGCCACCCCGACGGCAGCTTCGTCGCCGAGCACACGACCGACAAGTTCTGGAAGAAGGACGAGGCGGAGGCCGCCGTCGCCAACTCCAAGACCCCCGGCACGGTCAAGGAGATCACGGCGCGGAAGAACACCCGCAAGCCGCCGACCCCTCTCAACACCACCGCCTTCACCACCGACGCTTCCAGCCGCCTCGGCATCACGCCCTCGCGGGCGATGCGGATCGCCGAGGACCTCTACATGGACGGCTACATCTCCTATCCGCGCACGGACAACACCGTCTACCCGAAGTCGCTCGAAACGAAGGAGCTGATCGGCGCCCTGGTCAAGGTCGACGACTTCAGGGCGGCCGAGTTCCTGCTCGACGGGCGCTCGCTCGAGGCCACCCGCGGCAAGAAGGAGACCACCGACCACCCGCCGATCTATCCGACGCAGGCTGTCAACCCGAAGCGGCTCGAGGCGCGCTCGGAGGCCCACCGCCGGGTCTACGAGCTGGTCGCCCGCCGCTTCCTCGCCACCTTCTCCCCGCCGATGATCAGCGAGTCGACGCGGGCGAACATCGTCACCAACACAAGCACGACCTCGGGTGCCGAGAGACCGCCGGAAACCTACTTCGTGCGGGGATCAGTGGTCATAGATCCGGGCTATGCGGCGATCTATACGTACGCCCGCTCCGCCGACACCGAGATCCCGAAGCTGGAGGAGGACCAGGAGCTCGTCCTCGAGAACGTCGAGATGGAGGGCAAGGAGACACCCCCCCCGCCTCGGATCAGCCAGGGCAAGCTGATCGAGATGATGGAGGAGCGCGGCCTGGGGACCAAGGCGACGCGCGCGGACATCATCCAGAAGCTCTATGACCGCGGCTACGTCTTCGGCAACCCGCCGGAGCCATCGGAGACCGGGATCGCGATGTCGAAGGCCTTCGAGAACTACGTGCCGCGGATGGCGACGCCCGACATGACCGCCGAGATGGAGGCGGAGATGGACCAGATCGAGGCCGGCGAGGTGACCAAGGACGACGTGCTCGCCGACAGCCGCGACATGCTCCGCTCGGCTTTCGACGAGATGGGCGACGACGTCAGCACCGATGACGAGGACGCCAAGTGGCGGAAGTTCGCCCGCGAGGTCTGGGCCGGCATGGACCAGGACCGGATCCTCGGCCCCTGCATCGTCTGCCAGGAGGCGGGCCGAAAGCAGGAGGACGGCTCGCCCAACATGCTTCGGATCATCAAGGCGCGCAAGTCGGGCAAGCGCTTCGTCGGCTGCCAGGGCTGGGACGGCGACAACCCCGACTCGCCCGACTCATGCGACCAGACCTTCCCGCTGCCCCAGCGGGTCCGCGGCCTCTACAAGATCGAGGAGGTCTGCTCGGTCTGCGGTCGCACCCCGCGCCTGCAGGTCGTGCCGTGGCGCGGGCGCCCCTGGAAGCTCTGCCTGAACGACGAGTGTCCCTCGATGGCCGAGATGAAGCGCCGCCGCGCCGAGCGGGAGGCCGCCAAGGCGGCGAAGGAGGCCGCCGAGGCCGCCGCGAAGGACGGCGAGGGCGACGGCGAGGCCGTCGACCGGGCCGAGGCCGCGAAGGAGGCCGAGAAGATCGCCGGCCAGGCGTCGGCCACGAAGGTCAAGCGAGCCCGCGGCAACGGCGCCAAGGCGAAGAACGGCGCCAAGGCGAAGAACGGATCGCGCGCGAAGCCGCGCGCCAAGAGCTAGCCGCGCGCCGCGATCTTCCGGCCGCCGGTCGAGGTGCAGGTTGCGATCGTCGCCCCGCTTGGGTCCGTCTTGCAGCGCCAGTCCCCGACCGCGGTGCCCCCGCCGCTGAGTGCCGAGAGCAGCACCGAGTGGGCCTCTCCGCAGTCCGCGGGGTCTCCGTCCCTGGCCGCGGACGTCACGTCGTACGTCTTCCCGCTGTTCGCGGTGCCGCTGCCGATGATCGGGTCGCACTTCTTCGCGCGGACTGCCGGCCTCGCCGCCGGGGCAGCCGCCGGGGCGGTCACGGTCGGCGAGGTAGCGGTGGGCGTCGTCGCCGCCGGCGCCGTGTCGGCCACGGTGGTGTTGTTGTTGTCGCCGCCGGTCGCGATCAGCACGATCACGACCACCACGGCCGCGAGCAGTCCACCGGCCGCGAGCGAGCGGCCGACGGAGCGGCGGCGCCCCGGGCGCAGGCTCGGCGTGGTGGCCTCGGCCTTCGCGGCGAGCGCGGTCTTGGCCGGAGCTTTGGGTTCGGCATCCGCAGCGGCCCAGGTCCGCGCGTTCGCCCCCGACTTCGGGGCCGTCTTGCGGGCGCTCGCGGCCGTCGCGCGCGACTTCGAGCGGTTGCTGGGCCTTTTCGGGGTCGCCATTCCTACCCATTATTCAGCAGGGATCAGGGTCGAGCGCCGGTCGGGCATCCATTGGGCATGCGCCAGCCCCCGCGACGGTTAGCCTGGGGCGCGATGTTCATCTCGCTCGAGGGAATCGACGGCTCCGGCAAGTCGACGCAGGCGAAAATGCTCGCGAAGGCGCTCGGCGACGAGGTGGTGCTGGTGCGCGAGCCGGGCGGGACGGATGCCGGGGAGCGGATCCGGCAGGTGCTCAAGGACCCCAACCTGGAGCTCGACCCCCTGGCCGAGCTGCTGCTCTTCTGCGCGGCCCGGGCAGAGCTGGTCGCCGAGGTCGTCGGCCCGGCGCGCGAGGCCGGCCGGGACGTGGTCTGCGACCGGTTCAGCGACTCGAGCGTCGCCTACCAGGGAGTCGCCCGGGATCTCGGGGCCGAGCGGGTCGAGGAGATCTGCGATCTCGCCACCGGCGGCGTCTGGCCGGACCTGACGATCCTGCTCCGCATCGACCCCGATCGGGCCGCGAAGCGGATCGGCCGCCGCAAGGCCGATCGCTTCGAGGAGGAGGGGATCGAGCTGCAGCGCCGAGTCGCCGAGGGCTATGACGAGGTGGCGCGCCGCCATCCCGATCGGGTTCGGGTAGTCGACGCGGACGGACGTCGCGATCCGGTGCAGGCGGCTGTCCTCGCAGTGGTGCAGGCTGTGTTGACGCGAGGGCCCGTTTGATGATGGAAGCGGCGGCGAGCAGTCCCGCGATCCCGGAGGCCCTGGCCCATGCGACGCGCCACCAGCCCAGGGCGCGCGCTGCCTTGATGGCGGCGCTCGGCTCGCCGGGCCACGCCTACATCTTCCGCGGGCCGAGAGGCGCTGGGAAGGCGGCCGCCGCGCGCGCCTTCGCGGCGGAGCTCCTCGCCGAAGGAGCGCCCGATCCCCACGACGCGCGCCGCCGGGCGCTGCTCGATCCCTCGCCGCATCCTGACCTCGCCTGGCTCAGGCCGCCCGGCGCCCAGCACCTCGTCGAGGACGTCCGCGAGTCCGTGATCCGCGCGTCCAGCCTGAGCCCGGCCGAGGGCGGACGCCGCGTCTTCGTGATCGAGGAGGCCGAGGATCTGCGCGACGAGAGTCAGAACGCGCTGCTCAAGACCCTCGAGGAGCCCGCGCCGTTCGCCCACCTGATCCTGATCTGCTCGGAACCGGAGCTGCTCGCCGAGACGATCATCTCTCGCTGCGCCCCGGTCGAGTTCGGGCCGCTGCCGCCCGACGCGGTGCTCGAGGCGCTTGGTGCCGGAGGCGAGGCAGCCGCCGCCGCTCGCCTCAGCGGCGGCGATCTCGAGCTGGCCCGGCTCCTGCTCTCGGAGCAAGGGACCGCCCTTCGGGCGACGGCCGAGGCCGCTGCCCGGACGGCCCGCTCGGCGGAGTCGCGTCCCGAGCCCTGGCGCGGGTTGCTCGACGCGGCGAGCGAGGCCGGCGAGGAGGCGGGGGAGCGGGAGGAGCGCCGTCTGGTGGAGGAGGCCGCGGCGATGGCCAAGCGGGGTCGCAAGGGCAGGCTCACGCGCGAGGCGACCGAGCAGGTGAGGCGCACCGAGCGCCGCGCCCGCACCCAGGCACTCGACCTCGGCCTGGCGATCTGCTGCGCCTGGTTCCGCGACCTGGCCGCCGTCGCCTCCGGCGCGGATGACGTCATCCTCAACGCCGATCGCGCTGACGAGCTGGCGGAGGACGCACAGGGACTCGACGCGGCCGCGGCGAGGGAGGCCGTCGAATGGGTGCTGGACACGCGCCGGCGGCTGCGGGTCAACGTCTCCGAGGAGCTCGCCCTCGAGGCGCTCTGGCTCCGACTCGGCGCAGCGCTCTCCGTCTGATCCGAGTGTGAGCAAACCGCAACAATGGCGGGGCCATGATCGATAGGGGAGTCAGCGGCGGGAAGAGAGCCCCCCGGGTACCGATGCGAGTCTGGCTCGGCGCTGCGTTCGCCGGGGTCTCGTTGATCACGGCTGCGTCGGTCTATGTCTTCGTCGACGACTCGTCCGGGCGGACCCTGCAGAGCCAGTCCGCCAACCTCGCCGTCGGCAAGACCGCGAGTCTCGCCGACGACCTCGGCAAGGTCGACAAGCTGCACGCGGCGAACGTCCTCGCCCAGGTCAACTCCGGCAACTTCGCGGCCTGGGCCGTCAACCGCCACGGCAACGCGCTCGCACCCGGTCAGAACCTCGCCGCTCTGGCGGCGGTGCCGCAGGCGGAGGAGGCCGTCCGCGTCGCCCTGGCGAACCGGCGCTTCCGCGTGAGCCTCCCCGGGAACGTCACGGTGGCGGCCGCGCCGATCTTCGGCAAGAGCAAGGTGAGGGGCGCGGCTGTCGTCCGCTCGGAGCCGCCCCCCGCGCTGACCAGGGCGTTCGATCAGCTGCGCGGCGACCGGCTGAGGGCGCTCCTGATCGCGATCGTGATCGGCGTGCTCGTGGGCTTCCTCGTCTCCTCGCTGATCGCGATACGCGTCAGGCGGCTGGCTCGCGCGGCCGAGGCGATGGCCGCCGGGAACTTCGACGTGCCGCTGCGGCCCGGCGGCAGCGACGAGATCGGCGACCTGACCCGGTCGCTGGACTCCATGCGCGAGGAGCTCCGCAAGACCTTCACCCTGCTCGCCACCGAGCGCGACCGCCTCTCGGCGGTCTTCGACGGGTTGAGGGAGGCGGTGATCGTGGTGGGCGAGGACGGCGCGGTCCGCTTCACGAACCCCGCGGCCGACCGGCTCGTCCGCGACGGGCAGCCGGCGACCGCTCTGATCCCTTCGCTGCGGCGAGCCGCCGAGCGCGGCTCGGCGGAGATCCCCGTCCTCTCGATCGCCGGCCGCGTCTACGGCGTGCAGGCGCGCCGGGTCCCGGCCGAGCACGCCGTCCTCCTGGTCGTCCGCGACCGCACCGATGAGCTCAAGCGCGAGGAGGCCGAGCGCGAGTTCGTCTCCAACGCGGCGCACGAGCTGCGCAACCCGCTCGCCGGGATCATGAGCGGAATCGAGGTGCTGCGCGGCGGCGCCAAGGACGACCCGGACGCGCGAGATCGCTTCCTGGGAAGGCTCGCGGCGGACGCCGAGAGGATGACGCGCCTGACCCAATCTCTCCTCATGCTCGCCCGCGTGGAGGCCGCCGGTGAGCGGGATGAGGCCGACGTGGTCGACGTCTCACTGGCCGCCGGGGAGGCTGCGGAGGCCGTCGCGCCGCCCGATGGAGTCGAGATGCGCATCGAGATCGCCCCCGACCTGGTGGCGGAGGGTGATCCCGTGCTGCTGCGCCAGGTCATGATCGGCCTCCTCACCAACGCCTGCGCGCACACCCCTCCGCCCGGCACGGTTACCCTTCGCGCGGCAAAGGGGGAAGCCAAGACCGTGACGATCGAAGTCCACGACACCGGTCAGGGGATTCCCCCTGACGAGCAGGACCGCGTCTTCGAGCGCTTCTACAGGGGATCCGCCACGCTCGAGGGCGAGGGGTTCGGCCTCGGGCTGTCAATCGCCAAGCGGATGGTCGACGTGATGAATGGCGAGATCGGATTGCGCTCGGAGCCCGGCGAGGGCAGCACCTTCTGGGTGCGGTTGCGTGCCGCCAAGCCGACTCCGACGCCGGTCGCATGAGCCCGGGGCCGCCCGCCATGAGCCGCATCCTCGTGGTCGACGACGAGGACTCCGTCCGCGAGTCGGTCGGATACGCGCTCGAGCAGGAGGGCTTCGACGTGACCCTCGCCGCGAGCGGCGAGCAGGCGGAGGGCCAGATCTCCGACGACCACTTCGACCTGCTGATCCTCGACATCATGATGCCCGGCAAGAGCGGCCTCGACATCTGCCGGGAGGTCCGCGCGCACAGCCCCGTGCCGATCATCCTGCTGACCGCGAAGGACGCAGAGGTCGACAAGGTGGTCGGGCTAGAGGTCGGCGCCGACGACTACGTCACGAAGCCCTTCTCCGTCCGCGAGCTGCTTGGGCGCGTCCGGGCGCAGCTCCGCCGCCGCGAGCTGGATCGCTCGACCGGCACGGAGGGAACCGCGATCGAGTCCGGACCGGTGTCGATCGACCTGGCCCGTCACCTGGTGACGATCCGCGGCGAGCCGATCAACCTGACGCGATCCGAGTTCCAGGTCCTGCGGCTGCTGGCGGAGAACCCGGGCCAGGTCTTCTCGCGCAAGGAGATCATGGAGGAGCTCTGGCAGACCGAGTTCCGGGGCGACGTCCGCGCCTGCGACGTCCACATCTCGAACCTGCGTCAGAAGGTGGAGCGCGACCCGCAGAACCCCGAGCTCGTGCTCACCGTGCGGAGGGTCGGCTATCGCTTCGCGGACGACGCAACGTAGGTCTCCTTCGGTTGCCAGGGGGTTCCAGCGCGAGATCGAGGCGCGATGCGAGGAGCCGCCGGTGGTCTCCGAGCCCGAGGAGATCGGATCCTTCCGGTTCTAGAAGCTGAGGTGGTATCCGCCGCGATACTGCGCGGTGCCGCTGACAATCTGGTTGGGCGGGGCGGAGCTCTGAATCGGAGGACGCGTGAGGCTGATGCCGGTGCCGCCGGGGCGCTCCTGGCTGCTCGGCGTGAGCGAGAGCTTGGCGTTCAGATTCTGCGTCGAGTTCGGTGGCATCCGGTTCTCCTCTTCGCTGTCTTACATCGACCACCTTCTTCGGTTCCTTGACCGGATGCGACGGGGGAAACCCCTCGACCTGAGTCCGTAGTCGCCCCGGATTAGAGATTGGCGAGCTTGCAGCCCACCGGGACGGAGCTCCTCACCGGGCCGGCCGGAGGGCCGCCCGTCCAGGTGTAGTGGAGCTTCGTGAAGAGGCGCCGGCCGTTGGAGCAGGTCCGCGGATGGCTCAGGAGCAGCTGCATCGGCGCGGTCTTCGTCGTGCCGTGCACGCAGTCGGGGTCGCAGTCGTTGACCCGGCCGGTGCCGGTGCCGAGCGCGAGCTTGTGCGTCCATTTCGACCAGGTCAGCTCGCGCGCGCCGAGACTGGCGTCTCCGCAGGCGATGATCACCTTGGCCGGCTTGAACTTCGGCTTCACGCAGTTGCTGATCAGGAGGGGACGCTTGCCGCTCGCCTCGGCCACCGGACCGCTCGCATCCGCCGTGGCGACGGCCAGAGCCAGGATCATCGCGATCCCTGCGAGCAGCGGCGCTTTCACGGAGCGAACCTTACTCGCGACCCCATTCGAGGGGATCCTGCCGCGAGAGTCGGCGTAACCGATGCGAACATGCAGGGGTAGCCCATGGACATGAGCATCAAGGAAGAGTCGCTCAGCTCCGAGGCACTGGATGTCGTCGTGCAGCTCCTGTTCGAGCTGGACACCGACAGCGGGATCGACGAGTTCTACGACCGGATCTGCGAGGCGGTCTGCCGCCAGACCTCGATCGAGCGCGCCGTCCTCTTTCTCTACGACGCCGAGCGCAGGCTCGTGCTGCCGGCGGGAAGCCACGGTGTCTACCGCGAGTTCATCGCTCACGGCTACGGGACCCTGGAGGAGACGCCGATCGCCCAGCGGGCCCTGGCCGAGGACCGGGTGGTCGAGACCACCGACCTGGCGAAGGACGTGCCCGCGCGCTACTCGGGCCTGCCGGGCGTCACCAAGCTCACCTGCACCCCGGTGGCGGCCGCCGGGCGCTGGCTCGGCGTGATCTTCGCCGACCGCGACGGGGAGCCCTTCGAGCTGACCGAGACCGAGCGCCTGACCATGCACGCCCTGGGCCGGACCGCCGCCCTGGCGAGCCATGTCCGCGAGGTGACCCGCCAGCTCGAGCGCGGCAGGCGCCTGTCGGAGCGGATCGACCTGGCCCGCGAGGTCCACGAGCGCGTGACGCAGCGCCTCTTCGGCGTCTCGATGGCGCTCGGAGCTGATCGCCCGCTGGCCGATGACGACCGCGAGCGCTGCGTCGCCGAGATCGAGGCGGCCCTCGGCGATCTGCGCGAGGCGCTGATCGGCTCCGCCGGCAGCTCGCTGATGGAGCTGCAGGATGGCGGTCTGCGCGCCGAGCTCGAGCGCCTCGGTCGCCAGTACAAGCTGCTGCCTCTCGTCGTTGACTGGCGCGAGGGCGTCGACGTGCCGGAGAGCCTCGAGCCGCTGGCGGTGTCGGTTCTGAACGAGGCGCTCCGAAACGCCGAGAAGCACGCGAACCCCGCCGAGGTCCGCGTGACGATCGACGAGCGCGACGGCGCCTTCGCTCTCGAGGTGAGAAACGACGGACTGCCGCCCGGCGGCAGCGAGGGATCCGCTGGGGGCTCACGGATGGGCCTCAGGCTCGCGTCGTATGAGGCGCTGCAGCGAGGCGGAATGCTCGAGTACGGGCGGGAGGAGGATCGATGGCGAGTGCGCCTCGTGCTGCCGAGCGGCTGAACGGCGCCGAGAAGCTGCGGGTGCTGGTGGTGGACGACCACGCCGTGGTGCAGTGGGGGTTCCGCCTCCTGCTTGGCCGCCAGCCCTGGGTGGGCGATTGCGTGGCGGCCTCGACGCCGGAGGAGGCCGTGGACATCGCCGGGCGCGTCCGGCCCGACGTCGCGCTCGTGGACCTCTTCCTCGGCGAGCGCTCGGGCGCCGAGCTCTGCGAGGCCCTTCGCGAGGTCTCGCCCAAGACCCGCGTCCTGCTGATCTCCGGAGCGGGCTGGATCTCGCCAGAGGCCGCCAAGGCCGCCGGGGCGGCCGGCTTCATCTCCAAGGACTGGAGCGCCGACGAGGTGGCCAACGCGGTGCGCATGGTGGGGCGAGGGATGACCGTCTACGCGCGCCAGGCCGAGGGGCCGGCGACGCCGCTCTCCCCGCGCGAGCGCGAGGTCCTCGAGCTGATCGGAGCGGGCGCCACCAATCGCGAGATCGCCGAGCGCCTCTTCCTCTCCCCCCACACGATCAAGGACCACACCACCGCGCTCTACCGCAAGCTCGGGGTCCGGAACCGGGCCGAGGCCACCCGGAAGGCCGAGCAGCTCGGGCTGACCCGGCGCTAGCCGACCCCCCGGCCATCCCCCGAAACCCCCCCGAACGGGGGGCATGGCGGCCGGCTCCCTTCACCCGCCGGCGTCCCCGAGGTAGTTCTGGTGCATGGGCACAAACCAGAGCGCTTCAGCGATCCTGTTTCCCGGCCAGGGAGTCGGGGACGCGTCGTACCGCGAGCTCGTCGCCGAGCATCGCCCCGATCTCCTCGACCTGGCGGGGGAGCTCGTCGGCGAGGACCCGTTCGAGCGGATGTCGGAGGGCACGGCCTACGCGCAGCCCGCCGTCTACTGCGCGTCGATCGCCGGCTATGAGCGGCTCGGCCGGCCGGCGGCGGAGTACTTCGCCGGCCACTCCCTCGGCGAGATCGGCGCCCTGGCCGCCGCCGGGGCGATCGACGACGCGGACGGGCTGCGGATCGTCGTTGCCCGGGGCCGGGTCATGGACGACGCGGCTCGCGCCGGCGAGCGCGGCGGCATGCTCGCCGTCGGCTCGGATCGAGATCGCGCCGCGGCGCTGGCCGCCGAGCACGGTCTGACCCTGGCGAACGAGAACTCGCCCCAGCAGTTCGTCCTCTCCGGGCCCCTTACCCAGATCGAGGCCGCGGAGGCGGCCGCGAAGGGCTCGGGGATGCGGGCCAAGCAGCTCGCGGTCGCCGGCGCCTTCCACACCGAGGCGATGTCGCCGGGAGTGGAGGTCTTCCGCGCCGAGCTCGACGAGGTCGAGTTCCGGGACCCGAGCGCGCCGGTGGTCTCCTCGACCATCGCCGACTTCTTCCGCGAGGACGTGCGCGATGCGCTGGCCGCCTCGCTCGTCAGCCCGATCCGCTGGACCGCGGTGCTCGGCAGGCTCAGTGAGCTCGGGGTGACCAGGTATCTCGATGTCGGGCCCGGAAAGGTGCTCGCCGGGCTCGTCCGCCGGACGATCGAGGGCGCCGAGACCGAGACGCTCGCGAGCCGGGAGTCGGCCCTTGCCTGAGCTCTCGCCCGGACAGGAGTGGGAGGTCGATTCCTCCCTCGTCGATCCGGAGGGGCTGGTGGCGCGAGCCACCGGCGCGGCGTCCAACGGCGCGAAGCGGACCGGGCCCGGCGTCGCTGCCGTCGCGGCGGCGCTGCCGGATCGGGTCGTCGAGAACGCCGAGCTGGCTCGTCCGCTGGGAGTCGACTCCGAGTGGATCTCGTCTCGCACGGGGATCCATCGCCGCCGCCGCGTGAACGGCGAGACGCTGGTCGATCTGGCCGCCGACGCCGGGTCGCGCGCGCTCGCGATCGCAGGGGTCGACCCCTCCGAGCTCGACCTGGTCCTCGTCGCGACCTTCACCCCGGACCAGCTGCAGCCGCACGCGGCGCCGCTGGTCGCGAGCCGAATGGGAGCAGTGTCGGCCGGAGCCATCGACGTCGGCGCCGCCTGCACGGGCTTTCTCTCGGCCCTCTCTCTCGCGGCGGCGCAGCTCGAGTCCAGGCGGGCTCGAGCCGCGCTCGTCGTCGGCGCCGAGGTCCTCAGCCGGGTGACCGACTACGGCGACAAGCGAACAGCGGGCCTGTTCGGCGATGGGGCCGGGGCTGCCGTCCTCACCCTCGGCGGCCCCGGCCAGATCGGCCCGATCGCCCTGCGCTCGGACGGCGCGCGCGGAGAGCTGATCCAGGCCTCGAACGAGGAGCGGCTCGTGAGGATGGACGGCCGCGCAACCTTCCGCGCGGCGGTCGCGGCGATGAGCGACACGACGCAGCAGGTCGTCTCGGACGCCGGGCTCGCACTGGAGGAGATCGACCTCTTCGTCTACCACCAGGCGAACTCGCGGATCATCTCCGCGGTCGGCGAGCGGCTCGATCTGCCAGCCCGCCGGGTGATCGACTGCCTCGCGGAGTATGGGAACACCTCCGCCGCCAGCATCCCGATCGCGCTGACGGAGGCGGCCTCCACCGGACTGCTCCGGAAGGGGTCGCGGGTGCTCCTCTCCGCCTTCGGCGCGGGGCTCACCTGGGGAGCGGGAATCGTCGAGTGGGAGGGAAGCGCATGAGTGATGCGAGGGCGCGCGAAAGCGCCACCCGTCTGATCGCGGAGCCGTCTGAGACTCCGGTCCAGACCGGGTCTGCGCTGGTCACCGGAGCCTCCCGTGGGATCGGTGCCGCCACGGCGAAGGCGCTGGCCGCGGAGGGCTGGTCGGTCGCCGTCAACTACAGCCGCGATCGCGACGGCGCCGATGCGATCGCCGGCTCGATCGAGGAGGCCGGCGGCACCGCGCTTTCGGTCGGCGCCGACGTCACCGATCCCGCGGCCGCCGACGGAATGCTCTCCGAGGTCGCCGAGCGGCTCGGCCCCGTCCTGGTGCTCGTCAACAACGCCGGGATCACCGCGGACAACCTCTCGATGAGGCTGAGCGACGAGGACTGGAGCCGAGTGATCGACGTCAACCTGACGGCGGCCTTCCGGCTCACCCGCGAGGCGATCGGCCCGATGATGCGCCGGCGCTTCGGGCGCGTGATCAACGTCTCCTCGGTCGTCGGCCTGCGAGCCAACCCCGGCCAGGCCAACTACGCCGCCTCCAAGGCGGGCTTGATCGCATTCACCCGGACGGTGGCCACGGAGGTCGCTCGGCGCGGGGTGACCGTGAACGCGGTGGCGCCCGGCCTGATCGAGACCCACCTGACGCGCGAATTCACCTCCGACGGAAAGGATTCGAACGGATCGGCGGGGCTGCTCGACGCGATCCCCGCTCGGCGGACCGGGTCCCCCGAGGAGGTCGCCGCCTGCATCCGCTTTCTCGCCTCCGATGAGGCGTCGTACGTGACCGGCGCGGTGCTGCCGGTCGACGGCGGCATGTCCGCCTGACCAGCAAACGATCTGACCAAGAAAGGAGCCACAGATGGCAACGGCAACCAAGGAACAGTTGAGCGAGAGGGTGGTGTCGGCGCTCGTCGAGTTCGGCGAGGAGCCGGAGAACGTCAAGCCCGACTCGCGCTTCGAGGACCTGGACATCGACTCGCTCGACCTGGTCGAGCTCGCCCAGGTGATCGAGGACGAGTACGGCGTCGAGATCACCGATGCGGACATGGACAAGATCGCCACCGTCCAGGACGTCGTCGACTTCGTGTCCGCGCGCCAGTCCTGATGCGCCGGGTTGCGATCACCGGGATCGGGGCGGTCACGCCGCTCGGCGTCGGCGCGCCGGCTCTGAACGAGCGCTGGGCTGCCGGCGAGTCGGGGATCGAGGACGGCCTCGGCCGCTGCTCGGACTTCGAGCCGACGGACCACCTGACCCGGCGCCAGGTGCGCCGCACCGACCGCTTCACCCAGCTCGCGCTCGTCGCGGCAGCCGAGGCGATCGGTGGCGCCGGCCTGGACGAGGCGCCCTACGACCGGGCGGAGGTCGGCTGCGTGATGGGCACCGGAATCGGGGGGCTCTCGACGATCGAGTCCGAGCACATCATCCTGCGCGAACAGGGGCAGGGAAAGATCTCGCCCCACTGCGTCCCTCAGATGATGGCCAACTCGGCCGCCGGGGCCCTGGCGATCGAGCATGAGCTGCGCGGGCAGTGCTTCGGGACCGTCTCCGCGTGTGCCGCCGGCGCCCACGCCCTCGGCACCGCCGCCCGGATGATCTCCTACGGCGACGCCATCGCGTGCGTGGCGGGCGGCGCGGAATCGGCGATCACGCCACTGGCAACCGCGGCCTTCGCCGGGATGGGCGCGACCTCGGAGTCGGGCATCTCGCGACCCTTCGACCGCCGCCGCGACGGCTTCGTGATGGGCGAGGGCGCCGGGGTGATGGTCCTCGAGGACGCGGAGACGGCCGAGCTGCGCGGCGCTCCGATCCTCGGGTACCTGACCGGATACGGGTCGACAGCCGACGCGCACCACATGACCGCGCCCGAGCCGAGCGGCGACGGCGCTGCGCGCGCGATCCGCAAGGCGCTCGCCGACGCCCGGATCGAGCCCGCCGACATCGCCTACGTGAACGCGCACGGCACCTCGACACCGCTCAACGATCGCTCCGAGACCGAGGCGCTGAAGACGGCCCTCGGCGAGCAGGCGTTCCGGATCCCGACCTCGTCCACCAAGTCGGCGATCGGGCACCTGCTCGGCGCCGCCGGAGCAGTCGAGGCGGTTGCGACGCTCCAGGCGCTCCGCGACAAGCAGGCGCCGCCGACGCTCAACTACGAGGAGCCCGACGAGGGCCTCGACCTCGACTACGTGCCGGGCGACGCAAAGGCGCTGCCGCTGAACGGCCACCCCGCGGTCGGGATCAGCAACTCCTTCGGCTTCGGCGGGCACAACGTCGTGCTCTGCATGGAGGCGGCCGGATGAAGCCGGCCCTGGCCACGCCGCTCTCCGGGCCGCCGTCGGTGGCCGCGACGACCGAGCCGGCCCGGCTGGCCCCGCTCGAGCGGCTCGAGGCGCTCTGCGACCCCGGCTCACTCGAGCTGGTCAGGACGCGGGTCGCCTCCCGCTCCGCCCGCTCCGCACCCGGTGACGGAGTCGTCGCGGGTGCCGGCTGCGTCGGCGGGAGGCCGGTCTACTGCTACGCGCAGGACCAGAGCTTCGCCGGGGGCTCGCTCGGCACCGCCCAGGCCGAGACGATCGTGCGCGTCCTCGACCTGGCCGGACGGGCGGAGGCTCCCGTCGTCGGCTTCGTCGCGTCCGGAGGCGCCCGGATCGACGAGGGGGCGGGGGCGCTCGGCGGCTACGGAGCGATTTTCCGGCAGCACGTGGCTCTCTCCGGCCGGGTCCCGCAGATCAGCGTGATCACGGGGACCTCGGCGGGCGGCGGCGCCTACTCGCCGGCCCTCACCGACTTCGTGGTGATGACCGAGGAGGCCCGGCTCTTCCTCACGGGCCCGGGCGTCGTCGAGGAGGTGATGGGCGAGAGCGTGACGATGGACGAGCTCGGCGGCGCCCGAGTCCACTCCCGCAACGGGGTCTGCGACCTCGTCGCTCCCGACGACCGGGCCGCCACCGAGCTGGCCCGCGACCTGCTCGCGCACCTGCCGCAGAGCTCCGCATCGGCGCCCGACCCGGTCCTCCCCCAGGACCCGCTGGGCCGGGATCCCGGGACGGCGGTCCCGGACAACCCCCGCAAGGTCTACGACGTCCGCTCGGCGATCCGCTGCATCGGCGACGCGAGCTCGATGCTCGAGCTCTCGCCCCGCTGGGCCCGCAACATGGTCACCGCGCTGATCCGTCTGAACGGCCACCCCGTCGGCGTGGTCGCCAACCAGCCCCACCACCTCGGCGGCGTGATCGATTCGGCCGCCTCCGAGAAGGCGGCGGGGTTCATCCGGCGCTGCGACGCCTTCGGCCTGCCGCTCGTGGTCCTCGTCGACACCCCGGGCTTCCTCCCAGGGACGAAGCAGGAGCGGATGGGCGTGATCCGGCACGGCGCCGGACTCCTGCACGCCTTCTCGGCCGCCAGGGTCCCGAAGGTGACGGTCGTCCTGCGCAAGGCCTACGGCGGCGGGTTCATCACCATGAATTCGCGCCAGCTCGGCGCGGATGTCGTCTTCGCCTGGCCGGGCGCCCAGATCGGCGTGCTGGGCGCGCGCCAGGCGGTCGGAATCATCCACCGGCGCACCATCGAGGGATCCGCGGATCCGGTCGCCGAGCAGACGCGGCTGGCCGACGAGTACGCGCAGGGACATCTGAGGGCCGACGTCGCCGCCGCCGCCGGCGACGTGGACGAGGTGATCGAGCCGGACGAGACGAGAGCGCGCCTGATCTGGGCGCTCTCGGCGCTCGGCGGAGCAAACGGAAGAAGGAGAAGCGCATGACGACCGAGGCGATCGAGACGACCCGCGAAGGGACCCTGTGGCGGGAGGCACCGCCCTACTTCGACGACCTGGAGATCGGGGACTCGATGGAGTCTTCGGGCCGGACCGTGACCGAGTACGACGTGGTCTCGTTCGCTGCCCTGACCGGCGACTGGCATCCGCAGCACGCCGATGCAGCCTGGGCCGCCGAGAGCCCCTTCGGCCGCCGGATCGCCCACGGCATGCTGGTGATCTCCTACGCGCTCGGCCTGCTCCCGATCGATCCACGAGTCGTGCTCGCCCTGCGCTCGATCGACGGCGCGGTGCTGAAGCGTCCGGTCGGGCTGGGCGACACGATTCGGGTCCGCGCCCGGCTCGCGGAGAAGCGCGAGCTGGGGGCCGAGACGGGGCTGGTCAAGCTGGCGGTGCGGATCGTCAACCAGGCGGACGAGCTGGTGGCTCGCATGGAGATCGTCGTGCTCTGGCGCCGGGAATCCGAGCGCATGGATGATCCGTCCGCGGCGGTATCCGGGACCGCCGATGGATCTTCATCGGATGACGAGCTCTCCCCGCTGCAGGACGGGAGGCTGCTGGCGTGATGCTCACCGGCAAGAGATTCCTGATCACCGGGGTCCTGACCAGGAAGAGCATCGCCTTCGCCGTCGCGCGCGAGGCGCAGCTGGCGGGCGCCGAGGTCCTGCTCACCGGCTTCGGCCGCACCCGGCGGATGACGGAGCGGGCGGCGGAGCGGCTGCCCGAACCGCCAGACGTGCTCGAGCTCGACATCAACTCCGAGGACGACCTGGCCGGCCTCGCCGGGGAGCTCGACGCGCGCTGGGGTGGCCTGGACGGCGCCCTGCACGCGATCGCCTTCGCCCCGGCGGACGCGATCGGCGGGCGCTTCATGGAGACGCCGCCGGAGAGCGCGCTCGAGGCCTTCCGGACGAGCGCCTACTCCTATCAGGCGCTCGCGCGGCACCTCGCCCCTCTGATGGAGGGCGGAGGCAGCGTCGTCGGCCTCGACTTCGACGCCTCGGTGGCGTGGCCCTCCTACGACTGGATGGGCGTGGCGAAGGCCGGGCTCGAGGCGGTCAACCGGTATCTGGCGCGCGAGCTTGGGCCACGCGGGATCCGCTCGAACCTGATCTCGGCCGGGCCGATCTCCTCGCCGGCCGCCGGCGGGATCGACGGCTTCGATCAGCTGGCCTCGAGCTGGCCGGCGGCGGCCCCCCTGGGCTGGGACACGGAGGACCCGGCCCCGGTCGCGCGCGGGGTCGTGCTTCCTGCTCTCGGACTGGTCCGAGGCGATCAGCGGTGAGGTGATCCACGTCGACGGCGGCGCCCACGCCGTCTCCGGTGCCATTGAAGAGAAGAAAACGGGCCTGAATGGCACGGGAAGCTCGGCGGAGCTGGTGGGTGGCCGCCGAACTCCACCCACCTAGAGGCCCGATTCAGAATGCGCCGCAATGGGGAAGCGGCTGTCTTGCGACTGGGATTCTGGCTTCCGCTTTCACGCGGGGAGGAGGCGTCTCTGTTACGGACAAGGTCGGTACTTCTCCGGATTGAGAGCAGCGGCTCTCGCACTCCTCGCGAGATACTGCGGGGGCGATGTCGGAGGAGAACGTGGAGCTCGTGCGGCGAGGGGCGGAAGCCCTTCGGTCGCGCGACCGAACCACCTGGCTCGCGGTCAACGATGCGAACTTCGAAGTCGTGCCTCTCCCCGATTGGCCGGAATCCGGCGTGCGCGGCGCCGAGGCCACCTGGGACTACTACCTCGAGATCTTCGACGCCTTCGAGTCGTTCCCGATAGACGACGCCGAGGTCCTGGACGCGGGGGGCGACAAGGTCCTGCTGCATTACCGACTTGAATTGAGCGGAGCGGGGAGCGGCGCAAAGGTCGAGTTCGATACCTGGGGCGTGTTCACCATCCGGGAAGGGAAGGTCCTTCGGGCTGAGTGGTTCCGGGATCGCGCCGATGCCCTCGAAGCCGCCGGGCTGTCGGAGTAGCGGTTCCGGTTTTCTAGAGTGCCCACTCCGGCTCACCGTGCCACTGCGCCGCGCAAAGAACGCCGTGCTCCAGCAAACGAGATACTGCGCGGGCGATGTCGCAGGAGAACGTGGAGGCGTTGAAGCGAGCGCTCGACGCCAGTAATAGGCGAGACATCGAGTCATTCCTGGAGACGCTCGATCCGGAGGTGGAGTGGCACCCCGGGCTGGCGGCACTGCTCGAAGGGGAGGCGACGGTCTATCGGGGAAGGGAGGAGGTCCGCGAGATGCTTCAGGACTACTTCGAGGCCTTCGCTGACCTGCGCTTCGAGATTTCGGAGATTCGGGATCTCGGCGATCGAATCCTCGCCGTGGGCGAGATGCGTGGGCGTGGCACGGAAAGTGGTGTCGAGATCGAGTCGCCGTGGGCCTATCTGATCCAAGCCCGGAACGGCAAGGCAACTCAGGTTCGGACCTACCTCGACCCTAAGGAGGCCCTCGAAGCCGCCGGGCTGTCGGAGTAGGCCAGGTATCGCCCCAATGAGGAGGAAGAGCCCCGCGGACCGGTCGGGTCGCGGCTCCCTTGCGCGAGGAGGAGTCGGCGTCTCGCGCGCGGCAATCAGCCGGAGAGTTTGCCCTGCCGTGCCGCTTCGATGGCCTCTTCGCGGTCGAGGAATCCCCGCGCCTCGACCACCTTCCCTTCGTTCACCTTGAATGCCATCGCGGTCTCGTTCAAAAGCTCGGCTTCGCCCCGTCCCGACCGGCCCTTCTCCAGGAGGAAGACCACTATCGCCTCGCCGGCGTCGATCAACCGCTCCACCTCGAAATCGAAGTTCTCCCACTGCGCCTCGACGTCGGTCATATATCCCAGGTACGCGTCGGGGCCGGTGAGGACCCGCTTCTCGTCCAGCCCGCCGCGGGTGCCGTAGAGCACGATTGCCGGATCGAGCAGTTGCGCGGCGGTTTCGAGATCGCGCTCGGCGGACGCCTTCCAGAGCGCCTCGACGGTGGCGAGGTCATCCTTGCTCATCCAGGCGCCTCGGCCTCGAGCAGCTGTTTGAGCTTCTGTACATCCGCGAGACGCTGCCGGCGCAGCCAGCGCTTCAGGTAGGGGCCGAGCAGCACCTGCGTCCCGCTGAGCTCGGGCCTGAACCTCCAGGTCAGCAGGGTTGAGCCCTCACGAACGTCGGCGAGCTCGAAGGAACCGCGGGGCCGCGCCGCGCCGCCCATCCATCGCATCGGCGGACCGTCCCACGCAAAGCTGCGCTCGGGCTCGACCTTGACGAGCTCCAGGGTTCCCGACCGGTGGCCCGGGCTGACCGTGAAGCGAATCACCGACCCCACCTCCCCGGGGCTCCCTGACTCGAGCCGGGCCGATTCGAATTCCCCCAGGTAGTCGGGCATCCGCTCGGGCTCGAGGAGCAGAAATGACCATACCTCCGACCGTGGTCGCGCGATCTCCGCGCTCACGTCGACCGCGATCGTGCTCTTCATGTCCCCATGATCGCCGAGGAACCCGCGACGTCGCAGCCCGGTCGCTACCGCTTCGCGCGCGAAAGCAGGAGCAAGCCGAACTGAAAGCCCGAGATAAGGTCAGGGTGAAGGAAGGGTGGGCGGTGTCGCTAGGAGAGCAATGGGCCGCTGCTTGGTCCCGCCACGATGTCGAAGGCCTCGCACGACTCTTCACCCCCGATTGCGCTTACGAGGATCTCGCGTTTGACGTCGTCAACCGAGGTCATCAGGGAGTCCGCGACTGGGCGATGGGCTTCCTGAGCTCCTTTCCAGATCTCCGAGTCGAACCGATCCGATCCTTCGAGGACGGCCGCATAGGTGTCCTCGAATGGGAAATGGGTGGAACCCACGTAGGCGAATTCGACGGACTGGCACCCACCCACCGGCAGTGGACCGTTCGCGGTGTAACCGTCCTTGACATCGAGGACGGCCGCATTAGGCGGTGCGCCGACTACTGGAATCTAGGCGCCGTTCGTGGCCAGCTCGAGCCCGATGACGCTTGACCGAATGATCGATGAGGCATCCGCTTCGCGCGAGGAAAGGGGCGCAAGCGGCGGTCCGTCGAGAGTCATCACTGCTGAGCCCGGCATCCGTCCGCTTGGAGCCGAGGGCTGAAAGCCCGCAATGTGCGAGTGGCCATTCGGCTGGCAAGCGAAGATCTGGGGAGTAGCGTGACTAGCGTGGCACGCACCTAGGGGTCAATCGCAGGAATGGAGGGAAGGATGAGGCACAGTCTGAGATGGAGCATCGTCACGATCGCCCTCGCCGTGATCGTGGCAGCGGCAGTGGTCTCGCCCGCGCTCGGAGGCCCGTCGCTGAAGAAGCTGGTGAAGAAGCAGGTGAGGAAGGAGGTGGCGAAGCAGATCGTGAAGGCGACCGGTCCCGCCGGCCCCGCCGGCCCCGCCGGCGCCAACGGCGCCAACGGCGCCCCGGGCTCCGCCCGCGCCTACGGGTTCGTCACCGGCGGAGGTGCCCTTTCTCGCAGCAAGAACGTCACCGGGGTGACCCACCCATCTACCGGTGCCTACTGCATCGCGCTGGCGGCTGGCATCGACGCCTCGACGACGGGGCTCGTCGCGACCCCCGACTTTTTCGGCGACAGCACGACTGGCACCAGCACGGCGCACACGGAGTGGGACAGCGCTGCGCAGTTCTGCCCGGCGGGTCGGCTCGAGGTGGACACGTCCAGGGTGGACACCAGCGGCACCACGGTAGCCACCGACAGCGGCGGCGACACCGTCAGCGTGCCGAGGTACACGAACACCGACCAGGACGAGCCCTTCTTCTTCGTCGTGCCCTAAGCGAGGATCCCTTTCCGCCGAATCCCGGGAGCCTGACCGCCGAGCCACCCCCGGCGCCGGCCGGCGGGAGCTGCCGGCGCAGCCACGCTTCAGTGCCAACCCGCCACGATTGAGATTTGGACGTCGGAAGCGTTGTCGCCTTCACCCCACGGAGGTCCACATGGATTTGATCACTCACGCCTGCAATGCGCGAGAAGGAGCCGTGATCGGAAAAGCGCCACCGTCGCAATGCAAAGCAGCGCTTTGGATCCCGGCGAGTAGCCCGAGTGACAGCCCTAGCGCCCCCGCCAGTTTGGCGCTCGCTTCTCGCTGAAGGCCGTGGCGCCCTCGATGGCGTCCTCGGAGGTGAACACCGGTCCGGTGATCTCGCCCTGTTTTTGCCAGAAGGTCTCGTCGTCCCAGGACCACTGCTGCCGCAGGACGCTCTTCGAAGCCCTCAATGCGAGCGGCGCGTTCTCGGCGAGCTGGCCGGCGAGCTCCAGCGCGGTGTCGAGCGCGGCTCCCGGCTCGGCGAGCCGGTTGACGAGGCCGAGCTCCGCGGCGCGCTCGGCCGTGATCGTCTCCCCCGTGAGCGCGAGCTCCATCGCGATCGCAGCCGGCAGCCGCCGTGGGAGCTGGCGCAGCGCGCCTCCGGCGGCGACCAGTCCTCGTCTCACCTCCGGTACGCCCAGCTTCGCGTTCTTCGCGGCGACGATCAGGTCGCAGGCGAGCGCGATCTCCAGCCCGCCGGCGACGGCGAAGCCTTCGATCGCGGCGATCAGCGGCTTCTCGGCGGGCTTCTGGACGATCCCGGCGAACCCGCGGTCGCCCGCCCAGGGGCGCTCGCCGGTCGCAAATGCCTTCAGGTCCATCCCGGAGCTGAAGCCCTTGCCCTCGCCGGCGATCACGCCGACGCTGAGCGCGTCGTCGCCGTCGAGCTCGTCGAGGGCGGCGGCCATCGCCTCGGCCATCGCCAGGTTGACGGCGTTGCGGGCGTCGGGCCGGTTCAGGGTGATCAGCAGGATCCGGTCGCGCCGCTCGGTGATCAGTGGCTGCTCGTTCATCAACGGGGACCCTACAATCGCCGCCCAGTATCAGCGCCCAGGTAGCTCAGTTGGCCAGAGCACTTCACTCGTAATGAAGGGGTCGCCGGTTCGAATCCGGCCCTGGGCTTCCGGCCCCCCGGCTAGGGAGCAGCCATCGCTCGCTGGATGAACCCCAGCCGGTTGACCACCCGCGCGTAGATGCTCGGGCCGCGCAGGCCGCACGGAAAGGCGCCGGAGCTGACGGCTCCGACCAGCCGCGACCCGTCGGGGGTGTCTGCGACCAGCGGCCCACCGCTGTCGCCCTCGCACGACGTGGTTCTGTAGGGAAGGCGGCTGTGGATCCGGCGGATCCGCTTGCCGAGCGCGCAGATCATCGCGGCCTGCTGGAAGCCCCGTGACTTGCCGTAGGCCCGGTCGCACTTGCGGGCCGGGTAGATGCGCTCCTTGGTCGTCTTCAGCCGCCTCGCCACGTTGAGGCCCCAAGCGCTGCGGGTGCCCCAGCCGGCGGAGCGGACGATCCGTCCCGGCCGGGTCGCCGCCTTGGACTCAGCCGGTGTCGCGAGGACGACCGGCCGGGCGTCGGGGACGCGCGCCAGCGTCAGGACGGAGAAGTCGTGGGCGTCCTTGTGGCCGTTGTAAGCCGGATCGATGGCGACGCCGGTGACCTTGATCCTGGGTCGCCGCCTGTGCGGTGAGATCCAGGGACTGCCCGCCAGGACCGAGAGCCGCTTGTGCTTGCCGACCTTCACGCAGTGGGCGGCGGTCAGCACCTTGGTCGGCGCGATCAGCGAGCCGCTGCAGATTAAGCGTCGCCTCTGGGTGAGGGCGACGGCGAACTGCCAGCCGGCGGCATTCGCCTTGCCACCGCCGACGATCCGCGGGGATTGTGTGGCACCGCCCGCGCCCGGGGCCCAGGCCAGCGCCGTGGCGCAGAGCGCGAGCGTTGCGAGGCCCAAGCCCCCGGCGCGGCTCACCGCCGGTCAGCCGTCCCGCAGGGCGCGATAGCGCTGGTCCATGAAGTCGAGCGCCGCACGGCGGTGGTCGCCGCCGGCGATCAACTCCGAATAGCGCAGCTCGGCACCCTTGAAGCCCGTGGCGTTCCAGAGCTCGCCCGAGACCTCCGCGGCCCACGGCCCGACGTAGAGGTAGGGCTCGTCGTGCTGCTCGTCCCCCGGAGATGCGCCGAAGTTCGCGCGCTGGCCGGCGGCCTCCAAGCCGAGCTCGATCGCGATGTCGAAGTGCTCGGGCCAGAGTTGGACGAGGGACGGATCGCCGTCGCCCTCGTCGGCCCTGAGCTGCTCGAGCACCGAGCAGGCGAGGCCGAAGAAGTCGCCGAGCGCCGTCGCGGCGGCGCGATCGACGCCGGGAAGGGGCTCGCGCGTCTCCTCGGCACCCATCTGGCGCACCAGCTCTCCATGTTCGACGCGCACCTGGCAGTCCACGCCGTCCTGCTCGAAGAAGGGAGTGCCGAAGCCGCCGCGCGTGTAGCGCAGCGCGATCTCGTTGGCGGGAAGACGGGCCGGGGCGACGACGCCCTCCGCGACCCTGTGCAGCGCCACCCGCGTCTCGGCGAACTTCGCGGGAAGCGGCTCAAGCCGCTTCCAGGCGCCGAGCCAGCGCTCGGCGCACCAGGGGACGAGCTCCGGTTCCTCGGTCGCGATCTCATCCCAGGTGAGGTCGCCGCGGTTGTGTACGGGAGAGACCAGCCTGCGGCCCTCGGGCACCTCGCCCGGATGGATCGGATCGTCCGCGTACGGCGGCTCGGTGACGGCGGGGGGCGAGGGCTCGAGCACCCGCGCCTCGTAGTCGCCGCCCAGCATGTCCTCGGCCTCTGCTCGCGGGTTCGCCATCAGCCCTGAACCCTAAACCGCTCGACCACCCTCTCCGCGTAGCTGTCCTCCCAGCCCGTGCCCGCCCCGAACTCCTGCTCGAGGGCGACGAGCTCGGCGACGAGGTGACTGCGCACGGGCGCCCCTCCCAGCAGACTTGGCAGCTCGGAGTGATCGAGCAACCAGTCCGAGTACCACGACGCCCAGTCGGCGTCCTCGCCGTCGGTGATCCGGAAGACGATGTGGTGGGTCTCGCCCGCTTCGTGGAGCAATTCGCTGACCCTCTTGGCGGTCTCGTCCATGACTCTCCTCTCGTTTCGCTCATCGTCACGGGTCGGCTCAATCGCGTTACATGCAGGAGCCGTTGTAACGCCCTGAGGGATCGCGGGACTCGTGGCCATGACCAATTTGAAGATCGTTCCACCCGCACTGGTGGCAGCGGCGGCCTTCGCCGGATGTGGCTCATCGAGCTCCAGCGCCAATGACGACCCCACCGCGTCCGCGGCAACCCGCAGCGCGGCGACGACCGCCGTGGCCCCCCGCGCCCGCGGCCCCAAGCTGAAGGTGGTCTCGAGCGACTACGGCCGCATCCTCGCCGACGGCCACGGCAAGGCCCTCTACCTCTTCACAGCGGACAAGGGCAAGCGCAGCGGCTGCGCCGGAGACTGCGCGACCGCCTGGCCGCCGTACATCGTCAAGGCGAAGCCGAGGGCGACCTCAGGAGCGAAGCCCGGGCTGGCCGGCACGACGCGCCGCGCAGACGGGAAGCTCCAGGCCACCTACGCCGGCCACCCCGTCTACCACTACGAGGGGGACCGGAAGCCCGGGCAGGTCCTCTGCCAGGCCGTAGACGAGTTCGGTGGCTACTGGTACGTGCTCCGCCCGAACGGCAAGGCCGTGCACTAACTCCTGCCGGCCTTACTGCTCCCGCGGCTCGATCAGGAGCGCACGCGCGACGGCGAGGTACTCGCCGTCGGCCGACAGCACGGCCGACCCGGCGTGACGCTTCCGGCCGTCGGCCCCGATCGGCCAGGCGATCACGATCTGCTCCTCACCGGCGACCACGGGCGCATCGATCCGGGCGGTGAGCCTGCCGAGCACGCTCATCGGCAGATCCCCGCTCATGTAGGCCGCGAAGTAGGTGGGGCAATCGAGAACGGCCCAGATGAACTCGGGGCGCACATGCCCGTCCGAGTCGGCCGTCCACGAAGGTGGCGTCCACGGCGAGGCGACGAGCTCGCAGTCCTCGACGGCGCCCGCAAACACCCCGAACGCGTCGTGGCGCGCGCGCCCGCAGACGAAGCAGCGACTGAAGACACCGTCAGAGAGCCCCCTGTAGCGCCCTGCGGCCGCTCGCGCCTCATCGCGGGCGACCGGCGCGGGCACCTCGACCTCGAACTCGGGCGCCGAGCGCGCCTCGATCACGAGTGTCTCGCCATCGAGCAGACGCAGCGAGTCGTCGCCGTCGCGCACGATGTCCATGAGCGTGTCGAGCGGCACCGGACGCCGCAGGCTGACCTCCACGGCACCCTCGAGGAAACCGGCGGCGACGCCCGAGCAATACCCGCCGTTGCCGCTCTCCAGCGGCCCGTTGAAGCGGCTCGGAATCGATAGCGACTCGGACACGCGCGCGCTACAGCCGCACGAGGTTCGCCGCCTCGATCCCGCGGGTGACGCCGCGGAAGTCGAGGACCAGCGAGGAATCGTCGACCACCCGCCGGTAGTCGATCGAGGGGTGCGCGGTGACGATGCAGACGAGGTCGGCCGATGTGACCGACTCCTCCAGCGGAGCCGAGGCCAAATCCAGGTCGGGCACCTCCGGCACGTGCGGATCGTGGAATGAGACATCGGCGCCAAGCTCGCGGAGCAGCCGGATGATCTTCAGCGCCGGCGACTCGCGGATGTCGCCGACCCCGGCCTTGTAGGACACACCGAGCAGCAGGACCTTCGCGCCGTTGGTCGCCTTGCCGGCATCGTTCAGCACCCGCTCGATCCGGCGGACGCACCAGTGCGGCTGGTTCTGGTTGATCTTCCCTGCCAGCTCGATGAACTCGGTGTAGAAGTCGTGCTCGCGGGCCTTGTAGGAGAGGTAGAAGGGGTCGACCGGCAGACAGTGGCCGCCCATGCCGGGGCCCGGGTCGAAGCGCATGAACCCGAAGGGCTTGGAGGCCGCGGCGTCGATCACCTCCCAGACGTCGATCCCGAGCCTCTCGCAGAGCATCGCCATCTCGTTGACGAGCGCGATGTTGACCGAGCGGAAGATGTTCTCGAGCAGCTTCGAGAGCTCCGCGGCGTCGGGGTTGCTCACCTCGATCACCTCGTCGCAGACCAGCGAGTAGAGCTCGACGGCGCGCTTCGTCGAGGCCTCGTTGACGCCGCCGACGACCTTGGGCGTCGTCCGGATCGTGAAGTCGGTGCGGCCGGGGTCGATCCGCTCGGGCGAGAAGGCGAGGTGGAAATCGCGACCGGCGGCGAGCCCGGACTCCTCGAGGATCGGGCGCAGCCGCTCGCGGGTCGTTCCCGGATACGTGGTCGACTCCAGCACGATCAGCTGGCCCTTCTGGAGCACGGCGGCGAGCGAGGTCGCGGCGTCGACCATGTAGCTCAGGTCCGGCTCGCGGGAGTTCGTGAGCGGCGTCGGGACGCAGATGATCACGGCGTCGCAGGAGCTCAGGTCGGGATACCGGCTGGTCGCGGTGAGGCGGCCCTCGAGCGCGGCGAGGCGCTCCGAGGCCACGTCCTCGACGTAGCTGCGGCCCTCGTCGAGGGCATCGACCTTGCGCGGATCGGCGTCCAGGCCCACCACCTCGTTGCCCGCCTCGGCGAAGGCAACGGCCAGCGGCAGGCCGACGTACCCGAGCCCTACGACTCCCACTCTCATGCGCGCCATGTTAGGGAGGCGGCTACTTGCCGCTGGACTTCTGCTTGCTCTGCTGCTTCGTGTGCGTGCGCTGCGGGACGCCGATCAGGTGGTCGACGAACAACCCGCAGGCGGCGGCCGTCGGCACGAGCTTGAACCCGTCGGGGTTGACCGCGGTCAGGTTCCCGATCACGGCGGGCGCGTCCACGCCGATCAGCGACTGGAACCGGTTGACGTCGTCCGCGGTGACGCTCACGGTGACCGGCCCTCCCTTGCTCGTGATCGTGCCGACCGGCCAATAGGGGCCCTGAGCGGGCCGATAGGGGATCGCGGCGTCGACGCCCGCGGGCAGATGGACCTCGAGGCCGGGCGCCTTCACCGTGACGCCGGTGACCGGGCTGACGTACTGCAGCGACAGCTCCCAGCGCCCCGCCGGGAGGCTGATTTGCTGGCTCGCCGTCTGGCCGGGCTCCAGGTTGTTGTCGATCGGTGCTCGCTTGGCGGCGGCCACGCCACCCTCGCCCAGGGCCCCGCTGGCGCCGCCGGCCTTCCAGTAGAGCCTCTTGGCGATCACCGTGCGCGGCTGCCAGGTGAGCGCCTCGCCGCCCTCATGCACGAGGTCCCGGAACTTCGGCCTCTTGCAGCGGAAGATGCGGCCGGGACGGGCCTCCTCCGCAAGCTGCTGGACCGACGGCGTCTTGCCGGTCCGCCTCCAGAGCCGGTAGGACTGGGTGGAATCGGCCAGCGTCCAGCCGGGCGGCGCCTGGCTCTGGTAGATCGCGCTGGTGGTGACCGCGTAGGGGTAGTCGTTGAGGACCCACGTCGGCACCGAATCGAAGTCGATCGGGAGACGCTGCGCCTTCGATCCCACCGAGTCGACGCGGATCTCCGCGTTGTAGGCGGGGCTCGCGACCTCCGCGGTCCGCAGCCCGTAGTCGGTGAAGCGGTCGCCGGTCAGGGCGAGGACCTTCTGGCCCGCCACCGTGTCCTGGAACTCGCTGAGCTGTTCCAGCCGGGTTTGCGGCGCGATCACCATGTCGCGGAGCGCCAGGAAGCTCGAGTAGGCGGCCAGGCCGATGAACACGGCGGCGAAGATCCGCTTCGGCCAGCCGCCTCCGGGGGCGAGCAGGGCGGCGAGCACGAGCAGCATCACGACCGAGGCCGGCACCACCACCGCCTTGGCGAGGATGTAGAGGCCGCCGCTCTCGATGTACTTGGTCGCGAGCCAGATGAGGATGCCCGAGAGCACGGCGGCCGGGACGGCGTAGTCGGCCCGGCCGATCCACCAGACGAGTCCGATGACGAGGCCGGCCAGCCCGATCGCGCCGAAGATCCAGTAATGCGTGACGTCGTGCGTCCCGAGCAGCCAGCTCCCGCTGGGCCAGATGCCGAGCGTCTCCAGCGGCGAGACGACGAAGCGGAGCTTGCTGTCGGTGTCGGCGACGTTGCCGATCGAGCCCGACTGGATGAAGTCGATGATCTTCGAGAGCTGCGTGATCCCGGCGAGCACGAGCAGGATCGCCGCGGGGATGACGATGCGCATCGAGGTGCGCACGACTTCGCGGACACCCTCGGGACCCTTCTCCGCCCGGATCTGGAGCAGCTCGGCGACGACCCAGAGCCCCCCGGTGACGGCGAGCCAGGCAACGCCCGGGAGGCTGTAGACGGGGATCATCGCGGCCGCGATCAGCGCCAGGCCGATCACGATCGCGATCCGGCCCTGGGGTTCTCGCTCGACCTCGCGGAGGCCGAGGGCGAAGGCGATCAGGAACATCCCCGCGATCAGCTCCTTGAAGCCCGCGATGCCGAGGGCCGAGGCCGTCAGGAAGGCGAGCGCGACGAGCACGGCGGCGAGCAGCCGGCGGCCGCCGGGCAGCTCGCGAAGCCCGCCCAGCGCGGTGATCGCGGTCAGCACCGGCACCGCGACCAGCAGCCCGAGCCAGCCCCAGAGGGGCTGGGTCCCGAGCACGCTGACCACGGTCGCGACCAGGCTGTGCGGGCCGAGCGGATAGCCGTTGATCACGCTCTGCGGCGTGGGGCGGCTCGGGTCGACGAGGTAGTCGACGTCGACCAGGTGCATGGCCATGTCGTTGTTGAGCCCGACCCCGGGGATCCCGATGTGGCCGGTGGCGATGAACGGGAACGAGGCGAGCAGCGTGGCGAGCAGCGCGACGGGAATCGCGATGCCGACCGCCGGCCCCATCAGCGACTCCGAGCGCAGCAGGAGGACGACGATCGACGCGACAACCAGCACGGCGCAGCACGCGATCGAGGTGGCCTCGTCGCCCGGCAGCCGGATCGCGACCGAGGACACCAGGATCAGGGTCGCGAGCCCGACGGCCCCCTCGAGGAACGAGGCTTCGCGCCGCCCGAGCGCGAGCAGCACGGCGCGCCCGACCAGCAGGGACGCGAGCAGGATCATCCCTGCTGAGACGTAGGTTCCGGCGAAGGCGCCCACGGAGTCGGACAGCTTATGGAGTCACGCCGAAACGGGAGCTAAGGGGCTAAGCGCCGAAGCGGTCCCTTCCCGACTCGCCTCGCTCGCGGCCGAGCGTCAAGAACTGATCGAGCGGATAGCCCCAGCGCAGGCCGCGCAGCACCCGCCAGTCCGAGCGCCGGCGAATCGAGTCGATCTGCTCGCGCCTGTGGGCGATCTGCGCCCGGTTCGCCCGGACCCAGCCGTAGCTCTGGCGCTTCGCACGGAGGAACTTCGGGCCCCGCAGGAGGCAGTACCCCCACGTCATCAGCTCGGTCAGCGCCAGCAGGGGGGAGATCGCCAGCCGGGTGCGGCCGCGGAGGCCGGCGAGCAGCATCTTCCTGCGGTTGCGCTCCAGCAGGAAGAGCTTGTGAGGGAACATCGTCAGGTGGTAGTCGTGGACGACCGTCGAGCGGGGCACGCACCAGATCTCGCTGCCCGCGATCCGCAGGAGCCAGGAGAGCTCGACGTCCTCGAAGTAGAGGAAGCCGCTCTCGTCCCAGCCGCCCAGGGTCTCGAGCAGCTCGCGGCGGACCACGAAGGCCGCGCCATGCAATCCGTTCACCTGGAACGGCTCCTCCCCGGCGCGCTCCCGGGGCTCGCCGAGCCGGCGGTTGAAGCCGAGCCCTGTCTTGTTGAGATCCTGACCGGCGGCATTGATCCGGCTCGGGTCCGATTCGAGCAGGATCAGCGGGCAGGCGACGCCGGCCTCGGGTTTGGCCTCGAGCAGCGAGACCAGCGGATCGAGCCAGCCGGGGCTGACCGCCACGTCCATGTTGAGAACGGCGACGTACTCGCCGCGCGCCTCGGGCAGGGCGACGTTGACGGCGCCGGCGTAGCCGCGGTTGGTCGACGAGCGAATCAGCTTGACCGACTCGTTCTCCTCCGCCAGGCGCTCGGCGATCGCCGCGCTGTCGTCGGTGGAGGCGTTGTCCACCACGAGGATCTCGGTGACGGCGCCGCTGCCCTCCAACAGCGCCCCCAGGCAGCCCTCGAGCGCGCCGGCGCCGTTGTAGTTGACGACTACGACCGAGACCAGGTGGACGAGCCCTCCTCGGCGAGGCGGCTGATCCGGCCGCTGAAGATCGAGATGAAGAGCGCGGCCGAGAGCATCTGCAGGCCGAGGACCAGGAAGGTCGTGGAGAGCACCAGGGCGCGGGTGTCGGTGAAGATGTTGTTCCCGGCCCACTGGATCGTCAGCTGGACGAGCTTCGCGAACGAGCCGACCATCAGCGCCATCCCGAGACCCGCGACCGCCAGCCGGAAGCGCACGGAGATCACGCGGAGCAGCCACGGGGGCGGCGGCTTGCCCGCCTCGACTCCGTAGAGGGCCGCGGCGACGCCGAAGATCACGAGCTGGAAGGCGGCCAGCACCCCGAGCGCCGTGACGATGAAGCTGTTGATGTCGAGCCCGAGGAAGAAGGTGTGCACGGGCCCGAGAAACGCGAGCAGGACCGCCCCGGTGATCGTCACCGCCATCAACGTCAGCCCGGGGACGATGAAGCTCAGGGTCGGGTTGTAGATCAGCAGCAGCACGATCACCCGGCCGAGGATCCGCAGCCCGTCCTTCCACGGACTGAGCTTCTTCTCGCCCATCCGCGGCAGGTAGGAGATCGGGATCTCCGCCTCGCGCAGCCCGCGCGCCTTCGCCTTGATGCCGATCTCGGTCTCGATGTCGAAGCCGCGCGCCTCGGTGCCGAGCCGCACCGCCTCGGAGCGGCGGATCGCGTAGAGGCCGGTGAGATGGTCGGTTCCCTCCAGGCCGTGGCTGATGGTGAGCAGCTTGTTGAAGAGCCAGTTCCCGAATCGGTTGACGACGGGCATGCTCTCCGGCTCCGATTCGCGGATTCCCCGCACCAGGTCGTTGTCGTCGAGGAGGTCGACCATCTCCTTGATCGCCGGCACCGGGTAGGTCGCGTCCGCGTCCATGATCACGACGTTCTCGCCCTGTGCCTCAGCGATGCCGGTGCGGATCGCGACGCCCTTGCCGCGATTGGACGCGTGCTTCACGAGGCGGACCGGATAGCGCTCGGCCACCTCCGCGGTGTCGTCGGTGGAGCCGTCGTCCACGACGAGGACCTCGTAGGTCTGGTCGAGGTACTCGCCGAGCTCGGCGAGCACGTGCGGAAGCGCCGCGCCCTCGTTGTACGCGGGAAGCAACACGGTCGTGCGGACGACGTCGGCGCTGGCCGCGCTCTCGTCGCCCGCCCTCTTTGAAGCGGTGACCGCCATGGCCGCGAAGGATAGGAGCGCGGGGACGAGGGCGTGGGCGCCCTCAATCCAAAGCTACTCTGGCGCCGGACCATGGCTCGGCACGGAGACATAACGGTGGTGATCCCGTGCTTCAACCACGGGCGCTTCCTGCTCGAGTCGGTGGACAGGGCCCTCGGCCAGCAGGGCGGACCGCCGAAGGTGATCGTGGTCGACGACGGATCGACCGACGAGGCGACCCAGCGTGCCCTCGATCAGCTGCCGGCGGCCGTCGAGCTGATCCGCCAGCAGAACTCCGGCGTGGCCGCCGCCCGCAACGCCGGCTTCGAGAGCTCCGATTCCGAGCTGCTGCTGATGGTCGACGCCGACGACCGGCTGACGCCGGACGCTCTCGACGTGCTGCGGCCGCCGCTCGAGAGCCATCCCGACGTGGGGTACTGCTACGGGCTGATGAAGCTGATCGGAGCGTGGTCGGGCGTCCTCCGCTTCCCGGACTTCGATCCCTACATCCTGCTCCACCGCTCGATCGCCGGCGCCCAGCTCGGCCTGGTGAGACGGCGCTGCTGGGAGGACGCGGGCGGCTTTGACTCCGCGATCGACGGCTACGAGGACTGGGACTTCTGCCTGAGCGCGCTCGAGAATGGCTGGCGAGGGCTGCAGATCGATCGGGTCACCCACGAGTACCGCAAGCACGAGCGCTCGGGAGAGGAGGAGCACCGCCGCCGCTACCGCCACGTCTACCGCCAGCTTCGCGCCAAGCACGCCGACCTCTTCGCTCGCCGCGGGGAGTTCGCGAAGCAGACGGACCTCGGCCCGCTCCACCGCTTCGTCTATCGCACGTACTTCGCCTGGCGCCCGATCCCGGCGAAGGTCGAGAAGGCGCTCTACCGCAACGTGCTCTTTCGCCGACGCGCCGCGAGCTAGGCGTGCTGTCACACACAGCGGCTTCGTCTCGTCTCCCTGGTGAGAGCGACGAAAGGAGCAGCCATGGACATCGACCCGAAGGCACGCCGAAGGGCGGAGGTCGTCGACGAGGTATCGAAGTGGACCGTCGGAGCGGGGATCCTCGCGGTGGCACTCGCCCCGCTGGCGATTCCGATCCTCGTCCTGACCGGGGTGGCGCTGATTCCCCTGGCGCTGCCGTTGATTCCGATCGCCCTGGTCGCCGGGCTGGTCTATCTGCCGGTGCGGGTCATCCGCGGCCTGCGGCGGCGCAGCCGGCCGTCAGGTCGTCGGGGCACGGCAGAGGAAGAGGTGCTCCGCCGCGTCGAGTTCGAAGCGTTCCACGGTCACCTCGTCAAATAGCTGGGCCGGGGTCCGGTCTTCGACCTCGAAGCCGGCTCCGCGGAGCCGGTCCGCCAGGTCCGTGCCGTAGATGCGGACGTGGTCCTGCTGGCCGAAGGCGACCATGCGGTCGAGCGGCGAAGTGATCGAGGGGTCCTCGTAGGTGGGGCGGTCGGATCGGTACGGCGTCAGCACGAGCGCCAGTCCGCCGGGGGCAAGGACGCGCCTCAGCTCCGACATCGCGGCCCGGTCATCCGGGACGTGCTCGAGCACGTGGCTGCAGAGGATCAGGTCGAAGGAGCCGTCCGGCAGGTCCATGTCGGTGATGTCCAGGCGCAGGTCGGCGGGGGCGTAGAGATCGGCGGTGATGCGCTCCAGGTCTCCGAGGCGCTCGAAGACCGGGTCGAAGAGCGGCTCGGGGGCGAAGTGGAGGAGCCGGTGGCCGGGCAGAGCTCCGCGCGCGAGGAGCAGCGCGATCGCGCGGTGGCGCGGATGCGAGCGGCAGCGCGGGCAGATGCCGCCGAAGCCCGCCACTCGCCGCTTCGACATCCGCTTGAAGTGGCCGCCGCAGCAGGGGCACTCGCGGCCCTCGCCGCGAAGCAGCCGGGCGCTGAGGCGGCCGTTCGCGTCGGCGGCGGCGTAGAGCACGCGAGCGAGCCGGTGGTGGCGCAGGACCCACTCGATCGCCTCGGCCAGGGCGACGGCGACCCGCAGCCGCGGCGTCGGCCCCTCGAAGACCGGCCCGCCGGCGGGAGCGTCAGCCACGAGCGCCGATCCGCCGCAGCAGCTTCACGACGCCGCGCGGCTCCGGGTGCGGCCAGGAGGAGATCCGCGGCAGGATCGCCCGCCGGGCGCCCTCGTAGGAGCGCATGATCCCCCGCTGCAGCGGGTTGCGCGCCCACTTCAGCCGGATCTCCCTCGCCTCGTTCAGCTGGACCCAGACGTCGGTGGTCGTCTTGCTGTCCGGGTGGTAGCGGAAGTTGAGGACCGGCTCGGAGATCAGATCGACGCGGGCCCCGCGGAGCAGCCGCAGGTAGAAGTCGTAGTCGGCGGCGTCGACGTAGGCCTCGTCCAGGGAGGGCGCCTGCTCGAGCAGCTCTCGGCGCCAGATGATCGTCGGGGTGGTGACGAAGGCGCCGAAGTAGAGGTAGCGCCGCCAGCTGAACTTCGGCGGGATCAGCGTGCGGAAGACCTCGCCGTGCTCGTCGACGTAGTTGACGCCGCCGAAGATCGCGCCCACCTCGGGATTGCTCTCGAGATGCTCGATCGCCCGGTCGATCGCCTCAGGGATGTAGGCGTCGTCGGCGTTGACCCAGGCGAGCAGGTCCCCGCGCGCCATCCGCAGCCCCTTGTTGACGGCGTTGGTCTGCCCGGTGTCGGGCTCGGAGATCCAGGAGAGATGTGGATCCTCGCGGCCCTCGAGCAGCTCCACCGTGCCGTCGTCGGAGTTGCCGTCGACGACGACGTGCTCGTGCGGCGTGCGCAGCGCGGCCACGCTGTCGAGCGTGTCGGGCAGGAAGCGGGCCATATTGCGCGCGGGCGTGATTACGGAGAGCATTCGGAGCGGCAGCAGGTTAGCCCCCGGCTGGGAACTGGCATCATTCCCGCCTCCGTGGAGGCGCTCCCCACAAGACTCGACGGCCCGATCCTGCTCCAGCCCACCGTCCACCGCGACAAACGGGGGTTCTTCATCGAGAGCTACCGGCAGTCGGTCCTCGCCGAGCTCGGCGTCGACGACGAGTGGGTCCAGGACAACCACTCGCGCTCGAGCAAGGGGATCGTCAGGGGCATGCACTTCCAGCCGGGGATGGCCAAGCTCGTGCGCTGCACCCGCGGGGAGGTCGTCGACGTCCTGGTCGACATCCGGAGGGGCTCGCCGACGTTCGGCGAGTGGGAGGCGTTCACCCTCAACGACGAGACCCTCCGCCACCTCTACTGCCCGAACGGGTTCGCCCACGGCTTCTGTGTCACCAGCGACGTCGCGGACGTGATCTACAAGTGCTCCGCCTACTACGACCCGCAGGCCGAGAGCGGGATCGCATACAACGACCCTGAGATCGGCATCGAGTGGCCGGACGTCGAGCTGGTTCCGTCAGACCGCGACGCGAGCGCCCCCCTACTCAGGGATGTGGAGAGTGAGCTCCCCTTCGCCTACGAGGGGTAGACCTGGAGCGCTCGCCGGCCGGTCGTGCGCCGCGTGATTCTCGGTCGAGCCCCGGTCGCAGATAATCCCCACGGCTCATGTAGCGCTCGAGGAGCACGTAGAGCACGATGAACAGGTAGCGGCTACCCATCTCGCGCAGGTCCAGGTTCGACGTCCCGGACTGGCGGCCTTTCCAGGAGATCGGGACGATCCCGTAGCTGTGGCCCCGCACGATTGCCTTCAGCGGGATCTCCACCGTGAGGTTGTAGTGGTTCGCGAGCAGAGGCTGGACGGTCTCGATCACCTCTCGCCTGTAGGCCTTGAAGGCGTTGGTGGTGTCGTCATAGCCGTGCCGGAAGAGCGCACGGATCCCCCAATTGACGACTCGGTTGAGGATCAGCTTGAACCGCGGGTAGTCGCTCACCCGGCTGCCGCCGGCGAAGCGCGAGCCGAACGCGCAGTCGAACCCGTCCGCGAGCACCTGGTGATACCTGACCAGGTCGGCCGGGTCATCGGACCCGTCGGCCATCATGATCGCGACCGCGTCTCCCGTGAAAAGGTCCAGACCGGCCCTCACGGTGAGGCCGAAGCCCCTGCTGTAGTGGGATCGGTGGCATTGGATCCTCTTGTTGGACGCGGCCAGGTCCCTGACCGCGGCGCTGGTGCCGTCGACGCTGGCGTCGTCGATCACGAGCAGCTCGTGGTCGATTCCGGCGGCGGAGAGGGCTTCGGTCGTGGTCGTCAGGGTGGCCGCGATCGACCCCGCCTCGTTGTGGGCCGGAATGACGACGGAGAGCTTCATGAGGCGGCACCCGGCCTCTCGCCGATGACGAGGAACTGCTTTCCGAAGAGCCGCCAGGCGAGCGGCATCCGCAGGTACGCGGCGGTGAGGCGCGCCGACGCCGGCAGGGAGCCCGTGAACGAGTAGGGCAGCAAGCGCGGGATGGTACGCACGGGGCTGAAACCGGCGGCGTAGACGTGCTCCTCGACCGCCCTGTGGGTGAGGGCGATGACGTGGTCCGCGAAGTCCCAGTAGACGTCCGAGCAGTACCTGTAGTTCGGCCCCATGATCGCGATGCGGCCACCGGGCCGGGTCGCGCTCAGCATCCTCGCCAGAAAGGACCCGATCGCCTCCTGGGTCGGCAGGTGCTCCAGGAAGTTGGAGACGAAGATCCCGTCGAAGTGATCGCTGGGCAGCTCCACCTCCATCGCGTCCCCGATCAGCATCCGGAACCCCTGCGCCGGCGCGCTCGCGACGTGCGCGACCCTGTCGACCGCCCAGCGCTCCTCGGCGGGGACCGCGCTGATGAACTCACCCCGGCCCGCCGCGGGGTCGAGGACGCGACGAGGCTCTCCCATCGCCCGATGGATGAACTCCGCGATCGGTCGCCAGACCGCCGTCCTGGCCCCCTGCTCCGTATCGCGGAAGCGGTAGGCGTAGAGGCGCTCGTAGTCGATGCCCGGGCTGCCCGCGGTCATGCCGGGGCGCTCACCCAACGCTCCGCGTTGGCCTCGTGGATCTGCCGGAGGATCGACTCGATCCCGTGGGTGAGCTTCCAGTTCGGATAGTCGCGCCGGAACTCGCCGAGATCGCTGATCCACCAGCGATGATCGCCGGTCCTGGCCTCTGCGCTCAGCTCCCATTCGAGCTGGCGGCCGGCGATTCGCTCGCAGGCGTCGATCGCCTCGAGCATCGAGCAGTTCGACTCGCGGCCCCCGCCCATGTTGTAGACCGCGGCGGCTCGGGGAGCGCGGTGAAACTCGAGGATGGCCTCGACCAGGTCCGAGCCTTCGATGTTGTCGCGGACCTGCTTGCCCTGGTAGCCGAAGACGGTGTACGGGGTCCCGGTGACGACGCATTTCATCAGGTAGGCGAGGAAGCCGTGCAGCCGCGCCCCGGCGTGCGAGGGGCCGGTGATGCAGCCGCAGCGGAAGCAGACCGTCGGCATGTCGAAGTAGCGCCCGTACTCCTGCACCAGCAGGTCGGCGGCCGCCTTCGAGACGCCGAACAGGGAGTGGGTGGAGCGATCGATCGACATCGACGTGTCGATCCCCTTGAAGTAGGGGTGGTCCTCGGGCAGCTCCAGGCGGCGCTCCAGGTCCTGGAGGGGCAGGGAGTTGGGCGTGTCGCCGTAGACCTTGTTCGTCGACATGAAGGCGAAGGTGGCGTCTGGCGCGAGCTCGCGGGTGGCCTCGAGCAGGTTGAGGGTGCCGATCGCGTTGACGCCGAAGTCGGTGTGGGGCTCCTGCGCCGCCCAGTCATGGGAGGGCTGCGCCGCGGCGTGGATCACGAGCCCCAGCCGCGAGGCGTGATCGGCGAAGATCCGCCTGACGGTGTCCTGGTCGCGAATGTCGGCGGCGATCGCTTTGAACTCGGGGTAGCGGCCGACGAGCTCCTCGGTGACGTGTGAGGTCGAGGCCTCGGGCCCGAAGAACCGGGATCGCATGTCGTTCTCGATCCCCACGACCTCCCAGCCGCTCTCGACCAGGCGCCGGACCGAGTCGGAGCCGACCAGGCCTCCCGAGCCCGTGACGATCGCCAGCGCCACGTCAGTTGGCCCGGGCCGCGGCGTCGAGGCCGAGAGCCTCTGCGAGCCGGGACTCGTTCGCGGTCGTCCACGTCTGGATGTCGGCGAGCGTCTGGCGCGGGTCGCGGTGAGGCCGCCAGTCCGTGCGCTCGAACAGGCGGGCGCAATCGGCGATGAAGATCGGGACGTCACCCCGCCGCGTCTCGGGCACGCGGTCGATCGGGACCTCGTTGCCGGTCAGCTCCCGGCAGATCTCGGTGGTCTCGAGCAGCGAGAGGCTGTGCTCCCGCCCTCCGCCGACGTTGCCGACGAAACCGGCCCAGCCGTCCGGTTCGGAGAGCTGCTCGTCGACGAGCTCGAGCAGGTCGTCGACGTGCAGCAGGTCGCGGACCTGCTTGCCCTCGCCGCCATAGCCGATGTAGCTCAGCGGCAGGCCGAAGTGGTGGTGGAAGAGCCAGAAGGCGAAGACGCCCTGATCGACCTTGCCCATCTGCCACGGGCCGGCGATCACACCGCAGCGGTTGACGGCGGTTCGCAGCCCGAAGCCTTCCGCGTACTCCTCGATCAGCAGCTCCGCCGCGAGCTTCGTGGCGCCGTAGAGCGTGCGCGCCCCGTCGAGCGGGAACTCCTCCGAGATCCCGGCTGAGGAGGCGCCGCGGACCGCCTGGCGATCGAAGAGCTCGAAGCGGGTCGGCCCTTCTTCGTAGCTGAGCTCGCTCTGCGGACGCATCGGATAGACGCGGCTGGTGGAGAGAAAGATCAACTGCGCCGAGTCCCGCCGTGCCAGCTCGAGGCAGTTGTAGGCGCCCGTCAGGTTCGTGTGGACCGTATACGCGGTCTCGCCGTCGGCGCCCGCGAGCGCCGAGGGCTCGGCGGAGCACTCGACGATCGCGCCGAGCGGTTCGATCCCCATCAGGTCTTCCGGATCGCGGACGTCTCCCTCAACGAAGCGGATCCCCGCCTCCTGCAGCCGCGGCAGGTTCAGCTCGGAGCCGCGCCGATGGAGGTTGTCGAGGGCGACGATCTCCCAGTCCGGATGGCGAACGGCGAGCGACGTGCCGAGATTCGCCCCCACGAAGCCGGCGCCGCCTGTGATCAGGATCCGCATCGTGCGCTGCGAGGTTAACTCCTTGCGTCTCAGGGGTTGATCGCCATCTTCTGGCACCATCCCGCCTGCGTAGAGCCATGAACCATCCGCAGACGAACGACGCCCACCCGTACCTGCCGAGGGTCCCCGGGACCGAGAAGCGCGCCCTGATCACCGGGATCTCGGGCCAGGACGGCTCGTACCTGGCCGAGCTCCTGCTCGAGAAGGACTATGAGGTCCATGGGATCGTGCGCCGCTCCTCGAGCTTCAACACCGACCGGATCGACCACCTCTACCACGATCCCCACGAGTCGGGCGTCCGGCTCTTCACCCACTACGGCGACCTCACCGACGGGACGGCCCTGGTCAAGCTGCTCTACGAGCTGCAGCCGGACGAGATCTACCACCTCGGCGCTCAGAGCCACGTCCGGGTCTCCTTCGAAATCCCCGAGTACACCTTCGACGTCACCGGCGCCGGGACGGTGCGGCTGCTCGAGGCGATTCGCGAAGCCGGTGTGACGCCGCGCTTCTACCAGGCGTCCTCGTCCGAGATGTTCGGCGCGGCCCCGCCGCCGCAGCACGAGGAAACGGCGTTCCACCCCCGCAGTCCCTATGGCGTCGCCAAGGTGGCCGCCTACTGGGCGACGGTGAACTACCGCGAGGCCTACGACATGTTCGCCGTCAACGGCATCCTCTTCAACCACGAGTCGCCGCGCCGCGGCGAGACCTTCGTCACCCGCAAGATCACCCGCGCGGTGGCGCGGATCGCCGCGGGGATGCAGGAGAAGCTCTACCTCGGCAACCTCGACGCGCAGCGCGATTGGGGCTACGCACCCGACTACGTCGAGGCGATGTGGCTGATGCTCCAGGCCGATCAGCCCGAGGACTTCGTGATCGCGACGGGGGAGACCCACTCCGTCAGGGAGGCCGCCGAGATCGCCTTCGCGCGGGCCGACCTGGACCCTCGGGAGCACCTCGAGATCGATCCGAAGTACTACCGCCCCTCCGAGGTCGACGTGCTGCTCGGCGACGCAACCAAGGCGCGGGAGAAGCTCGGCTGGGCGCCCAAGGTGCGCTTCAAGGAGCTGGTCGAGCTGATGGTGGACGCGGACGTCGCCGCTCTTCAGGACCAGTTGGCGGGCAAGGTGACCCGCTACAGCCACGAGGGTGCCTAGGTATCGCCAGGCCCCCGGGTACCGTCGGCCGCCCGATGAAGATCGCGATCGTCTACGACTGCCTCTTCCCGAACACGGTCGGCGGGGCCGAGCGCTGGTACCGGAACCTGGCGGGTAGGCTCGACCACACGCACTCGGTCATCTTCATCACCCGGCGACAGTGGGGTGAGGAGGGTCCGGAGACGCCCTTCGAGACCACCGCCGTGTCCCCCGGCGGCGGCCTCTACACGTCCTCCGGCCGCAGGCGGATCTGGCCCCCGATCCGCTTCGGCGCCGGCGTCTTCTGGCACCTCCTGCGGCATGGCCGCAGCTACGACGCCGTGCACAGCGCTTCGTTCCCGTTCTTCTCGCTGCTGGCGGCGGCCCTGGCGCTGAGGCTCACCCGGGCGAAGGCGCCGCTGATCGTCGACTGGTGGGAGCTCTGGAGCCCTGACTACTGGCGCTCCTACCTTGGCCCGCTCGGCGGCCGGATCGGCGCCGCCGTCCAGGGCCTCTGCACACGCCTTCCGGATCGGAGCTTCGTCTTCTCTCGGCTCGTCGAGGAACGGCTGGTGGCGGAGCGCCCCGGGGCGGAGGTCGAGCGCCTCACGGGCGCCTATTTCGACGAGACCGAGCGGGGCGCGGCCGTCGCCGCGGCGGAGCCGGCCGAACCACCGCTCGTCGTCTCGGCGGGCCGGCACATCCCCGAGAAGCGCGTCCCCTCCATCCCGCCGGCGATCGCCGTGGCGCGGGAGCGGGTCAGCGGGCTGCGATGCGAGATCTTCGGGGATGGACCCGATACCGAAACGACCGGCGACCGCGTTCGAGAGCTCGGCCTGGACCGGGTGGTCGCCGTGCGCGGCCGGGTCGGCTCGGCCGAGGTGATGGGCGCGATTGCGCGGGCGTCCTGCCTGCTTCATCCCTCCCTCAGGGAGGGCTACGGGCTCGTCATCGTCGAGGCGTCGTCGGTCGGCACGCCCTCGGTCGTGGTCCGAGGCCCCGAGAACGCAGCCAGCGAGCTGATCGAGGAAGGGGTCAACGGGTTCGTCGCCGACTCGGCGGAGCCCGACGATCTCGCCGACGCGGTGATCCGGGTCGTGCGCGGCGGAGCGGCGCTGCGACAGAGCACGCTCGACTGGTTCGAGCGGCATCGCGAGGAGCTCTCCATCGAGAGCTCTCTGGCCGCGGTGGAGGCCTCCTACTCCGCGGCCGCCCTCCGCCCCGCCCAGGCCCGCTCGTAGCTCACGGCCGTCTCGCGGGCCGTTCGCTCCCAGGTGAACGCGCGGGCGCGCTCTCGCCCCTCGCTCGCGAGTCGCTCGCGCAGGGTGCCATCCTCGAGGAGATCGGAGAGCGCCGCCGCAATCGCGCCGACGTCGAGCGGGTCGAAGTACCGGACCGCGTCGCCGCCGATCTCCGGGAGAGGTCCCGCGTCAGAGGTGGCGACGGGAACGCCTCGCTGCATCGCCTCGAGCACCGGTAGCCCAAAGCCCTCGGCGAGCGAGGGGAAGGCGAAGCAGGCTGCCGCCGCGTACAGGCCCTCGAGGTCCTCGTCGGTGACCCACCCGAGGAACCTCACCCGGTCGGCGACGCCGAGCTCCGCCGTCCTCCGCCTTAGCTCACCCTCGAAGGGCGTCTCGTAGCCGGGGAGGACGAGTTGAGGGGCCGGATCGCCGTCGAGGCGGGCGAACGCCTCGATCAGGCGGGCCACGTTCTTGTGAGGGCGGCGGGCCGAGACCGAGAGGATCAGCGGCCCGTCCGCCAGGCCCAGCCGCCGGCGAAGCTCGGGCTCGGGCGTCGAGGGGCCGATCGGCCTGCCGCCGAGGTGGGTCACGTCGATGCGTTCCGGCGGCACCGAGAGGAGATCCGAGATGTCGGCGGCGGCCGCGTCGGAGATGGTGATCACCCGATCCGCCCCGCGCGCGGCGAGGGGAACGATCACCCGCATGCCGAGGCGCATCGGAAGCGTGTGCGCCTCGGGGTGGCGCGCGTAGATCACGTCGAGGATCGTCACTACGCTGACGACGCCCGGGCGCCGCGGGGCGGATGTGCCCGGACTGTGCAGCAGATCGATCCGGGATCGCCGAGCCAGGCGCGGAAGCCGTCGCTGCTCGGCGAGGACGCGACGGAGCCGCTCGCGCCCGCTGACATCGACCTCGACCACCTCGGAGACGCCCAGATCGGTGCCGGCGACCTCGCGGTTGACGAACGCGACCAGCTCGAGATCGGGCCGGGCCTCGGCCAGCTTGGGTATCAGCTGGCGCACGTAGATCTCGGAGCCGCCGGTCTCGCCGGGGACGAGGAAGAGCAGGTTGAGGCCGATCCGGCGGAGCTCGCTCATCCGGCTGCCCGCGCTCCGAGCCTGCCGGCCCGCGCGTCGCGATAGCCCTCCCAGACCGCCGCGAGGGCGGCGCGCCGATTCGGCTGGCGCAGCGCGAACGCCGCGAAGCTCGCCAGGATCACCAGGCGACGAAGCCAGGAGAGGGGCGGCGGCAGCGGCCGGTGGCGCTCGCAGACCACGACCATGTTCCGGGTCCCGTAGTAGCTGTTGTGGGCCGCCCCGGCGGTGGATGCCCCGACCCGATGCCATCCTCGGGCTCCAGGCACGAAGAGGATCTCGTATCCGGCCTCGCGGGCGCGCAGAGACCAGTCGACGTCCTCGACGTAGGCGAAGAGCTCCTCGTCCAGCAGCCCGATCTCGTCGATCGCCGCTCGCGAGACGGCCATCAGCGCTCCGTTGGCGCGGTCGGTCGGGCGGATGCGCTCGTAGCGCGGCCCGTCGCGGCGCCCCTCGCCTCGATGCCGTCCGGAGTAGCCGAGCCCGGCGAGAAAGCGCTGGCCGGCGTACCAGACGCGTTCCGGTCGATCGGCGAGGTAGAGCTTTCCCGCCAGCATCCCGGCGCCGGGATGCGCCTCGGCCGCCCGGGCGAAGCCGGCGATCGCATCCGGGGCGACCACGGCGTCGTTGTTGACCAGCACCACCCAGCGAGCCCCCTGGTCGAGTGCCCACCGGATCCCGGCGTTGCATCCGCCGGCGAAGCCGAGGTTCCGCCCGTTCTCGATCAGGTGAGCCTCGGGATGACGCGCGCGCACGGCCTCCACGGACCCGTCGGTCGAGCCGTTGTCGACGCAGATCGCCTGGATCGGCGGCTCGCTGACCCGCGCGAGCGCAGCGAGGGACCGCTCGGTGTCCTCGCGACCATTCCAGGAGAGGACGATCGCGTGCCAGTCCCTCATCGCGGCCTGAACGTACCATCGCCGTCATCTTGAGCTGCCCGATCTGCGGAGCGGAATCCGCTCCCGACACCGTCTTCGCGCCGTCTGCGCTGATGCGCTGCCGCGAGTGCGACTTCGCCTTTCTGCCGGCGGCCCCCGACAACGGCCTCTACGACGAGACCTACTTCGCGGACTACGACGGTGAGGACTACCTCGCAGCGGAGCCCGCTCGCCGCTTCGAGTCGCGCCGCCGCCTCGAACTGCTCGCCCGCCACCTGCCGCCGCCCGCTCGCCTGCTCGAGATCGGCGCGGCCGCCGGGTTCTTCCTCGACGAGGCACGAAAGCACGGCTACGAGGTCGAGGGTCTGGAGCTGAACGACGAGATGGCGGCGCACGCCCGCGACGCGTTCGGGGCCGAGGTCACGACGGGCCGTCTGGAGGATGTCGACCTGGAGGCGGAGGGCTTCGACGGGGCCTGCGCCTTCCACGTGCTCGAGCACGTGCCCGCGCCGGTCGAGGCGGTGTCCGCCGTGCGGAGGACGCTGCGCCCGGGCGGCGTCCTGGAGGTCGAGGTCCCGAACGCGGGCAGCGTGGTCGCTCGCCGCATGGGCGGCAACTGGCCGGCGCTGAAGCTCCCGCACCACGTCGGCCAGCACGGGCCGAGCTCGATGGCGGCGCTGCTCGAGCGGGCCGGGTTCGACGTCGTCGCGATCGATTCGGTTCCCTTCGCGCACTACGCGGCTCCGGGATGGAGCGGAGCACCGGTCCGTGCGGGCATGGCGCTCCGCGAGGTCGTGCGCGCCCGGGGCGCGCTGCCGCCTTGGCGGCATCCCGGCGGGCATCAGCTGCTTCGTGCGGTCGGCCGGCGACCGGCGTCATAGGGCTCGCGGCTACTCTTCGGGCGCCTTGAAGGTGCCGTTGTTCGCCAACCGCGCGTCGCTCGAGCCGCTCCTGCCGGAGATCGCCGAGCGCCAGCGAGCCGTGCTCGAGGGCGGCCGCTACATCCTCGGGCCGGCGGTCGAGACGTTCGAGTCCGAGTTCGCCTCCTACCTCGGCGCGGACCATTGCGTCGGCGTCGCCAACGGGACCGATGCCCTGGCGATCGCCCTGCGCGCCCTCGGGGTGGAGCCGGGCGACGAAGTCGTCGTGCCGTCGGTCACCTTCTTCGCGACGGTCGAGCCGGTGGTGACGATCGGCGCGACCCCGGTCTTCTGCGACGTCGACGAGCGAACCTGGTGCATGACCGCGGCGACCGCCGAGCCCGCGCTCACCGAGCGCACCAAGGCTCTGCTGCCCGTTCACCTCTACGGCAACCCGGCGCCGGTCACCGAGCTCTTGGAGCTCGCCAGGCCGCGGGGGATCAAGGTCCTCGAGGACGCTGCGCAGGCCCACGGCGCCACCATCGACGGGCTGATGGCGGGCGCCGTCGGTGACGCCGCGACGTTCAGCTTCTTCCCGTCCAAGAACCTCGGCGGCTTCGGCGATGGGGGAGCCCTGGTGACCAGCGATCCCGAGGTCGAGGCGCTCGCCCGCCGGCTCCGCTTCCACGGCTCAGAGAACAAGCGCCATCACACCGAGGCGGGCTACAACTCGCGCCTGGATGAGATCCAGGCCGCCGGGCTGCGCGTCATGCTGCCCCACCTGCCGGAATGGACCCGCGCCCGGCGCGCCGCGGCCGAGTCCTACCGCGACGCCGGGCTAGAGGAGGTGGTCAGGGTTCAGGCCGAGACCGCGGGCGGCGAGTCCTGCTGGCATCTGTTCGTGGTCGCAACGCCCGAGCGGGAGCGGTTGCGCGAGGCGCTCAACGAGGCCGGGATCGGCGCCCGCCCCTACTACGAGATTCCGCTCTACCGCCAGCCCGCCGTGGAGCGCTGGGCGCCACCCGAGCCGTTACCCAACACCGAGCGCATCTGCGCGCAGATGCTGGCGCTGCCGATGGGCACGGCGCTGGATGCGGATGCCCCGGCGCAGGTGGTCGGGGCCGTGGCGGCCTCGCTGGCCGCGGTCTGACGGTCCCCGGTCGCTAGGCCTGGCCGACGGGTGGCGCCGACCAGTGCCGCAGCTCGTCGACGCTCCTCACGGTGTACAGCTCGTCCTCGGGCCGGTAGAGGCCGTCTCGAATCGCTCCCCAGACGATGTCGGTGAAGTCCGTGGGCGGAGGTGGCTCCTGCCCGGTGGGCACCCGGAAGTGGTGGAGGTCGAGCAGGCGATCGGTCGGGTGCCCCTGCCTGATGCTGCTGAGCTTGATCTCGGCCGCAACCCCGACGGTGGGATCGAGCAGGACGCCGCCGACCCAGAGCTGAGCGTGATTGCCGACCGCCCCGCCGTCCCAGCCCTGCAGGACATCGCGGCTCATGTCTCCGCCCATCGCCTTGTAGATGAAGTCGGTCAGCATCATGTAACCCGAGCACTCGAGATGGGGTTGGAACGCGAGCGCCTCATAGGTCGAGCCGCTGTCCGTTCCGTACGAGGCGAAGCGGTGCGCCAACGCCATCGCCAGGACACCCCTGGTCGTGTTGCGGTCCGGTCGCAGCCGCGCCCGCCTCATCACCTTCTGCACCCATCCCTCGCAGGCCCGGTAGAGACGCGGCGCGTAGTCGAGGTGGTTGCGAACCCGATTCACCTGTGCCCGCGACAGGCAGCGAGCGCGATCCGGGACCGTCGAGTGGCGCGCGGGCCCCGCCGCGGAGGCGGGCGCCACGGAGACCGGAGCCATGAGCAGCCCGGCGACAAGCAGAGCGGCGATCGGTAACCGATTCACCCTGGCGAGTCTATCCGGCCCAACTTCAGCTCCAGCGCTCTCGCGCGGATCCCTACCGCGCGGGCGTCAGCCTGGTCGCCGCTTGCTCGTCGTCAGCGGCCGCGGCAAGGGCGTCTTTGCGCAGCACGTACGCGCCTCCGACCCCCGCATACAGCCCACGGTGCATCGGCAAGCCGCGGTCATCGAATTCGAGAGCCTCGAGGAACGCACGGTGCTCGGCTCCCAGGCGAGGGTCGCCGATCGCCTGCTCGCGATGTCGCGAAAGGAGGTCGAGCTCATGGCGCGAGAGGTAGCCGCCGAGGAACTCCGCCCTAAAGCCCACTTCGTCGCAGAGAGCGATGAAGTCCTCGGCGCGCCAGCACCGGGCGATGGGGCAGTCCGGGCCGTCGGTGGTCAGTTGAAAGACGTCCTCGACGGACATCCCGTCGTGCTGGCCCTCGAGGAGCATCACGACATAGGCCGTGTACAGATGCAGCCAGACGCTCTCGCGGTTGTAGACCATCACCCGCGCCTCCCCGTCCGGCTTCAGCACCCGATGCAGCTCCCGCAGAACGCGACCTGGATTGCTCACATGCTGGAGGACGCCCTGGCACTGCAGGTAGTCAACGGCGTCGTCGGGCAGGGGGATCTCCGGCTCGGCGTCGTTCAGCTGGATCAACTGGACGCGCTCCAGCGGCACCCTGTGAAGGGCGACGCGGCGGCGCGCCAACTCCAGCGCCTGCCGCGAGACGTCCAGCCCGATTACCCGCTTCGCCTCGGTGTGCAGCAGGAATCCGACGACGTCGTTGCCCGGGCCGCAGCCATAGTCCAGGACGACCTCGCCGTCGTGGTTGCCCCAGAGCCCGGAGAACTCGCGAAACAGCGGATACTCATCGAAGCGCCACTCGAGATAACGCGCTGAGGCCCGCCGGGTGGCGAACGGGGTCGAGTTGACGGTGTGGTCCTCCCAGTAGTCTTCCACTCCGGTGTGCTCGCCTCCCGCCTCCGTCTGGACCTCCGGCGCATGGCGGGCCAGGTAGGCCTTGCGGCCGCGTAGGGCGATCAACCCTTGGGCCCAAGCGCGCGCCACCCACGAGATCGCCCGCCGCACCGGTGCGACGAGCATGACGGTCGCGTAGCTCCTGGCCCTTTCCATCACGCGGCGAGTGTAGTTCCGAGGCTGCGCGGAGCCGGCGAGGACTGCTACTTGCAGACGAGCCGCTTCTTGCCGCCGTGCTTCTTGCGCTGCTTCTTGCGCTGCTTCTTGCAGCCGACCCCGTTGAGCGGCACGCCGGCGATCGCGGGACTGCTCGTCAGCCTCAGGAAGCCCTTCTGCTCGCCCTTCGCCGTCGGATAAAAGACAATCGAGATCGTGCAGCGCGGATGGTTGTTGATGTCGATCGAGTAGAGGGGATTCGGACAGCTATCCGCGGTGATCCCGAAGGGCCCCGAGACGGCGATGTCGGTCGGCTCCGTGGAACACGGACCCGGGACGATGTTCATACCGTCGAAGAAGTCAGGTCCGCAGGAGCCGCCGCTGACCGTCACCGCTTGCGGTGGGCTGATGGTTCCCAGCAGCTGGTTAGCGAACGTCAGGCTGCCGGGGTTTGACGTAACTGCGGTCGCGTTACCGGCCAGGACCAGCACGAAAACCGAGGTAACCGAGGCAATGACGGCACCGCGCCGCATTGCGCAAAGCCTACTCATCGCCGGGACGGCGCCGCCGCCGCTCAGTCCTTCGTCCAGCGCTCGAGTAGGTCCTCGTCGCCGACCACGCGGATCTGCCTGGCTGGCACGCCGACCACGACCGCCCGGGCAGCGATTTCCTCCGTGACCACGGCCCCGGCTCCGATGAAGGCCTCCTCGCCGATCTCGACTCCGGGGCAGATCACGGAGCCGCCGCCGACACGGCAGGCGCGCCGCAGTACCGGGGCGTCAGGCTGGTTGTCGCGCGGGTGGCGCCCCATCGTGTTGTCATTCGTCAGCGTCACCCCGGGGCCGATGAAGACTTCGTCCTCGACCAAGGTGCCCGCGGTGACGTAGCAGTTGCTCTGAATCTTCACTCGGGACCCGATCGTCACGTCGTTGTCCACCGCCGTCCCGCGCCCCACCACGGACTCGGGCCCGACCCGGGTGCGCTCGCGCACCTGCGACTGGTCGCCGACAACCGCTCCCGCGCCGATCTCCGCCCCGGCCAGGACCACCGCCCCAGCGCAGACGGCCGCACCGTCGCCGATCGAGGCCGGCGGGGGGACCTCCGCCGAAGCGGTCGAGCGGCGGCCGAGCTTCGGCGGCTTGCCGATCACCGCGGAGTCCTGGATGACGCAGCCGTCGCCGATCCGCGTACCGGCGTGGACGACGACGTTCCCGCCAAGCTCCACGCCGAAGCCGAGCTCGACTCCCTCGCCCAACAGCAGGCCCGGGGCGAGGTCGGAGGGCTCCAGGGGGCTCAACGGTCCGAAGCGCCGGGCACGCTCACGTCTCGGCGCCCGTGCCAACGGCGGCCGCGACCGGCTGGGGCGCGCCACCCGCGTCGAGCGACGCCTGCAGCGCCTCGAGCACCCGGACCACCCGGACTCCCGCCTCCCCGTCGGTGCGCGGCTTCCGCCCGTTGAGCACGCAGTCGACGAAGTGCTCGCACTCGAGGCGCAGCGGCTCGTGATTGGGCACCGCCGGGCTCCAGACCGCACCGGAGCGGGTGATGTACTCGCCGTAGCTGTCAGCCGAGGGATCGAAGCCCTTGTCCCAGATGGTGAGCTTCCGCTCGAGCGCCATGTCGTCGAGCGTTGCCATGCGATCGGAGCCGACGACGGTGATCTTGCGCATCTTGTGGGGATCGAGCCAGGAGAGGTGGAGGTGCGCGCCGAGCCCGGTGTCGAAGCGGATGTAGGCGAAGACCACGTCCTCCACCCCCTCCCGCACATAGCCTTCGCCGCGCGCCGAGACCTCGCTCGGAGTGCCCTCCGCCAGCTCGAGCAGCACGGAGACGTCATGGGCGCCGAGGCTCCAGAGCGCATTCTCGTCGGCGCGCAGCTTTCCGAGGTTGACCCGCTGCGAGTACAGGTAGTAGACGTCTCCCAGCTCCCCGCCGGCGATCAGGTCGGCGAGCTGGCGGACGCCGGGGTGGTAGCAGAGCAGGTGGCCGGCCATCAGGACGAGGCCGCGCTCCTCCGCGAGAGCCGCGACACGCTCAGCCGAGGCGGTGTCCTGGGCGAGCGGCTTCTCGACGAAGCAGTGCTTACCCGACTCGAGCACCCGCTCGGCGAGCTCCGCGTGAGTCGGGACGGGCGTCGTGATCGCGACGGCGTCGAGATCGTCGTCGGAGAGAAGGTCGTCCAGCTCCGCGGTGAACCGGGCATCTGGATGGGCGGGCTGCCAGCGGGCGCGGCTGGCCTCGCTGGCGTCGCAGCACCAGGCCAGCTCGCAGTTCTCGAGAGAGCTCAGGTTGCGGGCCAGGTTTGGGCCCCAGTAACCGAGGCCGACTATGCCGACGCGGGCTGTCATCGGCGCCGAAGTGTAGGGCGGCACTCGATCGGCGGGCGGTCGCGTAGCGTCGCTCAGCCGAGCCGCTTGGCGATCGCCGCGGCGACTCGCTCCCCGGCCCGGCCGCCGCCGTAGATCTCCGCGGCAGGCGACTGGCGGGAGCCGGGGCGAGGGAGCTCCTCCAGCGCGACCTCGGCCGCCTCGGGATCGAGTCCTACCAGCCGATTCCAGCCGGTCTCCACCGTCTCCACCCACTCGGTCTCCTCGCGCATCGTCACGCACGGCACCGAGGCCAGGAACGCCTCCTTCTGCAGGCCCCCCGAGTCCGTGATCACGGCCCGCGAGGCGCGGAGCAGGCGGGTGATGTCGAGGTAGCCGACCGGGTCGATCGCCTTGATCCCGAGCTCCCCGAGACCCCCGAGGGCATCCATTTCCTCCAGCCGGGCGCGGGTACGCGGGTGGATCGGGAAGACGACGGGCGCGAACCCGGCCGCGCGTGCCAGGAGCTCGATCAGCCGCCCGAGGCGCGCCGGGTCGTCGACGTTGCCGGCACGATGCGCCGTTGCGACGCAGAAGCCGCCCGGGTCGAGCTCGAGGCGCGCGAGCACTTCAGAGCGCCGGTCAGCGATCGGACCGAAGGTGAGCGCCACGTCGGCCATCACGTCGCCGACCAGGACGGCGCCCTTGCCGAGGCCCTCGTCATCGAGGTTCCCCATGGCCACCTCGGTGGAGCAGAGCAGAAGATCGGAGAGTGAGTCGGCGACCACCCGGTTGATCTCCTCCGGCATGGAGCGGTTGAACGACCTCATCCCGGCCTCGACATGGGCGAGCGGCACCCCGGCCTTGGCCGAGACCAGCGCCGCGCCCAGGGTGGAGTTGGTGTCCCCGTAGACGAGCACGGCATCCGGGCCGACCTCTCCCACCAGGGACTCGAGGCCGACGATGATCGCTCCGGTCTGCTCGGCGTGGGTCCCGGAGCCGACCCCGAGCTGATGGTCGGGCGGCGGCAGCCCGAGCTCCTCGAAGAAGATCTCGGAGAGCTCGCGGTCGTAGTGCTGGCCGGTGTGGACCAGGATCTCCTCGGCGCGCTCGCGCAGGTGCCGCGATACGGCCGCCGCCTTCACGAACTGCGGTCGGTTGCCGATCACCGTCAGTACCTTCATGGCGGGGAAGCCTCGCGGATCCATTGACTTGGCGCCTCCTGACCGGCCACAATGTCATCCGATGCATCTGGGGAGAAGGATCACGCTCGCGGGCCTGACGGTGGCCGCATTGACCCTGTTCACCGGAAGCGCGGGGGCGGTCATCTACACGCCGGCCAGCCTCGACTTCTCCACCCAGATGGTGGGCACCCAGAGCGCACCGCAGGAGGTCAGGGTGGGCGGCGGCTATTGCGGCCCGGACTTCTCCGACGGGATGAACATCGTCCCGGGGCCGTGCTTCCCGGAGCCAACCGACATCGCGGTCTCAGGGCAGTTCGTGATCACGGCGAGCACCTGCCCGAGCTCCCTCAACTCGCCGCTCACGACGAGCGTGCTCTCCTGCTCGGTCCACGTCGCCTTCAGCCCCGCCTCGCGCGGCCCGCAAAGCGGCTTCCTACGCCTGGTGAGCAGTCCAAGCATCGTGGGAGTTCCCCTCGCCGGTCAGGGCTGCAAGCAGGTCAAGGGGAAGAACGGAAAGAAGAAGCGTTCCTGCGTCGCGAAGACGCCCAAGAAGAAGAAAAAGGGCCAGGCGCGTCAAGCCCTTGGCCAGCCACTGAGGCCGAGCGCGTTTAGCAGGCGGCGGGCCCACGAGTAGAGCGTCGACCTCGGCGCGGAGCAGCGGCTCAGTCGCTGCTCGCCCGGCGGGCTCGGCGGCGCCGCCGAGGTGACGAACCGGACTAGGGGCTCGGACACCGCTGGCCAGGCATATTCCTCCGCGGCGAGCCGGAGACCCTCGGAGTAGGCGTCCTTGCCTCGCTCGAGCACGGTCTCGAGCCCGGAAGCGACGGCCTTGACGTCCCCCTCGGGCACGGCCACCCCGAGACCGTCCTGTTCGATCCGCGTCCCCAGCTCGTCGCCAGCCGTGCACACCACCGGCAGTCCGGCCCAGAAGCAGTCAAGCAGCCTGGTCCGGAAGGCGAATCGGGTTTCTATGTGCCGGCGGTGAGTGGAGATCGAGCAGCTCGCATCGAGCAGCCAGTCCGCGCGTCGCTCATACGGAACCCACCCGTCGTTGAAAAACACCGTCCGATCGAGAGCGCCCAGGTCTCTTGCGAGCGCTCGCGCCGCGTCCTCAGCTCGGTGGAGGCGACCCGACGATCCGCTCATGAACACCAGCTTCGCCCGCGGCCGGCGCTCTGCCAGTGCCGCCGCGGTGCGAATCGCGGTGGGCGCATCGAGCCAGTCCCAGATGCCGCCGTTCCAGAGGACGATCTCGTCATCCGGCGCGATTCCGGGGAAGCGGTCGCGGATCCCGGGCCCACCCGTGCGCTGCGGCGGATTGGGCTGTACGCCGAACGGCACGACGTCGATCACCGACCTGAAGCTGCTGTCGCGCTCGTACGCCGCGGGCGAGATCAGGCCCTCGGCGAGCATCACCCCGAGGTAGAAGTCGAGCTGCCTCTCGCTGGCGCAGATGAAGTGGTGGCCGATCCGCATCGCCTCGGTGAGGCGGTCCACGGAGAAGGCGGCCATCAATCGCCGCCGGCGCGGGGAGCGTTCCGCGTAGTACTCGATGGTGGCGAACGTGTCGGGGTCGTAGATGTCGAAGATCAGCCTGGCGCCCGAGCGCCTCATCATCCGCATGGCGAGGGGCCACTGGGGCCTCGCCACCACGACGTCGGCGTCCTCGAGGTGCGGGGCGAGCGCGCGGGGAGCGTGCGGGTTGAACTCGACCACTTGTATTCCTTCGATCTCGCTGCTCGATTTGGTGACGGCGAGCGTCACCTCCCCGTGAGAGCGAAGCATCGGCCAGCTCGGTGGCACGGATACCAACGCCGCCCATGCCCGAACCGACCCGGTCGTCATAGACCAGCAGGATGCGTGGTCTTTGGCCGGGACCGCGAGCGCTCAACGAACCGCTCCCGTCCTCTGGGCGATCGCCCGCTCCACCAGCTCCTCCATCGCGCGAGCCGGGGCCGGATAGAGGTAGGGATCGAGATCGTGAGGCGTATAACGCTCGGCGAGCTCCCCGTCGAGCGCGGCCTCGAGCGCCGTCGCCAGACCCTCCGTGTCGTCCATCGGGACGGTCACCCCGGTCCCGGTCGCCTCGACGATCCGGGCCGCCTCGTTGCCGTGGGCGAGCGCGATGATCGGCCTGCCCGCGGCGAGGTACTCGAAGAGCTTGCCGGTGGCCAGCGACACCAGCCCGGGCGCCGTCACCAGGAGGAGAGCATCGGCGTTCCGCTGCAGCGCCACCACGCTGTCGTGTGGCAGGTGCCCCGCGTGCTGAATCATGTTCGCCGGGTCCAGCTCCGCGGTGAATCGCTGCTCTGCGGGGTCGAGTGGACCCGCGACCACGATCCGCAGCCGCCGCTCTGCATCCGGGCGGCGCTCGAGCAGGCGCCGGAGGGCCGGTCCCAGCGGGCTGGGATCCCGCCGGTTCGAACCCTCGACGTACAGCTTCCCCGCATGCACGATGTTCACTACTTCCGGGTCCAGCGGCGGGTACCGGGCGGCCTTCACGCCGGAGTCAAGGTCGGGGTCCCAGGCATTGGAGATGCACGCCGACCGGGCCCCCAGGCGGTGGTTGAGATCGTCCGCGATGGGCCGGGTGACAGCAGTGACGGCGTCCGCCCGGCTCGCCACCTTCCGCTCGAGCCAGCCGTCGAGCGCGCTCTGGCCGGGGAGCGGCCAGGGACCGCGCAGCGGCTCGAATCGCCAGCCGTCCCGGAAGTCGGCGATCCAGGCGGGGCGGCGGCGACCGAGGGCGAGCGGGATCAGGTGGGTGGAGTGAGGCGGGCTACTCGTGATCACGCAGTCGATTTCCCGCTCCCGGACCAGGCGGCGGGCCGCCCAGGCGGCGGCGGGGTTCCAGCCGATCGCGTGCGCGTCCGGAACGACCAGGTCGGCGACGATCGCGGGCGGCGCACCCTCGCCCATCTGCGGCTCCCCGGGGGCGGAGGTCGCGACGGGGGGTCGGCGCAGCAGCCGGCGCAGTGCCGGCGAGGCGGCGAGGTCGAAGGCTCGCTCGGTCCCTTCGACATCGTCGGGCAGAGCGCCGAACGCCCGCGTCGTGAGGACGGTGACCTCATGGCCGAGCCGCCGCAGCCAGCGGCTCATCGCCCGCCACCGGTGCGCCCCAACGGACGTCTCGGGTGGGAAGTAGTAGGTGATGATCAGAAGCCGACGCCCTGCCTCGCTCATGCGGCCATTCTGGGGCATGCCTGCCCGCGCGAGCGTGCCGCTTCGGCAACCATGTATCGCCATGTGCGGAATCTGCGGCGCCATCAACCTGAGCGGCGAGCCGATCCCCGACCTCGATCGTCGGCTCGAGTGATGAGCGAGCTGATCGCCCATCGCGGCCCCGACGGCCAGGGCTCTGGGCCCACCCGCGCGGCCACGTCGGCCTCGGCCACCGCCGGCTCAGCATCATCGACCTCGAGCACGGGCACCAGCCGATGCACGATCGGGCGGGACGCTGGATCACCTACAACGGCGAGATCTACAACTACCCCGAGCTGCGCGGCGAGATCGGCGGCGCCTTCGCACCAGCTCGACACCGAGGTCCTGCTGCGCGCTCACGAGCGCTGGGGCGCGAACTGCGTGGAGCGCCTGCGCGGCATGTTCGCCTACGCGCTGTGGGACGAGCCCGCCCAGGAGCTGTCTGCGCTCGCGACCGCTTCGGCATCAAGCCCCTCTATTACGCGGTCGTCGACGACGTCCTCTACTTCGCCTCCGAGGCCAAGGCGCTGCTGCCGTTCCTGCCCGCGATCGAGACCGACCTCGACGGCCTGAACGACTACCTCGCCTTCCAGTTCTGCCTGGCCGGCAAGACGCTGTTCCAGGGCGTCCGGGAGCTGCTGCCCGGCCACCTGCTGTCGGTTCGCCGCGGCGCGGCGCACCGAGCGCTACTGGGAGGTCTACTACGACCTCGACTTGGCACACCGCGAGGCTACTTCGAGGAGCAGCATCGAGGCGCTGCTGCACGACTCCGTTCGGCTGCACCTGCGCAGCGACGTGCCCGTCGGCGCCTACGTCAGCGGCGGCCTGGACTCGAGCGCCGTCGCCGTCGCTGGCCTCGCGACAGGCCGACCTCGACGCGCTTCACCGGGCGCTTCACCGAGGGCCCGCGCTACGACGAGTCCTCCTACGCGCGCCTGCTCGCCGACGCCAGCGGCCTGGACCTCAGCGAGATCGACATCGGCGTCGAGGACTTCACCGCGAACATGGAGCGGGTGATCTACCACCTCGACTTCCCGGTCGCCGGCCCGGGCTCGTTCCCGCAGTTCATGGTCTCCCAGGCCGCCGCGCGCAACGTCAAGGTGATCCTCGGCGGCCAGGGCGGCGACGAGATCTTCGGCGGCTACACGCGCTACCTGATCGCCTACTTCGAGCAGTGCATCAAGGCGGCGATCGACGGGACGCTCGCAGACGGCAACTTCGTCGTCACCTACGAGTCGATCATCCCCCAGCTGGCCTCGCTGCGGAACTACAAGCCGATGCTGCAGGAGTTCTGGCGCGAGGGGCTGTTCGAGGACCTCGACCCGCGCTACTTCCGGCTGATCAACCGCGCGCCCGACATCGAGGGCCAGTCGACTCCCGGCGGCTCGGCGACTACTCGCCGTTCGAGACCTTCGCGGAGATCTTCAACGGCCGCAACGTCGGCCACGAGTCCTACTTCGACAAGATGACCCACTTCGACTTCAAGACGCTGCTGCCGGCGCTGCTGCAGGTCGAGGACCGGGTCTCGATGGCCCACGGCCTGGAGTCGCGCGTGCCGCTGCTGGACCACCCGCTGGTCGAGCTGGCCGCGACCGTTCCCGCCGACGTGAAGTTCCCCGGCGGCGAGCTCAAGCACGTGTTCAAGCGGGCCACCCGCGCCGCGGTGCCCGACGCATCGCCCAGCGCACCGACAAGATGGGCTTTCCGGTCCCGCTCTCCGAGTGGCTCCGCGGCGAAGCCCGCGTGTCCGCCACAGACATGTTGGCGACCCGCGGCCGCGAGCAGGACCGTGCTGTTCGACAATCGCCAGGCGCTCGCCGGACTCGACCGCGAGGCACGGTTCGGGCGCAAAATCTGGGGTCTTCTGAGCCTGGAACTCTGGCAACAGCGTTTCCACGACCGCGAGCACGACTTCAAGCGGCTACTGACCGACGACGCGGAGGCGAGTGAGGTCTCCGAACTGCGAGTGGGTCGATCGGCGGGCGGCTGAGGGAATGCGACGCGGTCTGCTGATCGGCGGTCTTGCCTCAATCTGCCTGTTGCTGACGGCCACGAACGCGAGCGCCGTCATCTACACCCCGAGCAGCCTGACATTCGACAAGCAGAGGCTCGGGAGCGTCAGCCCCTCCCAGGAGGTGCGGGTGGGCGGCGGCTACTGCGGACCCGACTACTTCGCTGGGATGAACATAGTCCCGGGACCCTGCTTCACCGATCCGACCGACATCGCCGTCTCGGGAGCTTTTGTGATCACCGCGAACGCCTGCCCGGCCCAGCTCAGCTCGCCGCTTACGACCAGCACCTACAGCTGCTCGGTCTCGGTTGCTTTCGCCCCAAGCTCTCTTGGCGCCTCGAATGGATTCCTGCGGCTCGCCAGCAGCCCCGGCATAGTCGGAGTCCCGTTGGCGGAACCGGTTGCGTCGAGGCCAAGGGGGGCAGCCTCAGGTGCGCGAGATCAAAGAATAAGTGCAAGAAGCACCGTCACGCTGCTTCGGCCAAGAGATGCAAGAGAAAACGCTGAGCTAGGTAACTAGCGAATCGCGGTGATGTAGAGGTCCAGGCCGGCGAGGTGCGCCGGCCACCCCAGCAACCGGCTCCGGGCCACGGTCAGGCGAAGGAGGGTGAAATCGTCGAAGTTCTCGCGCCTGATCCGCACCTTGGAGAAGCGCTGGAACAGATCCCTTGCCTCCCTCACCGACGTGTACACGGTGGCCGGCGCCGCCTCCCCCTCGAGATTGCGATCGTAGGCGCCGCGCATCTCTTCGTCATCGGGCTTCTCCCCCCTGAGGCGCCTCCCGACGGTCATCCTCATCCGCCGGAAGGAGTGCCGGTTGTAGAGCATCACCATGGCCCGGCCACCGGGGCGCAGCGCCCGCCTCACCTGCTCGATGGCCCGCGGCAGGTCACCCGTGTGGTGCAGGCAGCCGATCGTGACCACGTGGTCGAAGCTCTGGTCCGGATGGTCGAGCTCGAGAATTGATCCAACCCGCACCCGCTCCTCCGGCTGGTCGATGCCCAGCTCCGCGAGCCGGTAGCGGACCATCTCGACCGGCCCCGGGGCGATGTCGAGCCCGTGGAAATCGAGTCCGCGCGAGGCGAGGACCTGGCTGACGGTACCGTAGCCCAGGCCGATCTCGAGCAGGCGCTCTCCCTTGGCTTCTTCTCCGGGCAGGTAGTCGTCGAGGTACGGGTACATCTCGAGATAGGCGGAGTCGAAGTGCGCCAGGTTCTCCGGCGAGGGCTCCGTGATGCCGAGCTTCACCGCGAACTGGGTCCCGCAGAGCTCGTCCCAGAAGGCCGCATTTCGACGGTCGATCTCGGTTTGGCTCTCGGCCACGCCGCAAGCCTAGCCTCGTCCAAGTCGGCGAACGAGGCCCCGGAGGAACCCAGTGGCTCTGAACAGATTCCCGAGCACGAAATCGATCGTGCGCCTCGGGGCGATCCAGCGAAGCTGAACCTTGAAGGCCCTCCACCGATGCCCCCGGTTGACGGCCGTGCGCACGAGCGCGGCATCGCTTGCGGTCACCGGCTCGAGTCCGGCCTCGCTCAGGTCCTGGTCGAAGCGCTCGATGAAGCGCTCGTACGTGTAGCGCCCCGAGGCGATCAGATCCCGATAGGCGTTCTCGGTCAGCTCCCGCCTCACGGCCGGGTCCCGGAACCCGCCTCAGGACCTCGTCGAGGTTCGAGAAGTCCTTTCGCAGAGGCAAGTAGTGGACCATCGGCTCCATCACGCCCGAGTAGCGGCCCTCGAAGAGGATCTGACAGGTCCGCGTCGCCGCGGCTTCGAAATGTCGTGGGCTGATCGTCCGGTAGAAGACCCGGCCCTCGAGCGGGACAGCCTCGGTGAGATCGTCCAAGGTTGGCTGGAATCCCCGGTGAACGAGCTCCTCGTACTGCTGCATCATCCGGTCGTCAACGTCGAAGACGGAGACCCCCGACTCGACGCCGAGCACGGCCTTACAGCGACTCAGGAACCGGTTCCAGTCATTGCCGTAGAGCCGGTCCTCGTTTCTGACCTTGATGTCCAGGGCGAGGTCCGTGCCGGCCGCCCTCTCCAACACGCCGCGACCGATGCCCGCCTTCTCCTGACCTCCGAGCCCGCAATAGGCGGGCAGCTCTCGCGCCCGGTAGCCGATGTCGATCGGGCGGTCGCGATCGGGCATCCCGAGGCGATCCCCCTCGGCGACCATCTGCTCGCTCACGTAACCCGGGAGGTTCGTGCGGATTCTCGTACTTGGCTGTGGCTCCCGTAGACCGTCTCAAACTCTGCGGGCTCCAGCAGCGTGTACATCGTGTCAATGGCGACCGCGTCGCAGAACCAGAAGCGATGGCCGCAGTGGTGGAACTCGTCCTGGGCGAACAGGACCTTGTGAGCCCGTGACGTCCTCAGCCACCAAAGATGGTCCTCGGTCAACTGATAGGCCCCGGAGCCGCTGACCACGCTGTAGTGGACGATGACCAGCTCGAAGTCCAGCTCGGCGACGCGCTTCGGTAGCGGCTCGTCGGTGTTCAGCTGCTGGATCCCGAGGCGAGAGTGCCGGGTGAAGGCCTCGACATGGTCCATGATCGTCGAGGCATCACGGAACCCGAACGCCCTCGGGAAGTGGTAGAGGAGCAGGCCGCCACGCGCCAAGGGACGCTCGCCGGCAACTTCGATCCCGTCCGATGGCCAGATCCCGGGTTGGGAGTCCCGCGGTTGCGCTGGGGTCGCGACGCGCATCCGGACCATTCTGGCGTCGACTAGCGCCAGACGCCGGCTGGCTACACTGTCCCGCTCTCATGAAGGTATTGATCACAGGCGGGGCAGGGTTCATCGGCACCAATCTGGCCGAGAAGCTGGTGGCCGGGGGGCATCAGGTCCTCGTCATCGACAACTTCGCCACCGGGCGGAGCGAGAACCTCGCCGGGCGGGAGGAGGTCGCGATGGTCGAGGGCTCGATCGCGGATCGCGTAGTGCTCGACCGAGCGTTCGCGGACTTTGGCCCCGATCGATCGTCCAGGCGGCCGCCGCGTACAAGGACCCTGAGGCCTGGGGCCGACGATGCTGACGAACGCGCTCGGCACCGTCAATGTGGTCGAGGCCGCGCAGGCCGCCGGCATCGACCGGCTCCTGTACTTCCAGACCGCGCTCTGCTACGGCACCATGCCGAACGAGCCGCCGGTCTCCCTCGACCACCCGATCCGCCCGGACTCGAGCTACGCCATCTCGAAGACCGCCGGCGAGCTGTACATCGAGCTCTCCGGGATCCCGTACTTCTCTCTGCGGCTCGCCAACGCCTATGGGCCCGGCAATCTCAGCGGCCCGCTGCCGACCTTCTTCCAGCGCCTCAGCGAGGGCAAGGCGTGTTCGTGGTGGACACCCGACGGGACTTCGTCTACGTCGACGACCTGGTCGAGGTCGTGATCGCCGCCGGGGCGGGACGGGCCACGGCGACTACCACGTCTCCTGGCTCGGACTTCGCGATCAAGGAGCTGTTCGACGCCGACGTCGCGGCCTTGGGGATCGAGCTCGACGAGGAGGTCGAGGTCCGGCCCGCCCCGAGGAGGACGCGTCTCGATCTGCTTGATCCGGCGCGAACCGAGTCCGACTTCGACTGGTAGGCGAACGTGCATCGCCGACCGGAGTGGCCACGCGGTCGACTGGTACCGCGAGTATGGGGTCGGCGCGACCTACACCATCTGAGGGCGGCGGAGCTGAGGTTCCCGAGGAGTGAGAGTGAGTGAAGTAGGTGGCAGCAACGCCCTGGTGGTCGGGGGGGCGGGCTTCGTCGGCTCCAACCTGGTGCGGCGACTGTTGGACCTCGAAGCCGCCCGCATTCTGGTCGTCGACAACCTGCTCTCGTCCGATCGCGAGAACCTCCCGGAGGACTCCCGGGTGGAGCTGATCGAGGGGTCGATCACCGACGACGCGATCCTCGCCTGCCCTCCCGGCGATCTCAACTACGTCTTCCATCTGTCGACCTACCACGGCAACCAGAGCTCCATGGCCGACCCGCTGGCCGACCACGAGAACAACACGCTGACCACGCTGAAGCTTTCGAGACGATCAAGGACCTCGACCGGCTGCGCCGGGTCGTCTACGCGTCGGCGGGGTGCACGGTCGCCGAGAAGACGTTCGAGGGCGCCGAGGCGACCCGAGAGGATGCGCCGGTCTCGCTCTGGCTCGACAGCCCGTACCAGATCTCCAAGATCATCGGGGAGTTCTACGCCAACTACTACTTCACGCGCCACGGCCTCCCGACGGTCAAGGCGCGCTTCCAGAACGTCTACGGTCCGGGCGAGGTGCTTGGGGCCGGGCGCTGGCGGGGAACCGTCAACACGGTTTGGCGCAACGTCACGCCGACGTTCATCTACAAGGCGCTCAAGCAGGAGGCGCTGCCGGTGGAGAACGGCGGGATCGCGACCCGCGACTCATCTACGTGGACGACATCGTCGCGGCCTGATCGCCTGCGCCCGCGCGGCGAGCCGGGGGAGGTCTACAACCTGGCGAGCGGCGCGGAGACCTCGATCCGCGAGCTGGCGGAGCTGGTCAACGAGCTGACCGAGAACCCGACGCCGATCGCGCTGACGCCGGCGCGCGACTGGGATCACTCGGGGCAGCGCTACGGGATCCCGGAGAAGGCGAGAACGAGAGCTCGGCTTGGCGCGAGGCCGGCCTGCGCGAGGGCCTCGAGCGGACGTCGCCTGGACGCGGGAGAATCTGGCGCGGATCGAGCGGGCATCGACAAGCACGCGGAGCGGATGGAGCAGCTCGCCCCGGTCCACGTGAGCGAATCCGGCAGGGAAGGCTCCGCGGTCAGCCCCGCGAGTCCTCGAGGCCACCAGTGGGGGTGCTGGCCGGACCTCGGCGAGCTGGGGCGCACCGCGACCTCATCTACTACCTCGCGCGCCGCGACATCGCGAGTCGCTACAGGCAGTCGGCGATCGGGGCGCTGTGGGCGTGTTCCAGCCGCTGCTGCTGGCGACGGTGTTCTCCGTGTTCCTCGGCTGCTCGCCAAGGTCCCTCGCAGCCGGGGGTCCCGTACCCGGTGTTCGCCGTTTCCGGCATGGTCCTCTGGCTGTTCTTCGCGTCAGCGCTCGTGGCCGGTCCGAGAGCACGGTCGCGAGCGAGGCCCTGATCTCGAAGGTCTACTTCCCGCGCCTGGTCATCCCGCTCGTCGTCTTGTTCCCCGCGGTCGTCGACTTCGCGATCGCCTTCTGGTGGCGATCGCGACCTGCTGGCCTACGGCGTCGGGTCGCGGGTCCAGATCCTGCTCATGCCCCTGCTCGTGCTGGTCGCTTCAGCCTGGTCCTGGGGGCCTCCCTGTGGTTCTCGGCGCTCAGGTCAAGTACCGCGACATCAACCAGGTGCTGCCGTTCTTCGTCCTGCTCGCCCTGTTCATCACCCCGATCACCTACCCGTTCACCCTCGTCCCGGAGCACGTGCAACCTCTGTACGCGCTCAACCCGGTGGTCGGCGTGCTGGAGCTGTACCGCTGGATGCTCTTCGGCACCACCGCAGCGTGGGCGATCGTGATCGCCGTCCCTGTGAGCGCCGTCGCTGTCTCGTGGGGACCGGGGCGCTCTTCTTCGGCCGCGCGGAGCGCAGCTTCGCCGACGTCCTCTGTGACCCCTATGGCGAGGGCCGCGATCCCGTCGAGCCGGTGGGCAAGCGCTACGGGCGCGGCGCCAGCCGGCGGCCGTGCGGGCGCGCGGTCCGCGTCCAGCATGCGGGCGCGCGCCCGCTGCGCGCCCGCGCCGGCCCGCGCGAGCCGCCAGGCCCGCGCGCCGAGCCGGCTTTGGGCGCTGCGCGACGTGTCGCTCGAGATCCAGCGCGGCGAGGTCGTCGGCCTCATCGGGCCGAACGGCGCGGGCAAGAGCACGCTGCTCAAGATGCTCTCGCGCATCACCCCGCCGACCGAGGGGCGGATCGCGCTCCGGGGCCGCGTCGGCACGCTGCTCGAGGTCGGCACCGGCTTCCACCCCGAGCTCACCGGCCGCGAGAACGTCTACCTGAACGGCGCGATCCTCGGCATGCGCCGCCGCGAGATCGACGCGCAAGTTCGACGAGATCGTCGAGTTCTCCGGGGTCGAGCAGTTCCTCGACACCCCGGTCAAGCGCTACTCGAGCGGCATGTACGTGCGGCTCGCCTTCGCCGTCGCCGCCCACCTGGAGCCCGAGATCCTGCTCGTCGACGAGGTGCTCGCGGTCGGCGACGCCGAGTTCCAGCGCAAGTGCCTCGGCAAGATGGACGAGGTCGCCCGCACGGGCGCACGGTCCTCTTCGTCAGCCACAACATGCTGGCCGTCAAGCGGCTCTGCGACCGCGCCTACTGGTCGAGGAGGGCGAGATCGTTACCGAGGGGACGCCTGCTCAGGCGGTGACGGAGTACCTGAGCAGCCGGGTGCACGACCAGTTGGGAGGTACGGCGGTGATCCCCGACGACGCGGAGCGGTTCCGCGGGACTGAGGAGGCTGCGCTGCGGCGGGTCACGATGATCGACGATGAGGGACACGAGCTCAGCAGCCTGAAGCTCGGTCAGCGATTCAGGCTGGGTCTGCACTTCGAGGCCCGGGCCCAGATCGGCGACGGTGTTGTGGAAATCGGCCTCTCCACGCCGGACGGCCAACGGGTGGCGACGCTTCAGAGCATGGATCGGCCTGGCGCGCCTCTCACTCTCGCTCCAGGGCTGAACGAGGTCGAGGCGGAGGTCGGGGTCAAGCTGCTGCCGGGCGAGTACATCATCGACGTCGGGCTTCATCACACCAACGGCGTGACGATGGACTTCGTGAACGGCGGCTTCCGGTTCACCGCGCTCAACCAGCCCGTCGAGGGCGAGGCCAGCTGGCCCTGGTCGGAGGTGAGGGGCTACGTCCGCCCAGACTCGAACTGGAGCCCCGCCCGGCCGGTGGCCGACGAGCTGGTCGACGCCGCGTCGGGCTAGTCGCGCGGATGCGAAACGTCCTGGTCGTCTACAGCCTGGTGCAGCACCCGGTGCGCCAGACCATCCGGGACGCGCTGGAGGCTTTCGAGGACTACTCGGATGCCCGCTGCTTCTTCCTCAACCTCGCGGTCCGCCGCAATCCATGGTGGCTTAGGAGGGTGCGCTTCGACGCGATCATCCTCCACGCGACCTTTCTGTGCACGCGCTGCGAGATCCGCCATCATTCCTGCGCGAGCTGGAGCGAGCGGGGGGGCTCAAGGGGAGTGGCCGAACCGCGGTCGCGTTGCCCACAGGACGAGTTCCTGCGCTCGCGAATGGTCGAGGGCTTCGCCGATTCCTTGGGATCGACCACAGTCTTTTCTGGTCGGGTCGCCCTCGACCTGGCCGCAGCTCTATCCGAATCTCGGGGGCCGCGTCGGGATCTCGCAGGTCCTGACGACGGGTCCCTGCACCCGCGGACCGTTGCCAGGATCGGGCGGATCGTCGAGTCGAGCCCGGAGCGCCCGATCGACATCGGCTATCGAGCCTGGAGCGCGGAGCCCTGGCTTGGCCGGCACGGGGCGCTGAAGGTGCGGATCGCCGAGGCCGTCGAGCGAGCGGCGAGGCGCGGGGGTGCGGATCGACGTCCAGACACGGGCCTCGGACACGCTGACGGGGGATAGCTGGTACCGCTTCCTCGCCTCGTGCAAGTACACAATCGGGGTCGAGGGCGGGGCGAGCCTTTGCATGGCACGGACGGCCGCGGGCGTAAGGAATGCTCGGACCGCTACGTCTCGTCGCACCCGGGGGCAGGGGTGGATGAGGTCGAGGCCGCCTGCTTTTCCCGGCCGCGACGGGGAGATCGACTACGGGCGATATCGCCGCGCCATCTCGAGTGCTGCGCGACGAGGACCTGCCAGGTGCTGGTCGAGGGCGAGTACAACGGGATCCTGCATCCAGGCCGCCACTACGTTCCGCTGCGAGCCGACCTCAGCAACCTCGACGAGGTGCTCGACACCGTTCAGGCGGACGCGGACCGCGAGCGCTTGGTGGAGGCGGCCCACCGAAGACGTCGTGGCCTCCGGCGCCTTCGCGTGCCCCGAGCGGTTGGTGCGCGAGGTGGAGGGGGTGGCCCTCGCCGCGCCGCCGCTTTCCGCCGACAGTCGCGCCCTCAGGGTCAGACATCGGGCCAACCGCTTCGCCGAGCGATTCGCCCGGTTCAAGGTGGCCGTCTACGTGGTGGTGGCTACCGGCGGCTGCGGGCGCTCGCCCTCCGGGTGCTTCCGGAGCCCGTGCTGCTGCGCGCCGCATCCGGCGGGCAGTGTCGGGAAGCGCGGCGGAGACGGCCGCGATGCAGTCCGCGGACTGACTCTCGGCCGCCCTCACTTGCCCCCCTCGGCCAGTTCGGACGGAGGCGGAGGGCGACGCGAGGGTCGGAGGAGGCGGTAGAGGGGTAGGAGGCGCCTGACGAGCCCGTCGCGCGCCCGCACCCACTCCCAGCGCCGCCGCGCCCGGATCCGCCTTCTCCACTCCCCGGCGCGAAGGGCCCGCTCGAGCCGCGTCCACCGTCTGCGAGGCCACATCGGGATCCAGTCCCTCCTCGATCCAGGCGCTCGTCGAAGACGTCGGGCACGAACCGCTCATAGGTCCAGCGGCCGGAGTCGATCAGGTCGTGCCGGGCGGCGGCGGTGATCCGGCGGCGCGCCTCCAGAATACGGAAGAGGTCCAGCACCTCGCCGAGGTTCGAGAAGTCCTTGCGCAGCAGGATGTAGTGGGTCCCGGGCTCCATCACCTCCAAGATATCGCCCCTCGTAGAGGATCTGGCAGACGCCGAACGCGGCGGCCTCGAAATGACGCGGGCTGACCGTGCGGTAGTAGACGTTGCCCTCGAGCCGGCCCTGCGGTCCCTGCTCCAATTCCTCGATCGTGACAAGGACCCGAACGTTCCGGCGTCGCTCGTACTCCCGGTAGGCCTCGTCCTCGAGGTCGAAGACCGAGACCCCCGCCTCGACGCCCAGCGTCCCTCTGCATGAGGGCCGAGGGACGCCCAGCCGGTCGTAGCCGTAGAGCGTTCGCCCTCGTGTGCGGTGACGTCGATGGCCAGGTCGGAGCCAGCGGGTCAAAAAGCTCCGCGAAGCGGGTGGCGATCTCGCCCTTCTCGAGCGCGCCGCGACCCATGTACGGTGCCAGCGACCGCCCCCGGTAGCCGATGTCGATCGAGCGCCGCTCGTCGGGGAGCGCGAACCTCGCCGCGGCGTCGACCATCGTCTCGCTCACGTAGCCGGGGAGGTACGAGACCAGCTTGGGAACGCTCGTGTAGCGCTCATAGACCTTGCCGAGCTCCGACGGCTCGAGGCAGGTGAAGACGCAGTCGAAGCGGTACTCGTTGAGGAAGGCGAAGCGCTGCCGGCAGAAGTGGTGCTCGTCCTGGAAGAAGACGACCTTGTAAACGTCGGTCTCCGCCAAGAAGCGGCGGAAGCCCTCGTCGAGCTTGTAGCCGCTGCTGTGGAAGAGGGAGTAGTGGAGGACGACGGCGCCGACGGGCACCTCGGCCAGACCCGGCGGAAAGCCGAGGTCGGTGTTAGCCACCTCCCAGACGGGGAAGCGCGAGTAGCGGGCGAACGACTCGATGTGATCGGTGACGGTGGCGGCGTCCTCGAACCAGGGCACCGCGGGGCGGTGGTAGAGCAGCACAACCGCGCCGCGGCCGCCCCGGGAGGCTCTCGCGCTTCCGCTGCCCAGCCAGTGAGTTCACGAGGGCCGATTGTCAAGCACGCGCTCAGTCAGCTCCGCGAGCCGCCGTTCCTCCTGCTGCCAGTTGAGCGACTCCCTGGCACGCCTGGCGTTGGCGCTGAGGTTCAGGGCCAGCAGGGCTGGGCTGTCGAGCAATTCTCTGACCTGATCGGCCATCGAGTCGGGAATGGCAGGATCGATCGGCAGGCCCAGGTCGTCCTCCGTAGCGATCGCCCTGATGTCCGGCGGGTCGGGGTACAGGATCGGCAGCCCAGCTGCGATGGAGTGGAAGAAGCCATTGGGCAGCATGTGCACGTAGCTGGAGGTGAGGCCCCCAGTAAGAATCGCAGCCAGGTCCGCCGACCGGATCAAGTCGTCAACCTGTGTCGGCCTGACGGGCGGCATGAAGTGCACGCGGGAATAGAGGCCCCGGCGGCGGGCTTCGTTCTCGCAGGGTCCGTAGCCGGCGCCGACGAAGGCCAGATGGACCCTCTTCGGGAGCCGGGAGAGACCGAGCAGGGCCTCGTCGAAGGCGAGTCCTGGCTTCCAGTTGCCGGCCATCACCATCAGAAACGCGTCCTCGCCGAGACCGGCCGCCCGGCGAACGTGGGTTCCCGGCGGGCACATCGAGCCGGAGGTCGGCGCAGTTGCGTACGACCATCGGTCGGCGGCCGAAGCGCGACTCGATCAGGTCCGCGCAGCCGGGGCTCACCGTTACGACCTCGGCTGCGCGCCGGACGCAGGCGGCCTCGATTCGTTCCCGGAACCAGCTCTGCATCCGGTCAGCGCGGCTGCGCGCGCGGGGCGCGAACGAGGAGTAGAAGTCGTGAGCGTCGTAGATGAAGGGAATCCGCCTTCGGCGGGACCGCAGGTAGACGGCCGGGTACTGGGAATACTCCGTGGACGTAATAGAGGTCGGCGTCCGGGGTCGAACGAGCCGTCGTGGGTGCCGAAGAGCCGCAGGAGCTCCTCCCAGACGTAGTGCCGAAACCGGGTGGGCGTCGGACGAGCACTCGTGGGTCCGAAGCACCACGAACGAGCTCCCATGCGTTGTGCCACAGCCGCCCGAGTGCACGCCACAACAGATCCCGGGGGCGCCCCGGAGGAGACCTGTTGTTCGACCGTCCGCAGCTCGAACGGCAGCGCCTCGCGGCGTTCGCTCGGCAAGTGCTCGACGACGCGGCTCGTAACCCAGCCGCGACATCGAGCTCGCCTGCTTGAACGCCCGGCTGTCACGCTCGACCGCGATGGACGTCAGAGTGACTACCCGACGGCTCATCGGCTCGCCGCGCGGCGCGCCAGGAGGCGCGAGAGCCGAACTCGAGGAACAGGCCCTGCGGCCAGCCTGAGAACGCGGCGGTCACGTAAGGACGTAACTGCCAAATCCGCCGCGGAGAATCGCGGCAAGGCGCGCCTGCCTCCAGCGGTCGGCCAGGTTCTGGGCGACGCGGGCAACGGTCCACCAGGGGCGTAAAGCCCCGGGCAGCGGGGCTCCAAGGGCAATCCGCTCGACGTCCGCGACCAGCCGCCGGTAGGTCCAGGCGCCCGACGCCACGATTCGCGATACGCGCGCTCGGTGATTTCCACGCGCTGCTCGTCGTCGGCGATCCGATCGAGCACCTCGTCCAGATTCGAGAAGTCGCCGTGGAGCTCGATGTAATGGCGCCCGGGTTCGAAAATTCCGTTGTCCTGCCCCTCGACCAGGATCTGGCAGGTGCGCGTGCGCGCATGCCTCGAGCTGACGAGGCGAGAGGGCGGTGAGCAGAAATCTGTCCCTGTCGTCCTCCTCCGCGAAGCAGGCTCAGCCCCCCTCGTCGAATGTCGCGCCAGGATGTCGAGCGTAGATAAGCCTCCGTTCGCTCCCGGATCGAGCCGTCGCGATCGAGGACACTGGCGCCGCCCTCGACCCCGATCGTGTTGCGGCACGAGGCCAGGAACCGGTACCAGTCGTCTCCCAGTCGATCGTGTCCTCGTCCCGCGTGGAGATGTCCACCCGCAGGCCGTGCTCCTCGGCGGGGTGGTTGTCCTTGAAGACCTCCGCGACTTTGGTCTTCCGGGCCCGGCCGTGGCGGCCGAGCCAGGGCGCGTTGTGCCAGGCGCGATAGCCGACGTCGATTGGCCGGTCCGATGGCATCGCGGCAACGATCCGGTCGATCCGCTTGACGGTCTTCTCGTCCAGATAGCCGGTCAGGACCCGAAGGAACCGGACCCGCCCGCGGTCCACCGAGCGGTAGATCGTGGACCATTCCCGCTCCGGCGCGACTGAGCAGACGGCGCTGACTCCGAATTCCTCGAGGAAATCGCAGAGCGTGTCGGTGTGGATGAACTCGTCCTGCGGCAGCGCGACGCTCGCCGCCCTGATCGCCTTCAGCGGCTGGGCCCTGAGACGGGCCGCGGCGAACATCTCGGGCGCCCAGCGAAGCGAGAGAAAGCTCGTGTGCCAGATGACCAGGTCGAAGGGCACGCGCGGAAGCCAGCGGGGGACCTGACGTGCGGCGAGGTTGAGATAGAAGGTCCGACCGTTCGAATAGCGCCGGAAGGAGTAGAGGTGATCGGCGACCGACACGCGCTGAGGGAACTGGGTTTGCCCGTAGACGACGAGCACATTGCCCGTCCGGCGACGGTTGTGGGATTCAGCCAAGCGGATCGTCCGAGTCGCCCAGGTGCAGGCGCAGCCAGAGCTTCGCGTTCAGCACACGCCAGACTGGGAGGCTCAGAACTGGTCGAGCGGTTCGTGCCCTCCAGCGCAGCGGCGAGCGCCTCCGGGTCGAACCAGCGCTCCTCGTAGGGCGTCCGGTTCGCGAGCAGGGAGTCGCGGTGGCGCTCGGCCAGGTCCCAGGTCGCCGTCGGCTCCGCCCTGAAGCCGACCTTGTCAGTGCGCGCGCGCGGACCGACTCGGGGAGTGTGCCCCTCATCGCCTCCCGGAGCACGTGCTTGGTCTCCACACACCCCTGATCTTGAGGTCATCGGGAAGCATGAAGGCGAACTCGACCACCCGGTGGTGGAGAGCATGGGCGCGCGGGCCTCGATCGAATGGGCCATCGAGTTGCGGTCCTCGAAGCGAAGGAGCGACGGGGAGGTACGCGGATGGACTCGGTCGAGTCCTGGAGGAGCTCCTGCAGCGAGGCGGGCGGATCGGGCCGGTAGTCGCGGCGCAGTCGGTCCCTCATCTCGCTGGACAGGAGCCCCGCCCCGGCGGGCAGCGGGGACGGTGGCCGGCCGTGTGACCGCCCTGCAGGGCGGGTTTCGGCAGGGCGCTCCAGACCGCGCCCCGGACCGGCAGGGGAGGGTGGCCGAGCAGCCTCTGGTGCGCGCGATGGAAGCGGGCGTAGCGGAAGAGGCGGCGTCGGCGCAGGAGATTCGACGCGATCACCCGGGAAGTAGCGCGTGGTCACCACCCATCACCTCGTCGGCGCCCTGGCCGTCGAGCATCACCTTCATTCCCTCACGGCGCGCGGCCTCGAACACGAACCACTGGGCGGCGATGCTGGTCGAGCCGAACGGCTCGTCCTGCTGGCGCACGATGGAGAGCAGCCGTCCGACGAACTCGTCAAGTGGGAGGGCTCGACGAAGAACATCCGCGCGCCGGTCTTCTCGACGACCGCCTCCATGTGGCGACGCTCCGAGTAAGCCTGCTGCTGGGGCACGTATCCGAACGCAGTGTGCGTGTAGCGGCGGATCTCACCGGCCCCGCGCAGCTCCTTGGCGAGACAGACGATGGACGACGAATCGAGGCCGCCGCTCAGGCATGTGCCCACCGGGACATCGCTTCTGGCGTGCAGACGGACCGAATCCGCGAGCAGCCCACGCAGCTGCTCCGCCGCGTGCCCGCGCGAGAGACGGCCCCGTTCTGCGGCGGAAACGCCCAGTACCTGGACAGCTCGAGCCGATCCGGTCGATCGAGGTCGATCTTGAGGTTGTGGGCCGGGAGGATCTGACGGATTCCGTCGAAGAACGTGCGCTCCGTCGAGTCGGTGATCCCGGTGGCGAGAAAGCGGCGCAGGGTGTCCTCGTCGGGCTCGAAGCGCCGAATGGCGAGCAGGGACTTGATCTCAGAGGCGAACTGAAGTGACCCTCCCCTCTGGGCGTAGAAGAGCGGCTTGATTCCGAAGCGATCGCGAGAAAGGAGCACCGTGCGCTGGGGGCGATCGAGGATCGCGAAGGCCCACATCCCCACAAATCGCCTGACGCACTCCGAGCCCCACTCCTTGTAGGCCTCGAGCACGACCTCCGTGTCCCCGGTGGGAGGCGAACAGGTGCCCGAGGCCCTCCAGCTCCTCCCGCAGCTCGAGGTAGTTGTAGACCTCGCCGTTGTAGGCGATCGCGTAGTCACCGGACACGTCGACGAGGGGCTGGTCGTTGCGCTCGCTCAGATCGATGATCGTCAGCCGCCGATGTGCGAAGCCGACCTCGGCTGACGTCGGACTTCGACGAGGCGATCTCCCCCCCGCGTCCTGCGCCGAAGCCGGCCGTCGGCGGCCGATGACCCGATCGGATCACCCCTACTCCATCGGGCCCCCGGTGCTCGATCCGGTCGGCCATGCGGAGCAGCATGGCCGGATCGATGCCGCCCCCCGAGGTGATGACGCCCCAATATGCCGGCACATGGGCGCTGGAGGATAGGCGGATGGCTCAGTCAGCCGTAGTAGCGAGTCTGGCTGAGCGTCAGGAGCACCGCGCCCGCCGTGTGGGCGATGGCGATGCACGCAGACGAGCAGGACGCCCACCGGGGGTCCGTAGCGCTTGCCCGCCCCGCGTGCCGCCAGCCCGATCAAGGCTCCGTATAGGGCAAGCAGCGGGAAGAGGTACCGCGGCTGCTCGTAGCCGGCGGCTCCACCAAGCCGTGCGGAGAACGCGGTCCCCGCGATCAGCAGCAGGAGGCCGAAGGTCAGGACGACGTAGGTGGACAGCTCCCAGAGCCTCGAGCGCACCACCTCGCGAAGCCTCGACCAGCTCACGCGCCGCCAGCGCGAGCAGCCCGAGGGCGAGCGCCAGCGCCCAGCCGTACACCCAGTGGGGGAACCTGAGGAATTAGAGCCAGCCGAACTGCCCGATGAAGCCGTTGAACCAGATCTCGCGAAGCGGGTAGGTCTCGAAGTAGACCTTGTGCATGAAGGGGGGCCGCGGGAGATTGAACTGCCACATGTAGCTGCCGAACTCGAGGAATCTATGCAGGACTTCAGGGTGGTGCACCCCGGGCACCTTGATGGTGATCGGCGGGACGCCCGAGGTGCCGAACCACAGGTTCCGGTCCCAGACGGTCGAGTTGAGCAGCATGTAGGTGCCCACCGGCAACGCGATCACCCCAAGCGCGGCCAGCGCTCCCCGGATTGCCTGGTGGCGCCGGGCGGCGTCGGCCTTGATCACGAGCGCGACGAGGCCAAACAGGATCCCCGGCGCGAGGCCGATCATGTTGAGCTTGGAGAGCAGCCCGATCACGGCAATCCCCCCCAACGCGGCCCCCAGGCGCGGAGTCAGCCCGTTGCAGGAAGGCCCCCGCGACAGGAAGAAGGTCCCCGCCGAGTGGCGTCGTAGAGGACGGTGTCGCCGGTCACCCCGGCAGAGGTGAAGCCGAACATCGGCTGGAAGGCGACCGCGAGCGCGCCGACCATTCCACGCCCAGGGCGTGCTCGGCAACAGCTCCCTGAGGAAGAGGAATACGAACAGCACGGTGGTGGCGGCGAGCAGCCCCCAGAGCAGCCGGCGGCAGGTGCACCCGGTCCGGGAGCGAGGTCCACGGCGAGAGGTGGTACACCGCGGCCGCCCCGTAGTAGTAGAGCGGCGGGTTGTTGGTGTCGGTGGTGTAGCCGCCGGCGCTCTGCCGGTGCCCGCCGGCGTGTTGACCGCGCGCTGGAGCCAGCTTGCTGTAGGTCGCGGTCCCGGGGACGTGGACGTCCTTATGGCGCTGCACGGCCTTCCAGCGCAGGGCGTCGAGCAGCCTGCGCTGCTCGGCCGAGAAGTGGGCGAGACCGCTCCGCCCGGTGAGCGACTTGCCGTCTCGGCCAGGTTGCGTATTACGCGCGTACGCCACATAGCCTTATTCATCAGGTAGTATTGAACAGTGGGGTGATCAGACCCCAGGCGATCCCGTTGAGCAGGGCGACCGCGAAGCAGGACCACTCCAGGCCGCGGTCGGTAGCCGCCGGTGGGGCTTGCTGACCCACTCAGCCGCATCGCCTGAATCTCCTGGGATGCGAACGATCTCGCTCGGGTGCCCATCCGTCACGGGCTCCTGCAGCTCCGGCGCGGTCTCCCCGGCCGCGCTTCCTCCCGGTGGACGTCCCGCGCGCTCCGTCAAGTCGACCTCTCCGGCTGCCAGACGACCGCCCAGAGCCCGAACAGCGCCGCGGCGACCGCGCAGAGGATCGCCAGCCACAGCGACCAGCCGCCGGTGATGCCGGTCTGAGAGTTCCCGTATCGGTCGCTGATGGTGCCCGTCTGCGCGAGCCAGCTCTCAGAACCCGGGCGGAGGAAGAAGGCGCCCGCGATCACGTGCTTCTGGGCGTCCGGGCCCTTGGCCGATCCCTTCTGTCTCTTGAAATCTCCGCCGAGGACGATCCGCCCCTGACCGGGGACGGAGAAGCAGAGCCGGGCGCGGTGCGCGGCGCGGGTATCTGGATGCAACGAGACCAGCTGTGAGCCGAACCTCGCGGGGGCGAGGACGCCCTTGGCGATCAGCCCGTGATGATCGGCGATCCGGACCCGGAGGTTCCTTGGCGCCACCGATCTTGTAGGCGACCACCAGCCTAAGCCGGTCCGCGCCACGGGGAACCCACGAGAGGTGCTGGCATTGGGGAGTCCCGGCGTTGACGAATACCGACGGCAGGCCGGGCTCGACGCCGGTGCCGCCGGCGACCGGCGGGTTGTGGCTCAGCGCGAAGCCCACGAGCACGGCCGCGATCGCGACGGATGCCACGGCCGCGGCCGCCAGGCGAGCCCTCATCCGCTACTTGGGACGGCGCAGGCCCAGGATGTTGAGCAGGAACGAGGTGAAGAAGACCTCGGTGCCGACCGTGATGAGCGTGGCGACGAGGACGGCGAGGTTCTCTCGGCCAGGCTGCCGAGTCGGCGATCGATCCAGATCCCGACATCACCCCGCCGAGATCAGGCCGGCGACGGTGATGGCCCCGCCCAGCAAGAGCCGTGCTCGAGCCTGAATCTTGTCCGCATCCGGCTGAACCAGGCGTCCCGCTCGTCCATGAAATAGACGCCGTACGCGCGCGCGCACAGCCCCAGCGCGAGCACCTGAATGCCGAGGATGAGGAGCAGCGAGCCGCCGATCTCGGCGTGGATGCCCGAATCATGCCCGAGGAGGGAGAGCTGGGCGAGGACGACAGCATCATCAGCGTGCCGAGCATGCGATCACCATGCCGGGAACAGGAAGAGGTGGGTGGGCCGCCGACGAGCAGGAACCGCAGGTGCCTCGAGCCTCGCCCCAGGTCGAGAGCTCCGACCCGCCCTCGCGCGGGTGGTACTCGATCGGGAACTGACGGATGTCGAGCCCTGCCTTGGCTGCCCGGATCACCATCTCGGACGCCGATCCATGCCGTGGTCCGCAGGTCCAGTCGGGGAAGGACGTCGCGGCGGACGGCGCGCATCCCGCAATGCGCGTCGCTGACCTCGGTCCCGAAGAGCCGGTCAGCAAGCCGGTCAGCACCGGGTTGCCGATGTGCTGGTGGATCCAGGGCATCGCGCCCGGCTGGATCCCTTCATCTGGTTGCCGATCACCATGTCGCCGCCGTCCTCGAGCGCCTGGACGAACCGGGGGAGTCCGCGGCGTCGTAGGTGATGTCGGTGTCGAGCATCACGATGTAGGGGCCCTGGGCGCGTCCAGGCCCGTGAGATACGCCCGGGCGTGCCCCGGCGGGGCTCCGCGACGACGCGGGCGCCGGCGGAGGCGGCCACTGGCCGCTGCCGTCGGTCGACCCGTTGTCGATGACGACGATCTCTCCTCGTAGTCGCCTCGGCGAGGGCCTCGTGGGCCGCGATGACGCACGCCTCGATGGATTCCGCCTCGTTCAGGCACGGAATCACCACCGACACGTCCAGAGTCGCTGAATGCTGCCGCGAGGACGATCTGTGCTGCCGTCGTGGTCCTCATTAGCGGCCTCGGCGCGTCAGTCTAGGTTGCCATCCCTCCGGAGGGCAAGTCTACGCGTGCTCGCCTCAGCCACGCCCCCGTACGCGCCTGCGACCTCGGCGATTTCGCCGCGCAACCGAGCTGGCCGTTCTCCAGCCACATCCCGGTCGAGCAGACGCTCTTGACGAGCTCAAGATCGTGGCTCATGAAGATGACGGTCGCCCCTGCGTTGAGGCGCGCGAGCTCGTCCGCGGATTTGTCGCGGAAGGAGTCGTCCACGACCGAGAGGACCTCGTCGAAGACGTAGGTGTCGGCCTGGAAGCAAACGGCGGTCGCGAACGAGAGCCTGCCTGCATCCCGTGGAGTAGCGTTTATCGGGGGTGTCGAGGTGGCGCTCGACCCCGCGAACTCCGCGATCCGGCCCATTTCGGACCGGATCGCACGGGGGGTGAGCCGAGGATCGTCCCGAGCAGGTCGACTTCTCTCGGCCGGTCAGCCCGGGGTGGACCCCGGCGCCGACCTCGAGTAGCGGGAACGGCCGCCCCCAGACCTCGATTTTCCCGGTGTCCTGCATCGCGATCCCGGACATCACCTGGGTCAGGGTCGACTTTCCCGACCCGTTGGTGCCGACGATCCCGAAGGCCTCGCCGCGATGCACCTCGAAGCTGACGTCCGAGAGGGCCGAGACCCGGTCCTGTTCGTGCCGCGGCGCACGAGAGTGTTGAGCGTGTGCTGGAGGCTGAGCTCCTCACCGAGGCCGTAGCTCTTGCCCACCCCTTCGCAGCGGACCGCGACGTCGGTCCGTGGATGCCGCCGTTCCACTCAGACATAGTCCGAGAAGCGGTCTCCATCCGCCCGAACACGTACCAGCCGCAGCGCCGCGACGACGGTCTCGCCGAGCCCGACCGCGACGGCGAAACCGTCCGGCGCGATTCGAACAAAGACCAGCGCCAGGTTTCGATCACCCCCGAGACCGGGTTGAAGGCGAGCACCTTGGCGAAGGATCCGGCGGCGCTGAGGGGGTACCCGACCGGCGTAAAGAAGATCCGGCATCGACGAGCCGGGGCCAGCGCGACGGCGTCGCGGAAGCGCCGGCCCAGGGCGGTGACGAGCAGCGTGAACCCCCAGCTCATGACGATCAGCCAGACGATCAGGACCGGCATGGCGAGCACCTCGCTCCCGAGGCTGCCGCTGATCGCCGCGGCGGCCGCTGGCCGCGAGCACGGCACCGAGCGGCGGAAGCACGGAGATCAGGGTCCCGGTGACGAAGGCTATCGCGCGGGCAGGGACTGCGGCGGACGACCTGCTGGTTGGAGCAGGATCTGGGGGGAGACGGTGATCGCCATCTGCACGTACGTCGAGACCGCGAGGCCCACCAGGGCGAAGACGACGTACGCACGTCGCCGGTGTCGGGGCCGCCGTCCCTTGGAGAAGGCGAGCGTGATCCCAGCGAGCATGCCGAGCGGCTGCAGGACCAGCCAGAAGGGCCGAGCGCGGACTGCTCGTACTTGATCTTGACGTCCCGCCGGCCGAGCATCCAGCCGACCGGGCAGGTCGCCCAGATGTCGCGGAGGCGAACCCTGCGCGGCACCGCGAGGGTCACGCGCATGTGTCCTCGATGGGGGTCGCCGGAGCGGCGGCGGCCTGGGGTGAGACGGCGGCGGTCTGTGTGGGGTTGGGGGTCATCGGGGGGCAATCGTCTAGGCCGCGATGCCGGAGGGCCGATTCAGCCACTGCAAGCTCTGCGATCTGGCCGATTTCGCCGATCCGGAGCTGCGCGAGCTGATCCGAGATGCCTACGCCTCCGATTGCGAGCGCTTCGGCGATCCCGCCTTCCCGGTCGGTCGGGAGTACCGCAAGTATTGGGAGGTCGCGATGACCCTCCGGGCCTTCCGGTCGCTGGGCGTCCTCCGCGACGACGCCCGGGTCCTCGGCGTCGGTGCGGGGCGCGAGGCGACGGTCTACTGGCTGACCCGGCACGTCGGCGAGGTCGTCGCGACGGACCTGTACGAGACCGAGGATGCCTGGTCCGACAGCGACTCGAGCGCCGACATGCTCACCGACCCCGGCCGCTACTGGGATCGGGAGTGGAACCCGGAGCGCCTCACCGTCAGGCACATGGACGCGCTGGAGCTCTCCTTCGAGGATGACTCCTTCGACGCAATCTTCTCCTCGAGCTCGATCGAGCACTTCGGTGACTTCCCGGACGTGCGCCGCGCCGTCGAGGAGATGTTCCGCGTGCTCCGCCCCGGAGGGATCCTCGCGCTGGCGACGGAATTCCGGCTCGAGGGCGAGGGGATCGGCTACCCGGGGCTGCTCCGCTTCGACGAGGCGGAGCTGCGGGCACTGCTGCTCGACGGGCTCTGGTGGGACCCGGCCACGCCGATGGACCTGCGGATCTCCGACGAGACGCGCGCGGCGGCCGTCGAGATGAGCGACGCGATCGCGGACCAGCAGGCCGGGATCCGGGGCTGGAGTCGCTATCCCCATCTGGTGCTGAGGCACGAGCAGTTCCTCTGGACCAGCGTGCACGTCGCTCTCGTCAAGTCCGCGCTGAGCTCCGCCGAGTGGCGGCGGCGCGCGCCCGAGATGCCGCCAACCGTCCCGGTCACGGAGAAGCTGAAGACGACGGGCCTACCCGGCGGTCGCCTGGGGCCGGCGCAAGCTCGGCCGGGACTCCTGGGTCAGGCCCCTTAACAAAGGGGTCAGCCGCCCGGGGTCTGCCCCAGGCCTCGAGGTCGGCGCGGACCATCAGCTCGACCAGTTCCTCGAAGCTGACCTTCGCCTCCCAGCCCGCCCCTGCTTGGCCTTGCGGGGGTCGGCGACGACCTCCTCGATGTCCGCCGGCCGGACCAGTTCCGGGTCGATGCGGACGTGGTCCTCGGCGTTCAGGTCCACGCAGGCGAAGGCCGCCTCGACGAAGTCGCTGACCGAGTGCGTGACGCCGGTGCCGATGACGTAGTCCTGGGCTGCGTCCTGCTGGAGCATCAGCCACATGGCTTCGACGTAGTCCTCGGCGTATCCCCAGTCGCGGCGGGCCTCGAGGTTGCCCAGGACGAGCTCGTCGGCCAGGCCGAGCTTGATCCGCGCGACGCCGTGCTGATCTTGCGGGTGACGAACTCCAGCCCGCGCCGCGGCGACTCGTGGTTGAAGAGGATGCCGAGCTGGCGTGGAGGCCGAGCTCTCGCGGTAGTTCACGGTGATGAAGTGGCCGTAGGCCTTGGCGCACGCCGTAGGGGCTGCGCGGGTAGAAGGGGTGCGTCTCGCTCTGCGGCGATCTCGCGCACCTTGCCGAACATCTCCCAGGAGGAGGCCTGGTAGAAGCGGGCCTCGGGGCAGACTCGCGGATGGCCTCGAGCATCCGGGTCACGCCGACGCGCGGTGAACTCGCCGGTGAGCGACGGCTGCTCCACGACGTCGGCACGAAGGACATGGCGGCGAGGTTGTAGACCTCGTCGGGCTTCGCCTGGCGCAGCGACTCGACGAGCGAGGACTCGTCCAGCAGGTCCCCGTGGATAGAGCCTGACCGCTCCGCGATCTGCTCGAGCCGCTCGAACGGCGATCGGTGACGCCGGCACGAGCCGTGTACCTCGTAGCCCTTCTCGAGCAGGAGCTCGGCCAGGTAGCTGCCGTCCTGCCCGGTGATTCCGGTGATCAGCGCGCGGTTCACGGAACCGAGAGCTCCATCCGCTCGAAGGGCATCTCGAGCGCGCGCTGATATCCCTCCAGGGTCCGCTTCGCCACTCTCTCCCAGGTGTGGAAGGCGACCCGCCGGCGGAGCGCTCGCGCAGCGTGTCAAGCTTCCCGGGCGTTTCGAGAGCCTCGCGTATGCAGCGGGCGACGTCCGCGGGGTCTGCGGGATCGAAGGTCGCATCCAGATCGCCGAGCAGCTCCGGCATCGCCGACGTGTTGCTCGAGGCGACCGGCGCGCCGCAGGTCATCGCCTCGAGGATCGGCAGGCCGGCGCCCTCATACAGGGAGGGGAATACGAAGAGCTCGCAGCTCCGGTAGAGCGCGGCCAGGTCGCGGTCGGAGACGAACCCGGTGAGCAGCAGGTTGCGCGACTCGATCCCGAGGCGGCGCGCGAAGATCCTCAGGCTGAAGCGCAGGTGGGCGGCGAGGTTGCAGGCGATGACGAGCTGGTGGGCGTCGCGCACGGCGGCGGGCAGCTCGGCGTAGCCGCGGATCGCGCCCTCCAGGTTCTTGCGGTAGTCGACGCCTCCGACGTAGAGGAGATAGCCGGGCCGAACCTTGGGCAGCTCCGAGCGCAGGACCGAGTCGGCTTCTTGATGGGTCTTGACGAGCGAGGAGAAGCGGTCGGAGACGCCGGAGTCGATCACCGTGATCCGCTCTTCGGGGACGTTGAGGTGCTCCATCGCGTCGTCGGCGGTCTGCTGGGAGATGGTCAGGATCTGCTGAGCCGACCCTAGAAGCCCGAGGCGGGCAATCCAGGCCGTCGCCATGTACCCCCAGTCGGAGTTGTATCGCTCCCGCATGATCAAGGGGATCAGGTCGTAGAGGGTGATCACGAGGCGCGAGGCGCGGCTCCATCGCGGCCAGATTTCCTCGAGGTCGAGCTCGGCTTCGAAGGGCGACATGACGTGATAGATCGGCGGGACGCCGCCGGCGGGCCCGCGGTCGCGGGTCTGCCAGGCGGACTTGCCGGAATCGCGCAGCGGCTCGGCGGTCGGGGGTACCGGCACGTCGGGAGTGAGCCCGATGCCGCCGATCGCCTCCGGGGCGAGCTCCAGAAGCGCCCGGGCGTGCTCCGTCACGTAGCGGGCGATCCCGCGCTCGGCGTGGCCGACGCTCTGGGTCCCGCGAGCGTCCAGCCAGACGGAGCCCGGATCCAGACCCATTAGATCTATCCGGTGTGGGGTCGAGCCTCGAGGGGCTCGTCGTCCTCGGCGCCGGAGCGCTCGCGGCGCTCGATCAGCTCGCGCAGGGCGGCCAGCTCGCGCTCGATCGCTGCCAGGCGTGCGTCGAGGGCGCGGACCTCGCCGCCCAGGTGGGTGACCGCCTCGACCGAGGCCGAGCCGAGCCGCTCGGTCTGCTTATCGATGTGCTGCAGGCGGTCTCGGAAGACGAGCTGGTTGATCGTGCTGAGCATCCGCTTGAGGGCAGAGAGCAGGCCCACCAGTGCGCGCTGGAGCACGGAGACTGCGCCCTTGTCGAAAGATCCGGTGTCCACGTCGGCAGAAGAAGCGCCTGCGTTCAGGCGGGAGGCGGAGCCGCCAGAAGGATACGGTCTTCCTCTGCAAGGCTCCGCCCGCCGATCCGGCGGTAATGGGCGCGGAAGAGGCGCGCCGTTCGGTCCCAGCTGAACAGATGGTCTCGCTCGCGGCCGCGCTCGGCGAGCGTTCGCCGCAGGCCCACATCGGTCCAGATTCGCTGCACGGCGTCGGCGATCTGCTCAGTGCTCTCGGGGTCGAAGATCAGGCCGGCCTCGCCGACCAGGTCGGGCAGCCCGGTGGCCGACGAGGAGACCACCGGCAAGCCGGCGGAGAAGGCCTCGCAGACGGGGAGCCCCCAGCCCTCGAAGCGGCTCGGGAAGGCGAGGGCGGTCGCGAGCTCGTAAAGGCCGCGGAGCTCCTTGGCGCTGACGAATCCCGGGAAGATGGTCGTTTCCTCGAAGCCGAGCTCGTTGGCGCGGTCCCGGACCTGATGGAACTGCCCTGCGGGTGCGCCGGAGCAGACCAGCGGGATCGTGGTCCCGGTCCGGTCGCGCACTAGCGCCAGGGCCTCGAGCAGCAGCTCGTGGTTCTTGTGGGGCCAGGGCTGCGCCGGATAGAAGAGGAAGGAGCCCGGCAGGGAGAACCGCGCCCGGATCTCCGCCAGGTCCTCGCGGCTCGGGGTGGGGTACTCGGGCAGGACCGAGGCTCCCGGGACGACGCAGACTCGCTCCTCGGGGAGTCCATAGCTTCGGACGAAGTCGCGCCGCCCCCACGAGGTCATCGCCACCACCGCCTCGGCCCGCTCGCAATGCGTGCGGTAGATCATCTCCCGCCGCTTCCCGATCCAGGGCGAGAGGAGCTCTGGCAGGTGAAGGTGCTGCAGGTCGTGCGGCTGGTAGATGCTCGGCACTTTCGTGGTGAAGGCGTCTTGAAAGGGGAAGTGGACGACCTCCACCGCCGCCGCCTCGATCGTGCCGTCGGAGGCGCGGACGGAGAAGCGCGGACCCACTGCCGGGATCCGCTCCGCCAGCCCCCTGCCCAGCGCCCGCGCGCGCCGGCGCGTGTAGCCGATTCGCGGATGAAGTGGCCGGCAGGGGCCCTGCAGGTAGGGCAGCAGCCACTCCTCGTGCTCGGGGTGGGTGAGGAAGAGGTACTCCTCGTCGCCGTCGCCGAGTCGCGAGAGGCCCGAGGCGACGCCGATCACCACCTGCTCGACGCCGCCGAAGCGGCCGCTGCCGAGGCGGGCGTCGATGCAGACGCGCAGCGCGCTCATCCGCGCCCCGCTATACACGCCGACGACATGGCCTCCCCCGAGCCCAGGGTCTCGATCGTGATTCCCAACCGCGACGGCGCGACTCCCCGCGACGGACTGGTCTTCCTCGACATGGTCCGCGACACGCTCGCCGAGCAGAGCTTCCGCGACTTCGAGGCGATCGTGGTCGACAACGGCTCCTCCGACCGCTCGGTCGCGCACCTGCGGAAGGTGTGGCCCGACGCCCGGGTCGTCGAGCTCGGCGAGAACCGTGGCTTCTCGGCCGCCGTCAACGCCGGCGTCGCCGCCGGAAGGGCCCCGTACGTTGCTCTGCTCAACACGGACATCGAGCTCTCACCGGAGTGGCTCGAGGCCCTGGTCGGGGAGCTCGACGCCGATCCGACGCTCGGGTTCGTCACCGGCAAGGTCATGCGGCACGACGATCGCGATCTGTTCGAGCAGGCGGGACATGACTTCTTCACGTGTGGCCGGTTCGAGCCCCACGGGCTCGACGAGCGCGATGAGGGACAGTACGACGAACGGGGGGCGACGCCCGTCGTCACGGCGGCAGCCGCGCTCTATAGGCGGGAGGCGCTTGAGGACGCCGGCGGTTTCGACGAGGACTACTTCCTCTACTGCGAGGACGGGGACGCGTGCCTGCGGATGCTGCTGCGCGGGTACACAGGCCTCTACGTCCCCGAGCCGACGGCCTTCCACGTGCGGGGCGGGACAGTCGGTCCCGGCGAGGACCTGCCGCGCTTCTACCTCGTCCGGAACGGGCTGGTCACCATCGTCAAGGATCTGCCGGCAGCGGTGTTGCTGCGCTCGCTGCCGAAGATCGCGCTCTACGCAATGGGTCAACTGGTCGCCGGTAGGCGGGAGGGCTACGCGCGCAGAGTCCTCCAGGCGTACGCGTCCTTCCTGCGGATGGTTCCGGCCACGCTGCGGAAGCGCTGGGCGATTCAGCGCGCCCGGCGCGTCTCCCCGGCCGAGTTCGCCGCTCTGATCCGGACCGACTATCCGTTTCCGAGCCGGCTGGGTCGGCTGCTGCGATGAGGACTCCGGTCGCCCTCCTCCTCTTTAGCCGCCCGGAGATGACCGCGAGGATCTTCGCTGCGATCCGGGAGGCCCGCCCTCAGAGGCTCTTCCTGATCGCCGATGGCCCGCGTTCGGGCAACGAGGAGGACGAGCGGGGCTGCGAGGAGGCGCGCGCCGTGGTGGAGCGGGTCGACTGGGACTGTGAGGTCGTGAGGGACTTCGCCGACCAGAACCTCGGATTGAAGAGGCGGATCCCGAGCGGGCTCGACCGGGTCTTCTCCGAGGCCGAGGAGGCAGTCGTCCTGGAGGACGACTGCCTGCCCCATCCGAGCTTCTTCCCCTACTGCGAGGAGCTGCTCGAGCGCTATCGCGACGACGAGCGGATCGTGCACATCTCGGGGAGTCAGCTCCTGCGGACACCGCCGGCCGGGGCGAGCTACCACTTCTCCCGGTATCCACACGTCTGGGGATGGGCGAGCTGGCGGCGGGCCTGGGAGCTCTACGACGTCGATCTGCGGGACTGGCACTCGGGCTCGGACGCCGAGCGGGAGGCGCGACTGCGGCGGATGTTCGAGGAGGAGGACGAGCGCCGCTATTGGGGCTGGGTCTGGGACCACTCGCCGGAGATCGACAACTGGGACGCCCAGTGGAGCTACGTGGGGCTGAGCCGAGGGCGGCTCAGCGTCAATCCGAATCGCAACCTGATCTCGAACGTCGGCTTCAGCGACGACGCCACCAACGCGACCGGTGACCCGCTGGGAATTGCCGGCCGGCCGCTGGAGGGGATCGAGTTCCCGCTCGAGCATCCCGCGGAGGTCGGCCGCGACCAGCGGGCCGATGCGCTCGCGTCACGGTTCTTCAGGCGGCCCGCCCCGCCCCTCCTGGCTCGGGTCACCGAGCGCCTGCGGGCTCTGCGCGCGGGGGGCGGCCGCTAGCCTTCGGCCATGGCCTCCCCGCCGCCAGATCCAGCGTTCTGGTCGGGCAAGTCCGTCGCCGTGACCGGTGGGGGCGGCTTCCTCGGGCGGCCAATCGTCGCCCTGCTCGAGGAGCTGGGCGCGGAGGTCACCGCCATCCGCTCCGCCGACCACGACCTGCGCGACCGCGCCGCGTGCTTCGAGGCGATCGAGGGCGCCCAGGTGGTGATCCACCTCGCGGCCAACGCGGGGGGCATCGGCTACAACCGCCGCAACCCCGGCCCCCTCGCGCACGACAACCTGGCGATGGGGCTGAACGTGTTCGAGGCGTGCAAGGAGCTCGGAGCGGAGAAGCTGGTCGCCGCCTGCTCGGTCTGCGCGTATCCCAAGTTCACCCCGGTTCCCTTCAAGGAGGAGAACATCTGGGACGGCTACCCGGAGGAGTCGAACGCTCCGTACGGCCTCGCGAAGAAGATGCTGCTCGTCCTCAGCGACTCCTATCGCCGCCAGTACGGCCTCGATTCCTGCGCGCCCGTGATGGCCAACCTCTACGGGCCCGGCGACAACTTCGACCTCGAGGACTCCCACGTGATCGCCGCGATGGTCCACAAGTACGTGCTCGCGGCCGAGCGCGGCGACCCCGAGGTCGTCCTCTGGGGAACCGGGAAGCCCTCTCGCGAGTTCCTATACGTCGATGACGCCGCGCGGGCCCTGATCCTCTGCGCCGAGCGGCTCGACGTCTCGGACCCGGTCAACATCGGCACGGGCAGGGAGACCAGCATCCGCGAGCTGGCGGACACGATCTCGGCGTTGACCGGCTTCGAGGGCAAGACGGTCTGGGACGAGTCCCGCCCCGACGGGCAGCCGAAGCGCTACCTCGATACGAGCCGGGCGCGGGAGCGGATCGGCTTCGAGGCCGAGACGCCGCTTGCGGAGGGTCTCAAGCGAACGATCGAGTCATTCCGCGCCGCCGATCTGGTCGCGCCCGGCTAGGTCCGCCTCAGGACCCCGCGATCGCGACCCTGAGCGCAATCGCGGGCCGTAACCGGTTACGCAATTTCGCCGTAGCGGCTGGCCGGCGCGCTGAACATCGAGGACATGGGCGACCTGCTGCTCGGGATAAACGCTCACATCAATCGCGACCTCCCCTACACCCTCGCCCACGTTGGGCTGGTGAAGGCCGACGGGAGCCCGCGCAAGCTCGACCACGACAAGGTCAATCAGTCCCTCGATCGGGTGATCGATCCGCTCCAGGACGAGCTCGCGCAGCGCTATGACCCGATCTTCACCATTATCGACGCCGAGCCCTCTCCGGCCGACGAGGTCGGGGCAGAACAACCCGCTCGCGCATGCCCTGGTCGAGCAGAACATCGAGGCGCAGGCCGCGGCGTTCGCACTCGACATCGACGCCGAGCCTTCGCCGGCCTACGGCCCGCTCCGCGACTCCTACCGCGCCGCGGCGCACTAGAAAATCCGTCACCTGCGCCCCGGATGATCGGGGTGTGGAGAGCGGCACCGAGTCCGGCCACGTCCCGCCCTACGCGTTCCGGCGCGACCTGATCAAGTCCGACATCGCTGAGGCGCTCGAGATCGAGGCCGGGCCGTCGAACTGGCTGGTCGCGACGGTCTTCGTGGCCTCGATCCCGATCGCGTTGATCGACGCGAGGGCGGCGGAGTGGACCTGGCTGATCCTCTTCGCGGCTTCCGTCTTGGTGCTGAGACGGCTGCGCGGCAGGCCGGGAATCGGCAGCGTCGACTGACCTGGGAGGCTGGCTCGGTGGCCGACAGCCTGAAGCGCCTGGCCGGCGAGATCACCTCCTGCACCCGCTGCCCGAGGTTGGTCGAGTGGCGGCAGCGGAGCGCCGCCGAGCCGCCGCGCCGCTACCGGGGCGAGCGCTACTGGGCGCGGCCGCTGCCCGGGTTCGGCGACCCCGAGGCGCGCGGATCGTGGTCGTCGGCCTGGCGCCGGCGGCCCACGGCGGGAACCGGACCGGCCGGGTGTTCACGGGCGACCGCTCGGGCGACTTCCTCTACGCCGCGCTGCAGCGCGCCGGCCTCGCCAACCAGGCGACCTCGGTGAGCCGCGACGACGGGCTGCGGCTGCGGGGCGCGTACGTCACCGCGGTCAATCGCTGCCCGCCGCCGCAGAACAGGCCGACGACCGAGGAGCGCGACAACTGCCTGCCGTACCTGGTGAGGGAGATGCGCCTGCTGCGCTCTGCCCGGGTGATCGTCGCGCTCGGGGCCTATGCGTGGACGGGATCGCTGCTGGCGCTGGCCGAGCTGGGGGTGGAGATGCCGCGGCCCCGGCCGCGCTTCGGGCATGCGGCGGAAGCGCGGCTCGAGACGCCAGAGCCGCGTGGCCGGCGCAGCTGGTCCCTGGTCGGCTGCTTTCACCCGTCCCAGCAGAACACCTTCACCGGGCGGCTGACCGAGGCGATGCTCGACGCCGTCTTCGCGCGCGCCAGAGAGCTCGCGTCGGGCTGAGCAGCAGCGATACTTGCCACGTGTTCCAACTCAACCTCCCAAACGCGCTGACGGTGCTGCGGATCCTGCTGGTGCCGGTGGTGGTGGTTGCGTTGCTGGACGAGACGCCGAATGGGGACGCGATCGCCGCCGGGGTGTTCGCATTGGCGGCCTTCACGGACACGCTGGACGGCTACATCGCCCGCCAGCGCGGGGCGATCACCACGTTCGGCAAGCTGATGGATCCGATCGCCGACAAGCTGCTGATCGCGGCGTCCTTGATCGCGCTCGTCTCGCTACAGCGGCTCGACGCCTGGATCGCGATGGTGATCATCGCGCGCGAGTTCGCGGTCACGGGGCTGCGGTTGGTCGCGGTCGAGCAGGGCGTGGTGATTCAGGCGAGCTGGCTCGGCAAGGTGAAGACGATGCTCCAGGTGGCGGCGATCATCTGTTTGATCGCGATCGACCCGGCGCCGCTGGGGATCAACCTGCTGGTCTACGCGGCGGTCGCGGTGACCGTGATCAGCGGGGTCGATTACTTCTTTGGGTTTCGGCGCATGATCAGTGAGCGAGGCACGGCTTCGCCATCAGATCGCGACCGCAGCAGCCGCCCGAGCATAAGTCGCTACGGGCTTCGCCCTACGCTCCTGAGGAGAGCGGCTTGGCGGTCGCTGGGGCCTCCAACCACTCGCGCATCGTGGTGTGGTGGCGGGAGTGCTCGCCGCTCTCCAGCTCGCCGACGATCTCGGAGAGCAGGCCGTAGCGCTCGGCGACGACGTTGTGGCGATGGATCGTCTCGAGGTTCTCCTGACGCGCGTGGACGAAGGCGCCGTCGCGCAGCTCGGGGAAGGCGTCGGTGACCTGGCGGATCATCTCCCGGACGCAATCCTCGACGAAGCGCGGGTTGGCATGCGCCTTCTCGACCACGGCGCGCTCGTCGGAGCGCTTCATCAGCTCGTAGATCTCGCTCGACATGGAGCTCTCGACGATGCGCAGCAGCCGGCGGGCGTCGATGTCGAGGCCGGATCCCTCGGGGGTTCCGATGTAGAGGGTGCCGATGCCGCGCTGGTTGTGGGTGGCGAGCGGCACGGCGTCGACGATGCGGTCGATGTCCTCGGGCCGAAGCCCTCCTGGACGAGCCGCTCGCGCGCGCCGTCCTCGACCAGGCCCTGCGCGCACGGGCAGGCCGTCATGCCCTGGGCCTCGACGCCGATCAGGGTGCGGGTGCCGCGCTCGGAGGAGACGGCGGTGCCGAACAGCGTGTAGAGCTCCTGGGTGGGCATGCCGGAGACGGGGGCGGGGACGGTCTCCGGATAGCGGGCGGCGATCCTCACCTCGGCGCGGAGGCCGCCCTGGCGCTCGCGAACCTGCTCGGCGATGTGGGCGGCAAGGCCCTCGGCCCGGAGGGCCTCGCCGAGGACGACGGTGTCGATCGCCTCGTTGACGACCTCCTCGAAGCGGGACATGTGGACGCCCGCCTGCTCGGGGTTGAGGTCGACGAAGCACTCGAGGTCGGCGTGGAACAGGGAATCGGAGCCCGGTTTCGCCAGATCACGGGTCGCCCTTCGCTCCGCTTCGGGCGCCCTCGCATCACACACCCGAATGATCTTCTCGACGCCGACGACTCCGACACGGGAGAGGCTGACCCGGGTTGCCGGTGCCTCGGCCTGCGCGTCGCGGCTCGGCGGCGTGGCGGTCGGGATCGAGTCGGCCATCGACCAAGTATGCCGAGCCGCTGGAGCCGGGTTCGGAAAATGCCTCAATAGTGGGTCAAATAGCGGCCCAACTCGTCCCTATACTCCCGCTCGCTTTTCAGGGCTCGGATCTCTTTTAGGGGAGAGGCCCGGGCAGTCCGGGAGTACCGGGAGAGGAGATGGGACTATGGCGTCGATTCGCGAGGCCGTGGTGGTCGACGACCAGCCCTTGGACGGCAGCGATGAGTTGCGGGAACTGATCGCGACGGGGACTGAGCGGGGGTATCTGACCTTCGAGGAGATCGCTTCGACTCTCGAAGAGGTGGAGGTGACGAAGGAGCAGGTCAGCGACCTGCACAGCCATCTCGTCGAGCAGGGCGTGGACGTGATCGCCGCGGACGGCGTCACCGCCTACAAGGAGAGCAAGGCCGAGGGCTCGTCCAACGGGAACGGTAAGAAGCAGGAGCTGGATCTCACCGTCGAGCCGAGCCTCGATTCGCTGCGGCTCTATCTGCGATCGATCGGCTCGGTGGACCTGCTCACCGCCACGCAGGAGGTGGACCTCGCCAAGCGGATCGAGCGGGGGGACATGGCGGCGAAGCGGCACATGGTCGAGGCGAACCTGAGGCTGGTCGTGTCGATCTCCAAGTCCTATCTGGGGCGTGGCCTGAGCTTCCTCGACCTGATCCAGGAGGGGTCGCTTGGACTGATTCGCGGGGTTGAGAAGTTCGACTACCGGCGCGGCTACAAGTTCTCGACCTATGCCACCTGGTGGATTCGCCAGGCGGTGACGCGGGCGCTGGCCGACAAGTCGAGGACGATTCGGATCCCGGTTCACATGGTGGAGAAGCTGAACCGGGTGGTCCACGTCGAGCGAAGCCTGGTGCAGCAGCTCGGGCGCGAGCCGGAGCCGCACGAGATCGGTGCGGAGCTCGGTTGGAGCGCACAGGACGTCCGCGAGGTGCTGCGGGTCAGCCAGATGCCGGTCTCGCTCGAGAAGCCGGTCGGGGACGAGGACGATTCCGAGCTGGGCGACTTCGTCGCCGATGAGCAGATCGAGTCGCCGTTCGACGCGGCTTCGGACAACCTGCAGCGGGAGGACGTGAAGCGGGCGCTGGCGGCGCTGCCGCGGCGCGACCGCGAGGTGCTCGAGCTTCGCTATGGGCTGGACGGGCGTCAGCCGATGACCCTCGAAGAGGTCGGGGACGCGTTCGGCGTGACCCGCGAGCGGATCCGGCAGATCGAGAACAACACGCTGAAGCGGCTCAAGGCGATGCCCGAGTCGCAGTGCCTGCGCGGTCTAGGCTAGGCCCATCGCGGCAATCGAGATCTCGGGGCTGCGCGTACGGCGCGGCGACAAGCTGGTGCTGCCGCATCTCTCCCTGACCGTCGATCCGGGCTCCGTCACCGCCCTGCTCGGGCCGAGCGGCTGCGGCAAGACGACGCTGATGCGATCGATCGTCGGGGTGCAGATCGTCGAGGAGGGGAAGGTCCGGGTGCTGGGCCAGGTGGCCGGGACGGCGGCGCTGCGCTCCCGGGTCGCGTACAGGACCCAGGCGCCGTCGGTGTACCCGGATCTGACCGTGCTCGAGAATCTCCGGTTCTTCGCGCGGGTGCTCGACGCATCGCGGGAGCGGATCGCGGAGGCGATCAGGACCGTCAGCCTGGGTGGGTTCGAGGACAGGGTGGTGCGCGATCTCTCCGGCGGGGAGTTGGCGCGCGTCTCGCTCGCCACGACGCTGCTCGGTGACCCGGAGGTCCTGATCCTGGACGAGCCGACTGTCGGGCTCGATCCGCTGCTGCGCCAGGACCTCTGGAAGACGTTCTACTCGCTGGCCGGGGAGGGGAAGACGCTGCTCGTATCGAGCCACGTGATGGACGAGGCGGCGAATTGCCACAGCCTGGCGCTGATGCGAGAGGGCCGGTTCCTGGCGATCGCGCCGCCCGAGGAGATCATGGGGCAGACGGATACGGACAATCTCACCGACGCCTTCCTGAAGCTGATCACGGAGGAGGAGAGGTGAGCCGGCGCTGCACCCTCGCCGTGGCGGGACGGGTGCTCGAGCAGCTGCGGCGGGACGTCCGGACGATCGTGATGGTGCTGGTGGTGCCGTGCCTGCTGATGACGCTGGTCAAGTACATGTTCGAGGGACAGCCGGGGACTTTCGAGCGGATCGGGCCGCCGATGCTCGGGCTGTTCCCGCTGATCATGATGTTCCTGATCACCTCGATCACGATGCTGCGCGAGCGGACGACCGGGACGCTGGAGCGGCTGATGACGATGCCGATGTCGAAGCTCGACCTGCTGGTCGGGTACGGGATCGCGTTCGCGCTGCTCGCGGCGCTGCAGGCGGCGGTGACGACGACGTTCGCCTACGTCGTGCTGGATCTGACGACCCCCGGCTCGGGGTTCTGGGTGGCGATGCTGGCGATCTCTAACGCGGTGCTGGGGATGTCGCTCGGCTTGTTCACGAGCGCGTTCGCGCGGACCGAGTTCCAGGCGGTCCAGTTCATGCCCGCCTTCGTGCTGCCGCAGATCCTGCTCTGCGGGCTGCTGGTCCCCCGCGGCGAGATGTCGGACTGGCTCGACACGCTCGCCGGGGCGCTTCCCTTCACCTACGCGTACGACGCGCTGGCGAGGGTGGCGGCGGGCGATTCCTTCACGGGACGCCTGGTCCTCGACGTCGGGGTGGTGATCGGCGCGACGGTGCTGGCGCTTGCGCTCGGAGCCGCGACGCTGCGCCGGCGGACGGCCTAGGGGCCGCTCGAGCCGGGTTTGACGTTGAGACGGCTCGGTAATTCAGGGGGTGCACACGAAGCGCTCAGGCCGGCCCGGCCGGACTCCGGCAGCTTTCACCGCTCGCGCGGTTCCTGCCTGGGGTGAGACGACCAACCTCCGCGTGTCCGGGGGAGAGGCGTCCGGTCCGCCGGTCATTTACGACTTCTCGTCGCCCGGCAGAGCGGGCTGGTGTTGCTCCATGTACTCCTCGATCCTTGTCATGACGAACCTGCCGGTCCCGCCGGACTCCACCCGGAACCGATCGCCGGGCTTGATCGAAGACGCGGCCGCGACTGCCAATGGGACGGTCACCTGATGGTGGGACGACATCTTCGTCCGCCCAATAGTCGAAGCCGGGACCTTCTCGGAATGCGAAGCGCCACAAGGGGGCGAGAAGTGGGGGGGGTGGGAATCGAACCCACTCAGCAACGAAGGCACGAGATTTACAGTCTCGCCCGGCTCTCCAACTCCGGCGCCCCCCCGCGGATCGCCGAGTTTAGAACGGCCGGAGCCTGCGTGATCAAACGGTGCCGTCGCTCCGATCTGAAACTCGGAGTACTTCGGCCCGCCCAGTGAAATGGCTCGCTTTCCATTGATCTCCTCGGCCGGGACAAACCAGCGGCGGCCATCACTCACGAGCGCAAATAGGAAGTCCACTCTGGAGCTGTCAAAGATCTTGACCACACCGTTCCAGCTCTGATTTCCACCGGAGGTCGCCAACTGGAGCACGTAGTGACCGGTTTCGCCGGTCGTCCGGCGTGAAGTCTTTACCTGAACCCGCAGCAACGTGCCGCCGAGGTCCGCGATCAAGTCGTAGTCCGGGCTGTGAAACAGAGGGAAGGAAACGCACGCGCCGGTCCGAGTCAGCCAGTCGATCGCGGCGGCCTCCCCAACATCGCCCTGTCGTCGCGGATGGAACTTCGTCATGGCAGGAACCTAGGGCCGCTGAGTTCGCACGTAGCTCACTGGCTGAAACAAAATCGTGACCCGATTGTCAGCAGACTCGTGCCCACCCGGATACCGTCCACGCCATGACCGATCTCGACGGAAGGGTCATCGCCATCGCCGGCGCCGGCGGCGGGCTCGGGCCAGTCGTCGCCAAGCGCCTCGCCGGCGCCGGCGCCGGCCTCACCCTCGCCGACCGCCACCAGGAGATCGCCGACTCAGTCGCCCAGGACCTCGGCGTTCCCGACGAGCGGGTGGACCCCCAGGCCGTCGACCTCCTCGACGAATCGGCCGCCAACGCCTGGGCCGCCGCGACGGAGGAGCGCTTCGGCCACGTCGACGGCCTCATCCACCTCGTCGGCGGCTACCGCGGCGGCGATCCCATCAGCACCTTCGATCTGGCCGACTACGAGTTCCTCCACGACCTCCTCGTCCGCACCCTCCAGCTCGCGAGCCGCGCCTTCCACCCCGCCCTGTCGAAGAGCGAGCACGGCCGCTTCGTCCTCGTCTCCTCAGCGGCGGCCCAGAATCCCGAGAGCACCAACGCGGCCTACGCCTCGGCGAAGGCGGCGGCGGAGGCCTGGACCCTGGCCCTCGCGGACTCCTTCGCCGGCACCCGCGCCACCTCCAACATCATCGTCGTCAACGCGATCGAGACCCCGGGGATGCGCGAGGAGAGCCCGGAGACGGAGCGTCCCACCTTCACCCCGGCTGAGGACCTGGCGGAGGCGATCGCCTTCCTCTGCTCCGACGCCGCCGCCCGGATGAACGGCCAGCGCCTCTCCCTTCACCCCTAGGGCTGCGCCGCCTCAAGTTCCCCGCGACCCTCGCTACCCTGCGGCTGTCGCCCGGATAGCTCAGTTGGTAGAGCACTTCCATGGTAAGGAAGGGGTCGCCGGTTCAAGTCCGGCTCCGGGCTTGTTCGCTGTGGAATCCAACCGGACGACAGCGGCAGCGGATCGAGTCAGCTATTAATTCCGCCTCGCTTCCAGGGAGCCGGGCACCAACGATTGGGGACACGTGGATATTCGTCGCGCACAGACGCAAATGAACGGCAGGGTCGCGGGGCTGGTCGCGCTGGTCACCTGCGCCCTCCTGGCCACGCTCGCGCTTCCCGCGAGCGCGCCGGCAAAACGCGGCATGGTGACCGGCTTCGCCGGGCTCGAGCAGTACCAGACCGGCCCCGCATCGGAACGCCCCACCTGGTTCAACCGGACCGCGGACGCCAACGCCTCCATGGTGCGTCTCAGCGTTGGCTGGGCCGGCGTCGCCGGTCCCGTCCGTCCTCCGGATCCCACCAACCCGGGCAGCGCCTCCTACGACTTCTCGACGATCGACGGCCCCGTGCGCGACGCCAGGGCACGCGGTCTCTCCGTGATGCTGACCGTCAACGTCGCCCCGACCTGGGCGGAGGGACCGAACCGGCCAGCCGACGCCGCTGAGGGATCCTGGGAACCCAGCCCCTCCGACCTCGCCGACTTCCTGCAGGCGGTCGCCGCCCGCTACTCCGGCGGCTTCGATCCCGACGGAGCCGGCCCCACGCCCGCCCTTCCATCCGTCCAGGCGATCGAGGTCTGGGACGAGCCGAACAGCGGCGATTGGCTGACCCCGCAGTTCACGGGCAAGTACTTCGCCGGCGCGGATCACTACCGCCTGATGCTGAACGCCGCCTACAAGGCGATCAAGTCGATCAACCCCGCGATGGATGTGATCGCCGCCGGCACCGACCCCTACGGCGATCCGCCCGGCGGCCCCTACCCGGCGAGCGGCGCCCGCGCCCGTCCCGTGGAGTTCTGGCAGCACGTGTTCTGCGTGAAGCCGGTGAAGGCCAAGAAGAAGAAGAAGAGCAAGAAGCCCCCCAAGGTCAAGTACGTGAGAACGGCGGGCTGCTCGAGCAGCGTGAGCTTCGACATCTTCGCCCACCACCCGATCGACAACACCGGCGGCGGGCCTCTCCGCTCATCGCCGAACCGCTTCGATGCCTCAACGCCGGACCTCGGCCGCGTCGTCAGCGTGCTGCGCGGCGCCGAGAAGGTGGGCACGGCCTCGGGAGGCCACCATCCGGTCTGGGTGACCGAGTTCTGGTGGGACAGCAAGCCGCCGAACCCGGTCGGCGCACCCCTGAAGACGCAGGCGCGCTGGATGGAGCAGTCCCTCTATCTCTTCTGGAAGGCCGGAGCCAGCCTGGCGGTCAACTTCGAGATCGCCGACTCATCCGCGCGCCCGGACGTGCGTGCCGGCCAGCAGTCCGGCGTGTACTTCCAAGACGGCCGCCCGAAGCCCTCCCTGCAAGCCATGCAGTTCCCCTTCGTGACGGAGCGAGTCAACAAGAGAACCCTGCGCGTGTGGGGCAGGTCACCACGGCGCGGCAAGCTCCTGATCCAGCGAAAGCAGGGCGGCTGGCGGACGGTCAAGAAGATGAAGGTCGGCGCGGGGTCGGTCTTCGTCACCAAGCTCCGGCTCTCCGGGAAGCAGCAGCTGCGAGCGGTGGTGGCCGGGCAGAGAAGCCTCGTCTGGAAGCAGGCGGCCGCCGTCACGCAGAGCAGCGGCGGTGGCGGAGGACCGTCGGGCTTCGTGATCGCCCTGATCGGACTGGCCGTCGTAGCGGCCGCGCTGGCCGCCGTCCTCCTGGCCCGCAGGCGCACCCGGCCGCGCAGCGGCGGAGGCGTCACGGCGATCTTCGCCAAGGGCTGAGCGGCGCAAGTCAGGCGGCTGACCACCGCCCGCAACCGTGAACCATCGAGTCGGTTTGTGGTGGTTCATCCAGATGACGGTCAGAACGACATCCCGGCTCGCGCTGGCGGCGTGCATGCTGCTCGCCGCCCTGGCGCTCCCGAGCTCCGCCTCGGCCGCGCGCGGCCTGATGACCGGCTTCGCCGGAATCGACCCCTACCAGGCTGTCCAGCCCGCCGGAGCGCGCCATCTGGTTCGGCCGCACCGTCGGCGCCCGCGCCGGCCTGGTGCGGCTCAGCCTCGGCTGGGCCGGGACCGCCCCCGCGCGTCCCCCCGACCCCACCAACCCGGGCAGCACCTTCTATGACTTCTCCTCGATCGATGGCGCCGTGCGCGACGCCAGAGCCCGTGGCCTGACGGTGATGATCACCGTCAACGTCGCCCCGACCTGGGCGGAGGCCCCGGGTCGCCCCGCGTCGGCGCGCGAGGGAACCTGGGAGCCCAACCCCTCCGACCTGGCGAACTTCATGCAGGCCGTCGCGGCCCGCTATTCGGGCGGCTTCGACCCCGATGGCCCCGGCGGAGCGCCGGCCCTTCCGGCCGTCCAGGCCGTGGAGGTGTGGAACGAGCCGAACAGCAGCGACTGGCTCACCCCGCAGTTCGTCGGCCGCTACTTCGCGGGCGCCGACCACTACCGCGCGATGCTCGATGCCTCCTACAACGCGATCAAGTCGGTCAACCCGGGGATGCGGGTGATCGCCGCCGGCACCGACCCCTACGGCGATCCGCCCGGCGGCCCCTACCCGGCGAGCGGCGCCCGCGCCCGCCCCGTCCAGTTCTGGCAGCACCTCCTCTGCGTCAAGCCCAGGAAGGTCAAGAGGAGGAGCAAGAAGCGGAGGAAGCGCCACGCCAAGGTCCGCTATGTGAAGACCCGCGGCTGCTCGGGTCCCGTCCGCTTCGACATCCTCGCCCACCACCCGATCGACAACACCGGTGGCGGCCCTCTCAGGTCCGGCCCGACCAAGTTCGACGCCTCGACGCCCGACCTGGGCCGCGTCGTCCGGGTGCTCCGCGGCGCCGAGAAGCGCCACAGGACCCTCCGCCGCCACCTTCCCGTCTGGGTGACCGAGTTCTGGTGGGACAGCAGGCCCCCGAACTCCTCCGGCGTCCGCCCGTGGAAGCAGGCCCGCTGGATCGAGCAGTCCCTCTATCTCTTCTGGAAGGCGGGAGCCAGCGCCGCGGTCAACTTCGAGCTCGCCGACGCCTCCGCGCGATCCGACGTCCACGCAGGGCTCCAGTCCGGCGTCTACTTCCAGGACGGCCGCCCGAAGCCCTCGCTCGTCGCCTTCCGCTTCCCCTTCGTCACGGAGCGGATCAACGAGCGCAAGCTGCGGGCCTGGGGCAAGGTCCCCGAGGGGGGCGGACTGGTGATCCAGCGTCGGGGGCACCACCACTGGATCACGGTGACGAAGATCAAGGTGCGGAGCGGCCGCGTCTTCGTCGCCAAGCTCAAGCTCTCAGGCAAGCAGCGCCTGCGCGCGAAGGTGCACGGACAGAAGAGCCTCGTCTGGAATCAGGGCGCCGGGCGCCGATAGCGCAGCCCGCCTGGCGACCGCTAGGCTCCCGCGCCGTGGACTTCAAGCTCACCGACGAGCAGCGCGACTTCGTCGCCGCCATCCGCGATTTCTGCCAGCGCGAGTGCGGCACCTCCGAGCAGCGCGAGAAGCTCACCAGCAACTACACCGAGCTCCACAACGACGCCATCTACAGGCAGATGGCCGAGCTCGGCTGGCTCGGTCTCACCATCCCCGAGGAGCACGGCGGCTCCGGCGGCGGCTGGATCGATGCCTGCCTCTTCATGGAGGAGACCTCCCGCGGCATGGCGCCGATCGGCGGCTACAGCACGACCCTGATCGTCGCCGGCGCCCTGAAGCGCTTCGGCACCAAGGAGCAGAAGGACCGGCTCCTCGGCAACATCGCGAAGGGGTCCGTCGAGGCGATCGCGATGACCGAGCCCGAGTCCGGCTCGGACGTCGGCTCGCTCTCGACCCGAGCCGAGCGCTCGAACGGCGGCTTCGTGATCAACGGCCAGAAGGTCTTCATCTCCAACGCCCGCAACTCCGACCACGTCCTCACCGTCTGTCGAACCACCAAGGGCGAGTCCAAGCACGAGGGCCTGTCGATGATCTTCGTGCCCGTGGGCACCGAGGGCATGGAGATGGAGCCCATCGACACGATGGGCGGCCGCGAGACCAACACCGTCTACTACAACGACGTCGAGGTCCCGGAGGAGAACGTCCTCGGCGAGGTCGACCAAGGTTGGACCCAGCTGATGGCCGGCCTCAACGTCGAGCGCCTGATCCTCGCCGCCATCCAGCTCGGGGTGGCGGAGCGCGCCTTCGACGATGCCCTCGCCTACGCCAAGGAGCGCAAGCAGTTCGGTCGTCCGATCGGCACCTTCCAGGCCCTCCAGCACCGCTTCGCCGATCTCGCCGCGGAGCTCCAGGCCGCCAGGCTGATGACCTACTGGGTCGCGAGCATGGTCGACGAGGACGAGGACCGCATGCTGCCCAAGGAGGCCTCGATGGTGAAGCTGTTCGTCACCGAGACCGCCAAGCGCGTCACCCTCGAGGGCATGCAGATGATGGGCGGCTACGGCTACTCCTCGGAGTACGACATGGAGCGCCTCGTCCGCCAGACCCTCGTCTCCACCATCTACGGCGGCACCTCCGAGATCCAGCGCGGCATCATCGCGAAGACCCTCGGCCTCTAGCGGCCACCAGGCCGCCCGCTATTGGAGCGGAGGGCGAAGCCGTCTCACGGCCCGGTGTAGCCGTTCGAGTAGCAGGGCCGCCCGACCGCCGCGGTCTGGCATTGGTCGATGAACCCACCCGGCTGCAGCCAGGTGGTGTCGTGCGTGACTCCGTCAACCGAGCGCCGCGGGTAGGAGTGCGGGTCGCAGCCGTACACGCTCGCCGGATTGGGCGGCAGCTCCACCAGCGGGGCGGGCGCGGTCCCGTGGTGCGCGATGCTGTTCTCGTCCGTGCACGTCTGGTCCGGCGTGCCGAAATCGGGCGTGGTGTAGTCGAGCGGACCGCCGTCGTAGTAGACCATCGCGGCATTCCCGCTGTACGGGTACGAGCTGATCGGCGTCAGCCCGAAGAGGGGATCGAGTCCCCAGTGCCGGCCGCTGTCGAGCTCGGGAGTGTGGACCTGCGCGCCGATCGTGCGCGCCTCCACCTCACCCGCGAGGTTCGACACCTGGTGGTCGCCGTAGGCCATCTGCAACAGCACGTGATGCGCCGGCGTGTTCGGCAGAGGATCGCCGGTCATGTGCTGTGCGTAGCCATTGGCCTCACCGCGGTCCCAGAGCAGCTGCATCAGCGAGAGGATCAGCGGTCGCTGCTGCAGGTTCGGGTAGTGGGCCCAGAGCCCGAAGTTCGGGACGTCCAGGTACTGCCCGGAGTCCGAGCTCCGGCGCAGCAGCGTCGAGTAGTTCATTCCGGTCACGTTGAGCACGGACTGGGTCAGATCCGGCTCGAGCGCGGTCAGGGCCCCGCCCATGATCGCGCCCTGGCTGATCCCCTCCCAGAAGAGGTTGCCCGGCCCATTGGCGAGCACGGAGCCGGCGGGGTTCCCACCCCCGCCATCGGGATCGATCTGGAAGGCCGGATCGGTGTCGAAGCCGCCGGCCATGGTCATCGCCCGGCCGAGGTAGATCATGTTCACGAAGCCCTGCAGCATCCGGTCGCCCATCTGCGGGAACTTCGAGACGTCGGCGAGCACGCCGATGACCGTGCCCAGGTCGTCCGAGGAGAAGCCGGCCCAGTTGGTCGCGCACCAGCTCGTGTTGCTGATGTTCGCCTCGCTGGGGGTGAACTTGATCATGTCGGAGACCTGAGTGAAGTCGCCGAGCAGCCCATGGCCGAAGATCCCGCTCTGGGTCGGGTGCAGGGTGCCCCCGCTCACCGCCGAGTTGGGTATCAGGCACTCGAACCGCACGCCCGTCGTCGCCGCGTCCGGATCGTCGGCGGTCCCCGTCGGTGTGGCGTTCACGTCGCCGTTCGCCTGGAAGTTGAACGTCCCTCCCGGGCGGCAATTGCCGTTGTTCAGGTAGCAGGGGACGTTCGTCAGCTCGCCGTCGACCTGCTCGAGCGTATTGGGGGGCAGATTGGCCGGGTTGGTCTCGACGTTCGTGATGTGGAACGTCGGCGCGCTCCCATCGAGTTGCCCATCGCCCGGTGTCGTATCGCCGAGTTGTGAGAGCGCGTCGTCGCGGATCGCGAGCGCGCGGCCCGCGAGGCTGTGCTCGCTGGCCACCGTGAAGTCCCACGCCATGTAGAGGTTCGCGCGAGGGATCCCGCTGGTCGCGAGGGTCGTGAACAGGTCCTCCATGTGCGGACGCCTTGCCTGGACATCCGAATCCGATGAGGACAGGTTGTCGCGGTAGACGCGGAAGGACTCGGGCGCCGCCACCGGGTTGCCGCTCGCATCGCGGATGCCTCGCAGGGCGACGATGTAGCGATGCCCCTCGGTGAAGTTCCGCAGGGGCCTGATGATCAGGTTCACGTCCTGCGTGTCGCCGGGCTGGTTGAGCTCAGGGTTCGGATCGAGCTCGGCGAAGATCGGCTGTCGGACCCCGGTGGCCGCGTCGATCACGACCGCCGGCTGGTTCGCGTCCGCGTACGCGGCCGGGTCGGTGATCGACACGAAGCCGGTGTTGTCGAACGCGGTCTGCGTCGAGACCTGCGGGATCTTCAGCGTGATCAGGTTGCCCGGGCTGAAGCCGTCGCCGCGATTGATGTCGGTCGGATCGATGTGGATCCCGCTCGTGTTGGCGGGTGTCTGATCGGAGCGCAGGTCGAGCCGGCGCCCCGTGTCCGTCGTCGCATCGGTCCTGGTGAAGTAGTCGTTCGGCCAGGGCTGCAGGCAGACCGTCGGATCGAGGGGATCACAGCGAGGCGGGGTGGTGGCGGGGGTGCCGCCGCCGCCGCCGCTGCCGCTGCTGCTGCTGCAAGCGGCCAGGTTGCGCTGCAGCGGCGTGGCGGCGTGAGGGTGGCCGCGCTTCTTCCCGCGCTTCTTCTTGTGCTTCGCCTTGGCGTTGACGACCTTGAGGAAGTCGACGTCGCATCCACCGAGCAGCCGGCGTCCACGGCCGACGAGCCGCAGATGGAGCTTGCCGCCGTTGCCGGCCTTGGAGGACCTCGTGAGCCGGCCGCGATCGCGGCGTCCGGTGAAGCCGTCCACGCGGAACCGCTTGCCCGCCGTGCCGTGCAGCTTGACGGAGATCCGGCCGCTGTCCAGGATCGTCTGCTGCTGATTGCTCAGCACGCGCGTCCGGGTGCGCTTCTTGTGGTGCGCGCTCTTACCCTCCGCTGCGCCGACCACCAGTGCGCCGAGTACGACAAGGGCTCCGATCAGGCCAAGCAGCCTGAGTCCGCCAAACGACGCCATCCGCTTCACGTTCCTCTCCTCTCGCCTGCGCGCCATCCTGGCGCGCGCGCCGGGGAACCTATCTGATCGCCGGGGTGATCTAGTACGTCGTGCAACAGAAGGGAATGGGAGGAGGAGCACCTGGACGTGCACGCATTCGATGACTCACGGCCTGACCTGGAATCGCTCGACGGCTCGCAGCGACTCGGTCGCAGGAGCTTCCTGATCGGAGCGCTCGCCACCGGCGCAGGGGCCGTCGCGCCCGTCAACTACGCGGCCGCGGCGCGCAAGCGCCGCATTCCGGCGGCGAAGCACGCCAAGTTCGACCTCGGCGTCGCCTCCGGCTTCCCCCGCCCGCGCGGCATCGAGCTCTGGACCAGGCTCGGCGAGATCAAGCGCACCTCCAAGCTGCATGTCATCGTCGCGAAGGACAGGCACTTCAAGCACGTGGTCGAGGAGAAGCTCGTCACCGCGCGCCGCGATCGCGACTTCACCGCCCGGACCTTCGTCAAGGGCCTGAAGCCGGACCATCAGTACTTCTACCGCTTCGTCACCAAGCAGTCGAAGTCGCCGATCGGCCGGTTCAAGACCGCGCCGCCGCTCAACTCGAGCAAGCCGATCCGGATCGCCTTCTACTCATGCCAGCACTACGAGGCCGGCTTCTACAACGCCCAGCGCGCGATCGCCAACGAGCCGGATCTCGACCTCGTGCTCTGCCTCGGCGACTACATCTACGAGTACTCCGACAACCAGGGCGTGCGCCTCGACCGGACCGGCAACAACCACGACGGCGACACCCAGCTCCTCGACGAGTACTGGCAGAAGTACCGGCTCTACAAGTCCGATCGGGATCTCCAGGCGATGCACGCCGCCCACCCGTTCCTCTCGGTCTGGGACGACCACGAGGTGGAGGACAACTACGCCGACGGCAAGCCGAGCTCGAATCAGACCGACCCGAGCATCACCCAGCTCAAGGACTACCCGCGGCGGGTCCCGTTCGCCCAGAGAGAGGCCAACGGCCACCGGGCATTTTTCAACTACATGCCTCGCGCCCGCTTCAAGGGGGACCGTGACCGCGTCTTCGAGGAGTACCGGCTCGGCAAGCTCGTCGACATCCTGCTCACCGACGAGCGCCAGTACCGCGATCAGCAGCCCTGCAACGACGCGCAGCTCAAGCCCTGCCCCGACGCGGACTCGCCCCGGACGATGCTCGGCGCTCGGCAACTCGACTGGTTCAAGAGCCGCCTGGTCGGCGCGCCGACCACCTGGAAGGTGTGGGCGACCGAGCTGATGGTGATGGCGACGCGAATCGCTCCCGGAGTGCCGGCCCAGGTGGACGCATGGGACGGCTACGGGTACGAGCGCAAGCAGATTCTCGACCACATCCTCGACAACAACGTCCAGAACGTGATGGCGATCACCGGCGACATCCACACGTTCTTCGCCGGGACCGCGTACACGACCGGGGATCAGGCGACCGGGCGGGCGGCCATGCCCGAGTTCGTCGGTGGCTCCGCGACCTCTCTCGGCCTTCCGGAGGCGACCGGCCTCCCGCCGAGCACCCTGGCCGGGCTCGCCGCCGTGAACCCGCACATTCAGTTCTACGACTTCGTCAAGAAGGGCTACGGCGTGATCGAGCTCGGCCCGACGGAGTCCGTCTGCGAGCTGAAGGCGGTGGACCCGCTGCACCAGGGAGCCGGCACTCCCACCACCATCGCCAAGTTCCGTGTGCCGCTCGGCGCCCGCTCGCCGCAGCAGCTTTCCTGAAGGGGTCGGCGAGCGGGGATCCGGCATCGTCCGGCGTCATCTGATTAGATTCGCCACGAGGAGGGTTTGATGGAAGCCAGGAGGGCAACACAACGCCGCGGGGTCCTGATCGTCGCGATCGCGATCGCGGCCGTCGCGATCCTCGTTCCCGCGCTGGCGCTGGCGCACGTCGAGCGCGCCTCCTACTGGCCGAACCCGGCGCCCGACAAGTCCGTCAAGCCGGCCGCGGGCGGCTACGTCCCGAAGGTCAGGAAGATCTTCAGCGCGCTGAACAAGAAGGCGCGCGGCCGGACGCTGGTCGTCTGCACGCACGTGCCGAGCAAGAAGGCCCGCAAGCACGCCAGCTTCGAGAAGCTCTCCAAGAGCGGTGCGATGAAGCCCGTCAACAAGGGCCTGAAGCGAGCCCGCAAGCACGGCTTCAAGGTGCGGCAGTCGCAGCTCCCGATCCACCCGAGCAAGAAGCGGATCAGGAAGCTGCACCACTTCAACGTCAAGCTGCTGCGGCACTGCCGCTTCAGCTCGATCCAGGCCGCGGTCAACGCCGCCCACAACAACGACAGGGTCGAGGTGATGCCGGGCCTCTACACCGAGCCGAAGTCCCGGCGCGCGCCGACGGACGACCCCAAGTGCGCCAACCTGAAGATCACGAACGACAAGAGCCAGGTCGGCGCCGTCTCCTACGCCTACCAGTTCACGTGCCCCAACGACCAGAACCTGATCGCGGTGATCGGGCGGTCGCTGACCAACATCCCGGTTCCGCAGCCGCCGCTGGTCGACCGGCACAACATCCCCGACGCCGGCAAGTGCATCCGCTGCAACCTGCAGATCCAGGGGACGGGCGTCTCACCCGATGACGTCGTCGTCGACGCGGGCCGGGTGGCCTCCGGGAACAGCGGGCCGATCGGGTCGGTCAAGGACGTCGGCATCAGGGCGGACCGCGCCGACGGCTTCGTCCTCAATAACGTCACCGTGCGCCACGCCAGGGAGCACGACGTCTACATCATCGAGACCGACGGCTCGCACCTGAACCGCTTCAAGGTCCCCTACGCGGGCGAGTACGGGGTGCTCACATTCGTCGCCGACCACTCGCTGATCGAGAACTGCGACGCATGGGGCAGTGGGGACTCCGGGCTCTATCCGGGCGCCAGCGCCGACCTCGGTGAGGCGGTGCCGCCGAGCCAGCGCCGCTACGGCACCGAGCTGCGCTATTGCGACATGCACCACAACACGCTCGGCTACTCCGGCACGGACGGCAACGCCGTCTGGGTGCACAACAACAACTTCTACGACAACTCCGAGGGCTTCTCGACGGACGTCTTCACGGCACCGGGCCATCCCGGGTTCCCGCAGGACTCCGACCTGCTCGAGCACAACAACTTCTTCGGCAACAACTTCAATACCTATCTGCCGCCGTGTCCCGATGGGCACAAGCCCGGCCCCAACGGCCCGAACCAGGGCTGCTCGGACGTCGTGCCCACCGAGCCCGTTCCGGTCGGCACCGGCATGTGGATCGCCGGCGGCAACGCCAACGTCGTCCGCAACAACCACTTCTGGGACAACTGGCGCCGAGGCGCAATGCTCTTTGCGGTCCCCGACGCCTTCGCCTGCGGCGACACCAAGAACCAGGTGCCGGGCTGCGATCCGACGACGCCGGGCGCCTCGGCGACCTCGTATCGCAACCACTTCTTCAACAACGCAATGGGCCGGACCCCCAAGGGCAAGGCCAAGCCGAACGGCGTCGACTTCTGGTGGGACCAGGGCGGCATCATCGTCAGCACCGCCAACAGCGGCAACTGCTGGTACAGCAACACGGGCTCCGACGGCAAGGCCGCGAGCGTCACCGGCCTGCCCTCACCGAGCGCTCCTCCTCCGGACAACCTGCCCTCCGACTGCAACAACAGTCCGCTGCCCGGGGCCCAGCATGGCCAGGTGGGCGAGCTTCTGGCGTGCAGTGAGCTGGGAGCAAAGGGTTGCCCATGGTTCACAACGCCGAACAAGCCGTAACCGGTTTGACAGGTCGGAATCGACGCCTCCTTGGGCCGGTCGTCGCGTGTGCGGTGGCGGCTCTGATCGCCGGTTGCGGATCTGGCTCCGGGACCCAGCCCCAGGTTGATGTCGGCCCCAACGTCGGCGCACCGATCAATCTGGCTGACTGCAACGACTGGAATCAGGCGGACACCGGCCAGCGGCTCGGCACCATCACGCAGCTCAAGAACTTCGCCGGCGGGCCCGTCGTCGGCAACAACACCTCCGACCCCTCCGGAACTGGCCCCGTCCTCGACGACAAGCGGGCCTACGATGTGCTGGACGGCTACTGCAAGAAGCCGTTCGCACACGGCTTCAAGCTCTACAAGCTCTACGGGCGCGCCGCGGGCTTCGTCGGCCAGCCTCAGCAGTAGCCTCCACAGCGTCGCTTGCGGATGGTGGTCCGATGAATCAGGTTGCCCGGCGCCTTCTCGCTCAGGCCGCCTGGCCACTGGCCGCCGCGCGGCGCTATTCTTTGGGACGTACCTCGGGCCTGGGGCCGGGGGTTTTTTTCTGTCCGGCCGCGCAAGGCACCGAAGTGAAGTTGAGGAGACATGGCCTCTGATGTTCGAATCGGCGTAACGCTCGCCTGTGAGGAGTGCAAGCGCCGCAACTACGAGACGAACAAGTCCCGGCGGAACTCGCCGGACCGGATCGAGATCCGGAAGTTCTGCCGTTGGTGCGGGCGCCACACCCCACACAAGGAGACCCGCTAGGGCTGATCTGAGATGGCGAAGACGAGAGCACAGCGCAAGGCGGAGCGCCGCCGCCGCCAGCAGCAGGAGCAGCGCGGCAACGTCGAGCGACGAGCAGGAGGAGCGCGCGCAGGAGGACACCCAGCACGGAGTCTCCGGCGAGGTCGCCGAGGCCGAGGCCGTGCTTCGCACCGGCGCGCAGACCGAGGACTACGGGGAGAACGTCGAGCAGCCGCGGGACACCGCCGGCGACGGCTCGCCGGTCCCCGGGGTCGTGCCCGCCCCGGTTCGCCCGGAGCCGCCCGCTGAGCCCGAGGCGCCCGCGCCATCGCGCGCTGATGTCGGAGCTCCGGCTCCCCAGGCCGAGCCGAAGGAGAGCCGGCGCGACCGGCGCGAGCGCGAGAAGGAGGAGCGCCGCAAGGCCCGCGCCAAGGAGCTTCAGAAGGGCCAGGCCGAGAAGGCCGAGAAGCGTCGCGGCCCCGTCCTCGGTTTCCTGCTTTCCTGCTGGGCCGAGCTCAAGCGCGTGCAGTGGCCGGACCGGGACACCTTGGTCCAGGCCTCGGCCGTGACGTTCATCTTCGTGGCCGTGATGGCCGCATATCTGGGCGCCCTCGACGCCGCCTTCAACTGGTTCATCAAGCAGCTCCTCTAGACGGAGCGCAAGGAGACCGACTGATGTTTCGCTGGTACGTGATCAACACCTACTCCGGGCACGAGAACAAGGTCAAGCAGAATCTCGAGCACCGGGTCCACACGATGGGCCAGGACCGCAACGTGCGCCAGGTCGTCGTCCCGACCGAGCAGATCTCGGAGATGAAGGACGGTCAGAAGGTGCAGACCGAGAAGCGGACCATGCCGGGCTACGTGCTGGTCAACATGGAGATGACCGACGACGCCTGGGGGCTCGTCAAGAACACCCCCGGCGTCACCGGCTTCGTCGGATCCCGCAACAAGCCGATCCCCCTCTCCAAGGTGGAGGTCGACCGCCTCCTCCACCGCGAGACCGCCGAGCGCCCGCGGACCCGCGCCCAGTTCTCCATCGGCGAGTCCGTCAAGGTGATCTCGGGCCCGCTCGCCGATTTCTCCGGCGAGATCGCCGAGATCAACGAGGACGCCGCCAAGCTCAAGGTCCTGGTCTCGATCTTCGGGCGCGAGACGCCGGTCGAGGTCAACTACGACCAGGTCAAGAAGATCTAACTTCCATCCATGGCCAAGAAGGTCCTCACCCAGATCAAGCTGCAGATCCCCGCCGGAGCGGCGAACCCCGCCCCTCCGGTCGGCCCTGCCCTGGGACAGCACGGCGTCAACATCATGGAGTTCTGCAAGGCCTTCAACGCCCAGACCCAGCAGGACGCCGGCACGATCATCCCGGTCGAGATCACGGTCTACGAGGACCGCTCCTTCGACTTCATCACCAAGACCCCGCCCGGCCGCCGTCCTGATCAAGGAGGCGGCCGGGCTCGAGAAGGGCTCCGGTGAGCCGCACAGCGTCAAGGTCGGCTCGATCACCGTCGATCAGGCCCGCCAGATCGCCGAGCGCAAGATGCCCGACCTGAACGCCAACGACATCGACGCCGCGACGAAGATCATCGCCGGCACCGCACGCTCGATGGGCGTCACGGTGGAGGGCATCTGATGGCTCGCGGCAAGCGCTACCGGGAGGCCTACGAGAAGATCGACCGGACGACGGCGTATCCGCCCGCCGAGGCGATCCGCCTGGTGAAGGAGACCTCCGGCGCGAAGTTCGACGAGACCGTCGAGCTCCACATCCGCCTGGGCGTCAACGTCCGCCACGCCGAGGAGCAGTTGCGCGGGACGCTCGCACTGCCGAAGGGCCTGGGCAAGAACGTCACGATCGCCGTCTTCGCCGAGGGCGATGTGGCCCGCCAGGCCACCGAGGCCGGCGCCGATTTCGTCGGCTCCGACGATCTCGCCGAGCGCGTGGAGGGCGGCTGGACCGACTTCGACGTCGCCATCGCCCACCCGTCGCAGATGCCGAAGGTCGGCAAGCTCGGTCGCGTCCTCGGCCCCCAGGGCAAGATGCCGAACCCCAAGGTCGGGACCGTCACCGAGGACATCGCCAAGGCGGTCGACGAGGCGAAGGCCGGAAAGGTCGAGTACCGCACCGACCGGCAGGCCATCGTCCACCTGGCGATCGGCAAGACGAGCTTCTCCGAGGTGGACCTGCTCGAGAACTACGCGGCCGTGATCGAGGAGATCATCCGCGCGAAGCCGGCGGCAGCAAAGGGCCGCTACATCCTCTCCATCACGGTGACTACCACGATGGGTCCCGGCATCCGCATCGACCCGTCGCGCACCCGCCGAGGCGAGATCATGCTCGGCGCCGGGGAAGCGGCGGCAACCGATGACGCCGGTGTATCCCAGGCTGCGGACCGGGGCGGCGCGGCCAACGGGGGGGACGCCGCCGATCGGGCCAGCGCTCCCGCCAGCACCTGAACGGCCCCGGCGAGCGCAGAGCCGTTCTTCTCTGCCGGACCGTCGTTCCAGCGCGTCCCAGGCACGCCGCCGGGCAGGCATCCGTACTAACTACGAGCTGGAAGTTCCGCAAATTACGGACAAAAGCCCGGCAGACTCTACGGATGCGGCTGCCTGCCTGCCGCCCTAGTGTCGGTTCGTCTCCGAACGCTGGGCCGGCAAGGACCGGAATGCGGAGGCAGCTGTTGGAACGGCACGAGGCGCACCGAACGCATGTAACGGACGCCCGGGCGGAATCCAGTTTGGCGCGGCTGTGTGGTCGCTGGGAGTGGAAGTGCAGGATGGCGTTGTCCGACTCTCAGGACCGCCGCGTGGGTCCCCGGGTTCGCTGCCAACCCAGCCGCATTCCTGGTTCCGGGGGCCGCTAGCGCGCGTTCTCGGCACCGCCTCCCTTGCGGCGGTCGCCTTCCTTCTATACACCGGCCTGGGCTCCGGGGCTGAGGTGGCGCAGGCCGCACCCTGCGATCCACTCGTCCAGAACCCAATCGTCTGCGAGAACTCCAAGCCGGGCAACCCGGCGAGCGAGTGGGACATCAGCGGCGGCGGCGCCGGCGACCCGAACCTGCAGGGGTTCGCGACCGACATCAGCGTCAACCACGGCGAGACCGTCCACTTCAAGATCGACACCCCCTATTCGGCGTATCACCTCGACATCTACCGGATGGGCTACTACAACGGCGACGGCGCCCGCAAGGTGGTCACCGTCACGCCCTCGGCGAGTCTGCCGCAGACGCAGCCCGATTGCATCGACGACCCGACGACGACGGGGCTGACCGATTGCGGCAACTGGGCGGAGTCCGCCTCCTGGGCGGTCCCGGCCGACGCAGTGTCGGGCATCTACTTCGCCAAACTCGTCCGCGACGGCGGCGGGGCCTCAGACGGCAGCCACATCTTCTTCATCGTCCGCGACGACACCGGTCAGTCGGACCTCCTCTTCCAGACCCAGGACACCACCTGGGAGGCCTACAACCAGTACGGCGGCAGGAGCCTGTACCAGAGCAGCGACGGTGGGCCGGGGACCAATCCGGCCCGGGCCTACAAGGTCAGCTACAACCGCCCCCTCACCACCCGCGGTCCGACTCCGGAGGACTCGCCGTTCAACGCCGAGTACCCCATGGTTCGCTGGCTGGAGCGCAACGGCTACGACGTCTCTTACTTCACCGGGGTCGACAGCGCCCGGAGAGGGAGCGAGATCCTCGATCACAAAACCTTCCTCTCGGTCGGTCACGACGAGTACTGGTCTGCCACCCAGCGCACCAACGTCGAGACGGCCCGGGCCGCCGGCGTCAACCTCGCCTTCTTCGCCGGCAACGAGAGCTTCTGGAAGACCCGCTGGGAGCCCAGCACGGCCGACGGCTCGAGCACCGACTGGCGAACCCTCGTCTGTTACAAGGAGACTCACGCGGGCGCCAAGATCGACCCCGAGCCGAACATCTGGACCGGCACCTGGCGCGACGTTCGCTCGTTCAATCCCGAGGGGCCCAACCCCGAGAACGGGCTGACGGGCACGATGTTCAGGGTCAACTCCGGCACCTCCGCGATCGACGTGCCGGCCGCCGACGGCAAGATGCGCCTCTGGCGCAACACCAGCCTCGCCTCGCAGGCCTCAGGCCAGACAGCCACCCTTAACAACGACACCCTCGGATACGAGTGGGACGAGGCGCCCGAGAACAGCTTCCGACCGCCCGGGCTCGTCTACAATTCCTCGACCACGCGAAGCGGGGTTGATGTTCTCCAGGACAACGGCTCCACCTACGCCTCCGGCACGGCGACCCACCACCTGACCCTGTACAAGGCCCCGAGCGGGGCGCTCGTCTTCGGCGCCGGCACGATTCAGTGGTCCTGGGGGCTCGACGGAAACCACGACCGCGGCGGCTCGACCCCTGACCCGCGCATGCAGCAGGCGACGGTCAACCTGCTCGCCGACATGAAGGCCCAGCCCGACACGCTGCAGGGCGACCTGGTGCCGGCAACGGCCTCGGCGGACACGGATCCCCCCAGCTCCGTGATCAACTCGCCGCTCGACGGCTCCAACGTCAACAGCGGCCAGCCGATCACGATCAGCGGCACCGCCACGGACGCGACGGGAGAGTCCGGCGGAGGCCAGGTCGGGAGCGTCGAGGTCTCGACCGACGGCGGCAGCACCTGGCACCCCGCGCAGGGGCGAGACGACTGGACCTACTCCTGGACCCCGGGCGCCACCGGCCCCGCCACGATCAAGACGCGGGCGACCGATGACAGCGGCAACCTCGAGACCCCCGGCCCGGGCGTCGCGGTCAACGTCATCCCCCGCACCTGCCCCTGCTCGATCTGGGACAACTCCTTCACGCTCCCCGGCGAAAACGACCCGAACGCGGTCGAGGTCGGCGTCAAGTTCCGCTCCGATCAGGCCGGCTTCATCACCGGCCTGCGCTTCTACAAGACCTCCGGCAACACCGGCACCCACGTCGGCCACCTGTGGACGGCGGGAGGGACCCAGCTGGCCGAGGCGACTTTCAGCGGGGAGACCGCCTCCGGCTGGCAGGAGATCAGCCTCGACAGCCCGGTGGCGATCGATGCCAATACGACATACGTCGCCTCCTACTACGCGCCCAACGGCAACTACGCCGCCGGCAACAACTATTTCGCCACCGGCGGCTTCGACAGCGCGCCGCTGCATGCGCTCGGCGACGGGGTCGACGGGCCGAACGGCATCTACAAGTACGGGACATCCGGAGGGCTGTTCGCGGGCGGCGGGCCCGACGCCTTCCAGTCGAGCAACTACGGGGTCGACGTCGTCTTCGCGAACACGGTCGGGCCGGACAACACCCCGCCGACCATCAACGTGCGCTCGCCCGCCAGCGGCGCCAGCGGCGTCGCCACCGGCGCCAACGTGACGGCGACCTTCAACGAGCCGATGGACTCCAACACCATCAACGGCACCAACGTCCAGCTGCGGGATCCGTCCGATGTGCTGGTCCCGGCGACGGTCAGCTACAGCGGTGCGAACAGGAGGGCGACGCTGACCCCGGATGCACCGCTGCAGAGCTCGACCACCTACACGGCGACCGTCAAGGGCGGTCCCCTTCCGGACGGCGTCAAGGACGTCGCCGGAAACCCGCTGGCCGCGGACTCGACCTGGTCCTTCACCACGGCGGCGCCGCCACCGCCACCGCCCGACGAGGGCCCGGGCGGCCCGGTCCTGGTGATCTCGAACGGCGCCAATCCGTTCAGCCGCTACTTCGCCGAGATCCTTCGAGCGGAGGGCCTGAACGAGTTCACCGCCACGGACATCACCAACGTCACCCCGGCGGTGCTGAACGCCCACGACGTCGCCATCCTCGGCGATGGCCCCTTGGACGCCGGGCAGGTGACGATGCTCGACAACTGGGTGCAGGCGGGCGGCAACCTGATCGCGAGCCGGCCGGATCCCCAGCTGGCGGGCCTGCTGGGCCTGACCTCGGCCGGGTCGCCGATGTCGAACGAGTACCTCAAGGTCGACACCACGTCCGGACCAGGCGCCGGCATCGTCGGCCAGACGATCCAGTACCACGGGGCGGCTGACCGCTACACGCTGAGCGGAGCCCAGGCCGTGGCGAATCTCTACTCCGACGCGACCACCGCGACCTCCAACCCCGCGGTGACGATGCGAAGCGTGGGCTCGGGTCACGCCGCGGCCTTCACCTACGACCTCGCCCGCTCGGTCGTCGAGACGCGCCAGGGCAACCCGGCCTGGTCGGGGGACGAGCGCGACAGCTCCGTGGGCGGGAACCAGTTGATCCGCTCCGACGATCTCTTCTTCGGTGCCAAGACCGGGGACGTGCAGCCCGACTGGGTCGATCTCAACAAGGTGGCCATCCCCCAGGCCGACGAGCAGCAGCACCTGCTGACCAACCTGATCGAGCAGATGAACCTGCAGAAGAAGCCGCTGCCCCGGTTCTGGTTCCTGCCACGAGACAAGAAGGCGGCCGTGGTGATGACCGGGGACGACCACGGCAACGGCGGCACCGTCGGCCGCTTCCAGCAGTACCAGGCCGACAGTCCCGCCGGCTGCTCGGTGGCCGACTGGCAGTGCGTGCGGGGCACCTCCTACATCTACCCGGGCACCCCGATCTCTGACTCCGAGGCCGCCGCCTTCCAGGGCCAGGGGTTCGAGATCGCGCTGCATGCGCTGACCAACTGCGCCAACTGGACCGACCAGGCCCAGCTCGAATCCTTCTACTCGAGCCAGCTCGCCGACCTGGCCGCCAACTTCCCGAGCCTGGCGCCGCCCGCGACCAACCGCACCCACTGCATCGCCTGGAGCGACTGGGCGACGCAGCCGAAGGTGGAGCTGGAGAACGGCATCCGCCTTGACACCAACTACTACTACTGGCCCGAGCCCTGGATCCAGGACCGCCCGGGGATGTTCACCGGCTCGGGGATGCCGATGCGCTTCGCCGATCTGAACGGCTCGATGATCGACGTCTACCAGGCGGCCACCCAGATGACCGACGAGTCGGGCCAGACCTACCCGTTCAACATCGACTCGCTGCTCAACAAGGCGCTGGGGCCCGAGGGCTACTACGGCGTCTTCACCGCGAACATGCACACCGACAGCGCCTCGAGCTCGGGATCGGACGCGATCGTCGCCTCGGCGCTTTCGCATGGCATCCCGGTCGTCTCGGCGCGGCAGATGCTGGACTGGCTCGACGGCCGCAACCAATCCTCGTTCGACGGGGTCTCCTGGAGCGGGAGCAAGCTGAGCTTCAGCGTCACCCACGCCGCCGGCGCGAACGGCCTCCGCGGAATGGTTCCGACCACCTCCTCGGTGGGAGCGTTGACCACCGTCAAGCGGGACGGCACGCAGATCCCCACCACCACCCAGACGATCAAGGGCGCCGAGTACGCGTTCTTCGACGCAACCGCCGGCAACTACGAGGCGACCTACGCCGTCGACGACACCGCGCCGGCGATCTCCAACGTCGCCGCCTCGGCTACGGGCGACGGCACCGCCACCATCACCTGGGACACCGACGAGGCATCCAACTCCCGGGTCGACTACGGCACCAGCCCCGGCTCGTTGACCTCGCAGCAGAGCAGCCCCGGGCTGACCACCTCCCACAGCATCCAGCTCACCGGGCTGGCGCCGAACACCACCTACCACTACCGGGTGAACTCCACCGACGCCGCCTCCAACACGGCGACGGAGCCGAATCCGCCGGCGGATCCGGCGAGCTTCACCACCCCCTCGGCGAGCTTCACCGACACCACCGTCTCCGACTTCAGCGCCGCCCCCCCGGGCGCCGACACCTACGTCTCCGAGACCGGCAACGGCGAGGTCACCCTGAAGCCGACCGAGGGATCAGAGTTCTCCGGCAGCTCGCTCCCCGCGGGATGGACGAGCTGCCCGTGGAGCGCTTCCGACCCCGAGAACTGCACGCCCGGCACCGGCGCCACCGTGTCCGGCGGGAGCCTGCACGTCGACAGCGCCTACGCAAGGACCGCCGCTACCTACGGCTCAGGGCGCTCGCTTGAGTTCGTGGCCAACTTCAGCGGCCAGGCGGCCGAGCACGTCGGCTTCGGGGTGGACCTCAACAACGACCCCAACTGGGCGATCTTCAGCGTCATGGCCGACGGCAGTTTCAATGCCCGCACCAACGGTCCCGCCACGACCGATACGCTGCTTCCGAGCAACCTGCTCGGATCGCCGCACCTCTACCGGATCGAGTGGGGCGCGACGGAGGTCCGCTTCTACGTGGACGGGGCCCTGGTCGCGACCCAGGCCGCCAACTTCGGCTCCACCCAGATGCGCCCGATCGCCAGCGACTTCACCGCCGGGGGCGGCGAGGTCAGCGTGGACTGGATGAGGATGAGCCCCTACCCGGCCTCCGGCACCTTCACCTCCCGCGTCTTCGACGCCGGCCAGGCCGCCGACTGGGGCGCGCTCAGCTGGCATGCGAATGCCCCGCCGAACACCAGCGTGCAGATCAGCGTCCGCACCGGCGACACCCCCACCCCTGACGGGAACTGGAGCGCCTTCACCCCGATCAACAGCAGCGGTGGTGACATCCCCGGCAACTCCCGCTACGTGCAATACCAGGCTGAGCTCGGTTCGAGCGATGCGAACCAGACACTCACGCTGAACGACGTCTCGATCGCCTACAGCGTGGGGGTCGATCAGACCCCACCCACGATCACCGGCCGCAGCCCCTCACCCGGCGCCACCGACGTCCCCCGCAACACCAACGTCCAGGTCCAGTTCAGCGAGCCGATGAACCCGGCGACGATCGACAGCTCGAGCATTTACCTGCAAAAGCAGGGCTCAGGCACCGATGTGCCGGCCAGCGTCAGCTACTCGGGCACGACGGCGACGCTCGACCCGAACACGGATCTCGACCCGAGCGCCGTCTACACGGTCACGGTCGATGGCTCGGTGCAGGACGAGGCCGGCAACGCCCTCGGTCCCCCCGACAGCTGGAGCTTCACCACCGCGAGCCTCAGCTTCATCGACACCACCACCGCCGACTTCAGCGCCGCCCCCCGGGCGCCGACACCTACGTCTCCGAGACCGGCAACGGCGAGGTCACCCTGAAGCCGACCGAGGGATCAGAGTTCTCCGGCAGCTCGCTCCCCGCGGGATGGACGAGCTGCCCGTGGAGCGCTTCCGACCCCGAGAACTGCACGCCCGGCACCGGCGCCACCGTGTCCGGCGGGAGCCTGCACGTCGACAGCGCCTACGCAAGGACCGCCGCTACCTACGGCTCAGGGCGCTCGCTTGAGTTCCGGGCCACCTTCAATGCCCAGGACGCCCAGGACAACCAGCACGTCGGCTTCGGAATAGACCTGAACAACAACTCCAACTGGGCGATCTTCAGCACCAACCTCACCACCAATCAGCTGTATGCGAGAACCAATGTCGCAGGCACGCAGACGAACACGCCGATTGGCAACCCCAACGAGTATGTCGGATCCCCCCACACCTACCGGATCGAGTGGGACGCGACCGAGGTCCGCTTCTACGTCGAAGGCGGCCTGGTCGCGACCCTCGCCGCAGACTTCGGCTCCACCCAGATGCGCCCGATCGCCAGCGACCTCAACACCAGCGGGCCTGAGCTGACGGTCGACTGGTTGCGGATGACCCCCTATCCGGGCTCGGGCACGTTCGACTCCCGCGTCTTCGACGCTGGCGCCGGTCAGACGGCCGACTGGGGCACGCTCAGCTGGAACTCAGCGACGCCCTCAGGCACGGGGATCGCGATCAGCGTCCGCACCGGCGACACCCCGACCCCCGACGTCAGCTGGAGCCCCTTCACCCCGATCGCCTCGAGCGGCGACGACATCCCGGGCAACTCGCGATACGTCCAGTACCGGGCTGTGCTCACCTCGAGCGACAGCACCCAGACGCCGGTCCTGAACCAGGTCGCGATCGGCTATGCGCTGAGCGCGGACACCACCGCGCCGACGATCACCGGCCGCGATCCGGCATCGGGGGCCACCGACGTCCCCCGCGACACCAACGTCCAGGTCCACTTCAGCGAGGCGATGAACCCGGCGACGATCACCGCCGGCCCCAGCGTCCACCTGCGAAAGCAGGGCTCGGGCACCGACGTCCCCGCCGCCGTCAGCTACTCGGGGACCACCGCGACGCTCGACCCGAACGCCGACCTCGACCCCAGCGCCGTCTACACGGTCACCGTCGACGGCTCGGTGGAGGACGAGGTTGGCAACCCCCTCGGCTCGCCGGACAGCTGGAGCTTCACCACCGCGGCGCTCAGCTTCGACTTCACCGACACCACCGTCTCCGACTTCGGCGCCGGCAGCTTGGCCGCCAACACCTACATCTCCCAGACCGGCGACGGCGAGGTGACCCTGAAGCCGACCGTGGGCGAGGAGTTCTCGGGGGGTCCCGGACTGCCGGACGGCTGGGACAGCGCCAACTGGGAGGGGGGCGGCAGCGCCACGGTCTCGAGCGGCCAGCTCCAAGTCAACGGCTCCCGAGCGAGCACGACCGCGACCTATCCAGCCGGCCGGTCGCTCGAATTCGTCGCCACGTTCGATGCCGCGACCTTCCAGCACGTGGGCTTCACGGCTGACAACTTCGCCAGTGATGTCTACGCGATCTTCAGCACCGGCAACACGACCAACGAGATCCGGGCTCGCACTAACTTCGGCGGGGGCGAGACGTTCTTCACGATCCCGGGCGTCTCACCGGGCACGCCGCACCTGTACCGGATCGAGTGGGATGCCGGCGAGGTCCGCTACTACGTGGACGGCGATCTCAAGGTCACCCACACGGGGAGCTTCACGTCGAACCTGCGGCCAACCGTCAGCGACGGCAGCTCGGCGCTCCCTGCGGAGCTTTCCGTCGACTGGCTGCGGATGAGCCCATACCCGAGCGCGAGCACCTTCGACTCCCGGGTTTTCGACGCCGGCCCCGGCCAGAGCGTCAACTGGGGCGCGCTCACCTGGAATTCCGCTACGCCGTCGGGCACCGGCATCGCGATGAGCGTCCGCACCGGCGACACGCCGAACCCGAACGACCCAGGCTGGAGTGCCTTCACTCCGATCGCGACCTCGGGCGGCGACATCCCCGGGAACACCCGCTATGTGCAGTACCGGGCGGCGCTCAGCACGACTGACACGAACCAGACGCCGACCCTGAGCGACGTCACGGTCAACGGCGCCGGGGACAGCCCGCCAGTCGCGGTCAACGACACCAAGACGGTCGCCGAGGACTCGGGCCCGACCCAGGTCGACGTCCTCGCCAACGACACCGACATCGACGGCGGCCCGAAGAGCGTCGCCTCGGTCACCCAGCCCGCCCACGGCACGGTGACGGTCGCCGCCGACAACCAGAGCGTCTCCTACACCCCGAACCCGAACTACTGCAACGACGCCCCGCCGGCCTCCACCGACGACTTCACCTACGCCCTGAACGGCGGCTCCAGCGCGAGCGTGGCGGTGACCGTGAGCTGCCTGCCCGATGCTCCCACCATTACCGCCACCGATCCGGCCAGCCCCGCCAACAACAACATCCCGAAGGTGATCGGTACGACCGGTGCCGGCTCGCCGACCCAGGTGAAGATCTATGAGAACGCCACCTGTGCGGGCACGGCAGACGCATCCGGCTCGGTCGCCGAGTTCACCGGTTCGGGCATCACGGTCAGCGTCGCCGACGACAGCAGCACAGCCCTCAGCGCGCGGACAACGAACGGGGTCGGCGATTCCTCCTGCTCCAGTTCGGTCGGCTACACCGAGGACTCGAGCGCCCCGGACGCGACGATCACCGCCGGCCCCACCGGCCTGACCGCCGACCCCAGCCCGAGCTTCGACTACAGCTCGAGCGAGCCGACCGGCGCCAGCTTCCAATGCAAGCTCGACGGCCCCGGCGCGGCCACCGGCAGCTTCTCTGACTGCACCCCCTCGCCGAAGCAGTTCAGCGGCCTCGCCGACGGCACCTACACCTTCTCGGTGAAGGCCACCGACCAGGCCGGCAACACCGGCCCGGCCGCCACCCGGAGCTTCACGGTCGACACCACGGCCCCGGACGCGACGATCACCGCCGGCCCCACCGGCCTGACCGCCGACCCCAGCCCGAGCTTCGACTACAGCTCGAGCGAGCCGACCGGCGCCAGCTTCCAATGCAAGCTCGACGGCCCCGGCGCGGCCACCGGCAGCTTCTCTGACTGCACCCCCTCGCCGAAGCAGTTCAGCGGCCTCGCCGACGGCACCTACACCTTCTCGGTGAAGGCCACCGACCAGGCCGGCAACACCGGCCCGGCCGCCACCCGGAGCTTCACGGTCGACACCACGGCCCCGGACGCGACGATCACCGCCGGCCCCACCGGCCTGACCGCCGACCCCAGCCCGAGCTTCGACTACAGCTCGAGCGAGCCGACCGGCGCCAGCTTCCAATGCAAGCTCGACGGCCCCGGCGCGGCCACCGGCAGCTTCTCTGACTGCACCCCCTCGCCGAAGCAGTTCAGCGGCCTCGCCGACGGCACCTACACCTTCTCGGTGAAGGCCACCGACCAGGCCGGCAACACCGGCCCGGCCGCCACCCGGAGCTTCACGGTCGACACCACGGCCCCGGACGCGACGATCACCGCCGGCCCCACCGGCCTGACCGCCGACCCCAGCCCGAGCTTCGACTACAGCTCGAGCGAGCCGACCGGCGCCAGCTTCCAATGCAAGCTCGACGGCCCCGGCGCGGCCACCGGCAGCTTCTCTGACTGCACCCCCTCGCCGAAGCAGTTCAGCGGCCTCGCCGACGGCACCTACACCTTCTCGGTGAAGGCCACCGACCAGGCCGGCAACACCGGCCCGGCCGCCACCCGGAGCTTCACGGTCGACACCACGGCCCCGGACGCGACGATCACCGCCGGCCCCACCGGCCTGACCGCCGACCCCAGCCCGAGCTTCGACTACAGCTCGAGCGAGCCGACCGGCGCCAGCTTCCAATGCAAGCTCGACGGCCCCGGCGCGGCCACCGGCAGCTTCTCTGACTGCACCCCCTCGCCGAAGCAGTTCAGCGGCCTCGCCGACGGCACCTACACCTTCTCGGTGAAGGCCACCGACCAGGCCGGCAACACCGGCCCGGCCGCCACCCGGAGCTTCACGGTCGACACCACGGCCCCGGACGCGACGATCACCGCCGGCCCCACCGGCCTGACCGCCGACCCCAGCCCGAGCTTCGACTACAGCTCGAGCGAGCCGACCGGCGCCAGCTTCCAATGCAAGCTCGACGGCCCCGGCGCGGCCACCGGCAGCTTCTCTGACTGCACCCCCTCGCCGAAGCAGTTCAGCGGCCTCGCCGACGGCACCTACACCTTCTCGGTGAAGGCCACCGACCAGGCCGGCAACACCGGCCCGGCCGCCACCCGGAGCTTCACGGTCGACACCACGGCCCCGGACGCGACGATCACCGCCGGCCCCACCGGCCTGACCGCCGACCCCAGCCCGAGCTTCGACTACAGCTCGAGCGAGCCGACCGGCGCCAGCTTCCAATGCAAGCTCGACGGCCCCGGCGCGGCCACCGGCAGCTTCTCTGACTGCACCCCCTCGCCGAAGCAGTTCAGCGGCCTCGCCGACGGCACCTACACCTTCTCGGTGAAGGCCACCGACCAGGCCGGCAACACCGGCCCGGCCGCCACCCGGAGCTTCACGGTCGACACCACGGCCCCGGACGCGACGATCACCGCCGGCCCCACCGGCCTGACCGCCGACCCCAGCCCGAGCTTCGACTACAGCTCGAGCGAGCCGACCGGCGCCAGCTTCCAATGCAAGCTCGACGGCCCCGGCGCGGCCACCGGCAGCTTCTCTGACTGCACCCCCTCGCCGAAGCAGTTCAGCGGCCTCGCCGACGGCACCTACACCTTCTCGGTGAAGGCCACCGACCAGGCCGGCAACACCGGCCCGGCCGCCACCCGGAGCTTCACGGTCGACACCACGGCCCCGGACGCGACGATCACCGCCGGCCCCACCGGCCTGACCGCCGACCCCAGCCCGAGCTTCGACTACAGCTCGAGCGAGCCGACCGGCGCCAGCTTCCAATGCAAGCTCGACGGCCCCGGCGCGGCCACCGGCAGCTTCTCTGACTGCACCCCCTCGCCGAAGCAGTTCAGCGGCCTCGCCGACGGCACCTACACCTTCTCGGTGAAGGCCACCGACCAGGCCGGCAACACCGGCCCGGCCGCCACCCGGAGCTTCACGGTCGACACCACGGCCCCGGACGCGACGATCACCGCCGGCCCCACCGGCCTGACCGCCGACCCCAGCCCGAGCTTCGACTACAGCTCGAGCGAGCCGACCGGCGCCAGCTTCCAATGCAAGCTCGACGGCCCCGGCGCGGCCACCGGCAGCTTCTCTGACTGCACCCCCTCGCCGAAGCAGTTCAGCGGCCTCGCCGACGGCACCTACACCTTCTCGGTGAAGGCCACCGACCAGGCCGGCAACACCGGCCCGGCCGCCACCCGGAGCTTCACGGTCGACACCACGGCCCCGGACGCGACGATCACCGCCGGCCCCACCGGCCTGACCGCCGACCCCAGCCCGAGCTTCGACTACAGCTCGAGCGAGCCGACCGGCGCCAGCTTCCAATGCAAGCTCGACGGCCCCGGCGCGGCCACCGGCAGCTTCTCTGACTGCACCCCCTCGCCGAAGCAGTTCAGCGGCCTCGCCGACGGCACCTACACCTTCTCGGTGAAGGCCACCGACCAGGCCGGCAACACCGGCCCGGCCGCCACCCGGAGCTTCACGGTCGACACCACGGCCCCGGACGCGACGATCACCGCCGGCCCCACCGGCCTGACCGCCGACCCCAGCCCGAGCTTCGACTACAGCTCGAGCGAGCCGACCGGCGCCAGCTTCCAATGCAAGCTCGACGGCCCCGGCGCGGCCACCGGCAGCTTCTCTGACTGCACCCCCTCGCCGAAGCAGTTCAGCGGCCTCGCCGACGGCACCTACACCTTCTCGGTGAAGGCCACCGACCAGGCCGGCAACACCGGCCCGGCCGCCACCCGGAGCTTCACGGTCGACACCGCCGCCCCCGACACCCAGATCCTCACCCACCCGGCCGACCCCACCTCCTCGACCGACGCCCACTTCACCTTCTCGGGCTCCGACCCCGGCGGCTCCGGCGTCGCCTCCTTCGAATGCAAGCTCGACTCGGGCGCCTTCGCCGCCTGCACCACCCCCAGGGACTACAGCTCGCTGAGCGAGGGCTCCCACACCTTCTCGGTCAGGGCGATCGACCAGGCCGGCAACCCCGACGCCAGCCCCGACTCCTTCACCTGGACCGTCGACACGAGCGCGCCGGAGACCACGATCGACTCGGCCCCGCACGGCACCGACCAATGACCCGACCCCGAGCTTCACCTTCCACTCGAGCGAGCCCGGGTCCAGCTTCGAATGCTCGCTCGACGGCACCGGCACACCGCCGACTACCAGCCCTGCACTCAGCCCCTTCACCCAGCAGCCCGGCGCCTCACCGACGGCGACTACACCTTCCGGGTGCGGGCCACCGACGCCGCCACCAACCCCGACCCGAGCCCGGCGACCGAGGACTTCACCGTCGACACCGCCGCCCCCGACACCCAGATCCTCACCCACCCGGCCGACCCCACCTCCTCGACCGACGCCCACTTCACCTTCTCGGGCTCCGACCCCGGCGGCTCCGGCGTCGCCTCCTTCGAATGCAAGCTCGACTCGGGCGCCTTCGCCGCCTGCACCACCCCCAGGGACTACAGCTCGCTGAGCGAGGGCTCCCACACCTTCTCGGTCAGGGCGATCGACCAGGCCGGCAACCCCGACGCCAGCCCCGACTCCTTCACCTGGACCGTCGACACGAGCGCGCCGGAGACCACGATCGACACCCACCCGGCCGACCCCACCTCCTCGACCGACGCCCACTTCACCTTCTCGGGCTCCGACCCCGGCGGCTCCGGCGTCGCCTCCTTCGAATGCAAGCTCGACTCGGGCGCCTTCGCCGCCTGCACCACCCCCAGGGACTACAGCTCGCTGAGCGAGGGCTCCCACACCTTCTCGGTCAGGGCGATCGACAACGCCGGCAACCCCGACGCCAGCCCCGACTCCTTCACCTGGACCGTCGACACGAGCGCGCCGGAGACCACGATCGACTCGGCCCCGCACGGCACCACCAATGACCCGACCCCGAGCTTCACCTTCCACTCGAGCGAGCCCGGGTCCAGCTTCGAATGCTCGCTCGACACCGGCACCCCCGACTTCCACCCCTGCTCGAGCCCGTTCACCCCCTCGGCGCTCACCGACGGCGACTACAGCTTCCGGGTGCGGGCCACCGACGCCGCCGCCAACCCCGACCCGAGCCCGGCGACCGAGGACTTCACGGTCTCGACCACGCTCCCCGACACCGTGATCGACTCGGCTCCGCACGGCTCCACCAGCGACCCGACCCCGAGCTTCACCTTCCACTCCACCAAGCCGGGCTCCACCTTCGCCTGCTCGCTCGACCAGGGCACCGCCGACTACCAGCCCTGCACCAGCCCCTTCACCCAGAGCCCGGCGCTCACCGACGGCGACTACACCTTCCGGGTGCGGGCCACCGACGCCGCCACCAACCCCGACCCGAGCCCGGCGACCGAGGACTTCACCGTCGACACCGCCGCCCCCGACACCCAGATCCTCACCCACCCGGCCGACCCCACCTCCTCGACCGACGCCCACTTCACCTTCTCGGGCTCCGACCCCGGCGGCTCCGGCGTCGCCTCCTTCGAATGCAAGCTCGACTCGGGCGCCTTCGCCGCCTGCACCACCCCCAGGGACTACAGCTCGCTGAGCGAGGGCTCCCACACCTTCTCGGTCAGGGCGATCGACCAGGCCGGCAACCCCGACGCCAGCCCCGACTCCTTCACCTGGACCGTCGACACGAGCGCGCCGGAGACCACGATCGACTCGGCCCCGCACGGCACCACCAATGACCCGACCCCGAGCTTCACCTTCCACTCGAGCGAGCCCGGGTCCAGCTTCGAATGCTCGCTCGACACCGGCACCCCCGACTTCCACCCCTGCTCGAGCCCGTTCACCCCCTCGGCGCTCACCGACGGCGACTACAGCTTCCGGGTGCGGGCCACCGACGCCGCCGCCAACCCCGACCCGAGCCCGGCGACCGAGGACTTCACGGTCTCGACCACGCTCCCCGACACCGTGATCGACTCGGCTCCGCACGGCTCCACCAGCGACCCGACCCCGAGCTTCACCTTCCACTCCACCAAGCCGGGCTCCACCTTCGCCTGCTCGCTCGACCAGGGCACCGCCGACTACCAGCCCTGCACCAGCCCCTTCACCCAGAGCCCGGCGCTCACCGACGGCGACTACACCTTCCGGGTGCGGGCCACCGACGCCGCCACCAACCCCGACCCGAGCCCGGCGACCGAGGACTTCACCGTCGACACCGCCGCCCCCGACACCCAGATCCTCACCCACCCGGCCGACCCCACCTCCTCGACCGACGCCCACTTCACCTTCTCGGGCTCCGACCCCGGCGGCTCCGGCGTCGCCTCCTTCGAATGCAAGCTCGACTCGGGCGCCTTCGCCGCCTGCACCACCCCCAGGGACTACAGCTCGCTGAGCGAGGGCTCCCACACCTTCTCGGTCAGGGCGATCGACCAGGCCGGCAACCCCGACGCCAGCCCCGACTCCTTCACCTGGACCGTCGACACGAGCGCGCCGGAGACCACGATCGACACCCACCCGGCCGACCCCACCTCCTCGACCGACGCCCACTTCACCTTCTCGGGCTCCGACCCCGGCGGCTCCGGCGTCGCCTCCTTCGAATGCAAGCTCGACTCGGGCGCCTTCGCCGCCTGCACCACCCCCAGGGACTACAGCTCGCTGAGCGAGGGCTCCCACACCTTCTCGGTCAGGGCGATCGACAACGCCGGCAACCCCGACGCCAGCCCCGACTCCTTCACCTGGACCGTCGACACGAGCGCGCCGGAGACCACGATCGACTCGGCCCCGCACGGCACCACCAATGACCCGACCCCGAGCTTCACCTTCCACTCGAGCGAGCCCGGGTCCAGCTTCGAATGCTCGCTCGACACAGGCACCCCCGACTTCCACCCCTGCACCAGCCCGTTCACCCGACCTCGGCGCTCACCGACGGCGACTACAGCTTCCGGGTGCGGGCCACCGACGCCGCCGCCAACCCCGACCCGAGCCCGGCGACCGAGGACTTCACGGTCGACACCGCGGCGCCGGACCCGCCAGTCCTCACCGCGACCGCGCCCAGTTCGCCGGCAAACGACAACAACCCGAAGGTGAAGGGCACCGTTGGCGGCGGCAATGCGAGTCAGGTCAGCATCTACACGAACGGGGCCTGCACGGGTTCACTGGCGGCCACGGGCACCGTCACCGAGCTGACCGGTTCAGGCATCACCGTCAGCGGCCTGCCCGACGACAGCACGACACAGCTGAGTGCGAAGGTGACCAACCTTTCGAACAATGAGTCGGGCTGCTCGAACTCGATCACCTACGTCGAGGACTCGACCGCGCCGAACACGGCGATCACCTCGGCGCCTCCGGCGAGCACGGGCTCGACGGACGCTAGCTTCGCCTTCGGCTCGACCGAACCCGGCAGCTTCGAGTGCAAGCTCGACGACGACACCTTCCAGAGCTGCAGCTCCCCGAAGAAATACAGCGGCCTCGCCGCCGGCAGCCACACCTTCCAGGTGCGTTCGACCGACGCCGCGGGCAACACCGACCCGACTCCGGCGTCTCACGCCTGGACAATTGCGCCCCAGGTGCTCGGCCAGTCAGCCCAAAGCCCGAGCTTCCAGGTCAAGAAGAAGCTCAAGCGCGTGCGGCGCAAGGTCGTGGTTGTGACCGTGAACTGCCCGGAGGGCACCTGCACCGTCGAGCGGTCGCGGGCGAAGTTGAAGCTGAAGGGGAAGCGGAAGTCCGTAAAGGTACGGATCAAGGGCCCATCGGTCATCTCAGCCGGCGAGTCCGCTCGGCTCAAGGCGGTCTTCTCGAAGGCAACTCACCACCGGCTTAGCAAGGTTGGTCGGGGGCGCCTACACCTCAAGCTCCTGGTCACCTCGACCAATGGCACGCAGGCCGAGCTGAGCCAGTCGATAAAGCTGACGGGGATCCGCCGATAGGTAGCGCCCGCGCGCATCCCCTACACTGGCGCTTCGAGTAGCCGCCCGAGACCGTCGGCAGGACCAAGGTCCAGAAGTCCGGCGCAGGTGAGCGAGAGTCACCCGGTCACTGGACCGCCCGCTCTGGCCCGCCTGCGTGCGGGTCTTCTTATTGGCGCGACGGGGAGCAAGACTCGAGAGAAATGGACAGAGAGCAAAAGACAGCAGTGGTTGAGGAGCTCGCCACGGAGCTCAAGGACGCGACGGCGATCTTCGCGGTGGACTATCGCGGGATCAGCGTGCCGCAGGCAGCCGAGCTTCGGGCCGGCCTTCGCGATGCCGACACCCATTTCCGGATCGTCAAGAACCGCCTCACGCTCCGCGCCGCCGACGCCGCCGGCACGGACGGATTGAAGGATCACCTGACCGGTCCCACCGCCCTGGCCCTGGTCAAGGGCGACGCGGCTCTGGCAGCCAAGACGCTCTCGCGCCTCGGCTCGGAGTGGGAGCTGCTCGGCTACAAGGGCGGCATGATGGACGGGGCGCAGCTCGACCCCGACGACTTCCAGGCGATTGCGCGCCTGCCCGGCCGCGATGCGCTCAACGCGCAGTTGGCCGGCATGGTGGCCAGCCCGATCACCGGCCTGGTTCGAGGCCTCGGCTCGATGATCCAGGGCCTGGCGCTCCAGCTCGGCCAGATCGCGGAGCAGGGCCTGGTCAGCGGCGGAGCCGATGCCCCGACCGCGCAGGAAGCCGACCCGGACCCCGAGCCCACCGAATCCCCCGAGGAGACCTCCGAGGAGCAGGCGCCGGAGGGCGAGGACGCCGGACAGGGCGAGGCGGCCGAGACCGGAGAGGGCGATCAGGACCTCGGCGAAGAGCCTGCCGCAGATGGCGATGAAGAGACTTCAGAAGATTCCGAGAACAAGGAGGACAGCAACTAGATGGCGACCAGCACTCAAGACTGGATAGAGGAGCTCAAGGGAATTTCCGTCCTCGAGCTCTCCGAGCGCATCAAGGCGCTCGAGGAGGAGTTCGGCGTCTCCGCGACCGCTGTCGCCGCCGCGGCCCCCGCAGCTGGTGGGCCCGCTGGTGATGGAGCGGGCGAGGAGGAGGCCGGGACGGTTGATCTCGTTCTGACCGGCGCCGGCGAGAAGAAGATCGGCGTGATCAAGGTCGTGCGCGCCGCCACCGGACTCGGCCTCAAGGAGGCCAAGGCTCTCGTTGACGAGGCTCCCAAGCCCGTCAAGGAGGCGGTCGAGCGTGAGGAGGCCGAGAGCCTCCTCAAGGAGATCGAAGAGGCCGGCGGCACCGCCGAGATCAAGTAGAACCGGCCGCGTCTTTTTTGGCGGCCGTTGATGATGGTGAAAACTGCTCCAAACCGCTCAGATTGGGAGTAAGATCCCGGCGCGTGCCCCTGCGGGCGTGTTAGCGACCCTTGACCAAAAGGTTGCCGTGCGTTACCATGCACGGTTCGCGCGCCCGGTGAGCCCTGCTGCCCGATTCTTGCGCGGTCTCACAACCCTTCGAATACCTTGAGGAGTCGCCGAGTTGGCCGGATCCAACGCTGTCGCCGCAACCCGTAGGAGCTTTTCCCGTCTCAAGAACCCTCTCGAAGTCCCACACCTGATCGATATTCAGCGGAAGTCCTTCGCGGACCTGGTTGATCCGAAGGACGGACTGCTGAGATCGACGATCGACGACATCTCCCCGACCGAGGACTACACGGGGAACCTGGCGATCGTCTTCGGGGATTTCGAGTTCGACGATCCACCCAACAACGTGGACGAGTGTCGCGAGAAGGACATGACCTACTCGCGTCCGCTCAACGTCAAGGTCGCTTTCCAGAACCGGGAGACCGGTGAGATCAGGGAGCAGACCGTCTTCATGGGCGATTTCCCGTGGATGACGGACCGTGGCAGCTTCATCATCAACGGCACCGAGCGCGTGGTCGTCACGCAGCTGGTCCGTTCCCCGGGCGCCTACGTGATGGAGCCCAAGGACCGTGAGAAGCAGGTCTTCATCGCGAACCTGATGCCGGCTCGTGGCTCCTGGCTGGAGCTCGAGATCGACAAGAAGGGGCGCGTGTACGTCCGCATCGACCGGAAGCGCAAGCTGCCGGTCACCGTGCTGCTGCGCGCGATGGGCTACGTCGAGGACGAGAAGCTCCTCGAGATGTTCGACAACTCCGTCTACATGCGGCACACGATCGCTGCGGACACCGACGCGACCAAGGACGAGGAGGGCGCGCTGATCGAGCTCTTCAAGAAGCAGCGGCCCGGTGAGCCGCCCTCGGTTGACGCGGCCCGCGCCCTGCTGGAGCAGCTCTTCTTCGATCCCAAGCGCTACGACCTGACCCGGGTTGGCCGCTACAAGCTCAATGCCCGGCTCGACCTGGACATCGATCTCGATATCCGGGTCCTGACCCACGACGACATCATCGCCCTGGTCAAGGAGCTCGTCTCGATCCCGAAGCTGCTCGGCGTCCCCGAGGAGATCGACGAGGAGAACCCGATCAAGGACTACGCCGCGGAGGCGATCACCTATCCCCGCGAGCCGATCCACGATCACCTCGACGAGTACGAGCACTTCGGCAACCGCCGCCTGCGGACGGTCGGCGAGCTGATCCAGGAGGCCTTCCGGATCGGGCTCTACCGGATGGAGCGCGTGGTCCGCGAGCGCCTCACCACCGAGGACGCTGACGCGATCACGCCGCAGACCATCATCAACATCCGTCCCGTGGTGGCCGCGCTGAAGGAGTTCTTCGGCTCCTCGCAGCTCTCGCAGTTCATGTCCCAGACCAACTCGCTGGACGGGCTGACGCACCGTCGACGGCTCTCGGCGCTGGGCGCCGGCGGGCTGACGCGCGAGCGCGCACCGATCGAGGTCCGCGACGTGCACGCCACTCACTACGGTCGCATGTGCCCGATCGAGACGCCGGAGGGGCCGAACATCGGCCTGATCGGGTCGCTCTCCTCATACGCGCAAGTCTCCGAGCACGGCTTCGTCACGACCCCCTACCGGGTGGTCAAGAACGGCATCGTCACGGACGAGGTCGTCCACCTGGACGCAACGCAGGAGGAGGACGAGACGATCGCCCAGGCGAATGCCGACGTCGATCCGGACAGCGGCAAGCTCAAGGGCCAGTACGTGATCTGCCGCCGCCGCGACGACGAGGCGGTCGCCGTGGCGCCCAAGGACGTCACGCTGATCGACGTCTCGCCGACGCAGATCTGGTCGGTGGCCACGGCCCTGATCCCGTTCCTCGAGCACGACGACGCCAACCGCGCCCTGATGGGCTCGAACATGCAGCGCCAGGCAGTGCCCCTGCTCAAGCCCGAGCCGCCGCTGATCGGCACCGGGATGGAGCGGCGCGCCGCCAAGGACAGCGGCGACGTGCTGATCGCCGAGAACGACGGCGAGGTCACGGCGGTCGATGCCGAGCAGATCGTCGTCACCCATGGCTCGAAGAGGGACGAGTACTCCCTCCACAAGTTCATGCGCTCGAACCAGGGAACGATCATTCACCAGCGCCCGATCGTCTCGGTCGGCGACAAGGTGAAGAAGGGAGACGTGCTCTGCGACGCCTCCTCGACCTCCGGCGGCGAGATCGCGCTCGGCAAGAACTGCCTGGTCGCCTTCATGTCCTGGGAGGGCTACAACTTCGAGGACGCGATCATCATCTCCGAGCGCCTCGTCAAGCAGGACGAGCTCACCTCGATCCACATCGAGGAGTACGAGATCGACGCCCGGACGACGAAGCTCGGCGACGAGGAGGTCACGCGCGACATCCCGAACCGCTCCGAGGAGAGCCTCAGGAACCTCGACGAGCGCGGGATCGTCCGGATCGGAGCCGAGGTTGCCGCAGGCGACCTGCTGGTCGGCAAGGTCACGCCGAAGGGCGAGACCGAGCTGACGGCCGAGGAGAAGCTGATCCGCGCCATCTTCAAGGAGAAGGCGCGCGAGGTCCGCGACACCTCGCTGAAGGTCCCCCACGGCGAGGGCGGGGTCGTCATCGACGTCCTCACCTTCAGCCGCGAGGCGGGCGACGACCTGCCGCCGGGCGTCAACGACCTGGTGCGCGTCTACGTCGCCATCAAGCGCAAGATCGCGGAGGGAGACAAGCTCGCCGGCCGCCACGGCAACAAGGGCGTGATCTCGAAGATCGTTCCCGAGGAGGACATGCCGTTCATGGAGGACGGCAGGCCGGTCGACGTGATCCTGAACCCGCTCGGGGTGCCGAGCCGAATGAACATCGGTCAGATCCTCGAGACGCACCTCGGCTGGGTCGCCGCCAACGGCTGGTACGACGACGGCTCCGTCTCCTATAAGGAGGCGAAGGAGGCCGCCGCGAAGCATCCGGACGCATCGGTCGGCGGCCGCGTCAACGTCGCGACGCCGGTATTCGACGGCGCCACCGTCGAGGACGTCGACAACGCGCTCGTCAAGTGGCAGGAGGAGAACTCCGAGCGCGGCATCGATCTCGGGATCGACAAGTCCGAGCGTCCCGGCAGTCGTGCCCAGGGCAAGGTCCAGCTCTACAACGGCCGGACCGGGGAGCCCTACAAGGGCAAGGTGACGATCGGCTACATGTACATCCTGAAGCTGCTGCACCTGGTCGACGACAAGATCCACGCGCGCTCGACCGGCCCCTACTCCCTGGTCACCCAGCAGCCGCTGGGCGGCAAGGCGCAGTTCGGCGGCCAGCGCTTCGGCGAGATGGAGGTGTGGGCACTGGAGGCGTACGGCGCCGCCTACACCCTGCAGGAGATGCTCACCGTGAAGTCCGACGACACCGTCGGCCGCGTCAAGGCCTACGAGTCGATCGTCAAGGGCGAGAACATCCCCGAACCCTCGATTCCGGAGTCGTTCAAGGTCCTGCTCAAGGAGATCCAGAGCCTGGCGCTCGACGCCAACGTGGTCTCCGAGGAGGGCGACGGAGTCGAGATGGGCGAGGAGGAGGACGACCTTCTCCGCGCAGCCGAGGAACTCGGCATCGAGCTGTCCGGCGTGCGCGCGGACGGCGGCGGCAATGGCTCGGATGCCGCTGACGAAAAGGAAGAGCAGGTCGTTGCCGAGGGCAACGGCGGTACTGATGGAGCCGATGCCGAGGAGGCAGCAAAGAAGTGATCGACATCAACAACTTCGACGCGATTGAGATCGGGCTTGCCTCGGGCAAGAAGATCCGGGGCTGGAGCTCCGGCGAGGTCACCAAGCCCGAGACCATCAACTACAGGACGCTGAAGCCGGAGAAGGACGGCCTCTTCTGCGAGCGCATCTTCGGTCCCACCAAGGACTGGGAGTGCTACTGCGGCAAGTACAAGAGGGTCCGCTACAAGGGCATCGTCTGCGAGCGCTGCGGCGTCGAGGTGACCCGCTCCAAGGTCCGCCGCGAGCGCATGGGTCACATCGACCTGGCTGCGCCCGTCTCGCACATCTGGTTCTTCAAGGGCGTTCCCAGCCGGATCGGCTACCTGATCGACATGGCTCCGAAGGAGCTCGAGAAGGTTCTCTACTTCGCCGCCTCGGTGATCACCTGGGTCGACGAGGAGGCCCGCTCCAAGGATCTCGGCAAGCTCGAGAAGGAAGTCGAGAAGCAGGCCGGCGAGTACGAGCGTGAGCGCGAGCAGCGCACCCAGGAGCTGAACGAGTCCCTGGTCCGGCGTCTGGCCTACCTGGGTGTCGCTCCCGACAAGGACAGTGAGGCCCCTCCGGCCGGATCGACCGAGGGCTTCAGCGAGGATGACGAGCTCTGGGCCGACACCGTCACCAACGTGAAGCGGATGAAGGCCGAGGACCGCGACAAGATGGCGAAGGAGCTGCGGAAGACCTTCGACGCCGAGATCTCCGACACCGAGGCCTACCTCGACGAGGCCGCCGAGCGGCTGCGCGAGGTCTTCAAGATCTTCTCGGAGATGAAGCCGAAGGACGTGATCAACGACGAGACCACGTTCCGCGAGCTCAAGGATCGCTTCGGATCTCCGTTCGGCTGGGGCGAGTACTTCCGTGGCGGCATGGGCGCGGAGTCGATCCGCGACCTGCTCGAGCAGGTCGAGCTCGAGGCCGAGGCGGAGCTGCTCGAGGAGACGATCAACACCTCGAAGGGCCAGAAGCAGGCCCGTGCGGTGAAGCGGCTCAAGGTCGTCGACGCCTTCCTCAAGTCCGACAACAAGCCTGAGTGGATGGTCCTGGACGTCGTTCCGGTGATCCCGCCGGAGCTGCGCCCGATGGTCCAGCTCGACGGTGGCCGCTTCGCGACCTCAGACCTCAATGACCTCTATCGAAGGGTCATCAACAGGAACAACCGCCTGAAGAGGCTGCTCGACCTGGGCGCCCCGGAGATCATCGTCAACAACGAGAAGCGGATGCTGCAGGAGGCCGTCGACGCCCTGTTCGACAACGGCCGCCGCGGCCGTCCGGTCACGGGGCCGGGCAACCGGCCGCTGAAGTCGCTCTCGGACATGCTCAAGGGCAAGCAGGGCCGCTTCCGGCAGAACCTGCTCGGTAAGCGGGTGGATTACTCGGGACGGTCGGTGATCGTGTCGGGTCCGAGCCTCCGGCTGCACCAGTGCGGGCTGCCGAAGCTGATGGCCTTGGAGCTGTTCAAGCCGTTCATCATGGCCCGACTCGTCGAGCGCAAGCAGGTCCAGAACATCAAGGCCGCCAAGAAGATGGTGGACTCGATGATTCCCGAGGTCTGGGACGTGCTCGAGGAGGTCATCCACGAGCATCCCGTGCTGCTCAACCGGGCGCCGACGCTTCACCGGCTGGGCATCCAGGCGTTCGAGCCTGTGCTGGTCGAGGGCAAGGCGATCCAGATCCATCCGCTGGTCTGCCACGCGTTCAACGCCGACTTCGACGGGGACCAGATGGCCGTGCACCTGCCGCTCTCCGCGGAGGCGCAGGCGGAGGCGCGCATCCTGATGCTCTCCGCCAACAACATCCTGTCGCCGGCGCACGGCGCGCCGCTGGCCACGCCGACCCAGGACATGGTCCTCGGGCTCTACTACCTGACCTACGCGGGCGAGGACGTCGAGCAGCTCGACCCCGCCAAGCTCGACCAGAGGCCGCATCCGTTCAGGACCGCGCAGGAGGCCGAGCTCGCCTACGAGAACGGGATCGTCCAGCTGCACGACTTCGCGGAGTACCGGCGCCCTGGTCACGAGCACTTCCTGACCACCGTCGGGCGGATCATCTACAACGACCGGGTCGAGCGGGCGATCGCCGACGCCCTCGGCGACGAGTACGACCCCGAGAAGTACGCGTTCGTCAATCGCTCCCTGAGGAAGAAGGACGTCAACGAGATCGTCAGCGACCTGGTCGAGGACTACGGGGCCCCGGCGGTCTCGCTCGTCCTCGACTCGTTCAAGGATCTCGGCTTCCACTTCGCCAGCGAGGCGGGAATCACGATCTCGAAGAACGACGTGGTGGCGCCTCCCGACAAGGAGGAGATCCTCGAGCGCTACGAGTCGGAGACAGAGGAGATCATGGGCCAGTACGACGATGGCTACATCACCGCCGAGGAGCGCAAGGAGGCGGTCACCTCACGCTGGGACAGCGCCACCGAGGAGGTCGGGCAGGCGATGGAGGACAACCTCGACGAGCTCAACCCGATCTTCATGATGGCCAACTCGGGGGCCCGTGGATCGTTCAAGCAGATTCGCCAGCTGGCCGGAATGCGAGGCCTGATGGCCAATCCGAAGGGCGAGATCATCGAGCGGCCGATCAAGGCCAACTTCATGGAGGGCCTCTCCGTCCTTGAGTACTTCATCTCCACGCACGGCGCCCGGAAGGGACTCGCCGACACGGCGCTCCGCACCGCGGACTCGGGCTACCTGACCCGGCGTCTGGTCGACGTCTCCCAGGACGTGATCGTGCGGATGGAGGACTGCAAGACCAAGGACCACATCGAGATGCCGCTCTACCGCGACGCGGGCGAGCTCAATCCGAACCTGATCGGCCGGGTCGCGGCCAAGAAGTTCGCGACCAAGCGCGGTCGCGACCTGCTCAAGCGCAATCAGCAGATCGACTGGCCCGAGGTCCACGACATCGCCGAGGGCTTCAAGGACGACGAGGACGTCACGGTCCCGGTCCGCTCGGTGCTCAAGTGCGAGGCCGAATCCGGAGTGTGCCGCCAGTGCTACGGCGTCATGCCCGCGACAGGCTTCCTGGTCGAGATCGGCGACGCGGTCGGCATCATCGCCGCGCAGTCGATCGGCGAGCCCGGCACCCAGCTCACCATGCGGACCTTCCATACCGGAGGCGTCGCCGGGCTGGACATCACGCAGGGCCTGCCGCGCGTCGTCGAGCTGTTCGAGGCGCGCAAGCCGAAGGGCCTCGCGAAGATCGCCGAGGTCGACGGCAAGATCACCGATCTCGAGGAGAGCGACAAGGCCGTCAAGCTGACGATCACCGACGACAAGGGCGAGGAGCACGCCTACTCGTTCCCGCCGCGGACCAACGTCCTGGTGGAGAAGGGCAAGCGCGTCGAGGTCGGCACCCAGCTGAACGAGGGCTCGCTGTATCCGGCGGAGATCCTCGCGATCCGTGGCCGCACCGACACCGAGGTCTACATCGTGGCCGAGGTGCAGCGCGTCTACCGGACCCAGGGCGTCGACATCAACGACAAGCACATCGAGCTGATCGTGCGTCAGATGCTGAAGAAGGTGCGGGTGGAGTCCAAGGGTTCCACCGAGCTCCTGCCCGGCCAGCTCGAGGATCGCCTCGTCTTCGCCGCGATCAACGAGAAGATCAAGGGCAAGAAGACGAAGACGCCGGCGCGTGCCGAGGAGGTCATCCTCGGGATCACCAAGGCGTCACTCGCCACCGAGTCCTTCCTCTCTGCGGCCTCCTTCCAGGAGACCACGAAGGTTCTGACCGACGCCGCGCTCGAGGGCAAGCGGGATCGTCTGATGGGTCTGAAGGAGAACGTGATCATCGGGAAGCTGATCCCGGCGGCCACGGGGCTCAAGCACTACCGCTCGCTGCAGATCGAGCCGGTCGAGCCGGCTCAGCCTCCGGTCGAGGAGTTCTCGGAAGAGGAGCTCGCCAAGGAGCTCGACCTCGCCGGGGACGGCGAGGGGGCCCCGAACCTCGAAGGGTTCGGTCCTTCGTTTGCCGAGGAGCTCGAGGAGCTCGCCTCGGAGATCGAGACGCCGGGGGCCGGTCAGGCTGCCGGGTCCGGCGACGAGAAGTCCGAAAGCTCGTAGTTCTGGCGGTTAGGCGGCGGGTCCTGTCGCCATAGGAACCTCCCACGGGCGCTCAGTAATCGCGCCCGTGGGCCCCTCCTATGGCGCCACCCGCCGACTGGCGCAACGGCTGACGGAATTCGCCGGCGGCCTTTCGCCGTCGGCGAGCTAGTTCTGTTGCGGCTCGACCAGCCCGATTACGTGGCCTTCCGGGTCGCTGAACAGGCCGATCGTCAGGCCCTCCATCGGGGTGTCGGGACCCATCATCTTGGTACCGCCCAGTTCCTCCGCCTTGTCGAGGGCCGCGCCGACGTCCGGGACCTCGATGTAGAAGGTCACGTGACCCTCGTATCCCTCGGGGCCGTTGCCGACTCCTCCGCCGATTCCGGCTCCGTCGGAGTTCGTGTTTCCTTCACGCGGGACGACTCCGTAGTCGGTCGGCCCTCCCTCGTAGACGTCGAAGTTCCAGCCGGCCAGGTCGCTGTAGAAGTTCCGGAGCTTCTCGGCGTCCTTGCCTACGACCTCGAAATGGACCACGGGCTGTCCCATGCGGTTCCCTCCTGTTTGTCGTTGTCGGCCAGGTCTAGCTGCCGGCAGGCGTGTGCTCGCGCCGCTCGTGCGCGGCCGTTCCGAGTGCGAGCCTCGGTTGGATCACGGGCGTCCTCGTGCGGCCTCCCGGCGGGCAGTCCGGGCGAGCCTGGGCTGCGCCGCCGTGGGGTCCTCGGCGCGGGCCGCGCGGCTTGATCGGACTGCGCCGGAACCGCCGGAAGGTGTGGTCCTCGGCGTCGCCCGGCAGATCCTCGAGCTCAGGCTCCGCCTTGACCGCCCAGTAGATCAGCCACATTCCGTAGAGGACCGGGATCTTCAGGATCACGGCCAAGAAGATGATCGGTACCACCTCTCCCATCCGGGCGAGTCTACCCTGATCAGGTGGCTTGAAAGCCGTCTTTGACCCAGCGCTCCATGACCTCGACGTGGCCGTCCAGGAGCCCGACGTCGGATTCCGTGGGCACGAGGAGCGTCGGGGCCGAGCGCCGCTCGCCCCATGCGAAGCAGCTGGGGTCGAGGCTGTCGTCGATCCAGGCGAGCGGCCTGGCGTCCGCGTACTCGCCGAGCGCCTCGAGCTTCCAGTGGGAGGTCCCGAAGCGCGCTCGCCCGTCGAAGACGAGGTACGGGAGCTCGGGGACTCCGAGGATCCCGGGCAGATGGTCGTTGGCGCGGTCCTCCCAGCCGCTCGCCCAGACCAGCTCGTAGATCTTGGCCAGGCGGTTCAGCCTCGGGCCGGTCTCGAGCGCGATGCAGTGCAGCATGCCGTCGATCAGGTGGAACTCCCCGGGTGCGTCGGCACCGGCCTGCCCGGGCTGGACCGGCTGGTCGAACCCGAACAGGCTGATCACGCCGTCGACGTCCACGGCGAGGACTGGGGCGTCGCTCTTCGGCTCTTTCCTTTTCGGCCGTTTCTGGAAGATCCTCACGTCGGCCAGATTACGGATTGGGTTGACGCCTTCGCCCTCGGCTCCGAAGTAGAGCGGCCTGGCACTCGCTACCATGCGCCGCCGTGCCCAACACCAACCAGCTCGTCCGCAAGGGACGAACCCACAAGAAGAAGAAGATGTCGACGCCGGGCCTGAAGTCAGGCCAGGGTCGCAAGAAGCGCGTCGCCGCTCCGCAGCGGCGGGGCGTCTGCACCCGCGTCGCCACGGTCACGCCGAAGAAGCCGAACTCGGCCCTTCGGAAGATCGCCAGGGTTCGCCTCACGAACGGGCTCGAGGTGACGAGCTACATCCCGGGCGAGGGCCACAACCTTCAGGAGCACTCGGTCGTCCTCGTCAGAGGCGGTCGCGTCAAGGATCTGCCGGGCGTTCGCTACAAGGTCGTCCGCGGCGCCCTCGACGCCGCCGGGGTTTCCGATCGCAAGCAGGGCCGTTCGCTGTACGGCGTCAAGGCCACATAGATGCCGCGGCGTAATCAGGCCACCATCCGCCTTCTCGAGCCCGACTCCGTCTATCGGAGTCGCATCGTCCAGCAGGTGGTCAACAAGGTGATGACCGACGGGAAGAAGTCGGTCGCAGAGCGGATCACCTACGACGCCCTCGCGCTGGTCGGCGAGCGCACAGGGAACAGCCCCGTCGAGGAGCTGGAGGGCGCCATCAAGCAGCTCACCCCGGTGCTCGAGGTCCGGTCGCGGCGCGTCGGCGGCGCCACCTACCAGGTGCCGGTCGAGGTGCCCGCTCGCCGGGCCCGCACGCTGGCGGTTCGCTGGCTGGTCGAGTTCGCCAGGGCGAGGGGAGAGAAGTCGATGGCGGAGCGTCTCGCGAACGAGATCCTCGACGCCGCGAAGCAGCAGGGCAGCGCCTGGAAGCGGAAGGACGACATCTACCGCATGGCTCAGGCCAACAAGGCCTTCGCGCATTACCGCTGGTAGCGGCCACCAGGCCGCTCTCCATAGGAGCGAAGGGCGAAGCCCGAAGCGACTTATGCGGGGCGGACGCTTGTGGCCGCGTTCTGATGGCGAAGCCGTCTACCGTTCCACCTCGATCGGGCTGCGTCCTAGAGCTGTTGGTTCTCGCGGCCTTTCGCGGGACGCCTAGAACCAAACCAACCGCTAGATGCGCTACTCGCCGCGGGTGCGCTCGAGGCGCGGGGTGGGCACGGCGCTCTCGGGGATGTCCGCTTCGTGCGAGCGGACGCCGTGGAGCTCGGTCGTGCCGGTGCGGCCGGGCCGCATCGTGGCGAGGGCCGCTCCGCAGACCGTGAGCACCAGGGCGCCGACCAGTTCGAGCCAGAAGCCTGCGACGGGTTTTGCCTCGGCGTCGATGAAGGACTGACGCGGGTCGTCGAGGGTGCCCACGTTGTTGACCTTCGGCAGGTCGCCGATCAGGAAGATGAGCAGCGCGACCACTCCGCAGACGGCGATCGCCACGGCGGCGACCTGTCCGAGCTGGTCCCCGCGGGCGACCATCGCCACGACGAGCAGGATCAGCGCGAAGCCGGCGAGGACGAGGGTTGCGTAGCCGTGCTGGTCGGATGCCTGGATCGCCTTCAGCGCCTCGCCGCCGGGAGGGGTGAGGTGGAAGATGTCGGTGAACTGCGAGACGCCGAGCATCGCCGCGGCGGCCGCACAGGCGAAAACCAGGAGCGTCTCCGTGCGGGGGCGCTTGGTCATGATCCGGTCTGCAGGCCAGGTGAGATTCCGCCCTCATTTGTCCTCACTCGCCCGCGCGCGGCCGGCCTCGAGCGGCCTCTCCTCCGTGCGGTCACGCCGCGAGAGTAGAGGGCGAGTAGGCCGCCGCAGAGGATCAGCACCCCGGAGCACGCCACCTCGGCCCAGAATCCCTGCAGCAGGACGGCCTCGGAGCCGCTGAAAGCGAGGCCCGGCCTCCCGGCGTCGAGGCCCTGTGGGAGGTCGATCGCGAGGGCCACGGCGAGACCGAGCAGCCCGCAGATGGCCACGCCGCCCGCCAGCCGCCGCTCGCCGCGGGACGCGCCGATGATCAGCACGAGCGCCGCCACGGCCACGGGGATCAGCACCCAGAGGTGGGCGCTGCCGGCGGTCTCGGCGCCCACGATCGGCGCCGGTGCCGTCGAGCCGACCTCGCCGGCGTAGTTCGGGGCGTCCACGGCGACGCCGTGGTAGTCGAAGAACTGGGAGACGCCGAGGCCGACGGCGGCGGCGACTCCCACGAACACGACGGTGGCGGAGGGAGTGACGTGCCGCCGCGCGCCCCGCGCGGTGGCGCCGGCGAGGGCTCGCGTCCGTCCGGCGATCCAGGCGGCGGTGACCGCGCCCAGCTCGGCGATCAGCGCGATCATCGCCGCGAAGAGCTTGATGGCGAACATCAGAGCACCCGTCACGAAGGGTGCGATCCACGCGGCGAACCGGGCCACGGGGGCGAGCACCGGCTGCAGCTTGTGGACCTCGGCGCGGCGCTGGCGGGAGAGCTCGTGGCCCTCGCGCCGCGTGCGCTCGGTGAGCTCCTGGAGGCGGTTGCGAGCGCGCTTGCGGCGGCCGAGGCTCATGCGTGATCCCTACCTGAGTGCCCGCGGGCCGCTGCTATCATCGTCCGTCGCTGCGGGGTGCCATGACAGGCCTCCGTGGGTGTTAACCGTTATCAATGGAGAACGGCGCGACATAGGAGAAGTTCGGGTCTAAGGAGACGCTTTGCGCTCGGGCCCGTAAGGGCCTTTTTTCTGCGCGAATTCCGAACTCAGACTAGCCGTTCCGCATCTCTCTCACGCCAGTACGACCGGACAGGATCATGCCCCGAAGCTTCCCCCTCGAAAAGACGCGCAACATCGGCATCATGGCCCACATCGATGCCGGTAAGACGACGACCACAGAGCGCATCCTCTACTACACCGGCCGCACCCACAAGATGGGCGAGGTTCACGAGGGCGCCGCCGTCATGGACTGGATGGAGCAGGAGCAGGAGCGCGGGATCACCATCACCTCCGCCGCCACCGCCTGCGAGTGGGACGGGCACCGCATCAACATCCTCGACACCCCCGGCCACGTCGACTTCACGGTCGAGGTCGAGCGCAGCCTCCGCGTCCTGGACGGCGCGATCGCGCTGTTCGACTCCGTAGCCGGGGTCGAGCCCCAGTCCGAGACCGTCTGGCGCCAGGCCGACAAGTACTCGGTCCCGAGGATCGCGTACGTCAACAAGATGGACCGCATCGGCGCGGACTTCTTCAAGGCCGTCGAGACCATGCGGGATCGGCTCGGGGCCAATCCGCTGCCGATCCAGATCCCGATCGGCCAGGAGGCCGACTTCACCGGCGTCGTCGACCTGATCGAGAACAAGGCGCTCGTCTGGCAGGACGAGCTCGGCACCGAGTTCGAGTACACCGAGATCCCCGAGGATCTCGCCGAGGCGGCCCAGGAGCACCGCACGCATCTGATCGAGGCGTGTGCCGACTACGACGACGAGCTCATGGAGGCTTACCTCAACGACGAGGAGATCCCTCACGAGCGGATCGCCAAGTCGCTCCACCGCGCCACGCTCGACATCAAGGTGACCCCGGTTCTGCTCGGCTCATCCTTCAAGAACAAGGGCGTCCAGCCCCTCCTCGACGCCATCGTCGAGCTGCTGCCCTCACCGCTCGAGGTTCCACCGGTCAAGGGGATCGAGCCCGCGAAGAAGGGCGACAACGGCGTCCAGACCGAGGTGGACCGCCCGGCCGACGACAATGCCCCCTTCGCCGCTCTCGCCTTCAAGGTGATGACCGATCCCTTCGTCGGCAAGCTGACCTACTTCCGTGTCTACTCCGGCAAGCTCAGCGCCGGCAGCCGGGTTCTGAACGCGGCGTCAGGTCGCACCGAGCGCATCGGGCGGCTGCTGATGATGCACGCCAATCATCGCGAGGAGATCGAGGAGTGCTACGCGGGCGACATCCTCGCCGGCGTCGGTCTCAAGCAGACCTCCACAGGCGACACGCTCTGCGCGCCGGATGCCCCGGTCGTGCTGGAGCAGATCGAGTTCCCGGAGCCTGTGATCGCGGTCGCGATCGAGCCGAAGACCAAGGCCGACCAGGAGAAGCTCTCGGAGAGCCTCGGAAAGCTCGCCGAGGAGGATCCGACCTTCCAGGTCGAGTCCGACGAGGAGACGGGCCAGACCCTGATCCACGGGATGGGCGAGCTCCATCTCGAGGTGATCGTCGATCGCCTCCTGCGCGAGTTCTCCGTCGACGCGAACGTCGGCAAGCCCCAGGTCGCCTACCGCGAGACGATCCGCGAGCCCGTGCAGAAGGTCTCGGGCCGCTTCGTCCGCCAGACCGGCGGCCGCGGCCAGTACGGCCACGCCGTGATCAACGTCGAGCCTGCCCCGGGCGAGGGATTCGACTTCATCAACAAGATCAAGGGCGGCACCATCCCCTCGGAGTTCATCCCCTCCGTCGAGGCGGGGATCGAGGAGGCGCTCCAGTCCGGCGTCAAGGCCGGCTATCCGATGGTCGACGTCAGGGTCGAGCTGATCGACGGCTCCTACCACGACGTGGACTCCTCGGAGATGGCCTTCAAGGTCGCCGGCTCCATGGCGGTCCAGGAGGCGGCCCGCAAGGCCAAGCCCGTCCTGCTCGAGCCGGTGATGTCAGTGGAGGTCGTCACGCCCGAGGAGTTCCTCGGCGACGTGATCGGCGACCTCTCTCGCCGCCGCGGCAAGGTCCAGGGCCAGGAGCCGCGCGGGAACGCGCTCGCCGTGCACGCCTTCGTCCCGCTCGGCGAGATGTTCGGGTACGCCACGGATGTGCGATCCTCGACCCAGGGGCGCGCCAGCTACACGATGCAGTTCGAGCGCTACGAGGAAGTTCCGAAGAACATCGAGGACGAAATCGTCGAGCATCGTTCCGGCGAGCCCGTGGGAGCTGGTGCCTGAGCGCCAGATCCTCGCTTGCTGGCTATATTCCCCAGGTTGGTCAAAAGGCGAACGAATTGCCGGAACCAGCCACAGACTTCGCAAGACAGACCCACTTAAAGACCAACCAGACCCCAAAGGAGCGAGATGTCCAAGGAGAAGTTCGATCGCGATAAGCCGCACGTGAACGTCGGCACAATCGGCCATGTCGATCACGGCAAGACCACGCTGACAGCCGCGATCACCAAGACACTCGCCGACAAGGGCGGCACCGATGTGAAGACGTTCGAGGAGATCGACAACGCGCCCGAGGAGAAGGAGCGCGGGATCACGATCGCCACCTCGCACGTCGAGTACGAGACCGACAACCGCCACTACGCGCACGTCGACTGCCCGGGCCACGCCGACTACGTCAAGAACATGATCACCGGCGCCGCGCAGATGGACGGCGCGATCCTGGTGGTCTCGGCGCCCGACGGCCCGATGCCCCAGACCCGCGAGCACATCCTGCTGGCACGCCAGGTGAACGTCCCCTACGTGGTCGTCTACCTGAACAAGGTCGACATGGTCGATGACGAGGAGCTCCTCGAGCTCGTCGAGGAGGAGGTCCGCGATCTGCTCACCGAGTACGAGTTCCCGGGGGCCGACGTGCCGATCATCAAGGGCTCCGCGCTCAAGGCGCTGGAGGGTGACGAGGACGCGAAGCAGTCCATCATGGACCTCGCGGCCGCGCTCGACGAGTACATCCCCGAGCCCGAGCGTGACCTCGACAAGCCGTTCCTGATGCCGGTCGAGGACGTCTTCTCGATCACCGGCCGCGGCACCGTCGCGACCGGCCGCGTCGAGCAGGGCGTCGTCAACACCAGCGACGAGGTCGAGATCGTCGGGATCACCGACACCACCAAGACGGTGGTCACCGGGGTCGAGATGTTCCGCAAGATCCTCGACGAGGGGCGCGCCGGCGACAACATCGGCGCTCTCCTCCGAGGCACCAAGCGCGAGGAGATCCAGCGCGGGCAGGTGCTCTGCAAGCCCGGCTCGATCACCCCGCATACGAAGTACAAGGCGGAGGTCTACTGCCTGAAGAAGGAGGAGGGCGGCCGTCACACGCCATTCGTCTCCGGCTACCGGCCGCAGTTCTACTTCCGCACGACCGACGTCACCGGCGTCGTCAAGCTCCCCGAGGGCCGCGAGTTCGTGGCGCCGGGCGAGAACGCCGAGATGGAGGTCGAGCTGATCCAGCCGATCGCCATGGATCCCGGCCTCCGCTTCGCCATCCGTGAGGGCGGGCGAACCGTCGGCTCGGGTGTCGTTACCGACGTAATCGAATAGCTGCAAGACGGGCCCCCGCTCGGGGGCCCGTCGTTAGTAAGGCCCTCCCACCAGGGCAAAGGGCCAAGACAACTGCAAGACATACGACCAGGGCGCGGCCCTTATCCACCGGGGCGGCGCCCTAGCTGCGCGAAGAGACCAGAACAGAGAAAGAGCAAATTGGCGTCACTGACATCAGGAAAGATCAGGATTCGGCTGAAGGCGTACGACCACGACGCCATAGACCGGGCCGCCCAGGAGATCGTCGGGACCGCGGAGCGGACCGGCGCGACCGTCGCCGGGCCGATCCCGCTGCCGACCGACAAGCACGTCTATTGCGTCATTCGCTCTCCGTTCAAGGACAAGGACTCGCGCGAGCACTTCGAGATCCGCACCCATAAGCGGCTGATCGACATCCATCAGCCCACCCCCAAGACCGTCGACGAGCTGCAGCGGATGGAGACCCTCCCCGCGGGCGTCGACGTGGAGATCCGCCTTTGACATGGCCGCGATCGTCGGGAAGAAGCTCGGCATGACCCGTGTCTTCCTCGAGGACGGCACCGCCGTGCCCGTGACGGTGATCGAGGCCGCGCCGAACAAGGTCACCGCGATCCGGAAGGCCGACCGCGACGGCTACGACGCCGTCCAGCTCGCCGCGATCCCCGTCGCAGAGGACAGAGTCACGATGCCCGAGGCGGGCCACCTGAAGAAGGCAGGCGCCGCAGGCATGAAGACTTTGGTCGAGTTTCGCGACGCCGACGTCTCGGCCGGATCAGGGAAAGCCGACGAGGGTGAGGGCGAAGCTTCAGAAAGCTCCGATACCCCCGCAGGCGAAGCCGAGGAGGTGGGCGGAGTCAAGTTGGGCGACGAGGTCACCGTGACCAGCTTCGAGCCGGGACAGCAGGTGAAGGTCTCGGCGGTCTCGATCGGCAAGGGCTTTCAGGGCACGGTCAAGCGCCACAACTTCGGCCGCGGGCCGGTGACGCACGGCTCGCACAACGTCCGGGCCCCAGGCTCCGTCGGCGCGAGCGCCGACCCCGCCCGCGTCTTCAAGGGCATGCGGATGCCGGGCCAGATGGGCTCGCGGCGCGTGACCCAGCGGGGCGCCCACATCGTCGAGGTCGATGCGGAGCGCAACCTGCTCCTGATCCGCGGCTCGGTACCAGGTGGCAAGAACGCCACGGTGGAGGTCCGCAGCGATGGCTGACCTGAAGGCGACGACCCTTGGGAAGCAGGCGAAGACGGACCTGCCGAAGGAGATCTTCAGCGAGCCCTTCCACGAGGCCCTCGTTCACGAGGCCGCTCGCGCCGACCTGGCGGCGCGCCGCCGCGGCACTCACTCCAGCCTGACTCGAGGCGAGGTCTCGATGACCACCGCCAAGGCCTGGCGTCAGAAGGGGACCGGACGTGCGCGGGCCGGCGCCCTGAGCGTGCCCCACCGCTACGGCGGCGGCGTGGCCTTCGGCCCGAAGCCTCGCCACTACACGGTCAAGGTCAACCGCAAGGCGAGGCGCAAGGCGCTGCGCGCAGCTCTCAGCGTCCACGCGGAGCGGGGCACGGTCGCCGTCCTCGATGGCTCGACCTTCGGCGAGCCCGCCACCAAGCGGGCCGCGGACGCGCTGAAGAAGTGGGGAGCCGAGTCGCCGACGCTGGTCGTGGTCTCCTCCGAGGAGGAGAGCGTCGCCAAGAGCTTTCGCAATATCCCCGGCGTCACGGTCGCGCTGTCAAGCGCCGCCGGCGTCGCCGACGTGATCGGGGCCACGTCGATGGTCGTCTCGGAGGCGGCCCTCGAGGAGCTCAAGGGGAGGACCGCCTGATGGACGCCCGCCAGGTGATCATCCGTCCGGTCGTCTCCGAGAAGAGCTATGCCCTGATGGCCGAGGGCAAGTACACGTTCCGTGTCCACGACCGGGCGCACAAGCTCCAGATCGCCCACGCGGTCGAGGAGATCTTCGACGTCAACGTGAAGGCCGTCCGCACCTCCAAGGTGAAGTCCAAGCCGAAGCGGCGCGGACTGCATTCCGGGCGATCCCGCTCCTGGAAGAAGGCGATCGTCCAGCTCTCTCCGGGCGAGCGGATCGAGCTGTTCGAGGGCGCTGCGGTGGAGGGTTGATCTGATGGCCAACAGGAAGACAAGACCGACCAGTCCCGGCAGGCGCTTCGGCACCTATCCGATGCGCGAGGAGCTCACCGGCTCGGAGCCGACGAAGAGCCTCACCAAGGGCAAGACGTCGTCGGGCGGCCGCAACTCCAAGGGTCGCGTCACCGCCCGCCACCGCGGCGGCGGCGCCAAGCGCCGCTACCGGCGGATCGACTTCAAGCGCACCAAGGACGGGGTCCCCGCCCGTGTGGCATCCATCGAGTACGACCCCAACCGCTCGGCGAGCATCGCGCTGCTCAACTACGCCGACGGCGAGAAGCGCTACATCCTGGCCCCGCAGGGGCTCAGGGTGGGCGCGGAGATCGTCTCGGGGGAGGGCGCCGACATCGCGCCCGGGAACTCCCTGCCCCTGGCCCGGATTCCGACCGGAACCGTCGTGCACAACGTCGAGCTGATCCCCGGACAGGGTGGCCGGCTCGGCCGCGCTGCCGGCACGGCGATCCAGGTGGTCGCAAAGGAGGGTGAGATGGTCAGCCTTCGGCTGCCCTCATCCGAGGTCCGGATGGTCCGCGGCGAGTGCCGCGCGACCGTGGGCACCATCTCGAACGCCGAGCATCAGAACGTCAAGATCGGCAAGGCCGGCCGCAATCGCCACAAGGGCAAGCGGCCGCAGAGCCGAGGCGTCGCCATGAACCCGGTCGACCATCCGCACGGCGGCGGCGAGGCGCATCACACGCCGGGCGGCCATCCGGTCACCCCATGGGGCAAGCCGACGCTCGGCTACAGAACTCGTAAGAAGGGCAAGCGATCGGACGCGCTGATCGTGCGCGGACGTCGCCGAGGAAAGAGGAAGTAGAGACCTGATGGGACGCTCGACCAAGAAGGGCCCGTGGGCGGAGGAACGTCTGATGAAGCGGGTGAACGCGCTGAACGAATCAGGCCAGAAGCAGATGCTGAAGACCTGGTCGCGCCACTCGACGATCTTCCCCGAGATGGTCGGGCACACGATCGCCGTCCACGACGGCCGCAAGCACGTGCCCGTCTACATCTCGGAGTCGATGGTGGGACACAAGCTGGGCGAGTTCGCCCCGACCCGGACCTTCCGCGCCCATTCGGGCGCCGGCTCCGCAGGCGACAGGGACTGATCGATGGCCGACGAGAAGAGCCCCGAGAAGGACCAGCAGAAGAAGCCCGCGGCGAAGAAGCCCGCGGCGAAGAAGCCCGCGGCGAAGAAGCCCGCGGCGAAGAAGCCCGCGGCGAAGAAGCCCGCGGCGAAGCCGAAGCCCGCGGCGAAGCCGAAGCCCAAGGAGACCGCGACCTCGAAGGCTCCCGCCAAGAAGCCGGCCGCCAAGAAGCCGGCCGCCAAGAAGCCTGCTGCGAAGAAGCCGGCGAAGGGCAAGGCGGAAGGCAAGGCCCGGTCCCGCAAGAAGGCCGCGGCCAAGCCGAAGGAACCGGCCACCCGCCCGGTGGTCAACGCCAGCGCCCGCTTCGTGCGCGTTGCGCCACGCAAGGCCCGCCTGGTCGCCGACCAGGTCCGCGGCCTTCCCCTCGAGGATGCTCGTGCCCTGCTTCGCTTCTCCACCCGCGGCGCCGCCCTGGACATCCGCAAGCTGATCGAGTCGGCCGCCGCCAACGCGGAGACGAACCACGATCTCGTCGCCGACGACCTGCTGATCAAGGACATCCACGTCGACGAGGGACCCACGCTGCGCCGCTACCGGCCGCGGGCGCTGGGACGCGCGACGCGGATCAACAAGCGAACCAGCCACATCGCCGTGGCGCTGACGCCGGAGGACTGAGGAAACAAGATGGGACAGAAGATCCATCCGGAGGGCTTCCGCGTCGGCTACATCCACGACTGGAAGTCCAATTGGTACAACGAGAAGGACTTCGCGGATTACCTGAACGAGGACCTGGAGATCCGCGCGCACATCGAGAACAAGCTCTCGCACGCGGGCCTATCCAAGATCACGATCAAGAAGGGGTCCGGCGAGGTCGAGGTCGACATCTCGACCGCGCGGCCGGGAATCGTGATCGGCAAGTCCGGGACCGAGGTCGATGCCCTGCGCCGCGAGCTCCACAAGCTCACCGGCAAGCCCGTCAAGGTCAACATCAAGGAGATCAAGCGGCCCGAGCTGGACGCGAAGCTGGTCGCGCAGTCGATCGCCGAGCAGCTCCAGAACCGCGTGGCGTTCCGCCGGGCGATGAAGCGGGCACTGACCTCCGCCATGCGCTCCGGCGCCAAGGGCGTGAAGGTCCAGGTGTCCGGGCGTCTCGGCGGCGCCGAGATGGCACGCACCGAGGGCTACTCCGACGGCCGCGTACCCCTGCACACGCTGCGAGCCGACATCGACTACGGCTTCATCGAGGCCAAGACGACGACGGGCCGCATCGGCGTCAAGTGCTGGATCAACAAGGGCGAGGTCATGCCCGAGGGCTTCCGCTCGGACCGCTCCGACGAGGACGGACGCTAGCCATGTTGATGCCGAAGCGGGTTCGCTACCGCAAGCAGATGCGTGGCCGCCGTCGCGGCTACTCCAAGGGAGGGACCACGGTCGCCTTCGGCGAGTACGGGCTGAAGGCCCTCGACCGCGGCTGGATCACCAACCGCCAGATCGAGGCCGCCCGAGTCGCGATGACGCGCAAGATCAAGCGTGGCGGCAAGGTCTGGATCAACGTCTTCCCGGACAAGCCGATCACCAAGAAGCCGCTCGAGACCCGGATGGGCTCGGGCAAGGGCAACCCGGAGGGCTGGGTCGCCGTCGTCAAGCCGGGCAAGGTGATGTTCGAGCTGGCCGGCGTCCCGGAGGACCTGGCGAAGGACGCGATGCGCCTCGCCGGGCACAAGCTTCCGATCAAGACCAAGTTCGTCCGCCGCGAGGGCGCGGAGCAGCAATCATGAAGGCCTCCGAGGCGCACAACCTCAAGGACGACGAGCTGGTGGAGCGCATCCGCCAGACGCGCGAGGAGCAGTTCGCGCTGCGCCTCCAGCACTCGACCGGAGAGCTGGAGAACACCTCGCGAATCAACGCCGTCCGCCGCGACGTCGCTCGCCTGTTGACCGTGGCGAAGCAGCGCGGGATCGATCTCGAACAAGAGCTGAGGGTTTGATGGCAGAAGAAGAGAAGAACGAGCAGCAGAGCGAAGAGACCCCGGATGAGACTCCCGCCGAGGAGCCCCAGGCCGAGGAGACTCGGGTCGAGGAGCCGCCGGCCGAGGCCCCGAAGGAGGAAACGCCGAAGGAGGTTGAAGCCCCCGCAGACGAGGCCGACTCTGAAGATGTTGGTGATCAGGCGGCCGAAGCCGAGGAGGCTTCTTCTGATGGCGAAGCCGCGGAAGCTGCGGCCGAGGGCAGTGACGCCCTCGAAGGCCTCGACTGGAAGGCGCGCCGCCGCCTGGAGCGATCCCGGACGCCCGCCGAGCCGAGCCCCCAGCAGAGCCCGGAGGAGCGCGCCGCCGCCCGTCTCAAGGGCCGCAAGAAGGCGGCCGCCAAGCGCTCGTCCTACCGGATCAAGCGCCGCGCCAAGTCGGAGAGCGGGACCGGCACCCCGCCGGCCGAGCGCGACACCGCCGGCCGCAAGACGAGGCAGGGTCGCGTGACCTCGAGCAAGCCCGACAAGACGATCACGGTCGCGATCGAGGTCGCCCGGCGCCATCCGCAGTACGAGAAGATCGTGCGCCGCTCGCGCACGCTGCACGCCCACGACGCGCGTAACGAGGCGGGCGAGGGCGACCTGGTCCGGGTCATCGAGACGCGGCCCCTGTCACGAACCAAGCGCTGGCGCCTGGTCGAGATCGTGGAGAAGGCCAAGTAGATGATCCAGCAGGAGTCCAGACTGCGAGTCGCCGACAACTCCGGCGCGCGCGAGATTCTCTGCATCCGCGTGAAGGGCGGATCGGATCGCCGCTATGCGCGCATCGGCGACACGATCACCGCAACCGTGAAGCAGGCAACTCCCCGCGGCGGGGTCCGCAAGGGCGAGGTCGTTCAGGCGGTTGTCGTTCGCACCCGCAAGCAGCTCGGGCGCGGGGACGGGACCTACATCGCGTTCGACGAGAACGCCGCGGTGCTGATCGACGACAACGGCGCACCGCGCGGCACCCGCATCTTCGGCCCGGTCGCCCGCGAGCTCCGCGACAGGAACTTCATGCGAATCGTCTCCCTCGCCCCGGAGGTCCTCTGATGGCCAGGATGCGAGTTCGCAGGGACGACGACGTGATCGTGATCGGCGGCAAGGACCGCGGCAAGCGAGGCCGCGTGATCCGAACCGACCCGAAGAAGGGCTACGTCTTCATCGAGGGTCTCAACATGGTCAAGCGCCACCAGCGCCCGCGGACCGTCAAGGACGCGCAGAAGGGCGGCGAGGTCGGCGGGATCATCGAGAGGGAGGGCCCGATTCACGTCTCCAACGTGATGCTCCTGGACCCCGAGGACAACAAGCCCACCCGGGTAAAGGTCGAGCGCGCGGACGGCAAGCGCAAGCGCGTCGCCGCGAGGACCGGAAGGGATCTCGACTAGAGCGCTGATGGAAGCCGCAACCGCACAACAGAAGCAGGCCGCTCCGCCGCCCCGGCTGCGGGAGACCTACGAGCAGGAGCTGAAGCCCGCGCTGACCAAGCGCTTCGGCTACTCGAGCCCGATGGCCGTCCCAACGCTGGAGAAGATCACCCTGAACATGGGTGTGGGCGAGGCGAAGCAGAACACCCAGATGCTCGAGGCCGCCATCGAGCAGCTCGCCACGATCGCCGGGCAGGCGCCCAGCATCCGGAGGGCGAAGAAGTCGGTCGCCTCCTTCAAGGTCCGCGAGGGCATGCCCGTCGGCGTAGCCGTGACGCTGAGGCGCGCGCGGATGTGGGAGTTCCTCGATCGGCTGACCGCGATCGCCATACCCCGGATCCGCGATTTCCGCGGCCTCAACCCGCGCTCCTTCGACGGCCGCGGCAACTACTCGATGGGCGTACGCGAGCAGATCATCTTTCCCGAGATCGACTACGACTCGATCGACGAGGTCCGTGGCCTCGACGTGACGATCACCACCACCGCCAAGACCGACGAGGAGGCCTTCGCGCTTCTCGACGGCCTCGGGATGCCCTTCTCCCAGGAGGGTCGTCCCGGTCAGGCCGACGTCGAGGAGGAGGAAGAGGAGGAGCGCCGCAAGGAGGAGGCCCGCGAGCGGGCCGAGGCCGAGGCGGCCGCGCTCGAGCAGCTCAAGGAGGAGAACCCCGAGGCCTACGAGAAGCCGGTCAGGGCCGAGGAGGGCGACGAGGAGGCCGGCGCCGAGGGCGAGGGCGGCAAGGAGGCCGCGGATGCGCCCGGCACCGAGGGAGCCGGCGGCGGCAGCCAACCGGACTCAGAAGAAGGACAAGGAGACTGATGGCAAAGACATCGCAACGGGTCCGGCAGCGCCGGGACCCGAAGTTCAAGACCCGCGGGTATCACCGCTGCCGCCGCTGCGGCCGGCCCCGCGCTTACTTCCGCAAGTTCGGCCTCTGCCGGATCTGCCTGCGCGAGGCGGCGCACAACGGCTACGTGCCCGGCATGACCAAGTCGAGCTGGTAGGACAGAGGACAGACGAGATGCTCACCGACCCGATTTCCGACTATCTGAACCGAATCCGCAACGCGCTCCTCGCCGACCACGAGGAGGTGGAGATCCCCGCTTCGCGGCTGAAGCGGGAGATGACCCGCATCCTCAAGGAGCAGGGCTACATCACCGACTTCACGGTCGAGCCCGGGCGCGTCGGAGAGGTGATCAAGGTCCGCCTCCGCTACACCCAGGAGCGAGATCCGGTGATCAGCGGCATGGACCGGGTTTCCCGCCCGGGCCGGCGTCGCTACGTTCCCAAGGAGGAGGTGCCGCGAGTCTTCGGAGGCATGGGCACCACGATCATGTCGACCTCGCGCGGCGTCATGACGGGCCACGAGGCCCGGCAGCGCGGCGTCGGGGGAGAGGTCGTCGCGCACGTCTGGTGAGTGAGATCTACTGATGAGCCGAATCGGAAGAAAGCCAATCGAGATCCCCCAGGGCGTCGAGATCGACGTCAAGCCCGGCGCTGTCAGCGTCAAGGGCCCGAAGGGCGAGCTCAACCAGCACGTCGCCACCGACATGAAGGTGGCGATCGACGATGGAACCCTCACCGTCGCGCGGCCCACGGACCGTGGCGAGCACCGCGCGTTGCACGGGCTCACCAGGAGCCTGATCGCGAACATGGTCGAGGGAGTGACCGACGGCTTCGAGCGGCGCCTCGAGATCCAGGGCGTCGGCTACCGGGCCAACCTCCAGGGTAGGAGCCTCGTCTTGGCGCTCGGCTACTCCCATCCGGTGACGATCGAGGCGCCCGAGGGCATCGAGTTCGAGGTCCCGCAGCCCACCGAAGTGGTGGTGCGAGGCATCGACAAGCAGCTCGTCGGCGAGACCGCCGCCCGGATCCGCAAGACGCGGCCCCCCGAGCCCTACAAGGGCAAGGGCGTGCGTTACGCGGGCGAGCAGGTCACCCGCAAGGTCGGGAAGAGGGCCTGATGGCTGTCCTGACGAAGCCACAGCAGAGGCTGCGCCGCCGCCGCAGGGTTCGTGCCCGGATCCGCGGCAGCGCGGAGCGCCCGCGCCTGTCCGTGTACCGGTCGAACCGCGGAGTATTCGCCCAGCTGATCGACGACGACGCCGGCCGCACCATGGCGTCGGTCTCCTGGACCGAGGACGAGCTTCGCAAGCTCGGCTCGATGGAGCAGGCCAAGCGCGCCGGGGAGCTGCTGGCCGAGCGCGGCAAGGCCGCCGGCGTCGAGACCTGCGTCTTCGACCGCGGCGGCTACCGCTTCCACGGCCGGGTCGCACAGGTCGCCGAGGGCGCCCGCGAGGGGGGCCTGAGCTTCTGATGCACCCGAACACCAGGGGTCAGGTCTTGCATGCAACAGCGCGAATGTCATTCGGGTTTCGCCCGGGCACGCAAGACCTGACCCCACTACCCTCAGCGGTCGAATGGCTGTAGAGAGTGTCAGTCCCAAGGGTCTCGACCTGCAGGAGCGGGTCATCGAGATCAACCGCGTAGCGAAGGTCGTCAAGGGCGGCCGGCGCTTCTCGTTCACCGCCCTGGTGGCGGTGGGCGACGAGGACTCCGTGGTCGGGATCGGCTACGGCAAGGCCCGCGAGGTCCCGCTCGCGATCCAGAAGGCGGTCGAGGACGCACGCAAGAACCTGATCCGGGTCCCTAAGTACGGCCAGACCATCACCCATCGCGTGATCGGCCGCTTCGGCGCCGGACACGTGGTCCTGCGCCCGGCCAGCCCCGGTACCGGCGTGATCGCGGGCGGCGGCGTCCGCGCGGTGCTCGAGCTCGGCGGCGTCCGCGACGTGCTCACCAAGAGCATCGGCACTCAGAACCCGATCAACCTGGTCAAGGCGACGATGTCCGGCCTGTCGATGCTGCGCAGGCCCGAGGACGTCGCGAAGCTCCGTGGCATCTCCGTGCGCGAGGTCCTCGGGGTCGGGAACGGCACCTCGAAGGTGGAAGCGCCCAAGGAGGTTGAACCGCCCGCAGGTGGCGAGACCGAGGCAGTTGCTGACTCGGTCGCCGCCGTCGAGGACGGTTCTTCCGATGGCGAAGCCGGGAACCAGGAGGCTTCGTAGATGGCCGACGTCGCCCTCAGGCAGGTCCGCTCTTCCAACGGCGCCTCCGGCGTCCAGCGCGACACCCTGCGCTCGCTCAAGCTCGGCCGGATCGGCAAGGAGGCGAAGCACGCCGACACGCCCCAGCTCCGGGGCATGATCCGCAACGTCAGCCACCTGGTGGAGGTCGAGAATGGCTGACGAGCGCAAGGATCAGGTCGGTCTCCACACCCTGAAGCCCGCTTCCGGCTCGCGCCGCCCCCGCAAGCGACTGGGGCGCGGCCACGGCACCGGCCACGGCAAGACCTCCGGCCGAGGGCACAAGGGCGCCGGCGCCCGCTCGGGCAGCAAGCGCAAGACGGCCTACGAGGGCGGGCAGAACCCGATCCACATGCGGATGCGCAAGCTCCGCGGCCCGAACAAGAAGATGTCGATGCCCTTCGAGAAGTTCCGGACGAAGACGCAGCCGGTCAACCTCTCCGACCTCGATGCCCGCTTCAAGGCGAATGACGAGGTGACTCCCGAGTCGCTGCGCGAGGCCGGCCTGGCCAAGCGTCGCGATCCGGTCAAGATCCTCGCCCGCGGGGAGATCTCGAAGAAGCTCACGGTCAAGGCCCACGCCTTCAGCGCTCAGGCCAGGGAGAAGATCGAGGCGGCGGGAGGAACCGCGCAGATCATCTGATGCTTCAGACCGTCCTCAATGCCTTCACGGTCCAGGAGATCCGCAAGAAGCTGATCTTCACGGCGGGGATCCTCGCCCTCTACCGGCTCGGTGCCTACATCCCGTCGCCCGGAGTCGACGCGCAGGCGATCCGGGACGGCGTCAACGGCGTCGGTGGCTCGAACATCCTCGGCTTCCTCAACCTCTTCTCCGGCGGGAGCCTCTCGCGCCTCTCGCTCTTCGCGCTGGGGATCATGCCCTACATCACGGCGTCGATCATCCTGCAGCTCCTCACCGTCGTCGTGCCCTCGCTGGAGCGGCTGCAGAAGGAGGGCGAGGTCGGGCAGCAGAAGATCACGCAGTACACGCGCTACCTGACGGTGGTCCTCGCCTTCGCCCAGTCGCTCGGGTTCGTCTTCCTGTTCACCTCCGGCAACAGCAACATCATCGGCGCGCGCACCTTCCCGAAGGTCTTCCTGATCGTGGTCACGCTGACGGCCGGATGCACCGTGCTGATGTGGATGGGAGAGCTGATCACGCAGCGCGGGATCGGCAACGGCATCTCGCTGATGATCTTCGCGTCGATCGTCTCGCGGATCCCGGAGGGGATCACGAAGTGGTGGAACAACCCCGATCAGGTCTTCGTCGTGATGATGCCCTTCATCGCGCTGGCGGTGATCGTGGCGATCGTCTACGTCCAGGAGGGCCAGCGGCGCATTCCGGTGCAGTACGCGAAACGCGTGGTCGGACGCCGGATGACGTCGGGCGGCTCGACCTACCTACCGCTGCGCGTGAACATGGCCGGCGTGATCCCGGTGATCTTCGCCGCCTCGATCATGGCCTTCCCTCCGACCATCGGGCAGATGATCAACACTCCGGCGGCGCTCGACTTCGCCGCGTTCTTCAGCCCGAACAGCTGGCACTACGTGGTGGGCGAGGTCTTCTTCATCATCATCTTCACCTACTTCTACACAGCGGTCACCTTCAACCCGGTCGACCAGGCCGACAACCTGAAGAAGTACGGCGGGTTCATCCCCGGCGTCCGTCCCGGCCGACCTACCGCCGAATACCTGGACCGGATCCTCTCCAGGCTCACCTTCCCCGGCGCCCTCTATCTGGGCGCGGTCGCGGCGTTGCCGACGATCCTGATCAGCCAGACCTCGGCCAACTTCTTCTTCGGCGGGACCTCGATCCTGATCGTGGTCGGCGTGGCCCTCGACACGGTCAAGCAGCTTGAGGCCCAGCTGATGATGCGCAACTACGAAGGGTTCCTCAAATAGTGGTGTGGGTGGCTTGCCCGAGCTGAACCTCATCCTCCTCGGCCCGCCCGGCAGCGGGAAGGGAACACAGAGCGAGCGCCTCCAGGAGGACTTCCGGCTTCCGTACTACGCGACGGGGGACATCCTGCGCGCCGCGGTCAAGGAGGGGACCGAGATCGGCAAGCAGGCCAAGGAGTACATGGACCGGGGCGACCTCGTCCCGGACGAGGTGATCATCGGGGTGATCGCCGAGCGGCTCCAGCAGCCGGAGGCCGCCGACGGCTTCATCCTCGACGGCTTTCCGCGAACCGTTCCGCAGGCCGAGGCGCTCGACACCAAGATGAAGGAGCTGCGGCGCGAGATGACCGCGGCGATTCTGATCGATGTCTCGGAGGACGAGGTCGTGCGCCGGCTGGGAGGGCGCCGCACCTGCGAGCAGAACCCGAGCCACATCTACCACGTGGAGTTCGACCCGCCGAAGGAGGAGGGCGTCTGCGACATCGACGGCGCCAGGCTGATCGTCCGCGACGACGACGAGCCCGAGGTGATCAAGAACCGCCTCACGCAGTACCGCGAGAAGACCGAGCCGCTGATCGACTACTACGAGCAGCGTGGCATCCTCAACCGCGTGCAGGGCGAGCGCTCACCCGACGAGGTCGAGGAGGGAATCCACGGGATCCTGGCCACCCTGCGTCGAGAGGAAGAGGAGGGGATGTGAGACGGGCGGAACGATGTATCGCGGCATGATCATCCGCAAGACCACCGAGCAGGTGGATGCGATGGCCGAGGCGGGCAAGATCCAGGCCCGCTGCCTGCGGATGCTTCGCTCGATGGCGCGGCCCGGCGTCACCACCAAGGAGCTCGACGAGGCGGCTGAGAAGTTCATCCGCTCGCAGGGCGCGGTCCCGTCGTTCAAGGGGTACCGCGGATTCCCCGGCTCGATCTGCACCTCCCCGAACTCGATGGTCGTCCACGGCATCCCCGGCCCGTACGAGCTGCGGCGCGGCGACATCCTCTCGATCGACTGCGGCGTCACCTATGAGGGTTGGGTCGCCGACGCCGCGATCACGGTCGCGATCGGCGAGAAGCCGGAGGGCGCCGAGCCCCTGCTCACCACGACCCAGGATGCGCTCTTCGAGGGCATCGCCCAGGCGGTCAGGGGCAACCATCTCTCAGACATCTCCCACGCCGTCCAGCGGCGCGTCGAGCGCGACAACCTCTCAATCATCCGCACCCTCGTCGGCCACGGCATCGGCCGCGACATGCATGAGGACCCGCAGATCCCTAACTTCGGGGATCCGGGAAAGGGCCCTGAGCTCGAGATCGGCATGGTCCTCGCCATCGAGCCGATGGTGAACGCCGGGGGCGCCGACGTCCGGATGGGATCAGACGGCTGGGCGGTCTACTCCCAGGACGACTCGCTGGCCGCCCACTTCGAGTTCACGATCGCGGTCACCGACGACGGCCCTCGCATCCTCACCCCCTGGCACCTGGACTGACCCGGTTCCATTTGCTGAGCCCCGCAGTCGACGTACGCCGCCTTGCCGCCATCGACATGCATGGCACCCGGGGCACCCTTCTGCGGCGCCTGCTGATCCTGACGGAGTTCGTTGCGGGGGCGGTGGCCGGGACCGCGGTCGGAGTCGCGGTGGTGGCCGGAGGCTGGGGGACGGGGTGGCATCTGTTCGGGATCTGGCTGACCGGTGTCTGCCTCAACTACCTGCCGCTCGCCCTGTATGCCGTTTCGTTTCTTCGGCGGGACATGCTTGCCGCGGAGCTCCAGGACGTGGACGTCAGCGCGGAGCTTCGCCACTACGTGGTGGCGCAGCTTTGGGTCGCGGTGCCGCTGCTGTTCGTGTTCCTGGACCTCACGCAGCGGATGGGGCGCGCGGGCGTCGGGCGCTGAGCCGGTCTTGGGCGAAGGATCGCCCGCATCCAGGCAGGCGACGCTCTTCGGGCTCAGGCACGGCCCACGCACGGACGCTGCTACCATTCCACGGCTCGGTTCACGCTCTGCGTGGCCGACGTTTCGCGCCTGTAGGTCCGACTCCTGGGGCCCGCGGGCTCACTCCCAGTCCGATACGACCCCATTGAGAGAAGGGGAATGAAGGTCCGAGCGTCTGTAAAGCCGATGTGTGAGAAGTGCAAGGTGATTCGCCGTGGCGGCGCCGTGCTCGTGATCTGCCCGAATCCGCGCCACAAGCAGAGGCAGGGCTAGGTCCAATGGCGCGAATCGCGGGAGTCAACCTCCCCCTCAACAAGCGTGCGGAGATCGGCCTCACCTACGTCTTCGGCATCGGCCGCTCGACGGCCAACGGGATCCTCAAGGAGACCGGCGTCGATCCCGACACCGCGGTCAAGGATCTGACCGAGGACGAGATCATCAAGCTGCGCGACGCCGTCGAGAACCACGAGGTCGAGGGCGATCTGCGCCGGGAGCGCTCGCAGAACGTCAAGCGCCTCCAGGAGATCGGCTCCTACCGGGGGCTCCGCCATCGTCGCGGGCTACCGGTTCGCGGCCAGCGCACCAAGACCAACGCGCGCGGTCGCAAGGGCCCGCGCCGGATGAGCGTTGCGGGCCGCAAGAAGGCTCCGCAGCCCAAGTGATCCACGGAGGAATTCGCTAGATGCCACCAGCTCCGAAGAAGGGCCGCTCGCGCCGCAAGGTCCGCAAGAACGTCACCTACGGCCAGGCCCACATCAAGACTTCGTTCAACAACACCATCGTCACCCTGACCGACCCCGAGGGCAACGTGCTCGCGTGGGAGTCCGCCGGGAGCGCCGGCTTCAAGGGCTCCCGCAAGTCGACTCCGTTCGCCGCCCAGGTGACCGCCGACGCGGCCGCCAAGAAGGGCATGGAGCACGGCCTCGAGAAGGTCGAGGTCTACGCCAAGGGCGCCGGATCCGGCCGGGAGACCGCGATCCGGTCCCTGCAGGCCGCCGGCCTCGACGTGACGACGGTCAAGGACGTGACCCCGCAGGCCCACAACGGGTGCCGCCCCCGCAAGCGGAGGCGCGTCTGATGGCCCGCGACACCGGAGCGCAGTGCAAGCAGTGCCGCCGCGAGGGACAGAAGCTGTTCCTCAAGGGGTCCCGCTGCTTCACCGACAAGTGCGGCGTCGAGCGCCGCTCCTATCCGCCCGGCGAGCACGGCCGCGGGCGCATGCGGCAGTCCGAGTACCGGGCGCAGCTTCGCGAGAAGCAGAAGGCCAAGCGCTACTACCAGGTGCTCGAGAAGCAGTTCGCGACCTATTACGACCGAGCGAGCCGCCAGGAGGGCGTCACGGGCGAGAACCTGCTGCGCCTGCTCGAGTGCCGCCTGGACAACGTCCTGGTGCGCCTCGGCTTCGCGGCCTCCCGCCGCCAGGCGCGTCAGCTCGTCAGCCACGGCCATTGGACCGTGAACGGCCGCCGGGTCGACATTCCCAGCTACCAGGTGAAGCCGGACGACGTGATCACGATCAAGCCCAACAGCGCTGGCACCGACGTGGTGCGGAACGCGACCGAGCTCACGTCCGGAGTGCCGGCCTGGCTGCAGGCCGACCACGACTCGCTCAACGCCAAGGTGCTGAGACTGCCTGAGAGAAGCGAGATCTCAGCCCCCGTCGAGGAACAGCTCATCGTCGAGCTGTACTCGAAGTAACCCCCCAGAGAAGGAAGTAGATACCTGATGGAAGCAATGACCACCCTGCCAGATTTCCAAGTGCCCAAGATCGCGGGCGAGGATGCCGAGTCGAACAAGGGCATCTTCACGATCGAGCCGCTCGACAAGGGCTTCGGCTACACCTTCGGCAACAGCCTGCGCCGCGTGCTGCTCTCCTCGCTGGGCGGCGCCGCGATCACCAGCGTTCGCATCGAGGGAGTGGCGCACGAGTTCTCGACCATCCCCGGGTTGAAGGAGGACGTCACCGACCTCGTCCTGAACCTCAAGGACATCGTCGTCCGGATGCACACCGACGCGGATGAGGTGGAGACCCCGCTGGTCGCCACCGGCCCCGGTGAGGTCAAGGCCAAGGACATCGACCTGCCCGCGGGCGTCGAGATCCTCAACCCGGAGGCGCCGATCGCCACCCTCGAGAAGAAGACCAAGCTCGAGATGTACCTGACGATCGGTCGCGGCCGCGGCTACTCCCCGGCCGACGAGAACAAGTCCGACGACAAGCCCATCGGCGTGATCCCGATCGACGCGATCTTCTCGCCGATCCGCCGCGCCGCGTACTCGGTCGACTCAGCCCGAGTCGGGCAGCGCACCGACTTCGACAAGCTCACGCTCGAGGTCGAGACCGACGGCTCGATCGAGCCGGGCGCCGCGCTTCGCGAGGCCGCTGAGATCCTGATCAAGAGCCTGGCGATCTTCACCACCGCCGACCGCGTCGATGAGCTGCGGGGCGAGGGCGCGATCGCCGCGAGCGACGGTGGAGGCGGCGGCGAGTCCGCGCCCGTTCCCGGCGCGGACGGGCTCGACGAGATCCTGATCGAGGAGCTCGAGCTCGGGGTCCGCTCCTACAACTGCCTGAAGCGCGCCGGTATCCAGACCGTCGGCGAGCTCGTGCGGAAGTCGGAGTCGGAGCTCAACGCGATCCCCAACTTCGGTCGCAAGTCGATCGAGGAAGTCCAGGAGACCCTGCGCGCACGCGGCCTCTCGCTGCGAGCGGACTAGGGCAACTAGAGTTCCGGGCCGGAGCGACGGCGATGAGGCACCAGCGAAAGAGAGCGAAGCTGAGCCGCGATGCGGCTCACCGGGACTCGATGCTTCGGACGATGTCGAAGCAGCTGATCGAGCATGAGCGCATCCGGACGACGCAGCCGAAGGCGAAGGCTCTGAAGCCGGAGTTCGAGAAGCTGATCACGCTCGCCAAGCGGGGCGACCTGCACGCGCGCCGGCAGGCGCTCTCGGAGCTGCACAACGACAAGTTCGCGGTCCACAAGCTGTTCACCGAGATCGCCCCCCGGTACCAGGAGCGCCCGGGCGGCTACACGCGGATCGTCAAGCTCGGCCCGCGCCGGAGCGACTCGGCCGAGATGGTGTTCCTAGAGCTGGTTTGACCCGGCATCGCCATAAGATCGCGGCCACAGGCGGCCGCCCATCACAAGTCGCTACGGGCTTCGCCCTCCGCTCCTGAAGTGAGCGGCCTGGTGGCCGCTAACGACCGGTCTTGAACCTCGAGCCGGAGCCCTTCCGGTTCGGTCCGAGCGCCACCATCAGGGCGACCGTGAAGAGCACGATCACCCCGAGCACGACCCACTGGGCCCAGCTCTCGATGGTGGACAACGCCACGACCGCGAGCGCGACGCCGACGATCAGGGCGATGACGCTGTAGATCGCCGCGCCCTTCTCGGAGCCTCGGCGAATCCCCTCTCCGCCGGCAAGCAGGTCGCTGCGCTCGTACTGGGAGCGCTGGGTGATGTCGGTGTTTGCCATGTCCTCTCCCTATTCGACGCTGGTCTCAGGAGACCTTACGCGCATGTCTGGCGGTTGGCAGTGAGTGCCCTCACAGAGATGGCTAGCCGCCGCGGCGGTTGGGGCTGACGGCGATCATGAAGCCGATCACCGTTCCGATGATCGCCGCGAGCACCACCCACTGCGACCAGTTGTCGATCTGATCGAAGGCGACCGCGGCGCCCACCATGCCCATGATGAGGACGATGATCTCGTAGACGGCGAGGCCGGCCCTGCTGGGGCCGTGGCCGAACAGCTCCTGGCGCGCCTCCTCGTGCGAGATCGACGCTGGTTCGTCCGAGCCGGGCAAAGGCATGCTGAGTAGTGTCGCGCACCGATGACCGTTGTGTGCATGAATCTCGCCTACCACGGCGCGGGCTTCTCCGGCTGGGCGGCGCAGCCGGGCATCAGGACCGTCCAGGGCGAGCTGGAGGAGGCGCTGGGGCGGGTTCTGGGCACGCCCGCCCGGCTCACGGTCGCGGGGCGGACCGACGCCGGCGTGCACGCGTGGGGGCAGGTGGCGAGCTTCGCGATCGAGGGCGACCCGCCCGCCGAGCTCACCCGCGCCCTCAATTCGATGACAGGCCCCGACCTGGCCGTACACAGCGCGGAGCGGGCGGCCGACGACTTCGACGCTCGGCGCGGTGCCCGCTCACGCACCTACTGCTACCGGGTGCTGGCGGAGCGGACCCCCAACCCATTCGAGACCGGGGTGTCGCTGTACTGGCCGCACCGGGTGGATCGTGCCGTCCTCGCGCGCTGTGGCGACGCCCTGCGCGGTACGCACGATTTCACCGCCTTCACCCCCACCCAGACCGAGCACGTGCGCTTCGAGCGGGACATCTTCCGCGCCGAATGGCACGAGAAGCCCGCGGTTCTGGGGTCGGGCACCATCCTCGAGCTCTGGATCGAGGCCGACGCCTTCATGCGGAGCATGGTGCGGGTGCTCGTGGGCACCATGCTCGAGGTGGCCGGCGGACGGCGCTCCTTCGAGGACTTCGAATCACTGCTCGAGGGGGCGCCCCGGGAGCGGGCCGGCGACACGGCCCGGGCCCATGGCCTCCACCTGGCGAGCGTGAGCTACCCCAGTTAGGCTTCCCTAACCTGATAGCCTGACCAATTCGGTCGGGATTAAGCGTTCGTGGCCGAACCACGCTTTGGGCACATTCGTGATCACATTGAGAGAGGGTTTCGAGGCGGCGCTGATCGTCGGCCTGATCCTCGCCTACCTCGCCAAGACCGGCCAGCTCCGGCAGGCGACGGCCGTTTGGTGGGGCGTCGCCGCGGCGGTGCTCACCAGCGTTGCCGTCGGGGCGACCCTCTTTCTCTCCGTCGGCGAGCTCCAGGGGACCAGCGAGAAGGTCTACGAGGGGACCACGATGATCTTCGCGGCCGCCCTGGTCACCTGGATGGCCTTCTGGATGCGAAAGCAGGCCGCGACGATCGGATCCCACCTGCGCGAGCAGGTCAGCGAATCGCTCCGCGCCGGCGGGACGGTTGGTCTGGCGACCGTGGCGTTCATCGCCGTCGCGCGCGAGGGACTGGAGACCGCGCTTTTCCTGTTCGCCTCGACCGAGAGCTCCGGGCCGGTGCTCGCCGTCGCCGGCGGGGTCCTCGGCCTGGTGGTGGCCATCGGGTTGGGCGTCGCTTTCTACCGCGGTGCCCTGAAGCTCGACCTGAGCAAGTTCTTCACCGCCACCAGCGTGCTGGTGATCGCCTTCGCCGCCTACCTCGTCTACGGAGGCATCCACGAGTTCAGCGAGGCGAGCGGCAGCGAGCTGCTGGAGGTGGCGGCTCCGATCGCCGCCGTGCTCTACGGGTGCATCCTCGCCTGGATCTACCTGCGCGATTCGCTGCGCGGCTGGCGCCGGGGGCCCGATCAGGCCGCCGAGCCGGCTGAGTCTCAGGCGTAGCACCAGCACCGGGTCAACCTAGAATCGGTGATCGGATGCGCGTCCTGATCACCAACGACGACGGGATCCAGGCGACGGGGCTCAACGCCCTGCGCAGGGAGCTACGGAAGATCCCCGAGCTCGAGGTGCATGTGATCGCGCCGGACTCCAACCGCAGCGCGACGGCCCGGAGCATCACGACGCGCTCGCCCCTCTGGGTCGAGGAGATTCGCTTCGATGACGGCTCCAGCGGTTACGCGACCGACGGAACACCCGTCGATTGCGTGCGGTTCGCCGAGCTCGGGCTGGTCGGCGAGCGGCCCGAGCTGATCGTCTCGGGGATCAACCACGGCTCCAATCTCGGCGACGACATCACCTACTCGGGCACCGTGGCGGCCGCGCTCGAGGGGATCGTGCTCGGCATCCCGGCGATCGCGATCTCGCAGCAGTCGGCCGCGCGCGAGATGGACTTCCGCTGGGGCCGCGAGTTCGATTTCTCGGTGGCGGCGGCGTTCACCGCCGAGCTCGTCATGCGCGTGGCCGAGGATCCTCTGCCCGCGGACACCCTGCTGAACGTGAACTGCCCTGCCGGAGCCCCGAGTGGCATCGAGGTGACCCATCTCGGCAAGCGCCTCTACAACGACGAGATGAAGCTGGTGGACAAGGATCCCGAGACCCGCAGGCACCGGTACCAGATCTACGGCTTCGAGCCGTCCTTCGAGGACGAGCCCGGCTCCGACCTCTCGGCGATCGCCGCCGAGCGGATCTCGGTCACCCCGGTCCACTTCGATCTCACCGATCGCCCGAGCCTCGATCGCCTGCGGGACTGGGACTTCCCGGGGATGCTCGACCAGGCGGAGTCGCGCACCACCCCGAACGATGCGGCCGGAGAGGCTTCCTCACCGCGGTGAGCGCGGCAAAGGGGGCAAAGAAGCGGGCCGCGGAGCTCCGGCGGGAGATCGCCGAGCACGATCACCGCTACTACGTGCTCGACGATCCGGTGATCTCGGATCCCGAGTACGACGATCTCCTCCGTGAGCTGCGGGAGATCGAGGAGGCGAATCCCGGGCTGGTCACCCCGGATTCCCCGACGCAGCGGGTCGGCGGGAAGCCGCTCGGCAAGTTCAACCAGGTCGAGCACAACGAGCCGATGCTCTCCCTGGCGAACGCCCGCAACGAGGACGAGCTCCGCGCGTGGGCGAAGCGGGTCGAGCGCCGGCTCGAGCGCCTCGATATCTCCGGGCGTGAGATCCGCTACGTCACCGAGCCGAAGGTCGACGGGCTGGCGATCTCCCTGACCTACGAGAACGGCGTCTTCACCCGGGGGGCGACGCGGGGAGACGGCCGGATCGGCGAGGAGGTCACCCAGAACCTGCGGACGATCAAGGCGATCCCGCTGAGCATCGAGGACGCCCCCGAGCTGGTCGAGGTCCGTGGCGAGATCTACCTTCCGATCGCGGGCTTCACCAAGGTGAACGAGCGGCGCGCCCAGGACGGGGAAGCGACCTTCGCCAACCCGCGCAACGCCGCGGCCGGCTCGCTCCGCCAGCTCGATTCCTCGATCACCGCCACCAGGCCGCTCTCGATCTGGTGCTACGGCCTCGTATGGGGTATCGGACGAGGGACTGCGCCTCCAAAGACTGGATTGGAAGGCGAGCCCGAGGCTCACTCGGAGTCACTGGAGTGGCTCCGCGAGCGGGGATTCAAGGTGAACGACGACATCTCGATCCTGCACGGCGTCGACGAGGTCGCCGAGCGCTGCCGCTGGTGGGAGGGGAGGCGCGACGCGCTCGACTACGAGATCGACGGCGTCGTCGTCAAGGTCGACGATCGCGGCCTGCAGCGCGAGCTCGGCGTTGCCGGCCGCGAGCCGCGCTGGGCGGTCGCCTGGAAGTTCCCGCCGACGACGGCGACCACCAAGCTCAACAAGATCGTCTGGAACGTCGGGCGCACCGGGCACCTGCTGCCGTTCGCGATGCTCGAGCCGGTCCACGTCAGCGGCGTCACGGTGAGCACGGCGACCCTGCACAACGAGGAGGACCTCGAGCGCAAGGACGTGCGCGAGGGCGACGAGGTCGTGGTGATGCGGGCGGGCGACGTGATCCCGCAGGTCGTCTCGCCCATCATCCAGCGGCGCAAGAGGGGCGCGCGCCGTCCAAAGCCGCCGAAGGTGTGCCCCCTCTGCGGCACCCCGACCGTCAAGCCGGACGACGGCGTATTCACCATCTGTCCCAACCGCACCGGGTGCCCGGGTCAGCAGTTCCAGCACGTCAAGCACTTCCGCGGCGCCCTCGAGATCGAGGGGCTGGGCGAGAAGAACGCATCCCGCTTCCTGCAGGAGGGCGTGATCTCCGACGCCGCCGACATCTTCGACCTGACGGCCGAGCGGATCGCGGAGCTCGACGGCTTCGGCCGGATCTCGGCGGAGAACCTGATCGAGGAGATCGAGGGGGCGAAGAATATGCCCTTCTCCCGGGTGCTCTACGCGCTCGGCATCCCGGGGATCGGGTTCGTCAACGCCGAGTCCCTGGCCGAGCACTTCGGCACGATGGACGCCCTGCTGGAGGCCCAGCCGGAGGAGATCGTCGAGGCCGAGGGGATCGGCCCCGTCCTGGCGGAGCAGATCTACGAGGAGCTCTCCGAGGAGCGAACGCGAAAGCTGATCGAGCGGCTGGGCAAAGCGGGACTACGGATGGAGCTCGATCCCTCGGAGCGCCGCAGGCAGGGTGGGCCGCTCGACGGCAAGACGCTGGTGCTCACCGGCACGCTCCCGAACCTGAGCCGCGAGCAGGCCACCCGCCTGATCCGCCTGGCCGGCGGCAAGGTGGTCAACTCGGTCTCCAAGAAGACGGATTTCGTGGTCGCCGGCGACAGCCCCGGCTCGAAGATGGCCAAGGCCGAGGAGCTCGGGACGGAGGTCGTCGATGAGGAGGGCCTGCGGGAGCTGGTGGGTGAGGACGGCGCGCCCGGCAAGAGCACGCCGCCGCGCGGCCGCGTCTAGCGCGAGTACCGTGCGATCAGGGCCGCCATGCGGTCCTGGATCACGTGGGCGCGGTTCACGTCGACCTTGTTCATCAGCAGCGAGAAGATCACCGCGTGGTCGGCGTCATCTCCGCCGCGGAAGCAGTAGCCAGACAGCGCGCTGACACGGTTGAGGGTTCCCGTCTTCAGGTGGCATCTACCCGCCGCGGCCGTCCCGCGCATCCGGTGGGCGACCGTGCCGGTGCGGCCGGCAACGGCGAGTGAATCGATCCAGGCATCCCGCAGTCGCTCCTGCGCGAGCTGTTCCTCGGGTGACTGCTTCTGGTCGACCTCGATCATCGAGTCGAGCAGCTTCACGACCGACGCCGGCGAGGCCTTGTTGCGCCGGGTCAGCCCGGATCCGTTCTCGCCCTTGAACCGAGCGCGCGCCTGGGATGCGAAGCGCCGCACGACGCCGATGCCGGCGGGCGTCGATCCACTGCCTCCGAACTGCGCGCCGAGGTCCTTGAGCAGCATCTCGGCGTAGAAGTTGTTGGACGGCACGTTGGTGTCCTGGACGAGGCCGGCCATCGTGTCGGAGCCGTAGTCGGCGATCTGGGAGGCGCCCTGCGGGACGGTCGCGGGGATCACGCTGTTTGAGATCGAGATCCCGTCCTTCCGCAGCGCGTCCTTGAATTGCAGTGCGGCGCTCCTGGCCGGGTCGCGAGATGAGCCGTTGTCGACCTCGAGGCCGGAGAGGGTGCCGACGCTCTCGAGGCTGATTCCATGCTCGGGAATGCCGGTCACGTGGTCGAGGAACGAGTCGTCGTAGCGCAGCGGGCCCTGGACCCTGACCACGCCGGCGGCCCGGACCCGGTCGGCGAGCTTCGTCAGGCCGGTTGCGCTCAGCGTCGGGTCGCCGCCTCCGCGCAGGTAGAGGCCCTGGCTGACGCCGTCCCCGATGTCGTCCGTCGACCAGGCGGTGGTGTACAGGCGCGCGTCGGGGAGGAAGCGGGATAGCGCCGTCGAGGTGGTGAAGAGCTTCGAGTTCGAGGCCAGGATGCGCACCCGCCCGCCCTTGCGGGAGAAGAGGACGCGGTGGGCGCTCGGGTCGAAGACGAAGGCTCCGCTCTTCCCGGCCTTGCGGAAGAGCCTGCGGAGCCCCCTGGCGAGCTTGGAGCGCGAGACGGCGGTGTGCGCCGCCGCCGCGCCATGGGCGACCGGGGTCCGGAAGGCCCTGTCGGGCCCATGCGGGCGCGCCTCGGCGCTCGACGCAGGGACGGCCAGCGCCGCCGCGAGCAGCGCAATCGCAATCGCCCCTTTGTGAATGGACATACTCATCCGAACAATTGCCGAGGATCGAGGTTGCGCAGGACGACTTCGCGATCAATCGCGGCCACAAGCGGCCGCCCGACATAAGTCGCTTCGGGCTTCGCCCTTCGCTCCAAAGTGCAGCGGCCTGGTGGCCGCTGCCATAATCCCCTCTCGCATGGGCAAAGTCGTCCAGTTCGACGACCCCGACGGCAAGCCGCGCAGCACCAGCAGCAGGGGGAGGAGGCGACGCGGTCGGGGCGACAAGACTGCCTTGGTCCTAGGCGGCGGTGGGTTCACCGGCGGCGTCTACGAGATGGGTGCTCTCCGCGCGTTCGACCTGCTCGCGGTCAACCGGACCGTCAACGACTTCGACATCTACGTCGGCACCAGCGCCGGCGCGTTCGTCGCGAGCATGGTCGCCAACGGCGTCACTCCCGAGCAGATGTTCCGTGTCCTCGACAAGGCCCTCCCGTCGCCGATCGAGAACGCGTCGCTGCGAACCCTGCTCCGCCCGAACTACAAGGGTTTCGCGACCCGGCTCGCGGTCCTGCCGCTGAGGATCGCCGCGACCGCCCGCCGGCTGGCCGGGAACATCGGCGAGATCTCGATGGTCGACGTCGTCATGGGCCTCGCCGAGGGCCTGCCGACCGGCGCTTACCACAACCGCGGGATCGAGCGGTACATCCGCAACGTGCTCTCCGACCCGGACCGCACCAACGACTTCCGTGAGCTCGAGTCCGAGCTCCGCATCACCGCGACCGACCTCGACACCTGCGAGCGGATCGTCTTCGGCGAGGGGGAGTGGGACAACGTCCCGATCTCCCGTGCCGTGGCCGCCTCCGGGGCGCTGCCGATCGTCTACGAGCCCTACGAGCTCCGGGGCCGGCAGCTGGTCGACGGAGGGATCGTCTCGACCACTAACGTCGACGTCGCCGTTGAAGCCGGCGCCAAGTTCATCGTCGTGGTCAACCCGTTGGTCCCGTACGTGAACGACTTCGAGACCCGGATCCCGACCGCTTTCGGATCCCGGGTCCGCCGAGTCTCCGACATGGGCATGCCCGCGATCGGCAACCAGGCGTTCCGGCTGATGGCTCACGCCCGCCTGCACCTCGCGGTTCAGTCCTGGCACGAGCGCTTCCCGGACGTCGACATCATCCTGATCGAGCCCGAGTTCGACGACGAGCTGATGTTCGGAACGTCGATCCTCGATTACTCGTCGCGCCTCCAGATCGCCAAGCACGGCTTCGAGTCCGTCACCGTCAAGCTGGCGCGCGACTACCAGCGCTACAAGGAGATCGCCGCGCGCCACGGCATCGAGATCTCGGGGCGGCGGGTGCAGCGCGTCATCGACACAGTCGACGAGGAGGAGAAGGGCATCACCGGCTGGCGCCGGGTGCTCGAGCAGACCACCGGCGCCCTGCTCCGCCAGTCCGGCGAAGCCGAGGAGGTGGATTCGAGCAAGTAGCTAGCGCCGGTGCACGTCGCGGGCCGTCGCCTGGTCCGTGGGCTTGATCGATAGATAGTCGATGTCGACATGCGGCTGGCGAGTGACGACGTAGGCGATCGCGTCGGCGACATCGGCGGCGCTCAGCGGCCTCGTGCCCTCGTATACCTTGTCGGCCCTCTCGCGGTCGCCCTCGAATCGCACCAGGGAGAACTCCGTCTCGACCATCCCCGGAGCCACCTCGCTGACGCGGATTTGCTTGCCGAGCAGCTCGAGCCGGAGCGTGCGGGTGACCGCGTTTGCGGCGTGCTTGGCCGCCGTGTAGCCGGCCCCGCCCGGGTAGACCTCAACCCCCGCCACCGAGCCGACCACGACGACGTGTCCGTCGCCGCTTCGCTCCAGCGCGGGAAGGAGGGCCCTGGTCACGCGCATCACGCCCAGCACGTTCGTCTCGTACATCTGGCGCCAGTTCTCCTCGTCGGCATCGGCGACGGGCTCGAGCCCGAGCGCGCCGCCGGCGTTGTTGACGAGCAGCGATGCGTCGGGCACCGCCTCGGCGAGAGCCGCGACCGAGACGGGGTCGGTCACGTCGAGGGGCAGGGCGCGGCCGCCGACCTCGCGGGCGACCTCCTCGCACCGCTCCATGCGCCGGGCGCCAGCGACGACCTCGAAGCCCGCGGCGGCGAGGGACCGCACGGTCGCCGCGCCGATGCCGCTGCTTGCGCCGGTGACCACCGCGATACCTCTCGTCTCGCTCATCGGCGGGACGCTAGCGCGACCTTGCCGCCCCACGTCTCGCCCTGATAGGTTCCGGCCAGCACCAGGGGGCAGAGGATGGAGAGGAACCTGATTGACCGAGGGACGAGGGATCGATCGGGGCGCGCTCGGTGCCGCACTAGCCCTGCTCGCCGGCGGGATCATCGTCGCTCTGCTGGCTCTGCCGTCCGGCGCGATCGCCAAGCACCACCACGGTAAGAAGCTCAGCCTCAAGTTCCAGGGCAAGTCCCAGAGCGACCAGACGCTGCTCTCCTCGGGCAAGGTGAGGGTGGTCGTACGCTCGCCGAAGAAGCGCAAGCTCGTCCTCGCCGTCCGAGGCTTCGGCGGCGGGCCCGCTCTGACCGATCCACGGCGCATCCGCGTGCGCGGGGGCAAGAAGAAGAAGATCTCGCTGCCGCTGAGCGCCGCCGGGAACGACGTGCTCCACGCCTGCGGCGCGAGCAGCCTGCTCCTGACCGCCAAAGTGCCGGGCAAGCACCGCGGCAAGCACAAGAAGAAGCACCGCGGCAAGCACAAGAAGAAGGGGAAGTCCCCGAAGGGCCACGCCACGCTGTCGCAGTCGGTGCCGCAGTGTGCCGCCCTGGCGCGTGCGGATCGCTGCGAGATCATCGCCAGCCCGGGTACCAACTGCCTCTTCCCGTTCCCGAGCGACCACTACACGGTCTCCGACCCGAGCACCTCCACCGGCATCAGGGTCAACCTCAGCGGCGACTCGACTCCGGCCAACAAGAGCGGCGTCCACGTCAATCCCGCCGACATCAACAACAGCGACGGCTTCAGCCCCGGCGAGAGCATCGTCACCAGGGTCCCGGGTCTCGACAATCCGACCGCCTTCCAGAAGACCGGTGCGGTGCCGCTTACGGACATGGACCGGGCGTTCGACCCGAACCAGCCGATCGTCCTGATCGACGCCTCGACCGGCGCCCGCCAGCTGATCTGGTCGGAGCTCGACGCCAACGCCACGAGCCCCGGGAGCACCGATCTGATCATCCGCCCCGGGCGCAACCTCCTGGAGGGGCACCGCTACATCGTCGCGATGCGCGACCTGAAGGACGCGTCGGGGAACGTCATTCCCGCTCCTCCGGGCTTCGCCCTCTACCGCGACGGGGTGAAGACGGATGTGCCGAGCATCGAGAGCCGGCGCGGTCGCTTCGACGAGATCCTCTCCAAGCTGCAGCAGGCCGGGATCGCGAAGGGCAACCTCTACGACGCCTGGGACTTCACCGTCGCCAGCACGCCGAACATCACCCAGCGGATGCTCTCGATCCGGGATCGGGGGCTCGCGGACCTGGGGGACAACACGCCGGGCGACGGCACCATGCAGGGCTCTGCGCCCGCGTTCACCGTCACCGATACGACGGACTTCCCGACCGCGACGGGGAATGGAGTCGAGAACATCCGAGAGGTCACCGGGACCTACCAGGTCCCCTGCTTCCTCAGCACACCCGGATGCGCGCCGGGTGGGCACTTCAACCTCGGCCCCGACGGCCTTCCGCAGCAGACGCCTTCGAACACGATGACCGCGCGCTTCACATGCAACATCCCGAGGTCCGCCGTCACCGAGACCTCCCCCGGCGTGTTCGACCTCGACCATCCGGTGAGGCCCTCGATGTACGGCCACGGCCTGTTCGGCGACTACACGGAGGTCCACACCGCGAACGTGCGCCAGCTCGGCAACACCGAGGGCGTGCTCACCTGCGCCACGGACTTCACGGGCATGATGGAGAACGACATCGGTACGGCCATCACAGCGCTTCAGGACCTGTCGAAGTTCCAGGCGCTTCCCGACGGTCTGCAGCAGGGATTCCTCAACTTCATCTACCTGGACCGGCTGCTGATGCGCCCCGACGGGTTCTCGAACGACCCCGCGTTCCAGTTCGGCGGTCAGTCGGTGATCGACCACAGTCAGGGCGTCTACTACTACGGCAACAGCCAGGGCGGAATCGCGGGCGGAGCGCTGACGGCCGTGGAGCCCGACATCACCCGGACCGTGCTCTACGTGCCCGGGATGAACTACTCGACTCTGCTCACCCGCAGCGTCGACTTCTCGGACTACGCATCGATTCTCTATCCGTCATATCCGAACGAGTCCGAGCGCCCGCTGCTGCTGGCGCTGATCCAGATGATGTGGGACCGCGGTGAACCGAACGGCTACGCCAACCACATGACCGGCAATCCCCTGCCCGGCACCCCGGCGCACAAGGTGCTGCTCGAGATGGCATACGGAGACCATCAGGTCTCCAACGTCACCACCGAGGTGGAGGCGAGGACGATCGGCGCGCCGCTGCGCTATCCGACGCTCGATCCCGGCCGGACCCCCGGGTTCGTCAACTTCTTCCCGGACATCCCGAAGCTGGGGGACCTCTCGGGCGGGGCAGCCGACGGCAACGGGATGTTCGTCTGGGACATCGGTCCCAAGCGGAGCGGCGGGACCCTCGGCACGGATCCCGCGCCGATCAGCAACACGGCCCCCGATGACTCCTTCGGCGTGGATCCGCACGACACCGTGATCCGCACCTCGCCCGACATCCGTCACCAGATCGCCGAGTTCCTGCAGCCGGGCGGCCAGATCATCGATCCCTGCGGGGTCGACCCGTGCTACGCGGCCGGCTGGACCGGCCCCTGATCCGCTAGCTCAGCTCCTCCCGGCCGCCGCGACCAGCTCCGCCGCCGACTCGAGCTCCGCGGGTGTCCCGGCCTCCGCGACGGAGGCGAGTCCGAGTGCGGATAGCTCCTCGTCCGCCATCGCGACCTGCCCGACGATGGCGTGAACCGGAACCCGCGCAGCCCGGCAGCGGCGGGCGATCTCGCCGGTGAGCTTGCCCTCCCGGCTCGGCGGGTCCAGGCGGCCCTCGCCGGTGATCACGGCGTCGGCTTGCTCCAGCCGGCCATCGAAGCGGAGCACTCCGAGCACAAACGCGGCTCCCGGCGTGAGGTGGGCGCCGAAGGCCGCCCAGAGCCCGCCCGAGAGGCCTCCCGCCGCCCCGCTCATCGCCCTGCCGCGCGGGTCTCGCGGAAACGCTCCCGCCAGGGCGACGAGCCGCGAGGTGAGCCCGGCGAGCTGCTCCATGGAGGCTCCCTTCTGCGCGGCGAAGACCTCGGCGGCCCGCTCGAAGGGCACCGAGGTGTCGCAGAGGACCTCGAGCGCCGCGTCTCTCACCCCACCCGCCCCCTCGAGGGCATCGATCGCCCCCCGCCCACCGTCCATGGTTGCGGTGCCGCCCGCGGCGACAAGAATCCGCCGGGCGCCCGCCTCGATGGCGGCGGCGATCAGCTCGCCGGTGCCGGAGCTGCTCGTCGTCTCCGGGTCTCGCTCGTCCTCGGCGACCAGATCGAGCCCCGAGGCGGCCGCGGCCTCGACGATCGCCGTGGAGCCGTCCCGGACCAGCGCGTACTCGGCCTCGATCGGGCGCCCCAGCGGATCGTGCACCGGCGCGCTGCGCAGCTCCCCGCCCATCGCGTCGCGGAGCACGGCGGCCGTGCCCTCGCCGCCGTCGGCGGCCGGGCAGAGGTCGGCCCGGGCACCCGCGCGCTCGATGCCATGGCCGATCGCCTCGGCGACCTGTCGAGCGCTCAGCGTCCCCTTGAACGAATCCGGGGCGACGAGGAACTTCGGGGTCAGGTCTTGCAATCCCACATGTCGTTATGCAAGACCTGACCCCAGGGGTCAGGTGTAGAGCTCGTCGACGTTCTGCTCGAACTTGTCGGCGACCACGTTCCGCTTCACCTTCATCGTGGGCGTCAGCTCGCCGGTCTCCTGGGAGAGGTCGTGGGGCAGGATCTCGAACTTCTTCACCTGCTCGACCCGGGCGACCTTCTCGTTGACCTTGTCGAGATGCGCCTGGATGATCGCCCGCATCTCGTCGTTTCGCCGGAGCTCGGCGGGATCGGCGGGCCAGCCCTTCTCCTCGCAGAGCTTGGTGCACTCCTCCATGTCGAGGGTGATCAGCGCGACCAGGTATGGCCGGCGGTCGCCGATCACGACGCACTGGGAGACGTACTGGTTCTGCTTGATCTCGGCCTCCAGGTTCGCCGGGGTGATGTTCTTGCCCCCCGCGGTGATGATGATGTCCTTCTTGCGGCCGGTGATCGAGAGGTAGCCGTCCTCGTCGAGGTCGCCGATGTCGCCGGTGTGCAGCCAGCCATCTTCCAGCGTTTCCCTGGTGGCCTCTTCGTTCTTGTAGTAGCCCTGGAAGATGTTGGGCCCCCGGACGAGGATCTCGCCGTCGTCCGCGATCTTGATCTCGCAACCCGCAAAGGCGCGTCCGACCTTGCCGAACTTGAAGGCGTCGGGCCTCGCGACGGTCGCCGCGGTCGAGGTCTCGGTCATCCCCCAGCCCTCGAGGATGAGGACGCCGGCGGCGTCGAAGAAGCGCAGGATCTCGGGATTGATCGGGGCGGCGCCGGTGACGCAGTTCTTGATCTTGCCTCCGAACAGCGCCCGGATCTTGGATAGCACCTGCTTGTCGGCGATCGCGTATTGCCGCTGAAGCAGCCAGCCGATCGGCTTCCCTGCCCGCTCGCGCTCGCGGACCTTCTTGCCGACGCCGATCGCCCAGTCGAAGACAGCCTTCTTGACTCCGCCGGACTTCTCCATCTCGCCCGTCGCGGCCGTATAGATCTTCTCGAAGATCCGCGGCACCGATGGGAAGTACTCCGGCTTCACCTCGGTGAGGTTCGGGATGATCTTCAGCGGGTCGCGCTCCCAGTAGGCGATGTTCCCGCCGAGGTCGACGCTCAGGAGCTGGATCAGCAGGGCGAAGGAGTGGGCGAGCGGCAGGAAGAGGTAGGTGGTCGTCTCGCGGTCCAGGACGCTCTCGTCGAGCGCCATTGTGACCATCGAGCGGTAGTTGCCGTGGGAGATGACGCAGCCCTTGGGCGGGCCGGTCGTGCCGGAGGTGTAGATGAAGGTGCAGATGTCGTCCGGCGTGACCGACCGCCAGCGCTGCTCCCACTCGGAGTCCGAGTGTCCTGAGCCGGCCTCGATCAGCTCGTCCATCGAGATCGCGTTGCCCCCTGAGCCCTCCATGCGAACCACCTGCTCGAGCTTCGGGACGTTGCCCCGGATCTCGTCGACCTTGGCGAGCTGCTCGTCGTCCTCGACGATCACCGCCTTCGCGTCGGAGTTCTCCAGGACGTACTGGCACTCCTCGGGGGAGTTCGTCTGGTAGATCGGGACGACGGTGGCGCCGACGCTGAGAGCCGCGAAGTCGAAGTAGGTCCACTCCGGACGGGTGTTGGCCAGGATCGAGACCTTGTCGCCCTTCTCGATGCCCAGCTCGATCAGGCCCTTGGCGAGCTGCTTGACGATCTCGCCGACCTCGCGGTAGGTCTTGGAGACCCACTGGCCCGAGGGGTCCTTGTAGGTCACCGCGGTCAGGTCCGCATGACGCTCGGCAGCGAGCGGCATCAGGTCCGCGCAGGTCTTGCTGTTGGTGCTGGACTCCGAGGCGGACCCGGCGGCCGCGATCGTCGCGCTCTCCATTGAATGGAGTGTATTAGGCGCCTGGCTGAGCAGCCAGGCGGGATCGAGATCGGATCAGGCGGTGACTTGCTTGGTCTGCGCCTGGAAGGCCCGCAGCGACGATTCGAACAGGGTCTTGTCGATCCGACCTTTGAGGATCGGGACATTCATCTCGATGCACTTCGAGAGCACATCGCGCCGCTTCATCTGCATCTCGTCGGCGAGCTCGGTGGGCGTCAGATGAACGGACATATAGGCCACTCCTCTCCTTGTGAACGCCTTGACGCGGCCGCGGCATTTGTGGCGACCGTCGATCATGTATATCGCTTCAGGCCGACGTGTCAATCATTTTCCCGCACAGAGCGGGCATCTTTGGACGCTAGACGGGGTTCGGGACGTCGATGAACTCGTGCTCGACGGAGAAGCGCTCGGCGACGAGCTCCCCGAGCCGGCGGATCCCGAAGGTCTCCGTGTCGTAGTGCCCGCCGGCCAGGAAATGGACGCCGTATTCGCGCGCCTCTCCCATCACCGGCTCGCTCGGCTCCCCCGTCACCAGGGCGTCGAGGCCGAGAGGCCCGGCCTCGTGCAGGGCGAAGCCGCCGGACCCCGTGACGATGCCGACGCTCGAGATCTCGGCCGGCCCGGCGTCGAAGACCAGCGGCTCCCTGCCGACCGCCTCGGTCAGCCGGCGAGCGAGCTCGCCGACGTCCATCGGCTCGGCCGCGCGCCCGATCGCTCCGACCGCCGACCCCTTTGCCTCGCCGAAGGGGCGCTCGTCCGCCTCGAGCCCGAGCGCATCGCGAAGCAGCGCGTTGTTCCCGATCTCCGGATGCGCGTCGAGCGGCAGGTGGTAGGCCGCCAGCGACGCCTCGGCGCAGAGCAGAGCGCGGAGCCTGGCGGCCATCGGAGCCGAGAGCGCAGACATCTCCGAGCCCCAGAGCAGCCCGTGGTGCGTGAGCACGAGCTCGGCGCCCGAGTCGACGGCCCTCTGGAGGAGCTCGAGGTTCGCGGTCACCCCGGTCGCGATCCTGCTCACAACCTCCTTACCGGGAACCTGGAGCCCATTGGGGCCGTAGTCCTCGAACGAGGAGACCGCGAGCAGCTCGTCGCAGAAATCGAGGATCTCGTCGCGTGCTGCCACCAATCGCAGCGTAACTACCATGCCGCTATGAGCCCGGCCGCCACGGATTCCTTCATCCAGTCGCTGATGGAGACCGATCTCTACTCGATCGGCGCCTATTTCTGCGACCAGCATCCGGACCTCGTCGACGAGGTGGTCGAGCGCAGCGAGGCGATCGAGAGCCGCGGCCTCGAGAGCTGGTCGGCTGAGACCGAGACGCCGATCGAGGAGTGCTTCCGCACCCTTCTCACCGGCCTCGCCGTGCGCTATTACAAGGCCGTCGCCGGGTGAGCGAGGAAGCTCCGCGGAGACGCCCGCGACTCGTCGGGCTGCTTGCGCTGGCGCTCGTCGTCGGCGTGCTCGGCTTCGCCATCGTCAGCATCTCGGTCGGCACCGGGACCGAGAACGGCGGAGACATCACGATCACCGGCGCGGCCGAGGTGCAGAGCCTCCTCGGAGGGATCCAGCAGGATGGACCGCGACTGGGCCCCCCGGATGCGCCGGTGACGATCCAGGTCTTCAACGACCTCCAGTGCGACCCATGCTCGAACTGGAACCGGGACGTGATCGTCCCGCTGATCGCCGGCCCCGTTCGCGCCGGCGACCTCCAGCTCATCTACCACAACTTCCCGATGACCGAATCCGGCTTCTTCCTCGGCGCCTACGGCGCCGCCGCGGCCGCCAAGCAGGACTATGAGTGGCAGTTCGCGGAGCTCTTCTTCGCGAATCAGGATGAGGCCGCGAAGCACGGCGCCGATCAGGAGTTCCTCAACAACATCGCCCGCGGGGTGGGGATCTCCAGCTTCAACGTCGAGCAGTGGCAGCGCGACATGAACGACGGCGACATCACCTCGACGCTGCAGGCCGACGAGAAGCTCACCGCGGACCGCAGGCTTCCCGTCGGGCCGGCGGTGGTCGTGGGGGGGCCCAACGGCAGCCGCCAGTTGACCCGGTCGCCCTCGCTCGCGCAGGTCCAGGCGGCGATCGCCGCGGTGAAATAGGCGCCGCGGTCGATGCGGATGCGCATCGGTGGGCTACCCTGGCTCCAGACCGGGGAGGGTCGGAATCGCATGAAGGGCTGCCTCAACCGAAGCTGCGCCTGGCTGCGCATGGCCGCGTTCTGCGTCTCATGCCTCGCCGCCGTTCTCTCGGCGCCTACCGCGGACGCGTCGCTCACCATCGGTCAGCTTCCCTCCGGGAGGCCCACACCGAGCTGCACGACGTCCGGCATCGACTACCTGCAGCCGAGCGTCACCAGCGGGGGGAACCTCTACGTGGCGAGGGAGGCGGGGACGATCACCTCCTGGTCCACCAGCTCCTCCGGGGCCGGCGCCGTCTACGTGCTCAAGGTCTTTCGCCGGACCACCGATCCCGATGCCTTCCAGGTCGTCGCCCATACGTCGCCGCACGTCCTCTCGAGCGGCCTCAACACGGTGCCGGTCAGCGTGCCCGTCCAGCCCGGCGACATGCTCGGCTACCACGAGAGCGGCCCGCCCAACTCGTGCACGTTCACAGAGCTGGGCGACAACGTCATCACCCGCACGGGCGATCTCGCCGACGGCGACTCCGGGGTCTTCGCGCCGGAGAACGACGCGCGGCTCAACCTGTCGGCCGAGCTGGTGCCCGACAACAGCTTCACCTTGAGCGGCATCACGCGCGATCGCAAGAGGGGCATCGCGACGATCACCGCGACCACGTCCAACCCCGGCGCCGTCGCCATCGCCGGGAAGAGAATGAAGAAGCGGCCGCCGAAGAACCTGGGCGTGGCGGGGCGGGTCAGCTTCACGGTGGTGGCGGCGGGCAAGGCCAGGCACAGGCTGAAGCGCAAGGGACGGCTCGTGGTGCCGCTGCTCGTCACCTACTTCCCGACGGCAGGCGAGCCGTCGACCCAGGCGATCAACGTGAAGCTGAAGAAGATTCGGAAGCGGAAGAAGATTCGTCCACATCCACCAGCCGGGCGCTGATGGCCTGCGCGACACCTACACTCGGCTCCCGATGAAGCGTCGCGTCAGCGCTGCGGTGCTCTTCGTCCTTGCAGTGGTGGCCCTGGCCGCAAGCGGATGCGGAGGCGCCAATCGGCAGGACGCCGAGACCATCAAGGGAAAGCCCTGGACCGGGGCCAAGGGCCGAACGGTGAGCCTCGCGAAGCTTGCGAGCGCTCGGTTCCAGGAGCGCCATCGAACCGTAGCCGCTCCTGAGCCGGGCGCCGTAGAGCCGCAGACCGGAGCCGAGGCGGCCCGGGCGGAACGGGTCGGTCAGAACGTTCGCGAGAAGCCGGAGCCGGAGGAAGAGGGAACGCCGCCGAAGCGGGCGGGCCCAGCCGCCGCTCAGCAGCGCACGGGGGAGGCAGCGATCACCCCGAGCCAGGCTGTCACGCCGGGGCCGACGAGCTTCCTCGGGGCGGACCTCAATCAGTCCGGCTGGATACCGCCCGACTCCATGGGCGCGGTCGGCCCGAGCCAGATCCTGGTCTCGGTCAACGGGCGGATCAAGGTCTTCGACAAGCAGGGGAACCTCGGAGGCCTGAACATCACCGACTCCGAGTTCTGGCAGTCGGTCGACAATGGCGTCGAGCCGACCGACCCGGGCGTCGAGTACGACCGTCTCTCGAAGCGCTGGATCGTCTCCGCGATCAACGTGGAGAACACGAACAACCGGGTCATGCTCGCGGTCAGCAACGGGCCGACCATCGGGCCGACCATCAACCCCACGGACAGCTTCACGTTCTTCTACTTCAACGAGGCGGCCCCGCCGCCCGCCGGACCCGCTCGGTTCGCCGACTATCCCCAGCTCGGGGTGGACGCGAACGCGATCTACATCGGGGTCAACGAGTTCACCTCGAGCAGCGGCTCGTTCACGGGCACAAGCGCCTATGTGATCCGCAAGTCGAGCGTCCTCGATACCGGGCCGATCGTGGTCACCGCCTTCCGCAACCTCGTCTCCGGCTCCGGGCCGGGGCCGGACTCCCCGCAGCCCGCCACGGACATGGACCCGAATGTCGGAGCGGGGTACATCGCCGGGCCCGACAACCAGCTGCTCAACAGGATCGACATTCGCCGGATCTCGAATCCGGGCGGCACGCCGAGCATCTCCGGGAACCTCAGCGTCACGGTTCCGTCGACCACGGCGGCGCCGCTCGACGTACCCGCCCAGGGGACCCCGAGTCCAGGGCTCGACCCGCTCGACGACCGCCTCTTCGAGGCGATGATCGGCAGGGATCCCGACGGCAACGTCTCGCTCTGGACCGCCCACAACATCCGCATGGACTCCAGCGGCGTCGGGTCCAGCAGCGGAGACCGAGACGGCTCCCGCTGGTATCAGATCGGCAGCCTGGACTCGTCGCCGAGCCTGATCCAGTCCGGGCAGGTCTTCGACGACAACATCACCACGATCAAGCCGGACTTCTACTGGATGCCCTCGATCGCGATGAACGGGCAGGGGCACGCCTCGATCAACATGAGCGTCGCCGGGGAAGCGCGGCATGCCGAGATCGCCTCCTCCGGCCGGCTCTTCGGCGACGCCCCGGGCACCACGGAAGCGCCGGTGATCACCCAGCCCAGCACGTTCACCTACGACGTGAACCCCGACGCGCCGAACCCCGAGCGCTGGGGCGACTACTCGCAGACGGTGGTCGACCCTTCCGACAACATGACCTTCTGGACCTTCCAGGAGTACGCCAATGCGAACGACTCATGGGGCGTGCGGGTGATCCAGCTCCGAGCTCCGCCGCCGGCGACGCCGTCGACTGCGACGCCCGCGTCGCAAGGCAGCTGCTCGGTCGGCGTCGAGATCGCCGGAACGTCGACCGCCGGCTCGGGATTCTTCGATCCCGGACCGGGATACGACGCTCACATCGCGGCCGCCGTCACGGGCGGAGTTGTGGTCAACGACGTGACCTACGTCGACCCCACCCACGTGATCCTGAACCTGGACACGCGTACGGCGAGCACCGGCGCACAGGACGTGACGATCACGAATCCCGACGGACAGGACGTGACGGCCCCCGGCCTGCTCACGGTCGATCCGGCGGGCGCCGGGCCGAGCGTCCCCTGCCTGACCGGCACCGACCCGGTCTCACCCGCCAACCAAACCTCGCCGAAGGTGCTCGGGTTCGCGGATCCCGGGACCATGGTGACGCTCTACGAGGACTCCAGCTGCACCGGCCCGGAGGCCGGCAGCGGCAGCGCGGCACAGTTCGCTTCGCCCGGGATCACAGTCACCCCTCCGGTCGGGGCCGACTCGAGCACCGACTTCTACGCGACCGCCACGGACGGCATCGACACCTCCGCCTGCTCGGCGGACCTGGGGACGCCGTCCGGCTCGGTCAACTACGTGGAGGACTCGACCCTGCCGGCCGTGGTGATCGACAGCGGGCCCACCGGGCTCACCAACGATCGCACCCCCACCTTCAGCTTCAGCGCCACAGACGCCGTCGGCCCGTTGACCTTCCAATGCTCGATCGACACCGGTGTCGCCAGCTTCGGCGACTGCTCGGGCCCCGGGACCAGCGACACGCCCGGCACGCCTCTGCCCGATGACACCTACACCTTTCGCGTGAAGGCGACGGATGCCGCCGACAACTCGGCCACCGTGACCCAGTCTTTTCAGGTCGATGGCACCCCTCCCTCGGTGACCATCACCTCCGGTCCCACCGGGACGATCAGTGACCAGACTCCCACGTTCACCTTCAGTGGCACAGACTCCGTTGGGCCCGTCAGTTTCCTCTGCTCGATCGACACGGGCAGCCCCAGCTTCGGCGCCTGCTCGGGCCCCGGGACCAGGGACACCCCATCGAGCCCGCTGGCCGACGGGCCCCACACCTTCCGGGTGCAGGCGACCGATGCGGCGAGCAACTCGTCCGTCGCCGCCCGCTCGTTCACCGTCCAGACCCCGCAGCCGCAGCCCCAGCCCCAGCCCCAGCCCCAGCCGGCCGCGCCGGTAGCCCCGAACACGAAGATCACCAAGGGCCCGAAGAAGACCACAAGCCGCCGGCCGAAGTTCAAGTTCGCCTCCAACCAGGCCGGGACGTGGTTCCAGTGCAAGGTCGACCGCAAGCGCTTCAAGGCATGTACCTCTCCGTACCGGCCGCCGAAGAAGCAGAAGCTGAAGCCAGGCAAGCACAAGTTCAAGGTGAGGGCGATCGGCCCGACCGGGCTGGCCGATCCGTCGCCCGCCGTCAGGAAGCTCAAGGTATTCCAGAAGAAGCGCTGAGCCCTGCGACTCGATCGGGGCGATTCAGCCGATTGCTCCGACAGCCGCGCGCAAGAGCCGGTCCTGGACGAAGAGGATGGACGAGATGCTCTGGCGCCATTCATCCGAGAGCGACGCTGCGGTGATCATCCTGATCCTCCTTCTGGTCAGCGACTGCTGAGGGATCGCCGCCGTCAGCCGGTCGGGTCAAGGCCGGCGAGGGTCCGCAGGAACCCACGCGTGACCGCGCGATGCATCGGCCGCTGGGTGGCGGCGTAGACGCGAGCCCCGAGCGGCGCCAGGCGGCCCTCGCCCCTGAGGGAGGGATGGAACCCCCTGACCTCCATGGTCGCGTACAGGGTGGGCAGCCCGGCGGACTCGCTCGCCGGCGGTCGCTCGAGAGTGAGACGCAGGAACCCGCCCTCGGGGCTCCGCCGCGAGACGAGCAATCCGCCGGCGATCGCCCAGGTGATCGAGCCGCCCGCAGCCGTGAGCTCCTGGACCGGGGGGCCGAAGTGGAGCAGCGCGACCCGGGTTCCGCGCGCGAGCAGCGCGATCGCTCCGTCCGGCCCAATCGCCGCCCGAATCAGGCCGAGGGACCTGCGGGAGATGAACCGCCAGTACGCGCGTCCGACCCGGTCCAGCGTCTCGCGGTCGGGGGCTCCTCCCGATCCCGCCGGCAGCAGGAGCTCGGCTCGGCTCGTCCCCTCGACCGGGCCGTGCACCGGCACGGAATGGGTCTGATCGGGTAGCAGCCGCACGCCCGAGATCTGGGACGAGGCGACCTCCCGACTCCGCTCAGCGCGGACCGCTGAGCTCACGGCTGGCGGCCACGGGGTCCTGGTCGAGCAGCTCGGCCCCCAGGCGCTCGGCGAGATCCGGGCCGGCGCCCGAACCCGCGATCAGCAGCCTGGAGTGCGCCGCCAGGCTCGCGGTCCGGTCTGCCTCGGCCTCGAGCGGCTCGCGCGCCAGCGCCGCCAGCACGATCGCGTCCGGATGGAGCTCGGCGGCGGCCTCGGCGATCGTCTCGATCGGGGTGTTGGGTCCGAGGTAGGTGATTCTCCAGCCGCGGGCGTGCAGGATGACGCCGAAGACGACGAGCCCCAGATCGTGATGCTCGCCGGGAGGGCAGGCGAGCAGCGCCATCGGACCCGATCCGGCGCCCCAGTTGCGCGCCAGGGAGAGCATCCGGCCGCGCAGGATTCCGGTCGCGAAGTGCTCCTGGGCGACCGTCACGTCACCGCTCTCCCAGCGCTCGCCGATTCGCCGCATCGCCGGCAGGACGATCCGGTCGGCGACCGCCTCGACGGTGAGATGCGCGAGCGCCTCGTCGAGCACGGCATTGGCCTCGGCCTCGTCGAAGCGCTCGAGCGCCGCGCGCAGCCGCTCGGCCTGCTCGGACGCCGGCGCGCCATCGGATTGCGATGGCGGGGCGCCGTGGGCGGGGGAGAGGCCGGTGCCGGCCGGGGACGAGACGGCGAGGCGCGCCGCCTCGGACGCCGAGACGCCCGAGTCGATCAGCGCCTTCATTGCCCTCACCCGGCTCTCGTCGTCCCGCCCGTAGAGGCGGAAGCCGCCGTCGCTGCGCTCGGGACGCAGCAGCTCGTAGCGCCGCTCCCAGGCCCGCAGCGTGTCGGCGCGGACCCCGGTTCGCCGGCTGAGCTCGCCGATTCGCAGGCGGGGGGCGTTCTCGGAGTCGGGGTTCATGTGCGAACAAACATTGGACGTACCCTGGACAGTACAGCAAGAAGCTGCTATAAGCCAACCTTCGCATGTTGGACAGACACTTGACAATCTCTCGACAAGCGGCGGATCTGGCGCTGGATCTGACCGTGCTTCCCGGGTACTCCCGCCTCGGCTACGAGCTGCGCGGGCTGCGCTGGGAGGACGCGATCGCGGGCGACCTCCGGGGGAGGACGGCGCTGGTGACGGGGGGCAGCTCGGGGATCGGCGAGTCCGTCTGCGAGGGGCTGCTCGCCGCCGGCGCCACGGTCCACCTGCTCGGCCGCGACGAGCGGCGCGTCGCCGCAACGGCGTCCCGCATCGGGTCCCGTCTGACGGGCGCCGAGAAGCGCCTGGTGCCGGAGGTCTGCGATCTCTCCGACCTCGCCGACGTGCGCCGCTTCGCCGAATCCCTCCTGGCGCGCTCCGATCGCCTCGACGTGCTCGTCAACAACGCCGGGGTGCTCGCCCGGTCGCGGGAGCGCACCGGCGACGGCGTCGAGCTGACCTTCGCCACCAACGTTCTCGGTCCGTTCCTGCTCACCGGGCTCCTCCTCCCGGCCCTGACCGCGGCCGCCCCGTCGCGCGTGATCACCGTCTCCTCCGGCGGCATGTACACGGCGCGGCTGCGGGCCGACGACCTCCAGCTCGAGCGGCGGCCGTTCGACGGGTCTCGCGTCTACGCCCACACCAAGCGAGCCGAGGTGATCCTCAACCGCCTCTGGTCGGATCACCACGCCGCCGACGGGATCGCCTTCAGCGCGATGCACCCGGGCTGGGTGGCGACCGCCGGCCTTCGATCCTCCCTGCCCCGCTTCGAGCGGCTGATGCGCCCACTGCTGCGGGACGCCAGGCAGGGAGCCGACACGATCGTCTGGCTGGCCACGGCACCGGCGCCGGAGCCGCGGAGCGGGGGCTTCTGGCACGACCGCATGCCGCGCGCCGAACACCGACTTCCCTGGACACGCGAAAGCGCGGCGGAGCGCAGCCGGCTCTGGGCGGAGTGCGAACGACTCTCCGCGCTGCCCCGGCGCGCGCCGCGGATGGCGACCGCCGCCTGATCTGGAAACGAGCAAGAGGAAGGAACCTCGCATGGCCCGCTTCACCGCAACAATCAGCACCCCGCAGTCTCAGGACGCGGTCTGGCGCTACCTCGCCGATCTGCGCGCCATAGGCGAATGGGACCCGAGCGTCTCGGCGGCCCGCCTGATCGAAGGTGAGCCCGGCGCGGTGGGGACGCGCTATGAGCTCGATGTCGGCTTCCTCGGCCGCACCGTGACCCTGCCCTACGAGACGGTCGTCTCCGCGCCGCCCCATCGGATCGCCTTCCGGGCGGAGACCGCGGCCCTCTCGATTCTCGACGAGGCCGTGGTCCTCTCGGTGCCCGAGGGCTCCAGTGTCACCTGGGACGCCTCCCTGGGGCTGAAGGGCCCCCGCCGGCTGCTCGAGATGCCCCTCCAACTCGCTTTCGGGCGCCTCGGGCGGCGCGCCGAGCGGGGGCTGCGAGAGCGTCTCGCCGTCCCGCGGGCGGCGGCCGCGATGGAAGGAGCGCTTCGATGACCCCGCTGGGAGGGCGAAGGCGCCTGGCGGTCGTCGGAGCGGGGGTCTCCGGGCTCGTCGCCGCGGCGGAGCTTCAGCGGGCCGGTCACGACGTCCACGTCTTCGAGGCCGGCCCCTACGCGGGCGGCCACACCAACACGATCGACGTCGAGACGCCTGGGGGCCGCTGGGCCGTGGATACCGGGTTCATCGTCTTCAACGACCGGAACTACCCCAACTTCGAGCGCCTGCTCGGAGAGCTGGGAATCGCCTCCCGGCCGGCCAAGATGAGCTTCTCGGTCTCAGACGGACGGGGGGGCTTCGAATGGGCGACGCGAAGCCCCCGGGCGCTGTTCGCACGGCCCGGGCACCTTCTCGACCGACGGTTCCACCGGATGCTCCTCGACCTGCTCCGCTTCAATCGCGAGGCGCGGGCTCTGGCGGCCGGCGGGAAGGGCCCATCGCTGCGCCGGTTCCTGGTCGACGGTGATTACTCGGAGTACTTCATCGAGCGCCTGCTCGTCCCCCAGGCATCGGCCGTCTGGTCCGCCGACCCGGACCAGCTGTGGAGCTTCCCGGCCGCCTTCCTGGCGCAGTTCTTCGAGAATCACGGCGTCCTCCAGCTCAGGGGGCGCCCGTCGTGGCGCACGATTCCGGGCGGGTCGCGCCGCTACGTCGAGGCGCTGATCGCACCGTTCCGCGATCGCGTGCACCTGCGCTCGCCCGTGCGGAGCATCGTCCGGCGCCCGGGCTCGGTGAGCCTCCGGCTGGACGATGCCGACCTCAGCTTCGACGAGGTCGTGATCGCGACCCACTCCGATCAGGCGCTGAGGATGCTCGCCGATCCGAGCCCCGGTGAGCGGCGGGTGCTCGGCGCGATCGCCTATCAGCGAAACGAGGCGGTCCTCCACACCGACCCGGGCGTGATGCCGCGACGCCGCTCCGCGTGGGCGAGCTGGAACTACCACCTCGCCGGGGAGCCGTCGGGCCGCACGACGGTCACCTACGACATGAACCGCCTGCAGTCGCTGGGCGCCGACCGCGACCTGCTGGTGACGCTGAACCGCACGGAGGCGATCGACCCGGCGGCCGTGATCAGGGTGATCGACTACGCGCATCCGGTCTTCACGCCCGAGGGCGTCGAGGCCCAGCGCGCCTGGGGCGAGATCTCGGGGCGGGGGCGCACCCACTACTGCGGCGCCTACTGGCGCTGGGGCTTCCACGAGGACGGCGTCTGGTCGGCGCTCCGGGTCTCACGCGCTCTGGGCGGCCGCAATCTCCTGCGGCAGCCGAGTGAGCCCGCGGAGGTACCGGCCTCCGAGCCTCTCGCGCCCGTACTCGCGGAGGTGGCATGAGCGCCTCGGCCGTCTACGAGGGCTGGGTGGGGCACCGCCGGCGGAGTCCCGTGCGGCACGAGTTCCGCTACCGGGTCTTCATGCCCCTGCTCGACCTCGGCGAGCTGCCGGAGCTGCTCGACCCGATCCCGCTCTGGTCGGCCCGTCGGCCTGCGCCTGCCCGCTTTCGGAGCGATGACTACCTCGGTGGTGGCTCTCCTCCCGAGCTCGCCGAGGGAGCCCGCGACCTGGTTGAAGAGCGCGCGGGGCGCCGGCCCACGGGCCCGGTCAGGCTGCTCGCCAACCCGCGGTATCTGGGGGTCGGCTTCAATCCGGTCTCGTTCTTCTTCCTCTACGGCGAGGACGGGGCCGCGGTCGAGGCCGTGATCGCCGAGGTCACCAACACGCCGTGGGGTGAGCGGACCGCCTACGTCCTGGAGCGCCGCCCCCGAGACCCGAGTCGCTTTCTCACAGGGACCTTCGAGAAGGCGATGCACGTCTCCCCGTTCCAGCCGATGGAGCAGCGCTACGAGATCTCGGTGAGCGAGCCGGGAGAGGAGCTTCGTGTTGGGATCACGAACCTCGAGCGGGGTCGGTCGGTGCACAACGCGACCTTGTCGTTGAAGCGGCGGGAGCTCAGCGGAGGGGCGATGGCCGGGATGGTCCTTCGCTATCCGCCGATGACCCTCGCCACGCTGGGGCGCATCTACGCGAACGCGCTGCGCCTGAGGCTGCGAGGTGCGCCGTACCACCGGCACCCGCGCACGGGAGTCCGGCGCCGCTCGGTGGCCGCAAGGGCGGCAGACTGACCTGACGCGGCAAACGGTCCGGCGTCCCGCCGTAAGCTTTGACCGTGACCACAGGTGTGGAGAGCTGGGTCTCCGCGGGTGGCGAGGCACTGAATGCAGGGGAGTGGACCGTCGCGCGGGGAGCGTTCGAGGCGGCGCTGGAGCAGGAGGAGAGCGCCGAGGCGCTCGCGGGGCTTGGTGATGCCCTCTGGTGGCTCGGCGAGACCGATGACGCCGTCGAGCACATCGAGCGTGCCTATGCGGCCTTCCGCCGCCGTCCCGATCCCGCTCAGGCGGCCGCCGCGGCCGTCGGGCTCTACTTCCTCAACCGCATCAGCCTCGGCAACCGGGCGATCGCGCGGGGCTGGCTGAGCGAGGTGACGAATCTCCGGCGAGACCAATCACAATCGGGGCGCCCGGATTTGAACCGGGGACCTCACCGACCCGAACGGTGCGCGCTACCAGGCTGCGCCACGCCCCGAGGGGCAGAAGGATAGAGCGGCGCACCGCCCGGGGCGGTTGCGGATCGGCGAGGACCAGCCGCAGCCGCTAGTTGCCGTCGGCCGAGTCCGGCGCGACCCGCGGCAGGAGGAAGCGGACGCCGAAGATGCAGATGATCAGCACCCCGCCGCCGATCCAGAGGATCGGATCCTCGGCGGAGAACCCCTGGAGCCTGCTGCCGAGGTAGGTGAAGTAGGCCGTGATCGGCGCGTAGCCGACTGCCGTGGTCCAGGTGTAGCGCCAGAGGGGGATCCGCGCCGCTCCGCAGACATAGCCCATCAGGACGAAGGGCATGATCGGGATCATCCGGACGCCGATCAGGGCGATCGCTCCTCCGCGGTGGACCAGCCGCTCCATCCGCAGGAATCGCTCCTCACCCGTGATTCGGTAGAGGATCGGTCTGGCGAAGTGCCGCCCGACGGCGTAGGAGGCGAGCCCGGAGAGAATCCAGGACCCGAGGACCAGCGGGAACCCGAGGCCGAAGCCGAAGACGTAGCCGGAGGCGGCGTCGAGGATCTCCGCCGGGAACCAGATGATCACGTGGACGAGCGCGAGCCAGATCACGAGGAGAGCGCCGGCGGCGTTGCCGTTGAGGTCGTGCCGCACGGCGGCCGTGTCGCCGTGGATCGCGTCGCTCATCGCACCCCGTAGGGACGGGATCGCCAGCGCAACCGCAACGCCGACCAGGATGCCTCCGACCGTCACGGCGACGCCGGTCCAGGTTCCTCCGCCGGGCGGCCCGCGGTGCACGATCGTTAGATTAGAAGCAGAGGACCGCCGGCCCCGGTGGTCGCGCCAACTTCACCTAACCCTAAGGAGGGCAGATGGCGTTCGAGGTCCCCGACCTTCCCTACGACTACAACGCGCTCGAGCCTCATATCGACGAGCAGACGATGCGCGTCCATCACGACAAGCACCACCAGGCTTACGTCGACAAGGCGAATGCCGCCCTCGAGGGCACCGAGTGGGCGGACAAGGACGTGAACGAGGTCCTGCAGAACCTGTCGAGCCTGGGCGACAAGGAGACCGCCGTCCGCAACAACGGCGGCGGTCATTCCAACCACTCGTTCTTCTGGGAGATCATGAGCCCCGACGGAGGCGGCGAGCCCGACGGCGACCTCGCTTCCGCGATCGACGACAAGTTCGGGGACTTCGACTCCTTCAAGGAGGAGTTCAAGAACGCGGGCGTCGGCCAGTTCGGCTCGGGCTGGGCCTGGCTGGTGCACGATGGCAGCGGCCTCGCCGTCGTCTCGACCCCGAATCAGAACAGCCCGATCTCAGACGGCCAGACTCCGATCGTCGGCTGCGACGTCTGGGAGCACGCGTACTACCTCAAGTACCAGAACAAGCGCCCGGACTACATCGACGCATGGTGGAACGTCGTCAACTGGGCCAAGGCCGGCGAGCACTTCGCTTCGGCCGGGAGCTGACGCGATAGCCGCAGCGCGAGGCGCGCGGGTCCTGTCGCCATAGGAACCTCCCACGGGCGCTCAGTAATCGCGCCCGTGGGCCCCTCCTATGGCGCCACCCGCGCGAGTGGCGCTACGTCCTGCCCGTCTTTCGCCGGAACTTGTGACATCGCGTGCTCGGCCAGGGCCGTGATCGTCAAGCTCGGATTGACGCCCGGGTTGGCGGGGATGGCTGCGCCGTCGCAGATCATCAGGTTCTCGTAGCCGTAGACCCGGTTTCGCGCATCCACCACGCCGTGGTCGGGGCCTTCGCCGATCACGGCTCCGCCGAGGATGTGCGCAGTGGTCGGGATGTTGAAGATCGCCTCGGTGAGGCCGCTCTGCGGGATGCCGCCGGTGCGCTCCGCCATCCAGCGGGTGACGGCGTCGGCGGCCGGGATGAAGGTCGGATTCGGCTTCTCGGGGTCCTGCTCGGTCTGCAGCCGGATGCCGCGTCCGAAGAGGCGGCGCTTCGGCCGGAGCCGGATCGCGTTGTCGAGGGTCTGCATCACCAGCAGGATCACCGTCCGGCGAGACCACGCAAAGGGCCAGAGCAGGCGCGCCGCGCGGATCGGATGGCGGATGACCTGGCCGAACCAGAGGAAGGGACGGGTGAGCTTCGATCCCTTGCCGGTCAGCAGGGTGAAGAGATAGCTCATCGAGTCGGCGCCCGTGCCGTAGGTGACGACCTCGACGTGCGTGTCGGGATCCGGGTAGATGCTGGAGCTGATCGCCACGGACTTCGCGAAGTCGCGCTCGTCACCGGGAGCCGTGACGGCGTTGATCGATTCGCTGTTGGTCCGGACGAGCTCGCCGAGCCGAGATGAGATGCGCGGCAGCGAGCCGCGCTCGCGGCAGCTCTGGAGCAGCTGGTTCGTCCCGAGGGCACCGGCGGCGACGATCACGCCGCGCGCGGTCAGTCTCGAGCGGCGCTTCCGGACCCAGGCGCCGGAGCGCTCGCTGGTCACGGCGTAGCCCTCCGCGCCGTCCGCGGCGCCGTCGAGGGGGCTCACGTCGGTCACCTGGCGCTCCGGGAGGATCTCGACGCCGAGCTTCTCCGCGAACCACAGGTAGTTCTTCGGCAGGGTGTTCTTGGCGTTGTGCCGGCAGCCCACCATGCAGCTGCCGCAGCCGACGCAGCCCGACCGCGCCGGCCCCTCGCCCCCGAAGAATGGGTCGGGGACCTCCACACCCGGCTCGCCGAAGAACGCGCCGACCCGGGTGTGCTTGTAGGTGTCGCCGACGCCGATCTCCTCGCCGTACTCCTTGAGGAGCTCGTCGGCCGGGCCCTCGAGCGGATAGTCGGTGACCCCGAGCATCCGCTCCGCGGTGTCGTAGTGGGGGGCGAGAGCCCCCTGCCAGTCCTCCAGATCGCCCCATTGGGCGTCCCTGAAGAAGGCGGGACGCGCCCGGTAGAGCGTGTTCGCGTAGCCGAGGCTCCCACCGCCGACCCCGGAGCCCGAGACGATGAAGACGTCCTTGAACGCCGTCATCCGGAAGATCCCCCGGAGGCCGAGCTTCGGCATCCAGTAGTAGCGGCGGAGGTTCCAGGTGGACTCGGCGAAGTCCTCGTCGCGGTAGCGGCGCCCGCACTCCAGGATGGCGACGCGGTAGCCCTTCTCCGCCAGCCGAAGGGCCGAGACGGATCCGCCGAAGCCGGAGCCGATCACGATCCAGTCGAAGTCGTAATCCGTGGACACGGTGTCAGACACTGCGTCGGACACTATGTCAGGAACGGTAGAATCATCGCGATTTGCAGGCCGCCCCGAGGACAAAGACCAGCCGTGCGAAGGCTATCCGAGGAACCCGCCGGGAGCGTCGCCAGAAGACCCGCGAGAAGGTGATCGCGAGCGCCCTCCGGCTCGCCGGCAAGGGGTCGTATCGAGACCTGAGCGTCGACGAGATCGCTCGCTCCGCGGGCATCTCGAGGAGCGCCTTCTACACCCACTTCCAGGACAAGCAGGAGCTCCTGCTGGTCGCCGTCGGCGAGGTCTCGGAGCGGCTCTATGAGATGGCCGACCGCTGGTGGCACGGGGTCGGTCCGCCGGCCGAGCGGGTCCGCAGAGCGATCGAGGGGGTCGTCTCCGTGTACGCGGCAGAGGCGGGCTTGCTGCGGATCGCGACCGAGGTCTCGACCTACGACGAAGAGGTGCGAGAGCTCTGGCTCGACATCGCCGAGCGCTTCATCGAGGCCACCGCCGACCACGTCAGATCCGAGCAGGATGTCGGCCTGATTCCCCGCACGCTCGATCCGCGCACCACGGCCGAGTCGCTCTTCTGGATGGCCGAGCGCAGCTGCTACACGTACCTGGGCCGTGGGGAGCGGTCGCCCAAGCAGGTGACCGAGGGCCTTTCGCCTGTCTGGGTCGCGGCCCTCTATCCGGGCGTGATCCCGGCCGGCCAGCTGTCTCCCAGGCGCCCTTAATCTGAACTCAACGCAGGCGGGGGCGCTGAAAGCGCTTGGGAATGGGGAATACGGGCCTTCAGGCGACGGTTCCCCTTTGACACCCGTCGATTCCCCCTGAGAGTATTAGGTAGATGACCGTGCCTGGGCGGGGTACCCGGGCGCGGAACGCAGGTAGCGACGGGTAGGTAGAGGATCCAGTGTCGACAACGAGTGCTGTAGGGCGGGTGGCCGCAATCGCCGCGCTGATCGGCGCGGCGGTCGTGGTCCTGCTCCTGGTCCTCGGCGGTGGCTCCAGCTACACCGTCACCGCCCAGTTCGAGAACGCCTCGCAGTTGGTCACCGGGAACAACGTGAACGTCGCCGGCGTCCCGGTCGGCTCCGTCAAGCAGATCTCCCTCTCCGACAACGGCCAGGCACTGGTGAAGATGGAGATCTCGGACTCCGCCTACACCCCGCTTCCCGAGGGCACCCACGCGACGATCCGCTCCCAGTCGCTCTCGGGGATCGCCAACCGCTACGTCGACCTCGCCCTGCCCACCCACCCCGCCGCCAAGCAGATCTCCTCCGGCGGCGAGATCACCCAGGCCGACACCACCTCCGAGGTCGACCTCGACCAGCTCTTCGACACCCTCAACAAGCCCACCGTCTCCCATCTCCAGGAGGTGATCCGCGGCTTCGCCCGCTCCTATGCGGGGGTCGGGGCGAAGGCAAACCGCGGCTTCTACTACCTGAACCCCTTCCTCTCCACCTCCCGGAGAGTCTTCGGCGAGCTCAACTCAGACCAGGCGAACCTCGAGGGCCTGGTGGTGGACGCCGCCGGGCTCACCTCCACCCTCGATCAGAAGAGCCCCGAGATCTCCTCCCTGGTGGCGAACCTCGACGGGATGCTCGGCACGATCGGGCACGAGCAGTCCTCGCTCGCCTCCGCGGTCTCACAGCTGCCCGACTTCATGCGCCAGTTCAACACCACCGCGGTCAACCTGCGGGCCGCCCTCGACGACGTCCAGCCCCTGGTCGACGCGACCCGCCCGGTCGCCCGAAAGCTCCAGCCCTTCACCAAGCGCCTGCGCGGCCTCGCCCGCGACGCGCTCCCCACCGTCAAGGGCCTGAACGGGATCATCAACTCGCCGGGGCAGAACAACGACCTGATCGAGCTCACCCGCCTGCAGGACCCGCTCGCCCAGATCGGGGTGGGACCGGTCGAGCGAAACGGCGCCTCCCGCCCCGGCGCCCTGCCGGCATCGGCGGACTCGCTCAAGAACTCGCTCACCCAGCTCTCCACCCTGCGCGCCTACAGCCCCGAGCTCACGGGGTGGTTCGACGACTTCGGTCACTCGGGATTCCCGGATGCCTTCGGCGGCATCGGCCGGATCTCGACCACCCTCAACACCTTCAGCGCCGGCCCGCCGGCAGCCGGGGTCCCCTGCAACGACATCGCCGAGATCCTGAAGATCCCGCTCGGCACCAGCATCTGCCAGACCCTGGACGGCTCCCAGCTCACCAACGCCCTCGGGATCAAGGACCTGCGGCGCTGCCCCGGCGCCAACGAGCGCGGCCTCACCCAGGACCAGCTCACCCAGGGCGGGACCCTCGACTGCGATCCCAACCAGACCCCACTCGGACCATGAGGCGGCTCCTCCTGATACTCGGCCTGATCGCGGTGGTCCCCGCCTATCTCGTCGCCGGCGCGGGCGCATCCGGCAGCCACACCTACCAGGCGGAGCTCTTCAACGCCTTCGGCCTCGTCAAGGGCTCGGAGCTTCGCATCGCCGGCGCCAAGGCCGGCACCATCACCGGCCTCGACGTCACCCCGCAGAAGACCGCGCTGGTCAGCTTCGAGGTCGACTCGGGCTTCCCGGAGCTCAAGGCCGACGCCAGCTGCTCCTCGGAGCCGCAGTCTCTGATCGCCGAGTACTTCCTCGACTGCCAGCCGGGGACCTCATCCCAGCCGCTGAACGGTCCGATCCCCGCGGCTCGCAACAAGACCACCGTCCAGCCGGACCTGGCCCAGAACACGCTCCGCGAGCCGTTCAAGGACCGGCTCACGCTGCTGATCAACGAGTTCGGGACGGCGCTGGACGGCAACGCCGAGAACCTGAACGCGGCGATCCGCGCCGGCGCCCCGGCCCTCCAGCAGCTGAAGCAGGTCCTCAACATCCTCGGCCGGCAGAACACGACGATCGCCGAGCTCAACACCAACGCCGACGCGATCTTCGCCCAGCTCGCCAATCGCCGCGAGGACGTCGTCCACTTCATCGACAACGCCGGGCGGACCGCCGCGATCTCGGCCGAGCGCTCAAACGACCTCTCGCAGAACTTCCACCTGCTCGACGACTTCCTCGCTCAGCTGAAGCCGACGATGTCCAAGCTCGGCAACCTCGCCGATCAGCAGACGCCGCTGCTCACCGACCTGCACGCCGCGGCGCCGGGCCTCAACAGGCTGGCCACCAACCTTCCGTCGTTCAACAGCGGCACCGAGCAGTCACTGACCTCGCTGGGCGGGGCGGCACACGTCGGCAAGACGGCTCTCGCCAACAGCCAGGATGAGATCGCCTCCCTCGACCAGGCCAGCACGAAGGCCTATCCCGCCGCCGACCAGGTCGCCCAGTTCCTCGAGAGCATCTCCGACCCGAAGAACGCCGTAGAGGAGGACGCCTGCGCCCGCTACGACCTGCGCCAGCAGCCGGGCCGGGCGGACCAGCGCGTCCAGCAGCTCGACCAGAAGCTCGGCACCTCGCTGCACGGCGACCAGACCGTCTCCTGCAAGTGGGCCAACGGCACCCCGTCCGGCTCGAACGCGAGCGGCGGCAACCCCGGCTACACCGGGATGGAGGGCCTTCTCAACTACGGCTACGTGCAGGCGAACTCGCTCAACCTCTTCGACACGCTCGGCCACGCGCTGGGCATCACCCTGGTCAGCGCCCCCGGCGCCAACAACGCCTGCGGCTATCAGACCGGTCCGACCGTCCCCGCCGAGGGCGGCGGCCAGACCACCAACCCGAAGGACTTCGCCGAATGCGCCGGGATCCTGGGCGACAAGCAGCCCGGCATCAACTACGGCACCAATCCCTCGGGTCTGTTCGGGAACCTCGGTCGCTATGACCCGAGCGTCTGCCCGGACGGCAGCGATCAGCTCTCCATCTGCAACCCCGCGGACCCGCCCCACACCGCCGCGGGCCTCCGCTCGGCGACGACGGCCCCGGCCCAGCCGCAGCAGCAGGCGGCGACGCCCCAGCAGCAGAAGCAGATCCAGAAGATCCTCAAGGGCGTCGACCCGAACAAGCTCCCCGACAAGGCGAAGAAGAAGCTCCATGACCTGCTGCCGAACGTCCCGCTCCCGCAGCTGCCACAGCTCCCGCAGCTGCCGCAGGTGTCCCAGCTGCCGCAGCTCCCCCAGGACCTCGGTCTGAACGGGAGCGCCCCCAGCGGCTCCACCACCCAAGACCTCCTCAACTTCCTCCTCGGCCAATGATCGACCGCGCCCCTATATATAGGGAGGTGACCCCGTGAACGGCCGTGCCCGGGTCGGATCGTTGGCGGCCTCGCCGACGATGGTCGGCGCGATCACGACGTTGATCGTGATCGTCGCGGTCTTCCTCGCCTACAACGCGAACAACGGACTCCCCTTCGTGCCCACCTACAAGGTGTCGGCCGATCTCTGCGACGCCGCCAGGCTCGGTCCGAACAACGAGGTCCGCATCGGCGGTAACCGCGTCGGGGTGGTGGAGTCGATCGACACGGTCCCGGCGCCGCCGAACAGCGGCTGTCAGGCGGCCGACGGGTCGAGCGCGTCGACCGTCGCGAAGCTCAATCTGAAGCTGGACGAGAGCGCCGAGCCCCTTCCCGCCGACTCCACCATCCGGGTCCGCTACCGCTCCTCCTTCGGTCTCAAGTACCTCGAGATCGACCGCGGGACGAGCCAGACGGGCATGCCCGCGGGCGCGACCCTGCCGCTCGCGCAGTCGAGCTCGCAGGTCGAGTTCGACGACGTCTACAACACCTTTGACACCCCCACGCGCGCGAACAGCCAGCGTGTCCTACAGGGCTTCGGCGACGCCTTTGCCGCCCGGGGTGCCTCGCTGAACGAGGCGATCGGCGCGCTCAATCCGCTGTTCGCGAACCTGAAGCCTGTCTCGGCGGCCCTCGCGGCTCCGACGACCCAGCTCGTCCGCTTCTTCCCCGAGCTCGCCGACGCGGCCCGCATCGTCGCCCCCGTCGCGGTTGACAACGCCGAGCAGTTCACCAACGGGGCGATCGCGTTCGGCGCCATCTCCTCCGACCCGCAGGCGCTGCGGGACACGATCTCCGGCGGCCCGCCCGCCCTGGAGGCCGGGATCCGCTCCCTGCCCGTCCAGCGGCCGTTCCTCGCGGACTTCGCGGAGTTCTCTCGCCTCTTGCGTCCCGGCGTGCGGGACCTGCGGGCCGCCCTGCCCGTGCTCAACAAGACGGTCTCGCTCGGGTCGAAGGTGCTCCCGCGCACGGTTCAGATGAACACGGACCTCAAGGACGTGATGTCCAACCTGAACGACCTGGTCGCCGACCCGTCGACCCTGACCAGCCTCAACCGCCTCGGCGACACGTTCAACCTCGTCCAGGACGCCGGCCAGAAGATCGTCCCGGCTCAGACGGTCTGCAACTACTGGAACTACTGGATGACGTACCTGACGAGCCACTTCGAGCTGCCGACGCCGTTTGGGTACGCGGAGCGGGTGCTTCCCCCGTCGATCGCGGGCAGCACCAGCCCCAGCAACTTCCCGCGCAACCCGATGGACAACTACTCCGGCGGCCAGGGAGACGGCCGCTATTCGAGCAGCTCGCTCGCCGGCAGCAGTGCCGGGCTCTTCAGCCCGCTCAACACCCCGGGTGAGAACAACGGCATTCCGGTCCTCCATGGCAACCCGTACGGACCGGCCGTCACCGATGGGAAGGCGAACTGCCAGGCCGGCCAGACCGGCTACGCGCTCGGTGAGGCGCTGATCCCGGGCCAGACCAAGGACAACCCGACCTTCGGCGTCCAGAACGTCTCGAAGGCGGCCGGCGTGCCCCCGCTGGGGACGACCGATCTCTTCCTCGAGCAGAACGGCAAGCGCGACTTCTGGAAGGGCGACTGAGATGAGGCCCAACCAGAAGCGGCGGCTCTCCAACTCCCAGATCGGCCTGATCGCGATCGTCCTCACCTTCATCGGCTTCTACCTGGCCTTCACCAAGACGATCCCGTTTGCGGGCCACGGCTACCAGCTCAAGGCGGTCTTCCACGACGCGCAGAACGTCCGGGTGAAGAGCCCGGTGCGGATCTCCGGAGTCGACGTCGGCGAGGTCAGCGACGTGCAGCATCTGACCGACGGCAACGGCAAGGGGGAGGACGCAGCCGTCGTCACGATGGACCTCAAGGACACGGCGCTGCCGATCCGCCAGGACGCGACCATGCAGCTGCGGCCGCGCCTCTTCCTCGAGGGCAACCTGTTCGTCGACCTACACCCGGGTAGCCCCAGCGCTCCCGAGCTCCACAGCGGCTCGGTGGTCCCGGAGCAGCAGACCGCGAGCTCGGTCCAGTTCGACCAGGTCCTGACCTCGCTGCAGGCGCCGGTGCGGGCGGACCTCCAGGCCTTCCTCAAGGAGTTCGGCGGGGCGCTCGACAAGTACGGCGGAGCGAAGGGCTTCCAGGAGTCGTTCCGGACCTCGCCCGCGGCCTACGAGTACACGTCCCAGGTGAACCAGGCGCTCCTCGGAACCCAGCCGGGGGATCTTGCCGGCTTCGTCTCGAACCTCGACGTCGTCGCCCGTGAGCTGAACGCGAACAGCACCGGCCTCCAGGGCCTGATCACCAACCTCAACACCGTCAGCGGGGACTTCGCCGCGCACCAGGCCTCCCTGCGCGACGCGATCGTCGAGCTGCCGAAGGCGCTTGCCGTCGGCCGTCCGGCGCTCCTCAAGCTGAATCGCGACTTCCCGGCGCTCCGTGCGTTCGCCCGGGAGGCGCTCCCCGGGGTGAAGGCCGCCAATCCGGCACTGGACTACGCGAACCCGTGGATCGGCCAGATGCGCCAGCTGATCTCGAAGAACGAGGTGCGCGGCCTGGTGGAGGACCTGCGGCCCACCGTGCCGGATCTCGCCGCCCTCAGCAACGACTCGCTGCCCTTCCTGGAGCAGTCCCGGGCCCTGGCCTCCTGCTTCAACAACGTCGTCATCCCGTGGAGCAACACGCCGATCCCGAACGCCGACAGCGATCCGGCGGCGGCGAAGGTCTACCAGGAGACCGCGTACGGGTTCACCGGGGTCGCCGGCGAGAGCCGCTCCGGCGACGCCAACGGGCAGGAGTTCCGCGTTCTCGGCGGCGGCGGCACCAACACGATCGCCCCGTTCAGCACGCCGGACCTGGCCGCCCCGCTGACCGGCGTGGCGCCCAACGCCTTCCTCGGTTCCCAGCCCGCCAAGCAGTCCTCCGCCAAGACCCCGTTCCGCCCGGACGTCCCGTGTGAGACCCAGGACCCGCCGAACCTGCACAGCGAGATCGGCCCGGCCCCGAGCACCACGCCGCACTCCGCGACCAGCGCGTCCACCCACTACTACCCGCCCGGGGAGCAGCAGCTGCGCGACCGCTATTACCGGCTCCTCCTGCAGCTGACGGACGCCCAGAAGATGAAGTCGACGAACCCGGGCGCGGCCAAGCAGCTGACCGCGCAGACGCTCAAGCAGTACGCGGGCTTCGTCAGCGACTGGAACGCCTACGGCAAGTCCAGCGGGCTGAGCATGCCGCACCTGCCGATGCCGCAGGGGGTGAAGGGCTGATGCGCAAGGCGATCCGAGACCACCTGCGCGATTTCCTGGCGATCCTCGGCCTGCTCACCGTGGGGCTGCTCGCGACCTACATCATCGTCCAGAACCAGCGCCTCAGGATCCCGATCCTGGAGGAGAAGCCCTTCGAGCTGAAGGCCGATATGTCGACCGCCCAGGCCGTCACCCCGGGACAGGGCCAGACGGTCCGGGTGGCCGGCGTCCGCGTCGGCGACATCTCCGCCGTCGACTACGAGGACGGCCACGCGGTCGTCACCATGGACATCGACCGCAAGTTCCTGCCGGTCTACCGGAACGCGACGATCCTGCTCCGGCCGAAGACCGGCCTGAAGGACATGTTCCTCGAGCTCGATCCGGGCACGAACACCGATCCCAACTCGAACAGGGACGAGTTCCAGAACGGCGACACGATCCCGATCGCGAACACCGCGCCGGACACGAACGTGGACCAGGTCCTCTCCGCGCTCGACGGGGACACCAGGGCCTACCTGCGGCTGCTCCTGACCCAGGGAAGCGCGGGCCTGAACGGCCGCGGCAAGGACCTGGGCAAGCTCCTCGGCAGCCTCGGGCCGATCAACAGGGGCCTCGCCCGCCTGAACACCGAGGTCGCCAAGCGCAAGCAGAACCTCGCCACCCTGATCCACAACATGAACCTCCTCTGGGGCCGGGTCGGCCAGGACGGGCAGGGCATCGAACAGCTCGTCTCGGCGTCCAACCAGGCTCTGGGCGCGATCGCCAGTCAGTCGCCCGACGTCGAGCGCACGGTCGGGCTGCTCGGGCCCACCCTGAGGACCACCCGGATCGCGCTCGCCAAGACCGACCGGCTGGCGACCGTCCTGGGCCCGGCGGTCAACAGCCTGCGTCCGTTCGCCCGCAAGCTGAAGCCGGTCAACGACTCGCTCGCCAGCCTCGCCAAGCACACCTACGACCCCGTCAAGCAGGAGATCCGCCCGTTCGTCCGCAACGCGCGCCAGCCGGTCCGGGACCTGCGGCCGGCGGCGGAGAACCTCGTCAAGGCCACGCCCCGCCTGACCACGGTGGGCTCGAAGCTCAACGAGCTCTTCAACATGGCGGCCTACAACCCGAACGGCGCCGAGGCGCCTGGAACCCCGAACCGGGACGAGGGCTATCTCTACTGGCTGGGCTGGCTGGCCCACGTCGGAAACAGCACGTTCAGCTCGCAGGATGCCCACGGCGTCTACCGGCACGTCTATGTCATCGCAACCTGCAACACGATCAAGTCGATTCTCAACACCAGCCCGCTCGGCGCGACCCCGATCCCGGAGATCACCGGGCTCGGCCTGCTCTTCGACACCGGGGTGTGCCCGCCATGACCCGGATGAACGGAGAGGTGGTCTAGATGCAGAAGCAAGCTCCCTCCATGGGGCGGATCCTGGTCGCGGTCGGCTTCACGCTGTCCTGCTTCGGCCTGTTGCTCTTCCTCTGGGTGACCTTCGGCGGCCCGATCCCCCTGAAGCCGGAGAGCTATCGGATCACAGCCGATTTCCCGGAGGCGATCACCCTCCAGAAGGAGGCCGACGTCCGGATCAGCGGGGTCTCGGTCGGCAAGGTGAAGCAGATCGGCCTGGCGCCGGAGAGCGAGTGCCACTCCGACCCGACGACCTGCAACGCGACGCGTGCGACGATCGAGATCGACCCGCAGTACGCGCCGATCTCCTCGGACGCCAAGGCGACGCTCCGCCAGAAGACGCTGCTGGGCGAGACCTACATCGAGCTCACTCCGGGCAGCCAGGTGCAGCCGGGGGGGACCAGCGGCGACGTGCAGGCCCAATCCAGCTCCACCGACGTCGGGAAGCTCTCGGGAGGCGACGCGCCTCACCCGATCCCCGAGGGCGGCCACCTGGCGCAGACCCAGGTCCAGAACCAGACCCAGATCGACGAGATCTTCCAGGGCTTCGACAAGCCCACGCGCGAGGCGTTCCGGTCCTGGATGCAGAACGCCGGCCTCGCCATCAACGGCCGCGGCCTGGATCTGAACGACGCCTTCGGCAACCTCGGCCCGTTCGCCTCCGATGCCAGCGACGTCCTCGGCACCCTGCGCAGCCAGGAGCAGTCGCTGCGCACCCTCGTCCACGACACCGGTGACGTCTTCGCGGCCCTGACCGCCCACGACCAGGCCCTGGCCGGTGCGATCGTCGGAGCGAACAGGACCTTCGGCGCGCTCGCCTCACAGAGCAAGGCGCTCTCCGACACCTTCAAGATCTTCCCGACCTTCGAGAACGAGAGCCGCCTGACGCTCGACCGGCTGAAGGGCTTCGCCCGGGACGCCCAGCCGGTCTTCCATGACCTGAAGCCGGTCGCCCGCGACCTGAGCCCGACCCTGCGGGACGTGCGCCACCTCGCCCCCAAGGCCCACAAGCTCTTCCAGAACCTCGACCCGCTGATCAAGGCCTCCGCCACCGGCCTTCCCTCGCTGAGCAGCTTCCTGCGGGAGCTGCGCCCGGTGATGGACGGGCTCGACCCCTTCCTGGCCAACCTCAACCCGCTCGTCCGGTGGCTCGACTACCAGGCGCCCGTCGTCACCGACTTCCTCTCGAACCCGTCCTCATCGACCTCGGACTTCCTGCCGTTCCAGTCCGGGCAGAGCGCGCCGCTCCACCTCTCCCGCCAGATGACGATCTTCACCAGCGAGACGCTCTCGATCTACCAGAAGCGGCTCAACACGAACCGCGGCAACGGCTATCTGCAGCCCGACGCGATCGGCAACCCGTTCTCGAGCAGCCAGGGCGAGATCTTCCCGAGCCATGACTGCGACAACACGAGCAACTTCAATGCGACGGGTTCCGTGACCGGCGGGCTCGGCAGCGGCCAGGTCACTCGCTCCCCGGCCTCGACGCCGCCCGTCGAGGAGAGCGGCCAGTTCCCAGCTTCCTCCCTGGTCACGCCGCTGGCGCCCAACTACGTCGGCCCGGCGAGCGTGCCGCCACTCGTACCCGGGCCGTACAACTCCGCGAGCCCTTCGAGCAACGGCCCGTCGGCCTTCGCCCCGTGCACGATCGCACCGAACTTCCCCTCCCTCTTCGGCGGCGGGAAGATCCCCGAGGTCCTGCCGGACAAGTAGCGGGCGACCCGCCCGATTAGGATTCCCGTTCCCATCGGGAGGTGAGACGTTTGGCGTACTTCAAGGACGCTCAGGAGGTCTACGACACCATTGGCAGGCTGTTCGCCAACCTCGCCGGCGACCCGGAGCTCGGCCCGAGGTTCCGGAATGCGAACACGATCCTCCAGTACGCCTACAGCGAGCCCGATTCGACCATCACGCTGCGGTTGCAGGAGGACGGGCCGGCCGACGTCGACTTCGGCGAGACCGAGATGGAGCCCGAGGTCGTGATGAGCATGAAGGCCGATACCGCCCACCGCTTCTGGCTCGGCAAGGTGAACGTCACCACCGCACTCGCCCGCGGTCAGATCAAGGCGAGCGGCCCGGTCGCCAAGATCCTCAAGCTCGTCCCCCTCACCAAGCCGGTCTACCCGCGCTACAAGGCTCAGCTCGAGGCGGATGGGCGCGAGGACCTGGTCAAGGTCGATTGAGCGCCAAGGCGGACGCCGAGGAGTGGACGGCGATCGTCTCCGGGCTCGCCTCGGAGCGAAACCTGCGCTACGAGCCGATCGGGGGGATCAATCCCAAGGAGGGGCCGGTCGCACTCTGCCCGGGCGGGACCAATCGGCTCACCGGTGAGCTCAGCGATGGGTTCTTCGGCGCATCCTGCGACGCCGACGAGCACGAGGAGGGTGGATTCGGGCGCAAGGCGGTCCTGCCGGGCGCCCTGCTGGTGAAGGCGCACATGCCGGATCTGGCGACGGTCGTCCCGGTGTTCGACGTCGAGTCGGTGGAGCGGACGGCGGGCGACATGATCGACAAGCACTCCCGGCGGCGGGTCGAGTTCGAGAGCATCGACTTCAACAGGCGATTCATCGCCACGGTCCCGAAGGATCACGATCCGGTCGCCCTGCGCGAGCTGTTCAGCCCCGGATTCATCGATTGGATCACGCGCATCCCGGCGGAGGTCGATTTCGGCATCACCGAGGAGCAGCTCTTCTTCCACTGGGTGCTGCGGGAGCGCTCGAAGGAGGAGCTGAAGGAGGCGCTGCGCTCGGCCGGTGGCATCTTCGACCGCCTCCACCGCGAGATGGAGGAGAACAACCTCGACATCTACAAGCCGGGGCCGTGGAACGCGGGCCTCGAGCCCTTTCCGCCGAAGATCGGCTCCTAGTGGGGGAGGGCCGCGGCCCTCATCGCTCGCGCATGCGGCGGCGATAGGTCCGGTAGAAGCCCGGGCCCTTCTTGATGAAGTCCCGGAACCTGATGAACCGGCCCTCGGGCAGCTCGAAGCCTCCGACGATCCGGCGCGGCACGAGACCCCAGCGGTCGCCCGAGGGGGTGAGCGTGCCGCGGACCTGCATGTTGCGCTGCCAGGTGAAGTCCGGTGCGTGCCGGTGCGCGGCGAGGCAGGCGCGTCCCTCGAGCAGGGGAAGGCCGGCCGGGACAGCATCGATCGAGATCGTCTTGTTCGCGGCGTCGGCGGTGAAGGGAACCCGCACCGCGATCGGGAAGCCGTCCGGGCCCATCCAGCTGAGCACGCCGGTGTCGTGCTCCGCGAGGAGCTCCATCCGCGAATCCCATGCCGGCGGCCCCTGCGGCGCCTCGCCGAGATCCTGCGGGGGCTCCTCGACGTGCCCCGAGCGGACCTCCTCGAGGTGGGCGTCGTGGACGGTCGGCTCCGCGGCGAGGTTCCCGTCCGGCCAGACGAAGACCCGCTCGGGCCGGACCTTGATGTACATGCGGGCGTAGTACCAGTTGAACATCCCGCGCAGGGGCCTCGGCGGGTTCATCTTCCTGGTCGCCGGCAGCTTCACGCCGGACTCCCGCATGTAGCGCTCGGCGTTCGCCTTCAGGTCCTCGTCGTCGACGGTGGCCGTGCCCTGGACGAGCACCCGGAGGCCGCTGTCGATCCCGGAGCCGGTCGGGTCCGAGAAGAGCAGCGAGATGCTCGGGTGAGCCCGGGCGTCGTCGGCCTTCTTCGGGTAGCCGAGCCCGGTGGACACGTCGATGGTCGGGCCTCCCTGGCTGTAGTACGGGGTGACGGGCCAGGTGATCGGCTGCTTTGCGGCGTCGACGGTGGTGAGCTCGCAGGTGACGAAGCTCTCGAAGGCGTCGCGCACCTCCTGCGGCAGGGTGCTGGTCATCGGCTTGATTCTGTCAGGGCCCGAGCGGCACCTGGCTGGCGTCGCAGTCGAGGGTCCCGCCCTGGGTGAGGCCGCCTTCGCCGGGGTGCGATGGAGCGAAGCGGGATGCCTCCGGCCCCGCGCCGGCGCCCCGCCTAGGTCACGGAAGCTCGTCCGGCAGCACGATTCGCTGCTCGTCGCCCTCGCCCACGACTCGGGGCTCGACCGGCTTCACGACTCGGTGGCGCGCCGTCTCCAGCGCCTCCGCGGCGTTGGCGAATCCGACCATCGACTCCAGGTGCTTGATGGTGGGAAACACGAGCGGCAGCTCGCCCGCGTGATGCATGTCGAGGGCGTCCTGCGGGGCGAACCAGCCGGCGTCGACGGTCTCCGAGCCGTCTGGCTGAGGCGGTGAGTGCGCCGGCGCCAGGGCCAGGTAGAACCGCGTGTCGAAGCGGATCGGCGCGACCCTGGGCGTGATCCAGCGCGAGTAGGCGACCAGCTCCTGCGCCGGCATCTCGATGCCGGCCTCCTCCGCGAGCTCCCTGACCGCCGCGGCCCGGTGTGCCTCCTCGCCATCGCCGTCGTCCGAATCGACCGCCCCGCCGGGAAACACCCAGACCCCCGGCATGAACCGGGCCCCGGGATTGCGCTGGACGAGCAGGATCTCCAGGCCACGCTCGGCGTGCTTGCCGCCCCGGCGCAGGAGGATCACGGTCGCGGCGGGCCTGGGGACGGCGGGTTCCACGTGCGGCGAGACTACTCGCTAGATTGGCGCCCCATGGCAGCGGAGACCACCACCAAACAGCTCTACATCTGCACATCGTGCGGGTTCATCTACGACCCCGACGAAGGCGATCCCGACGGCGGGGTACCGCCGGGAACGTCGTTCGACGACATCCCCGACGACTGGTTCTGCCCGGTCTGCGGCGCGCGGAAGTCGGACTTCGAGCCTTACGAGGAGTAGCTCCGGGCGCTTCCGGGGGGCGGAGGCCCATGGATTCGCTCTTGTCGCAACGGCGGCAGTGCTCACACCGGTACTGCGGCGCAGGACCCGTTCCATCACGGCGAGTATCGGCTGAAACTAAGCGGCCTCGAGCAGCGCGGCGTCCAGGCGGCCCTTCGCGCCGGAATCGAGCTCGGCGACCGGGTAGGCGGCCCGAATCGATTGCCCGACGACCTGAACCAGGCGCCGCAGGTCCTGCTTGGAGATCGCGAGCGGTGGCATCAGCACGATCACGTCGCCGAGAGGGCGGACGATCACTCCGCGCCGGCGCGCCTCCAAGGTGACCCGGTGCCCGAGCCGGAGCTCGGGGTCGTGCTCGCCGAGGTCGATCCCGACCATCAGGCCGCGCTGGCGCACCTCCTTGACCTCGCGCATTCGCTCCATCTGAGCCAGCCAGTCCGAGAGCAGCCGGATCTTGGGCTGGACCCGCACCAGGGTCCGCTCTCGCTCGAAGACCTCGAGCGAGGCGATCGCCGCCGCGCAGGCGAGCGGGTTGCCCGTGTACGTGTGGCCGTGGAAGAACGTCTTGTACTCCGAGCTCGAGCCGAGGAAGGCCTCGTAGATCCGCTCGGTGGCGAGGGTCGCGGCGAGCGGCATGTAGCCGCCGGTCAGCCCCTTCGCGACGCAGAGGAGGTCGGGCGAGACGCCCTCCTGCTCGCAGGCGAACATCGTCCCGGTGCGCCCGAAGCCCGTCGCAACCTCATCGCAGATCAGCAGAACGCCGTGGCGGTCACAGAGGCGCCGCACCGCGCGCAGATAGCCGGGCGGATGGGTGAGCATCCCGGCCGCGCCCTGCACGAGCGGCTCGAGCACGACCGCGGCGACCTCCTCCTCGTGCATCGCTAACAGCCTGGCGATGTCGTCGATGTTGCCCGGCTCCGCACGATGAGCCTCGAAGAGGAGTGGCTCGAAGGTCGAATGGAAGAGCGGCATCCCGCCGAGGGAGACCGATCCGATGGTGTCGCCGTGGTAGGCCTCCTCGAGGCAGATGAACGACGTCTTCCGGACGTGCTGCCCTCCGCGATGCTGCTGGTACTGGAAGGCCATCTTCAGCGCGACCTCGACGGCCGTGGACCCGGAGTCCGAGTAGAAGACCCGGTTGAGGCCCGGGGGCGCGATCTCGACCAGGCGCCCCGCCAGCTCGGCCGCGCCGGGGTGCGAGAGGCCGAGCATCGTGGAGTGGGCCACGCGGTCGAGCTGGTCGCGGACGGCCTCGTCGATCGCCGGATGGCGGTGGCCGTGGACGTTGCACCACAGCGACGAGACGCCGTCCAGATAGCGGCGCCCCTCGGAGTCGATCAGCTCCGTGCCCTCAGCCGACTCGATCAGCAACGGCTCTTCCGCCACCCAATCACGCTGCTGCGTGAAGGGGTGCCAGAGGTGATCGTGATCGAGCCGGGCAGCTTTCCGCATTCGCCGCTGGCCAACATATGACCGCCGCCGGATGGACTTGCGCGCCGGTGTGACCCTTGTCACAGATCATTGCGGTTGCGGAAAGGTTGCAGATGTGTAACCTTTTCTCCAGTGGAAGCAGCGACCAGAGAAGCGAAGAGCACCCGGACGGTGCGCGATGGCCTCGCCCTGAAGATGAGCGCCGTCGTCGTTCGCTGCATGGGACCCCGAGGCAACGAGGTCTTCCGGGTGATCGACGAGAGCGGACTCACCTTCGGACAGATGAAGGTGCTGGTCGAGCTCGAGACGCCTGACGAGGACGCCCGCACCGTCACGGCCCTCTCGGAGGAGCTCGGGATCTCCACCGCCTCCGCCAGCCGCGCCGCCGATGGGCTGGTGCGCAAGAAGCTCGCGACGCGCGTCGAGGATTCCAACGACCGCCGCGTTCGCCGACTCGCCCTCACTGCGAAGGGACACCGGTTGGCCGGCCGCATCATCTCCGCCCGTCTCGCGACGCTCGAGGAGTTCACCGGCTCGCTCGAGCCGGATGAGCGGGAAAAGCTCGAGTCGGCCCTCGACGCGCTCCTGAAGCGTCCCGAGATCGCCGAGATCTACAGAACGAACAAGCGGAGGGTCAGCCGATGACCCGTTACCGCCACCTGATCACGGACGACAACCGCAAGTGGTGGACGCTCGGCGCGATGTGCTTCGCGCTCTTCATGGTGATGCTCGACAACACCGTGGTGAACGTCGCCCTGCCGTCGATCCAGCGCGATCTGCACGCCCAGATCTCCGCGCTCGAGTGGGTCATCAACGGCTACACGCTCACCTTCGCCGTCCTGATCGCGACCGGTGGCCGCCTCGGAGACATCTTCGGGCGCAGGCTGATGTTCCTGACCGGGGTGATCATCTTCGCGATCACCTCCGCCACGGCAGGGATCGCGCAGGACCCGGCGATGCTGATCGCGAGCCGCGCGATCCAGGGCATCGGCGCAGCGCTGATGATGCCGGCGACGCTCTCGATCATCACGCATACCTTTCCCGCCGCCGAGCGAGGGAGGGCAATCGGCACGTGGGCCGGAGTCTCCGCCCTGGCCCTCTCGATCGGCCCTGTCGTCGGCGGATTCCTCACCGAGTACGTGAGCTGGCGAGCGATCTTCTTCATCAACCTTCCCGTCGCCGCTGCCGCGGTGGCCGCGACGATCTTCGCGGTGCGCGAGTCTCGCGACGAGACCGTCGGCCGCAGCGTCGACTACCCCGGCGTGATCGCGCTCACAGCCAGCCTCACGGCGATCGTGCTGGCGCTGATCGAAGGCAACAGCTGGGGCTGGGGGTCACCGACGATCGTCGCCCTGCTGGCCGGCGGCGCGCTCGGTCTTGCCGCCTTCGTTGTCATCGAGCAGCGTGTTTCGGCGCCGATGGTCGAGTTCGCGCTCTTCCGGACGCGCCAGTTCATCGGCTCGAACCTGGTCGCGTTCATCATCACCTTCGCCATGATGGGCACCTTCTTCTTCATGGCGATCTACATGCAGGACATCCTCGGCTTCGGGGCGCTGGAGGCCGGGATCAGATTCCTGCCGACGACCGTGGTGATCGCAGTCGTCGCTCCGATCGCCGGGCGGCTCGCCGACCGCCTCGGGCCGGCCACACCGATGAGCGCGGGGCTGGCGATCCTCGCCGTCTCGATGTTCATGTTCGCCGGCATCGACACGTCGACCACCTACTCCGGGCTGCTCGTCCCGTTCATCCTGATGGGCCTCGGGATCGCGCTGGTGATGTCGCCGATGTCGACCGCCGCGATGAATGCCGTCAGCGTCCAGAAGTCCGGCGTCGCCTCCGGCGTCCTGCAGATGTCCCGCATGATCGGGGCATCGGTGGGGGTTGCGGCGACCGGCGCGATCTTCCAGTCGCAGCTCGGCTCCGCCTTTGATCCGGGACAGCTCGCGAGTGCCCCCGAGCAGGCTCGCGCGACCTTCATCGACGCGCTGAGCAGCGCGATGCTGCTCGCGGCGATCGTCGTGGTCGCGGGTCTGGTCGTCTCGCTGACCCTCGTCCGCGGGGCTCGCGCCAAGCGAGACGATCCTCGCGAGCCGGCTGAGGAGAGCGCCGCCGCGGTGCCCGAGGCTGCGGCAAGCGAGGAAGTCGTCGCCGCCGGCGTCCACTAACGCCGCCTGCGCGAACCGACTAAGCAGCGCGCAGGCTGCTCGTCGCCCTCGGCGAGCCGATCCCGACGTGAAGGGCCGGCCAGGAGGCCGGTTTCCTGAGGTCGAGGGGCGGGAGCGTCTCGATCTGGACCGATCCGAGCCGGGCGATGGTCTCCAGGTTCGACCGCTCCATGACCGACGGGTCGGATGGCCATGGCGTCAGGACGACGGCGGCCACATCGAGCCCCGCCGCGCGAACAGCCTGGATGGTGAGCAGGGTGTGATTGATCGTTCCCAGCCCCGGTGAGGCGGCGACCACGACCGGCAGCGCCAGGTCCTGGGCGAGGTCCCGCACCAGGTAACCGGCGATGAGCGGGACGAGGAAGCCGCCGACGCCCTCGCAGACCAGGAGATCCGCGTCCTCGGTGGCGGCGAGCGCGGCGCCTCGCAGCCGATCCGGATCGATCCGCTCTCCGGCCAGCTCAGCGGCGAGGTGCGGCGAGACGGGCGGGCCGTAGCGGTAGGGAGCCACCTGCTCGTCGGCCTGCATTGAGCCGGCGGCGAGCCGGAGCAGGGCATGGTCCGGCAGCTCCGGAGCGCTCTCCCAGATCTCCGGCCTGAGCGGATGGTCGTCCAGGCCGCTGAGCGCGGGCTTGAAGACGGCGACGCGATCGCCCCTCTGGCGCGCGGCGTAGGCGATCGCCGAGGAGACGACCGTCTTGCCGACCTCGGTGCCCGTTCCGGTGACGAAGAGCCCACGCACCGCTCAGGCCGCCTCGCGGAGCTCGGAGCGCACCCCCGCTGCTGCGCCGATCCGCCGGGCGGCATCTCGGAGGTCCGCGGCTCGATGGGTCGCCATCACGGTCAGTCGCAGGCGGCAGGTCCCGGGCGGGACCGTCGGCGGGCGGATCGCCTGCGCGAAGATGCCCGCCTCGATGAGCCGCTCGCACAGGGCCATCGCGTCGTCGGCCTCGCCGATCACGAGCGGCACGATCTGGGTGTCCGAGCCGATCGGCTCGAGGCCCTCCGAGCGCAATCCCTCGCGCAAGGTTGCGGCGTTCGCCCGCAGCCGCTCGACGCGCTTGGGGCTCTCGAGGAGCAGCTCCAGGGCGGCGGAGGCCGCCGCGACCGCCGGCGGCGGCGGAGCCGTGGAGAAGATGAACGGCCGCGCGGTGTTGACGAGGAAGTCGGTCATCTCGCGTGAGCCGCAGGCGTAGGCGCCGTAGCCGCCCAGGGCCTTGCCGAGCGTGCCCACGATCAGGTCGACCTCGCCGGTGAGCCCAGCGGCCGCGACGGATCCCCTGCCGCCGGGGCCGAGACACCCGGTGGCGTGCGCCTCGTCCACCATCAACCGGCAGCGGTGACGCCGGGCGAGGACGGCGAGGTCGCCGAGCGGGGCTACGTCCCCGTCCATCGAGAAGACGCCGTCGGTGACGATCAGCGCCCCGCGGCCCGGCGCCCGGCGCAGCCCCCATTCGAGGTGCTCCGTGTCGCAGTGCCGGTAGACGAACGTCTCTGCGCCGGCGAGGCGGCAGCCGTCGATGATGCTGGCGTGATTGAGCTCGTCGGAGAAGACGACCTCGCCACGGCCGGCCAGCGCCGCGATCGCGCCCGTGTTCGCCAGGTATCCAGAGCCGAAAAGCAGCGCGGCGTCCGTGCCCTCGAACTCGGCCAGCTTCGCTTCGAGGTCGGCGTGAATCGACATCGAGCCGGAGATCAGCCGGGAGGCGCCGGAGCTGGTCCCCAGGGCGAGCGCCGCCTCCGCCGCCGCACGGCGGAGGCGCGGGTGATCGGCGAGGCCCAGGTAGTTGTTCGAGCAGAGCAGCAAGACGGGCCGTCCGTCGAGCATCACCTCCGGGCCCTGTGGTCCGTCGACGACGCGAAGCCTGCGGCGCAGCCCGCTCGACTCGAGCTCGGCCAGGCGCTCGTCCAGGTCCAGCACTAGTCGCCCCAGCCGGCCGGCTGGGGCTCCTGGTCATCCGCCGGACTCGTCGGGTACGCCGGCACCTTGCCCTTCTTCTTGATCACCCGCAGCTGGGTGGACGGGTCCCAGAAGTTCGCATCGGCCTGGCGGTCGATCAGCTCGTCGATCGGGGTCTCGGGCGTCTCGCCCTCGAGCCAGCCCGAGCGGTTGTCCGGCCGGGGGTTGGCGCCGTTGTCGGACTGCCTTGCCACGTTCAGCCCGAGCTCCTCGAACATCGCCCGGTCCTCGGCCGGCTCGACGCCCAGGGTGGTGAGGAAGTTGCCCATCATCACGCCGTTCAGGCCGGCCTTGACGGCGAGCGGCGCCAGGTCCTGCAGGTTCTCGACGCGGCCTCCGCAGAGGCGGAAGAGGGCGTCGGGAAGGATCAGCCGGAAGATCGCGACCCACTTGACGACGTCCCACGGATCCATCAGCTCACGGTCGCCGAACTTGGTGCCGACGCGCGGGTTGAGCAGGTTGATCGGCACCGAGTCGGGGTTGATCTCCGCCAGCTCGAACGCCATCTCGACACGCTGCTGCGGCGACTCGCCCAGGTTGAGGATCCCGCCGACACAGGTCTCGAGGCCCGCGGCCTTGACCGCGTCGAGTGTCCTGATCCTGCCCTCGTAGCGGACGGTGGTCGAGACCTCGGGGTAGTAGGAGCGCGATGTCTCCACGTTGTGATGGACGCGCTGGATACCGGCCTCCTTGAGCTGGCGCGCCCGATCCGCCGACATGTGACCGATCGAGGCACAGCGCTTCAGGTTGGTCTGCTCGGAGACGAGCCGCGCGCCCTCGAGGACCTTGGCGAAGTCGCGCTTGGAGAGGCCCTGGCCCTGCGTGACCATGCAGAAGCGGTGCGCCCCGGCCGCCTCGGCCGCCTTGGCGTGCTCGAGGATCTGATCCGGCTCCATCATCGCGTGCATCGGCGTGTCCGCCTCCGCGTAGCGGGACTGGGCACAGAAGCCGCAGTCCTCCGCGCAGCCGCCCGACTTGGCGTTGACCAGCGAGCACATGTCGGTGGAGTCCCCGAAGCGGTCCTGGCGGACCTCCCAGGCGCGCTCGACCAACTCACCGACTTCGTCGTGATCCGTAATCGCACCGAGTTCCAGCGCCTCTTCGAAGCTGATCAGTGGTGGCATCGGCGTCCTCGCTTCGTTGAACGGGTCGCGCCTTTGGCGCGCCCTCGCGTTACGCCAAAAGTTATGAACGGCGGCGGACGGCTAGTCCCAGCTGAAGTCCTGGACGACCTCGGCGTCGCCCTCTGCCCGGGGGCTGAAGGCGAGGAGGACGAGATCGTCGCCGCCGGCCTCGAAGGCGCGGACCACGGAAGGCGCGATCCGAATCGCGTCGAGAGGACCGACCTCCTCGACCTTGTCGTCGAGCTTCACTCGGCCGGATCCGGAGATCACGACGTAGATCTCCTCCATCTCGGCGTGCTTGTGGGCGAACGGCTGGCGCTGGCCCGCCTTCATCACCTGGTAGGAGATCCCGCTTCGCTCGGAGTCCAGGTCCTGGTGGGCGAAGCGGGCCTCGAGCGAGTCGGAGAGCCCAGCCTCTGCGGCAGCGTCCTTGCTCTCGCGAAGGTTCTTGATCGTGTAGTCCATCGCGATCGAGCTTATAGGTTGACACTGTGCTGGCTGCGATCTTCACCGCCGTAGCCCTCGCGGCGACAGGGCCGGCTCTCAGCGATGGGCAAATGGCGGGGACTCGCGTGATCACGGGATTCTCCGGGCACCATCCGCCCGAGGCGCTGCGGCGGATGATCTCCACCGGTCAGATCTCCGGCGTGATCCTGTTCGACGGGAACGTGGGCAGCCCGCGCTCGGTGCGGCGGCTGACGGCCGAGCTCCAGGCGATTCCCCGCCCGGCCGCGATGAACCAACCGCTCCTGATCACGGTCGACCAGGAGGGCGGTCTGGTCAGGCGGCTGCCGGGACCGCCGAAGCCCTCGGCGCAGGCGATCGGAGCCCGCGGGGCCGCCTTCGCGAAGCGCCTCGGACGCGCCACCGGCGTCAGCCTTCACTCGATGGGCGTCAACGTCGATCTCGCTCCGGTCCTGGACATCGGCCGTCGCGGGCGAGCGATCGAGCAGGAGGGTCGCACCTTCGCGCGCACGCCCGCGGGCGTCTCAAAGATCGGCGTGGGGTTCGCGCGCGGCCTCGCGGCAGGCGGCGTCTCGGCGACCGCGAAGCACTTCCCCGGCCTGGGCGCCGCCCGAATCAACACGGACAACGCCGTGCAGAAGATCCGCCTGCCCGCGGGGAAGCTGCGTGCCGTGGACGAGCGCCCCTTCGCCTCCTTTGCCCAGTCCGGCGGCGCAATGGTGATGCTGAGCACGGCGATCTACCCGGCCCTCTCCGGCAAGCCGGCGGCGCTCTCGCACGCGATCGCCACGGGCGAGCTCCGCGACCGGCTCGGCTTCCAGGGCGTCTCGATCAGCGATGCTCTCGGCTCGGTCTCCGCGCGGGCGGTCGGAGGCCCGGCCAAGACGGCGCTGGCCGCGGCGAGAGCCGGCACGGATCTCGTCCTGTTCACGGACCCGGGGGACGCGGCCAGAGCGCAGCGCGCGCTCGCCCGTGGACTCGGCGACGGCTCACTGGACAGGGAGGAGTTCGGGACTTCGGTGAACCGGGTGCTGGCGCTGCGGGGGAGCCCGCGGGCCTAAGTCGGGACCGCCGGCGGTCCCTAGGCGGCGTCGCGCAGCGCTTCGACCTCGCGCACGCGCCCGAGGCGCTCGAGGGCGCGGCCCTCGAGCTCCTTCACCTCGCTCGGCTTCAGCTCCAGGCGGCGGGAAGCCTCGCGCAGGGGCGTGGGTTCGTCGCCGTCGATCCCGTAGCGCAGCCGGATCACCTTGCGCTCGTCCTCCGGAAGCTCCTCGACGGCGTCCCGCAGGGTGGCGTCCTGGAGGCTCATGTGGACCTCGTCGGCGGGGCCCGTGCGCTCGTCCTGGATGAATTCGCCCAGCGCCGATGCATCCTCGTCGCCGACGGGCCGGTCGAGACTGGTGACCACCCTGGTCAGGTCGCGGATCTCCTCGACCTGGGCGGGGTCGAGCTCGGCCGCCTCGGCGACCTCCTCGGTGCTCGGGTCGCGACCGAGCTTCGTCGCCAGCTCCCGCTCGAGGCGCATCACCTTGCGCTCGCGCTGCGCGACCTGGTTCGGCACGCGGATGGTGCGCTCCTTCGACTCCAGGGCGCGCTGGATCGCCTGGCGGATCCAGAAGGTGGCGTACGTGGAGAACTTGTAGCCCTTGCGCCAATCGAACTTCTCCGAGGCGCGGATCAGGCCGAGGATCCCCTCCTGGATCAGATCGAGGAGGTTCAGGTCCTGGCGCATGTAGCGGCGGGCGTTCGAGACGACGAGCCTCAGGTTCGAGTTGATCAGGCGCTCCTTGGCCGCCAGGTCGCCGCGTTCCACGGCCTGGGCGAGCTCGATCTCCTCCTCCTTCGTGAGGAGGGGGTACTTGCGCATCTCGTTGAAGAAGAGCTGGAGGGCGTCGGTGGTCTGCTCCGCGAGCTCGCCGTTGCGGTAGCCGGCCTGCTCCGCCTGCCGCTTGCCGCAGTCGTCCTCGATCGAGAGACCCGCGGCCTCGATGCGCTCGTGCACTGCCTGCTCCTCTTCGTCGGAGAGGTTCATCTCCTGGACCAACGAATCAACCTCCGAGAGATCGACGCAGTCCGCCGGGCGGCCGCCCTCGATGAGGGCGACAACACGCTCTTCGACGCCTGAGTCGAGCTCAACTGCGGTCGGGTTCATTTCCTCAGCCATGGTTGCCCTCTGCACAGGGTCCCAAACCGAAGCCGCGGGCGCGCCGAGACGAGAGGCTCCCTTCGATAATCTGCCGCCAGCGTTCGTAACGGGGGGACGCGGGCTTCGAGGAAGCAGTTGCCGACATGGAGGTCCGTTGAGAAAGCTTGCATCCATCGTCACCGGCCGCCGCAGCAAATGGGTGGTGCTCGTCATCTGGCTGGTCGCCGTATTCGCGGTCTTCCCGCTCGGCAGCAAGCTCTCCGACAAGACGACCGACGACACCCAGTCCTTCCTTCCCGCGAGCGCGGAGTCGACCAAGGTCGTGAAGAGCCTCGATCAGGACTTCGCTCAGGGTGAGACCGATGACGCGATCGTCGTCTACAAGCGCAATGGCGGGCTGACCGCGGCCGATCGCCAGAAGATCCGCGCAGACGCACGGAAGATCCAGGGGGCGGGGGCGGACAAGATTCGGCTCGTCGGGACCCCGCAGGTCCCATTCACGCCGGGAGCCCCGGCGGCCCTCGTCTCCAAGAACGCGGACGTCGCCACCGCCGTCTACTCGACCCCGACCGACTTCGCGAAGGAGTCTGATTGGGGGCAGGCGATTCGCGACATCACCCACTCCGACACGGGCGGGATGCAGGTCTACGTCACCGGCGGGGTCGGCTTCTCCACGGATGCCCATGACGTCTTCGCGAATCTCGACGCCAAGCTGCTGATCTCGACAGTCGTGCTCGTGCTCGTCCTGCTCGGCGCGATCTACCGCTCGGTGCTGGTCGCTCTCACCCCGCTGATCGTCGTCTTCTTCGCCTACACGCTTGCCCAGGCATTCATCTACCTGCTCGCCGAGTCCGGCGCCACCGTGTCGACCAACGCGACTTCGATCCTGATCGTGCTGATGTTCGGCGTCGGAACCGACTATTGCCTCTTACTCGTCTCTCGCTACCGCGAGGAGCTCCGGCGGATCGAGGACAAGCATGAGGCGATGGCGCGGGCGGTCAGGCGCGCGGGGCCGGCCATCCTCGCCAGCGGCATGACGGTCGCGCTCGCGATGCTGGTGCTTGCCCTTGCCGACAACAAGGGGACCAGCTCTCTCGGGCCGGTGTTCGCGATCGGGGTGGTGTGCGCCCTGACTGCCGGTCTGACGCTGTTGCCCACGCTGCTCACGATCTTCGGGCGCCGTGGGTTCTGGCCGCGCGGGAGCACGGTCGCGTACGACCCGGATCAGGCGTCGGTTGGCGGCCAGGGCTTGTGGCGACGTTTCGGCGACCGGGTGCTGCAGCGCCCGGCCCAGGCGCTGATCGCCACAGGCGTGGTCTTCATCGCCGGTGCGTTCGGGCTGCTCGCGTACAAGGTCGATTACTCGACGACGAGCTTCTTCAAGCACTCGGTCGAGGCCGTCGAGGGCTTCGACGTGATGAGGGGGGCCTTCCCCGCGGGCACGTTGGCGCCGACGACTGTTCTGGTCGAGAGCCCTCGGGGAGCGACCCAGACCGACGTCACCGAGGTCGAGAACCGGCTTCGGGACGTCAAGGGGGTGGCATCGGTCGCCCCGACCGGGGCCACGCCCGAGGACCCGCGGGGCGTTCGCTCGCGAAACGGCCAGATCGCGTCGCTCGACGTGATCCTGAGCGCGGATCCGCTCGACAGGTCGGGCCTGGACATCGTCCCTCGCATGCGGGATGCGGTCGCCGACCTCCCGAACGGGGTGACGGCCCTCGTCGGAGGCTCGAGCGCGATCAACTACGACGTCGACCAGGCGAACCAGCACGACCTCGAGATCATCGCCCCACTGGCCCTGCTGGTGATGGCGATCATCCTGGCGATCCTCCTGCAGGCGCTGGTGGCGCCCCTTGTGCTGCTCGCGAGCGTCGTGCTCTCATTCGCCTGCACGCTCGGCATCTCGATCCTCTTCATCCGCTTCGTCGTCGGCGACGCCGGGTTCGACTCCTCGATCCCGATCTTCGCCTTCATCTTCCTGGTCGCCCTGGGGATCGACTACACGATCTTCCTGATGGCGCGCGTGCGCGAGGAAGCTCGAAGGCATGGGACGCGCGAGGGCATGCTGCGCGCTCTCTCGGCCACGGGCCCGGTGATCACGAGCGCCGGGGTGATCCTCGCCGGCACCTTCTCCGTCCTGATGACGCTGCCCGTGAGCTTCACGTTCGATCTCGGCTTCATGGTCGCCCTGGGGATCTTGCTCGACACCTTCATCGTGCGAACGATCATGGTGCCCGCCGCCGTCGAGGTGATCGGCGACAAGATCTGGTGGCCGTCGACCGCGGCGGGTGGTGGCCGCGTGCTGCACGAGGAGACCGGCGAGCACGTGCTCGCCGAGCCCTCCGAGGCCGGCTAGAGACTCAGCGGCGGAGCCGCTGCATCTCGCTGGAGATCTCGTCCTCGCTGATCCCGCGCTTGCGGCCGTAGGCGTCATAGGCCTGAAACGCGAGCCCGATTCCCCAGCCCCCGATCACCCAGGCGGGCCAGAAGTAGCCGGCTCCGGTCGCCGCCCAGACGATCACCAGCGCCGCGTTGATGATCACGTAGGCGAGCAGGGTCTGCCTGAAGCCTCGTTTCCGCTTGACGTTTGCAACCGCCTGCTTGCGAAGCTCGTCTTCGCTCGCGTTGGTCGTGTCGATGGGGTCATCGGCCATGGGCTCCTCCTCGGTCGCTTCCGGCAAAGCTACTGGCCTTTCCAGACCGGCTTGCGCTTCTCCGCGAAGGCCGCGATCCCCTCGCGAAAGTCGTCCGAGCCGAAGCAGGACTCGCGCAGCTCGATCAGCTCTCGCTCCTGCTCGGGGGTGAGGCGGGAGAAGGAGTTGATCGTGTCGATCGCGTGCTTGTTGCCACGCAGCGAAAGCGGAGCGTTGGCGGCGACCTCCGCCGCCAGCTCGACGGCGGCGCTCTCGATCTCGGCGTCGTCGACCACGTCGTGGACGAGGCCGATCTCCTCGGCTCGCTCGGCATCGACGTTCCGCCCTGTCAGGAAGAGCTCCTTGGTGCGGGGCACGCCGATCGCGTCGATGAACCGCTGTAGCCCGGTGTGGCCGTAGACCAGGCCGAGCTTGGCGGGCGGCATGCCGAGCTTCGCGCCTCGCGCGCAGATCCGCAGGTCGCACGTGAGCGTCAGCTCGAGACCGCCGCCGAGGGCATGCCCGTTGATCGCGGCGATCACGGGCCACGGGTGGGCGGCGATCGCGTCGAGCGCGGCCTGGAAGGGGTGGGCGACCAGGGCCTCCGCGTCGCGCTCGAAGGTCTCGGACGGGATCCCGGAGATGTCGTAGCCCGCCGAGAAGGCCTTGCCCGTCCCGCTGATCAGGACGCAGCGCACGTCGATGCCGCGATCGAGGGAGGGCATCGCCGCCGCGAGCCCGTCGAGCAGCTCGTGGTCGAGCGCGTTGCGCGAGTCCGGGCGATTGAGGGTGAGGCGAGCGACGGCCTCGGCGGGCTCGTCGAGAAGCAGCCTGCCGCCCGCCAATTCCTCGCTCATGGGCTGAGGCTATTCGAGCACGACGAGGACGTCGCCCTCGGAGACCGATTGGCCTTCCTCGCAGCGAATCTCGGCGACCTTGCCGGGATCCTCGGCCTCGACCGGCATCTCCATCTTCATCGACTCGAGGATGACGACGGTGTCGCCCTCGTCGACCTGGTCGCCGACCTTGACCTCGATCTTCCAGACTGTGCCGGTGATGTGCGCCTCTACGTCAGCCATGCGCCGGGACAATAGTCGGCGGTGACGCCGGAATCCGCGCGCGTCGCGATCGTCGCGGCGCAGAACGAGGTCGAGCGAATCGGGGCGACGCTCGAGGCCCTGTCCGCCGCGTTCCCCGGGGCGCGGCTGATGGTGGCCGACGACGCCTCCAGCGACGGGACGCAGACCGAGTCCATGCGCCACGGGGCTTGGCTCGTCAGCCGCCGGCGCCCGCACGGCAAGGGCGGAAACGTGACCGCGACCGCCGAGGCAGCGGTCAGCGAGTTCGATGACGCCGCGACCGTGCTGCTCTGCGACGCGGACCTCGCAGAGAGCGCCGGCGAGCTCGTTCCGCTGGTCGAGGCGGTGGAGACCGACAGGTGCGACCTGGCCGTCGCGAGATTCGCTGCGCCGGAGGGCGGCGGTTTCGGGTTCACCCTGGGGTATGCGCAGAACGCGGTCGAGCGGCTTTGCGGCGTGCGCCTCGAGGCACCGCTCTCGGGTCAGCGCGCGATGCGGGTCTCGACGCTGCGCGGGCTGATCCCGTTCGCCGCGGGCTGGGGGCTCGAGACGGGCATGACGATCGACGCGGTCAGGGCCGGCAAGCGAGTCGAGGAGATCGAGCTGCCGCTGATACACCACGCCACCCGGCGGACCCCCGCCGGCTTCCTCCATCGGGGCCGCCAGCTCTACGACATCCGGCGTGCGGCGCGCGAGCGCCGGTAGGTAGCGTCCCGGCCGATGATCCTGGCCATCGACCAGGGGACGACGGGGACCACCTGCATCGTCTTCGACGAGCGGGGGCAGCCACGCGGCCGCTCATACAGCGAGTTCGAGCAGCACTTCCCGAGGCCGGGCTGGGTCGAGCACGACGCCGCCGAGATCTGGGAGGTGACCCGCAAGGTGGCGATCGATGCCCTCTCGGATGCCGGCGTGCAGGGCGCCGACCTGACGGGAATCGGGATCACGAACCAGCGTGAGACCGTCGTCGCCTGGGACCCGAGCACGGGCGAGCCGGTGCACCACGCGCTGGTCTGGCAAGACCGCCGCACGGCGGCGCGCTGCGCCGAGCTGCGCGAGCAGGGCACCGAAGACCTGATCCGCGAGCGCACCGGGCTCGTGATCGACCCCTACTTCTCCGGGACCAAGATCGAGTGGCTGATCCAGAACGCGGAGCTCCCCGACGGCGTCGCCTTCGGGACCATCGACTCGTGGCTCGTCTTCAAGCTCACCGGCCGCCACCTGATCGACTACTCGAACGCCTCCCGCACGATGCTCTTCGACATCCGCAAGCTTGGCTGGGACGAGGAGCTCTGCGAGCTGCTCGGCGTCGATCCGAAGACGCTGCCGGCGCCGGTGCCCTCCTCTGAGATCTACGGCACGACCTCGGTGTTCGGCGGCGAGGTCCCCGTGGCGGGGATCGCCGGGGACCAGCAGGCGGCCCTCTTCGGGCAGGCGTGCCAGCAACCCGGTGAGACCAAGAACACCTACGGCACGGGCAGCTTCGTCCTCCTCAACGCCGGCGCTGATGCCCCGGAGCCGGGGGAGGGTCTGCTGACCACCATCGCCTGGGGAATCGGAGGCGAGGTGACCTACGCCCTCGAGGCCGCCGTCTTCGTCACGGGGGCCGCGGTGCAATGGCTGCGGGACGGCCTCGGGATCATCTCGGAGGCGTCCGAGTCCGAGGCGCTCGCCTCGTCGCTCGAGTCCAACGACGATGTCTACTTCGTCCCGGCCCTCACCGGGCTCGGCTCTCCGCACTGGGACCCGTATGCCCGGGGCACGATCGTCGGTCTCACCCGCGGCACGGGCAGGGAACACCTGGCCCGGGCCGCGCTCGAGGCGATCGCGTACCAGACCGTCGACGCCGTGCGCGCGCAGGAGGATGCGGCGGGAGAGAGCGTCCCCTCGCTGAAGGCCGATGGCGGGGCCGTCGCCAACTCGTGGCTGATGCAGTTCCAGGCCGACGTCCTCGGCGTGCCCGTGATCGTTCCGGAGGTCTCGGAGACGACCGCGCTCGGAGCCGCCTATCTGGCCGGGATCGCGACGGGGATGTGGTCCGCCGGTCAGGTGCGCGAGATGTGGCGCCAGGCCGCGACGTATGAGCCCACGATGGCCGAGGCCGAGCGCGATCGGCTGGTGTCCCGCTGGCGCGAGGCCGTCGCCCGGGCGCGCGGCTGGGCGGCTGAGTAGGGTTGATCGGAGCGCGTAACCCACGCGTAATCTGCGGGTAGGAATCAGCAGGTGACGCCGTCTTTGACGGCGTTTTTTGTGAGCACAGGATGGAAGAGATGCCTCAGGTGAATCCCAAGGACATGAAGCCGCAGGTCTACAAGGACCCGAGGCCGGCGGAGATGTTCACGCAGTACCACCGCAGCGCGCGGAAGGGCGTCGGCTGGATCTACGACCTCGCCCGCGTCATCCTCACCATCCCGACGATCCTCTTCTACCGCGCCCGGGCCATCGGGGTGGAGAACGTCCCGGCCACCGGCCCGGTGATCCTCGCTCCCAACCACTTCAGCCAGTGGGACCACTTCTTCGCGGCCGTCTACCTGCCGCGGAAGGTTCAGTTCATGGCCAAGTCCCAGCTGTTCTCGAATCCGGCGATCAAGTACATCTTCAAGCACGGCGGTGCCTTCCCCGTGCGGCGCGGGCACCACGACGAGGAGGCCTTCGTCACCGCGAACATCGTCCTCGACCGCGGGGGCACGATGCTGATGTACGCGGAGGGTGGCCGCTCGCGCACCGGTGACCTTGGTGAGCCGAAGCGCGGGATCGGCAAGATCGCGTTGGAGTCGGGCGTGCCGGTCGTGCCCGTCGCCATCCATGGCTCCGCCCACGTGCGCGGCTGGAAGCGGCTCCGCTTTCCGAAGGTGACGATCCAGTACGGCGAGCCGGTCACCTTCCCGGTCAATGCCGACCCGAGCCGCGAGGAGCAGCAGCGGGTGGCCAACCAGGTCTTCGACCGCGTCCGCGCGATGTACGTCGACCTCGAGGAGAACGGGCGCCGCGACGTGCTCAGGCGCCTGCGCGAGGGACTGCCGGCGACGTCGCCGGAGCCGGGCGCGGTCGACGCCCGCGGCCGCAGCTAGCCGCTACTCCTCGTAGCGGGGCTCGAGCTTCTCCCAGAACTCCGGGTCGTGCCCGGGGACCATCAGCGCGTAGGGGTAGGTGCGCCTGTAGGCCTGCAGCTCGCGAAGCGAGCGCTTCCAGTTGTGCTCATCGGCCATCATCGTCGGCTCGGTCTCGCCCTCGAACTGCTTCCAGTCGTAGGCGGCGTCGCCCACGACGACGAAGTCTCGCCGCGGCAGGCGGAGGATCACCGAGGTGTGGCCGGCACTGTGACCGGGCGTGTACGCGAGGCGGACGGAGCCATCGCCGAAGAGATCGAAGGTGCGTCCGAAGGGGCCATACGACTCGACGAGCTCGCCGTCGAAGTCGACCGTTGCGTATTCGAAGGCGAAGTCGTAGTGCGAGGGGTGGTAGCCGCGAAGCAGCGGCAGGCGACCGGTCGTCGCAGCCTCCCACTCGGTGGCGCTGAGCACGAACTGGGCCTCGGGGAATACCTCGATCGCCGAGGCGTGGTCCTCGTGCAGGTGGGTGAGGACGACGACGTCGATGTCTGCCGCGTCGAGTCCGCGCATGCGCAGCTGGGAGACCACGTCCTGGCCCTCTTCGACCGTGTAGTGGCGCCCGGAGAACCGGCCGAGATTGTCGCGAGGATCGCGGGCGACGGAGGGATGGAGCCCGGTGTCGACCAGGAGGTTCCCGGCGCTCGGGTGTCGGGCCAGATAGGCGGGAACCGGCCGACTCTCCCATTCCTCCGGCTTCGAGCCGACGCCGAGGGCGCGCAGTCGCGCAATCGGGCCGCGCCCGCTTCGATTGAAGAAGGACGCCGGCCAGCTCGCGACGCCCGTGTGCAGGGGCTCCACGACCAACCCAGCCCCATCGGTGCCGCCGGGCAGCGGCCCTTCCAGCGGAACCGGCTCCGCGTTCACGCTCACGCTGGCCAGCTTATGCTCAGGGCTCGTGAGTTCACGAATCTTCGCGCCCGGATTGCTGGATGGACAGGTCTGCGTCGTCTCCGGCGCGGGCACCGGGCTGGGCAAGGCGACCGCCCTCGAGCTGACCGGCCTCGGCGCGACGGTGGTCGGCTGCGGCCGCCGCACCGAGCCGCTCCAGGGCATGGTCGACGAGATCAAGGCACGGGGAGGAAAGGCGGAGTTCGAGGCTCTTGACATCCGCGACGACGAGGCGGTCGACTCGTTCATGGACGCGGTCATGGAGCGACACGGGCGCATCGATCTTCTGGTGAACAACGCGGGCGGCCAGTTCCTCAGCCCGGCCGAGGCGATCACGCCGAAGGGGTTCCGGACCGTGATCGAGCTGAACGTTCAGGGCACCTGGCAGATGACCCATGCCGCCGCCACCAAGGCCTTCATCCCGCAGGAGAGCGGCAAGGTGATCAGCATCACCGTCTCACCTCACATGGGCTTCCCGGGGATGGTCCACACCGGCGCCGCCCGGGCGGCGGTCGAGAACATGATGCGGACGCTCTCGGTCGAGTGGGCCCGGTTCGGGATCCGGCTGGTCGCCGTCGCGATCGGCCAGTTCGACACCGAGACGCTCCGGACCAAGTACCCGAAGGCGATCGTCGAGAACGTCGCGGGGACCGTGCCCCTCGGCCGGCTGGGGACCGAGGACGAGATGGCGTGGCTGATGGCCTACCTGGCCTCGCCGGCGGGCGACTTCTTCTCCGGCTGCGTCCTCACGATCGACGGGGCGCGCGACAATTGGTTCGGCGCCTGGCCGCCGGGTGGTGCGGCGGGCGAGGGAGGCGAGCCAATCGCCGAGGAGCGGCGGAAGGAGTGAGCCGGCCGCCGGCGATTCTCAGGAGTACATCCCGGTGAACTGCCCGCCGGTGACGTTGATCACCTGGCCGTGGATGAAGTTGGCGTACTGAGAGCACAGCAGGGCGATCGGGCCCGCCGCGTCGGAGGGCTCGGCCGGGCGGCCGAGCGGGATGGTCATGCGGGCCATCTGGCGGAGCTGCTCGGGGATCCCCAGGGAGACCTCCTCGCCGCTGCTCTCGCCGGCGGCCTGCATGGTCTCGCCCTTCTCCTTCGCCTGGGTCAGCCGCGTCTCGACGAACCCGAAGGCGACCGCGTTGCTGTTGATCTTGAACTGGCCCCACTCCTTGGCGATGGTCTTCGTCAGCCCCGTCAGCCCGGCCTTGGCCGACGAGTAGTTCGCCTGTCCGGCGTTGCCCATGGTGCCCGAGATCGAGGTGACGTTGACGATCTTGCGGAAGACCTCCTCGCCCGCCTCGGCTTCCTTCTTCGCCGCCTCGCGCCAGGTCGGCGCCAGAGCCCGGATCACCCGGAAGGGGACGACGGTGTGGATGTCGAGCATCGCCTGGAACTGCTCGTCGGACATCTTGTGGACGACCCCGTCCCACGTGTAGCCGGCGTTGTTGACCACCGCGTCCACCTGACCGAACGCATCGATCGCCGACTGAACCAGCTGGTCCGGGATGCCCGGCTTGGTGAGGTCGCCGGCGAAGACGGCCGTCTCGCCATCGATCTCCTGCGCGGCCTGCTCTGCGACGTCGCCGTCGAGGTCGTTGATCAGCACCTTGGCGCCCTCGTGCACGAACAGCTCGGCGGTCGCTCTGCCGATGCCGCGTGCGGAGCCGGTGATGATCGCGCTCTTTCCGTCAAGCAGTCCCAAGGTGTTTCCCTCCTGTTGTGAGTGGGGGGCGGATTCTTACCCAAACCGGTAAGTGACGATCCCGTGGGCGACGACCGTGCCCTCGGGATCCGTGACGCTGACCTCGCAGAAGCTGAGCCGGCCGCCGCGCTTCGCGACGTGCGCCTCGGCGCGGAGGCCAACGCCGCTCGCTGCCGAGGCGAAATTGACCGACAGCGAGACGGTGGATCCCGTCACGCTCTCCGGGACATCGTCGGTCGCCCATGCGGCCGCCATCGCCGCCGTGTCGATCAGAGCGCCGATCGCGCCGCCGTGAACCACCTCGCCGATCGTCGCCAGCTCAGGCTTGAAGGGAAGCTCGAGGGCCGCCTGATCGGTGCCGAGCGACACCACCCGGATCCCGAGCTGCGCCGCATGGGGCGAGTTCGGAATGAACGTCTCGATGATCTCCCGGCGGGTCGGCACGCGAAAACCCTATTTGGGTCAGCCCCGGGGTCAGGTCTTGCAAACGACATGTGGCACGCAAGACCTGACCCCCGGGGTCAGAGGCCGAGGAGCGCCGGGCCGAGCGAGAACACCGAGCGGGGGTTGACGCCGTGCTCCTGCTCGAACTTGTGCTGGAGGCGGTCGTCGAAGAGCGCGAGCAGGAGCTCCTCGCGGCTCGAGCCGAATTCGCACGCCGCGCGGTCGAGGGCCGCCAGGGAGGCGTTCTGGAGCGCGCCGCTGATGCCCCCGGTGTCTGGGAGGTTGCGGTCCTTGCAGGGGTCGCGGATGGGCACCGTCTCCTGTCTCGAGGTCGCGAACACGATGCCGTAGCCGGCGAGGGCCGCGATCGCTGCGACCGCGGCCGTCGCCAGCGCCGGCCGCGCGAGCGCGGACCCGAGTGCGCCGGAGAGCAGGATCAGGGCCGCCAGCAGCGCCAGGGTGGCCGTGACGATGAACGTGCTGCGGAACGCGTCTCGAACGGCACCCGTCACCACGTTGTCCAGGCGATCGCCCAGATGCCCGAGCTCAGCCGACTGGCCCGGATCGAGAGTCGTGCGAGCTTTCTCGATCGACTTCTGCAGCTCGCCGCGCGGGTCATCGGTGTTCAGACCTCCGAACAGGTCCGGAGCGATCGCGACCTTGTCCTCCGGCGGCAGGTGGGCGTCGAGGACAGCGGCCGTGCCCTGCTCGCGAGCGGAGTCGATGGTCGAGGTGAGGTTCGAGGAGATCAGGGGGGCGAGCGCCGCCAGGGCGATCGCGATCCCGGCGTGGCGGATCGAGAGCAGCCGGGCCACGTCGTGGCGCGTGTGCTCCGGCATCAGTTCGCCCGACAGGGCCGGAAGCGCCATGCCCATCCCGGCCCCCGCCAGGACCTGTGGCACCACCGTCCACCAGGCGGAGGCCGTCGGCAGCAGCGCCAGGCAGCCGACCCCGCCCGCGACCAGCACGCATCCCGCGACCCCTCGAGTCTGGGCGCTCGCCGGCAGCCGCGAGGAGACCAGCGCGGAGACGGGGAGGACGCTCACGGCCAGCGCCGCGGCGAGCGGCTCGATGCTCCAGCCCGAGACCAGCAGCAGGACGACCAGGAAGATGACCGCGGTCAGCGAGGCCGAGAGCAGGGCCAGGGCGGCGGCGGCGCGGATCGGCAACGGGCCCGTCGGCCGGTCCGGATCGCGGCCGTCGTCCGGCGCCACCATCTCGCCGCGCGCCGCCTGCAGGGCGACGAGCATCCCGCCGAACACGATCGGGGCCTGGGCGAAGAAGATGGCCCGCCACGAGAACGCCTGCGTCAGCGCGCCACCGAGCGCCGGCCCGACCGCGATCCCGAAGACCGAGGCGGCGACCCACATCCGGCGACCCGGCCCGGGCCTGCCGCCGTCGAGGAGCTCGAAGGCCGCCACCAGGCCGCCGGCCCCGCCCAGCGCCTGGACGCCGCGCAGCACCAGCAGCAGCCCCAGCGAGTCGGATGCGCCGCAGCCGAGCGACGCCGCGCAGAAGAGGGCGAGCCCGGCGGCCCCGACGTGCGCGTCGCCGTAGCGGCGGCAGAGCCAGGCGGCGGGAAGCAGGGCCAGGGCGAGAACGGCCGTGTAGACGCCGAGCACCAGCGCGACGCCCTCGACGGTCGCATTGAGCTCGACCAGGATCGAGGGCAGCCCCAGGGTGACGATCGATGCGTCCGCAAGGGCGACCCCGGCGGCAAGGGCTATGAAGACACGCCTCACGCGGCCAAACTAGCGCGCGGGCCCGGCCGGCTTTGCCGGCCGGGCCCGCGGGTGATCGGGGATCGGCGGAGGGAGAGTTCCGCCGAGCTCAGCCCTCGGCCTCTCCGGCGGCGACCCTCCGGGGCAGGGAGGGTTCCACGCGGAGCAGGCGGGCGGGCCAAGTGGGCAGCCACCAGTTCCAGCGGCCCATCAGCGAGATCACCGCCGGCACGATCAGCGCCCTGATGATCGTCGCGTCGATCAGGATCCCGGCCGCCAACCCGGTCGCGAACATCTTCACGCTCGTGTCGGGGCCGGAGGCCATCGAGGTGAACGCAAGGAACAGGATCAGCGCGGCGCTGGTGACCAGCCGCCCGGTTCGCCCGATCCCCTGGACGACCGCCGCGTCGGTGGATCCCGTGCGGTCGTACTCCTCCCGCATCCGGGAGAGGATGAACACCTCGTAGTCCATCGAGAGGCCGAACAGGAAGGCGAAGATGATCAGCGGCATCCACGACTGGATCGAGCCTGTCGCCTGGATCCCCCAGATCGCCTCGGAGCCGTGGCCGTCCTGCCACACCAGGACCAGCACCCCCCACGCCGCCGCGACGCTGAGGACGTTGAGGATGATCGCCTTCAGCGGCAGCAGCAGCGAGCGGAACGCCCGCGCCAGCAGGATGAACGTGGTGATCGCGATCAGGGCGATCATCAGCGGGAACGACCCGTAGACGGCGTCGATGAAGTCCTGGTTCGCGGCCGGACCGCCGCCCACCCGGACCCCCGCGCCGGCCGCGTGGGCCGTGTCGCGGACGCCGTTGAGGGTGTCGTGCCCCTCAGGGGTCCCGCTGTCCGGGACCGGAATCGCCTCGACGATGTGGGTCCCGCCCCGGTTCCAGGACGGGCCGCTCGGCGCGACGGCTCCGTGGATGCCGTCGACCTTGTTCAGGTCGGCGGCGACCGTCGCCGGATCGGTCTTCCCCTCCACGAGGATCTCGTGGGGCAGGATCGATCCCTCGCCGATGCCGGCGCTCTCCAGCGCCTTCAGCCCCTGCTCCGCGTCGCCCTTCTTGGCGATCGTGTTCGCGTCGGAGGCGCCGAGCTGGAGGTTGGTCGCCGCGAAGGCGAGCGCCAGGATCACGGCCATGCCGGCACCGGCGGCCAGCCAGCGCCGCCGCGAGACGAGCTGGGCCCAGCGGGTCCAGGAGCGGCTCGCCTTGTTGTCGGTGCGCCGGTGGGGCCAGTCCAGGCGCGGACCCGCCTTCGCCAGGATCACCGGCAGGAGCGTGATCGCCACCAGGGTGGAGACCAGGGGAATCAGCATGCCGCCGTATCCCATCGAGCGCAGGAAGGGCAGCGGCAGGGCGATCAGCGCCAGCAGCCCGATCGCGACGGTGATGCCGCTGAAGACCACGGCGCGGCCCGCCGTCTCCATCGCCCGCTGCACCGCCTCGTCGCCGCTACGGCCGTGCGCGCGCTCCTCGCGCCAGCGAGACACCACCAGCAGCGAGTAGTCGATCGCCACGCCCAGGCCGACCAGCGCGACGAGGAACTGCACGATCGGGGACACGTCGGTGAACGTCGTCAGGCCGAGCAGCAGCAGGAACGTGGTCATGATCGAGGCGATCGCCATCATGATCGGCACGAACGCCAGGAACGAGGCGAAGACGAAAGCGAGCACGACCAGTGCGCCAAGCCCGCCGAGCAACGCCTCCAGGAAGACCCCGGGGCCGTCACCGCCACCGGTCGATTGCTGAAGCGCGTCGAACCCGGTCACGTGGACCGGGGCCCCGCCGACGGTTGAGCCCGCCACCGCGGCCTTCACGTCCTTGGCCGCCTGCGGGTTGTCGCCGAAGGTGGAGTCCGGATCGGGCTTCGGGTAGACGATCGCGAAGGTCGTGTGGCCGTCGTCAGAGACGAAGGCCCTGTCGCCGGTGGAGGCGTAGGACGCCACGCGCGAGCCGGGCAGGGTCTTCGCCAGGCGATCGTCGAGCTTCGTCAGGTCGCTCTTCACCCGGGGCGAGTCGATCGACTTCCCGGCTGGGAGCGTGACCACGGGCAGCAGCGGAGAGGTGTCCCCGCCGGTGCCGTTGTACTTGGCGGCGATCGCCTGGTTCGTCTCCCACCCTTCCTTGTTGGGCACGGAGAACTTCTGGTTGAGCGCCCGGCTCGCGGGCCCGGCGGCCATGATCCCGGCCACCGTCAGCAGGACCCAAGAGATGACGACGATCTTCTTGTGAGCCAGTACCCAGCGGGTGAGTGATGCCACGAGGTTCCCTCCTGTGATTGATCTGGTCGGGCCTGAGACGAACGCGAAGCCGCAGGATGGACACCGGAGGCTCCGCCTTCAATTGGGGATGACCCCTATCTAGCCCTCAACTCATCGCTCTTGTGTGACGAGTTGGCGTCGCCGGATGTGACAGATGCGCCCGCTAAGGGGCGCTAGAGACCGAGCTGCTTGCCCAGGATTCTCAGAAGCTGAACTGGATCAGGTCGACTACCCGTTGCGATCGGAAGGTCCGCCGTCCACCGACCTTACGTTCCTCCAGCAGGCCAAGATCTCGAAGCTTCTCCAGTGCTTTCATCGCCCCCTGGGGTGAGACGTGGTGGGTACGAGCGACCCGTGGAGCTCGGAGTACTGGTGTCCCGATCAACTCTCCGGCGACGCGCTCAGCGACACCTGACACGCCAGCGTTTCGAACCGTCTCGAGTGCTGCGTCCCGCCAGGCGATTAGCTCTTCTATGCGCAGACGAAAGACGTCTGCCGCCGCCCCAACCCCCGACGCAAAGAACCGAACCCAAACATCCCAATCTCCGGTTCGGCTCAGTTGGAGGAGGTGGTCCTGGTACTCCCGTCGTCTCGCTTCAAACCAGGGGGAGACGACCAAAATCGGCTCGCGGAGCACGCCATCGCGCATCAGTTGCAGCACGACAAGCAGCCTGCCGATCCGGCCATTGCCATCGGAGAATGGATGGAGGGTCTCAAACTGATAGTGACCCATCGCGGCGCGGACGACAGGCGGGAGTTCTTCCGGAGGGTCCGTGACCCACTCAACCCACTGATCAAGGCCCCCTTTGAGCTGGTCACCCGGAGGCGGGGGAACAAAGCGGGCATCTACAACCGAAGCGTCCCGAGGCCCCACGACGACTTGACGATCCCGCAGACCACCCACATCGCCGTGCTCACCGGGAGTTCCCTGTACGAGAGTTCGCTGGAGCTCGCAAATAAGGCCGGAGGTGATCGGTCGGGTCTCGATCCAGCGCAAGCCTTCCTCTGCGGCGGCAACGTAATTGAGGATCTCCCAGACCTCCAGCGAGAACTGGTCGCGGTCCTCGAGATCTGGTTCGAGGACGTCCTCGATTGGTGCGAACGTGCCTTCAAGAGCGCTCGTGCTTTGCGCCTCCCGGCGTGTCGCAGCACGCCTGAGCAGGGCGGGAGCGGGGATCTGCTGGCTGGCTTCGTCCAGTCGCCCGAGAGCAGCTTCCGCCTGTGCCACGGTCGTCCAGGTAGCGGAGCTCAGCGCGATGTCCCGCGGCAGCCGTTCTGGCAGATACGCCTGATGCCTGTATTCCTTGCCGGTTCGCTGATCAAAACCAGAGATGGGCACGAGCATTCCGATCGGGCTGCCTTTGATTGCTTCGATATCCATGCCAACTTAATCCGTGTTTAGGTTGGCAACAACCATACCAGTCGTTTGGTTGGCTTCCTAACGGAATGACCAACTGCAGTTGGCACATAATCCGTTGATGAAACCCCCGACGTGATTTCGTTGCAACCTGTCCCTCAGCGTCGCCAGTAGATGCGTTGACGCGCTAGAGACCGAGCTGCTTGCCCAGGATCTCCTTCATCACCTCGTCGGTGCCCCCGCCGATCGGGCCGAGCCGGGCGTCGCGGTACGCGCGCTCGACGCCGTACTCGCGCATGTAGCCGTAGCCGCCGTGGATCTGGATCGCCTCGTCGGCGACCTCGCACATCGCTCGCTGGGTGAGGAGCTTGGCCTGGGTCACCTCGCGGGTCGCGTCCTCGCCGGCGGCGAACTTCCGCAGGCAGGCGTAGGTGAGCGCCCGGGAGACCTCGATCTTCACAGACATCTCCGCGAACTTGTGCCGGATCGCCTGGAAGCGGCCGATCGGGCGGCCGAAGGCCTCGCGCTCCTTGGCGTAGGAGAGGGTCTGGTCGAAGACCTTCTGCATCCCGCCGACCGCGCCCAGCGCCATTGTCAGCCGCTCCCACTGGAAGTTGGCCATGATCAGCTTGAAGCCCTCGTTCTCGTTCCCGAGCAGGTTCTCCTCGGGCACCTCGACGTCGGTGAAGGAGAGCTCCCCGGTGTCGGAGGCGTGCCAGCCCATCTTCTCCAGCTTCGAGACGACCTCGTAGCCGGGCATGTCGCGCTCGAGCACGAGGAAGGAGATGCCATGGTGGCCCCCCTCCTGGGTGGTCTTCACGGCGCAGACGAGGAAGTCGGCGCGGACGCCGTTGGTGATGAAGGTCTTGGAGCCGTTGACCACGTAGCCGCCGTCCACCTTGCGGGCGGTGGTGCGCAGGGAGGCGACATCCGACCCGGCGCCGGGCTCGGTGATCCCGAGGGCGCCGATCTTCTCCCCCTTGATCCCCGGAACGAGCCAGCGCTGCTTCTGCTCGGTGGTTCCGAACTTCCAGATCGGCGGCATCGCGATCTCGATGTGCGCGCCGAGCCCGGCGGCCACCCCGCCGCTGCCGCCCGAGTGCGAGAGCTCCTCGACCCAGACCGCGTCGTGCACGTAGTCGCCGCCCTGCCCGCCGTACTCGGTCTCGAACTTGAGGCCCAGGAAGCCCAGCTCCCCGCAGCGGCCGTACAGCTCGTGCGGGAACTCGCGGGCCTCCTCCCACTCGTCGACGTGGGGGGCGATCTCCTTGCTGACGAAGCGGCGGACGGACGCGCGCAGCTCCTCGTGCTCCTCGCCGAAGGGCGGGAGCGGAGCGCGCTTGCCGGTGTCCTTTATGACCGCGATGGTGGCCGCCAGTCGTCCATCGTCGTGTATCCGCGGCCCTTGTGATCGAAGCCGAGCAGGTCGCCCTGCGGGTTCTTCTTGCCGCCGTGGTGGTAGGCGCGGACCTCGGCGATCTTCCCGTCGCGCATCAGGAACCACTCGGTGCCGCGGTCGAGCCGCTTCTCGCCCGACCTCGGATCGCGCCAGGTCATCGTCCACTCGATCACTGCCTCGTCGCCCTGCTCGATGCCGTGCTCGAGATACCACTGGCCGTCGATCTGCTCGACGCCGAGCTTCGAGTTCGTCCCGATCCGCTCGGCGCCCTCGTGCGGGCCGAGTCGCGTGTAGTAGTGCACGGCGTCCTCGGTGAAGTGGGAGGCGACCAGGTCGGCGTCGCCCGTGTTCAGTGCCTCGTAGTAGGAGCGGATGTGGTCGAGATTGCTCATCGGTCTGTCGATCTGGTTCTCGGCCGTTCGCCGAGACCAAGGAGCAGATTGCCGGCTACATGATCCTCGAGTGCAAGGACATGGATGAGGCGTTCGGCTGGGCCGAGAGGTTGCCCGTGTGCGATGGGGCGGTCGAGGTTCGCCCGATCGCAGACCGGCCGGGGGCCTCCTAGAGCCCGTAGCTCCGCCCGATCACCTCGAGCATCACCTCGTCGGTGCCGGCGCCGATCCGGTTGAGGCGGGAATCGCGGTAGGCGCGCTCAACCTCGTACTCCTTCATGTAGCCGTAGCCGCCGTGGATCTGGATGCAGTCGTCGGCGACCTCCTCGATGATCCGTGAGGCGTAGAGCTTCGCCTGGGTGATCTCGCGGACCGGGTACTCACCGTTGGCGAAGCGCCAGGCCGTCGCGTAGACCATCTGCTTGGCGGCCTCGATCTTCACCGACATCTCGGCGAACTTGTGGCGGATCGCCTGGAAGCGGCCGATCGGGCGGCCGAAGGCCTCGCGCTCCTTGGCGTACTCGAGGGTGTGCTCGAAGACGCGCTCGGCACCCGATACGCAGCCGATCGCGGCTACCAGCCGCTCGCCCTGGAGCTCCCAGCTGATGTGGTAGAAGCCCTTGCCCTCCTGGCCGAGCAGGTTCTCCGCCGGCACGCGAACGTCCTGGAAGGAGAGCTCGCCGGTGTCGGAGGCGTGCATGCCCATCTTCTCCAGCTTGCGGGAGACGCTGAAGCCCTCGACCTCCTTGCCGTCCTGATCGCGGATGTCGACGATGAAGAGGCTGATCCCGTCGTGGCCGGCGTCGGGGTCGGTCTTGGTCACCAGGACGATGTAGTTGGCACGCAGCCCGTTGGTGATGAAGGTCTTGGAGCCGTTGATCACGTATTCGTCGCCGTCCCGCCTGGCGGTGGTGCGGATGCCGGCGACGTCGGACCCGGCGCCGGGCTCCGTGATGCCGATCGAGCTGATCAGCTCCCCCTTGATCGAGGGGACCAGGTAACGCTGCTTCTGCTCCTCGGTGCCGAGCAGGTGGATCGGCGGCGTCGCCATGTCCGTATGGACCGCCATCCCCATGTTGAGCCCGCCGCAGCCGGAGTAGCTCATCGCATCCGCGCGGACCAGCGAGTAGTAGTAGTCGCCGCCCTGGCCGCCGTACTCCTCCGGGTAGCAGAGGCCGATGTAGCCGAGCTCGCCGGCGCGGTGGAGGACCGAGTCGGGCCAGAGGTTCTCCTCGTACTCGAAGCGGTGGGGAGTGAGCTCCTTGAGCACCCACGAGCGCATCGACTCGCGCAGCTCCTCGTGCTCGTCGGTGAAGATGAAGTGCTTGCGGCTTGCGCCGAAGTCGGGCTTGATCACGCTGGGGGTCGCGGTGGCCACTGCTCGTTCTCCTTCTCGTCAGGGTTGAGCGGGCGCAATCGGCGCGGTCCGCGGAGTGAATAGTAGGACTTCCTACTTCCTACTACAAGAGCAGGTTCTCTTGCAGGATCAAGATGCGGAGTTCTGCTGATGTGCAGGTGGATTGCGCTCTCTACGCTGCGTGCGCTGTGTCACGCGCCACTGGATCAGCACTGGGGTCAGTTGGGGCAGCCGGAAGGGGGCTGATCTCGACCCCTGCGCCGAGGCTTCCTCCCGGTCCCCGGGCGCCGGGAATCGTCCAGACGCTCGAGTGGATGTACCGGCCCACCTCGCTCATGGAGAGCTGCCGACGCCGCTACGGCGACATCTTCTCGCTGCGGCTCGGTCCAGGCCGCAATACGGTGCTTGTCGCCGAGCCCACGGCGGCGCGTCAGGTGATGAGGGGAGACCCGGGCGTTTTCCGGGCAGGGGATGCCAACGGGATCCTGAAACCGGTAGTCGGGCCCGCCTCCCTGCTGGTGCTGGACGGGGAGGAGCACATGCAACACCGCCGAATCCTGCTGCCGGCTTTCGGGGCGAGCCACGGCCCCGCATTCGCTGCGACCGTCGAGGCGGCGACGCGCGAACGACTGGCCTCCTGGCGCGCCGGCGAGACCGTCAAGTTGCAGCGGGAGATGGAGGCCATTTCCCTCGAGGCGATCTTGAGACTCGCCATCGGTCCCGGACCAGATGCTCGGCTCGAGCAGTTCCGCGTTCTGGTGCCGGAGATGATGAGGCGCTGTGCGTCTCCATTCACACTGCTGCCCTATTTCCGCCACGAGTTGGGCGGGATCACGCCCTACGCCAGGCTGCAGCAGGTGCTCGACGAACTGGACGGGTTGTTCCTCGACGCGATCGTCGAAAGACAGGCTTCGCCGATCGAAGGGGCCGGCGACTGCCTCTCGCTGCTCTGCGCGGCGTCCGATGAGAGTGGCACGCCGCTCTCCAACCTGCAGATTCGCGACGAGTTGCTGACGATGATCATGGCCGGTTACGAGACGACGACGAGCGCCCTTGCTTGGACCTTCGAGCGTTTGCTGAGGTCGTCTGAGGTCATGAGCCGGGTGCAGGACGACCTCGCCCAGGGAAGCGATCGGTATCTGGATGCGGTCATCAAGGAAGTTCTTCGGCTGCGTCCGGTCGTTCCGGTGCTCGCTCGGAAGGTGCGGGAGGAGGTCGCGCTCAACGACTACGTGATCCCGGGCGGCTCGGTTCTGATGGTCTCCATCTATCTGCTCCACCGCGACCCGACCCTTCACCCGGATCCCACCGAGTTCAGACCCGAGAGATTCCTCGTCGGTGAGAACGCGCCGTGGATCCCGTTCGGAGGAGGGGTCAGACGGTGCCTGGGCGCAAGCTTCGCTCAGCTCGAGATGAAGGTCGTAATCCGGGCGGTCCTTGCCGCTGCCACTCTCCGGGCGCTTGATCCTGCCGACGAGCCGATCGCGCGCAGGCGCTTCACCTTCGCGCCCGCCCACGAAGCCCGGGCGACCGTCGAAGAGATCACGGGCTTGCACTAGCAGGCTTTTCGGGCCTTAACCCGAAGGTCGTCCCAAGGAATAACTAGAACATGGGTCCATACCGTTCGTGATCGATTCGTCATATTTGCGTCCAGGCTCAAGTTTTCACGCTATTTCCGCCGATCATTCATGTAATGAAGAGCCGCAGAGGGAGGCCCCCTGCCGAGGAGGCGGGTGGGCTCAAGATGCTTTCGCTGCCTAGAAGCGAGGGTGAGCCCAACGAGTCGCGCGAGCTGATCTCCGGCAGGACCGCCGCTGGGCCCCTCGCGCAGGTGCAGGGCTTGCTCGCATTGGGCGCCGCTGTCAACGGGGCGATCGCCACCCTCCTTCCACACCCCGACTACTACAACGTCCCCGGGCTGCTCAGCGTGCAGATCAGCGCGCTCATCTACGGAATGGTCGTGCTCATGCTGGGCGACCGAATCTCGTTCAACTGGCTGAAGGTCGGCAATCTGCTCGCCGCCGTGATGACCACCTTCGCCGTGTACTTCAGCGGCGACAGCTCAAGCGGCTTCGCGATCTTCTACCTTTGGATCGGGTTCTACGTCTTCTACTACCCCGTCTCACGCTGGGAGGCCACTGGGTACGTTGTGTTCGCGGGCCTTTGCTACGCGGTCGCCATCGCGATCACCCCGGCGCCGCCTCTCGATGTGGCGCATACCAACGTCGCCTTCTTCTCGATCGTCGCCGGGACGCTCGCCACCGCCGGGCTGCTCCTCACCTACCTTCGCCAGCGAGTCGAGCGGCTGATGAACCGACTGGTCGAGGCCTCGAGAACCGATCCGCTGACGGCACTGCCGAACCGCACGGGTCTGCAGCTGGCCCTCGAGAAGGAGGTCGAGCGATCACGCTTCGATGAGCAACCCGTGAGCCTGCTGCTGATCGACATCGACCACTTCAAGTCCTTGAACGAGCGACTTGGCATCAGCGGCGGAGACAAGATCCTGGAGGAGCTGGCGGTCATGCTGCAGGACTCGACCCGGGTGATCGATACCGTTGCCCGCTCCGGAGGTCAGGAGTTCGCCGTAGTGCTGCCGCAGATCGATGGCAATGGTGCGTTCCTGCTGGCGGAGAAGATCCTCTCCAGGATGCGTGGATCGATGCTCGGTTCCCCGCAGGGCATCAGCGCATCGGCGGGCGTGGCGGAATTCCCAGAACATGCGTCCCACCCGGCTGAGCTGGTCGCGGTCGCGGATCGCGCACTGCAGGCGGCAAAGGCGCTGGGTCGTGACAGAGCGGTCATCTACAGCCCGGAGGTAACCAGCACGGTGGGGGCGGTCGCCGGCAAGAGAAGCGTTGAGAGCCAGGCGCAACTGGCGACGGTTCTCAGCCTGGCAGAGGCTCTCGATCAGCGCGATTCCTACACCGCGAAGCACAGCCAGACGGTCGGGTTGCTCTGCGAGATGATGGCGCGGGAGCTCGGGCTCGATGAGGCCCGGGTACAGCGCGTTCGGCTCGCCGGCATTCTCCATGACATCGGGAAGATCGGCGTGCCGGATTCGATTCTGGGCAAGCCGGGAAAGCTCACGCCCGATGAGATGGATCAAATGCGTCGCCACCCGGAGCTGGGCGCCAGGATTCTCGCGAGCGAGGAGCTTGATGACGTTCGCGAGTGGCTGCTCGCCCACCACGAGCGACCGGATGGAACGGGATATCCGAACGGCTTGACGTCAGACGAGATCCCGCTGGAAGCCGCGATCCTTGCGGTCGGTGACGCGTACGAGGCGATGACGAGCAATCGCGTCTACCGACGCTCGGTTGGCGAGAAGGCCGCCCGTCAGGAGCTTCGCAGGTGTGCCGGAACCCAGTTCGACGAGCGGGTGGTCGATGCCCTGTTGCGCGCGTTGAAGCGCGACCAGGCCGTCCTCAAGACCTGACCCGAGACAGGCGAGCAAGGGGGCCTGGCGACCACCACGCCAACCCGCCGCACAGGTGCATCAAGGCCGGCATCAGAAACGCTCTGACGAGGGACGCGTCGATCAGCACCGCCAGGGCAGTCCCGACGGCAACCTCCTTGATGAAGACCATCTGGGAGAAGACGAATGAACCCATCGCAACCGCGAACAGAATTGCGGCGGCCGTGATGATCCTGCCGGAGCGCTCCAGTCCGAGGGCAATTGCTCGAGGGTCGGACTCGGTTCGGCGTAACTCGGCGACCCGGCTGAGGAGAAAGACCCCGTAGTCGGTGGACAGCCCGAAGATCACGGCGAAGAGAAGGATGGGGATCGAGATGTCGAGTGCCCCCACCCCGCTGTAGACGAGGAGCGACTCGAATCTATTGTCCTGGAACACCAGCACCAGGACCCCCAGGGCAGCGCCGATGCTGAGCATGTTGACGAGCAGGGTGGCCACCGCCAGGACGGCGGAGCCGGTCATCAGCAGGATCGCGATCAGGGTGCTCGCCACCACGATCGCCACGGCCAAGGGCAGGTGAGCTCGAAGACTCGCCCGCTGATCGATCAGTTCGGCGCTCGCGCCCCCGACCAGAGTCGACCGTCCGAGACCGCTCTTGCGAATCGATTTGACGACCTCCGTGGCACGGTCGGAGTTCGGGTCGACATTCGTGTGGACCTCGACCACCGTGACGTCGTCAGGGAGGCGTCGCGGATGGCCGACCCGCGTCACCGGTGGCGCCGTCCTGATCCTCCACCGCCGGAACGTCGATTGACCTCTTTGAACCAGAATGATCGAGTCCGCCGGGTCGTCTCGGAAGTTCGCCCGCACGGCCGTGTCCACCAGGCGGGCGCTGTTGTCGGATGGAAGAACCCGAGCGTCCGCCCGGCTGAGCTGAAGCCTGTGCAGAGGCAGCGCCGCGAGCAACATCACGGCCACGATCAGGACCGCGACAACGCCGGGCCGCGCCTGGACAACCGCGGCGACCCGTCGCCAGAGGGCCGAGCGCTGGATGGGCGTCGGATCAGAGATGCTCAGAGCGTTGATCCGGGTTCCGAGCAGAGCGAGGATCGCCGGCAAGACCAAGATCACCACCAATGCGGATAGAACCGTGACGATCGCGCAGCCGACGCCGGTGGAGTAGAGGAATGGCTGGGGGAAGATGCACAGGGAGGCGACCGCGGCGGCAACCGTTCCGGCGCTGAAGGACACCATCCTCCCTATGGGCCCCACCGTGTTGCACATCGTCCTCAGCCCCGGTCCGGATCGCGCCAGCTCCTCGCGGTACCTGGACACCATGAACAGGCTGTAGTCGATCGCCAGACCAAGGCCCAGGACGGTGACCACATTCAGGGCGAAGATGTCGACCGTCATCACCTCGGAGAGCAGACGAAGCGCCGCAAGGGTGAGCGCGATCGACAGTCCACCCACGACGAGCGGCAGCACAGCCGCCACGAGGCTTCTGAAGACGATTAGCGAGATCAGCAGGATGATCGGTGCGGCGTACAGCTCTATTCGGCGGAGATCGTTCTCAGTGTTGTCGTTCAGCTGCACCGACGCAACCGCGGTGCCGCCGACCTCGACAGCCCCATTCCCGGCGAAGGCAGCGTCGGTCCGCTCGCCGACCTTGGACAGGTTGTCCACAGATCGACTGACAAAGCCCTCCACCAGAGCCTGGGTGCCACCATCCGAGACGAGCGACCGATCCTGGGCGGGTGTCACTACGCGAACGATCCCCTTGACTCCCGCCAGGGTCCGCGCGGTTCTCTGAACAACCACTCTGCTCTCGGTGCTCCTGATCGAGCTTCCGGGGGTGACCAGCAGGACCACCGCCGGCACCGCCCGCGCTCCGGTTGCGCTTTCGATCAGGTCGTAAGCGTGCGAGCTCTCAGAATGCGGATCACTGAACCCGAAGGGCTGTGCCCGATCGAAGACGGACGAGCCGAGGATTGCAGCCCCGATCGTCGCGATCAGGGTGAGTGCAACGATCGGACGCCGATGCAGGTAGGAGAAGCCCCCTAGGACCCTCACTTGCTCACTATATGCCGCGAATCGGGCGCATGCGCGGCATGTTCAGAGAACTAGGCCCGCTGACGGTCTCGCGCCGCGGGCTCATCGGCGCTTGCCGCCAACAGCCCATCGAGCGGATGGCGCTCGTCGCGCTCCGCGACAGCCGGCCCCTCGACACGGACGCGCACCCCACCGGCTGGCACGATGATCGCTCCCTCTGCGCGGGTGCGCTCAATGGTTTCACTCAGGGGAATCAGCTTCACGCGCGAGAGAACGCTCTGCAGGACTACCCGCATCTCGAGCAGGGCGAACGGCGCGCCGAGACACCGCCGTACGCCACCCCCGAATGGGATCCACATGTAGGCCGGCGGCTTGCCCTCGATGAAGCGCTCGGGGCGGAACTCGTTCGGATGCTCGTAAGCATCGGGGTCCCGCTGTATGAGACTCATGGGCGTCCAGATGCGAATGCCTTCTGGGATTCGCCAAGGACCCAGATCGACGGTCTTGGCGGTCACGCGTCCAGCGGCAATGACCGGAGGCCGGAGGCGCAGAGCTTCCTTGATGGCGGCGTCGGTGTAGTCCCACTCACCGACGGCAGCCTCCGCAACGATTCGCTGCCTCACCCCGGGTCGGTGGAGGATCAGGTCGAAGGCCCAGGCGAGAGCGGTTGCAGTGGTCTCGCTGCCCGCAACTATCAGCGCGACGAGGTCATCTCGAATCTCCTCGTTCGTGAGCCCCGAGCCGTCTTCGGTCCGAGCTTCGATCAGCATTGTGAGGACGTCGTCGCCGGCCGTTCCCCCGGCCACCGCCTTGCGGTGCGCTGCGATCTCACCGTAGAGGAGCTTGTCCAGACGCCGGCGGCGGCGCAGGAAGTAGAACCATGGCGAGAGCGGTCCGAGGTCGTGACGGACCCAATCACCCACCGCGCAGAGGCTCATCATCGCCATCAGTCCCGCGGAGGCGCTGGTCAGCTCGTCCACGTAGTCGCGATCCGTTGCACCGATCAGCGTCTCGAAGAGGTAGTCCATCGTCAGCCGGTACATCTCCGGATGGAGCTCGAACTCAGAGCCCGGCTCCCAGCGTTCCATGAGGCGCTCGGAAGCGCGAAGGAAGCCGGCCTCGAAAGCACCCATGCGCTCACCGTGGAAGCGCGGCAGAAGCAGCTTGCGTCGCTCGAGGTGGGCATGGCCATCGAGTCCGGTGACCGAGCGCGTGCCGAAGATCGGCTTGACGAGATTGCCGGCCGGACTGAGCGGCATCTCGTCGTCACGGGAAAAGACCTCGTGGATCAACTCCGGGTTCGTTACCCAAACGGTCCGTCCAAACCCGAGGATGTCGATCGTCACTGCACCGTCGACGGCGAAGCGCTCCTGAGTGCGCTCGAGGAAGGTGAACGGATCCCTTACATACCTCAGGGTCTGGGCGAGCACCGGCTGATGCGGGCCGGGAGGCATCTGGACGGGCCCAGCAGGCGCTCGGGTAGCCGCGCCGTGGACGTCTGTTGGGGCCGGGGTAACTGTTTTGGCCGCCACGTAGTTGAGCGTACTGCCTGACACCCGACATGTGTCCAATATTCGGATATTGGTTCAAGCCACCCAGAAAGAACCCCCCACTATTGCCCGCCCTGGCCAGTACGCACTGCGGACCGGTAGGCAGTAGGACGTAGCACTTCCCATTTGGCCGCAGATCCACTAGGGTGAGTTGCCGATGGCCAACGAGCTGCTCTATGAGGTCGAGAACGGCGTCGCCACGGTGACGCTCAACCGCCCCGATCAACGCAACGCGCTGAACGGCGAGCTCCTCGCGGGGCTCGTCGACGGGATGAAGAAGGCCCGCGACGACGACGAGGTGCGGGCAGTGGTCCTCACCGGCGCCGGCGACAAGGTCTTCTGCGCGGGCGCCGACCTCGGCGGGTTCGCCGCCGACGCCCCGTTGGTCGACAAGCACTTCGCGTCGGATCTCTTCCTCGAGTTCTTCCGGCTGATGCCGAGGCTCGGAAAGCCCTCGCTCTGCGCCGCCAACGGCCACGTGCTGGCCGGCGGGATGGGGCTGGCTCTCTCCTGCGATCTGCTGATCGCCAAGGAGGGAGCGCGCTTCGGCACTCCCGAGATCAACGTCGGCGCGTTTCCCTACATGATCATGTCGATCATCTACCGCAACGTCCCGCGGAAGAAGGTCAACGAGATGATGCTGCTCGGCGAGCAGATCTCCGCGGAGCGGGCGGTCGAGTACGGGCTCGCCAACAAGGTCGTGCCCGCCGATCAGTTCGACGCGGCGGTGGCTGAATGGGCGCAGAAGCTCGCCTCGAAGAGCCCGGTGCTGATGCGCCTCGGCCACGACGCGATGTACCGCCAGCAGGACATGGCGATTGACGACGCCCTCGAGTTCCTGCGCTCACAGCTCTCGCTCACGTTCTCGACGGAGGACATCAAGGAGGGCGTCGCCGCCTTCTTCGAGAAGCGCAACCCCGAATGGAAGGGCCACTGATGGCTGCGAAGGACGAGACCAAGGGCACGACCGACCACAGCGGAGAGGCTCCGGAGGCGCCGGAGAAGGTCGAGGCCGGCGAGGAGACCGGGATGAAGGCCCTCACCGAGGACGTCCATCGCCGCCGCGATCGGGCGAAGCTCGGCGGTGGCGAGGAGAAGATCGCCGTCCAGCACGAGCGCGGCAAGCTCACCGCCCGGGAGCGGCTCGATCTGCTCTGCGACCCCGGCACCTTCGTCGAGATGGGAATCCACGGAAGGCCCCACTTCTCCCAGCGCAACATGGAGGGCAAGGAGGCGCCCGCGGACGGCGTGATCACTGGCTGGGGCGACGTCGACGGCCGCCGCTGCTGCATCGCCGCGTACGACTTCACCGTGATGGCCGGCTCGATGGGGATGACCGGGGAGCTCAAGGTCGCCCGCCTGCGGGAGATGGCGCTCAGCAAGCGCATGCCGTTCATCTGGCTGCTGGATTCCGCGGGCGCCCGGATCCAGGAGGCGGCGGGCTCGCTGTTCGCCGGCTCCGGACACCTCTTCCAGGAGGAGGTGGTGATGTCGGGGGTGATCCCGATGGTCGCGGCGATGCTCGGGCCATGCGCGGCCGGCACCGCCTACATCCCCGCGCTCTCCGACTTCGTGCCGATGGTGGTCGGGCAGGGCGCGATGGCGCTCGCCGGGCCGCACCTGACCAAGGCCGTCACCGGCGAGGACATCTCGATGGAGGAGCTCGGCGGCGCCAAGGTCCACTGCCGGAGGTCCGGCGTCGGCGACCTCGAGGTGAAGGACGACGCCGAGTGCATCCAGGTCGTCAAGGACTACCTCGCCTACTTCCCGGCGAACTGCGAGGAACGCCCACCCATCCACGAGTCGAACGATCCCGACGACCGGATGTCGGAGAAGCTGCTCGACATCGTCCCGGAGTCGCCGCGGCACCCCTATGACATGTACGAGGTGATCCGGGAGATCACGGACGACGGCGAGCTCTTCGACATCAAGCCCAAGTTCGCAAAGACGATCATCACCTGCCTGGCCCGTTTCGGCGGGCAGCCGGTCGGCATCGTCGCCAATCAGCCGAAGCAGCTCGGCGGGATCCTCGAGAACGACTCAGCCGACAAGGCGGCGCGCTTCATCAACCTCTGCGACGCCTTCAACATCCCGCTGGTCTTCCTCCAGGACGTCCCGGGGTTCATGGTCGGCTCCAAGGTCGAGCACGCCGGGATCATTCGCCACGGGGCGAAGATGCTCTACGCGGCCTCGCGGGCGACCGTGCCGAAGGTGACCGTCGTCGTCCGCAAGGCCTACGGCGCCGGCTACTACGTGATGAACGGCAAGGCCTACGAGCCCGACCTGATCGTCGCCTGGCCCTCCGCCGAGATCTCGGTGATGGGCGCCGAGGGGGCCGTCAACATCATCGGCCGCTCGGCGATCGAGGCCTCCGATGACCCGGAGGGGACCCGGGAGAAGATGCTGGAGGCGGTCCGCGCCCAGATCGACCCCTACATTGCGGCGGGCAACGCGATGATCGACGACATCATCGACCCGCGCGAGACGCGGCCGACGATCATCCGCGGGCTGCGGATGGCCGCCGACAAGCGGGTGGAGCGGCCCTGGAAGAAGCACGGGGTGATGCCGGTATGAGCGATGACCGCGAGTTGATCGAGGTCCGGCTGGGCGATCAGGTCCTCGCCTTCGACGGCCGCGTGGTGGAGGAGTTCGGCGGTGGCCGAAAGGACAGCGAGAGACGGCTTCACGTCGCGCTGATCGAGAAGATCGAGGCCAAGGCGGTCGGCAGTCGGGCGTCACTGAAGATCAACGGCGGTGGCAGCGCCCGGATCATCTGGGCCGGGAAGGCCGACCCGGAGACGCTCGAGAGGTTGCAGGAGCTCGTCGCGGCGATCCGCGCGGCGACCGGATTGGAGGTATCGGCTTGAGTCGCTTCGACGACCCGGTGATCATCAGCAACTCGATCTCGGGGGCGATCGCCAATCGCGATCAGTGCCCGGCGATCCCGTACACGCCGGAGGAGTACGCGGCCGAGGCGCGGCGCGCGGTCGACGAGGGCGCCTCCCAGATCCACATCCACGCCCGCACGCCCGACGGCACGCCTTCCTATGAGATCGAGGACTTCCGCTCGATCACCGAGGCGATCAGGGCCGAGGTCGACGACGTGATCATCAACTACTCGACCGGCGCGATCGGCGTCCCGATGGAGAAGCGGATCGCCTATCTGCGCGAGCTGCGACCCGACGTCGCCGCGCTCAACATGAGCTCGATGAACTACGCCAAGTACTCCCGGCGCCGCAAGGACTTCGTCTTCAAAGCGGTCTTCGAGAACAGCTTCGACACGATCACCCAGTTCCTGACCGAGATGAACGAGCTCGGGATCCAGCCGGAGCACGAGTGCTTCGACGCCGGGCACGTGGCGAACCTCGATCCGTACCTCGACATGGGACTGCTCGAGCCGCCGCTCCAGATCTCGCTGGTGATGGGCGTGAACGGGGGGATCCGGCCGAACGCGCGCAACGTCGCCTTCATGTCGGAGCAGATCCCCGGAGGCGCGGAGGGGCCCAACAACTGGCAGGTGATCGGGGTCTCGCGCGACCAGTGGAAGCTCCTGGCGGCGGCGCTCAATCTCGGCGGCAACGTCCGGGCCGGCCTCGAGGACAACCTCTACCTGCCGGACGGCGAGATGGCGAAGTCGAACGGCGAGCTGATCGCCAAGGCGCGGCAGATGGCCGAGGACGTGGGACGGCGCGCGGCGACCGTGGCCGAGGCCCGCGCGCTGCTCGGCATCCCGAAGCGGGCGGAGGCGAAGGCATGAGCCGGCCACTCGAGGACGTCAAGATCCTCGATCTGACCCGGCTGTTGCCCGGCGGCTTCTGCACCCTGCTGCTCGCGGACCTGGGCGCCGACGTGATCAAGGTGGAGGACACCGGCCAGGGGGACTACGTGCGCTGGGCGCCGCCCTACTACGGCTCCGAGGAGCACACGCCGCTCGGCACCCGCTCGGCGATCTACCTGGCGCTCAACCGGAACAAGCGCTCGATCCGCCTCGATCTGAAGCAGGAGCAGGGTCAGGAAGCTCTGCTGAAGCTGGCCGAGTCGGCCGACGTCCTGGTCGAGAGCTTCCGGCCGGGGGTGCTCGACAAGCTCGGCGTGGGCTACGACGTCCTGCGCCAGGCGAATCCGGCGCTGGTCTACTGCCCGATCACGGGCTACGGCCAGGACGGTCCGTATCGCGACCGCGCGGGGCACGACATGAACTACCTCGGGCTGAACGGGATCCTCGGCCTGACCGGCGAGGCCGGCGGCCCTCCGATCCAGTCCGGCGCGCAGATCGCCGATCTCGGCGGCGGCGGCCTGATGGCGGCGGTCGGCATCCTGGCCGCGCTCCAGGAGGCGCGCCGCAGAGGCGAGGGCCAGATGGTCGACATCTCGATGACCGACGGATCGCTCTCCTGGCTCGTCATGGAGGCCGCCCGCTACTTCGGCTCCGGCGAGGTCCCCGAGCGCGGCAACATCATGCTCTCCGGCGGAATCGTCTGCTACCGGCCCTACGAGGCGGCCGACGGCTGGGTCACCTGCGGCGCGCTCGAGCCGAAGTTCTGGGGGCGGTTCTGCACGGCGGTCGATCGCCAGGACCTGATCTCAAAGCAATTCGAGAAGCCCGGCTCCGATGCCCACCGCGCGGTCGCCGAGATCTTCAAGGGACGCACCCGCGCCGAGTGGAAGGCCTTCAACGACGAGCACGACGCGATGATCGAGCCGATCCTCGACCTCGACGAGACCCTCGAGTCCGAGCTTGTCCGCGACCGCGAGATGGTGGTCAGCTACGAGCAGCCCGAGATGGGCGAGGTGAAGCAGCTCGGTTTCCCGATCAAGCTCTCCCGGACCCCGGCGAGCATCGAGCGTCCAGCCCCCGCGCTCGGCGAGCACACCGCGGAGGTCCTGAAGGAGAGCGGCGGTTACTCGGACGAGGAGGTCCGGGCGCTGGAGGAATCAGGGGCGGCCAAGGGCCCGGACGCGGCGCAGCCGGAGGAGACGTTCCTCGCATGATGCGAGGGTGCTCCGCAGGCGGAGCCGAGGAGCAACCGGTTTGATGGCGAAGCCGGCGACCAGCGAGGAGATGCTCCGGATGGGTGAGCTCGCGCGCGCCTCGGGCGTCTCGGCCGCGACGATCAAGCATTACCTGCGCGAGGGCCTGCTCCCCGAGCCGGTGAAGACCTCGCGGAACATGGCCTACTACCCCGCCGAGTTCGTCGACCGGATCAAGATGATCAAGCAGCTCCAGGAGGAGCGCTACATGCCGCTGCGGGTGATCAAGGACCTGCTCGAGGAGGACCCCGATCGAGCGAAGGCGCTGATCGAGCTCGGGGACAAGCTGCTCGAGCACGCGCTGGCCGGGGAGAGCGAGCGGATCAGCGCCGCCGAGGTGCGCCATCGCTACGACGTTCCCCAGGACGTGCTGGACCGCCTCGCCGAGCTCGGGGTCCTCACCCCGGACGACCAGGGCTACTCGCCCAGCGATCTGCGGATCGTCGAGGCGATCAGCCGGTTCCGGGCCGGCGGCTACGAGGAGCGGATCGGCTTCACGGTCTACGACACGCTGCGGTACAAGGACGCGATGGGCGCGCTGGTCAAGCAGGAGGTCGACGTGCTGATGGAGCGCCTCGCGGGCGAGATGGATGCCGACGAGGCGATGGCGCTGATCGAGGCCGGCAACCAGCCGCTCAACGACCTGCTCGCGGCGATGCACACCAAGGCGCTGGTCGCCGAGCTGGAGGCACGGCGCGAGTAGGGACATGGCCCGCCTCGCCGCCGCGATGCTGGTCGCCTTCGGATTGCTCACCTTCTTCATTCGGGTGGCGATTCAGCTGCGCCGCACAGGCAGCACGGGGCTGATCGGCCTTCGCAGGGGCGCCGGCCTTCTCGAATGGCTGAGCGGCATCCTCTTCGTCGGCGGGATGGCGATGGCGGTGGTGTCGCTGAACCTCGTGCTCAACGATGACCTCGAGCCGATCGACGCACTTGACGTCGACGCCCTCCACGGAATCGGCATAGCCCTCGCGGCGCTCGGTGGCCTCGCCGTGTTCGCCGCCCAGCTCGGCATGGGCGAGTCCTGGCGGATCGGCGTCAGCGACGACCAGGGGACGGACCTCGTCACCGGCGGCTGGTTCTCCCTTTGCCGCAATCCGATCTACTCCGCCATGGTCGTCGGGTGGACCGGATTCGCGCTGATGGTGCCGACGTGGCTCGGCCTCGCGGCCGTCGTGGTGATCGCGCTCGGCCTGGAGCTGCAGGTTCGAGCCGTGGAGGAGCCCTATCTGGCCCGTGCCCACGGCGAGGCCTACCGCGCCTACGCCGCCCGCGTCGGACGCTTCGTCCCCGGCGTCGGCCGGCGCCTGTAGCCCGGGCTCAGTCGGCCGGGCGGCCCCGGGCCTCGCGCAGGACTCGCGACATGTCCAGGAGCGTCCGCGCCGTGCCGCGGACCGTGCCCGTCACCTTCGAGCGCCCCTCTCGGTGCAGGTAGCGCACGGGAGTCTCCTCGATCCGCCAGCCGGCCGCCGCGGCCAGGATCACCATCTCGAGCGGCCAGCCAAAGCGCCTGTCGCGGATGCCGAGGGCGCGAAGGCGCTCGGCCGGCGCCGCCCTCATCGGCCCGAGGTCGCGGAGGCTCGGGCCGCCGCGGCGGCGGACCTCCGCTGCGAGAGCGCGGTTGGCGACGCGCGCGTGCAGGGGCCAGGCGTGGCGCTGGGCGATCCTCCGGCCCATCACCAGGTCGGCATCCCCCGCCTCCACCGGGCCTGCGACGGCCGGCAGCTCCGCCGGATCGAGTGAGCCGTCGCAGTCCATGAAGCAGACGATCTCGGAGCTGGCGACGCTCAATCCGGCCGCACAGGCGGCGCCGAATCCGCGCCGCGGTTCTTCCACCACCCGGGCTCCGAGCCGGCGGGCGACCGCCGCGGAGCCATCGCTGGACCCGTTGTCGACGACGATCGGCTCATACCCCGCCGGGACGGCCGCCAGAACCCCGGGCAGCGCCGCGGCCTCGTCGAGCACCGGAAGGATCACGTCAGGCACCGCGACCTACGCCCGGTCCGGCTCGGCGGCCGACCCGAGCGCCCTTCGTAGGCGCACGGCATAGACCAGCGCGGAGCCGAGGAAGAGCGCGCCCGTGAGCAGCAGCCACCTGCCGAGGAAGACATCGGCATCGAGGCCCGACTTGAGCCGGTAGCCGTCGGCGCTGAGCCGGAGGATCAGCGGAAACCAGGTCACCAGCGCAAAGCCCGACAGGATGATCGGGACTCGAACGTGGTTGATCAGTGGAACCGCCCGATCGGCGGCGGCGCCGCGCGCCGGGCCGACCAGCGAGCGATGCGCGATCAGGTTGAGTCCCGAGTAGAGCGGAAACGAGATCAGGTCGTGAGCGATGATCGCGCCGCCGAGCCAGATGAAAGTGTTGAGGGCGTCGGAGCCCTGCGCGATCCGGATGGCGCCGTAGCAGGCGAAGGTCATCGTCACGATCACCGCCAGCAGGTGGAGCGACGAGGACCCATAGAGGTCGCGGAGCCGCTGCATTCAAGCGTCCCGGAAGGTCATCGACGAGACCCACTTGGTGCAGTGGACTCCGGGGGCGCCGGGGACGATCACCCGCGCCGGATAGCCGTGGTCCAGGGAGAGCTCCGCGCCGTTGACCCTGTAGGCAAGCAGCGAGCGGTCGTCGGCGATCTGACCGGAGCTGAGGATCGCGTGACTGAAGCCGCCACCGCGCTGCAGCGAGGCGACCTCGACGTCGCTCCCCTCGGGGGCGCCGGCGAGCGAGGCCAGCTCCTTCAGGCGCACGCCGGTCCAGCTCTGCGTCGTCGACCAGCCCTCGACGCAGCCGATCGTGAGGTCGTGCGTGCAGTGGGGCATCGCCATCAGCTCGGCCCTCGATAGCTCCACCTGCTTCGAGCCGTGAAGGACGAGTCGCCAGCCGGCGCCGGTCTCAGCGGGGGTGATCCCCGCCGCCCGCGCGGTCTTGTTGACCTGGAAGTCGTTGGGCCCGTCCCCGCGCGTCTGACCGCGCGGTGCGAGCAGCGCCAGGCCGCGGAACGGCCCGCCGACGACCTGGCCCGCCGCCATCACGCCGAGCCCCGCCGACCCGGCCGCGACGGTTCCGAGGAGGGCGCGGCGAGAGAGCGTCGGTGGCGCGGGGTCGACCGGAGCCGTCGAACCGTGCTCCGCGGGCTCGGCCTTGGTGTGAGCGAGGTCGTCCCGCAGCGGGCGGACGACCCCTTTCTCACGGAACGCCCTGCGGACGACCGGCAGCTTCAGGCTGACGTGAAGCGCGAGCGCGCCGAGGAAGATGAACGCCCCGTAGTAGTGGGCCGGGACGAAGCTGAACGACCACGGGTAATACAGCTGGATGTTGAGCAGGCCCGTGAAGAAGACGAAGATGCTGCCGCCGACGAGGAAGGCGAGGCTGGCCCGCTCCAGGCTGTGGGCGAGGGTGCGGACCGGCGGCCATTCGAAGAGCTTCGGCATGGCTGCCCAGAGCTTCGCCAGCAGCAAGGGGATCGCCGCCACCCCGCTGATCACATGGAGGCCCTGGGTGAAGGCGTAGATCCACGAGGGCGACGTCGGCCAGCTGAAGAAGTACAGATCGAATCCGAGGCCGCCGCCCGGAAGCTGGGAGTTGTCACCGAGGCCGGGGTTGTATGCCGCCTGGGAGAGGAAGCCGGTCGCGGCGCAGATCACGATCAACGGCAGCAGCGCGGAGCCGAGGATGGAGGCGAGCCACGGCCCTCGCAGAGGGCTGCGCCAGAACGCGGCACGGAACGGACCGGGCGGCGTGCGCGGCTCCTCGGTCACTTGGAATTCCCTGTGCCGAGTGGAATCCGCTCGATCGAGCCGGCGCTGCGCCCGGCGACGAACGCGGTGCCGGTGCGGGGGTCGACCGCCACCGAGTTGGGCTGTCTGACGGTCGGATACTGGGCCACCCGGCGTAGCCGGCCACCGCTGACGCTCAGCACCTCGACGCGGTTCAGCGCGGTGAGCGTCACCCAGACCAGGCGGCGCCGCGAATCGAAGGCCAGGCCGTACGGGACTCCCGGGACGGCAGCGCGCGCGAGCAGTCGGGGGTGGGGAGCCGGCCGGTATCGCAGCAGGGCGTTTCCCTCGGTATCCGAGACCAGCACGCTGTTCCCGAGCGAGATCGCATGGGTTGGCCCCTCACCGGCGTCCGTGCTGCCCAGCGAGGCCAGCGTCCGTGCGTCGTAGACCTCCAGCGTGCGCTCCCGCACCGCCACGACGGCCACATACCGGCCCGCCGCGGCGATTCCGCCCGGCTGTTGCGGCGCATCCAGCGTGTCGGTGACGCGATCGCCCTGCACGACGCTCACGGAGTCGCCGAACTCGTTCGAGACGAACACCCGGCCGGCGGCCGCCGCGGCATCGTGAGGATGGTCCCCCACCGACACCGTTGCCGTGAGATCGCCGCGGGGGGAGATCCGGAGCAGCTCGTCGGCGTCCTCGGCGGGGACCAGCACCTCACCGCCCGGTGTCATCCCCAGGTGCCTCGGAGGCGCCGGCAGGGGAGTGGTGCGGAGCACCCGCCCGCTGCTCGGGTCGATCGCCGCCAGGCGCGCCGGCTCGCGCAGGCCGGCGAAGAGCAGGCGGCTCGCCGTGTCGAAGACGACTCCCTCGGGCATGCCGCCGACCGCGAACACGGTGCCCGCCGGCCGTTTTGCCGGTTCCGGCGCGTCCGCGGGCTCGGCCGCCGGTGGAGGTCCGTCGCCGCAGCCGACCGCCGCCACGAGGATCAGGGCGATCGCGCCCACTGGGATCCGGCGCGCCCATCGCAACGGCTCAGCCGGGAACCGGCTCGTACGTGCTGGTGTCACGCGGCAGGCTGAAGCGCACTCGGGTCCCGCTCTGAGAGTCGGCCAGCCAGATGCGCCCACCGTGTGACTCGACGATCGCCCGTGAAATCGCCAGGCCGAGCCCGGCGCCCTCGGTGCTGCGCGAGGCATCGGCGCCGGCACGGTAGGAGGGCTCGAAGACGCTGGCCCGGTCCGGCGCCGGGATGCCGTCGCCGGTGTCGGCGACCTCGACCTCCACCCGGCCGTCCAGCGCCTCGGCGCGCACGGCGATGCTGCCGTCGGCGGGGGTGTGCCGGATTGCGTTCTGGATCAGGTTGAAGAGGACCCGCTGCAGCTTCTCCGGGTTGCCAGTGGTCGGAGCGAGGTCGCCCGGGACCTCGGCGAAGACCCGCACTCCGGCAGCATCCGCCTGAACGCGCATCGCGGTCACGGTCTCGGCGACCAGCTCCGAGAGCTCGACCCGGGAGACCGACCACTCGATCTGGCCCGCCTCGAGCCGTGACAGCTCGAACAGGTCGTCGATCAGGGCGCCAAGCGCCGAGACGTGGGTGCGCATCGTGATCAGGTAGCGGCGGCGGCTCACCTCATCCACCACCTCGTCCTCGATCGCCTCCGTCAGCACCCGCAGCGAGGTGACCGGCGTGCGGAGATCGTGGGAGACCGCCGCGACGAGGTCGCGGCGGGCGCGCTCAGCGGTGTCGAGACGCTGGATCATCCCGTCGGCCGCGTCGGCCAGCTCCCCGATCTCGTCATCCATCCCGTTCGAGATCCGCAGGTCGCGATTCCCGGCCCCGACCGCGACCAGCGCGTCCCGGATGGACTCAACCTCCGAGAGCACCTCCGCGAGCATCAGCTGAGAGGCCCGGATGCCGATTGCGGCCGAGAACGCGACCGCGAGCATGATCAACACGGCGTCCTCGGCGGAGACGAACATCAGCTCGGCGAACGCGACGACGATCGCCAGGAGCTGGCCGGTAGTGATCCCGACCATCGCGACGAGCTGTCGCCGCAGCGGTCCCATCCTGCCGCGGTTCCTGACGATGAGCTCCGCGGCCGCAAGGCCGGCCGTGCCGAACGCGGCGAGCATGATCGCCGTCTCGGCGGCGGGCTTCACGCCGAGGCCCACGCCGACCACGACGAATGCCGCCGCGGCGCCGATCGCGATGACGAGCGCGGATCCCCTCATGTCGCGAACCGGTAGCCGACTCCCCAGACCGTCTCGATGAAGCGGGGCGTCCCGGGGTCGCGCTCGATCTTCGAGCGCAGCCGCCGGATATGCACGGTGACCGTCGAGGTGTCGGTATAGAACGCGTATTGCCAGACCGCGTCCATCAGCTGGGACCGCGAGAAGGTCTGGGCGGGATGCCGGGCCAGGAAGAGCAGCAGGTCGAACTCGCGGTGCGTCAAATCGACCTCCTCGCCGTCGATCTCCACCCTCCGGGCAACCGGATCGATCTGCAGCCCGTCGAAGTCGATCGGATCGCCCCTGTTCGGGGAGGTGTCCAGGCGCCGGCGCAAGGCATCGACCCGGGCTACGAGCTCCGCCGGCGAGAACGGCTTGCACACGTAGTCGTCCGCGCCGAGGCGCAGGCCCGTCACGCGGTCGGACTCCTCGCCTTTCGCGGTCAGCAGGATCACGGCAAGCTCGCCGTGGTCCGCGGTGCGCAGCCGGTGCATCACCTCGAGGCCGTCCATCCCCGGCATCAGCAGGTCGAGGATCACGATGTCGGGCCGGTCCCGGTCGGCAAGCGAGATCGCCTCGGCGCCGTCCCGCGCCGAGCGAGTGTGGTAGCCGGCGCGACGCATGTAGTTCGTGACGACCTCGCGAATGGTGGGTTCGTCGTCCACGACGAGCACCGATCCGCGGCTGTGCTCCTCATCCCTCATCCCGGCGGATTCTCCCAGCGGCCGGCCTCTTTTCCGCGTTTTGCCCACTTCGTTCATGGACTGTTCAGATCCGAGTTCATTACAGATCGAGGAACACTCCTTCCATGGGGCCGAGGGAGGCTCGGCCGGGGGTAGCCTCGCCGCATGGACGGGCCGATCCTGGTCACGGGCGGCGCGGGCTTCATCGGCTCGCACGTCGTCGACGAGCTGGTCGAACAAGGGTGCGAGGTTCGCGTGCTCGACTCCCTCGATCCGGCCGTGCACGGCGCGCGCCCGGACTATCTGCGCGACGACGTCCAGCTGATCGAGGGCGATCTGCGGGACCGCGAGGCGGTCGCCCGGGCGGTGCGTGGCGTCGGGGCCGTCTCGCACCAGGCCGGCACCGTGGGCCTGGAGGCGGGTTTCTCGGAGGCGGCGCGCTACGTCGGCTCCAACGACCTCGGCACCGCCGTCCTGCTCGGCTGCCTCGCCGACGAGGGGTTCGGCGGCGCGTTCGTCCTGGCCAGCAGCATGGTGATCTACGGCGAGGGCGGTTACGCCTGCAGGGCGCACGCGGCGGTGCGGCCCCTGCCGCGGGCCCCCGAGGACCTCGCCGCTGGGCGCTTCGAGCCGGGCTGCCCGATCTGCGGCCGGAGCCTCGAGCCGCGGCCGGTGCCGGAGTCCGCGGAACCGGATCCCCGCAGCGTCTACGCGGCGACCAAGCTCGCCCAGGAGCGTCTCTGCGAGGTCTTCGCGCGCGAGCGCTCCATCCGCCGGATCGCGTTGCGCTACCACAACGTCTACGGGCCGCGGATGCCCCGGGACACGCCGTACGCCGGGGTCGCCAGCATCTTCCTCAGCTCGCTCGCGGCGGGCCGCGCGCCCGCCGTGTTCGAGGACGGCGGGCAGTTGCGTGACTTCGTCCATGTGCGAGACGTCGCTCGACTGAACGCGATCGCCCTGCTCGCCGAGGATGTCCCGCCCGGCGCCTACAACGTCGCCAGCGGCCGCCCTCGGAGCGTTGGGGAGATGGCGAGCGAGCTCGCCGCGGCACGCGGCCCGGGGGCCCCGCCGCCCCGGGTCACGGGCGAGTTCCGGCTCGGGGACGTGCGACACGTGTTCGCGGACGTCGAGCGCGCCGCCGCCGAGCTCGGGTTTCGAGCTCGAATCGAGTTCGCCGACGGGATGAGGGAGCTCTCGGCGGCGGGGCTGCGCGAGCCGCCGCCCCGGTCACCAGATCGTGTTGAAGAGGAGCTCGACGGCGATGGCCTGGGCACCGAGCAGGGCGAGGACCACTCGCAGCCGATCGCGCGACTGTGACTGCGCCGCCGCGAGGCAGGCGAGCGGGACCATGAAGAGCCAGATCCGCTCGGTCTCCGCCTTCGTGTAGCCGAGCAGGGCCGAAGCGGCGACGATCAACGTCAGCGCGACGGCGACCGGCTCGCCCCGGCCGAGTGAGCGGGCCGCCTGCCAGGCGATCGGCACCCCCATCGCGACCAGGAACGCCGCGGGCGAGCCGAACAGCCAGAAGAGGTAGGGGCGGTGGCCGCCGATGCCGGCGTAGTACCGATCATGGGTGGCCCGGAGCGCGGCGATCGGGTCGAACCCGGTGAGCGCGTGAAGCACCACGTAGAACGCGATCAGGGCCGCGCCGCACGCGCCGGCCAGCCCGAGCGCCCGCCTGGGCCCCGAGCGCCGCTCGGTGAGGACGACGGCCCAGGCTCCCACGGCGAGCAGTGCCCACGAGAAGAACGAGGCCGCCGCCAGAAGCACCGCTCCGGCCACCCTCCCGACTCGGTCCCGCGCCATCAGGGCGGCGGCCGCCCCGACGCCGAGCGTGGCGTACAGAGCGTCTGCGGAGGTGGCGCCGTAGAGCAGCGCGGCCGGAGAGAACGCGAACAGGATTCCGGCCGTCCTGGCGGTGGTCTCCTCGAAGAGGCTGCGCGCGAGCAGATAGAGCAGGGGGGTCGCGAGGACGCCGACGCAGATGGTGAGTGCCGCCATGCCCCGCGGAGCGTCGATCCCGAAGGCGTTCAGGCCGATCAGGAGCCCGGGCGGGTGGCCGCTCGCATGGGTCGGCAACGAGGGAGCGATTCGGTCGAAGCCCGCCAGGAAATGGCCGGCGCCGCCCCGGAGCGCCTCCAATGCCGGGAGATACTCGTGCCTGCCCTCCCCCGAGTTGGGATGGACGACGTAGACCGCGTACCAGTCGGATGGCCCGGCCCGCGCCAGGTTCACTGCCAGGCGGAGCAGTGCGCTGACCCCGGTCAGGGCGGCGCCGAACCCCAGCGGACCGAGCCGGGTTGCGTAGAGCGCCGGCGCGAGCCGCACGGCACCCGCCAGCGTCAGAAACGTGACGACGGCGTAGGCGGAGATCGACGGCTGCCAGCCGAGGATGAACGGCGGAAGGTCCGTGCCCAGGAAGCCGCCCGCCGCGGTGTAGATGCCCCCGAATGCGATCGTCGCGACGACGACCGCCGCGATCGCCCAGGTCACCGATTGCTCGCGCGAAGGCGAACGCGCGGTGGAGAGCCGGGCCGGGGCGGCAAGCCGCTCGGCCGTGGGGCTAGTCAGCGTCTTCGCCGCGGGCATGGAGTACCGCGAACCAGCGGCCCCTGGCCGTCCAGACATCGGAGGGCTCGAGGCCCGCCGCCCGCGAGATTCGATGTACGTCGTCGACGCTCACCCACGCCCAGGGAAACCAGTCGCTGACGAGATCGCCGGTCTCGATCCGGAGGCGAACTCCGCGGCTGGCCGCCTGTGGCGGCTCGAACTCGGCCAGGACCGAGCCGCCGGGGCGAACGAGCGAGGCGACGCGCCGGAGCAGTCTCACCGGATTGCCGTCGATGCCGAGGTTCCCGTCAAGGAGAAGGGCGCTTCCCCACCGTCCTGCGTCGGGCACCGGCTCGAAGACCGAGCGCTTCAGGACCCTGCATCCGCGCGCCCGCGCGATCGCGACCGCATGGGGGGCGATATCGAGGCCGAGCGCGGGTACCCCGAGCCGTGCGAGACCGGCCAGGTGGCGCCCGGGGCCACAGCCCACGTCGAGCACCGGCGGCCCGGCGCGCCGGAGCAGCTCGAGCTCCTCGGCGGGGGCGTGTCCGAGCCAGCGCCGGAGCGGGAGCCGGCGCCGCGTCCCGTCGTCTCCGACCGCACGGAACGCGACCGGGCGCGAGCCGCTCGCGGCGTCGGCAAGGGCGCTGCCGTAGACCTCCACCGCGGTCGTGCTCACGGAGTGGCCGCCGGGATGGCCAGGGATCGGAAGGCGGCCGCGAAGCGCGTCGTCGCTCCGGACTCGGCCGCCGCCCGCGCGTCCTCGATCCGGTCCACGTCCCGGAGCTCGGGCAGGAGGCGGACCCGCAGCCCGAGCGACGTGAGCCGCCCGAGCTGGGCCCCTCCCGTCTCCGAGGTGCTCATCGGCACTCCGAGGAACGCGCGCCGGTCCGGCTGGCGCAGACCGATCGCCCAGTAGCCGCCGTCGAGCGCCGGCCCGAGCACCGCATCGGTGCCGCGAGTGGCGAGAGCGCGAAGGCCGGTGCGCAGCAGAGCGGGGGTGACCTGCGGTGTATCCATCCCGATCAGCAGCGCCGGACCGCCCACATCGTCGAAGGCAGCGGCCAGGCGCTCGTCGAGGGTGTCGCCTCGCTGTGAGATCACCTCGAAAGCAGGATCCACCCAGCGGCCGGGCTCGCCATCGAGCACGAGCAGCCGACGCGCGCACCTTGTCGCGAGCACCGCCGCGAGCGTGTCGCGGAGCGCCGCCTCGGCGAGCCGAGCCGCTTCGCCGGGACTGCATGGCGGGCAGAGACGCGTCTTCACCCGGCCCGGCGCGGGCGACTTGGCGATCACGGCGAGCGAAGCGCGCATGCGCGCGATTCTTGTGAAGCAAAGATTGCGTAGGGCTTACGGCTGGGATTCCGGGGACAGCAGCCCCATCGCGTTCAGCGTCTTGCGCACACCCTCGTCCAGCGGAGTCGTCTGCCAGCCCAGCTCCCGCTGCGCCTTCGATGAGTCGGGGCGTGCCTGCCAGAGGAAATAGGTGAGCTGTCCCTTCGGCAACAGGGGCGGGCGGCGGATCACGCGCGAGACGCCGGCGCCGACCGAGGCGATCGTCTTCGCGACCGGAACTGGCATCGTCGGTGGGATGCGGCCGCGGCCCGCGACTCGCTTCGCCGTCTCGGCCAGCTCCCGGAAGCTCGCGTAGCCGTCAGCGAGGATGTAGCGCTCGCCGTCGGCGCCCCTGTCGGCGGCGAGCAGGTGGCCGGCCGCCACACCCTCCACGAACGCGTACCCCGTGCCGCCCGGCGGTACGGCCGGCAATCGCTTGCGAACCACCGGCTCGAAGAGCCCGTTCTCGAAGGACGGCGTCGGGGACGGAGTGGGGCCGTAGACCCCCGAGGGGTTGAGGATCACCACCTCCATGCCGTCGCGCTCGGCGAGCACCAGCTCCTCGGCGTGCTGCTTGGAGCGCTCATAGGCGGTGTCCTTCGGGTAGTCGGCGAGCATCGTCTCGTCGAAGCGCTCGCCCGGGTCGGCGTGGAAGACATCGTGCGTGGAGGTGTGGACGAAGCGCCGGACGCCTGCCCGCCTGGCGGCGATCGCCACCTGCCGGCTGCCGATCGCGTTCACCTGGTCGAAGATGGCCTCGTCCTTCACCCACTGCTCGGGCATCCCCATCGAGTTGAAGACGACCTCGCAGTCCTCGACCGCCGCGCCAAGGCTGTCCGTGTCCGTGACGTCGCCCCGGAGGGGCTCGATTCCGGCGGGGAGGATGCTCGCGGCGCGCTTCGGGTCGCGGACGAGCCCCCGCACCTGGTCGCCTCTGTCGAGCAGGGCGGAGGCGATCGCATGTCCCACCTTGCCGGTCGCCCCGGTGACGAGAGCCCGCATCGAGACATCCTATGCGGGCTCGGGGCCTCCGTTCCCGTCGACACCGCGCAGGCCGGCGAGCACCTCCTCGGCGAGCTTGCCGCCGTCGCGCGGATTCATCGGCGTGCTGACGACGCGGACCACCACGTCGTCGCGGTCGAGCTCCTCGACCGCGATGTGGGGCGGGTAGCGGAGTGGGACGTCGATTCTCTCCTCGATCATCTGCTGGACCTCGCGGGGGCTGGTGTGGGCGCTGAAACGGGCGCGGAGCTCGACCCGCTCGGGCTCGCGGAGCGGCGTCACCGCGGTCTGGATCAGCACTCCGTTCGGGACCAGGATCCGGTCCGCTCCGGTCACGAGCGTCGTGTAGAACAGGCCCAGTTGGCCAACGACTCCTTCGAGCTGTCCGGCGAGCACCCCGGCCTGAAGGCGAACCCGCTCGCCGACGCGGAAGGGGCGGTTGGTGATCAGAACCAGTCCCGCCAGGAGGTTGCCGAGCACCTGCTGGGCGGCGAGACCGAGAACGACCGCGGTGAACCCGCCGCCGACCGCGAGGGTCCCGGCCTGGAGGCCGGCGATCCGCAGGGCGACCACGGTCATCACCAGGATGGTCAGCAGTCGTAGGAGGAACCCGATCGTGCCCGCCGTGCCCGGCTCGAGCCGACGGTAGAGCCCGGGCGCGAAGCCCCGCGCGAGCATGCGCGCCAGTCCCCAGCCCAGGATCACCAGCAAAAACACCGTTGCGACCCGAACCTCGAGGCCGTAGCCGGGGAACAACGTCTTGCGCTCGTTGAAGCAGACGAGGACGCCCGCGATCAGCGCGAGGAGCACCAGGGCGCCTCCCTTCGAGCGGCGCGCCGTCGCCCGGTCGATCTCGGATCCGAGCCCGACTTCGCGCCAGACCTGGGTACGAGACTCGAATGCGGTCCCTGTGCGGGGCAGCAGCTTCCTCAGCATCTTCGCTCGCTTACCCGCTAGATTGACTAGTCAGTCAGCCGGTATGCGAGGGTGCTCCGAGCGGAGCGAGGAGCAACCCGTTCAGTTGCGAAGCCGGGCCCAGCGTCCCGGAGAAGATATGCGCGCCGCCGCCGTACAGCTCAACGCCACTGACGAATACGACCGCAACCTCGAAGTTGCCGAGCGCCTCGTCCGAGGGGCCGCCGCCGAGGGCGCGGAGCTCGTGGTGCTTCCCGAGAAGTGGACGGTTCTCGGCTCGCCGGAGGCGATCCGGTCGCGTGCTGAGCCGCTGGACGGGCCGGCGCTGACGGCCGCAGCCGGCTGGTCGCGTCAGCTCGGCATCCACCTGGTGGCGGGCAGCATCCCGGAGATCGTCCCGGATCAGGAGAAGCTCGCGAACACCTCGGTGATGTTCGGCCCGGACGGGGAGCGCCGAGCCGTGTACCGCAAGATCCACATGTTCGACGTCGAGGTCGGCGACGTCGAGTACCGCGAGTCGGCGATCGAGCAGGCCGGAGACCAGATCGTCGTCGGCGAGGCGGGTGGCTCCATGGTCGGACTGACCATCTGTTACGACCTTCGCTTCCCCGAGCTCTACCGGATCCTCGCCCTGCGGGGCGCCCGGGTGGTCACCGTGCCGTCGGCGTTCACCGAGCGCACGGGGCGGGACCACTGGGAGGTTCTGGTTCGCGCCAGGGCGATCGAGGACCAGGTCTTCGTGATCGCTGCGGGCCAGATCGGCTTCGCGCCGCCCCATTACCAAAGCTACGGCCGCTCGATGATCGTCGACCCCTGGGGCGTGATCCTGGCCCAGGCCCCCGACACCGAGTGCTTCGTCTCCGCCGATCTCGACTTCACCATCCAGGACGAGATGCGGAAGAGCCTGCCCAGCCTCCGCAACCGGCGCCCGGAGGCCTACCGCTGGCCGGAGAGCACTCCGGGCGAAGCCGGCGTGCAGGCATCGGTCGCCGAGCCCGCCGGCACGGCGGGCAGACGCTGATGGCTCAATCCCCGGCCCCGGACAAGCGGCGCGCGATCCTCGACGCCGCGATCACCGTCTTCGCCCGGCAGGGATTCCACAGCGCGCGCGTCTCGGACGTCGCTGCCGAGGCGGGCGTCGCCTACGGCCTCGTCTACCACTACTTCGACTCCAAGGACCAGATGCTGAACGAGCTCTTCTCCGAGCGCTGGGCGCTCCTGCTGGAGGCGAGCCAGGAGGTCAGGAGCGGCGATGCCCCGCCGCGCGACAAGCTCGCCGGCGTCGCCAACTTCATCATCGAGTCCTACCGGCACGAGCCCGAGCTGATGAAGGTGATCATCGTCGAGGTCACCCGGGCGGCCAACTCGTTCGGCCGGACGCATCTCCCCGAGATCCGGCAGGCGTACGACCTGGTCGCTGAGATCGTCGCCGACGCCCAGCAGGCAGGCGAGTTCCGCGCCGACGTGGACCCCAACTTCGCCGCGATGGTGTTCTACGGCGCGATCGAGCAGCTCCTCACGGGGTGGATCTTCGAGTCGATCCCGGCCGCCGACGAGGACTACGAGCGAGCCAAGCGGCTCGTGGTCGAGACCATCTGCGACGGGCTGGAGCCCCGGACCGTCGGCGACGCGGTCGCCGGATAAGGGCGCGGTATGTGGGAAGGACTGGCCAGGACCGAGCGCCAGGACCGCGTCCTGCACGGGGCCGCAAAGCTCGCCAACGTCCTGATCGGCGTGGTCCTGTTGCCGCTCTGGCTGTTCGGCCAGCTGATCGGGGGCCGTCTGCGAGATTTCCTGATGAACCTCGAACGTCGGGGCAGGCGGCCTCTGCCGGTGCCTCCGGAGCGCGAGCGGACGATGGATGCGCTGATGCGCGAGCTGCAGTCGATTCCCGAGCACCTGCGCCATTCCAACGTGGCCGAGCTCCGGAAGGGCTTCGCCGACATCTCCAACTTCGTGCTCGCCCAGCACCGCGAGGGGGCCGTGATCGGCTACCGCTACCCCGGCCAGTTCAAGGACCACATCGTCGAGGGGGCGGACGGGGAGCGAATCGCCGCTTCCATCGCGCTCCAGGAGGCGGCGCGCCCCTCGCTGATCGTCGTCCACGGGCTGTTCACCTCGAGCCGCTTCGACTACGTCCGGCAGATCGCGGTCCGGGCCTTCTACGAGTGGGGCTTCAACGTGGCCGCCCTCGACCTGCGCAGCTTCGGCATGACCGAGCTGACCAGCCCGGCGCCGTCGACCGGCGGCTGGAAGGAGGGCCTCGACATCCTCGCGCTCGCGCGGTACGTGAAGGAGCTCGGTGGCACGAGCGTCGGCGCGCTGGGCATCTCGCTGGGCGGCAGCTCGGTGCTGAACGCCTGCGATCAGGAGGACACCGCGACCGCTCTCGCCGGCGGGATCCTCGCCGTCTCGCCGCCGGCGATCCCGAAGCTGGCCTGGGAGCGCCTCTCCGAACCGGTCCCGAGGGGCCACCCGCGCTACCCGATCCACCGGGCCTTCGAGGCGGCCCTGATCTCGCGGATCCGCTCCGGGCGCTGGCCTCCCGAGGCCGAGGACATGCTGCGGGCGATGGAGGTCGTCTCGGCGCCCTACTACGAGGTCGACGCCGAGGAGATCTGGACACACGCGCGGGGTATCGACCACGTCCCGAACGCCAAGGTCCCGCTGCTCATCCTCCATCCCGAGGACGACCACATCGTCAAGGTGGATCACGCCCGGAAGCTCCAGCAGGCCGCCAACGGCAACGACCTCGTCCGCGTCTGGATCCTCCGCGCCGGCTCCCACGGTCTGCTGGAGGCCGCCGACCCACGTTGGACCCATGCCGTCTACCGGACCTTCTTCGAGCGCTGGGCGACCTACGCCGAGCGCACCGGGTCGCAGGCCAGCGGCCAGAGCGCCGAGTTGGTTTACTCCTCGCACGACGCCGGGTAGCTCCGAACCCCGGGAGAGGAATCAGAGGAAAATGGACAGCGAAATCTTGAGAAGACTGACCTGGGCGGGCCTGCTGGCTGGTACCGGGGCGCTCGCGACCGTCGCCGCGCACCGGCTCTCGGAGGTCATCTGGCGGCGGGTCTTCAACGAGGAGCCCCCCGAGTGACCGACGGCGAGGGATCGCCTCCGACACAGACGCCCCCGGCGCCTCCTGAGGGCGAGCGCTCGGTTGAGGACATGACCGTCGGAGAGCTCGTCTTCGAGGTCTCCGATCAGGCGTCGGTCCTGATCCGCGAGGAGATCGAGCTCGCCAAGGCCGAGGTCACCGAGAAGTTCAACAGCCTGCTTCGCGGATCGGTCGCCGGGCTGACGGCGGGAATCTTCGCCCTGCTCGCCCTGGCGCTCGCAATGCACGGCGTCGCCTGGCTACTCAACGATCTGGTCTTCAACGACCCCTGGGCCGGGTTCTTCGTCGAGGCGGCGCTCTTCCTGCTGATCGGCGCGGGGGCGGGCCTCTTCGCGTGGCGCTCGTTCAAGAAGGCAGCGCCCCCGACGCCAGACATGGCGATCGAGGAGGCGAAGGAGATCAAGGCTGCTTTCGACGGATCGAACGGACAGGAGGAAGCCCATGATTAGTCGGGTTGTGCTGTCGCACACCCTTGGATCTACCACCGGCCAGAGCCTGCCAACCAGGGGCAACGGGCGCTGGACGCCTCCGCCCCCTGGCACTCGTTCCGCCGAGCAGATCCGGAGCGACATCGTCCAGCAGCGCCAGCAGTTCTCCCGATCGGTGGAGGCCCTGCGGCACCGCTGGGTTCAGGCGACCGACGTGAAGCGCCAGATTCGCGAGCACAAGACCGAGCTCGCCGTCGGCGCCGCCGTGGTCGGTTTCCTCGTCGGCGGCGCGATCGCGCTCAGCCGCAGACGCGGCTAGAACTCGAGCAGAGACCCGGGGATGCCGCCGATCCCCAGCAGCCCGGGGCCCACGTGCGCCCCGATCACGGGGCCGACCTCCGAGGTGAACACCGGGTCGCAGCCGAAGATCGGCTTGCAGGCCTCGACCAGGCGCTGGGCGTTCTCGGGGTCCTGGACGTGCTGGACCACCCACCCATCGGCCCCGTCCTCATGACGCTGGCGGCCGTAGTCGATCATCCGGTCGAACGCCCGGCTGCGGGTGCGGACCCGCTCGATCGGAGTGATCTCCTCCTCCAGGGTGAGGATCGGCTTGATCTTCAGCGTCGTGCCGATCCAGGCGCGCGCGGCGCCGATCCTGCCGCCCCGCCGGAGGTAGTCGAGCGTGTCCACCGCGAACCAGATCTTCAGCTCCCTGTGAGCCGCCTCCGCTGCCTCCATCGCCTCGGTCGCTCCGGCGCCGTTCTCGGCGGCCTTCGCCGCCGCCAGGACCATCAGGCCCATCCCCCCGCACGCCGTGCGGGAATCGCAGACCACGATCCGCTCCCCGCCCTTGCCGTCCGCGGTGAGACGCTCGCGTGCCTGCATCGCGGACTCACAGGTGCCGGAGATCCCGGAGGAGAGATGGATCGAGACGATCTCCTTGCCCTCGGCGAGCAGCGGTTCGTAGACGGAGATGAAGTCGCCGACCGAGGGCTGTGAGGTGGTCACCTGCTCGTCTGAGGCCCGCAGGCGCTCGTAAAAGGCGTGCAGGTCGGCGATGTCGCCCTCGCGCTCCTGTTCTCCCTCGAGCCCGACGTAGAGGCTGACCTCCTTGACGTCGTGCTGCTCCAGCAGGTCGCGCGGCAGGTATGAGGTCGTATCGGCCACGACCGCGGTCGAGGGCATTGGAGCGTTCTACCATGCGCGCGGTATGTCGAAGACGCTCGTCACCGGCGGGACGGGCTTTGTCGGCCTCCACGTCGTCCGGGAGCTCGCTCGCCGCGGCGACGACCTGAGGCTGCTGGTCCGCCGCGAAAGCAACACGAGGCCGCTCGAGGGCGTCGAGTTCGAGCGCGCCGTCGGCGACGTCACGGACCGCAAGGCGGTGCGCAAGGCGATGAAGGGGGTCGAGCGTGTCTTCCACGTCGCGGGCACCACCTCGATGCGCAGCCGCGCCCGCGACCGGGTCTTCGAGGTGAACGTCGAGGGGACCCGCAACGTGATGGAGGAGGCGCTCCGCGCGGGTGTCGTCAAGGCGGTGCTCACCTCGAGCTCCAGCGCCGTGGGTGCGGCCCGCAAGGGCGAGACCATCGACGAGGACCAGCCCTTCACGGTCGGCCGGCTCGGCATCGCCTACATCAACTCCAAGCACGAGGCAGAGCTCGTCTCGATGCGGGCGGCGGCCAAGGGCCTCCCCGTCGTGATCGTCAACCCGTCCTTCGTGCTCGGTCCGGACGATCCCAACCCGAGCGGCACCTCCAACGCTCTGGTCCGCCGCCTTCTCCTGCGCCGCATCCCCGGTTACCTCGACGGAGCGATCAACATCGTGGACGTCCGCGACGTCGCCAAGGGGCACGTCCTGGCCGACGAGCGCGGCGAGGACGGCGAGCGCTACCTGCTCACGGGCCGCAACTTCACCCAGCAGCGCCTCTTCGCCGACCTCAGCCGGATCGCGGGAGTGCCGTCGCCGCCGCTCCGTATGCAGGGCCGCCTGGCGCTGACCGGGGTGGAGGCGATGGAGCTCGCCGGGCTGCGGCTGCCCACCTCCGCCGACGAGGTTCGCTCCGGCACCCAGTGGTTCAGCTACCGCAACGACAAGGCGCGCCGGCAGCTCGGCTGGGAGCCGCGGCCGCACGAGGAGACGTTGGAGGACACCGTCCGGTGGCAGCTCGAGCAGCTCGGCAAGCGGGCGGAGGGCCACCGTCTCACCGACCTGGCGCTCCGCTCCACCGGCGCGGCCCTCCGCCTGGTTCCCTTCGCCTGATGAGCGAGCCGCGCCGAGTCCTCTACCGCTGCGGGACGCCGACGAACTTCCTCTGCCCGTGCGGCGCAGTCGCACGGCGGCTGAAGAAGCTCGGCCTAGACCATCGAACCGAACGGGTCCCCCGGCGCCGCTCGCGCCGCCCGGAGATCGTCGAGCTCACCAAGCAGCCGTACGTCCCGGTGCTGGTCGACGGTGAGGAAGTGGTCAGCGACTCCCGCCGGATCCTCCAGTACCTCGACTGGAAATACGGCGAAGAGGCGGACTGACCGGGGATTTCACAGCTGCTTCACGCAGCCATCCGGGACCTGGGGTGTACTTCGCCTGTTCCGCCGCCTGGCGCCGGCAATGGCATCCGCCACCCAGACAACCCCTACGGCTTCACCAACTGGCGCTGCCCGGCTCGATCGCGTGCGAGTCAACCTCTGCGACGGCCGAGCGACGACGCTCCACGTCGCGCGCTTTCCGAGAGAGGGGTCCCGCGCGACCCTGGTGAGCTTCCCGCGGCCGCGCCGGCTGGTCGAATGGTGCATGCGCTCGGACACCCGGCATGCACTCGTCGCGGGCTTCTTCCTGCGGCCCGAAGGCAGGCCGCTCGGGGAGCTGCGGCTCGGTGGGATGGCTCGCGATCACGAGCCGTTCGCCTCGCCGTGGGGTGGCCGCCGCGGGTCCGTCGCCCTCGAAGACGGCGCGGTCGAGATTGCGCCGCGTCCCGAGCTGGGCATCGCTCCGTTGGGAGACCTCGTCGAGGCCGGGCCGCTGCTCGTCCGGAACGGCGAGAGCGTCGTTTCCGGGGTTCCCGACCCCGAGGGCTTCTCCTCCGCCGCCCATCAGTTCGACTCGGACATCACCGCCGGGCGCTATCCGCGTGCCGCCCTGGGAATCACAGGCGATGAGCTGCTGGCGGTCGCCGGTGACGGTCGCGCCGCCGACGAGGCGGGGCTGACGCTCCCGGAGCTCGCGGACGCGATGGTCTCGCTGGGATCCCGAACGGCGATCAATCTCGACGGCGGAGGCTCCACCTCGCTGGTCTTCGATGGGATGCTTCGGAACGCACCGCGCGAAGAGCACGGCATTCTGATTCCGGGCGGCCGCCCGATTGCCACCGCGCTCGTCTTCGAGGAACGGGCGGCGGCCTAGGCACTCGGCGGCGCTGCTGTACAAAGGGCCGTATGGAAGACGGGCTCAACGGCGACGATCGCACCGCAGGTCGCTCGCTGGTGAGCGGAATCATGTTCTCGCCCAGGGGCGGGTCGGCCCACGTCGCCCGGGCGCTGATCAGGGAGCTCGGCGGCCGGGGCTGGTCGGCGCGACTCGTATCCGGGTCTCGCAGCGATCGAGGTGACGACGCGGACGCGGAGGCCTTCTACGCGGGTATCGATCTACGAGCGGTGGACTTCGCGCCGGCTTTGCGAGAGGCGGACCCGCTGCTGCCATCGCCCGGAGTCGTGCCGATGCATCCCTCCTTCGAGCAGCGGCCCGGGGCGCCCGACCCGGTCTTCGCCCTGCTGGACGACGGCGAGTTCGAGCGCCAGGTGGACGCCTGGGCACGGCAGCTGCAGCTGGCCGGCGCAGCCGACGCGGACGTCCTCTACCTCCACCATCTGACGCCGCTCAACGAGGCGGCGGCGCGGATCGCGCCAGACGTCCCTGTCGTCGGGCACCTCCATGGCACCGAGCTGCTGATGCTCGAGCAGATCGAAGGAGGTGCGCCCGCCGAATGGTCTTTTGCGACGAAGTGGGGGAAGCGGCTGCGCGAATGGGCTGCCTCCTGCACACGACTGCTCGTGTCGCCGGCCGGGCTTGATCGAGCGGAGCAGCTGCTCGACGTCGAGAGGGAGAAGCTGATCCGATTGCCGAACGGCTTCGACCCGGAGGTCTTTCACCCGCTCGAGGTCGATCGCCAGGCCCACTGGAGAGGGCATCTGGTCGAACGCCCCACGGCGCTGTTGCCGAGCGGCCGCGTTCTCGCCTACCGCGATCGCGACATCGAGCCGCTCGCCGGCGGAGTGATTCTGCTGTACGTCGGCCGCTTCACGAAGGTCAAGCGGCTCCCCTTCCTGATCGAGGCGTTCGCAGCGGCCCGGGAGAGATTCCAGGTCCCGGCCGGCCTGGTGATCGTCGGGGGGCATCCGGGGGAGTGGGAGGGAGAGCACCCGGCGAACACGATCAGCCGCCTCGGGCTCAGCGACGTGTTCATCGGCGGCTGGCAGCCGCAGGAGGCGCTGCCCCGGTTCATCCGCGCGGCCGACGCCGTGATCCTTCCGTCCGACCGCGAGCAGTTCGGGCAGACGCTGGTGGAGGGCATGGCCTGCGGCCGCCCCGGGATCGCGGCGAACATCCTGGGCCCGGCCGGGATCCTCGAGGACGGCGAGACCGGCTGGCTGTTCGAGCATGACGACCGGGCTGAGCTGAGCGACGCGCTGGTCGAGGCGGTCAACAACGGCGACGAACGCCGCCGCCGCGGGGAGGCAGCGCTGCGGGCGGCACGCGCGCGCTTCGCCTGGCCGTCCATCGCAGCGCGTCTCGATCAGGTGCTGAGCGAGCTCGTCGAGGTCGAGGGATCGCCTTCGGCCCCGGCGCTCGAGGGCTGAGGGTCAGGCCCCTCCAGCCGGCTCGAGCGCCTCCTGCGGATCCCAATAGGCCCTCAGATGGATGAGCTTTCCGTCCCGAATTCGACAGTCGTACCCCCAGACGTGATCCCACGGGACGTCGGCACCCGGCGACCTGCCGACGAACCGGACCAGCGCGACGATCCGACCGCCTGCCTCGACCACCCTCTCGACGCTCAGCTCTGGATCGCCGAGCACCTCCCGATAGCCTTCGAAAGCGGCCCGAGCATCGTCGCGGCCCTCATAGGTGGCGGCTCCCGGCCATCGCGGATCCTCCTCATAGACCAGGTCGGGATGCCACCAGCGCTCGACGAATCCAGCGAAGTCCGTGCTCGGACCGCTGCCGGCGAACTCCTCCCACATCCGCGCAAGGATTTCGACGTCAGCGGCGCTCATCGGTGCGCAGTATCCAATGTCCGGTGGAGGGGGCTCTACAATGCATCTCGATGACTGAGTCAACACAGCCGATCACGCTGACCGAGAAGGCGGCGGGCAAGATCAAGGAGCTGCTCGGCGAGCAGGAGAACGGAGCCGAGCAGGCTCTGCGCGTCGCGGTTCGCGGCGGCGGCTGCTCGGGCTTCCAGTACGCGCTCGCCTTCGACGCGCCCAAGGAGGACGACCACCGCTTTGAAACCGACGGCGTCGCGGTCGTCGTCGACAAGACGAGCATGCAGTTCGTCTTCGGCTCCGAGGTGGACTGGGTCGATGGCCTCCAGGGCGCCGGCTTCGCGGTCAACAACCCGAACGTCGAAGCGGCCTGCGGCTGCGGCTCTTCCTTCCAGGTGAAGGAAGACACGGCCGAGAAGGCCGCCGCGGTCTAACCGGATTCGGCCGGCGCTCTAGCGCTGGATCTGGATCGGCGGGCTCTGCTGCGGATCCGCCCGGAGCTCCTGCTTGGCCGACATCGCCGGCCGCTCAGGTTGCTCGACGCCGAGCAGCCCGGCGAGCTCGCCGGACTCGTCCATCTCCTCGATGATGTCGCAGCCACCCACCAGCTCGCCGTTGACGTAGAGCTGGGGGAAGGTCTGCCAGTCGGAGATCTCGGCGGTCACCTCGCGCAGAGGCTGGAGCGCCGGGAGGACGTCGACCGCTCCGTACTCGACCCCGTAGGTCTCGAGCACGTTGACGACCCGCAGGGAGAAGCCGCACTGAGGCGCCTCCGGGTTGCCCTTCATGAAGAGAAGGACCTTGTTCTCCCGGATCAGCTCCTCGACCTTGTCCTTGAGTGTGGGTTCAGTCATCGCGACTCATCCTAGCGAGACGCTAGTCCGGGACTGACGTCTTCACCGAGAGCGCGTGGATCGAGCCGTCGTCGAAGCGGGTCTGGACGGCCTTCTTCACCAGCTTGTGCTGCTCGATCCGCGAGAGGCCCTCGAACTGCGGGGCCGTCACCGTGGCGTGGAGGTGATCCTGCGTGCCGGTCTGGTCGACGACCTCGACCTCGGAGCCGGGCAGGGACGCCTCGATCATCAGCCGCACCTCGTCGGTCGAGATCGCCACGGTCAGGCGGCGGTCTTCGCTGTCTTCGAGGCCTCGACCATCTCCTCGGTGCGGCAGAACTTCACGCGGGGGCGGCCGAGCGGCCTGCCCGCCTCGACCTCTGCGGCGTCGATCGCCCGCCAGCCCTGGAAGGTGACGTGGTCGGGCTTGCGCTCGTTCAGCAGGGTCTCGATGGATCCGCGGTCGCCGGCCAGCTCGGGCTCGGGGACCGCTCCGGCCTCGAGGTCGGCGAAGAGGTTGTCCACGGTCTCCTGGGCATCCTTCTTGTTCGTCCCGATCACGCCGGAGGGGCCGCGCTTGATCCAGCCGACGGCGTAGAGGCCGGGGACCTGCCTGCCGTCCTCCTTGACCCGGCCGCCCTCGTTGGCGATCGTCCCGGCGCGCTCGTCGAACGGGACGCCGTCCACCGGCACGCCCTTGTAGCCGATCGAGCGGAGGACCAGGCCACAGTCGATCGTCTCGCGCTCGCCTGTGTCGACGGCGCGGATCCGTCCCGAGTCGTCGCGCTGGAGCTCGTTGCGCCCGACCACGATCCGCTCGACCCTGCCGTCGCCCTGGATCGCGACGGGGGAGCGGAGGAAGCGCATCGTGATCCTCTGCGGCTTGCCCTCGGGCTCGCGCCCGGAGAAGTCGGTGAAGATCTCGACGTTCCGGCGGTTGGTCGGGTCGGCGTCGTCCGAGTCGAGCCACTCCCGGCTGAGCTCATCGAGCTCCATCTCGCCGGAGTCGATGTCGATGTCGGCGTTCGCCATCTCGCCGAGCTCGCGAACCTCGGGATTGGTGAAGGCGGCCTGCGCCGGGCCGCGGCGGCCGAGCACGAGGATCTCCTTGACGCCCGCGTCGGCGAAGGCCTCGATCGCGTGGTCGGCGGTGTCCGTCTCCTCAAGCTCCTCGCGGGTGAGGGCCAGCATCCGGGCGACGTCCGCCGCGACGTTCCCGTTCCCGATCACCACGACGCGCTCGCAGGAGAGGTCGAACTCCCGGTCGGCGAAATCGGGGTGGGCGTTGTACCAGTTGACGAACTCGGTGGCGGGATGGCTGCCGGCCAGATCCTCGCCGGGGATGCCGAGCTGGCGGTCGGTGGCGGTTCCGTACGCGAAGACGATCGCGTGGTAGCGCTCGCGCAGCTCCTCGACGGTGACGTCCCTGCCGACCTCGACGTTCCCGAAGAAGCGGAACTCGGGCCGCGCCGCTGTCTTCTCGTAGACGCGGATCACCGACTTGATCTTCGGATGGTCGGGGGCAACGCCGAAGCGGACCAGCCCATAGGGCGTGCAGAGGCGGTCGAACATGTCGACCTCGGCGTGCGTCCCGTCGTGCTTGAGCACGTGCTCGGCCGTGTAGAAGCCGGCCGGACCCGACCCGACGATGGCGACGCGCAGCGGCTTTTCCTCGGTTCCGATCACAGCGAGCCGGAAAGGGTAGTGGCTTAGGCCGGTGTGACCGCCGTTGCGGCGGTCCCATCCAACGCGTCGAGCGCCCGGCCCAGCGACATCGAGACGCAGGTGAAGATCGGGGTGTCGCGGAGGGTGTAGGAGCTCGACTCCGTGCCGCGGAGCTCCTGGACGAGGTCGAGGAACTCCCCCGGCTCGTCGCCCTCGAAGGAAACGACGAACTCCTGGTCGTCGAGGCCGAAGGAGTAGGCGGTGTTGATGGTGATCTCCGGATAGCGGCGGCCCACCTCGATGTGGCTGGTCATGATCCGGCGGCGCTCTTCCAGCGAGAGCAGGTACCACTCGCGCTTCTTCTCGAAGGGGTAGACGTAGAGGTACTTGCGGTCCGAGACGCAGATCTCCGGGCGAACCGACTCCTCCTCCGAGTACGGCGAGGGCTTCGTCATCGCCAGGTAGGAGTAGGGGGTGGACGCCCAGCGGGCGAGGCCGCTCTGGCTGAGGACGACATGGAAGGTGTGGATGTCCTCGAGCATGGGGCTCTGGCTGAGCAGCATCAGGTCGGTGTCGCCGCGGGTGCCGACCGTCGAATACGCTCGCAGCGAGCGGTCCTCCGCGAAGTCCTCGCAGGCCGCCAGGAACTCGGCCTTGTCGGTCGCCCGCTCCTCGGCGGAGCGCCGCCGCCAGGCTGGGTCGAGCTTGAAGAACGTGAACTTGACGAACGTGCGGCCGGCCACGAGACGAAGGGTAATGGCCGCCGCCCTCGCGGCCGGGGTTCTGGTGTGCGGCTGTGCGGCGCCGGCACATGCGACCCCGCATGTCACGGTCGAGGTGCTCCCCCAGGGCACGACGCTCGACGACATCGCCGGGATCCCGGGCCTCTCGCTGGGCCTGATGAGCGCGGGCATCGGCGACGTTCCGGCAGAGCAGACATACCTCGACATCTCGCAGGGCAATCGCATCGCAAGCTCGCTCTACGACGGCGCCCTCCCGGCCGGACCCGTGTCCCCGCCCGACCCGACGGCCTGGAACAGGATCCTCGAGCGAGCGAAGGACGCACCCGGTGAGATCATCCCCGGCCTGCTTGCCTCGACGCTGCTCTCGGCCGACATCCCCGTCCATGCCGGCCCGTTCGTCCCGGGCAGCGCGGGCCTGATGGCAGTCGATCGAGACGGGATGCTGTCTCGGGTCTCCGGGAGCCGAGGGCTCACGGTGCTGTCGTCGGGCGTCCCCTCCCTGCGACGCTCGATCTCGAGGAAGCGTGACGGCGGCCTGCTGATCGCCTTCGCCGCGGCACCACCCGGCAAGACCCGGGCTCTGCCGATCGGCATCGCCGGGAGTGGGTTCCACGGAAGCCTCACCTCGGACTCGACGCGCACCCCCGGCTACGTCCTCTCAACCGACATCGCACCGACGGTCCTGAGGTGGCTTGGCCTACCGGTTCCGAATGCGATCAGCGGGCAGGCGATTCGGGCCGAGGGCAACGCCGATCCCGCCGCGATCGCGGATCGCGCGGCGCGAATGGCCGCAATCCCTGACCGCCGCTCGCCGGTCGTGGTCGCCGCTCTCCTCTCATGGATCGTCGTTGCCGCCGCCGCCGGCTTGCTCAGCCCGCGGTCCCGCCGTGCCGCGCTCGCCTGGCTCGCCCTGGCGTTCGCCTACATGCCGCTGATGCTGCTCGCCGGTGCCGCAATCGAGCCGAGCGCGGTAGGCGAGGGCCTGCTCGTCGGCCTTGGAGCAGCGGCGCTCGCCGAGCTGACGCTGGTGTGGGTCAGAGGGTGGTGGGCCCTGGTGGCCGCGTGCGCGATCACCGTGACCGCGTACGCCATCGACGTCGTCACAGGGTCGGAGCTGACGAAGCTCTCGCTGCTTGGCCCGAACCCGATCTTCGGCGCTCGCTTCTATGGGATCGGCAACGAGCTCGAGGCGCTGATCGCGGTGATGGTGCCCGTCGCGGTCGGAGCGGCGCTCACCGCATCGAGGGCCGGACGGCGATCTGCGGTCGGGGTGTTCCTGGGCGTCGGGGTGCTGGCAGGGCTGATCTTCGCCGCGGGGCGTTTCGGGGCTGACGTCGGTGCGGCGATTGTGCTCCCGGCCGGGGCGGCTGTCGCCGCGATCGCCCTCACCTGGGGTCCTGGCCGCGCCAGCTGGCGGCCGGCGGCCGCACTGATCGGCGCCCCGCTCGCCGCCGTGACGGCGCTCGCGCTGATCGACCTGGTCTCGGGCGGGAACTCGCACCTGACCCGCTCGGTGCTCGACGCCGGAGGCGCCGGTGACCTCGCGGACCTCGCTCAGCGCCGTCTCGAGCTCTCCGCCCACGATTTCGCCCAGGCGGTGGGGAACCCGCTCTTCTGGATCGTCGTAGTGGGCGTCGCGGGCGGAATCGCCAGATGGCGGCGCATCGACGCCTGGCTCGAGCCGTTTCCCGCGGCCCGCGCGGGCGTGATCGGCGCATGCGCCGCGGTCGCGGTGGGGGTGCTGGTCAATGACTCGGGAGCGACCTTCCTCGTGCTCGGGTCCCTGGCGCTGGGAGCGGCTCTGGCCTTCGCGCGGGCGCACACAGGCACGGATCCGTAGCCAGCCAGCACTACCGCTACCCTGGTTGGATGCGCATCGCGCTTGTCTCTCCCTATTCCTGGACCTATCAGGGAGGCGTAAACAGGCACGTTGAGGCGCTGGCGGAGCAGTTCATCGCCCGGGGAGATCACGTTCGCGTGCTGGCCCCGTGGGATCCGCCCGACGCGATCAGCAGACGCCTGCACCGCTCCCACCCCGAGCTGCGGGAGGCTCCCGACTACCTGGTGCCGCTCGGGCGGACCGTCGGCGTCGGCGCCAACGGCGCCGTCTCGAACCTCTCGGTCTTCCCGGAGGGCCCCCTCGCCCTGCGACGCGAGCTGCGCGCCGGCAACTACGACGTCGTCCACGTACATGAGCCGCTCGCGCCGCTCGTCGGCTGGGACGCGATGACCTTCCGCGGCACGCCGGTCGTCGGCACGTTTCATGCCTACTCGACCAAGGCCTTCCCCAATCACGTCGCGACCCTGCTCGGCGCCCGCCGCCGTATGAACCAGCTCTCGGCCCGCATCGCCGTCTCGCAGGCCGCGGCCTGGACCGGCCGCCGCTGGTTCGGCGGCGAGTACGCGATCGTCCCCAACGGGGTCGATATCGAGGCCGCGCCACAGGCGCCGAAGCCACCGAGCGACGAGCTGCGGCTGGTCTTCGTCGGCCGCGCCGAGGAGCGCAAGGGGCTGCCGGTGCTGCTGGCCGCGTTCCAGGCGCTGGTGGAGCACGTCCCCTCCCGCCTGACGGTCGTCGGAGCGGACCCCGAGGAGATCTCCCGCCGGGTCGGCGATCCCGACGTGATGAATCACATAGACGTCCTCGGCAAGGTCTCGGACTCGGTCCTCTGGCGCCAGCTCGCCGAGGCCGACCTGCTCTGCGCGCCATCGCTCGCCGGGGAGAGCTTCGGCATGGTCCTGATCGAGGCGATGGCCGCGGGCACCGGGGTGGTCGCCTCCGCGATCGCCGGCTACAGCGACGTGGTCACCAACGGCGTCGACGGCATCCTCGTGCCGCCGGGCGACCCGCAGGCGCTCGCCGAGGAGCTTCAGCTGCTCGCGCACGAGCCCGAGCGGATCGCGGCGATGGGCGAGGCCGGCCGCCGCAGCGCCGAGCGCTACGCGTGGCCGCGGATCGCCGACGAGGTGACCGAGGTCTACGAGCGCGCGACCGAGCCGGCCCCCGCGCCGATCTGGCCGCCTGAGGAGCTCGCCCGACGCACCGGACTCGTCCGCCTCGACGGCGGCCCGAAGCGGCCCGCCAAGCGCCTGCCCGCACTTGAGCCGGCCCCGCTCGGCGGGCCCAGCCGCGGCCGGCGTGTCGCGCGGAAGGCGGGCGTCGCGGTCGCCAGCGTTCTCGGCCTCGGCCTCACCGCCCTGGCCGCACGGAGGATTGGCGTCGACCAGGTCGCCACCAGCATCATCGACTCGGACCTGAAGTGGGTCCTGATCGCCTGCGCCCTGATGGTGGCGGCGATGTTCGCCCGCGCCGCTTCCTGGGTCGCGATCGCACGCGCTGCCCTGCCGCGCTATGACATCCGCCGCCGCGATGTGACCTCGGCGACGATGATCGGCGTGCTGATGTCGGCGACGTTGCCGGCGCGTCTCGGCGAGCCCGCCAGGGCAATGGTCCTCTCCCGGCACATCGGCCGGATGCGCGAGACCTTCCCGGTCCTGATCGGCACCCTGGTCTCGCAGACGGCGCTCAACATCTTCGCGCTGGCTTTGCTCGGCGGGATCATCGTCTCGACGACCGACCTCTTCCAGGCGAGCACGCAGAAGCTCTTCCTCGTGTCGACCGCGCCGCTGCTGGTCCTGCTGGCGGTGCTGATGGCTCCCTCGCTGGTCAGGGTGAACGGTCAGGGCCGGATCGCCCGCGGGATCAAGGCCGTCCGTGGCGCCGTGCAGCAGGCCCGCCGCGGCCTGACGGTCTTCCGTGATCCCCGCAGGGGATCGATCGCCGCCGGCGCCCAGCTCTTCGCCTGGTTTCTGCAGCTGGCCGCGTGCTGGGCCCTGTTCGCGGCGCTCGGCCTCGATCACCAGGTCGCCATCGGTGCCGCCGCGGCATGCCTCTTCGCGGTCAACGTGACGGCGGTCGTTCCGGCGACGCCGTCGAACATCGGAATCTTCCAGCTGGCGATCATCAGCGTGCTCAACAAGGGCTTCGGCGTCCCGGCCGCGGACGCGCTTGCCTACGGCGTCATCCTCCAGGCCGTCGAGATCGCGACCGCCGTCACGCTCGGCGTCCCGGCCCTCGTGCGCGAGGGGGTCACCTGGTCGGACATGCGCCTCCGGGCGATGTCCGCGGCTCCGGTCCGCCTCTCCGAGCGCCCGCGCCGGCGCGAGCGGGGACGCGAGGGCCGGGTCACCGTGAACAGCTAGCCAGCAGCCCGGGCGCTCGAGAGATCAGAAGACGATGGTCTTGTTCTCGTAGACCAGCGTGCGGTCCCTGAGGTGCATCGTCACCGCGCGGGCCAGGACGGAGCGCTCGATGTCCTCGCCGAGGCGGGTCAGGTCCGCGACGGACTCGCGGTGGGAGACCCGGGCGACGTCCTGCTCGATGATCGGCCCGGCGTCGAGCTCCTCGATCACGTAGTGGGCGGTCGCCCCGATGATCTTGACGCCCTTCTCGTAGGCCTCCCGGTGCGGGTCGGGGCCGGCGAACGCCGGCAGGAAGGAGTGGTGGATGTTGATCAGCGGGGCGCCGATCCGATCGAGGAAGTCGCCGGAGAGGATCTGCATGTAGCGGGCGAGCACCACCAGGTCGACCTTGCCGGCGAGCAGCTCGAGCAGCCTCTCCTCCGCCTGAGGCTTGCCGTCGGGGGGCACGGGCACATGCTCGAATGGCACGCCGAAGGAGCGGACGTCATCGGAGAGATCGGAATGGTTGGAGGCGACCAGAACCAGGTCGGCGTCCAGCGACCCGCGCCGCCAGCGCCAGAGCAGATCGAGCACGCAGTGCTCGTAGCGGGAGACCAGGATCGCCATGCGCTTGCGGTCGTCGGGATGCGACATGCGCCAGCTCATCTCGAAGCTGTCGGCGACGTCCAGGCGGAAGGCCTCCTCCAGGTCCGCTCCCTGCAGGTCCATGTCGGCCGTCGAGAACTCCATGCGCATGAAGAAGCGGCCGGCCTCGGGGTCGGTCGAGTGCTGGTCCGAGGAGACGATGTTGGCCCCGTGACGGAAGAGAAAGCTCGAGACCGCCGCGACGATCCCTGGGCGATCGGCGCAGGAGATCAGCAGGCGAGCGGTCCTCTCACCGCCGTCGGTGGTCATCAGTGGCTGGTGGCGGCGGCCGCCAGCTCGGAGACCAGCTCGTCGCGGTAGAAGCGCTCCAGGGAGAAGGGGGCGATCAGCTCGGGAGTCTCGCCGGTGTCGATCAACTCGGCGAGGGTAGAGCCGACGATCGGCGCCGCCTTGAATCCGTAGGTGCCCCAGCCGGCGCTGATCAGGAAACCGTCGACCTCGGTGGTACCGAGGATCGGGCTGTAGTCCGGGCTGACGTCGCAGAGTCCGGCCCAGCTCCGGAGCATCCGCGCCCGCTCGAGCTGGGGGAAGAGCTCGAGGGTGTGGCGCGATGCCTCCTCGAGGAAGTTGAGGGTGCCGCGCTGGCGGTAGGTGGTCCAGGGCTCGATCTCGGCGCCGACCAGGAACTCGCCGCGGTCGGTCTGTGAGATGTAGACGTGCAGGTCCGCCGAGACGATCACGACGTCGAGCAGGGGCTTCAGCGCCTCGGTGACGAACGCTTGCAGGATGTGGGTGGTGATCGGCAGGGGAACCTCAGCCAGGCCGGCGACCTGCGTGGACCATCCGGCCGCGCAGCTCACCACCGTGCCCGCGGCAATCGAGCCCGCCGCGGTCTCGACCCCGGTCACCCTGCCGTTGGAGCGCTCGATGCCGGTCACCTCGGTGTGAGGATGGATCTCGGCGCCACCGCGGTCGGCGCCGCGAGCGAGGCCCCAGACGACGGCGTCGTGGCGGATCGTTCCCCCGGGCGGGTGGTAGAGCGCCGAGCGCACCGGGTGCAGGGCGTCGGGTGAGAGGCGCATCGGGGGCGCGAGATCTCGGATCTCGTCGAGGCCGATCATCCTGCTGTCGATTCCCAGGAGCCGGTTGACTCCCGCCCGCTCGGTCAGGATCGCCTCGCTGCGGTCGTTGTGGGCGAGGGTCAGGTGCCCCCGCTGCGAGAACATCAGGTTGTAGTCGAGCTCGGTCGAGAGCCGCTCGTAGAGGCGCAGGCTCTGCTCGTAGAAGCGCGCTCCCTCGGCGGTCCGGTAGTTCGAGCGCAGGATCGCCGTGTTGCGTCCCGCCGCACCGGACCCGATGTAGCCCTGCTCGAGGACGCAGACGTCGGTGACCCCGCGCTGGGTGAGGTAGTAGGCCGTGGCGAGCCCGTGCGAGCCGCCGCCGACGATGACCACGTCGTACCGGTCACGCGGTGGGCGCGCCGCGCGCCACATCCGGCCGGCCCCGAAGATCTCACGCATGTGCCGGCTCCTCCGCGCGCCGCTCGAGCTGGGCGAGGGCGTCGGCGCCGACGGGGTCCGCGCCGAGCGGCGCCCCCGCGTCGAGCACGATCTCCCAGGCGTCGGGCGCCTCCTGCGATCCGACGAGGACCAGGAATGCCTCGCGCTCGATCCGGATCAGGGTCGCCGCCACCTCGGCGACCGCCCCGGCGCGCACGCCGCCGACGCCGAGGATGGGGTCCCGCACGTCGATCGCCGTCACGCGCTCCAGGACGTTGCGAGCTCGGGGTCCCCGCAGCTCGATCGCCGCGAGGCCGGCCGTCACGTCGACGACGCCGCAGTGGGGCGAGACGCCGCAGACGCTGTCCAGGAGCTCGGCGAGGCCGGTTGTCTCGGCCGGCCGGCAGATCGCCAGGGCGCGATCGGGTGAGGAGAGCCAGAGCAGCGCGCCGTCGAGCTCGGCGGTCTCGCCGGGCCCGGGCGGACCGCCGGGGACCACGCTCGCGAGCAGACTGCCGAGCGCCTCCGGCGTCCCCTGCAGCTCCAGCTTTCCCATCGCCGAGCGGTCGGCGATCCCGGCGGCTCTCCGAATCGTCTCGAGCTCGTCGGGGGGCGGGCGAAACGAGGTCGCTACGCGCCAGCCGTCGCGCCCTTCGAACCGGGCCCCAGCCTCGCCCAGCAACGGCTCCAGCGGACTCGAGGCGAGGACGTCCGCTTGCCCATGAGTCACAGAGAGGAACCCCAGGCTCATGCTCGCTGCCGCTCCCCGTCGGGGTCGTAGAACGGCGCCGTGGTCACGGTCGCGCGGACCACCGCGCCATTCGACGAGATCCCGAAATCGGCCCCGTCCATGGCGAGCTCGGGCGGAATCCAGGCCATGCCGACGGTCTTGCCGAGCACCTCGCTCACCCGGCAGCTCGTCACGCGGCCGGCGGGGGCGCCGTCGATGACGACGGCCGCGCCCTCGTCCACGGCCACCTCCCGCGGAGCGGTGAAGCCGACCAGTCGCTCGGTCCCCGGAGAGTCGGCGGCCATCTCCAGTGACCAGCGGCCCAGGAAGTCGTGCTCCTTGTCGAGCTTCACGATCCAGGGGAGGCCCGCGCCGAAGGGGGTCGACTCGGAATCGGTGTCCTGGCTCGGGATCAGGTGCTGCTTCTCCAGCCGCAGGATCCGCTGTGCCTCCAGCCCGGCCGGCCTCACCTCCGCCCCTCCGCCCGAGCCGAGGATGGCGCTCCACAGGTGCCTGGCGTGCACCGAGGCGGTGTGGATCTCGTAGCCGAGCTCGCCGACGAAGCCGAGCCGCAGGACCAGGCATTCCACACCCGCCACGCGGCCCGTGCGAGCGTGCAGGTACGGGAAGGCGTCCTGGCGGACGTCGATCTCGGTCAGCGGCGCGAGGGTCTCTCGCGAGCGAGGGCCCGCCAGGTTCATCGCGCCGAGCGCGCCGGTGAGGTCCGTGATCCGCACCTCCAGCCGCCACTCGGCGAGCCACCAGCGCAGCCACTGCAGGACCGCCGCAGAGCCGCCGGTGGTCGTCGTGACGTAGAAGGTCTCGTCGTCGAGCCGGCAGACGGTGCCGTCGTCCATGATCCGGCCGGCCTCCGTGACCAGGACGCCGTAGCGGATGCGCATCGGCTCGAGGGTCGAGAGGCGGTTGGGGTAGACGCGGTCGAGGAAGGCGGCGGCGTCGGGGCCCTGTACGAGGAACTTGCCGAGGGGGGAGACGTCGATCAAGCCGGCCTCGCGGTGGATCTGGAGCGCCTCGGCGCCGGGATCGCCGTAGTCGTACGCCCGCCGCCAGATGCCGGCCCAGTCCATGGCCGCGCCGAGGGCGCGATGGTCGGCGTCGAGTGGCGGGCGGCTGCCGGGCTCGTGCTGGCGCCCGGCGACCACTCCGAGCGGGACCGCTGCGATCGGTGGCCGGGCGGTGGTCGTTCCGACCTCCTTCGTCTCGACCCCGATCTCGCGCGCGATCGAGCGCGCCGAGGGAAGCTGGCACATGCGCCCCTGGCACGGCCCCATCGTCGCCGTCAGGTAGCGCTTGGCCAGCTCGATCGAGTCGAAGCCCTCCCCGACTGCCGCGGAGACGTCCTTCTCGGTGACGTCCTCGCAGAGGCAGACGAAGCAGCGGCCGTCGCGCACCTCCGGGACGGGTCCCGCCGCCGCCGCGTCCGCTCCGGCGACCGAACCGACCGCGCGGACGCCCTCGGGAAGATCCGTCGGGACGAACGTGCCGCTCCGTTCGTCGTATGCGGCTCGGGCGCCCGCCTGCATCAGCAGCGATGAGGCGGGCGCCCGGCCCCCCGACACAGCGACGAGATCGCACTCGACCCGCCTCGCGGTCGGGGACGTAGTCCCCCTGGGCTGTGTGGAAGCGACGCTCACCGCGCTGACCCCGTTGCGGCCGTGGGCCTCCGAGATCGTGCCGCCGGCGATCAGCTCGATGCCGGCGGAGGCGATCTCCTCGGCCGCCGCTCCGGCGCCCCCCTCCGGCCGGCTGTCGACGACGGCGGCGACCTCGACTCCGGCCCGGACGAGCGCGAGGGCCGCGTCGATGCCCTCCTGGTCGATCGTGCAGACGACCGCTCGGCGGCCCGGCGGGACGGCGTGCAGATTGGCGAGACGGAGCGCGCCGTCGCAGAGCATCACGCCGGGCAGGTCGTTGCCGCGGAAGGGCAGGGGCTGCGGGATCGTCCCCGTCGCGACCACCAGCGAGGTGGCGCGGACCCGATGCAGGAGATCGCCCTGCCAGATCGGGACGAGGCCGTCGAACCAGCCGAGCGCCGAGGCGGGCGAGAGGACCTCGACGCCGAGATCGGCGAGGCGGCGCCCCAGTGCGGCGGCCTCGGCGTGCCCGCCCTCCCAGAGCATCCGGCCACCGAGGGCCTGCCCCTCGTCCGCGAGCACCACGTCCGCTCCCTCCTCGGCGGCCGAGATCGCCGCGTTCAGGCCCGACCGGCCTCCGCCCACGACCAGAACGTCCGCGTGGCGGGTGCGGTGATCGGCCCGCGTCTCGCGCTCGCCGGGCTCCGCCGGCAGCCTGCCGAGGCCCGCGGCCCGGCGCAGCCCCCGCTCATAGAGCGGCCAGAGCCGGCGCGGTCGCATGAAGGTCTTGTAGTAGAAGCCCGGGGGAGTGAGGCGCGAGCCGAACCGGTCGACGGCCCGCATCGCGTCGAAGGAGAGGCTCGGCCACGCGTTCATGTGCCGGACCTCCATTCCCTCGCGAAGCGGCTCGGCGCAGGCCCGCACGCCCGGCGAGCCGTCGACCTCGACCAGGCAGTTCGGGCACTGCCCGGAGCAGCAGAGCAGCCCGCGCGGGCGGTGGTACTTGAAGGAGCGAGAGAAGACCCGCTGGCCGGCGCCGGCCAGGGCGGAGGCGATCGTGTCGCCCTCGAGCCCGCGGCGCGCGTCCCCGTCGAAGCTGAAGCCGACCTCCCGGCCGCGGCGAATCAGCTCACCGGGGCGCTCGGGCAGCCGGCGCCCGCTCACGACGCCCTCGCACCGCCAGATGATCCGGCGGCGGTGTTCGTGGCCGCCGCACTCATGGTCTCGGTGACGGCGCCCCGGCGAGTGTCCCGGTTTGCGATCAGCCACCGCCCGCAGCCGGAGGAGTGAAACCACCATTCGCGCTGCGGCCCCGCGGCGTTCCCCCGGAAGTAGAGGTAGGAGCTCAGCTCGCGGCGGGTCGGCGGGCGACCGGTCGGGCGGTCCATCACCTCGCCGCCGTAGACGAACTCGGTCGCCTCGCGCTGGCCGCAGTGGGGGCAGGTGACGAGGAACGGCATCGCGTCAGCTCTCCAGCTCGAGGGGCTCGGACGGCGGGGCGCTGCCGACCGCGCTGCGCAGGGCCACCACGTGCTCGGGCGTCACCCCGCAGCAGCCGCCGATCACGCGCGCCCCCGCATCGAGCCAGCTACTCGCCATGTCGGCGTACTCGCGAGGGCCCACGACCGGATCGAACTCCCACTCGGCGCCGGCGCCGTGGCCCAGGTTCGGGTAGCAGCCGACCGGCAGGGTGGTTGCGGACCGAAGCGACTCCACGGTCTCGCGGATGCCGTCCGTGGGCACGCAGTTGGTGAGGATCGCCCGCACGCCGATGGCCTCGAGCCGCGCCAGCGCCTGCGCAAATGCGTCTGGATCGGGATCCGGTACGGGCTCGCCGTCGGCGTGCGCCATGGCGCCGCGGCCGCGGCGGAAGCTGACCCACACCGGAAGGCCCGTGTCGGTGACCAACTCGATCGTCTCGAGGGCGAGCTCGTCCGGGATCGCCTCCAACGTCTCGAGGATGACCATGTCCGGCGGCTCCGCCTGCCAGGCCCACGACAGCAGCTCGAGCCTCCCCTGAGCCCTGCGGTCGAGGAGGGCCGAGTTGGCGCAGAAGGCGACGGCGCACTCGCCGCCGCGGCCCGCCTCGTCCACGGCTTGGCGGGCCAGTCTGATCCCGAGGCGCGCGGCGTACGCCCAGAGGGGCTCCCGGCCGGGCCCCGATGGAACGTTCGGAGACTGGTCGGCTGCCTCGAGCACCGACCAGGTGTTGGTCGAGATCACATCGGCGCCGGCGGCGACGTAGCGGCGGTGCACATCGAGCACCTCCATCGGCCCCTGGAACAGGGCCCAGGTCCCCCAGGGCTGATTCGAGGCGTCCCTGTCCTGCTCGCGGACCCGCTGCAGCTCGGTGGCGACACCGCCGTCGAGGACGACCGTCTCGCCGCTCTCCAGGATCCCGTCGATCCGCTCGTAGGCCGGCGAGAGCGGCAGCTCCATCATGTAGTGGGCGCTCATGCGACCCTCCGCGGCTTCCGTGGCGCAAAGCCCTCATCGCCGGAGATCTCCAGCAGGTAGGCGACCATCGTTTCCTCCTCGCCGAATCGCAGGTGGTAGGCGTCGGACTGCTCCTCGACCCGGCCGATCTGCTCCGCGTAGGCGGCCAGCGCGGATCCCAGCTCGAGGAACGCGAAGTCGACGACCTTCGAGCGCAGACCGTTTCGCTGCAGGTGGCGGAGCGTCTCTCGCTCGCTCAGGATCGAGAGCTGCATCACGTAGGCGCGCCCCTCCGGTTCGAGCAGCATCGGCAGGAGTGAGAGCAGGTGATCGAAGAGGCTCCGGCCCCAGTAGTCCAGCGGCCGGTGACTGCCGAGCTGGTCCACCGGGTCGTTGGGCATCTGGTAGAGGCTCGCGACGATCACGTCGTAGCGCTGCTGCGGGTCCCAGGGATAGAGATCCACCTGCTCGCCGGAGACGCGATCGGCGACCCCGTTCCGGAAGGCGTTGCTGAGGGTGTTCGCCACCGCCCGCTTGTCGATGTCGATCGCGTGGACCGACTCGGCGCCGTTCAGGGCGAGCTGCGCCGTCAGCAGCCCGGTGCCGCAGCCGACGTCGAGGCAGCGCCGCCCCTTCCCGATTCCGTCCATGAAGAGGTGCTTCCAGATCAGGAAGCTGCCCTGGGTCGGGACGAACACGCCCGGCTCGACCAGCAGCTCGGGCATCGGCAGGGGGTAGAGGGGGTGCTCGCGAGGGTCGCGCCAGTCCTCGAGCGGCCCGGCGTCAGCCCCGGCGGGGCGCTCGGCGCCCTCGCCGCCGTAGCGCTGGAGCGAGGTCGCGCGGGGCCCGGGCCGCGTGCCCGCGAGCCTGGCCTTGGCGGCGGCGATGTGCTCCGGGCGAACGCCGCAGCAGCCGCCGATCAGCTGTGCCCCCTCCTCTCGCCACTCCGCGGCGAGCTCGGCGTACTCGGCGCCCGCGATCTCGCGGTCGAACGCCCAGCCCGCCTCGGTGTAGTAGCCGAGGTTGGGATAGACGCCGAGCGGCAGGTCGGTGAAGTCGCGCAGCCAGGGGAGCATCCCCGCGACGTGGTCGGGCGGGATGCAGTTGATCATCAGCGCTCCGGCGCCCATCTCCTCGAAGCGGCGGGCCGCCCTGCCGAAGAGGTCGCCCTCGGGGCCTCCCCAGTGCTGGCCGAACACGCCGCAGAGACCGTGGCGGCATCGCCTGAAGCTCAGCCAGACGGGGAAGCCGCTGGCGATCAGCGCCTCCACGCCGCGGAAGGTGACGTCCTGGACGAGGGACATGGTCTCCAGCAGGACCAGGTCGGGCGGCTCCTCCTCGAAGACGCGGGCGAGCAGCTCCAGGCGCTCCAGCCCCTGTTCGTCGGCGACATCGCCATGGAGGCTGAAGGCCACGGCGACCTCGCCCTGACGGCCCACGTCCGCCACGGCCTGGCGGGCGAGCCTGATCCCGCGGCGGGCGAGCTCCATCCAGTCCCCGGCCGCCATCCCCGACAGCGCGCCCTCGCCGTTCATCGCGCTCTGGATCCCCCAGGTGTCGGTGGAGATCACGTCGCAGCCGACCTCGGCGTAGCCGCGGTGGACCTGCCTGACGGCCTCGGGTGCGTTGAGCAGCGCCCAGATCCCCCACATCGCGTCGTCGCGGAGCTCATAGCCGGGGATCTCGAGCTCCTCCAGCTCGGTGGCGATCCCGCCGTCGAGGATCACGCACTCCTGTGCGGCGAGCAGTCCCTCCACGCGGCGGTAGGCCGGAGAGCGGTGTCCCTCCGTGCCGGCTCCACCCGGCGCGGGCTCCGTCCGGGAGCGCGGCGCCGAGGCCAATAACTCCGCACCTCGAGCTCGGGTCAAGCGATCTCTCCTTCCGCCCGGGAGACTACACACACCTGTATACAGAAATCCAGTCCCGAGCCTAACTGATGCCCGGATCTTGCTGAGATAGGCCCTCAGCGGGTACGTTCTGTATACAGTTCGTGCGTAGAGCAGCCGCGAACGCCGCGGTGGACACGAGACGAGGAGGAAGAGATGATCGACGCGGGTGGCCCGGCCCCCGATTTCACCCTCTCCGACCAGGACGGCGAGCCGGTCACGCTCTCCTCGCTGCGCGGGCGCTGGGTCGCGGTCTACTTCTATCCGAAGGCCGACACGCCGGGCTGCACGAAGGAAGCCTGTGGCGTTCGCGACCACTCCGCCGACTACGAGTCGGCTAACGCGGTGGTCCTCGGCATCTCGCCGGACCCGGTCGACGAGCTGCGGGCCTTCGCCGACAAGTACGGCCTCGCCTTCCGGTTGCTCTCGGATCTCGGCCACCAGGTCGCCGACGCCTACGGCGTCTGGGACGAGCTCCAGTTCGGCGACCTGAAGGTGTGGGGCAACCGGCGCTCGACTGTGCTGATCGATCCCGATGGGCAGATCGCGACGACGTTCCCGGACGTGAAGCCGGACGAGCACGACGAGCTCGTCCTCGGCGCGCTCAGGGAGCTTGGCGCCGTCGCCTCCGGGTAAACCAACTCGAGTAAGGAGCAGGAGATGAGCACGACCAACGGCAGCCCGGACGGCGACATCCGTGAGGTCCCGGAGACCTTCAAGCTCTCAGACTGGCCGCGCAACTGCTGGTACGCGGCGGCCTACGACGTCGAGCTCCGGCGCGAGTTGCTCGGCCGCCGGATCGGCGACCACAGCCTCGTCATGTACCGGCGCGAGGACGGTGAGCCGGTCGCCCTGGAGAACGCCTGCTGGCACCGGCTGATGCCGCTCTCCGAGGGCAAGATCGAGGGCGACAACGTCGCCTGCAGCTACCACGGCCTCGTCTACAACCCGGAGGGCCGCTGCGTCTTCATGCCCTCCCAGAAGACGATCAACCCCGCCGCCCGGGTGCGCCGCTACCCGGTGGCGGAGCGGCACCGCTTCGTCTGGGTGTGGACCGGAGACCCCGCCCTCGCCGACCCGGCTCTGATCCCCGACCTCCACTGGAACGACGACCCGGAGTGGGCCGGCGACGGGAAGCTGATCCACCTGGAGTGCGGCTACAAGCTGATCGTCGACAACCTGATGGACCTCACCCACGAGACCTTCGTGCACGGCGCGAGCATCGGCCAGCGCTCGATCGCGGAGGTGCCGTTCGAGGTCACGCACGGTACGAGCTCAGCCACGGTGACCCGCTGGATGGAGAACGTGGACCCACCGCCCTTCTGGAAGATGCAGCTGGAGTGGAAGCAGGGCAAGCCGGCAGGCAAGGTCGACCGCTGGCAGATCATCCATTTCCAGGCGCCCAGCACGATCGCGATCGACGTCGGCGTCGCCCCCACCGGGACCGGCGCCCCGGAGGGCGATCGCTCGCAGGGCGTCAACGGCTACGTGCTCAACACGATGACTCCCGAGACCGAGCGGACCTGCCACTACTTCTGGGCCTTCGTCCGCAACTACAACCTCGACGACCAGCGGATCACGACGCTGATCCGGGACGGGGTGTCGGGGGTGTTCGGCGAGGACGAGGTGGTGCTGGCCGCGCAGCAGCGCGGCGTCGACGACCACCCCGACAAGCAGTTCTACAACCTGAACATCGACGGCGGGGCGATGTGGGCCCGGCGCCTGATCGACAAGATGATCGCCGAGGAGGCCGGTGACGAGCGTTACCGGGCGTCCGCCGAGGAGGCGCGGGGCCAGGAGGGCACCTCCACCAGGGTCGAGGCGACGGAGGCCGACGCCGAGCGCCTCGGAGTGAATTGATCTGGGACTCGCCAGGTGGCCACGACTGTGACGCCCGAGCTCGCCCCAGCGCCTGGCCGCCACTGGAGCGACGCGGCGATCAGATCGGTGCGCGATGTCGCCAGCGATGTGCGCATGATCGAGATCGAGCCGTCCGCCGGAGTGCGGCCCTACCCGACGGGAAGCCATCTCGACATCGCCGTCGAGATTGACGGGCTGCCGGACCTCCGCTCCTACTCGCTGGTAGGCGAGGGGCCGGTCGACGGCGCCTACCGGATCGCGGTCAAGGAGATCCCCGACAGCCGCGGCGGCTCGGTCTGGGTGCGGACGCTCGAGCCGGGCGTGGCGGTGCAGGTCTCGGAGCCGGCCAGCAACTTCGAGCTGCAGTTCGGCCGGGAGGAGTACCTGCTGATCGCGGGCGGGATCGGGATCACGCCGATGGTCGGCATGGCCCATGCGCTCGAGCGCCACGGGAGACCCTTCCGCTTGCTCTACGCCGCTCACACCCGCGAGCAGATGCCCTTCCTTGACGAGCTCTCGGAGCTCCTCGGCGATCGCCTCGAGCTGTTCGTCTCGGCGGAGGGGGACCGAATCGACCTCGGCGCCGAGATCGAGCGCCTGCACCCGGACGGCGAGCTCTACCTCTGCGGGCCGCTTCGCCTTCGCGATGCGGCCCGGCATGCGTGGAGCGAGCGGGACCGCCGACCCGACCGCCTCCAGTTCGAGACCTTCGCCTCCGGCGGGGCGTTCGCGCCGGAGGAGTTCCTCTGCCGCGTCCGGGATGCGGGCCGCGAGGTGACGGTGAAGCGCACCCGGACCCTGCTCGATGCGCTCAAGGACGAGGGGGTGGACATGATGTGGGACTGCCTGCGCGGCGAGTGCGGCCTCTGCGCCGCGGAGGTGATCGAGGTCGAGGGCGAGCTCGACCACCGCGACGTCTTCCTCTCCGACGACCAGAAGGAGGAGGGCAAGACGATCGTCACCTGCGTGTCGCGGGTCGTCGGGGGAGCGATCACGATCGATACGGGCTTCAGGGGCGACCCCGAAACAAACCAATAGACTTGACTTTCTCGCGCACGGCGGGATGGACCAGGAAGAGGAGAGACAGATGGCGACTGCGACGTCCGAGGTGGGCGCGTTCCCAAGCCCGTTCTCGATCGAGACCCCGGCCGGCTGCGAGGGCTGGGAGGAGATGTACCCCTACTGGGCGCTGTTCGACGAGCGCCGCAAGGAGGCGGACGAGAACCGGCTCTGGTTCTGGAACTCGATGCACTTCCCGCTGCCGATGCCGGCCTTCGACATGTGTGAGGTCGACATCCCCTACTTCACCTTCGCCGGCTGGCAGAACCGAGCCTTCGCCGTCCCCCCGGCGATGGGCGTGGACTACCGGGTGGTCAACGGCTACGTCTACATCTCCCCGAACCCGGTCACCGACCCTGACCTGATCGCCGAGCGGGCCGAGTTCTTCCAGAAGCGCGCCGGCTACTACTTCTCCAACTGGGACGAGCTCTACGTCAAGTGGCGGGAGAAGATGGAGGCGCTCAACCGTGAGGTCGAGGCGATCGAGGTCCCCAATCTCGCGCAGTACGAGCCCGACGAGGTGCTCTTCACCGACCGCAAGCTCAGCAACGTCGAGCTCCTGGAGGCCTACCGGCACACGATCCACTGCCTGGAGCTGATGTGGCAGCACCACTTCGAGTTCCTCCTGCTCGGCTACGGCGCGTACCTGACCTTCGCCGAGTTCTGCCGCGAGGCGCTGCCGGACATTCCCGACCAGCACATCTCGCAGATGGTCGCGGGAGTCGACGTGGACCTCTTCCGCGCCGACGAGGAGCTGCGGCGGCTGGCGCGGCTGGCGATCGAGACCGATGTCGCCGGTGCGTTTGCGGAGGACCGCTCCCCCGATGAGATCAACGCGGAGCTCGCCGGCAGCGAGGCGGGCAAGAAGTGGCTGGAGGAGCTCGAGGCGATCAAGGACCCCTGGTTCAACATGGGCACCGGCGACGGGCTCTACCACTACTACGGCAGCTGGAACGACGATCCGCGGATCCCGTACTCGTCGCTGACCGGGCACATCGCGGCGCTCCAGGCCGGCGAGCAGATCGACCGCCCGACCGAGGAGGTGATCGCCGAGCGCGACCGGATCGCCTCCGAGTACGCGGCTCTGCTCAGCGAGGAAGCGCGGCCTACCTTCGAGGAGCTCCTCGGCCTCTCGCGCAAGGTCTTCCCGTATGTCGAGGAGCACAAGTTCTACTGCGACTACTGGTTCCAGTCCCGTTTCTTCAACAAGGTGCGCGAGTTCGGCGCCGTGCTCGCGGAGCACAAGTTCCTGGAGGAGGCGGAGGACATCTTCCAGCTCGATCGCCGCGAGGTCCTGGAGGTCCTCGAGGAGCTGGCGCTGACCTGGGCGACGGGCGGGCAGCCGCTCGGCCCGGACCGCTGGCCGCCGATCGTCGCCCGCCGCAAGGAGCTGCTCGCGAAGCTCGAGGACTGGAACCCGCCGCCCGCACTCGGCGCGATGCCCGAGGATGTCAACGACCCGATGGTCGTGATGCTCTGGGGCGTCACCAAGGAGCGGCTCCAGGCCTGGGCCGGCTCCCAGGAGGACGGGCAACAGCTGCCCGGCTACGCCGCGTCCCCCGGCGAGGTCGAGGGCGAGGCCCGGGTGGTTCGATCGGCCGAGCAGCTCGACGAGGTCCAACCCGGCGAGATCCTCGTCTGCACGATCACCTCGCCGGCCTGGGCCCCGATCTTCTCCAAGATCACCGCGACGGTCACCGACATCGGCGGGATCATGTCCCACGCGGCGATCGTCTCCCGCGAGTACGGGCTGCCCGCCGTGGTCGGCACCGGCACCGCGACCTCGCGGATCAAGACGGGTCAGCGAATCAAGGTCGACGGCTCGACCGGGATGGTCGAGATCCTCGATTGACGGAGTCGGCACGCGCGCGCTCGGCGACCTCGCGAAGCCGCTGAAGGGTCGGCAGGGTGTCGCCCCGCCTCCACGCGATCGCGATCCCCATGCTCGGCTCGGGCGGGGCGAACCTGCGATAGATCGCTCCGGGGATCCGCAGGCTCCGCGAGCGCTCGAGCATGATGAAGGAGATCCCGGCGCCCTCCGCCACCGCGTGGACGATCCGCTCCTCCTCCGGCTCCGTGCGCGCGATTGGAGTCCAGGGCGGATCGCCATAGACCTCTCGCCGCACCTCGCGCCACGCTCCCGGGCCGTGGCTCTCGGGCCACCAGACGAGTGGCTCCTCCCGCAGCTCCTCCGGACGAACCCGCTTGCGCTTGGCCAGCGAGTGGCCCTTGGGGAGCACGCAGACCATCGGCTCGCGACCCAGGGAGAGCTCCTCAAGGCCCGGGGTCTCGAGTGGCGGCCGCACGAAGCCGACGTCGATGTCGCCGGCGAGCAGCTGCTCGACGTGCAACATCGTGTTGCCGACCCCCAGCTCGACCTCGACCTCGGGGTAGAGCGCGCGGTACTCGTCCACGATCGCGCCGGCGATTCCGCCGGTCAGCGAGCGGGTCAGGCTGAGCCGGAGCCGGCCTCGCTGTCCCATCCCGGTGGCGCGCGTTACGGCCGCCGCCTCGTCGGCGCCGGCGAGGAGCGCGCGGGCCTCGGGGAGCAGCGCCTCGCCGGCGGCGGTGAGCGCCGCGCCGCGCCGATTGCGGTCGAAGAGCCGGACTCCGAGCTCGGCCTCGAGCGTCCGGATCTGCTGGCTGACGCTCGGCTGGGCCAGGTGGAGCCGGTCGGCGGCGCGGCGAAAGTGCAGCTCCTCCGCCACCGCGACGAACGACCGAAGCTGGCGCAGCTCCATCGCGCGATGATAGGCGGGAACTCTCACAGGCGTTGTGATTGGGCATTGATCGGTCACCCCCATCGGACCTAAGGTGGCGCGCGTCGGTCCAGGCGCCACAACGGCGCCCCGACTCCGGAGAGAGAGGAAGAGAACTGTGGAGATGACCGCGACGAAGTCCGAGGCCGGTGGATTTCTCAGTCCGTTCGAGGTCCCGGCGCCCGAAGGGTGCGAGGGCTGGGAGTCGATGTTCCCCTACTACGCGCTTTTCAGCGAGGAGCGACGCTCCTCGGAGGAGTCGCGGGGCTGGTTCCGGGACGGGATGCATTTCCCAGAGCCGATGTACCCCTTCGACTTCGTCACGGCCGACTCCCCCTACCTGTGCCTCGGCCAGGCGAACTCCCGGATCTTCGCGGTGCCGCCCGCGCTGGGCATCGACCACCGGGTCCTCTACGGCTGGGTCTACATGAGCGCCAACCCGGTGACCGACGAGGCCGAGATCGGCCGCCGCGCGGAGCTCTTCCAGAAGCGGGCCGGCTTCTACTTCGAGAACTGGGACGAGCTGTATGAGCGCTGGCGCGAGAAGGTCGAAGCCACGATCCGCGAGATCGACGCGCTCGAGGTCCCCGACCTGCCGGAGATCGAGGACGAGGCCGTGGTGACGGAGGGCCGGGGGTTCGGCTCGAGCCACACCCTGCTCGTCGCCTACAACCGGCTGCTCGAGAGCATCGACCTGATCTGGCAGTACCACTTCGAGTTCCTCAATCTGGGCTACGCGGCGTATCTCTCCTTCTACGAGCTCTGCAAGCAGAGCTTCCCCGACATCAGCGATCAGGCGGTCGCGAAGATGGTCTCGGGCATCGACGTGATCCTCTTCCGGCCCGACAACGAGTTGAAGCGGCTGGCGGCGAGCGCGGTCGATGCCGGGCTCACGGAGACCGTCAAGTCCGCGACGACCGAAGAGGAGCTGAGGGAAGGTCTCGCGGGCACCGACGCCGGGGATGCCTGGCTCGCAGACTGGGACTCGGTGAAGGAGCCATGGTTCAACTACTCGAACGGCAACGGCTTCTACCACCACCACCGCTCATGGATCGATGACCCGGCCGTTCCGATCGCGGCCCTGGCGAGCTACGCGAGCCGGATTGAGGCGGGCGAGGACGTCGCCCGTCCGCTGGAGGAGGTCACCGCCGAGCGCGACAGGGTCACCGGCGGGTACCGGGACCTGATCGCCGACGAGGATGCACGCGCTGCCTTCGACCAGAACCTCGGTCTCGCCCGGACGGTCTTCCCATACGTGGAGAGCCACAACTTCTACGTCGAGCACTGGTACCACACGATCTTCTGGAACAAGGTCCGCGAGTTCGGCGCACTGCTGGCTCGCAACCACTTCGTCGAGGACGCCGAGGACGTCTTCTACCTGCAACGTCACGAGCTGCTCGACGCGCTGGTGGACCTGCGCCTTGCCTGGGCGGCGGGGTCCGAGGGGCGGGGACCCGGCTACTGGCCGCCGATCGTCGCCCGGCGCAAGGAGATCATGGAGGCGGCCCGGCGCTGGTCTCCGCCACCGGCGCTGGGGGTGGTGCCCGAGGCGATCACCGAGCCGATGACGATCATGCTCTGGGGGATCACAACCGAGCGGGTCCAGGAATGGGCGGACCCGGAGCAGGTCGACGACGCCAAACTGACCGGGTTCGCGGGATCGTCGGGCACCGTCGAGGGCAAGGCGCGGGTGATCACCGAGGTGGGCGAGCTGAGCCAGCTCGAGGAGGGCGAGATCCTGGTCGCCCCGGTGACCTCGCCCAGCTGGACGCCCGTGTTCGGCAAGATCGCCGCCGCGGTCTCCGACATCGGCGGGATCATGTCCCACGCGGCGATCGTCTCCCGCGAGTACGGCCTGCCGGCGGTGGTGGGCACCGGCAACGCGACCTCACGGATCAAGACCGGCGACCGCCTCAGCGTGGACGGCGACGCCGGCACCGTGACGATCCTGGATTAGATGTCCGACTCCCGCTACGACGCGGTCGTCGTGGGCGGCGGCCACCACGGGACGATCATCGCCTGTTACCTGGCGCGGGCGGGGATGTCGGTGCTGGTCCTGGAGCGGAGCCCGCATCTTGGAGGCGGGGCCTGCTCCAGCGAGGGCCCGGCGCCCGGGTTCCTGATGAACCACTGCAGCCACTGGACGCGCTTCTACGGGCATCCCGCCTATCGGGACTTCGAGCTGCACGAGGAGGGGCTGCGCTACATCTTTCCCGAGCAGAACGAGGGGATGATCTTCGACGACGGCTCGTCCTTCATCGGCTACTCCGCCTCGCGTGTGGTCGACCCCGTCACGGGACGGCAGGAGCGCTCCGAGGAGAACGTCCGCAAGACGTGGGAGCAGATCGCGCGCTTCTCCCAGCGGGATGCCGAGACCTACCTGGAGCTGCTGGGCGCCTATGAGGAGCATTGGAAGGGGGCATTTCGCCGTCACCGCTTCAGCGTTCCGCCGCCCTGGGGCACGGCGGATCCGCTGGAGGAGTTGATCGGGATGGACGGGACGCGCATCGAGCCCGTCCATCAGTTCATGACGCTCGGGCAGCTGGCGCGCGACTTCTTCGAGAGCCCCGAGCTCCAGATCCTGTTCATGCGGGCGGCGACGACCTCCACGGGCTGCTTTCCGGACGATGTTCCGGGGCTTCAGGGCCTGATCCACTGCATCCCGCTCACCCTCTCGTTCGAGCCGGCGGCGATCGCGGTCGGGGGGAGCCAGGCGATCACCGACGCCCTCGTCTCGGCGGGCGGGAAGCTCGGCGTCGAGTACGTGACCTCCTGCGACGTCGATCGAATCGAGGTCGAGAACGGCCGGGCGGTCGGAGTCCATCTCGCCGACGGATCGCGCATCGCGGCCGACCTGGTGGTGAGCAACCTCGGCCTGCCGCAGACCTTCCTGCGCCTCCTCCGCGATCAACCTGTCGACGGGGGGATGCTTCGCCGGATCCGGAACATCCACTACGACCGCGGGCAGCTGCTCTGGGCGAACCTGGCGATCGAGGAGCCGCCCGCCTACGCCGCGGAGAGCGATAACCCCGGAGTCGGGGCTCAGCCGCGCCTGTACTGGGGCCCGAAGGATCTCGACGAGCTCTCGCATCGCTACCAGGCCGAGATCTCGCTGCACGGCTTCGCTCGCCGTCCTTACGTTCTCTGCTCCGTGGACAGCCTCTGGGACGAGACCCGCGCTCCGGCCGGCAGCCACATCGTCGGGGTGGAGGAGTTCGCGGCCCCGAGGCGGCTGTTCGACGGCCGCTGGCCCGAGGTCAAGGAGCGATATATGGACAACCTGCTCCGCGAGTGGTCGCGATACGCGCCCAACATGACGCCTGACAACGTGATCGCCTCTCGCGTCTACGGCCCCGACGACATCGAGCGCCGGCGACCGGACATGCTCGAGGGCGGATACTCGACCGGGAGCACGATCGCCTCTCAGGTCGGCCGCTTCCGGCCGATCCCCGAGCTGACCGGATACCGGCTTCCGATCGACAACCTCTACGACTGCTCGGCGAATCTCCACTCCGGGCCCGGAATCGGCCGCGGGTCCTCTCTGAACTGCTTCCGCGAGATCGCCCTCGACCGCTCCCTGGAAACGGAGCCCGCGGTTGCATGAGCGAGCGGCTGGCGGGAAAGCGTGTCGTCGTCACCGGTGCCGCAAAGGGCCTCGGTCGCGCATTCGTCATCCATCTCGCCGGTCTCGGGGCACGGGTGGTGGCCAGCGACGTGCGCGAGCCGGAGCTCGCGGAGACCTGCGAGCTGGCGGGCGAGGAGGGAGACACGGTTCTGCCGGCGATGGCCGACGTGGGCTCGCCAGAGCAGACGGCGGCGCTCGCCGAGACGGCGAGGAAGGCGTTCGGTGGGGTCGACGCTCTGGTCAACAACGCAGGGCTGATCGAGGGCCTGACCAGACGCCCGTTCGAAGAGATCCCGGACGAGGAGTGGGATCGGGTATTGCGCGTGAACGCCAAGGGCCCATGGCTCTGCGCCAAGGCGATCGTTCCGATGATGCGCGAGGGAGGCGGAGGCTCGATCGTGAACCTCTCCTCGGAGGTGGCCTTCTCAGGCTCCTCGGGTGTCGTTCACTACGTCGCCTCGAAGGCCGCGGTCGTGGGCTTGACTCGGGCCCTGGGAAAGGAGCTGGGACCGGCGGGGATCAGGGTGAACGCGATCGCACCCGGATTCATCCCCACCGGCGGCACGAAGGGGCTGGCCGACGGCGCGACATACGACGTGAGCCTGACGCCCCTGGGCCGGGTCGGACAGCCGGACGACCTGCTCGGCGCGCTGGTCTTCCTCGTGTCCGACGAGAGCGCGTTCGTCAGCGGCCAGACGATGCTCGTCAACGGCGGCCGCCTGGTGCGCTGAGCGATAATCATCTGGACTGGAGATGGGAAGGAGATGAGCATGCCGCAGATCACCGCCTTGGCTGAGCTCCGCCGCGCTGACGCGGATCATTTCGGCGCCAAGAGCGCCAGCCTCGGGGAGCTGATCGGGGCGGGCGTCCCGGTGCCGCCGGGATTCGCTCTTTCGGCTGACGCCTATCTGAGCGCCGTCGAGGGCGTCGAGCTCGAGGGCCGTGGTGCGGAGGAGTGCGCGGAGGCGATCCGGGCAGCCGAGATGCCAGGTGCCTTGCGCGTCGAGATCGCAGCGCGCTACGAGGCGCTGGCCGAAGAGAGCGATGATCCGCGGCCGGCCGTCGCGGTGCGCTCCAGCGCGATCGGCGAGGACTCGGAGGAGGCCACCTTCGCGGGCCAGCAGGAGACGTACCTGTGGGTGCGCGGGGCGGACGAGGTCTGCGTGGCCGTCCGCGACTGCTGGGCGAGCCTCTACAGCGCCGAGGCGGTCAGCTACCGGGTCGAGATGGCCGCCGAGCATGCAGTGCCGGCGATGGGGGTGACGATCCAGCTGATGGTCGATGCCGCCGTCTCGGGCGTGATGTTCACCTGCAATCCGGTGTCGGGCGACCCGAGCACCGTCGCGGTGAACGCGAGCTGGGGACTCGGTCTCGCCGTGGTCGGCGGCGAGGTGACCCCGGACGAGTACCGGATCAGCAAGGTTACGCGCGAGGTTCTCTCCCGCTCGGTCGGTCCGAAGGAGATCGAGTACGTGCCGGACCCCTCCGGGAGCGGTGCCGCGCGGGCCGAGGTTCCGGAGGAGCGGCGCGACGTCGCCTGTCTCGGCGACGAGCGGCTCGGTGCCCTGGTCGAGGTCGGGCGCCGGGTTGAGGACCACTTCGGGGGCCACCAGGACATCGAGTGGGGGATCGCGCGCGACCCCGAAGGGGCGGATGGGCTCGGCGAGCTCTACATGCTCCAATCGCGACCGGTGACCGTGAAGCCCGCGAAGCCCGAGGCGGCGACAGGGAGGTCCGCGATGGACCTGGTGATGGGCACGTTCGGCGCGACCTCGAAGCGCTCATGAGCGAGCGCGTCGAGATCGTCGACACGACGACCCGGGACGGCAACCAGAGCCTCTGGAGCGCCACCGGGCTGACCACCCCGGACGTGCTGGAGATCGCTCCGGCGATGGACCGGGTCGGCTTCCGGGCGCTCGACTTCACCTCCAGCACGCACATGGCGGTCTCGGTGCGCTTCCACCACGAGGACCCGTGGGAGCGGATCCGGCGGGTCAGCGAGGCGATGCCCGAGACCCCGCTCAACTTCATCACCACCGGCATGCGGTTCATCTCCTGGGTCCCCGCCGGCGAGGATGTGATCGGCCTGGTCTTCCGCCGCGTCGCCAGCAACGGGATCCGCCGCTTCCAGATCGCCGAGCCGTCGAACGACCCCGATGCCCTGATCCGGCTGGCCCGGATGGCGCGGGAGGCCGGGGTGGAGGAGGTCGTCGTCGGGCTCACCTACTCGATCAGCCCGGTCCACACCCACGAGTACTACCTCGAGCGCGCCCGGGCGGTGGCCGCCTCGGAGCACATCGACCGCCTCTACCTCAAGGACCCGGGCGGGCTGCTCACCACCGATGCCGTGCGGGAGCTGATCCCGGGCTTCATCGAGGCCGTCGCACCGCGGCCGGTCGAGCTGCACAGCCATTGCACGATCAGCCTCGGTCCGCTCGCCTACATGGAGGGGCTCGAGGCCGGCACGCGCACCCTCCACACCGCCGTCGCGCCGCTCGCGAACGGCACCTCCAACCCCTCCTGCGAGACGACCCTGCGCAACCTCGTGGCCGAGGGCTACTCGCACGGACTGGACACGGATGCCCTGGCGCAGGTGTCCGATCACTTCCGCGAGCTCGCCGCTGAGAAGGACCTGCCGCTCGGCGCCCCGAGGGAGTACGACGCGGCCTACTACCACCACCAGATGCCCGGCGGGATGGTGACGACCACCAAGCGCCAGCTGCAGGAGATCGGCAAGCCGGAGCTCTTCGACGCCACCCTCGAGGAGGTGACGCGCGTTCGTGCGGAGATGGGCTACCCGATCATGGTCACCCCGGTCTCGCAGTTCGTCGCCAGCCAGGCGGTGATGAACGTGATCTACGGGGAGCGCTGGAGCAAGGTCTCCGACGAGATGGTCCGCTACTTCCACGGGCACTTCTTCGAGCCCGCGGCGCCGGTCGACCCGGAGATCGCGGACAAGGTCCTCTCGCGCCCGCGCGCCGAGAAGCTCGGGAAGCTCGAGCCACTCAGCCTCGAGGGAGCGCGCGAGCGCTTCGGCGAGGGGATCTCCGACGAGGAGCTGCTGCTGCGCCTGACCATGTCCGCCGAGCAGGTGGACGCGATGGTCGCGGAGGCCGCGGCGCACCGATGAGGCTGGACGACGTCAGGGGGTTCGTCTTCGACGTCGACGGATCCCTCGTCCACCGGGGCGCGGACTTCCGCTCGGAGCCGCTGCCCGGCGCGGTCGAGGTGATCGAGGCGATCCGCGCCTCCGGCCGGCCGCTCGTCCTCTTCACCAACGGCAGCCACCTGGATCCGGAGACCTTCGCCGCGGGCCTGCGCGAGGACGGCCTGCCCGTTCAGGATGACGAGCTGCTCACCCCGGTGGTCAGCGCGACCTCGTATCTGCGCCAGCATCTGCCCGGGCGCCCGACGATGGTCTTCGGCTCCGACGAGATCAAACGGCGGATGGAGCGCGAGGGCGTGCCGCTCATCGACACGGACGAAGCCGAGGCGGTCTTCGTCGCCCACGTCCCGCAGGTCGACATGGACGACCTCGAGACGGCCGCGCGGGCCGTGATCAAGGGCGCGCCGCTCCTGACCGCGAACTACGGGCCCGGCTACTGGGGATCCAACGGACTGATCTTCAGCCGCGGAGCGATGACCGCGGCGGCGATCGCCAAGGTGACCGAGGTCGAGCCGATCGTGGTCGGCAAGCCATCTCGGGTCGCGGTGGAGGCGACGACGGAGCGCCTCGGCGCCCCGTCGGAGCAACACGCCGTGATCGGCGACGACATCGACATGGACATCGCCCTCGGCCACCTCGGGGGCTCGCGGACGATCCTGGTCCGCAGCGGGATGAGCGGCAAGCTCGACCTGAACGGCGTCCCGGACGAGAAGCGGCCGGACGCCGTGATCGACGGAGTCGAGGAGATGCTGCCCTGGCTGGGAGCGCCGACCCGTGGCTGAGTTCGGACCGGACGTGATCGTTGTCGGCGCGGGCTCCGCGGGAGCAGCCGCCACACGGCGCCTGGTGGACGCCGGCGTGAAGGTGACCATGCTCGAGGCGGGGGCTCGGGACACGAATCCCGCGATCCACGATCCGACCCGCGCGCACGAGCTCTGGTTCGCGCCCGAGGATTGGGCCTACAAGACGACGCCGCAGCGCAACGCTGCGGACCGGCGCCTGCACTGGCCCCGGGGCAAGGTGCTCGGCGGCTCGAGCAGCCTCAACGGGATGATCTGGGTTCGCGGGACCCCGAGGGACTGGGACCACTGGGCATATCTGGGCAACGCCGGCTGGTCGTGGGCAGACGTCCTGCCGATCTTCAAGCGCATCGAGGACTTCGATCGCGGCGCCTCCGAGCTGCACGGCGAGGGCGGCATCGTCCATGTGATCTCCGACTACGAACCGGCGCCGATCCATCAATCGATCGTGGAAGCGGCACAGCAGGCGGGGATTCCGTTCAACGAGGATCACAACGGCCCGGAGATCGAGGGCGTCTCCTACATGCAGCTGTCGATCAGGGACGGGGTGCGCCAGAGCACCGCCACCGCGTACCTGAAGCCGATCGCCGATCACGAGAACCTGCGGATCGTCACCGGAGCGCACGCGCGCAAGCTGCTCCTCGATGGCGACCGCTGCGTCGGCGTCGAGTGGGTGCGCGACGGCGGTGGGATCGAGACCTCCGCAGCTCCCGAGGTGATCGTCTCCTGCGGCACGATCGAGTCGCCACCCCTGCTGATGCGATCGGGGATCGGGCCGGCGGAACATCTGCGTGAGATCGGGGTCGACGTCGTCGCTGACCTTCCGGGAGTGGGAGGAAATCTCCACGACCACCTGCTCTCGCCGGTGATCTTCAGCGCGGACCGTGAGATAGGTCCACCGACACCCGGTCTCTTCGCCGCGCAGACGCACTTGTGGGCGCGAAGCAGGCCGGGACTCGTCGGCCCCGACCTTCAGCCGATCCACTTCATGGTGCCGCTCTATGAGGACTGGATGGAGGGACCCGAGAACGGGTTCTCGCTGATGGCCGGAATGATCCGCCCGGCCAGCCGGGGCACGATCCGCCTCACCGGACCCGAGCTCCACGACGAGCTGGCCATCGACCCCAGGGTTCTCTCCCGCTCGGCCGACGTCGAGGGGCTGGTGGCGGCTGTTGCGCTCTGTCGCGAGATCGGCGCCGCCCCGGCCCTCCGCAGCGAATGGGGAGCGCGCGAGCTCTACCCCGGACCGGAGGTCACATCCGACCTGCAGATCGAGGACTGGGTCCGCCGCTCGGCGATCACCTACCACCACCAGGTTGGGACCTGCAAGATGGGTGTCGACGCGGAGGCCGTCGTCGATCCGCGCCTCAGGGTCCACGGCATCGAGGGGCTGAGGGTGGCGGACGCCTCGATCATGCCGGCCGTCACCTCAGGCAACACGAACGCCCCGGCGGTCCTGATCGGCGAACGTGTCGCCGATTTCCTGACCGAGGACCAATCGGCGGAGGCGCCGGCCGCCTCCGCGGCGGTATGAGCGATCCAGCCGACCTCGGCGTCACCGAGGCGGTTTCGATGCTCCAGGCCGGGTCGATCTCCTCGGTCGAGCTGGTGGAGGCCTGCCTGCGCCGGATCGACGAGCGCGACGGGGCCCACAGCCACGACGGCGATCCCGCCTCGATCAACGCCTGGGTCCGCGTCTACGCCGACGATGCGGTGCAGGTCGCCAGGCAAGCCGACGAGAGGCGCGACGATCAGCGCCCGCCGCTCTCGGGCGTGCCGGTCGGGCTCAAGGACCTCTACGCGGTCGCCGGCAAGCCGCTCACGGCATCCAGCCGAGTGCTCGAGGAGGTGCCGGACCGCGACAGCGACGTCTGGGCCGCGCTGAAGGCGGCGGGGATGGTCCTGCTCGGCCACACCCACACCCACGAGTTCGCGGTCGGGGGGACGACCGACCAGGTGGGCAATCCGTGGTCGCTCGACCGGACGGCGGGCGGCTCCAGCGGCGGGTCGGCGGCGGCGCTGGCCGCCCGCATGACGCCGGCCGCCACCGGCAGTGACACCGCCGGGTCGCTCCGCATCCCGTCGGCGCTCTGCGGCACCTCGACGATCAAGCCGACCAACGGCACGACCTCGATGCGCGGGGTGGTCCCGCTCGCCCCGAGCTTCGACTGCGCCGGGCCGATGGCGCGCACCTTGGAGGACTGCGCAGCGCTGCTCGGCCCGGTCAGCGCCCTGGCGGGGCAGCCGGGTCCGGCGAGCCTCGAGGGCGCCAGGCTGGCCGTCTCGCCTCGGCTGGAGTCGGCCGACATCGAGCCTGACGTCGCCGACGGCTTCGACCTCGTGCTGGAGCGCTGCCGGGCGCTCGGCGCCGAGCTCGTCGGCGCCACGGCGCCGGCGGTCGAGATCGACGTCGGCGCCGACTATCTCGACATCCTCCACGCCGAGCTGGCGGCCGGGCACCGCCGCTTCGCCGACCGCCGCGAGCGCTACCGGCCGGCGCTCCGTGAATGGGTCGAGCTGGGGGAGGCCAAAGACACCTCCGCGATTGACTTCGCCGCGGCCCAGATCCGCCGTCGCGAGTCTGCCGCCGTCTGGTCCGACTGGCTCGCCGAGCACCGGATCGACGCCCTGATCGAGCCCACCGTGCCGGTCGTCGCCTGGAAGCGCGGCGACGGGTACGAGCGCGCCGGCAGCGATGCGGCCCTGATCGCGTTCACCCACTACTGGAACTACACGGGCTTCCCCGCGGTCGCGCTCCCGGCCGGCGCCGGGTCGTGCAGCGGCCTGCCGGTCGGCGTTTCGCTGATCGGGGCCCCGGGCACCGACTGGGAGCTTCTCGGCCGCGGGATCGGGCTGCAGGCCGAGCTCGGGGTGCCCGAGGCGCCCGTCCCGGCGACGACCGCCCCGAATTGAGCCGGCCGGAGGCGAGCGAGGGCTCCCAGAACCGGATCGCGATCTTCATCGTCGTCGGCGCCCTCACCGGGATCGCGCCGCTCTCGATCGACGCCTACATCCCCGGACTGCCCGAGCTCACCTCGGACCTCGGGACGAGCGCCTCCACCGGCCAGCTCACCCTGACCGCCTTCCTGCTCGGGCTGGCGCTGAGCCAGGTCGTGTCCGGATCGATCAGCGACAACGTCGGCCGGCGCACCCCGGTGCTCGCCGGTCTGATCGCCTACCTGGTCTCATCGCTGCTCTGCGGCCTCTCACCCGGGATCCTCACCTTGACCTTCCTGCGGCTGGTGCAGGGCGCCGCGGCGGGAGTCGGATTCGTGATCGCGCGGGCGATCGTCCGCGATCTCTACTCCGGCTCCGCCGGGGCGAGGATCTTCGCCCGCCTCGTCATCGTCAGCGGCGTGGCGCCGGTCGTGGCCCCGATCCTCGGCGGGCAGGTGCTCAGGTTCACGAGCTGGCGCGGACTCTTCGTCCTCTTCGCCGTGGTCAGCGCCCTGATCCTGGCGGCGGCGTACGCCTTCCTGTTCGAGACGCTCCCGGTCCACCTGCGGCACGAGCCCGGGATCAGGACGAAGCTGCGGGTCTTCCGCGCGCTGATTTTCGATACGAGCTTCCTGCCGTACGCCTTCGTCGGAAGCCTCGGGTTCGCCGCGATGTTCAGCTACATCGCCGGGGCGCCGTTCGTCCTCGAGGACATCCACGGCCTCTCGCCGCAGGAGTTCAGCCTGGTCTTCGCCTGCAATGCGTTCGGGCTCGTGGTGCTCTCTCAGGTCAGTGGCCGGCTGGTCGACCGCGTCGGGCCCGTCGTCCTGCTGCGCGGCGGTGCGGGAATGAGCGCCATGGGCGGGGCGGCGACGCTGCTGTCGGTGGTGCTCGACGCCGGGCTGACGCCGCTTCTGATCGGCCTCTGGCTGACCGTCAGCGCGATCGGCCTGATCGTCCCCAACTCGACCGCCCTGGCGCTGGCGCATCAGGGGGAGCGCGCCGGCAGCGCCTCCGCCCTCTACGGCTTGGGCCAGTTCGGCCTCGGAGCGTTGCTCGCACCCCTCGCCGGGATCGCGGGCAACCACAACGCCCTTCCGATGGCGATCACGATCGCCGCCTGCGGGCTGGGAGCGCTGGCCATCAACCACCTCTTCTGCGACCGCGGCCCACTGGAGCCGGCACTCGAGTCGGCCCCCTAACGCTCTCCGGGCATCAGCGCCCTCGCTTTGCCCGAGCCTCCCGCAACGGCGGGAGGACCGCCTTGCTGACGTGAGGGTTTAGGCTCAACGTTGACAGTGGAGGCTGCTCAGCACGCTCGCGGGCTTCGGCCGCGCATCCAGCTGCTCGGGTCGTTTCGCGCCTTCGTGGGAGGCGAGGCGATCGAGGAGGACCACTGGCCGGGACGGCGCTCGATGGAGCTCGTCCAGTTGCTTGCTCTCGCGAAGAACCATCGGCTCGCGCGGGAGCAGGCGAGCGAGGCGCTCTGGCCACACCTCGATCCCGATGCGGGGGCGGCGAACCTGCGCAAGGCCGCTCACCATGCGCGCCGAGCGTTATCGGCGACCGACGCCGTGGTGCTCCGAGCCGGATCGGTGGCGCTGTTCCCTTCGCAGGAGCTCGAGGTCGACGCCGAGCGCTTCGAGGATCGCGCCCGCGCGGCTCTGCGCTCAGGTGAGCCGGTCGTGTGCGCCGAGGCTGCCCAGGCCTACGGCGGCGACCTGCTGCCCGAGTTGCCCTACGAGGAGTGGACCCATGAGCCGCGCAGGAGGCTCCGCGGGCTGCTGGTCGAGCTGCTCCGGCGGAGCGGGGAGTGGGAGCGGCTCGCCGAGCTGGAGCCAACCGAGGAGCGGGCCTCCCTGGAGCTGATGCGGGCTGCGCTCGCCGCCGATCGCCGGCACGACGCTATCCGCTGGTACGGGCGCCTGCGTACCGCCTTGGCCGCCGAGCTTGGCGTCGGTCCGAGCCGCGAGGCGGCCGCGCTCTACGCCGAATGCGTCGCCGGGTTGGGGGCAATCGAACCCGCCTTCGTCGATCGTCAGATCGAGCTGGCTAGGGCGGCGGCGGCGCTTCGCGAGGCGGGAGCCTCGCGCCTGGGTGCGGTGCTGGTGCGCGGCTCCCCTGGAATCGGCAAGTCCGCCTTCTGCCGGCGCCTGGCCGCGACCGCCGAAGCGGCCGGCTGGGAGGTCGTCACCGTCACGGGGGCCCGGTGGGGCAATCCCTACGCCCCGATCGCGGAGGCCGTGGAAGAGATCGTTCGTCGATCGTCCGGGCTTGCCGCCCGTCTCGGCGATCATTCGCGTTCCGTGCTCGCCGCCCTCACGTCGATGGCGATCCCGGCGCCGCCGCTCGACGGGCAGCTGACGCGCCACAAGGTGGTGGGAGCCGTCCAGCGGCTGCTGGACGCCCGCGCGGCGGCTGCCGGAGCAGGGCTCGCGCTGATCGTGGATGACGTCGACGCGGCCGACGATGCGACGGCCGAGGTCCTCTACCAGCTGGCGAGCGGAGGGGGCGACGGTCTCCTCGTGGTTCTCGCGTACCGGCCGGAATCCGCGCGCCAGGCCCTGCGTGGCGCCGCCGCCGCGCTCGCTCGCGTCGGCAGGGCGATCGAGATCGATCTCGGGCCGCTGGAGCGGAGGGAGGCGCAGGCCCTCGCCGCCGTAGGCGCTTCCAAGACCCTCGACGCCGAGGTGATCGAGGAGATCGTTGAGGTCGCGCGCGGCAACCCATTCTTCATCCTCGAGCTCTCCCGGGAAGCGCCTGCGGAGGCGCCGCTCGAAGTCGGCTCTGATGCCTGGAGCGCAATCGCCGCGCGGTTCCTGGAGTTCGATCGCGGCACCGTGTCTATGCTCACCCGGCTGGCGGTCGCGGGGGACGATCTCGACCTCACGGAGGTGCTCGGCCTCACCGGTCTCCCGGAGACCGACGCGTTCCAGCTTCTCGATCGTGCGCTGGCCGGAGGGGTGCTGACCGTGACCGGCGCCCGATACAGGTTCCGGCACGAGCTCGTCCGCCAGGCGCTGTTGGAGCGGCTGCCGCAGCACCAGCGGATCTCGATTCACCGAGATGCGGCGCGCCGGCTTGCCGGCGCCGGAGCGCCGGCGCCTCAGGTTGCCGGCCACTGGCTGGCGGGCGAGCGTCCCGTAGAGGCGCTCGATTGGCTGCTCGCCGCGGCTCGCGAGGCATCGGCCAGCGGTGCGTACGCCGACGCGCTGCGCCAGCTCGATCCGCTGCTCGAGCACAGCCCCGGTCACGTGGAAGCGCTTTCCCTGCGGGCGGAGGCGCTCGAGGCCCTGGGCGACGGCGGGGCGCCCACCGCCTACGCGGCCGCCGCGGCGGCTGCCGGCGAGCCCCTCTCCCACGAGATCCGGGCCAAGGAGGCACTCGCCCGGCTCAAGGCCGGTGACCCCGAGAGCGCGCTGCGGACGCTCGCGGACTGCTCCCCGGCGAGCGCCTCCGGCCGGCTGGCGGAGTCGCTGACGCTCGCGGGGGCAGCAGCGGTCGGTTTCGGCGACCCGGAGCTCGCCGCCGCCAAGGCGGAGGAGACGCGGCGCCTCGCATTCGAGCTCGGGGATCCGGGAGCGGTCGCCGAGGCCTCCTGGGCGCGGTCCCTGGCTGCCCACGCGCGCGGCGAGCTGCGCGAGAGCCTGCGATCGGACCTCTCCGCGACGGGCGCGGTTCCCGAGCTCGCGATCCGTGTCTTCGACGGCTACCTCTGCGCCAGCGAGAGGATGCTCCACGGTGCCCTGCCCTACGCCGATGTGATCGAGTTCGCCGACTCGCTCGCCGCGGAGGCGGAGCGGCTCGGGGCGGCCCGGGGCCAGGGATTCGCGGTCACCCTGCGCGGCATGGCCGAGCTGCTCTCTGGCGACCTCGATCGAGCCGACGAGGACCTCGAGGCAGCAGCGCTCCTCCACCGGAGGATCGGCGCCCCAGCCGGGGAGGCGCTGGCCCTCCAGCAGCGCGCCCAGGTGGCGCTCCAGCGAGGCGATCGCGACGAGGCCGGGGTGCTGATCCACGAGGCGCTGGCGGCCGCCCGGGAGTCGAGCCTGGAGCAGCACCTTCTCGACCGGATCTACGGCTCGAAGCTGCTCAGCTGCGGCGACGACTCCGCCGCGCTGCGAGCGGCCCTCGACGAGGCGGAGGACTCGATTCGGGGGCCGGCCGAGACCTGCCCGACATGCAGAATCGCCCTTTCGGTCCCGGCGGCGATCGCCTCGGTGCGGGCCGGCGAGCTCGATCGCGCTCGAGCGTATGCGGATGCGGCCGACTCACTGGCCACGGTGATCCTGCCGCTGCCGGGCAAGAGAGCCGAGGTCCAGGAGGTCAGGGGATACCTGGCGCGGGCCCATGGGAGCGCCGCCCGCGCCCGCGCTCAGTTCGAAGCCGCTGCAGCCGGCTTTCGAGCCGCCGGCCAGCCCCTCGACGAGGCTCGCTGCGCCGCCCTGGCGGCCGGCGCCGCCTGACGCCCCGGCTGCGGCCGCCCGCCACGCTGCGGCAGTGAGAGGAACGTTTCGGGAACGCGCCGGGATCACGCTCTTCGGGTCACCGTCGAAAAGGAGGACCGATGACAGGCGTGAAGGAGTTGATCGCGGCGGCGAAGGCAGGCATCGAGAACCTGCGGCCCGCCGAGGTGGCCGAGGAGATCGGCCGAGGAGAGGCGCTGCTGGTAGACGTGCGAGAGCCCGGGGAGACCGCGGACGGGATCATCCCAGGGGCGACCCTCGCTCCACGGGGGATGCTCGAGTTCCACGCGGATCCCGAGACGCCCTATCACCTCGACGCCTTCGACCGCGACCGGCGGGTGATCGTCTACTGCGCCGCCGGATCGCGATCGGCGCTCGGGGCGGCCGCGCTCCAGGAGCTCGGCTACCGGGACGTCGCCCACCTGCAGGGTGGCCTGAAGGCGTGGCGGGAGGAGGGCCGGCCGGTCACCACGAAGGTGGCGACCGTGCGCTGATCGACGCTACCGAGCCCGGCGCCCGTCCACGACCCGCACGGCCTTGCCCTCGCTGCGCGGGACGGCGCCGGGCTTGAGCACGTCGACTCCGATCCTGATGCCGGTGTTCTCGCGCACGAGCAGCTCGAGGCGCTCGCCGAGCTCGGCCCGGTCGACGTCGTCGGCGAGCGGTTCGCACTCGACCCGGATCTCGTCCAGATGGCCCTCGCGCTCGACGATCAGCCGGTAGTGGGGACCGACCTCCTCGGTGTTGAGCAGCAGACGCTCGATCGTCGAGGGAAAGAGGTTGACGCCGCGGATGATCAGCATGTCGTCGAGGCGCCCCCGGAGCGCGGCTATCCGGGCCAGCGTGCGGCCGCAGTCGCAGGGCTCGCTGGTGAGTGAGCCGATGTCGCCCGTCCGGTATCGGAGCAGAGGCTGCGCCTCCTTGGTCAGCGTGGTGAAGACGAGCTCGCCGTCGTCTCCCTCCGGCAGTGGCTCGCCGCTCTCCGGATTGACGACCTCCACCAGGAAGTGGTCCTCCTGGACGTGCAGCCCGTCGCGCGCGACCCGGCACTCCGAGGCGACGCCCGGCCCGCACATCTCCGAGAGCCCGTAGAAGTTGACCGCGTCGATGGCGAGCTCGCGGTCGAGCTGATCGCGCATCTGCTCGGTCCAGGGCTCCCCGCCGAAGAGGCCGATCTCCAGCGGCAGCTCGGCCGGGTCGATGTCCGCCTCGCGGATCGCCTGAGCGATCACCAGCGCGTATGAGGGCGTCGCGCAGAGCGCGTGGCCGCCCAGGTCCCGCAGCAGCATCGCCTGGCGCGCTGTGAAGCCACCTGAGACCGGGATCACGCTCGCGCCGATCCGCTCGGCCCCCTGGTGGAACCCGAGGCCGCCGGTGAAGAGCCCGTAGCCGTTCGCGTTGTGGACGGTCATCCCGGGACGGACGCCGGCCGCCGTCATGCACCGGGCCATCACCTCGGTCCACGTGTCGAGGTCGGTGCGCGTATACCCGACCACCGTGGGCTTGCCGTGCGAGCCGCTGGAGGCGTGCACGCGGACGATCTGCTCGCGCGGCACCGCCAGCAGGTCATAGGGGTAGTGATCCCGGAGGTCGGACTTGCGGGTGAAGGGCAGCCGGGCGAGGTCGTCGAGCGAGGCGATCTCGCGGGCGTCGCCGATGCCCGCCTCGGCGAGCCGGGAGGCGATCGGGGGCTGGCCGCCGATCACCCGCTCGACGGTGGCGCGAAGCCGCTCGAGCTGGAGCTCGCGGAGGCGCTCGCGATCGCCCTTCTCGACCGGATTCCAGACCGCGGGCTCAGAGCTTTCGCTGACGGGCATCCCAGTGCTCCTCGAGGTTTCGGACCAGCGCCGGGCTCAGGTGGCAGTGGGCCTGCTCCCTGGAGAAGGTCGCCATGTACCGGCGGAAGACGTCGAGCGGCTCCTCGCCGACGCGAAGCGCCCGGCGGTTGGCGGCCGCGTTGATCAGCCCCGAGCTGGTCAGCGCCTCGATCCGCGCCCCCAGCGCGGCGTCCACGGAGTCCGGGTCGACGACCTCGTCGCAGAGCAGCTCCGCGGGTGGGACGCCCGCCTCGAACTCGCGCCCGGAGAGGATCGCCTGGCGCGCCAGGCGATCGCCGACCGAGCGCGGCATGCGCAACGGCGAGGCGCCCGGAATGATCCCCTCCTTCCGCGCCGGGAGAAAGAGCCGGCTGCCGCGGGCCGCCAGCACATGGTCCATCACGTGGAGCAGCTGGCAGGCGCCGCCGATCGCGTAGGTCTCGACGGCAGCTATCCAGAGCTTCTCGGTGGTCTCCTCCGGTGCGCCGGGACGGAACTCCGAGCCGCTCAGCCCGCGATAGATCTTGTTGACGTAGCCGAGGTCGCGGGTGATGAAGAAGACGAAGGGCAGCCGGCCGAGGTAGAGCCTGGTCAGGTTGAGTCCCGCACCGAAGATCCGCGCCCCGGCGTAGCGCGGATGATCCACCAGACCGCCGCGCATCACCCCGATCTCGATCTCGGGATCGAGCAGGATCAGGTCGACGGCCACCTCCGTCGGCTCGATCGTCGTGTCGTCCTCGGCGTTCAGGTGCCGGGGGTTGCGGATCTCCAGATGGCCGACGTTTCCCTCGCGGCGCACGTGGGCCTTGCCGAGGTCGGCGACGCCGCCGGCGCGGAACTCGTCGATTCGCTCCAGCGCCTCGCGGGTCGGCTGCAGCATCGCCCAGACCAGGTGGGTGCCGGCCCGAGGCGAGGCGAGCACATGCGAGAGGAAGAGGCCCTGCGCGATCTCCAGTCCCTGCTTGTCGGCGAGTCGCCGCTCGGACTCCTCGGCCATCCGGTCCGCGCCCGGGACCAGTCCCGGGTACCGCTCTGCGGCGGCGGCGAGCAGCTCCTGATCGCGGAGCGGCTTCGAGAATCCCTCGGTGAGCTCCTCGTAGATCTCGTCGACGTGGGCGCGCAGGAAATCCTCGCGCCCGGCATCGCTCCACTCGGTCGTCTCTGGACTAAGTGTCAGAAAACCTGACAATATCTCAGTCTGAGCGTGACGACGGTGGAGGAGATCGGATCGGTGCTGTGGACGCCGCCTGAGGACGTCGGCGAGACGACGCAGCTCGGGCGCTATCTCGAGTGGCTGCGCGAGACCCGCGGCATCGACCATGCCGGCTACGACGAGCTCTGGCGCTGGTCGGTCGACGACCTGGAGGGCTTCTGGGGATCGCTCTGGGACTTCTTCGAGGTCCGCGCCCACACCCCGTACGACCAGGTTCTCGGCTCGCGCGAGATGCCGGGTGCCGAGTGGTTTGTCGGCTCGCGCCTGAACTACGCCGAGCACATGCTCGGGCGCGACGAGGACACCGATCGGGTCGCGATCGTCGCCCGGTCGCAGACCAGAGACGACTTCGAGCTCACCTTCGGCGATCTCCGCGAGCGGGTGGCGCGGGCCCGTGTGGGCCTGCAGCGCCTCGGCATCGGCCCCGGCGATCGGGTCGTCGCCTACCTGCCCAACATCCCCGAGACCCTCGTCGCCTTCCTCGCGACCGCCAGCCTCGGCGCGATCTGGGCGACCTGCGCCCCGGAGTTCGGGCCGCGCAGCGTGACCGACCGATTCGGCCAGCTCGCGCCGAAGCTGCTGCTCGCGATCGCCGGATACACCTACGGAGAGAAGCCGATCGACCGGCGCGGGGAGGTGGCCGAGATCCGGGAGGCCCTGCCCACCCTGGAGCGGGTCGTCCACGTTCCCTACCCCGGTGGGTCGGACGACGCCCTCCCCGACTCCATGGAGTGGGACGAGCTGCTCGCCGAGAGCGCTCCGCTGGAGTTCGACCCCGTCGGTTTCGACCATCCGCTCTGCGTCCTCTTCTCCTCCGGGACGACGGGGCTGCCGAAGGCGATCGTCCATCGCCACGGCGGCATCCTGATCGAGGCCTACAAGAACCACGGGCTGAGCTGGGACCTCCAGCCGGGCGACCGCTTGATGTGGTTCACGACGACCGCCTGGATGATGTGGAACGCGCTGGTCTCCACGCTGCTGCTGCGCGCCTCGATCGTGATGCTGGACGGCAATCCGCTCTACCCGGACTTCACCGCCCAGTGGAGAATCGCCGAGGAGCTGCGCCCGACGCTGATGGGCGCGGTGCCGGCGATGTTGATGGGCTGCCGCAAGGCGGGGCTCGATCTGAGCCAATTCGACCTCTCGAGCATCCGGCAGCTCTGCGCGGCCGGCTCGCCGCTGCCGGCGGAGGGCTTCGACTGGGTCTACGAGCAGCTCGGCCCCGACGTGCTGCTGAACGTCGGCAGCGGCGGGACCGACGTCTGCACCGGGATGGTGCAGGGCAGTCCGATGCAGCCGGTCTATCGGGGCGAGATCGCCGGCTGCTGCCTGGCGGTCGACGTCGCCGCCTACGACGAGAACGCGCAGCCGGTGATCGGGGAGCTGGGCGAGTTGGTGATCCGCAAGCCGATGCCCTCGATGCCGGTCGGCTTCTGGGGCGACGAGGACGGCTCCCGCTACCGCGCCGCCTACTTCGAGCACTTCCCCGGCGTCTGGCGCCACGGTGACTGGATCATGTTCACCGAGCGCGGCAGCTGCGTGATCACGGGCCGCTCGGACGCCACGCTCAACCGAGGCGGCGTGCGCCTCGGCACCGGCGAGGTCTACTCCGTGGTCGAGGGGATCGACGAGATCCTCGAGAGCCTGGTCGTCCACATCGAGGATCCCGAGGGTGGCCCCGGCGAGCTGATCCTCTTCGTCACCCTCGCCGAGGGCGTGGAGCTGGACGACGGGCTCCGCAAGCGAATCGCGTCGGAGCTGCGGGGAACGCTCTCGCCCCGCCACGTTCCCGACACGATCGAGGCCGTGCCGGCGATCCCGAAGACGCTGACGATGAAGAAGCTGGAGCTGCCCGTGAAGCGGATCCTGCTCGGGGAGCCGCCGGAGAAGGTGGCGAGCCGGGACGCGCTCGCCGATCCGTCGGCGCTCGACGCCTTCGTCGCCTATGCCTCTTCGCGCGCTCCGGCCTAGAGCGTCAGTACGGGCTTGACGACCTCGCCCTTCTGAGCCTTTTCAGCGGCCTCGTTGATCTGGTCGAAGTCAAAGGTCTCGATCAGGCGGTCGACCGGGAAGAGACCCTTCTCCCAGAGCGAGACGAGCTGGGGGATGAAGGTCCTCGGGATGCTCTCTCCCTCGACGATCCCTCGCACGGTGCGTCCGACGGAGAGGATGTCGTTCACGTCGAGCGAGACCTCAGTGCCGCCCGGTGGGGCGCCAACAACCCCGCAGACGCCGGCGGGCGCCAGGCAGTAGACGGCTTGCTGGAGCGCACCGATGTTGCCGCTCATCTCGAGCGAGAACTGAGCGCCGCGCCCGGTGACCTTCATCACCTCCTCGACGACGTCTTCCTTGCCGGGATCGATGCCATGCGTCGCCCCGAGCTCCTGACTCAGCTCGAGCCTGTCCGGGTTGGGGTCCACGCCGATGATCGTCTGGCAGCCGGTCACCTTTGCCGCCATCACCGCCGACATGCCCACTCCGCCGAGTCCCGATACGACCAGGGCGTCACCCGGCTGCGGGCGCATCACGTTCAGCACCGCCCCGGCGCCGGTCTGGATCCCGCAGCCGAACGGCGCCAGCACGGAGAACGGAATGTCGCCAGGGACCTTGGTGACGCTGTTGCGCGGAACGACCGCGCGCGTGGCGAAGGCCGACTGCCCGAAGAAGTGCGAGTGCAGCGACTCCCCGTTGCGTGAGAGCGCAGTGGTTTCATCAGGACGGGACGCCCCGAAGTTGCGCGGCCCGAACTCGTGGCAGTAGAAGGGCTTGCCAGCCTGGCAGTTCGGACAGGAACCGCAGTAGTCGAAGCTGAGGCTGACCCGGTCTCCCTCGGCAAGGCCCTTCACGCCGTCTCCGACGCGCTCCACGAGACCGGCCCCTTCATGGCCCAGGACAGCCGGCAGGGGAGTCGGAAGGCCGCCGTCACGGACCGTCAGATCCGTGTGACAGATCCCCGCCGCCTCGATCTTGACCACGACCTCGTCGGACCGAGGGTCGCCGAGATCCAACTCCTGGAGTGCGAACCCTGCACCCTCGCTCTCGACGACGGCGGCGGTGACCTTGGCCATCAGGCGCTCTCGGCGATCAGGCCGCTGAAGAACTCGGTGTCGGCGGGCTGGAGCTGGCAGAGCTCGATGTAGTGGCCGAGCATCTCCGTCGTGTCGACGTAGGCAAGACGGGCGCGATCCGGGATCAGGATCGTGTACTCGAACTCCAGGCCGTGCTCGGCCAGCAGCCTCTCGATCCCGCTCCACGGCTCGTCTCCGAGCGGGACGAGCATCGCGAGGTGGTGGAGTCCGAGCACGCCCGCGCCGCGCGGCAGGAACCGGCGGTAGAACGCGACCTCCCCGGCCACCGGCTCGATCAGCTCGACGATCAGGCCACCGCGGGCGCCCATCGCCACCCGAGGCTCCCATGGAACCTCCTCGCCGCCCTTCATGAACGTGGCTCCCTCAACCGGCACCTCGGTGGCGTTCTCGATCCCGAAGGCGTTCCGAAGCTCCTGCATTCCGCGGTCGAGATCCGGGGTGACGTAACAGACCTGCCAGATGTTGGCGAACAGGTCGCCGAGCGCCTCGATCGGCCGCGGCTCGGCGAACACCTCAGAGGCGGGACGGACCGTCCCGGCGCTCACGCCGCCACTCCCTCACGCGCCCGCTCGTCGAGGGCCGCCGCAAGCTCATCCGGCCTGGAGAGCTGCGGGTGATGGTCGGTGTCGAGCTCGACCACATCGGTGACGTTGCGGTCCTTCACCATCCGGCGCTGGAGCGGCGGCGGGATGAACCTGTCCCTCGTGGAGATCACGTAGCTGCGGGGGATCCGCTCGAAATCGTCATTGAGGGAGACCGGCTCGGTGAAGGGAACCACCGGCTGGGGGCCGGCGCTCTCTACGGCCCACTCGAGCACGTCCGCCGGGCAGGCGAGGTTGCCCTCACGAAGGCTCGCCTCCGGAAGCACGCCCACCGGGGGCTCGCCGGAAACGACCACGGTCGCCTGCACCAGGTCACCTTCCCCCTCCGGCAACTCGGTGAGCTGGACCAGGCTCTGCCCGTCGGCCGGCATGAATGCGGCCACGTAGATCAGGCGCTTCACCTTCTCGGGGCGGCGGGCGGCGGCCTCGGTCATCACGACGCCACCCATGCTGTTGCCGACCAGGATCGACTGCTCTGGGCTCGCGTCGAGGACCTCGCAGACGCGGTCGGCGTACGCCGCGAGCGTCACCTCCTCGACCGGGGTGGTGTCCTCGCCCATCCCGGGTAGATCCGGCGCCTCGACCTCGTGGCCCGCGGCCTCGAGCCTCTCGGCAAGCGGGCCCCAGATCCATCCTCCCGCGAACGCTCCATGCACCAGTACGAACCTCGCCATCTCTCCTCCTCAGCTCATGGGGTCAGGTCTTGCATGTCACATGTCGTACGCAAGACCTGACCCCGGGGTGACGTCATGGGGTTAGTACGACCTTGCCGCGCAATCCGCCCGCCTCGACCAGACGGTGCGCCTCGGCGGCTTCCGCCAGTGGCAGCGTGCGATCGATCCGCGTGCGGAGCTTCCCCGCCGCCACGTCTCGCACCACCGACCGCAGCGCCTCACGGTCGTGGTGGATCAGAAAGAACTCCTGCCGGATACGCCGCCCCGGGTCAGCCTCCGGCTGGCGCCGGGTCGCGACCACGGCGCCGCCGTCCTCGACCGCGACCAGCGCGGGCTCTCCCAGCGGCACCGCGTCGAAGACGGCGGGCACCGGGTCGATCGAGGCCAGGTCCGCGTCCCGCGGAAGCACCTCCGAGGCGCCCAGCCCCCGCGGCCAGTCCTCGTCGTCGCGGCCGGCCTGCGCGATCACGCGGTGGCCCGCCCGGGCAGCGAGCTGCACGGCGAAGCCGCCGACTCCGCCACTCGCGCCGGTGACCAGCAGGTCGCAGCCATCGGGAGGATCGAGCAGCTCGAGTCCCTCCTTGGCGGTGACCGCGTTGAGCGGGATGGTGGCCGCCGTCTCGTAGTCGAGCTCGTTCGGCAGCGGCACGATCCACTCGGCGTCCACGGCCACCGATTCGGCGTAGGCGCCGACGGAGCCCTGCTGGTCGTACCACTGGATCATCCCCACGACGCGGTCGCCCTCCTCGAGCTCCTCGACTCCTTCGCCAACGGCGGTGACCACGCCCGCCAGATCCCAGCCGAGCACGAATGGCGGATCCGGGACCGTCCGACCGGCGCCGGCCCGCGCCCCGAGATCCGTCGGGTTGACGTTCGCGGCCCTCACCCGGACGACGGCCTGGCCGGGCCCGGGAGTGGGATCATCGCGCTCGGTGAGCTTCAGCACCTCGGGTCCGCCGAGCTGCGTCACCTCAACGACCCGCATTCCGGCTTCGCCGCCTAGGCCGAGCCGTTGGAGTGCGGCAGGAGCACCGCTCGCCCGGTGATGTCGCCCTCGCTCAGCCGCCCGAGCACCTCGTTGACGTCTTCGAGTGGGTGCGTCTCGGTCTTCAGCGTGATTCTGCCCGCCGCGTGCAGCTGCACGACCTCCCAGAGGTCGGTCCAGCTGCCGACCAGGTTGGCGACCAGGCACTGTTCCTGGCTGACCAGCGCGACCGACGGAATGGTGATCGTGCCGCCGAAGCCGATCATCGAGTAGGTGCCCTGGAGCCCGAGCATCGCGAGGCCGTCGGCGTGGGTCTGGTCGGTCCCCACGAAGTCGAGCACGAGGTCGGCGCCGCCACCCTGGCTCAGCTCCCAGACGGCGTCCTCCACGCCCTCGCTGTCCACGGCCCAATCGGCGCCCAGCTCCTCGGCAAGCTTGCGCCGGTCGGGGTGGGGGTCGACCACGATCACGGTGCCCGAGCCGAGCTCGCGGGCGAGCTGGAGCCCGATGTGGCCGACGCCGCCCGCCCCGAGCACGACGGTGGTGCTTCCGGGCAGCATCAGGTGGGCGACCCTCTTGACCGCGTGGTAGGCGGTGATCCCGGCGTCGGAGTGGGGGGCGACCGCGATCGGATCGACGCCGGGCGGGAGCGGCACGATCTCGCGCTCGCCGACCACCAGGTACTCGGTGAAGCCGCCGTCGAGAGTCAGGCCCGTGAACTGGTGATGCGCGCAGTGCATGTCGCGGCCGCGCCTGCAGTTGACGCAGACGCCGCAGCTGTGCGGCGGGTAGATCAGCACAGGGTCGCCGACCTTGACCGAGGAGACGAGGTCGCCGACCGCGTCCACCCGGCCGCCGTTCTCGTGGCCGAGGACCCGGGGCACGTCCATCCCGGCCGGCCCCATCAGCCCCTCGATCGCGTGCAGGTCGGTCGAGCAGACCCCCGCGGCCTCGATCTTGACGCGCACCTGGTTGGCCCTGGTGATCTCCGGCTCGGGCCGGTCCTCGAGCTCGAGCGGCTGGTTGTACTCGTGGAGCACCGCCGCCTTCACGCGGGGACCTCCGCGGCTTGCGGGCTCAGGTACTGATTCGGGTCGTCGTCGAGGTGCTGCGCGAGCCGGTCGGCGAGGGCCATGATCGTCAGCGAGGGGTTGACCGAAAGGGTCTTCGGGAACAGCGAGGCGTCCCCGACGAAGAGCCTCTTTGCGTCGTGCGACTCGCAGTTGGCGTCCACGACCGAGCGGGCCGCGTCCGAGCCCATCCGGCAGGTCCCCTGGACGTGGGTGCTGGCCGGCCCGGTCCAGGCGATCTGCTTGGCGCCGGCCGCCTTCATCACCCGGCGCGCGAACTCGAGGCCCCCCTCCATCCGCTCGAGCTCGACCGGGTCGAAATGGGCCTCGAAGCTCTCGGAGCCGTCCTCGCCGACGATGACGCGCCCGTTGTTCTCGTCGTTCGCGAGCACGAGGATGCCGTTCCAGTGGCGGTACCGACGCACCGCTTCGGTCAGGCGATCGCCCCACATCGGCCCGTCCTCGTCGGCGATGCTGGTCGCAAAGCCGATCGGGTCCTGAACGGTCGAGGCCTCGAGCACGAACCCGCCGTCCTCGTCGCGCATGAAGTCCATGCAGTGCGAGGTGATCGGGTAGACGCGATGGGCGTCCTGGACCTCGTCGAAGAGCCCGAAGACGAAGGCGGCGGGGTGGAGGCCGAGGTTGCGGCCGATCCAATCCGTGCTGGGCGAATGGCCGGCGGCCTCCGGCAGCCCCGAGCGGATCAGGATCTGCGGGGTGTTGAGCGCTCCCGCAGCGACGACGACGGCGCCCGCCTCGATCGTCTGTCTCTGCCCGTCGGCGTCGGTGTACTCGACCCCGGTCGCCTCCAAGCCACCCTCGCGGTCGGCCAAGATGACCCGCTCGACGGGTGAATCCGCCCTCAGGTCCAACTTGCCGACTGCGGTGGTTGCGTGGATGTAGGTGTTCATCGTGTTCTTGCCCGCGTTGGTGGGACAGCCCTGCAGGCAGGACCCGCACTTCATGCAGTTGACGTCGGTGTAGGAGTCGACCGGCTCCAGCTCGGAGCCCAGCTCCCGGAAGCCGGCGTCGAGCGTCCGCACGCACTCGGGCCAATCGGCGCGCTCCCGCACGCCGAGCACCTTCTCGACGCGCTCGTAGTGGGGCCCGAGGTCCTCGACCCCGAATGGCCTGCCGCCGTCGCCGAGCAGCCCGCTCGCGTCGTGCCACTTGGCGAACTCGAAGTCGTGCGCGCGGAAGGAGACCTTGGTGTTCATCGTGGTGGTGCCGCCCACGCAGCGCCCGCCGAAGATCGGCACCGTTCCGCCGGCTCCCCCGTCGACCATCGCCATCCGCAGGGGCCACCAGAAGTCGTACGCGGCCTTTGCCTCCCAGCGAACGAAGTCCGCGGCGGTCAGATGCGGGCCCGCCTCCAGCAGGACGACGCTGCGGCCGCGCTGCGCGAGCTCGCCGGCGACCACCCCGCCCCCGGCGCCCGAGCCGACCACGACGACGTCGACGCGCTCGCTCATGTGCGACCCGTTTCAGGGTGGCCCATGAAGGACCAGTCGTGCTGGATCTGGCTCGCCAGCGGGAAGCGGAAGTCGATCTCCTCCCAGGCGCTCGGCCCCTCGGCGCCCGGCGCGACGAAGTCGCTGTAGAACGCCTCGCAGGCAAGCGCCCTCAGCATCATGAACTCGGGCGTGGCGGCGCGCCCGGCGAGTGCCTCGGGACCTCCGTCGGCGACGTCGGCGAGAGCGTCGATCGCGCCCAGCGTCGCCGCCTTCGTCCCCTCGTCCAGCATCGCGAGCTTCGCGTCGATGTAGACGGCCGGCTCGACTCGGCCGGACCCCGGCACGATCGTCTCGCAGAGCGCCGCCAGGGCCGAGGCTCGGCCTTCGTCCAGGATCAGCCAGCTCCTCTCCGCCACGGCCACGCACCCTATAGGGAGGCGGGCAATAAAACAAGCTATTTGACAGATACCATGGGATAGGTTCGGCTGCTACTCCACGACCAGAACAGATTCGAGTGGGTCAGGCCGTCCCTGAAGGTTCCTGGCTACCGCGCCCTTGTTGGCAGGTTGAGCGTCTCGCTCTCCGGGACACCCTCACCGAGTTCCTTGTGACGTTCGATCTCCGCATCGAGCTCAGCGCCGAACAGGAGGGCCACGTTGGTCAGCCACAGCCACGCCACCAGCACGATCGCGCCCGCGAAAGCCCCGTAGAGAGCGCCTACGTTGGCCACCTGCGAGATGTAGAACGAGAAGCCGACCGAGGCTGCCAGCCAGATGAGCACGCCCACGAACGCCCCGGGCGTGACCCAGCGAAACGCCCGCTGCTTCACGTCGGGCGTGACGTAGTAGATCAGCGCGAATATCAGCATCGTTACGGCCAAGGCCCCCGGCCAGCGAGCGACGCTCCAGATCGACGCGGCGGTGGAACCAAGACCGATGAAGCCGAAGAGGTCCCCAGCGAATCGGCCGCCGACGAAGAGCATGATGAGACTCGCCAGCACCAGGCCCATGAGCACGAAGGTGAAGATGATGTCGGTCGACTTGCGCCGCAGGAAGCTGCGGCCGCCACCCTCCAGCTCGAAGACCACATTCAGGGCGCGGCGAGCGGCCTCGAGCACGCCGGTGGTGCCATAGAGAGTGAGCGCGATGCTGACCGCGAAGGCCGTCACCGCCGATCCTTTGTGCTGGAGGGCTTGGCGCAAAGAGCTGTCCAGCGGCACCAGGGCCGAATGGGGCACCACGTCGCGCAGGTAGCTGATGATCGCGTTGTAGGTGCTCGGGTACTCACCCAGGAGTCCCAGCAATGAGAGGCCGAGCAGGGCGGCGGGAAAGAGGGACATCAACGAGTAGTAGGTGAGCGCCGCTGCGTGCTGGGTCATCTGGTCGTCGTAAAACGACACCAGCGTCCGCTTGATCACTGTCGCTGCTGATCGCATCCCGTTCTTTCTACCCGGCGACGTGGGGGTCAGGCTGCGCCAAGACGGCGGTTCAGCCGATGCCGAGCGCGCGCCGCGCGGCTGCGCGGACCTCGTCGGCCCCCGGCTGGTAGGCGTCCTCGAGCCCGGGGCTTAGGGGGACCGGCTCGAAGGGAGCGCCGACGCGCTCGATCGGCGCATCGAGGAAGTCAAACGCGGCCGCCTGGACCTCGGCCGCGATCTCGGCTCCAAAACCGCCGACCTTCACCGCCTCGTGGGCGACGACCAGGCGGTTGCTGCGCCGAACGGACTCCAGCACCGTCTCGAGGTCGAAGGGGACCAGCGTCCGCGGGTCGATCACCTCGGCCTCGATTCCCTCGGCGGCGAGACGCTCGGCCGCCGCCAGCGCCTCGCCGACCATCCGTGAGAGGGCGACGATCGTCACGTCGGACCCCTCGCGGACGATGCGCGCCTTGCCGATCGGCACGGGCTCCCCGTTCTGGGGCACCTCCTCCTTGCGGAAGTAGAGGTTCTTGTGCTCGACGAAGACCACGGGATTGGGATCGGCGATCGCGCTCCGCAGCAGCCCGGCGGCATCCACCGCGTTGCTGGGCATCAGGACCTTCAGGCCCGGGATGTGGGTGAGCCAGGCCTCGAGGCTCTGGGAGTGCTGGGCGGCGCCGCGGCTGCCGGCGCCTCCCTGGGTGCGCAGGACCATCGGCACGCTGAGCTGCCCCCCGGACATGAAGTGGGCCTTGGCGGCGGCGTTGACGAGCTGGTCGAGGGCCAGCGTGAGGAAGTCGATGAACATGATCTCCAGCACCGGCCGCTTGCCGGACTGGGCGGCGCCGATGGCGACGCCGCAGATCGCCGCTTCGCTGATCGGCGTGTTCAGCACGCGCTCGGTCCCGAACTCCTCGGCGAGGCCGGCGGTCACCGTGTAAGGCCCTCCCTCGGCGACGTCCTCTCCGATCACGATCACGTCGCCGTCGTCGCGCATCGCCTCGGCGAGCGTCGCGTTGACCGCCTTGACGAAGGTGGTCTGCGCCATCAAACGGCCTCGGGGTCGGCGTAGACGAGCGCGGCCGCGACCTCGGGTGAGGGGAAGGAGCTGGCGCGCGCGAACTCGATCGCCGCCTCGACGGCCTCCCTCGCCTCGCCCTCCACCTCGGCCGCCGCCTCCTCGTCGAACCAGCCCGCCTCGGCGGCGGTCCGCTGGAGGCGGAGGATCGGGTCCTTCCGCTGCCACTCCTCGTCGGCCATCGCCTCGCGGTACTGGCCGGGGTCCCCCTCGTAGTGGCCGCGGAGCCGGTGGGTCAGGCACTCGAGCAGCATCGGGCCCTCGCCCTTCCGAGCGGCGGCCAGGAAGCTCCCGAAGGTCTCCCAGACCGCGGCGAGGTCGTTGCCGTCGACGGTCTCGCGGGGGAGCCCATAGGGGGCGACGACGTCGCTTACCCGCTCGACCTTCGTGTGCGCCGAGCGAGGGGTGAACTCCGCGAAGCCGTTGTTCTCGCAGACCAGGATCAACGGCAGACCCCAGAGGGTCGCGAGGTTGATGGTCTCGTTGAAGTGGCCGGCCTGCACCGCGCCGTCGCCGAAGAAGACGACGGCGACCCCCTCGCCGCCGTCCAGCTGGGCGGCGAGGGCGCTCCCCAGCGCGATCGGGATGTTGCCGCCGACGACGCCGGTGGCCCCCATCAGGCCGTGCTCGGTGTCCACCAGGTGCATCGATCCGCCGAGGCCCCTGCAGAGGCCGTCCTCGCGGCCCATCAGCTCGGCCATCACCCGGTCGAGCGGCGCCCCGCGCGCGATCGCGTGTCCGTGGGCGCGGTGCCCGGAGTAGACCGCGTCGTCATCGCGGAGCTGCCCGCAGACGCCGGCGGCGACCGCCTCCTGGCCCTCGCTCAGATGGATCAGCCCGTGGACCTCGTCCGCGCGCTTCAGCTGGCCGACCCGGGACTCGAAGATCCGGATCCGCCACATCGTCCGCAGCAGCTCGAGCGCGACCTCTCCTTCGAGAGGCGACGTCTTGGTCTTCGCCTTGGCGATCGGAGACCCCTACGCGGCGACCGGCCGGAACTGGGACATCGTCGCCTCGAACGCGTGCCGGTACATCTCGCCGATCGGCTCGGCGCGCAGGTCGTCGGAGAGGACCTCGATTCCCCAGGCGTCGTCGTAGCCCGTCTCCTGGGCGGCCCTGATGTACCCGCGGATGTCGAACTCGCCCTCGCCGGGCAGCTTCCGGAAGCGGGTCGTCTCCTCGATCCGGTCCTCCATCCACTCGCGCTTGCCGTCGCTGAGCTCCACCCAGGTCAGGTACTCGAGCGGGATCCGTTTCAGGTCCTCCGGCGCGATCCCCAGCTTCGCCATGTGCCAGGTGTCGATCACCAGCCCGCCGTTCTTGGCGCCGGCCCCCTCGACCACCTCCAGGGCGGCATCGAGGTTGTCGACGTTGACGTCGAAGGGCATGAACTCGTAGGCGATCACCGCGTCGGTCAGGTCGGCGGCGTGGGCGCAGAGCTCGGCGTAGCGCTCCGTGAGCTTGTCGAGCTCGCAGGGGACGCCGGGGATGTTCCCGACCTTGACGTGGTGGGCGCCGAGCGTTTCCGCTGCCTCCAGCAGCAGGTCCCGCAGCTCGTCCGACTCCCCGCGGCCCTCGGTGCCCTCGTTCTCGAAGAACCCCCAGATGAACTCCAGCTCCAGGTACTTCAGCCCGTTGTCGTCGAGCAGCTTCTTGATCTCCTCGAGGCTCCGGCTCTCCTTTTGGTGGACGAGGTCGGCGTGCCAGATGCCGATCCCCTTCATCCCGGCCTTTGCCGCCTCGGCGCAGCGGTCGCTGAAGTCGAAGTTGCTCCATTCCTGGCCCTCGTGCGGTTGGGTGGGGCCCGCCGTCGTCCAGTACGCGCCCATCAGCTCGACGCCGTTCTCAGTGGCCATGCTCACTCCTCCTTGCCGGTGCCCGCAGTGGGCATCACGTTGATCTCGATCTTGACCCCGTTCGGGTCCTCGAAGAACAGCTGGCGCATCCCGACGCCGGGGACCGTGTTCTGGACCGCCTCGATGCCGGAGCGCTCCAGGCGCGCCGTCGCCTCGGCGTGATCGCCGGCGGAGAACGCCAGGTGGTCGATCGCCCCGGTGCCCGCCGCCGGCGGCGAGGCCGTGATCCCAAGCGTCGCCGAGTGGGCGGTGTAGGCCGCGCGCTCGGCGACGTGGACGCAGGGGACGCCCTCCGCGTAGAGCCAGTACCCCGGGAACTCCAGGGGCGGGCGATCCCCGACCTCGAGCCCGAGCGCGTCCCGGTAGAAGTCCCGGGACGCGTCGATGTCGTCGGTCAGGACCAGGACGTGCTCCATCCTGCTCAGCGGCATCTCGGAATCACCGCCGAGCCGCGGCCTAGGCGGCCGCTGCGGGCACTTCGCCGACGATCTGCCTCGCCGCCGAGACGAGCTTCTCGGCGTCCGGGGCGATGTAGCCCTCCTGCACCTGGTTCGCGGCGACCGGCGCGTCCATCCGCGTCACCCGGGCGACCGGAGCCTTCAGCGAATCGAGCGCCTTCTCGCTGACCATGGCCGAGATCTCGGAGGCGACGCCGCAGTGCATCCGGCCCTCGTCGGCGACGATCAGCCTGCCGGTCTTGGCGACCGAGTCGAGGATCGTCTGCTCGTCGAGGGGGACCAGGGTGCGGAGGTCGACCACCTCGGCGCTGATGCCCTCCCCGGCAAGCTCGTCGGCCGCGGCGAGCGCCACCGAGGTCATCATCGAGCAGGCGACGATCGTCACCGCGTCGCCCTCGCGCTTGACGTTGGCCTGTCCGAACGGGATCTCGAAGTCGCCGTCGGGGACGTCGTCCTCGGCCCCGTATCCGAAGGCGTGGGTGAGCACGATGGTCGGGTTGTCCGACTTGATGGCGGTGGTCAGCAGCCCCTTGACCTCCTTGGCCCCCGAGGGAGCGGCGATCTCGATCCCGGGCAGGTTCCAGTACATGCCGAAGGGGCTCTCGGAGTGCTGGGCGCCGCCGCCATGCAGCAGGCCGTGGCTGATGTGAAGGGTGACCGGCACGCCGATCGTGCCGCCCGAGGACGTCCGCGCGGTTGAGATCTCGTTGGCGATCGAGGAGATCGCCGGATAGGTGAACGAGGCCAGCCCGAGGTGGGCGAACATCCGGTGCCCGCACATCGCCGCGCCGGCGGCCATCGCCGTGTAGGCGGCCTCCGAGCAGGGCGGGAAGAGGATCCGGTCTCCGTACTTCTTCTGGAAGGGCTCGAACTGCATGCCCTCCGGGCCGATCCCCAGCACCTCGTTGCCCATCACGACGAAGTTCGGATCCTCGTCCATGAACCTGCTCAGCACATCGAGCATCGCGTCGGCGTAGTTCTTGGTCGGCATCGGATCCTCCTTAGACGAAGACGTGTTCGAGGGCGGACTCGGGGGCCGGACGGGCACTCTCCAGGGCGAACTCGCGCGCCTCCGCGATCCGCTTCGTCGCCTGCTCATCCATCTCGGTGAGCTGCTCCTGGCTGAGCTCGCCGGATCCGAGCAGCTTTCGTGCGTAGATCAGGACCGGATCGTGGTTGCGGTACCAGTCCTCGTGCTCGCCGGAGATCGCAGACTCATCCCAGGCCATCGAGATGTCGAGCTCGCCGGTGGTCAGCTCCGGCCAGAGCGGCTGGCTTCCGGCCCAGCGCTCGGTGACCGCGTGGAGGAAGTAGGGGCCCTTGCGAGCCCGGCAGTGTGCGACGGCCTTGGCCGCGAGCTCGTTGACCGCCTCGAGGTCTCGGCCGTCCACCGTCTCGACCGGGATCCCGAAGGTCTCCGGGATCGTGGTGAGGTCCTTGACCGCGGATACCGAGGTCGGGAAGCCACCGCCGGCCGAGCCGAGCGCACCGGCGCTGTTGTTCTCGCAGACGAACAGCACCGGCAGCTCATACAGCGCCGCGAGGTTGAGCGACTCGTAGGCGATTCCCTCCTCGAGGGCGCCATCGCCGAACAGGCCGACGGCGATCGCGTCGCCGTCCTCCTGCTTGAGTGCGAACGCCGCGCCGTTGGCGAGGGAGATGCTGCCGCCGACGATCGAGGAGGTCGAGATGAAGCCAAGGTCGGGATCGCTCATGTGCAGCGTGCCGCCGGCGCCCCTGTTGAGGCCGGTCTCGCGCCCGAGGATCTCCGCCAGTGCCCTCTTCGGCTCGGAGCCGCGGGCGAGGATGTGGCCGTGGTTGCGGTGGTGCGTGGCGAGCTTGTCGTCCGGGCCGAGCGCCTCCATCAGGCCGACGCCGGTCGATTCCTGGCCGATGTAGAGGTGGAAGTGGGTCATGAAGGCGTGCTCGTCGTGGAAGAGCTTGTCCACCGTCTCCTCGAAGTGGCGGATGGTCAGCATTCGCTCGAGGGCGCGCGTCCTGCGCTCCGCATCCCAGCTCTCGGTCATTTCTTTTCCTCACCTCCATTGGTGGTGCTCGCGCTGCTCAGGTAAGCCGACCGGAGCAGCTCGGGGTTCCTCTTCAACTCGCTCGCGGCCCCTGAGAACTCGATCGTTCCGTGGCCCATCACATAGGCATCCTTCGCCATACCCAGGGCGATCGTTGCGAACTGCTCGATCAGCAGCACGCCAGTGCCGGATTCGGCCAGCTTCTCGATCGTCGGGATCAGCCGCTTGACGATCACCGGGGCGAGCCCGAGCGAGAGCTCGTCGATCAGGATGAACTTCGGCTTGCTGACCAGCGCCTGCGCGAGGACGACCATCTGCTGTTCACCGCCGGAGAGCGAGCGGGCCTGGGTGCCGAAGCGGGTCTTCAGCTCCGGGAACATCTCCATGGCGTATTTCATGCCCTGGGCCGCGTCGGCGCGATCGAGTGCGTAGGTCGCGACCCGCAGGTTGTCCTCGACGCTGAGCTCGGGCAGCAGTCGCCGGCCCTCCGGGACGACGGCTACCCCCGCAGCCCGAATCTTCTCCGGGCGACGCCCCAACAGGTCGTCGCCGTTCAGGCTCACCGATCCGGACTCGGAGGGCAGCACACCGCCGACGGCGAGCACCATGCTCGACTTGCCGGCGCCGTTCGGGCCGAGCAGCGCGGTCACCTCGCCTGACTTGATGCGCAGCGACACGTCTCGAACGACCGGACGGCCCCCGCGGGCGACTGTCATGCCCTCGAGCGAGAGCACGTCGCCCTGCTTGGGCGCCTCGGGCTTGGCGGAAGGCGGCGCCTCATCCGCAGCGGGCTTCGCCGTCGCAATGGGCTTCTTGGCGGTCGGGCTCATATCTCCTCCGCCCCGAGATAGGCCCGGATGACGTGCTCGTTTCGCAGGACCTCGTCGGTCGGCCCGGAGGCGATCAGCTTGCCGAAGTCGAGCACCGAGGTCACCTCGCAGCAGGCGGACACCAGGCTCATGTCATGGTCGACGAGGATCACCAGCGCGCCGATCTCCTCCGGGATCCTGCGGATCACCTTGCCCATGTGCTCGGTCTCCTCGTCCGGCAGGCCCGCCGCCGGCTCGTCGAGGAGCACCGCGCGCGGCTTTCCGACCACGGCGCGAGCGATCTCGACGAGGCGTCGCTCGCGGGCGCCGAGGGTCCCGACCTTGGTGTTCGGATTGCGGTCTCCGAGCCCGGCGAACGCAAGGGCGCCGAGCACGTCGTCGCGCCGGGAGGAGCCACCGTTGCGGCTCGAGTGCTCCTCGACCATCGCGACGTTGTCGTAGAGCGAGAGCTCCTCGATCGCCTGCTCGGTCTGGAAGGTCCGGCGCAGGCCCCAGCGGGCGCGGCGGAAGTCGGTCATCGCCAGCAGGTTCTCGTCGAAGGCCGTGACCGTTCCGCTGCTCGGCTTGACGAAGCCGCTGAGCACGTTGAAGAAGGTGGTCTTGCCGGCGCCATTGGGCCCGATCAGCCCGCAGGTGCCCTTGGGGAAGGTGACGGTCATCCGGTCGATGGGCTTGACGCCGCCGAACCGCACCTCGAGGTTCTCGACCTTGATCACTTCGACCCCGCCGTGCCGCCGGCCGCCCGCGCCCCCGGGCTCCCCACCGCTCGCCAGATCAAGCGCCCCAGCTTCGCCATGTCCTTCGGAAATTGATCGACCAGGCCAGCCGGCGCCGTGGTCAGCACCTGGATCACCCCGAGCCCGAAGATGATGGTGAGCAGATCCGGCGGCAGCCCCCAGTTGTCGAGCAGGGCCGGCAGGAGCTTGATCAGGATGCCCGCGACCACCGCGCCCCAGAGGCTGTAGATCCCGCCCATCAGGACCACGGCGAGCAGGATGATCGAGTCCTGGGTGGGGAAGGTGAGGTTGTAGAGGGTCCCGGAGCTGCCCGCCAGAAGCGCCCCGGCGATCCCGGTCATGAAGGATGCCAGCGCGAAGGCCCACATCTTGTAGAGGCTGATGTTGACACCGGCGGCGAGCGCGGCCGGCTCGCTCTGCCGGATGGTCGCCCAGGCGCGGCCCGGTTTGCCCCGCACGTGCCAGAGCGCCAGGCCGAACATCAGCACCGCCCAGATCACGGCGTAGCGGAAGTAGGCGTGTTCGCCCGTGGCGATACTCGGTCGGCGGATCGCGTGGGCCCCCGTCGTCGCGTTGGTGTGGCCGAGGAAGCCGGGCCCCCCGTTCGGGAACTGGGTCGCGGCGATCACGACGGTGATCGCTCCGGCGAGCATCAGGGTGATCAGCGCGAGGTAGAGGCCGCTGACCCGCAGCGCGGGCAGGCCGATCAGCGAGCCGAGGACCATCGTGACGAGCCCGGTCATGATCGTGACGACCGGGAAGGGAAGCCCGGTGGCGAAGAGCAGCCTGGCGCCCACCCAGGCTCCGAGCGCCAAAACCGCCACCTGGCCCAGCGAGACGAGGCCGACGCGCCCCATCAGCAGCCCGAGCCCGAGGGCGACGATCGTGTAGATCACGACGGCGGTCGCCACGTCCGTCCAGTAGTTGCTCAGCATCGAGGGCAGAACCAGGAGGACGAAGGCGAGCAGTACGGCGATCACCGCCATCCGGATCCTCTCCCCCCTGTCGAAGTTCGAGCCCGAGCGGAGAGCCCGTGTCATCAAGCTTCCGCCCGAAGCGTCAGCCGCGTCCATTGCCCAAGCCCGTCCCCGTGAAGGAGATCTCGCGCTTGCGCGAGATCACCAGGAGCGCAAGCGTCGCGATCACGAACGGCGCCATGTTGCGGTACTCCGAGATGGAGTTGATCGGCGTCGCCATCGCGCTGACCAGCCCGACCGCGAGCGCCGCGAAGAACGTGACCGTCAGCGATCTCAGCCTGGCGATCAGCGCGGCCGCCAGGGACGAGATCACGAGGAAGGTCAGGCTGACCGCGTCGAGTCCGACCAGGTCGGAGAGCAGTAGTCCCGAGATCCCCGACAGGATCCCCGAGACGAGCCAGGCCTGCGCCTCCACCCAGCGCACCGGGACGCCGAGGGTCGCGGTGATCTCGCGGTCGTTTGCGAGCCCCCGCATCGCGGTGCCGAGCTTCGTGTACTTGAGGAAAATCCCGGTGCCGAAGACGACCACCACGCCAAGGGCGAATGCGATCACCTGCGTCCAGGTGACGGCCACCTGGCCGACGTCGAAGGCGTGCGTCGAAGTCGGCAGCACCTGCGAGCGGGCCTTGTCGCTCCAGATCCACGACATGGTCCCGAGCAGGATCAGGGCCAGGCCCAGCGTTGCCGTCGCCTTCACCAGCGCGTCCCGGCGGGCCAGCGCCGGGCCGATGACCACCCCGTACGCAAGCGTGATGCCGGCGGCGATTGCGACGGCGACCCCATACGCAGGCCATTCCGGCCACAGGGAGTTGTTGATCAGGTCCCAGGCGATCAGGGCGGACATCGCCCCGACCGCGCCGAAGGCCAGGTTCAGCACCCCCGTGGTCCGATACAGAACCACCATCCCGGCCCCCGACAGGGCGTACACCCCGCCGAGGGCCAGGCCGGTGACGATGAAGGGCTGGAAGTCGTGCCAGCTTGGCATCAGAGACTCACAGCCCGCCTCTCACTTACCGATCAGGCTTGGGTCCGCCGCTTCGATCTGGCGCACCTTGCCGATATCCGGGTCGACTGGCTCGATCGGAATGCACCCGTCCTTGATCACCATGTGGCCATGGTCGGGCGTCGTCGTGTAGTCGACGTTGTTCGGAATGTGAAGCGGTGCATGCCCCGTGTACCAGGGGTTGCACAGGATGTCCGTCTGCTGGTTCTTCAGGGCGAAGACCGCGTCGTTCACGTTCTTCAGGCTGTAGTCCCCGTGAACGTTCTCGAGCGCCTTGGTCATGAACTCACCCATCAGGTAACCCATCTGGCTGAAGCTGCCCAGACCGCCGGCCACATTCTGTCCGTACTTCTTCATCACGGACCGGTAGAGCTCTGAGTCCGGACCGTTGAAGTCCGTCACGTTGAGCTCGGCGTTGACGAGCAGCTTGCCGTCCCACTTCGTCCCCAGCGCCTGCGCCAGGAAGTCGGTGTTGCACGGCGTCGAGCAACTCCAGGCCTTGACGCTGTCCTCCAGGCCCTGCTGCTGCGCAGCCTGCAGGATCTTCAGCGCCTCAGGCGGCGTGAAGTTGAGGACGACGGCTCCATTGGGACCGGCCTCCTGCGTCAACCTGACTGCGACCGAGTTCGCGTCCTGAATCGGGACGTTGTCGGTCGACTCGGTGATCGGAACGTTCGCGGCGTCCGCGATCAGCTTCGGTCCGGCGGCGATGTAGCCCGTGCCGGGCACGTTGGACTGATCGAAGGCGATCTTGTCGACGTTCTGGCGAATCATCGCCTGGACAGCCCCATCGGAGCTGTAGCGCGGGCCCATGTTGACCGGGATGCTGTTCGGGCTCGCCCAGCAGGAAGGCGCGATGCCCGCATTCAGGACCGCGATTCCCTTTTGCTCGTAGTAGCTGTGGTTGACGTCGCACTCGATCAGGCTGAAGCCGCCGGCCATCCCGACGACGCCATCCGTCTCGACCAGCTTGCGCGCCAGCGCGGCGTCCTGAGCCGGGTCGGTCTGCTCCGTCTCATAGATGTACTTGATCGGATGGCCGTTGATGCCACCGTTCGCGTTGACGCAGTCGAAGTACGCCTTGGTCGTCAAGACGCCGTCGGTGAAGTCCGTGCCGGGCTGCTTCGTCGCGATCCCGCCGATCTTGATCGGACTGCCGGTTGGCTTCTGACCGTTGCCGTTGCCGCACTTTGGATTGTCTACGACTGATCCGCTGTTGCTGCTTTTGCTACCGCTGCCGCCGCATGCGGCAACGACCATTGACAGGCCGGCCGCGACCACTACCAACGTGGCGACGGATCGCCCTCTCTTTGAGCCGAAGTACCTCTTCACCGATCTCTCCTCCTCTATTACCGGCCATCGGTCGGTTCCGGCGGCCTTCGCGTGATCCTATACCAAGAAAGTCATTTCGTTTGGTTTGTTTTGCATTGACCTAATTTGAGCCTAATCCGAGCAGCCGGGAGGCGTTTTCCTTGAGAATCAGGGGCTTCACCGCCTCGTCGATCTCGAGGCGCTCGAAGTCGGCGAGCCAGCGCTCGGGCGTGATCATCGGGTAGTCCGACCCGAACAGGACCTGTCTCTTCAGCAGGGTGTTCGCGTAGCGGACCAGCTGGGGCGGGAAGTACTTGGGCGACCAGCCGGAGAGGTCGATATAGACCTCGGGCTTGTGCATCGCGATCGAGATCGCCTCGTCCTGCCACGGGAACGAGGGATGGGCGAGGACGATCGGGAGCTCGGGGAAGTCGGCCGCCACGTCGTCGACGTGGATCGGGTTCGAGTACTTGAGCCGGACGCCGCCGCCGCCCGGCAGCCCCGAGCCGATCCCGCTGTGACCCGTGTGAAAGAGGGCGGGCAGCCCGGCCTCCGCGATCACCTCGTACAGGGGGTAGGCGGCGCGGTCATTGGGGAAGAACGCCTGCAGGTTCGGGTGGAACTTGAAGCCGCGGACGTCGTGCTCCGCGATCAGCCTCCGGGCCCGCTCCGCGGCGTCCGGCCGGGCGGGGTCGACGCTCGCGAACGGAATCAGGACGTCGGCGTACTCCGCGGCGCCCTCGAGCACCTCCTCGTTGGGCACCGGCGGCCGGCCCGACTGCGATTCCCAGTCCACCGTGAAGACCACCGCCGCCATCCCGCGTTCGCGGTAGTAGGTGCCGACGTCGTCGATCGTCGGCGTTCCGCCGCCGTCGCGGAAGTACTTCTGGGAGGCCTCGCGGAGCTTCGGCGGGATCGGGTCGTGGCCGTCCCGGGAGACCTCGACATGGGTGTGGACGTCGATCGCGCTGACCGCGTCGAGGTCGATCACGACGATGGCGCCGCGTCGGCGATCTCGGCGAGGCCGTCCTTGAGGACCACCTCGTCGGCGCCGTTGGTCGCATCGAACCGGACGGCGCCGCTCTCCGGCTCGAGGACCCGCGTCGTCAACGCTTCCCCCGGCGTCATCGGCCGCGAGAAGCGCACCGCCAGCCGCCGGATCGCCGCCGGATCCTCGATCTCCCGCGCGGCGAGCACCGCGCGGCCCGCGAAGGCCATCAGGCAGAGCCCGTGGACGATGATCCCCGGCAGCCCCGCCGCGCGCGCCACCTGCTCGTCGAGGTGGAAGGCGTTGTGGTCTCCGGAGGCATCGGCGTAGCGCTCCGTGATGTCCTCGGCGAGCGGATAGGTGATCTCAGCGGCGAGCTCCGCCTCCGTGAGCTCGGCCGGCATCCGATGGTCGGGCGCCACCTCGCCGGCGCCCTCGCCGCCGGAGATGCCGCGATAGAACTCGGTTACGTACTGCTCGTTCAGCAGCCGGTCATCGCCGTCGCGCGTCTCGGTCTTCAGCACGACGGTGGTGCCGGACTCCTTGACGTGGACACCGACCGCCGCCGCTCGCGAGCGGACGGTCATCCCGGACTTGATCGGTGTCGCGATCTGGATGTCCTGGTCGCCGTGGACGACCCGGGGCCGCGCCTCCTTGGGAGCGACCGACCTGGCCGCCTCCTGCAGCGCGTCCCAGACCGGGACGATCGCGAACACGGGGGTGGCGATCCTCCCCTCGAGGGCGATCGCGCTCCTCTCCTCGGTGGCCCGCGCGTACGCCGCGAGGGTCTCCTTGCCCACCGACATGGCCCTGCCCGGGGTCCAGCGCCCGAGCGCATCGAGGTTGAACTGCACGGCTCTCCTTATGTAGGGGGACTCTGCGGTGGCCAGAAGCCTAGAACGGGTAGCTCGCAGGCTCCGGCTGCTCGGTGATCCAGCGCACCTCGGTGAACTCCTCGACGCTGAAGTGACCGCCGAAGCGGCCCCCGTTGCCCGAGGCGCCCCGGCCGCCGAACGGGGCGATCGGGTCGTCGTAGACGGTCGAGTCCATGATGTGCACCAGGCCGGTGTCGAGCCGGTCGGCGACCTCGCGCCCTCGCTCGTGCGAGTTCGTGAAGACCGCCCCGGAGAGCCCGTACTCGGTGTCATTGGCGATCGCCACCGCCTCATCCTCGTCCGAGAAGGTCATCACGGGCGCTACCGGCCCGAAGATCTCCTCGTTCCAGGCGCGCATGTCGGTGGTGACCCCGGCGAGCACGGTGGGCGGGAAGTAGGGCGGGTCGCCCTTGCCACCCGTCTTCAGCTCCGCCCCGGCGCCGACCGCGTCGTCCACGATCTCCTGGACGCGGTCGATCTGGCGGCGGTTGATGATCGGGCCGAGCGCCACCTCCTCCGTGCCGGGGTTCCCGACGGGGAGCCGAGCGCCGCGCTCGGCGAGCTTGGAGATGTACTCGTCGGCGATCGACTCGTGGACCAGATGCCGCCCCGAGGCCATGCAGATCTGGCCCTGGTGGAAGAAGGTCCCGAACGCTCCGCACGATGTCGCCTTCTCGATGTCGGCGTCGTCGAGCACGATGAAGGAGCTCTTTCCTCCGAGCTCCAGCGCTACCCGCTTCAGGTTCCCTCCGGCGAGCGCGCCCACGGCGCGCCCCGCGCGGGTGGATCCGGTGAAGGACACCATTCGCACCTCCGGCGCCTCGCAGATCGCCTCACCCGGCTCGACACCGCCGGGCAGCACCTGGAAGACGTTCTCCGGCATCCCGGCCTCCTCGAAGGCGCGGGCGAAGGCCAGCCCGCCGGAGACCGGCGTATGCGGATCGCACTTGAGCAGGACTGCGTTGCCGAGCGCGAGGGCCGGCGCCACGGAGCGCATCGAGAGGATCATCGGGAAGTTCCACGGCGCGATCACGCCGACCACGCCGACGGGCAGCCGCTTCGCCATGCTCAGCCGGCCCTGCTCGTTGGGGAGCACCTCGCCGATCGGTCCGGAGGTCAAGGCCCCGGCGGCCCGCAGCTCCTTCTCGGCCTCGCCCACCTCGAAGGCGGCCTTCTGGGGGACTCCGCCGCCCTCGTGGATCAGCCACCACTCGCATTCCTCCCGCGCGCTCTCGAGCGCGTCGGCGGCGGCGTTGAGGATCGCCGCTCGCTCTGGGCCGGGGGTCGCCGCCCAGGCCGGCTGCGCTTCGGCCGCCAGCTTCGAGGCGCGCAGGACGTCGTCCCGGCCGGCGCTTCCGACCGAGGCCAGGTGCTCGTCGGTGGCGGGGTTGTGCACCTCGAGCCGTTCGCTGGTCTCCCGCCAGCCACCGCTGAAGATCTTGCCGTCGAGGACGTCCTCGGTGATCAGGTTTCCCGTCCTTGGTCCTGCCTGCGTTGCAATCTCCATCGCTCCTCCTCCGTTGTCCTCTCTTGCTCCGGGCTCAGCGGGGTGTATCTTGCCGGACTGCGGGTCTGTATGCAACAGGAGAGGAGCGGACGCGGTTTGAGGCGAGAGCTTTCGCGATGAGCAGGCCATGAACGGCGATCTTGCATACAACGATGGGGTTGATCGGGCTGCCGAGGGCACCTCGCAGGGGGTCCGGGCTCTGCTCACCCTGCGCGAGCTGCTGCTCAGCGGCGAGTTCCCGCCCGGCACGAGGATGTCCGAGCTGCCGCTGGTGGAGCGGCTGGGCGTCTCGCGCACTCCGCTGCGGCTGGCCCTCTCGACCCTCGAGCACGAGGGTCTTCTCGAGAACCTCGAGGGCGGCGGCTATGCGGTCCGCGAGTTCACCATGGACGAGATTCACGACGCGATCGAGCTTCGCGGCGTGCTCGAGGGGACCGCGGCTCGGTTCGCAGCAGAGCGCGGCGCGACGGCCGACCAGCTCGAGCGGATGCGCGAGCTCAGCGCCGAGATGGACCCGCTCGTCCATCGCTCCGACGTCGACTCCTTCTGGCGGTACGTGGAGTGCAACCGGGCCTTCCACGCCCTCCTGCTCGAGGCTGCCGCGAGCCCCGTCCTGGAGCGCGCGCTCGAGCGAATCGTCGCCCTTCCCTTCGCCTCACCGAGCGCGCTGGTCCAGGGCCAGGCCGAGCTTCCGGAGTCCCGCGAGATCCTCGTGATCGCCCAGGACCACCACCGCGGCCTGATCGAGGCGATCGATCGCCGGGAGGCGGTCCGCGCCGAGTCGCTCGCGCGCGAGCACGCGCGGGTCGCCCTCCGGAACCTGGAGATCGTGCTGGAAAACGGCGACGTGCTGGAGCGGATCCCGGGCGCGTCGCTGATCAACCTGGCGGACCGCGCAACCACCACCTGAGTCGGAAGGAAGAGAGGAGAGCGCAGATGTCGAGCAACGGATATCACTGCGAGGTCGTCGGAAGCCTGCTGCGTCATGACGAGCTCAAGCAGGCGATGGAGCGCGACGAGCGAGGCGAGATCGACAAGGCCGAGCTCGAGGCGCTCCAGGAGAAGGAGGGCAAGGAGAACATCGCCCTCCAGGAGGAGGCGGGCATCGAGGTGCTCACCGACGGCGAGGTCCGGCGCCGGTTCTGGTTCGACCCGCTGACCGACAGCCTCTCCGGATACAACCCGGAGGTCCCGGCGCCCGTGATGTTTCACGGCTCGGCCGACAAGCCGGAGGGGCCGCCGCCCAAGCTTCCCGCCGTCACCGAGAAGCTCGGCATCCGCCACAACCTGCCCCTCGAGGAATACAAGTTCGTGAGCGCGAACTCCGACCGCCCGGCGAAGGCGACCCTTGCGGGGATGACCTACGCCAGCGTCCTCTGGGTCCCCGGCTACTCGGACAAGGTCTATCCGGACCGCGAGGCCTACATGGACGAGGTGATCGAGCTGATGAAGCAGATCGTCGGCGAGTGCGTCGAGGCCGGCTGCGACTACTTCCAGCTCGACTCCCCGCGGTACACGCACCTGGTCAGCGAGGAGGGGCAGGAGAACCTCCGCAACCTCGGGCTCGACACGGAGACCTGGCTCGGCCAGATGATCGAGCGCGACAACCAGCTGATCCGGGCGTTCCCCGACGTCACCTGGGCCGTCCACCTCTGCCGCGGCAACCACCGCTCGATGTGGTCGGTCGAGGGCGGCTACGAGGCGATCGCCGAGCAGCTCTTCACCACGCTGGAGTGCGACCGGATCTTCGCCGAGTACGACTCGCCGAGGGCCGGGACGTTCGAGCCGCTCCGCTTCGTCCCGGAGGGCAAGACCGTCGTGCTCGGCCTGATCACGACCAAGGAACCCGAGCTCGAGGACGCCGATCAGCTCAAGGCGCGGATCGAGGAGGCCTCGGAGTTCATCCCGCTGGAGCGGCTGGCGCTGAGCCCGCAATGCGGCTTCGCGTCGACGCTGCCGGGCAACCTCGTCACCTTCGACGACCAGAAGGCAAAGCTCCAGCTGCTCGGCAGGGTCGCGCACGAGGTCTGGAGCTGAGATGGGTTCCTTTCATAGCCCCCTCGACGCTGTGCTGAAGCGCTCCGGGGCCCATATGGCTGAGCGCGAGGGCTGGGTGGTGGCGGCCGACTTCGGCTCGCTGGCCTCGGAGATCGCGGTGAGCCGTGCGACCGCCGGACTCGCCGACATGTCGAGCATCGCCAAGTTCGACGTTCGCGGCTCGGAGCCGGCGATCGCGGGCATGTACCCGTCCGGCAGAGCGATGCGGCCGGGCCGCGCGCTGGAGGCCGCCGACGCCTGGTGGTGCGTGGTCTCCACCGAGCAGCTCCTCGTCCTGGCCCCCCCGAGCAGGGCGGCGCGGGTGCGGACCGACCTCGAGGAGGGCGCCCTCGCGGGCACCCGCATCGAGGACGTGACCGCGGAGCGGGTCGCCGTCTGCCTGACCGGCCCCCACGCGCGCGAGATCCTGACGCGCACCGGGGCCGCGCCCTGCTCGCCCGGCAACATGCGTGTCGAGTCGGTTGGCGGCGTGCCCACCCTGGTGCTCCACCAATACGAGAAGCAGTGGCTGCTCGTCTCGGCGGCCGAGGAGGCCGGAGCTCTCTGGGAGGCCCTGACGGAGGCCGGAGCGCCGCTCGGGCTGGCTTATGTGGGGGCGGACGCGCTCCAGCACCTGCATGCAGCCGCGAGCGGGTGACAGGCCGCTGTCTCTGGAGCGAAGGGCGAAGCCGGTTTTGTGCGAGGGCGCGCGTTAGCGCGACCCGTTCATGCGAGGGGCGGCCGCATTCACCCGCGATTTGATGGCGAAGCCGTCAACCACACCGATCGCGACCGGCACGGCCCTGATCGTCGCCGGCGTGCTGCCCGGCTTCCTCACCGCGAGCCTCGCCCCTCGGATCCGCCACGACTTCTCCTTCGGAGACTCGGTCCTCGGGCTGGCGGTGGCGATCTTCTATCTCACCTGCACCCTGAGCTCGACCCCGTCCGGGCACCTGGTCGAGCGGATCGGCGCCCGGCGGGGGATGCTCCTCGGGGCGGGAGTGACGTCGGTTTCATGCCTCGCGATCGCTGCGTTCGCGCATTCCGCGGCGGTCCTGATCGCGATCCTGCTGGTCGCGGGGCTCGGCAACGCGATCGGCGGCCCGGCGGTCAGCGCCCTGCTCCGGCGGACCGTCGACACCGGCCGCCACGGCCTCGCGTTCGGCGCGCAGCAATCGGGAGCATCGATCGGGGCGCTGCTCGCCGGCGTCGCGCTCCCCGCCGTCGCGATTCCGTTCGGGTGGAGGTGGGGGTACGTCGTCGCAGGCCTGCTGGCGCTCGTCGCGGTGGCGCTCGCGCCCGAGCCCGGGCAGGGCGAGCCGCCGAGGCTCCATCAGCAGCCCGCCGCCGCGCCGCACCATCTGACCTCGATCCGCGCGCTTGCGGTGGCGGCGGCCCTGGCGAGCGCGGCGGGGGTCGGCTTCATCTCGTTCCTGGTCACCTACTCGATCGACCAGGGCATCGGCGAGGGCGCCGCGGGCCTGCTGCTCGGCGCCGTCAGCCTCGCCGCGACGATCAGCCGGGTCGGGCTGGGGGCGATCGCGGACCGCTCAGCGGCCGATCCGCTCCGCCTCGCGGGGCTCACCCTGGCGGGCAGCGTCGCGGGCTATCTGCTGCTGATCTCCGGGGAACCGGTCGTGATCGTGCTGGCGGCCCTGCTGGTGGGCAGCATCGGCTGGTCCTGGCCGGGCACCCTGACCCTGGCGGTCGTCTTCCGACGCCCCGAGGCCCCGGCCTGGGCGGTCGGCGTGATGATGTCCGGTCTCTTCGCGGGGGCGGCGGGAGGCCCCCTGCTGGTCGGGCTGCTTGCCGAGCACGAGCACTTCGCCGCCGCCTGGTCGCTCTGCGCGGGGCTCGCCCTGGCGGCCGCCGCGACGATCACCCTGACGCGGCGCTTCGAGCGCTCCGCCGCCGCGGCGGCCGAGATCGGGGCTGGGGGGGTCAGTTGACACGGCACCTAGGCTTCGGCCACGCCAGCGACGCGATGAGGAGAGCGCATGGAGGGTGAGAGCAGCTCGCGGACCCAGGTTGGAATCGTGGGCGCCGGCCCGGCCGGCCTGGTTCTGTCCCACCTATTGGCGCGGGAGGGGATCGAGTCCGTCGTGATCGAGGATCGCAGCCGCGAGTACGTCGAGAAGCGCGTCCGGGCCGGCGTCCTCGAGCAGGGGACCGTCGACCTGCTGATCGAGCTCGGGCTGGCCGAGCGGCTCCAGCGCGAGGGGCTCGTCCACCACGGGATCGAGCTCCGCTTCGACGGCCAGGGCCACCGGATCGCCTTCGAGGAGCTCGCCGAGGGACGGGCGATCACGGTCTACGGCCAGCAGGAGATGGTCAAGGACCTGATCGCGGCGCGGCTCGATTCGGGCGCGCCCCTGCTCTTCGAGGTCGACGACGTCAGCCTGCACGGGATCGACACCGATGAGCCGAGCATCCGGTTCATGCACGAGGGCGAGCCGAAGCAACTGCGCTGTGACGCGATCGCGGGCTGCGACGGATTCCACGGCGTCAGCCGTCCCTCGGTCCCGGACGGCGTCCTCAGCTTCAACGAGATCGTCTATCCCTTCGCCTGGCTCGGGATCCTGGCCGAGGTCGCACCCTCGACGGAGGAGCTGATCTACGCGCCGCACGAGCGCGGCTTCGCGCTGCACAGCCTGCGCTCCCCCGAGCTCAGCCGGCTCTACGTCCAGTGCGATCCCGAGGACTCGCTCGAGCGGTGGCCCGACGAGCGGATCTGGGAGGAGCTCCACATCCGGCTCGCCCGGGACGATGGCTGGACCCTGAAGGAGGGGCCGGTGATCGAGAAGGCGATCGCCGCGCTGCGCAGCGTCGTCGCACAGCCGATGCAGTACGGGCGCCTCTACCTCGCCGGCGACGCCGTCCACATCGTCCCGGCCACCGGCGCGAAGGGACTGAACCTGGCGGTGGCCGACGTGCAGGTGCTCGGCGAGGCCCTGGCCGCCTACCTGAAGGGCGACGACGACTCGAAGCTCGAGGCCTACTCGGATGCCTGCCTGCGCCGGGTCTGGCGCGTCCAGCACTTCAGCTGGTGGATGACCTGGATGCTGCACCGCTTCCCCGACGACGACGGCTTCATGCGGGGCCTGAGGAGGGCGCAGCTGGAGTACGTCTGCAACTCGCGGGCGGCGGCGAAGACCCTGGCCGAGAACTACGTCGGGCTGGGCCGGGTCTGGTGATGGCCGCGATCGAGGAGCTGTTCGACGTTCGCGGCGCGCGCGTCGTCGTCACCGGGGCCGCCAGCGGGCTCGGCCTGGCGATGGCCGAGGTGATGGCGGACGCCGGCGCCCGGGTCACCCTCGCCGACCTGGATCCAGAGAGCCTCGAGACCGAGACGACCCGGCTGGCCGACGCCGGTGGACAGGTGCGCTCCTTCCAGGTGGACGTCTCCGACCGTGAGCAGGTGCAGGCGCTGATCGACGACGTCGTGGCGGAGCAGGGCGGGGTTGACGTTCTCTATGCCAACGCCGGGATCTCGCTCGAACCGGGGTTCACCGACCCGAAGGGCGGAATCGGGGCGATCGAGCCGGGGACCTGGGAGCGGGTGGTCGGCGTCAACCTGAACGGGGTCGTCTTCACCATGGGAGCGGCGGCCGAGGTGATGAAGCGCCAGGGCGCCGGCAAGATCGTCGTCACCGCCTCGAACGCCGGCCTCAAGGTGGAGCCCCTGGTCGGCTACTCCTACGCGGCGACCAAGGCGGCCGTGATCCACGTGGTCCGCCAGGCGGCCGTCGAGCTCGCCCCACACGGCGTCAACGTCAACGCGATCGCGCCGGGGCCCTTCCGCACCCGCATCGGGGGCGGCGAGCTGCCGAACGAGCGGATCGAGCAGATCTGGTCCGATCTGATCCCGCTGGGCCGGATGGCCGAGACCGACGAGCTCAAGGGACTCGTCCTGATGCTGGGCTCGCCGGCGGCCAGCTTCATCACCGGCGCGGTGGTCCTGATCGACGGCGGGGCGATGCCGTCGTCGTTCCGCGACGAGATCAGCCTGGGTTAGCTGCGCGCACGTTCTTCGGGGGAGCGCTCGCTTTTCGCGCCTACGGGTTCCGCCGCGTGGGGCGCTTTTCCGTTGATATGGACCGGTAAGTCGCCCCGCACGCTGTCTGGACGAGCGCGGAGCGTCGCGAGAGACACCGCCGTTGACTAATTGACCAAATCCTCTAGGTTGTTGCCGTGCTCGCTGCGGTCACTCAGGGGGTTGGGAGGATGGAGGTGATCGACATCCCCGAGCCGCCGCCGCCGGGTCCGGGTGAGGTGATCGTGCATCCGGACGCGATCGGGATCTGCGGATCGGACTTCCACTTCTTCGCCGGCGAGCTGCAGATCTTCGAGGAATCTCCGTTCCCGCGGATCCAGGGCCACGAGGTGACCGGGATCGTCGAGCAGGTCGGTCCAGAGACCGAGGGCCGCGCGGCGGTCGGTGACCGCGTCGCGATCCTGCCGATCAGCAACTGCGGCAGCTGCTATCCGTGCAGCGTCGGCCGCGGCAACGTCTGCGACGACTTCAGCCTGGTCGGCATCCACACCGACGGCGGGCTGCAGGAGAAGCTGCTCGTTCCGGAATCTCAGGTCTTCCCGATCGACGCGAAGCCCGAGGTCGCGGCGCTGGCCGAGCCCTTCTCGATCGCCGTTCGCACGATCAACCGCTCCGGGGTCGCCGAGGACGAGCGCGTCGTCGTGCTCGGGGCCGGCCCGATCGGACAGGCGGTGCACCTGCTCGCGCGGGGCCGCGGGGCATCGACGCTGCTGGTCGACCGCCTGGCCAGCAGGTTGGAGCTCGGATCGGCCACCGGCGCGGAGGGCCTGCTCTGGAAGGATCGCGACCAGGTGGTGGAGGCCTGCCGCGAGTGGGCCGGGGGCGAGGGCCCTCCGCTGGTGATCGATGCGACCGGGGCCCCCGATCCGATCCGGGCCGCCGTGGACATGGTCGCCTCGGCGGGGCGGGTGGTGGTGGTCGGCATGTCGGGTGAGGAGGTGCCGCTGCGCATCGGCACCTTCACCGAGAAGGAGATCGACCTGCTCGGGGTGAGCTGCTGCGGCCCAGCGGAGTTCGCGGAGGCGGTCCGCTTCGTGGAGTCCAACCAGGACGTGCTCGAGCCGCTGATCAGCCGGCGGTTCTCCCTCGATCAGGCGCCCGAGGCGCTCGCCTACGCGATGGAGAACCCGGCCGAGGTGCTCAAGGTGGTCATCACGGGCACCTGACGGGGTACCTGACAAATACTCTGACTTATCCGATAGTGTGCGCTGCGAGGCGCAAAATGTCGATGTGCGTGATCAGGAGGAGGGCGACTTGATGGCCGATGGCCAGGGTGTTGGCGTGCAGCCCGCGGCCGTCGAGCAGGATCAGCGCGTCGCGGAATTGCTCGAGCTCGTGCTCGACCGCAACCCCTTTCAGCGCGGCCGCGTCGAGGCCCTCGAGCTGGGGGAGCGCCCCAGCCTCACCGAGCTGCGCCCGCTGACGAAGCGGGACCTGGTCGCCGACCAGGAGCGCCATCCGCCCTTCGGCACGAACCTCACCTATCCGCTCGACCAGTACACCCAGGTGTTCCAGACGAGCGGCACGACCGCCCATCCGCTCAGGGTCCTGGAGACGGCCGAGGACTGGGAATGGTGGCGGGAGCGCTTCGCGAACACGATGCGGCTCGCCGGCCTCCAGTCGAGCGACCGAGTCGCGCTCGCGTTCTCGTTCGGGCCGCACGTCCAGTTCTGGGCGGCGAAGGAGGGGCTCGAGGACCTCGGTGCGATGGGCATGTCGATGGGTGGGATGGGCTCGGTGCAGCGGTTGCAGACGATCGCGGAGGTCCAGGCGACCACGCTCTGGTGCACGCCGACCTACGCGCTCCACCTGCTCGAGGTGGCGGTCGAGCAGAGGCTGGAGTCCGCCTTCGCCTCGATCGACCGCGTGCTCTGCACGGGCGAGCCCGGCGGCTCCCTGCCGGGCGTGCGGTCCCGGATTGAGGACGGCCTGGGCGCCGTCGTCATCGACCACGCCGGCCTCACCGAGGCGGGCCCCTTCGGCAATCCCTGCCCCGAGGGCCACGGCCTCCACGTCGACGAGGACGAGTTCGTCTGCGAGATTCTCGACGCTGACATGAGCCCGACCGCTCCGGGAGAGAAGGGGGAGCTCGTGATCACGCCGCTTCGCCTCACCGGCTTCCCGGCGATTCGCTACCGGACCGGCGACTCCGTGATCGCCACCGACGAGCGCTGCCCGGCCGGGCACGAGGGCCGTTGGCTTCCCGGCGGCATCGTTGGGCGGACCGATGACATGGTCGTCGTCCGCGGAATGAACGTCTATCCATCGGCGATCGAGGAGGCCGTCCGCCAGGTCTCGAGCTCCAGCGAGTTCCGGATCACCTTCTACACCGAGCGCAGCGGGATGGACGAGGTGAAGCTCGAGGTCGAGCTGACCGAGGGCACCGATGCGCGCCGGCTTCAGGAGACGATGCGCCAGCAGCTCGGGCTCCGTGTCCGGGTGGTCCCGATCGCGCCCGGCGTCCTGCCGCGGGAGACCGGGAAGGCCCGACGCGTCGTCGATGAGCGCACCCCGCGATGGGTGGGCTCGTGAGCGCCCAGAGGGCACGCACGCGGGCGCGACCGCAGGCCCGCCAGATCCGCGGCGCATCGGAGCAGGTCGCGGTGCAGATCCAGCACTACGTCCAGGAGGAGGGGCTCGGGCCGGGTGACTTCCTCGGCCGCGAGGAGGACCTCGCGGCCGAGTTCGGAGTCAGCCGCCCGACCCTGCGGGAGGCGCTCAAGCTGCTTTCCAGCGGCAACCTGATCCGCGCGACGAAGGGCCCCGGCGGCGGCATCTTCGTCGCGCACACCGCCGAGCAGGGAATGGGGCGGAGCCTGAGCGACGCGATCGCGATGATGCTCGAGACCGAGGCCGTCAGTCTCCACGAGCTGCTCGACGCCAGGCTGCTGCTCGAGGTCCCGCTCGCCGGCCTCGCCGCCTACCAGCCCGACGAGGAGACGCTCGCCCGGCTGCGCTCGGCGGTCGGCGCGGCGGCCGCGGCGCCCGACGACGTCGAGATCGTCTCCGCCACCGACGCCGAGATCCACCAGACGATCGCCGCAGCGGCCGGCAACCGCATGATCCAGGCCCTCACCAACTGGATCTTCGAGGTGTTGCAGCCATCGCTGATCGAGGTCTTGAAGCCGGCCGTCGTCCACTCCGCGCTCGTCGAGCAGCACGAGGCGCTGGTGTCGGCGGTCGAGAAGGGCGACCCCGCGCGCGCCGAGCGCGCGATGAAGGACCACCTGCTCTACCTGCGCGATGTCCTCGGCATGGTCCAGGACGAGCCGGAGGCCCCACCCGCGGCCGCCGCGGGGGCGATCGATGGCTGAGCTCCTCGCTCTGGACGAAGCGATCGCCGAGCTCGTCCACGACGGCGATACCGTCGCGCTCGAGGGCTTCACACACCTGATCCCGTTCGCCGCCGGCCACGAGATCATCCGGCAGCGCCGTCGCGACCTGACGCTGATCCGGATGACCCCGGACCTGGTCTACGACCAGATGATCGGCGCCGGGTGCGCCCGCAAGCTGATCTTCTCCTGGGGAGGCAACCCGGGCGTCGGCTCCCTGCGCCGCCTGCGGGACGCCGTCGAGCACGACTGGCCGGCGCCGCTCGAGCTCGAGGAGCACAGCCACGCCGGGATGGCGGCGCGCTACGCGGCCGGGGCCTCGAACCTCCCCTTCGGGACGCTCCGCGGCTACGTCGGCACCGAGCTGGTGGACCACACACACGGCACGATCGCCGAGATCAAATGTCCCTTCACGGGCGAGTCCCTGACCGCCGTCCGAGCTCTGCGCCCCGACGTCGGCATCGTCCACGCGCAGCGGGCCGACCGCAAGGGCAACGTCCAGATCTGGGGGATCGTCGGCGTGCAGAAGGAGATCGTGCTCGCCTCGGCCCGCTCGCTGGTCACCGTCGAGGAGGTCGTCGACGAGCTCGAGCCCCGGCCGGGCGCGATCGTCCTGCCCACCTGGTCCGTCGGCGCGGTCGCCGAGGCCCCGCGCGGGGCCCATCCCTCATACGCGCACGACTACTACGACCGCGACAACGGCTTCTACCAGCGCTGGGACGAGATCAGCCGTGACCGGGAGACGTTCCAGTCGTGGATCGACGAGCACGTGATGAAGGCGGCGGGCGTCGCATGACGACGAAGCAGGAGACGGCAGTCTCGGCCGACGAGATGATGACGATCGTCGCGTCCCGCGCCCTCACGGACGAGACGGTCTGCTTCGTCGGCATCGGACTGCCGAGCACTGCGGCGAACCTGGCCAGGCTGACCCACGCGCCGCGCACGGTCCTGGTCTACGAGTCGGGGACGATCGGGTCGAAGCCGAGGACGCTGCCGCTCTCGATCGGCGACGGCGAGCTCGCCTCGACGGCGGATGCGGTCGTCCCGGTGCCCGAGATCTTCGCCTACTGGCTGCAGGGCGGGCGGATCGACGTCGGCTTTCTCGGCGCGGCGCAGATCGACCGCCTCGGCAACCTGAACAGCACGGTGATCGGCGACTACGACCGGCCCAAGGTCCGCCTTCCCGGCGGCGGCGGCGCGCCGGAGATCGCCGCGATGGCGAAGGAGGTGATCGTGATGCTCCGCCAGTCGCGCCGGAGCTTCGTCGATCGCCTGGACTTCCGCTCGTCGGTCGGCTACGGAGCCGCGCCGGGGGATCGCGAGCGGCTCGGAATGCCGGGGCGCGGCCCCACGGTCGTGATCACCGACCTCGGCGTCCTCCGTCCGGACCCCGAGAGCTGCGAGCTGACCTTGACGCAGGTCCATCCGGGCGTGACGGTCCAGCAGGCCCGAGAGCAGACCGGCTGGCCGCTGCGCGTCTCCGAGGAGCTCGAGGAGACCGAGCCGCCCTCGGACGACGAGCTCCGGGAGCTGCGTGATCTGCGCGCGACGCTGGAGGCGGCATGAAACCCATCAAGCATGAGGAGGAGAGCACGGTGGCATCGGAGCTGACCCGCAACGGAGGAGTGATCGGGTACCGGCACGACGACCTCGAGGTGGATCCGCCCTACCTCTATCCGGACTACGTCTCGACCCGGACCCGTGCGCCGAAGCGGCCGCTGGTCCCGCTCGCACACACGCTCTCCGAGGTCACCGGCCCCGTCTATGGAGACGAGCGGATCGGCGAGCTCGACCACGACCTCACCCGCCAGTACGAGGGGGAGCCTCTGGGAGAGCGGATCATCGTCCACGGCCGCCTGCTCGATCAGGACGGGAAGCCCGTGCGGAACTCGCTGATCGAGATCTGGCAGGCGAACGCCGCCGGCCGCTACAGGCACGACGGCGACCGGCACCCGGCGCCGCTCGACCCCAACTTCGCCGGGGGCGGTCGCTGCATGACCGATGACGAGGGCCGCTACGAGTTCATCACCGTCAAGCCGGGTGCATACCCGTGGAAGAACAACCCGAACGCCTGGCGCTCGCGGCACATCCACTTCTCGCTCTTCGGCCCCGCCTTCGCGACGAGGCTGATCACCCAGATGTTCTTCCCGGGCGACTCCCTCTTCTTCCAGGACCCGATCTTCAACTCGGTCCCCGATCAGAAGGATCGAGAGCGGATGATCTGCCGCTACGACCACGAGCGGACCGTCCCCGAGTGGGCCCTCGGCTACGAGTTCGACATCGTCCTGCGGGGTCGCGAGGCGACCCCGATGGAGGATTAGATGCCTGCGCTGACGCCATCCCAGACGATCGGCCCGTTCCTGGCGATTCAGGTCCCATATCAGGGCGAGGAGCGGATGGTCCCGGAGAACGATCCCGACGCGATCCACCTCCGCGGCACGGTCTTCGACGGCGAGGGCGAGATCGTGGACGATGCGCTGATCGAGATCTGGCAGGCCAACCGCTCGGGGCGATACGCCCATCCGGAGGACCGCCGCGAGGAGCTGCCGGTCGAAGAGGGATTCAGCGGCTTCGGCCGCAGCGCCACCGACTCCGAGGGCCGGTTCGAGTTCATCACCGTCAAGCCCGGGCCGGTGCCCGGTCCCGGCGGTCGCCCCCAGGCCCCGCACATCGACGTCTCGGTGTTCGCGCGCGGGCTGCTGAAGCGGCTGGTGACGCGGATCTACTTTCCCGACGAGGCCGAGGCCAACGCGGGGGATCCCGTCCTCTCCTCGATCGAGGACGCGGCCGAGCGCGAGACGCTCGTGGCGATCCCAGAGGACGGAGGTCTGCGCTTCGACATCCACCTCCAGGGTGACGGCGAGACCGCCTTCTTTGTCGTCTGACGGGCCCTTCACCGGTCTCTTCGTCCCGGAGCCGATCCGCGGCGTGACCTCCGAGGCCGCCTGGCTGCAGGCGATGCTCGACGCCGAGGCTGCCCTCGCGGCCGCTGAGGCGGAGGCGGGTCTGATCCCCAACGAGGCCGCCGAGGCGATCGCGGCCGCCTGCGAGGCCGGCGGCTTCGATCCCGGGGCGATCGCACGCGACGGACGCGAGACCGGCAACCCCGTCCCGCCGCTCCTCACCGCGCTGCGGGGGAAGCTGGAGGAGGACCCCGCGGGCTTCGTCCATCGCGGCGCCACCAGCCAGGACGTGATGGACACCGCCGCGATGCTGGTCTCCAGCCGGGCGCTGGGGCTGATCCAGGCGGAGCTCGACGGTGTCGCCGCGGCCTGCGCCGGGCTCGCGGATGAGCACCGCGGCACGGTGATGGCCGGCCGGACGCTGCTCCAGCAGGCGCTGCCCACGACCTTCGGGCTGAAGGCCGCGGGCTGGCTCGATTCGCTGGTGGGGGCCCGCGAGCGGCTCGCATCGCTCTCGCTCGCCGTCCAGCTCGGCGGCGCCGCTGGGACGCTCGCCTCCCTTGGCTCGGACGGCGAGCGGGTGGTCGGGCTGCTCGCAAAACGGCTCGGACTCGACGAGCCCGCGCTCCCCTGGCACACGGCGCGGCTGCGGGTCGCCGACGTGGGTGCCGCGCTGGCTCTGAGCGCCGGCGTCCTGGAGAAGATCGCGCTCGATCTCGTCCTGCTCTCCCAGACCGAGGTCGGCGAGGTTGCCGAGGGCTCCGGCGGCGGGCGCGGGGGCTCCTCGACCCTTCCCCAGAAGCGAAACCCGGTCGGCTCGGTGCTCGCGATCGCCTGCGCGCGGCGCGTGCGCGGCGCGGCCGGCGTCCTCTTCGAGGCGATGGCCCAGGAGCACGAGCGCGCCGCGGGCGCCTGGCAATCGGAGTGGGCCCCCCTCAGCGAGGCTCTCGCCCTGACCGGCGGAGCCGCCTCCGCGGTCGGTGAGGCGTTCGACGGGCTCGAGGTGAGGCCCGATCGAATGCGCGAGAACCTGGAGGCAACCGGCGGCGCGCTGATGGCGGAGAGCGTCGTCATGACCCTCTCGGGGAGGGTCGGTCAGCAGCGCGCGCGGAAGCTCGTCGATGCGGCCGCCGGCCAAGCGCTCGACTCCCGGTCCCCGTTTCGGGACGTGCTGGTCGGCGACGAGGAAGTCCGCGGCGAGCTCTCCGAGGAGGAGATCGACCGGGCACTCGATCCCGCCGCCTATCTCGGATCGTCCGACGCCTTCATCGACCGCGCCCTGGCCCGCCACCGCGGCTACCTTGAGGAGCGCTCGTGAGCGTCGAGGTCGCCCACACCCTGGAAGGTCCCGATGACGCGCCGGTGGTCGTCTTCTCCAACTCGCTCGGCACCACCGGCCTGATGTGGGATGCCCAGGCGGTGGCGCTCTCCGACCGCTTCCGGGTCCTGCGCTACGGGACGCGTGGCCATGGCGGGACGCCCGCGACGCCGGGGCCCTACACCGTGGGGGAATTGGCGGGCGACGTGATCGCGCTGCTCGACCGGCTCGAGCTCGAGCGGATCTCCTTCTGCGGACTGTCGATCGGGGGCATGGTCGCCATGTGGCTCGGGGTCAACGCGCCCGAGCGGATCGAGCGCCTGGCGATCTGCTGCACCGCGATGCAGCTGCCCCCCGCCGAGATGTGGGTGGAGCGCGCCGCCCAGGTCCGGGCAGAGGGGATGGAGTCCGTCGTCGACGCGACGATCGAGCGCTGGTTCACCCCCGCCTTCCGGGAGCACGGGCCTGAGGTCGTGGAGCGGATCCGAGCGTCGTTCCTCGAGACGGATCGCGAGGGCTACGCCGGCTGTTGCGAGGCCCTCGCCGAGTTCGACATGCGCGGTCAGCTCGACGCGATCCCGGCGCCGACGCTCGTGATCACCGGCGAGGACGACACGGTCGGGACCCCGGAGCGCGCCGCCGCAATGGCCGAGGAGATCGAGCGCTCCCGGCTCGTGATCCTGCCCGAGGCGCGCCATCTCGCCGCCGTCGAGCAGGCCGGCGCGGTGACCCGGGAGCTGGAGCAGCTGCTCGGAGCGGGGGTCCCGAGATGACCGATGAGCACGATCGCGGCATGGAGGTCCGCCGGGAGGTGCTCGGCGACGAGCACGTCGACAGCGCGATCGAGCGGACGACCGAGTTCACCGAGGACTTCCAGGACCTGATCACGCGCTACGCCTGGGGCGAGATCTGGACCCGGCCGGGCCTCGACCGCCGCACCCGCAGCGCCATCACCCTGACCGCGCTGGTCGCGCGCGGGCACTTCGAGGAGCTGGCGATGCACGTGCGAGCGGCTCGCCGCAACGGCCTCACCGACGATGAGATCAAGGAGGTTCTGCTCCAGTCCGCGATCTACTGCGGCGTTCCGGCCGCGAACCGAGCATTCGCCGTCGCCGACGAAGTCCTGAGGGAGGACGGCGAGTGAGCGACGCACCGGCGATCGGGATGGTCGGCCTCGGTGAGGCCGGATCCGCGATCGCCGCCGACCTGATCGCGGCCGGCGCCTCGGTCCGCGGCTGGGATCCGGTCGCTTCGGGGCCGGAGGGCGTCGAACAGGCCAAGGACGCGCCGGATGCCGCGGCCGGAGCCGACATCGTCATCAGCGCCAACGCCGCGGCCGTCGCCCTGGAAGCGGCGCGGTCCGTCGCCCCCGCGCTGCACGACGGCCAGGTCTTCGCGGACCTCAACACGACAGCCCCCGCCCTGAAGCGCGAGCTCGCCGAGGTGATCGGCGATTCCGGCGCCCGCTTCGCCGATGTCGCCCTGATCGGCCCGGTCCCGGGGAACGGGCTGCGGACCGCGTCCCTGGTGTCGGGCAGCGGCGCCGAGTCGTTCGCCGCGGCCCTGGGTCCGCTCGGGATGCCGGTGACCGTCGTCAGCCCGGAGCCCGGCGAAGCCGCCGCCCGCAAGCTCGCCCGGAGCGTCTTCGCCAAGGGGCTGGCCGCGGCGATCGGCGAGTCCCTGGCGGTGGCGGAGCAGCTCGGATTCGAGGAGTGGCTCTACGCGGATCTGGAGCGGACGCTCGAGAACGCCGACGCCGCGCTGCTCCAGCGCCTGATCGAGGGCAGCCGGCTGCACGCCGCGCGGCGGGTCGACGAGATGGCCGCGGCCGTCGGGATGCTCGAGGACGCGGGGGTGGAGCCGCGGATCGCGTCCGCGAGCGAGGCCTGGTTGCGCTCGCTGGCGAGGGAGTCCGAGGCGGGGGCGGCGCGGTGAGCAAGCCGCTCGGAGACATCGCCCACATCGGCCACGCCGAGCTGCTGACGCCGGACCCGCAGCGCTCGCTGGAGTTCTTCACCCAGGTCCTCGGGATGGAGGAGGAGGCGCGCGAGGGCCAGTCGGTCTACCTGCGCGGCTGGGGCGACTACCTGCGCTATTCGCTGAAGCTGACCGAGTCCGAGCGGGCCGGCCTCGGACACATGGCGCTCCGAGCCTGGAGCCCCGAGGCGCTGGACAGCCGGGTGGCGGCGATCGAGGCCGCCGGCCGCGGCGTCGGCTGGGTGGACGGCGACATCGGCCACGGCCCCGCCTACCGCTTCACCGATCCCGACGGCCACCCGATGGAGGTCTTCTACGAGGCCGAGCGCTACTCGCCGCCGGAGCATCTCCGTCCCTCGCTCAAGAACCAGCCCCAGCGCTACACCGGCCGCGGCGCCGCGATCAAGCGGCTCGATCACGTCAACCTGCTGGCCGAGGACGTCCGAGCGAACCGCGACTTCGCCGAGCAGGTCCTCGGCTACCGGCTGTATGAGCGGATCCAGCTCGACGACGGCAGCGAGTCCGGGGCCTGGTTGAGCCTCTCGATCGCCGCCCACGAGCTGATCTACGTCCGCGACGCCTTCGGCGCGCGCGGGCGGCTGCATCACCTCGCCTTCTGGGTCGACACTCGCGAGGAGGTCCTGCGGGCGGCCGATCTCTTCCTCGACAACGACATCCACATCGAGGCGGCGCCCTCCAAGCACGCGGTCGCCCAGGGCTTCTTCCTCTACGGCTTCGAGCCCGGCGGCAACCGGATCGAGGTGACTACCGGCGGCTACCTCGTCTTCGACCCCGATCCCGAGGCCACGGTCTGGAACGAGGCCGAGCGCGCCAAGGGCCAGGCCTGGGGCGTGAAGACGGTCGAGAGCTTCCACACCTACGGCACGCCGGTGATCGAGGAGCCGGCGAAGGCGTGAGCGCGACCGGCCAGGCCACCGAGGCTCCCACGGACGCCGCGCGGGATCTGGTCCGCGGCGCCTTCGACCTCCACGTCCACATCTCCCCCGACGTGGTCGAGCGCCGGATCGACGACATCGGCCTGGCGCACCGTTTCGCCGAGCTCGGGCTGGCCGGCTTCTGCCTGAAGTCCCACTACAACTCGACCGCCGAGCGGGCGGCGGTGGTGCGCGAGGCCGTGCTCGGGCGTCCACGTGCTCGGGGCGATCGTGCTCAACCGGGCGGTGGGGGGAGTCAACCCCGTCGCCGTCGAGATCGCGGCGCGGGAGGGAGCGCGCAAGGTCTGGCTGCCGACCGTGGACTCCGAGAACGAGCGCGCGCACCTTGCGGCCGCTGGCCCGGAGACGAAGCTCCCCGTCTGGTCGAAGCTCGAGTTCGAGCTCCGGGAGAAGGGCATCGGGGCCGAGCCGGTGGCGGTCCTCGACGCCGACCGGAAGGTGCTCCCGGAGACCCGGGACGTGATGGCGCTCGCCGCCGAGCACGGGATGGTGCTCAGCACCGGCCATATCTCGGCCGCCGATGCGCTCACCGTCGTCGACGCCGCGCTCGCCGAGGGGGTCGAGAACGTGGTCCTCACTCACCCCGACTATCCGGGGCAGGCGATCTCGATCGATGACCAGGTCGAGCTGGCGCGCAAGGGCGCGATGATCGAGCGCTGCTTCACGACGCCCCACACGGGCAAGTGCAGCTGGGAGCAGTGGCTCGACGGCACCCGGGCCGTCGGGCCCGAGCGCACCGTGCTCTCCAGCGACCTCGGTCAGGTCAAGAACCCGCCGGTCGAGGACGGGCTCCCGTTGATGGCCGAGAAGCTGCTCGGCGCCGGCTTCAGCGAGGACGAGGTGCGCACGATGGCGGTCGAGAACACCCGGCTGCTGGCCGGAGTGGAGGCCTCGTGAGCAGGAACGTCCTCGCAATCGGGGCCCACGCCGCGGACTTCGTCTGGCGCGCCGGCGGCGCCCTCGCCCTCGCGGCGGCGGGTGGCGGCAGCGCTCACGTGATCGCCCTCTCCTACGGCGAGAAGGGCGAGTCGGGTGCGCTCTGGAAGGAGGAGGGCCAGACGATCGAGAACGTGAAGAAGGTCCGCCGCGCCGAGGCCGAGGCCGCCGCGGAGGCGCTCGGGGCGGACTTCACCTGCCTCGACCTGGGCGACTACCCGCTGGAGGTCGTCGGCGAGGGCCTCACCCGGCTGGTCGACTCGATCCGCGAGCTCGCGCCCGACGTGCTCATCACGCACACCGACCGCGATCCCTTCAACCCCGACCACCCGGCGGCCTTCCACGCCGTCGAGCGGGCCCGCGCGCTTGCCGCCGGCGCCGGGGTGGCGAGCGCCTTCCCGACCATCAGGCCGCCGCAGTTCTTCCTCTTCGAGCCACACCAGCCCGAGCTCTGCAACTTCACCCCGAGCGTCTTCCTGGACATCACCCCGGTCTTCGAGAAGAAGAGGCAGGCGATGGCCGAGATGAAATCGCAGGAGTACCTGCAGACCTACTACGCCCAGCGAGCCGAGCAACGCGGCAACCACGCCCGCCGGGTCTCCGGCGACTCCGAGATCCGCCAGGCGGAGGCGTTCATGCGTGTGGTCCCGGACGTGAAGCGAGAGCTGTGAGCGGCGGGGGCGCCGGGCACGACCCCTCGGTCTGCGAGGAGCTGGCGAAGCTGGGCACGGCCACGGTATACGAGGCCGCCGGTCGGATGGGGATGGTCGACCTCGACCTTGTCCAGGTGATCCCCGGCTCGCGGGCCGCCGGGCCGGCCCGGATCGCCCGCTGCGCCCAGGGCGACAACCTGATGGTCCACGCGGCGATGGACCGACTGCAGCCGGGAGAGGTCCTGGTTCTGACGATGCCGGAGCCCTCCCCGGTCGCGCTGGTCGGAGACCTGCTCGCGACCCAGGCGAAGGGAAGGGGAGCCGCCGCGATCCTGGTCGATGCCTCGGTCCGCGACGTCGAGGACCTGCGCGAGCTCGGCCTGCCGATCTGGGCGCGCTGGGTGCGGGTTCGCGGCGCCGTCAAGGAGGAGATCGGAGCGCTGGACGAGCAGGTCGAGGTGGGCGGGGCGGCGATCGTCCCTGGCGATGTCCTCGTCCTCGACGAGGACGGGGTCGCCGTGGTAGGCCAGGACAGGGTGGACGAGGTGCTCGAGGCCTCGCGTCAGCGGGCGGAGCGCGAGCGGGTCAAGCGCGCCAAGCTCCAGGCCGGCGAGCTCTCCTACGACCTGGACGGGCTGCGCGACCTGGTCGAGGGGAGCTGATCGCGAATCACGGACCGTCGGCCGCCCCGGCCGGCTCGAGGCGCCTGGCGACCAGGACCTCCGAGGGGACTCCCCAGCTCGTCACGACCTCGTCGTGGGTCACGATCCACCGAGACGGATCGAGCAGGGCAGTGAGCTCGATTGGGCGGCAGCCGCCGACCAGGGCGGGCCGGCGAGTGGCGATCGCGCCCCAGGCGGCGGACACCAGCCCGCTGATCGGCGTAGGGCCGGGTGTCAGGCTGACGGCACAGAGCAGGCCGTCGGGGGCGAGCAGGCGGTGCGCCTCCGCCAGCAGAGCCTGTGCGTCGCCGGTACCGAGCAGGTCGAAGACGTAGTTGGCGACGAATCGATCGAACGACCCCGGCTCCCCGGGCAGTGTCCGGCCGGGGGGATCGATCAGGACCACCTCCGCTCGCGGCGCGAAGCGGGCGAGCCGTTCCCCGGCGAGCCGGGCCATCACCGGGCTGATCTCGACGCCCAGATAAACGGCCTCGGGCCGAAGCACCGCGCCGAGCAGCCAGTCCGCGTAGCGACCGGTTCCGCACCCGAGCTCGTAGACGCGATCCGCACCGGCTAGCCGGGCGGGGCCGGCGAGCCGGTGCGTGGCCGGGTCCTCGTAGAAGCGCTGGCTGTCCTGACCGCGCCCGATCCGGTCGTAGAAGCGTCGTGCCCCCTCCGCATCAAGCGGCATCGCCTCAGCGTAGAGAAGCGGCGACCCCGGATGACCGTGTTCTTCGGCAGTCGCCCGGCAATAGTCTGATAATTTGACTTGGGGCGCCCGAGAGGCCTTCCAGGAGGAGAGAGTTGGAGTGACGATCACGCTCAGCGAGGGCGGCCGCCGCAGCCTCGACGCGATCTGCGACACCTTCGTTCCCGGGGAGAACGGCCTGCCGTCGGCCACCGACCTGCACGTCCCCGACGTGATCCTCGGTGCGATGGGCGCCAACCCGAGCGCCGACGTCCGCGACGGATTCGCCGGGCTGATCGAGGGCTGGGACCAGGGGTTCGCCTCCCTGCCCCAGGACGAGCGCGAGCGGGCCCTGCTCTCCTGGTGCGACTCCGAGGACGTCACACGTCGCGCCGCCTTCCAGGCCCTGCGCAAGCTGACGATGGTCATGTACTACTCGATGCCCTGGCAGGGCGAGGGCCCGAACCCGGTGGATGAGGCGATCGGCTACCCGGGACCGCACGGGAAGCTGAAGGACGCCCCGCCGAAGACGATCAAGCCGCTGGAGATCAGCGAGGACACCGAGCTCGACTGCGATGTGGTGATCGTCGGCTCGGGGGCCGGTGGCGGCACGGCCGCCGGGGTGCTGGCCAAGGAGGGCCTCGATGTCGTCGTAATCGAGGCAGGCGACTACCTCAGCGAGGAGGACTTCGACGGCGCCGAGCTCGACGGCTACGTAAAGCTCTACCTCGGCGGGGGCGGCGTCCCTACCCCGGACCAGAGCATCGGCCTGCTAGCCGGCTACTGCCTGGGCGGCGGCACCACCGTCAACTACACCTGGTGCTTCCGGCCGCCCGACCACGTTCGACGCGACTGGACGGACCGCTTCGGCCTCGACGAGTGGGCCGGGAAGGAGTTCGACGACAGCCTCGACGTGGTCTGGGACCGAATCCACGTCAACCCGGAGAACAGCATGCCCTCGCTCCGCGACGTCCGCTTCCGGGAGGGCCTGGCGAAGCTCGGCTGGGACTCCCAGGTGATGCAGCGGAACGCGGTCGGCTGCGACGAGGAGATCTGCGGGCAGTGCCACTACGGTTGCCCGCTCGGCGCCAAGCAGTCCACCTTCAAGACCTGGCTCCAGGACGCCTACGACGAGGGCGCGCGGATCGTCGTCAACGCGCCGGTCGAGAGGGTGATGATCGAGGGGGGTGAGGCGAGGGGCGTCGAGGCGACCACGGCCGACGGGCACAAGCTGACCGTTCGCGCCCGTGCGGTGGCGGCCGCGGCCGGGGCGATCAACACCCCCGCGCTGCTGATCCGCTCCGGCCTCGACAACCCGAACGTCGGCAAGAACCTGATGATCCACCCGGTCCTGTTGGTGTGGGCGATGTTCGAGGAGGAGGTCCTGCCGTGGACGGGCGTCTTCGGCTCCACCTTCTGCGACGAGTTCCTCGACATGGGGGAGGGGTATGGCGTCAAGTACATGCACGCCTCCGCACACCCCTCCGACCTCGCGGTCTTCGCTCCCTGGCGCGGCGCCGGGCAGAGCGCCGAGCTGATGCAGGGCCTCCGCTACACCGGCGGCTACGGGATCCTCCAGCGCGCCCGCGACGCCGGGGAGGTCGTGGTCGGGCCCGACGGCCTGCCCGCCCCGGTCTGGAACCTCTCGGACTTCGACCGCGCGGTCATGCGCAAGGGCCTCGATGGGCTCACCCAGATCCTGGAGGCGAGCGGTGCGCGCCGGATCTACACCTCACATGCGGGCTGGGTCTCCTACGACCCGGGCAACGGCGGCCGGGAGCAGATGCTGAAGGCCGCAGACGACCACGGCTGGGGCCCCGCGCAGGTGACGCTGGGCTCGTTCCACCTGATGGGGACCGCGCACATGAGCGGGACCCGCGAGAGCTCGGTCTGCGATCCGACCGGCGAGGCATGGGACGTGAAGAACCTCTTCGTCGTCGACGGCGCGATCCTGCCGACGGCGCTGGGCGTCAACCCGATGATCACGATCGAGGCCGCGGCCCACAAGATCGCCCGCGGCATGGCGGCGAAGCTGACCTAACTAGAGAAGGGACCTGAGATGGCGACGGCGACAAAGGGCAAGCTGGACGAGAAGAAGATGCTGATCGGCGGCTCGTGGCAGGGATCCTCGGACGGCAAGACCTTCGAGAGCCTCGATCCGGCGACCGGGCAGCCGCACGCAACCGTCCCCGAGGGGACGGAGAAGGACGTCGACGCGGCGGTCGGCGCGGCGCGAGCAGCCTTCGAGTCAGATGAGTGGCGGGGAATGCCCGCCGCCGCTCGGGCCCAGCTGCTGTGGCGGGTCGGGGAGCTGATCGACGAGAACATGGCCGAGCTGGTCGAGCTCGAGACCCAAGACCAGGGGAAGCCGATCGGGGTGTCGAAGGTCGTGATCCCCGGCGTCGCCGAGCACTTCCGCTACTACGCCGGCTGGGTGACGAAGATCGAGGGCGAGACCCCGCCGGTCTCGATCCCCGGCGTCTTCCACTACACGCTGCGTGAGCCGATCGGCGTCTGCGCGCTGATCATCCCCTGGAACTTCCCGACGAACATCGCGAGCTGGAAGATCGCCCCGGCGCTCGCCTGCGGCAACACCGCGGTGGTGAAGCCGGCCGAGCAGGCCTCGCTGACCACCCTGCGCCTCGTCGAGCTGATCCAGGAGGCGGGGATCCCCGACGGCGCGATCAACGTCGTCACCGGCGGACCCTCCGTCGGCCAGGCGCTGGCCAACCACGACGACGTCGACAAGATCTCCTTCACGGGCTCCACCGAGGTCGGCCGCGAGATCGTCCGCGCCTCCGCCGGCAACCTGAAGCGGGTCAGCCTGGAGCTGGGCGGCAAGGCGCCGACCGTGATCCTCGACGACGCCGACATCGATGCCGCGGTCGGCGGCAACCTGCAGGGCGCCTTCCTCAACGCCGGGCAGGTCTGCGTCGCCTACGCCCGCTTCTTCGTCGACGCGAAGCGCGCCGACGAGTTCGCGGAGAAGGCGGCCGGCGCGGCACAGTCGATGAAGCTCGGCCCGGGCATCGAGGAGTCGACCGAGCTCGGCCCGCTGGTCAGCGAGGAGCACCTGAACCGGGTTCATGGCTACGTCGAGTCCGGCCAGAAGGAGGGCGCCAAGCTCGTCACGGGCGGCGAGCGCGCCGACGGCGACCTGGAGAAGGGCTTCTTCTACAAGCCGACTGTCTTCAACGAGGTCTCCGACCAGATGAAGATCGCCCGCGAGGAGATCTTCGGCCCGGTGGTCTCGATCCTCCCGTACGAGTCCGAGGACGAGCTGATCGCGCGCGCCAACGACACCGACTATGGCCTCGGCGCCTCGATCTGGACCCGGGACGTCGCCCGGGCCCACCGCCTCGCCGCGGGTATCAGGGCCGGCACGATCTGGATCAACATGGCGAACCCGGTCGATGCCGTCGCCCCCTGGGGCGGCTTCAAGCAGAGCGGCTGGGGCCGCGAGATGGGCAAGGACGCGATCGAGCTCTACACCGAGAAGAAGAGCGTCTGGACCTCGCTGCGCTAGCAGCGAACCGCTACCCGGCGAGGTCCTCCTCGTCGATCTCGATGCCGGCGGCCCGGTACTGCTCGATCAGCAGCTTCCGCATCCCCGGGTCCTTCGTGAAGGCCAGCGCCGCCTTTGCGTTCTGAGCCATCATCGCCTGCATGTTGGGGGGAATCTGCGGCATCGCGGCCGCGCCGCGGCGAGGAGCGGCCTGCGCCGGGGGCGGGGGCGACGCGACCCCCTGCGTGAACTCCTTCAGGCTCCGCGCGTCTTGCGTCGCGGTTGCCGCCGTCTGCCGGTTCGCTTCCTTGATGGACGGGACCTCCTTCCAGAGCACCTCGACGTCAGTGGGGTCGGTCGATGAGACCAGGGCGGGCAGGCCCACCCCGGCGACGCCCTTTCCGCTCGGGTGCTTGAACTTCGGCTTGAAGACCGCGTACGGAGCGCTCCCCGGCGGATTGACCGCCAGCACCGCGGCGTGCCTGCCGTGACGATCCCTCGAGTAGGTGTTGCGGTCGACGCCCGTGTTGCGGACGGTGACCTCGCTGGTCGCGATCAGGACCACGGCCCGACTCTTGCCGCTCGGGGCGGGTGACTCGGCCGCCCGCTCGACCGACTGGCGAAGCGCCTCCAGATGGTCGTCGCCCCCCGCTGCGAGTGCGGCGGCCTCGGTCGCGAGGGCGACCCCTTGCGGGTCCTGCTGCACGCGACGCCCGTCCGGAAGCCTCAGCAGGTGCGGCGTAACGCCCGAGGCGTGCAGCACCGCCATCGTCCTCCTGTGGGTCCCGAGTGGGTCCGCGAGGGTCGGGTCGTTGGCCGCGACCCGCTGCTCGATGCCCGGCACCGCGTCCCAGAGCACCTCGAATCCCGCCGGGTCGGCCGGGTCGATCGTGACCGGCAGCTCCATGCCGGTCACCGGCCAGTGGTCCCGGTCCAGCTTGAACCATCCCCCGGCGAAGATCGGATCGGGCCCGTCGATCAGGGTCCGCAGCGCGCCGAGGCTCTGCTTCCCGGACTTGATGCGGTTGTCGATGGGGCTGTTGGCTTCGACGACCAGCGCCGTCATCTGCTGTCCGCCTTCTCCCACCACGTCCTCCTCGTCGGGATCCCGGCCGGGGTGCTCGGGATGCAGCGATGCTATTGCCGCCGGGGTGGCCGGGTCAACAGGAGCAGGGCGGCCGGACCTTCGCTGCGCCATTACGCGGTTAGCACGGATGCCAGGCGAGGTCTGGGTTGCGAGCATGGCTCTCACGCATGAACGACCGCGGCGGCTGGAAGGCACGAATCTCCGCTTGGCTCGATTCCGACCTCGTCGGGATCCCGGCCACGCTCTACACCTTCCTGGTGCTCGCGATCAGCCTCGCGGTGTTTCGGTTCGCGGGGCCCGTGGCCGGCATCATCGTCGCGATAGCCGTCTGGATCCCGATGTTCCTGTTCGCGATCCGTGGCGTCAACGGCCCGCCCCCGACGCTGGGAGTCACCCGCGCCCCAGCCGGTCCGCGACACCGGGTGCTGGTGGTCGCCAATCAGGGGCTCGAGAATCCGGCGCTCTGCGAAGAGGTCTGCCGGCGCACCGAGCGGACGGCGACGGAGGCGATGATCGTCGCGCCGGTGGTCGCTGCATCCAGGTTGCGCGATCTGACCGACGACGTCGACTCTGAGCTGGAGCTCGCGACGAAGCGCATGGATGCGGCGCTCCAGCTGCTCCGCGCCGCGGGCGTGGAGGCGACAGGGCGCGCCGAGGTCGCCGGGCCGATGGAAGCGGTCCTCGACGGGCTGCGGGAGTTCGGCCCGAACGAGGTCGTGATGCTGTCCCGCGGCGAGAGGGGATGGGAGTCGGCCACGGAGGTCGCAGCGCGCGTGAGGAGCGAGGTCGGCCTGCCCGTAACCGAGGTCAGCCCCTCGGCCCCCACTACCGCGTGAAGCTCCGCCTCCCCGCCACGGCGGCGTCGATCAGTGTCTGGACTTGCTCCGGTAGGCAGCGAATCGCTCACCCGATGGCCACGGCGGCCTCGGGCGCGATCCGGTTGCGCCCGGCGCGCTTCGCCTCGTAGAGTGCCTCGTCGGCGGCCCTGAACAGCTCGTCGAAGTCGATCTCAGGCCCCACTCCGGCGCTCAGCCCGACGGACGCGGTCACCGGCATTCCGCCAGGCTGGGCCGACTCGATCGCCATGCGCACCCGCTCGGCGACCGCCACAGCGCTGTCGACGTCGCAGCCGGGGACCACGACGAGGAACTCCTCGCCGCCCACCCGGTAGACCTGCTCGGTCGGTCGCAGCGCGCGGCGGATCGCGTCGGCAGTCTCGACCAGGACCGTGTCGCCCCGCTGATGGCCGTGCCGGTCGTTGATCGACTTGAACCAGTCCAGGTCGCACATCATCAGCGCGAGCGGCGTCTCGCTTCGCTGTGCATACCCGATCAGGTTCCCGACGCTCGCCTCCATCCCCCGGCGGTTGGGCAGCCCGGTGAGCTCGTCCACGATCGACTCGGTGCGCATCTGCGACTCAGCCCGCATCAGCGCGTACGCGAAGGCGGCGAGGCCGACGCAGGCGGCGGCGGTGACGATCGTCGGCGTCGGATTGTCGGCGAACCCAGCCGGATCGACGCCGACGGTGGAAGCGAAGATCGCGGCCTCGGTCAGCAGCACCCCGGCCGCGATCGGCCGCATGGTCCCGAAGCGCACGGGCAGGCCGACGACCCCGAGCAGGAACACCAGCAGCGCGGGGCTATCCGGTCCGCCGGTGAGGGCCACCGCGACCCCGACCTCGAGCTGGGCGGTGGTGACGATCAGCGCGATCGTGTACTCGGGCCGCGCGCTTCGTTCGATCACGGGCTTGAGCAGCCTGTAGATGACGACCTGCAGCGCGACCAGCGCCACCGGCCACCATCCGACCCACGGGACGGAGATCGCGAAGCCAACGAAGAGGGAGCCGAACAACACCATGCGAGCGCCCTGAAGCCGCTGTTCCATGTCGAGCATCCGCGCCCGATCGAAGTCCGTCGGGCACAGCCAGGTGCCTTCGCCGTCGGATTGACCTCTCACGGGGGAGATATCGGCAACCCCGGCGGGGGCCATAAGCGCCCGCCATGCGCTTGCGCGGCGCTAGCGATCCGCCGCGTAGTGCTCGGCCGGCCTGCCCGACGGCGCGTCGCGGGTGCCCGCGACCGCGGCGTCGATCAGGGTGGGCCGGCCTGAGGCGAGCGCCTCCGGGACCGCGGCCGAGAGCTCCTCGGTGCTCTCGGCCGATCGCGCCTCGACGCCGAGTGAGCGGGCGAGGCCGGTGAAGTCGATCTCGGGATCGGTCAGGTCCATGCCGACGTAGCGGTCGCCGCCGTCGGCGACGACGCGAGCGATGCCCCGCTTGCAGGCGGCGTACTCGCGGTTGTTCATCACCACGAGGACGAGCGGTACGTCGTAGTGGGCAGCGGACCAGAGGCCCTGGATCGTGTACATCGCCGTCCCGTCGCCGACGACCGAGATGACCGGGCGGTCCGGCTCTGCCATCTTCACGCCGATCCCGGCGCCGAGGGCCCAGCCCAGGGCCCCGCCGACGGAGTGGTGATAGCTGCCCGGGCGATCGGCCGCGTAGACGCGGCGGACCTCGAGGCCCGTGGTGATCGCCTCCTCGAGCATGACCGTGTCCTCGGGCAGGCCCGCGACCAGCGCCTCGGCGGCCGCCGTTGCGTCCATCCGCTCTCCGCTCGAGGGCGGCGGGGAGCTCGGGCGGGAGCGGTCGCCGTGCTCGCTCCTCGCGGCCGCGATCCGGGCCTCGGCCTCGGGGCAATGCCCCGCCGTCAGCCGGGTGAGCGCCCTGATCGTCGGGCCGATGCCGCCCTGGAGCGCGATCTCGGCCGGGTAGTTGCGCCCGAGCTCGGTCCGGTCGGAGTCGAGCTGAAGGATCCGGGTCCGGTCGGGGATCGGGGTCGCCTCGGTGAAGTAGTGGGCCGAGAAGGCGTGACTGCCGACCAGAAAGACGGCGTCGTGCTTGGCGAGCTTCTCCTGGATCAGCGCGTCGACGGGCGGCAGCATCCCGGCCGAGAGGGGGTGGGTGGCGGGGAAGTCGACGCAGTCGTACATCGGCTCATGGAAGACCGTCGCGCCGAGAGACTCCGCCAGAGCCACCAGATTCTCGACGGCGCCCGACCGGCCGACGCCGTCGCCCGCAACGATCGCCGGCGCGCCGGCGCCGAGCAGGGCCTCGGCGAGATCGTCCACTCCCTCGGCGACGCCCAGCTCGCGCACGTCGGTGCGTGCCGGGAGCGGATCGTCCCACTCCTCCTCGAGCACGTCGACGGGGATGGAGACCATCACCGGCCCGGTCGGCGGCGTCTGGGCGAGCAGGAAGGCGCGCCGCATCAGCGTCGGCAGGTCGGCGACCTGGCTGACCTCGACCGCGTCCTTGAAGGCTCCTTGGGCGAGGGCGAGCAGGTCCCCGCCGAGCATCGGGTCGTGGATCAGGTGGCGGCGGTCCTGCTGCCCGACGGTGACCACCATCGGCGTGCGGGCCCGCCGCGCGTTCAGCATGTTCGCCAGGCCGTGGGCGAGGCCGGCCGCGATGTGCAGGTTGAGGAACGAGGGCCGGCCGGTCGCGCGAGCGTAGCCGTCGGCCATCGAGACCGCTGTGCCCTCGTGCAGCCCGAGGAAGTAGTGGAACTCCGGCACCCGCGCGAGCTCGTCCATGAAGGGCAGCTCTGTGGTGCCCGGGTTGCCGAAGACGCGGTCGACGCCCTCGCTCTGGGCCAGCTCGATCAGTCGCCGCGCGGCCTTCACGCCACTAGATGGGGTACTCGCGCGGCTTCCCCGCGATCATCGTCCAGTGGATGTCGGTGAACTCCTCCAGCGCCGCGCTGCCGCCGAACCGCCCCCAGCCGCTCTCCTTGACTCCTCCGAACGGCATCTGCGGCTCGTCGTGGACGGTCGAGTTGTTGACGTGGCAGATCCCGCTCTCGATCCGCTGCGCGACGTCGAGGGCGGTCGGGATGTCGCGGCTGAAGACCGCGCCCGAGAGCCCGTAGTTGGTGTCGTTCGCAGTCGCGATCGCCTCGCTGGTGTCCGAGTACTCCAGGATCGGGACGATCGGCCCGAACGACTCCTCCGAGTAGACCCGCATCTCGGGCGTCACCTTGGTGAGGACGGTCGGCGGGAAGCAGGGGCCGTCGGCCTCGCCGCCGGTCTTGATCTCCGCCCCCTTCGCCCTGGCGTCCTCGACCAGCTCGGTGACGTGCTCGACCGACGCCTTGTTGATCAGCGGTCCGATCATCGTCTCCGGGTTGGTCGGGTCGCCGACCGTCATCGCGCCCGCCTTCGCCACCAGGGCGTCGGTGAACTCGCCGGCCACCTTGCTGTCGACGATGATCCGCTCGGTCGCCATGCAGATCTGGCCGGAGTGCATGAACGCCCCGAAGTTGGCCGCGTTCACCGCCTCGTCGAGATCGGCGTCGGCCATCACGATCATCGGCGCCTTCCCGCCCAGCTCGAGCAGGCACTTCTTCAGATTCGCGCCGCACTTCTCGGCGATGATCTTCCCGACCTTGGTGGAGCCGGTGAAGTTGATCCGCCGGGTGCCCGGATGCGCGATCAGCGCTTCGACCACGTCGGCGGCGTCGCCGGGGTCATTGGTCAGGTAGTTGATGACGCCCTCCGGCGCTCCGGCGTCCTGGACGCAGCGCACGATCTGCGCGTGGGTCCGCGGGCAGAGCTCGGAGCCCTTCAGGATCACCGTGTTGCCGTAGCCGAGCGGCGTTGCGATTGCGCGCGTGCCGAGGATCACGGGCGCGTTCCACGGCGCGATCCCGACCACGACTCCGGCGGGCTGGCGGCGGGCGAGCGCCATGGCGCCGGGGATGTCGGAGGGAATCACCTGACCGGTTACCGCATAGGCCTGGGCGCCGGCCTCGCGCATCATCCCGCTGGCGAGCTGGCAGTTGAACATCCCCCAGCCGAAGGTGCCGCCGGTCTCCTCGGTGACGATCCCGGCGATCTCCTCGGCGCGCTCGGAGATCAGGTCGGCCGCCTTGGTGAGGATCTCCCGGCGCGCGGCCGGCGGACCGAAGCCCCAGGCCTCGACCGCGCCCTGCGCGGCCTTGACCGCGAGGTCGACGTCGTCCGGCCCGGCCGCCGCGGCCTGCCCGACCACGTCGCCGGAGTAGGGGTTGGTCTGCTCGCATTCCCGTCCGGACTTTGCGCCGACCCAATCCCCGCCGATCAGAAGGTCCTGCTTCTGCTCAACCGCGACCGCCATCTCACTCTCCTCAAGCTCGAGATCCCCGGCCCGCTGGCGGGCCAGGCTCAATAGGTCATATTGTCATACCTGATCTGTCAGGCAGAGCAGCCGCGCGTCGGCGCCCGGTTCGATCCCGGTGCCGGCGGTGACGACCTCCAGGCCGCCGTCGGCGTCGACCATGAAGAGGGGGATCACGTTCTCGCGAGATCCTGGGTCGGCCCCGGCCCCATCCGGCAGCTCGACGATCCCGGCGCCCGCCTCGAACCGTCTGCTGAGCTCGGGATAGGTGAGGCGCTCGTCGAACAGCAGCCCACCCTCGGCGTAGGCCGGGACCAGCTCGAGCTCGGGGGTCGCGGGAGCCAGCCGGTAGACGTGCCCGCTGCCGAGCTCCTGGCGCAGCTCGAACGCCGCCAGCGCGTTGAAGTCGTCGCTCTCGGTCAGGATCAGCGCCGTGCTCACCTCCTCGAGCTCGGCTTCGCGCGTCTCGAGGTCGACACCGAGCTGCGCGGTTCCGGCGTTCAGGCCGGCATCCTTCGCGGCCCGCTGCTCCTCGGGGTCGCCCGTCCACAGCCGCACACCCAGACCTGCGGCCTGCAGCGCCTTCGAGATCTCCCGAGCCCAGCGATGCCCGCCGACGATCAGGACGACCGTTTCTCCCGCGCCGGCGACGCCCAGCAGGCGAGCCACGGGGCCCCCCGTCAGGCCGTAGAGGACCACCGTCCCGAAGATCACCACGAAGGCGATGGGCAGGATCTTGCTCGCGCCGCCGACCCCGGAGTTGGCCAGCTCCAACCCGAACGCTGACGCGGTCGCCGCGGCGACGATGCCGCGCGGAGCCATCCAGGCGGCGAAGGCCCGCTCGGCGCGGGTGAGGGGAGAGCGCCAGGTCGCGAGCGCGACGTCGATCGGTCGCAGGACGAGGACCATGATCGCGATCAGCGCCAGGCTCTCGCCGAGGATGCCGTTCAGCTGCGAGGGCGACACCGACGCCGAGAGCAGCACGAAGAGGATCCCGATCAGGAGGTTGACGACGGTCCCGTGGAACTCGAGGATCCGCGAGACGTCCAGGCGGCGCTGGTTCGCCATCGCGACCCCCATCGTCGTCGTGGCGACGAAGCCGGCGTCCTCTCGAATCAGGTCGCCGGCGACGAGGGCCGCGGCGACGCACATCAGGGCCGCCGGTATGGCCTGTCTCGGGGTGGTTCGCTGGAGCCCGCGCAGCAGCAGCCAGAGGACGGCGGTGGCCGCCGCGCCGACGAGCAGCCCGGCGGCGAGGCTTGCTGTCAGCTCGCCCGGATGGAACGGCCGGTCCCCGCCCGCCCCGGCCTTGACCGCGGTGAAGGCGATCACCCCGAGCAGGGCGCCGATCGGGTCGATCAGGGTGCCCTCCCACTTGAGCACCGACCGCACGGTCTCGCTGGGCCGGACATAGGCGAGCAGGGGGAGGACGACCGTCGGGCCGGAGACGACCAGGATCGCACCGGTGACGATCGAGACCCCCCAGTCGAGCCCGAAGATCAACTTGACCGAGACCGAGATGCCCGCCAGCGTCAGGATCGTGCCGACCGAGATCAGCCTGAGGACGACGCGCCGGACCCCGCCGGTCAGCTCGTGGAAGCGGAGCCTGAGTCCTGCCTCGAAGAGGATCAGGCCGACCCCCAGGGACACGAACGGCTGAAACGCTCCCCCGAGCAGGCTGGTTGGATTTACGTCGTCGGTGAGGATGCCGGCGACGAAGCCGGCCGGGAGCAGCAGGACGATCGCCGGCAGCCGCAGGCGCGCGGCCGCAAGCTGGCAGGCGATCGCCAGCACGACCACGAGCCCGAGGCCGGTGAGGATCTCGTTGGTGGTAAGCAAAGCGTCGTAAGCCGGGGCGCTAGGCGCTGACGGCCTCGCCGCCGCGCTCGGTGCCGGCGATCACCTCGTCGGGAGCCCTCTCCTTGGGGACGGATCCGGACTTCATCCCGAAGTAGACCGCCTGCGGATGGTGGGCCACGATCGCCACGGTCGACTGCTCCGGCATCACCGCGAAGCCGTCCGAGAGGCTCATTCCGATCTCGTCCAGGTCGAGCAGGCGCCAGACCTTCTGATGCTCGGACTGGTCGGGACAGGCCGGGTAGCCCCAGGAGTAGCGGCGGCCCTGGTCGGGCGCGATCTCGAGCTCTTCGCGCACCTCCGAGTGCAGCCACTCGGCAAGTCCCTCCGCCGCCTGCACACCGAGGCCGTGGGTGAAGAGCTGCTCGGCGAACTCGCCGTCGCGCTCGAGCCGCTCGATTCGCTCGGTCACCTCCGGCCCGACCGTGACTCCCTGCAACGCGACCACGTCGCGCTCCCCTGAGTCAGCACCACTTGAACCTTGCTTCGCTCCGCTCCGCAAGGGACGGAAGAAGTCGGCCAGGCAGATGCGGTCGTGGCGCGGCTGGCGCGGGAAGACCAGACGCTCGATCTCACGCTCGTGATCCTCGGGGTCGAAGACCACCAGCTCGTTCCCGTCCGCGGCAACCGGGAAGTAGCCGAGCCGAGCGCGCGGATGGAGGTAGTCCTGCTCGCGCCACATGCGCTCGAGCTTGGGCGCGAAGCCCTCCTCGCCGTCATGACCCTCGACGATCTGGCGCCACTCCTCGCCCTTCTTGCCGCGGCCGCCCCAGTGGAGCTTGAAGAGGACGTGGCGGTCGAGATGCGGAAAGACGTCGTCGAGGTCGACCTCGACCTCGCGGACCCCCCAGAACGGCGGCTCCGGAATCTCGACGTCGGTGCGGGCCGGCGAGCGGACGCTGTCGTCAGTGGTCGGCGGGCCGGTGTCCGCCTTCTCACCCTTCGCGCGCAGGTCCTCCGCCTCCCGGCGAACCCTGTCGACCAGCGCGGTCCGCCTCTCGGCGTCGACCAGCTCGTCCATCGTGTCGAGGCCGACGAAGGCGTCCCTGCAGTAGAAGACGCCGGGCTCGTAGATCTCGTCCGAGTCCTTGCCGCCCGGATAGAGGATGCGGCGGCCGAAGTCGCGGTTGATCGCGGCGCCGCCGATCAGCACCGGGAAGTCGAGCTTCTTGGAGTGCAGCTCCTGCACTGCCGCCGGCATCTGCTTCGACGTCGAGACGAGCAGCGCCGAGAGGCCGATCGCGTCGGCCTCCTCCTCGACCGCCGAGTTGATGATCACGTCGACCGGGACCTGCTTGCCGAGGTCGACAACGGTGTAGCCGTTGTTGGTGAGGATCGTGTTGACCAGCGACTTGCCGATGTCGTGCACGTCGCCGAACACGGTCGCGATCACGACCTTTCCCTTGGTGTGGCCCTCGATGCGCTCCAGGTAGTTCTCCAGCTGCGCGACGGCGCGCTTCATCACCTCGGCCGACTGCAGCACGAAGGGGAGGATCAGCTCGCCGGCGCCGAACTTGTCGCCCACCTCCTTCATCGCGGGGAGTAGGACCGTGTTGAGGGTGGGGACGGCGCCGATCTTCTCCACCGCGCGATCGATCCAGTCCTCGACCCCATCCTTCTTGCGGTGCAGGATCTGCCAGTGGAGAGCCTCCTCGGGCTCCATCCCCTCGGTCGGATCGCCGGCCGCCTCCTCGGCGTGCTCGCCCTTCTCCTCGAAGTGGGCGATGAAGCGCTCCAGCGCGTCGTCTCGGCGATTGAAGACCAGATCGTCGGTGAGCTCGCGCTCCTCCTCGGGAATCTCCATATACGGAGTGATGTGGTTCGGATTGACCATCGCCAGGTCGAGCCCCGCCTCCACGCAGTGGTGCAGGAAGACCGAGTTGAGCGCGGCGCGGGCGTGGGGAGAGACGCCGAAGGACACGTTCGAAACCCCCAGCGACGTCTTCACGTGCGGGATCTCGGCCTTGATCCGCCTGATGCCCTCGATCGTCTCGACCGCCGACGGCCGCCACTCCTCGTCCCCGGTGGTGAGCGTGAAGGTGAGCGCGTCGAAGATCAGGGCCTCGGGATCGAGCCCGTGCTGATCGCAGCAGAGATCCCGGATCCGCTTGGCGACCTCGACCTTGCGCTCGGCGGTCTTCGCCATCCCCTCCTCGTCGATCGTCAGGGCGATCAGCGCGGCGCCGTGGGCTTTCGCCAGCGGGACGACCCGGTCGAGCTTGTCCCGGCCGGCCTCGAGGTTGATCGAGTTGACCACCGGCCTGCCCGGGATCTGCTCGAGCGCAGCCTCGATCACCTCGGGCTCCGTCGAGTCGATCTGGATCGGGGCGGGCTGCGTCAGCGAGACCCGCTCGACGACCTGGCGCATCTGCTCGTCCTCGTCGGAGCGCTCGGTCAGCGCCACGCAGAGGTCGAGCACGTGGGCGCCCCCGGAGACCTGGTCCTCGGCGACCTGGACGATGCCGTCGTAGTCGTCGGCGAGCAGGAGCTCCTTGGCCCTGCGGCTGCCCTGCGAGTTGACGCGCTCGCCGACCAGGGTGGGGCGCGGCTCCTGGACGAGCTGCGTGGCGGTCATCATCGAGGCGACCTGGGTCGGCCCGGACGCCGGCCGCTCGCCGGGGGTGCGGCCTTCGACTCGCTCGCGGATCGCTCGGATGTGGTCGGGCGTGGTGCCGCAGCAGCCGCCGACGATGCCGACGCCGTAGCGCTCGACGAACTCGCCGAGAGTCGCGGCGAGCGGCTCCGGCTCCTCGGGGAAGATGGTCTCGCCGTCGGGCCCCTGGAGGGGCAGTCCCGCGTTGGGGATGCAGTGGACGGGAAGCGGCGAGCTCTCGCCGAGGTAGCGGATCGCATCGCGCATGTCCTCGGGACCGGTCGAGCAGTTCAGCCCGATCACCTGGACGTCGAGCGCGGCCAGAGTGGTCAGCACCGAGGCGATGTCGGTGCCGAGGAGCATCTTGCCGCCCTGCGGCAGCAGCGAGACGCTGGTCTGGATCGGCAGGGTCCGGCCGGTCTCCTTGAAGGCCTCGCGCGCCCCGAAGATCGCCGCCTTCACCTCGAGCATGTCCTGGGCCGTCTCGATGATGATCAGGTCGGCGCCGCCCTCGATCAGGCCGCGCGCCTGCTCGGCGAAGACCTCGACCAGCTCGCGGAAGCCGATGCCGCCGAGGGTCGGATCGTCGCTGGCGGGCAGGAACCCGGTGGGACCGATCGATCCGGCCACGAATCGCCGGTCGCCGGCGGCCCTGCGGGCGATCTCGGCCGCGTTGCGATTGATCTCCACGGTGTGCTCGGCCAGGCCCCACTCGCCGAGCTTGATCCGGCTGGCCTGGAAGGTGTCGGTCTCGAGCACCTCGGCGCCCGCCTCGAGCATCGAGGCGTGCACGCCCTCGATCACCTCCGGTCGATTGAGGACGAGCGCCTCGTGACATTTGCCCTCGAGACCGCCGTAGTCCTGCTGCGTCAGGTCGAATTGCTCGAGCGTCGCGCCCATCCCGCCGTCGAAGACGACGACACGCTCCCGCACGGCCCCCAGGTAGTCGCGCTCAGGCATGGCCGAGCAGGGTAGCTGGGTAGGGTTCGCACCATGGCGCTTGCCAACGTCTCCGGCTTCCCGCGAATCGGCCGCAACCGCGAGCTGAAGTTCGCCACCGAGAGCTATTGGCGCGGCCAGTCCTCGCCCGACGAGCTCGCCGCGACGGCCAAGGCGATCCGGGTCGAGAGCTGGAAGCTCATGCAGGGGGCCGGGATCGACCTGATCCCCTCCAACGACTTCTCCTACTACGACCAGGTGCTCGACACGATCGCGCTGCTCGGCGCCGTGCCCGAGCGCTACGGGTGGGCCGGGGGCGAGGTCGACCTCGACACGTACTTCGCGATGGCCCGCGGCCGCCAGGCGGACGGCGTCGACGTCACCGCCATGGAGATGACGAAGTGGTTCGACACGAACTACCACTACATCGTCCCCGAGCTCGGCCCCGCGACGAGCTTCTCGCTGTCGAGCTCGAAGCCCTTCGACGAGCACGCCGAGGCGATGGAGGAGGCGGGGATCGACACCGTCCCGGTGCTGATCGGCCCGGTCAGCTTCCTGCTGCTCTCCAAGCCGGCCGACGGCGTCTCCGAGGGCTTCAACCCCCTCGACCTCATCGAGCCGCTCGTCGAGGTCTACGGCGAGGTGATCGAGAAGCTCGCCGAGCAGGGCGCCACCTGGGTCCAGCTCGACGAGCCCTGCTTCGTCCAGGATCGCTCCGAGCAGGAGCTCGACGCCCTGCGGCTCGCCTACGAGGAGCTCTGCAAGGTCCACGAGCGCCCGCGCATCGTGGTGAAGACCTACTTCGACCACGTCGGGGACGCCTATGGCGTGCTTCGAGACCTGCCGATCGAGGGCGTCGGCCTCGACCTCACCGGTGTCGTCCACGGGGACGAGCTCGATCCGGCGGTCCACGAGCACGGTGGACGGCACAACGCCCAGTTCATCGCCGACCAGGGTGGCCTCGAAGATCAGTGGCTGTTCGCGGGAATCGTCGACGGCCGAAACGTCTGGATCAACCACCTCGAGCATTCCCTCGACGCGCTCGAGGGCCTGCGCGGCCAAACCGCTCAGCTCGTGGTCTCGACCAGCTGCTCCCTGCTGCACGTGCCGATCGATCTCGATGCGGAACCCGCCGGCGGGGACGCCGATCTTGACGACGAGACCCGGTCCTGGATGGCGTTCGCCGTGCAGAAGGTGGGCGAGGTGGCGACCCTGGCCAGGGGCGTCGCCGACGGCCGCGAGGCGATCGCGGAGGCGCTCGACGCAAACGATCGCGCTCGCGACTCGCGCCGCGAGTCCCACCGCACCCGAACCCCCGAGGTGCGGGACCGGGTCACCGCCCTGACCGAGGCGGACGCCCGCCGCGAGACCCCGTTCGCCGAGCGCAAGCAGCTCCAGCGGCAGAAGCTCGGCCTGCCGGCCTTCCCGGCGACCACGATCGGCTCGTTCCCGCAGACCGACGAGATCCGCACCGCCCGGCGCCGGCTCCGCGAAGGTGAGATCCAGCTCGCGGAGTACGAGGAGCGGATGCGCGCCGAGATCGACCGGGTCGTCGGCTTCCAGGAGGAGACCGGCCTCGACGTCCTGGTCCACGGTGAGCCCGAGCGCAACGACATGGTCCAGTACTTCGGCGAGCAGATGCTCGGCTTCATCTTCACCGAGAACGCGTGGGTGCAGTCATACGGCTCGCGCTACGTCCGCCCGCCGATCATCTTCGGCGACGTCAGCCGCCCGGCCCCGATGACGGTCGAGTGGATCACGTACGCCCAGTCGAAGACCGATAAGCCGATGAAGGGAATGCTGACCGGCCCCGTGACGATGCTCGAGTGGTCCTTCGTCCGCGACGACCAGCCCCGCTCGGAGACGTGCGAGCAACTCGCCTTGGCGATCCGCGACGAGGTCGCCGACCTCGAGCAGGCGGGCATCCCGATCGTCCACGTCGACGAGCCCGCCATCCGCGAGGGCCTGCCCCTGCGCCGGGAGGGCTGGGACGAGTACCTGCGCTGGGCGATCCACTGCTTCCGGGTGACGACCTCGGGCGTCGCCGACGAGACCCAGGTCCAGACCCACATGTGTTACTCGGACTTCGGGGACATCCTCGGACAAATCCAGGAGATGGACGCCGACGTCACCCTGATCGAGGCCGCCCGCTCGCGCATGGAGCTGCTTCACCACTGGGACCGCTCGGGCTTCACCAACGACCTCGGGCCGGGCGTCTGGGACATCCACTCCCCCAGGGTGCCCAGTGCCGAGGAGATGGCCGAGCTCCTCCATGAGGCGGCGCGCACCCTGCGCCCCGAGCAGCTCTGGGTCACGCCGGATTGCGGCCTGAAGACGCGGGGCTGGCCGGAGACCGAGCGGAGCCTGCGCAACATGGTCCAGGCGGCCAAGCAGCTGCGCGAGGAGCTCGTCCCCGCTTCGTAGCGCGGCTCGCCAGGGATGGGTTAGCGTGGCCGCGATGCGCGTATTGGAGCTGTGGCGCTATCCGGTCAAGTCCCTGCAGGGCGAGCAACTCGGTTCAGCGGAGGTGACGCGCGACGGTCTCGAGGGTGACCGCCGGTATGCGATCTACGACGTCGAGACCGGCTTCGGGTTGACCGCGCGCCGCGTTCCCGAGCTGCTGTTCGCATCGGCGCGCTTGCGTGAAGACGGAAGCGTTGAAATCACGCTGCCCGATGGTTCGCCGGCGCGCAACGACGATGCGCTGTCAGTGTGGCTGGGAAGACCGGTCAGGCTGCGGTCGCTCGATGCGGACCTGCCGCGCTGCTACGAGAACCCGGTCGTCGACTTCGAACAGGAGAGGGAGCGCGACTGGGCGCTGTTCGAGGGGGCTCCCGGCCCGTTCCACGACTCGCCGGCCGCGCGGGTGTCGCTGGTGTCGACCGCCACGATCGGCAACTGGGATCGGCGCCGCTTCCGGTCCAACGTGCTGCTCGAAGGCGAAGGCGAGGACTCGCTGATCGGATCGGAGGTCGCGCTCGGCGACGCCGTGATCCAGGTCGGTGTCCGTATCGAGCGTTGCGTGATGACGGTGCGCCCGCAGCCCGGCGGCATCGAGAGCGACCTGGGCGTGCTTCGGACGATTGCCCGCGAGCGCGACGCATGCCTTGCAGTCGGGGCGCTTGTGACGCATCCCGGCCGTGTCGAGGTGGGGGATCCGCTCCAGGATCCGGTCGGCTAGGCCCCTGAAGGAACGGCAGCCACTTCCAACCCACCCCCGCAGGCTGCGGCCGTTTCGAGTCCAGTTAACGGTTCTTTAGCGCCGTGTTAGCGGGTGCTCGCATACTCGCCCCTCAAGCCAACCGAAAAGGGGAACGCACATGGAAGCCAATGGAGTGCAGGGACTACAGGTCGGCGGCCGCGAGCCGAAGGCGCTGCTGATGAGCGACGGGACGAGACTTGCCCTCGAGGACGAGGGACCCGGCGGCCGGGCCGACTGGATGCTGCTCGGCGACGGCGCGGGTGATCGTGAGCTCAGCGTCGCGGACGCGATCCGGGTGGCCGGCGATCGGCACGCCGATTACGTCCGGATCAGGACGCGGTCGGAGGTCGCCTGGCTGCGGCTGGTCTCGGAGTGGTTCGAGCAGGAGGCGAGGCGGCTCGACTCAGAGCTGACGGCCGCGCCCTAGGCGCCGCCGCCAGTCGCGGGCGGCGAAGAAGTTCGCGATCTTCCGCAGCTGGTCGCGGCGCTTGGCCGTGTACGGGAAGTAGAGCGGCTCGCGCTTCTGGCCGAAGCGGCTGATCACGAGCGACTCGGGGCGGACGAACTTCTTGATGCCGTATTCGCCATGGCGGAAGCCGATGCCCGAGTCCTTCCAGCCGCCCATCGGGACGTCCGAGGCCAGGAAGCCGACCAGCACGTCGTTCACGTTGGCCGTGCCGACCTCGAGCCGGCGGGCCACGGCCTCCGCCTCGCGCTTTGAGCCGAACACCGAGGCGGCGAGCCCGTAGCGGGTGTCATTGGCGAGGCGCACGGCCTCCTCGGCGTCGCGCACCTTCATGATCCCGACGACCGGCCCGAAGGTCTCGTCGCGCATCACCTTCATCGAGTGGTCGACGCCGGTGAGCACCGTCGGCGGATACCAGTCGCCGGGCCCCTCGCCGCGCCGGCCGCCGGTGACGACGGTCGCCCCGGCGCTCCGGGCGTCCTCGACGTGGTCCTCGACGATCTTCGTCTGTGGTGGGAAGGTCATCGCGCCGATGTCCTTGCCGTGCTCGCGGCCGTCCATGCCCTGCTTGAGCTTGCGGACCTCCTCGGTGAAGCGCTGGACGAACTCGTCGTAGACCGGCTCCTCGACGTAGAGGCGCTCGACGGAGATACAGACCTGGCCCACGTTGGAGAAGGCCCCCCAGGTCGCGGCGTTGGCCGCCCTCTCTACGTTGGCGCTCGCGAGCACGATCATCGGGTCCTTGCCGCCGAGCTCGGCACTCACCGGAGTGAGCGTCTCGGCCGCCCGGGCGAGGACCTTCTTCGCGGTCCGGTCGGAGCCGGTGAACTGGACGTAGTCGACCTCGTCGACGAGAGCGGATCCGGTCTCGCCCATGCCGTTGACGACGTCGAAGACGTCCGGGCCGCCGATCTCGCTCTTCCAGGCCTCGATGATTCCGGTGATGCCGAGGGGGGTGATCTCCGAAGGCTTGATGACCACCGCGCAGCCGGCGATCATCGCCGGGATGGCATCGCCGAGCGAGAGGATCAGCGGGTAGTTCCAGGGGCTGATCACTCCGACGACCGGATAGGGCCGGTACTGGACCCTCAGCTTCTTGATCTTCAGCAGCGGCGAGTGCGCCGGGACCCTCTCCTCGCCGATGAACTTGTGGCCCTTCTTCCCGTAGAAGTTGATCAGGTCGGTGATGTAGACCGACTCGCCGGCGGCCTCGCCGCGGACCTTGCCGGTCTCGCGCTGCATCGTGTCGGCGATCTCGTCCTGGTGGTCGAGGATCCAGTCCCGGAGCTTGTACATCCACTGTGCCCGTCCCTTGATCCCGAGCGCCTCCCAGGCGGGCTGGCTGGCCCGGACCCGTGCGACCGTCTCGGCGACCTCGGTGGACCCGTCGAGCGGAACGCTGGCGATCGCCGATCCGTCGGCGGGGTTGGTCACCTCGAAGCTCTCGCGGGAAGCCCCTCGCTCGGCGGCGGTGTTTGTGGCCGCCGTTTGTGAGGCGGTGTCGATGGCCATGCTCGCTCCCTCCTGTGGACCGGCGATGAGCGGACTCTAGCGCGGACTGGCCAGCCAGCCAGGACTGAAGGGGTCAGGTCTTGCAGCCAACTGATTGGTTGTGACGATCGGCACTCTCGACCGGCTGGAACAACCCCCGCTCCCGATTTTCGACAGAGGGCCAAAGACCGCGTGCGTGGGCGGGCCTAAGTTGGCGGGCGAAAGCCTGTCCGGTACCCCGGGGGGAGTCGCCCGTGAAGAAAATCGAAGCGTTCATCCGCCACGAGGCGTTCGAGCCGATCCGCTCCGAGCTGCTCGACAAGGGCTTCCCGTCTCTCTCGATCTCGGAGGTGAAGGGATCGGGCCGCCAGAAGGGGCTGGTCGAGGCCTACCGGGGATCGTCCCTGACGGTCTCGGTTCGCCCGAAGCTGAAGCTCGAGGTGGTCGTCGACGACGGCGACGCCGGGCCCGTCGTCGAGACCATCATCAGGCACGCGCGTTCGGGCGAGGTCGGGGACGGCAAGATCTTCGTCCTCCCCGTGGAGGAGGCGATCCGCATCCGCACCGGCGAGGAGGGCGAGGTCGCGCTCCAGGGCCACAGTGAGGAGGAGATCGCCGCCGGCACGGCTCGGGACGAATGAAGGTGCGCGAGCTCAGCACCCGGATGATCGAGGCCGTCCTCGACGGCGAGGGCCTCCAGGGCGTGGCCGATCTCGCAGCGGCCGAGGCCGGAGGCCCGGTCGCGATCGTCCTGCCGCCGCGCGGCCTCGCCGCGAGGGCCCCGCGCGGAGGCGAGCTCAATGGGCTCGCCGAGTACGCCAAGGCTCGGGTCGCCGAGACGGATGCCGCGACGCCCGACCCGATCGCCCTGGAGCGCTCGATCGAGGCCGGCGGACGGATCGTCGGGGTGGTGCTGCTGCTCGAGTCCGATCCCGCCGGCGGCGAAGGGCCGGTGCTGGTCGATCGCGACGAGGTGCTGAGGGCGGCGGCCCTGGCGGCACTCGCCGAGGTCGCCGTGGCGGATGCCCGCGAGGAGGCCGAGCGGAAGATGCGCGGCGGGCTGATCGAGGAGCTGCGCTCCCGGGAGATCGAGACGGCGGAGACCACCAGCAAGGCGGCGCGCCTCGGCTGCGACCTCGCGCGCGGGGCGATCGCGCTGGTGGCCGAGATCGAGTCCGCGAGCCCGAGTCACGCGACCGCCCTCGTCGAGGCCGAGTACGAGGGCTCGCTCGCAGAGCTGGCCGACGGTCGGCTCTACGCGATCCTCCCGGCCCGCGGCGGCGACGACGCGCCCGAGAAGACCCTCGAGGGCGCCGGCCGGATCGCCAATCGCCTCCGCAAGCTCGGGATGGCCGCCGTCTCCTCCTTCTATCCCGATCCGGGAGAGCTCCACCGGGCGATCAAGGAGGCGGAGCTGGTCCTCGACGTGGTCACGCGAGAGCCCGAGATCGCCGAGGCACTCGAGGAGGGGATCGCGGCGAGCGGGGTGTACCGCCTGCTCTTCAGGGCGCTGATCTCCGATCCGGACGAGGTCCGGAGCTTCTACCGCGACACCGTCGAGCCTTTGGTCCGCTACGACGACCAGTACCGCTCGGACCTGCTCGGCACGCTCGAGGAGTACCTGGCGAGCGACTGCAACATGAACGCGACGGCGCGGGCGATCTTCGCCCACCGCCACACGGTCGCCTATCGCCTGGAGCGGGTGAAGGAGCTGACCGGCCTCGACCCGCAGATCTCCGAGGACCGCGAGCGGCTCGGCCTCGGGATCAAGGCTTATCGGATCCTCGCGCCGGCGCTGCCTCGGTAGCGGCCGCTCGTGGCCGGGGTCTGATCGCGAAGCCGTCCAAACTAGACTCCTAGATGATGCGGACACGAGCTGTGGCCGGTGCATTGATGACGTCGGCGCTGATCGCCGCGATCGGCTGCGGCTCGGGCGCGAAGCCGGACCCCTCCAGTGCGACGGTGACCCCCGACCCCGGTCAGGCCGGCATCGCCAAGAAGCGCGGGCACACAGCCAACTGGCCCACCTACCACGCCAACCTTGCCCGGACCGGTGTCGATAGGACCTCACCGGCCCTCGGCCAGGTGCACCGCGCCTGGTCCCGGCCGCTCGATGGGGCGCTCTACGCGGAGCCGCTGGCGGTCGGCAACCGGGTCTACGCCGCGACGGAGAACAACACCGTCTACGCGCTCAACGCCAGGAACGGACACGTCACCTGGAAGCGCCACCTCGGCCCGCCGGTCGATGCCTCGACCCTGCCCTGCGGCAACATCTCGCCGGTCACCGGGATCACCGGCACGCCGGCGATCGCCGGGGACACGCTCTATGTGACCGCGTTCCTGAGCGGCTACCACCACGTCCTCTTCGGTCTCCGCCTGCGGAGCGGGAAGGTCAGGCTGAAGCGGAAAATCGACGCGCCCGGCTCCGATCCGCGGGTCCATCAGCAGCGCTCGGCCCTTTCGGTGTCGAAGAGGCGCGTCTACGTCCCGTTCGGCGGCCTGGAGGGGGACTGCGGGGACTACAAGGGCCGAGTGGTATCGGTGAAGACGCGCGGCAAGGCGAAACGGCGGGTCTTCACCGTGGGGGTCCATCGCGAAGGGGCCATCTGGGCCCCCTCGGGGGCGGCCGTCGACAGGACGGGCAGCCTCTTCGTCGCCACCGGTAACGGGGACGCCACTTCGGGATTCGACTACGGCAACAGCGTGATCCGCCTCTCGCCGAAGCTGAAGCAGACCGGCTTCTACCGGGCTTCCAACTCCCCGGAGCTCAACCGGGCCGATACCGATCTGGGCTCCGTCGGGCCGACCCTGCTGGGAGGGAACCGGATGTTCGCCATCGGCAAGGAGGGGCTCGGGCTGATCCTCTCGACGACTCATCTCGGTGGAACCGGCGGCCAGCTCTTCAGCCAGGACGTCTGCGGGGGCGGCGCCTTTGGCGGGCTCGCCTACCAGGCGCCTGTCGTCTATGTGCCCTGCACGAGTGGTCTCTACGCGCTGCGGGTGAATGGCAATTCCTTCAGCACCGCCTGGAAGGCGGGTGGGTCGGCCGGGGCGCCGATCCTCGCCGGCGGAGCCGTCTGGACGATCGACGATGCGACGCTCCACGCCTATTCGCCCGCGACCGGCAGCCCGATCGCGAGCTTCGACCTCGGCAGTCAGACCACCCACTTCCCGAGCCCGGCGGCGGGCGCCGGCCGGCTGTTCGCGCCCGCCGGCAGCCAGCTCGTCGCCTTCGCGGGGGTCTAGATCTAGCCCGGGACCTGCTTGCGGTGGGGGACGAGGCGGTAGACGGACCCCAGACTCGGCTTTCCCTTGTGCTTCGGCCCTCGTTCGGTGATCACGTAGATGTGCCCGGCATTGTCCTCGCCGATCGAGGTGAGGTTCTCCGCGTTGAAGCGGAAGCTCCGCTGCTTCCCGGGGCGGCGGCCCGCCCGCGGCCGGAACCCGTAGAGCCTGCCGGTGCAGTAGTCGCCGAAGACGTAGTCGCCGAAGATCTCCCGTCCGCGGATTCGGGCGAGGTGCCGGTCGCGGACGATGTAGCCGCCCGCGACCGCGCATCCCGGCCCGTGGCGGTAGGCGTACGCCGGGAGGACCGTGTGGTGCCTGGGGATGCCTCCCTTGAAGGGGGCGAAGGCCTCGTAGGCCGACCAGCCGAAGTTCGCCCCGCGTGACTTCGGGACCGGCACCAGGTCGATCTCCTCGTAGCGCCGGTTGCCGACATCGCCGATCGCGATCGTGCCGAGGACGCGGTCGAATGAGATCGCCCTCGGGTTCCGCAGCCCGTAGGACCAGATCTCGTCGCGTCCGGGCCGGTCTGTGAACGGGTTGTCGGCGGGGATCGTGTAACCCGATGAGCTCGGGTCGATGCGAAGGATCTTCCCGAGCAGCGAGCTGCGGTCCTGAGCCCGGTCGTGCGGATCGCCGGCGGGGCCGCCGTCCCCGGTGCCGATGAAGAGGTGCCCGCTCGGGGCGAATGCGAGCGTGCCGGCGTGGTGAGCGGGGCTCGGCTCGGGGATCCGCAGGATCGGGGCGCCGGAGGCGGGATCCGCGACCAGCCGGTTGGCGGAGCTCCGCCGGTACTGGGCGACGACCAGCGCGTCGCTGTGATCGGTGTAGGAGACGTAGAAGCTGCCGGTCCGGGCGTAGTCGGGCGGGAACGCGACGGAGCTCATGCCCGGCTCGCCGCGCTTCCCGTGCGCTTTGACCAGCGAGCGAATGTCGAGGAAGGGCCGCCGCAGCAGATGGTCGTCGGAGATCACCCGGACCTCGCCGCCCTTCTGGACGACGTAGAGCTGCGTTCCCGGGCCGGGGGGCTGGGTCAGGTAGACCGGGTTCTTCAGCCGGGCGATCCGCTCGAGGGCGACGAACTTGGCGCCGACCGTCTCCTGTCCGCGATTGGTCAGCCCGACGATCGCCGCGCCGATCGCGACCAGTGCAGCGACGACGGTTTCGATCTGGCGACCGCGGAGCGCTACTGGCCCTGTACCTGCGACTTCTGCTGCTTGGTGCCGGCCTGGCCGATGATGTCGCCGGGCTTGATCGGCACGACGTTGCCGGAGTCATCCACGCGGGTCTGGGGCGGCGCGCTCGAGATGCGGACGACGAATTCCCCCTCCGGCACGGACCCGTCGGCGGTGACGGCCTTCGCCTTGCCCTCGAGCCCGGCCGCGACGCGGTAGCGCACGGTGTAGGTCCCGGCCTGTACCGGCGTCACGTTCCAGACCATCCGCCTGGTCTGGTTCGCCGCGAGTGGCCCGAACGCGTAGGTGTCGGTCTGGGCCGCCTCCGCTCCAGCGGACGCCGTCTGCCCCTCCAGCTTGGGATAGCCCTCCTCGAGGATCCAGACGGGGCGGAATGGAATGGCGAGGCCCTCCTGCTCGGAGCGAACCGAGAACGAGCCCTGCGCTGTGGGCAGGTCCGCCGCTGTGCTCGACGCGCCGGTGCCCGTCGTGCCGGTCGTGGCGGTTGATTCGCTCGTGCTCGCGTTCGAGCTGGTGAAGATCGTGATCGCCAGGTTCGGGATCGACTTCTCGCCGGGGTTCTCGACCGCCAGCGTCAGGTTGGTGTTCTGAGCGAGCTTCTGCTTGCTCGGGAAGTCGGCGCTGACGATCGAGACGGGGAAGTCGCCCGCCGGCTCGTTTGCGTCCTGGCGGCTGCCACCGCAGGAAGCCACCCCCGCTGCCAGGAGCAACCCGAGAACCCCAATTCCCAGGCGTCTGCGGGCCTTCAGGGAACGGGCTGTCGAGGCGCTCTCCTCCAAAGGCGCGGGCAACATACCACGCACCCTACCCTCGCCAATCCGGCTCCGTGTCGTGAGTTCCGGGGATTTCTTGGGCCGGCGTTAGGGGCGACGGTTGTGGGTGGCGAACGGCGGCTCCATCACATAACCTTCCGTCCGCGGTGTTCGGCGACCGTGTTCGTGGTCGCCGGGTGGGCCGTGCGGGGCCGCACCCCACAATGGGGGGAAGGCTCCGGAGGAGAGCAAATGGTCAGATCCGTAGCCGACAGGGCGTTCCTCCCGGCCAAGTCTCTATTCGAGCAGGTCGGGGACATGATGATCCTGACCGCCAAGACAGTCGTCTCGGCGATCCGTCCTCCGTACCCCTACGGCGGCGAGTTCATCGGCCAGTTCCTCTTCGCCCTCCAGCTCTGCTGGTTCCCGATGATGATCTCGACGCTTGCCTTCGGGTTCGGCGCACCGGGGCTGCAGGCCGCCAACTTCCTGTCTTTGTTCGGGGCGCTCGACCGGCTCGGCGGGTTCTTCGTCCTCGCCTCGATCCGCGAGTTCGCGCCCACGGTGACGGCGGTCGTCGTCGCCGGCGTGGCGGGCACGGCGATCACGGCGGACCTCGGCGCCCGCAAGATCCGCGAGGAGCTCGACGCGCTCCAGGTGCTCGGCGTCGACCCGATCAAGAACCTGGTCGTGCCCCGCTTCCTCGCGCTGATGCTGATCACGGGCCTGATGGACATCTATGCCCTGATCTTCGGCATCGTCGGCGGTCTCGGCGCCGAGCTGCTCTACAACGAGCCGCTCGGCGGGTTCTTCGCGACGCTCTACAACAACGCCTCGGTCACCGATCTCTGGGGCTCGGTGCTGAAGTGCACGATGTTCGGGGCGATCATCGCGATCGTCTGCTCATACAAGGGGATGACCGCGTCCGGAGGCGCCGAGGGGGTGGGTCGCGCTGTCAACGAGGGGGTCGTGATCGCCTTCATGGGCGTGTTCGCGTTCAACTACGTCTTCACCCAGACGCTGCTCGCGACCCATCCCGAGCTCCAGGTGATCAAGTGAACGCCGGCTGGCTGGCGGTCCCGAGGGGCTGGCTCAACTCGATCGGCGAGATCTTTGGATTCTCGACGCGGGTGGCCAGCCTGGTCTACCGGGGCCGGGTCTTCGAGTTCTTCGGCGAGGCCCTGCGCCAGACCGGCATCCTGATCCTCGGCTCCACGATCGTGATCTGGGGCCTGGTCTTCATCCTCGGCCTGCAGTGCGGGATCGAGGGCGCCTACTTCAACCGCTCGGTCGGAGCACCCGCTTACGCGGGCGTGTTCGCCGCCTGGTGCGATTTGCGAGAGGTGATTCCCTACGGCTTCGGCTACATGCTGGCCGCCAAGGTGGGCACGGGAATCGTCGCCGAGCTCGGCGCGATGAGGATCTCCGACGAGATCGATGCGCTCGAGGTGATGGGCGTGCCGCCGGTGACCTTCCTCGCGGCCACTCGCCTGCTGGCCGCCTGGATCGCGTTCCCCTTCATGTACCTGGCCGGCGTCGGGATCGGCTACTTCGCCAGCTGGCTGGCCGTCGTCGAGCAGATCGGCGATGTCTCGTCCGGCGGGTACTTCCTGATCTTCTGGATGTTCCAGAACCCGCCCGACCTCTTATTCAGTCTCATAAAGGGCATGGTGATGGCGACCGCCATCGTGCTCGTCGGCTGCTATTACGGCTATACGGCATCCGGAGGACCGGTGGGCGTCGGCACCGCGACCGCGAAGTCGATGGTGCTCAACATCGTGCTCGTGCACCTGATCGGAATGATGGGAACCCTGGTCTTCTGGGGCGCTAACCCGAGGGCTCCGATCGGCGGATGAGCCGAAGCTGTTGCCTACACTTTTGGTGAACTTTCAAGGAGGCGTGACAGGTGGCTGAGAGGAAGAAAAGCACTTCGCGGAGCAAGCCCAGGAGCACGAGCGGCCCCTCGAGCTCGACCCGTTCGGCTTCCAGCCGCTCGACCACGAAGCGCGCCACCACCACGCGCCGGGCCCCTGCCCAGGCCGAGTCCGCCGAGGCCCCCGAGGTCGGGGCAGACGCCGAGGCCGTCGAGCAGGGCGATCCGCTCGCCTCCCAGGGCTACGGCGAGGAGGACTTCACCGGACGCGACTACATCATTCCGGGCGTCGACGCCGAGGATCCCGATCCCTACAAGTGGCATACGGGCCACAAGCGCGATCACGGCGGCGAGGACGCGATCGAGATCATCGACCTGGTCAAGCAGTTCGGCCGCACCCGGATCCTGAACGGCTGCAACCTCGGGATCCCGGACAACATGATCTCGATGGTCCTCGGGCCGTCGGGCACCGGCAAGTCGGTGCTGATCAAGCACATCGTCGGGCTCCTCTATCCGGACGCGGGTGACGTGCTCGTGCACGGTGAGTCGATTCCGAACATGACGGACGACGAGCTCTTCGAGGCGCGCAAGAAGTTCGGCCTGCTCTTCCAGGACGGCGCGCTCTTCGGCTCGATGAACGTCTACGACAACACCGCCTTTCCCCTCCGCCAGCACACCGACAAGGGCGAGGACGAGATCGAGGAGATCGTCAATCGCCGCCTGCGCGAGGTCGGCCTCGCCGAGGCGATGTACAACATGCCCAACGAGCTCTCTGGCGGGATGCGCAAGCGCGCGGGCTTCGCCCGGGCGCTGGTGCTCGATCCGGCGATCGTCATGTTCGACGAGCCCGACTCGGGCCTCGACCCCGTTCGCACGGCGCTGCTCTGCGAGCTGATCCGCGAGATCCACGAGGAGAACGGCGGCTGCTATCTGGTGATCAGCCACGACCTCGGCACCGCCCGGCGGATCGCCGACTTCATCGCGGTGCTCTGGAAGGGCCGGATCGTCGAGTCGGGTCCCTCGGACGAGCTCTTCAACTCGCGCAACGAGTTCGTCAACCAGTTCCTCAACGCAGACGTCAAGGGCCCTCTGTCGATGGACTAGGCGCCGTCGGTCGCTGCCGGTTTTCCGAATCACCCGCCGCTACCGTGATCGGCCATGCCCCGGAAGCGGATCACCGACGACGACGTCCTCGCGGCGGTCCTCGAGCGGGCGGGCGACGGGTATTGCCTGATCGCCGAAGTGCTCCCTTCATTGCCGAAGCTGAGCCACGCCGACCGTCGGCGCGCCCTCCATCGGGCCGTCAATCGTGGCCTCCTGATCCAGCGGCGCGGCCCGGACGGCCGGACGTGGGTAGCGGTCGCCAGCGAGGGCTGGCGGCAGCTGCGCGCGGCGTAATTGGCGCCTTCCTCATCTTCGCTCCGTAACCTCAGCCCCGTGACTGCGGGGAGATTCTTCGATCGGGTGGCGGCGGTCGCCGTGCGCCTGCCTTGGCTGCTGATCGTGCCGATCGTGGCCCTCACCTGCGCCGGGATCTTCGCCGCGACCCGGCTCGACACCAACGCCAGTACCGACACCCTGGTCAGCAAGGGCTCATCCGAGTACAAGGCGACCCAGGACTTCCACCAGAAGTTCGGCGACGAGCCGGTGATCGTCCTGGCGAAGGAGGATCTCCGGAAGCTCGTCCTCACCAAGGACCTGGAGCCGCTCTTCGAGCTGGAGGAATGCTTCGCGGGCGGCACCCAGCTCGCGGCCTCGCTGCCGCATCGCAACAAGCACCCCCTGCCGGCGGTCTGCGATCAGATCGCGAAGCTTCGCCCGAGCCAGTCCGTGTTCGGACCGGGGACGTTTCTCTATCTCAGCGTCGCCGGCATCCAGGAGGCGCTGCGGGGGCAGATCGGCGGCGCCAGCCAGGCGGCCCGAACGGCGGGGCAGAGAGCGGCGCGGGCGGCCGCCAAGCGGGGAGCGGCATCGGCGGCACAGCAGCAGGCCGCAAACGCCGCCGCGCAGCAGGTGCTCAGCCGGTTCCAGAGCCAGCTCATCCAGGTCGCCGTCAAGTACGGCATCACCTCGCTCCCACGGCTCGACGACCCCAACTTCGTCAGCCGGGTGGTCTTCGACCAGTCCAAGCCGGCCGGGACGCCCAAGGAGCGCTTCGGCTATCTGTTCCCGAACAAGAACGCGGCCCAGATCATCGTCCGGCTGCGCCCCGACATGACCGACGCCGAGCGCCACGAAGCGATCGGGCTCTTCCGCCAGGCGGTGTCGGACCCTCGCTTCAAGCTCACGGACGGAAGCTACGTCGTCACGGGAGCCCCGGTGGTGGTCGACGCTGGCGCCCGAGAGCTCCGCAGCCAGACGCTGCTGCTGCTCGGCGTCGCCGGCCTGGTGATGGCGCTGACCCTTCTGCTGATTCTGCCGCGGCCGCTCCGGCTGCTCCCTCTCGGGGTCGCGGTGGCCGCCGGGGCAATGACCATGGGCCTGGTGGCGCTGTTCGGCGGCTCGCTGACCGTCGGCGCAATCGCGATGCTGCCCGTGCTGGTCGGCCTGGCGGTGGACTACGCGATCCAATTCCAGGCGCGCTTCAACGAAGCGAGGTCCGAGGGCGCACCGCCCGGCCGTGCCGTCGCGATCGCCGCTGCCGGCGGCGGGCCGGTGATCGGAGCAGCCTGCCTGGCGACCATCGCCGGCTTCGCCGCCTTCGCCTTGTCCCCGAGCCCGCTCGTGCGCTCATTCGGGCTCCTGCTCGTGGTGGGAGTCGCCCTGGCGTTCGTCGTGGCGCTCACCGGCGGCCTCGCGGCGCTCGGCCGCGCGGCCTGGCGCGGATCACGGGACGCGACATCCGAGCCGCGGCCGCAGCAACCACGACGCTTCCAGGGCGCCGGTGCCCGGCTGCAATCGATGGGGGTCGCGGCGATCGCGATCGCGATCGCGAGCCCCAGGCGCGTGCTCGCCGCCGGGCTGCTGCTCGCGGTCTGCGGATGGGTGGCGAGCGCCGGGACCGGGGTGGAGACCGACATCCGCGACCTGGCGCCGCCTCACCTCAAGGCGCTGAAGGACCTGAACGAGCTCGAGAAGGAGACCGGGATCTCCGGCGACGTCAACGTGACGATCAGGGCGCAGGACCCGACCAGCCCTGCGGTGATCTCCTGGGCCGAGGGCTTCCAGCAGCGCGTGCTCGCCCGCCACGGCTTCTCGGGGTCGAACCCGAGCTGCGCCGACGCTCAGATCTGCCCAGCCCTCTCGCTGACCGACTTCTTCGGGGGAGCGACCGCCGCCTCGTCGAGCTCCTCGAGCACGACGGGCCAAGGGGTCGGGGATGTCCACGCCCTGGTCCAGGCCCTGCCGTGCTTCATCTCGCAGATCGTGATCAGCCATCGCGGGGAGTGCAACCCGTCGGCCGGGACCACACCGATCGGCGACACGGCCGACATCGCCTTCGGCATTCGGGTGCAGCCGCTCTCGGACCAGCAGAAGCTGATCGATGACATTCGCTCGCAGATCAACCCGCCAGACGGGCCGGCGCCTCCCGCGGGGACGACCGTGCAGCTGGCGGGGCTTCCGGTGCTGGCCGCCGAGGCGAACACCGATCTCTCGCACAGCCGCTGGTGGCTGCCGCTGGTCGGGCTGCTCGCCGTCGGCATCGTCCTGGCGCTGATCTACCGCTCGGTGCGACGCGCCTTGATCCCGCTGATCCCGGTGGTGATGGCCACCGGCTGGTCGGGTCTCGTCGTCGCCGCGCTGGGCATCTCGCTCAACCCGATGTCGGCGACGCTCGGGGCACTCGTGATCGCGATCGCGACGGAGTTCAGCGTGATCCTCTCGGCACGCTACGTGACGGAGCGGCGCGCCGGTCAGCCGGTCGGCGAGTCGCTGCGTCGCACCTACCTGCGGACCGGCGCCGCCGTGCTCGCCTCGGGCGTCACCGCGATCGCCGGGTTCGCTGTTCTTGCGATCGCGGGGCTGCCGCTGCTCGACGACATCGGCTTGATCTCCGTCGCCCCGGTCCTGCGCGACTTCGGACTGGTGACGGTCGCGGACCTGATCGTCGCCCTGGCGGGCGTGATGCTGGTGCTCCCGGCTGTGGTGGTCTGGGCGGAGGAGGGCTTCCCGCTGCCCTCGCGTGCCGGCTCGGCGTCCGTCGCGCCCAGCCAATCCGTCCCATAGGGGACCATTGCGGGCGTGGAGAACGGCGCTGGACGAGACGACGGCTCCGGAAAGGACCCCGGCGAGCGCCCGCGCCGCACGACGGTCTATTCCCTGATCGTCGGCATGGCGTTCATCGCCCTGATCGCCGTCGCCGGGATCAACACGCTCTCGACCAAGAACAAGGGAGTTCTCGGGGCGAGCAACGAGGGCGACATGCCGCTGGCTCAGTTCGCGGTCCCGAGCGCGAGAACCGCGGCGAGCGGCGACGCCAACATCGCCCAGGACGACTGCGACGCCGCCCGGATTCCGTGTCCCTCCGACAGCAGGCGGACGCCGGCCTGCCGGGTCGACGTCCCCGGGGCGCTCCGGGTGTGCGACTTCTTCGACAAGCCGCTGGTGCTCTCGTTCTGGTTCACGCGGGGCGGTGACTGCGAGGACCAGGAGGACGTCTTCGAGCGGGCCTATCGCCGCTACTCCGGCAAGGTCAACTTCCTGGCGATCGATGTGCGCGACAGCGACTCGGAGGTTCGCAGGCTGATCTCCCAGCACCACTGGACGCACCCGGTGGGCCTCGACCGCGATGGCGCTCTCTCGAATCTCTATCGCGTCGGCGGCTGCCCGACCTTCGTCTACGCGTACCCCGGCGGGATCTTCCAGGCCACCTCGATCGGGCGGCTCGACGACCGGCAGTTCTTCTCCAAGGTCGATGCCCTCGTCGCCGCGTCCCAGAAGCGGGCAGCGACGCTGCGCTGATGGCCGACCCGCCCGAGGAATGGGAGGCCGCCCCGGAGACCGGCTGGGTCGATCCGGCCCTGGCGGAGGAGTTCCCGGGCCTCTCGATCCTCTCGACCGCACTCGAGACCAAGACCGGCCGGAGCCCCGAGGCCCTCAAGGAGCGGCTCCGCTCCCTCAGCGACCGGATCGCCGGAGCCCAGGCGATTCAGCTCCGCCAGAAGCCGATCCCGTGGGCCTATCGCGTCTTCTTCCGGCACATCGGCCTCGACCCCGACGCCACGCGCACCCCGATCGAGCAGCTGATCTTCGAGCGCATGCATGACGGTCGCTTCAAGAGCCGCAACCGGGTCGACGACGCGCTCACCATCGCCATGGTCGAGGTGGGTGTCGCGCTGCGGGCCTTCGACGCCGACCGGATCGCGGGGAGGGTCGGCCTGCGCCTTTCCGGCGAGGGAGAGGGGCTCGAGGGGCGGGTCTCCCCGTTGCCGGAAGGCACGATCGTCGTCGCGGACGAGAAGCGATCGGTCGGTGTGCTCTTCGACCGGACCGCCGAGGGCCGGGGTGTGAAGCGAGGGACGAGCCGCGTGCTCCTCGCCGCGATTGGCGTGCGTGGCGTGCCCGACATCGCGCTCGAGGAAGCCCTATGGGTGGCGGGCAGCGCCCTGCGAGCGTAGACTGACGGCACTCGTAGAGGAGGACTGATGGCTCAGGAGCTGCTCGAACGCACCGGACTCCCCGAGGTGCAGATCGCCCCGGAGGAATCGCTGGTTCCGCCGGCACCGCCCGAGGGCCTCGACACGATCCTCTACGAGCACGACGAGCGCGAGGCGCGCGCCGACCTCCGCCGTCAGATCGCCGCGATGGAGCTGGCGCTCGCCAGGTTGTTCGGCTCTGCGTTCCCGCGGAAGAACATCGACTTCTCCGTGCCCGGGATGGGCGGCCCCCGCCTGCTCTCCGTCGACGAGCTGGAGAGCGTGCGAGACGGCCTGGCCGCTCGCATCCGGGAGGTCAGGGCGGCCCTGCACGACTATGCCGTCGTCGAGGAGGCGAACCGGGAGCTGATCGAGGAGATGATCGCCGACCCCGCCTCGCACGCGTGGGTCCGCGTCTGCAACGAGGACATCGGCGAGCCCGGCTGCAAGCACTGGCACGCCAAGCCGAGGTGGGGCGTTCTCGGCATGCTGCTCGGCTGGTGGCGGGTCAAGATCTCCTCCGGTTGCCCGTTAGCCGAGGGGCCTCGGCCCCCTGAGCCAGCCTGATGCCCACGAAGCGACAGCGCCGCAAGCGGCGGCGACGGCAGACAACCGGAGCGGCCTCCGCCCAAGAGCAACCGTCAGCCGTTGCGATCGACGATGCTCAGCCGGCTCGCGCCGCGCGACGGCGGACGGGGCCGGAACAGCGACCCCAGGCGCCATGGGGGTCCTTCCCGCTCACGGAAGTCGTCATCTTCATCGGGGTCGTCCTGCTGGTGGTCGGGTTCTTCATCACCCCGCCGCAGGGGTTCGTGATGATCGCGGTCGGGCTCGGTCTCGCCTCACTCGCCGGCCTGGAGCTCTCGATTCGCGAGCACTTCGCCGCGTACCGCTCGCACACGCTGCTGCTCTCGGCCGCCATCGGTGTGCCGGTGTTCGGCGGCCTGTTCCTGGCTACGAAGCTGAGCCCGGCGGTCTGCGTCGCCGCCGGGCTCATCGCGTTCGGGGGCGCCGCCTGGCTGTTTGCCTCGGCTTTCCGCCGCCGCTCAGGCGGCGCCCTCTATCGCTTCAGGGGGTGAGATTGCCCGCCGCTGATCGCGGGCTAGTGCAGCCTCCCGGTGAGCTTCTCCTCGAGGGCGGTGACCAGAATCCTCCGCTGGCGCTCGGTCAGGGTGCCGATCTTCTTGCCCTCCCCGAGGGCGGCTGAGGCCAGCAGCTTCCCGGAGCGGGCCCGTCCCCAGCGGCGCTGGCTGCAGAGGAGCTCGCTGAGGCTCATGCTCTCGGCCTCCCATGGGGAGTCGCCGATCACCTCGGTGACGGAGCGGCGGCCGGCCGAGATGTCCCTCTTCAGGGCGGCACGGGCGAGGCGGACCTGATTGGCGCGCGCCAGGGCTTCCATGCACTGGGCGGTGCCGCGATCTCCAGGTTCGGGCGCAATCTGCGGTTCGACGACCCTCGGGTCAAGGCGCCGGGGGGCGATGGTGGGCATGGGATTGGCAGGGGCAAGCGTCGAAGCAGCAGACATACGGGTCTCCCTCCTGCTTAGTCAGGAATGATTGGCGGGCTTGAGTTGCTGCCGGCAGCCCCCAGTCGCTCTGTACGAGCCGGGGGAAGTGGACGGTCCTCTCCTCAATCTGTTCCCGTCCGCTCCCTGCCCCGGAAGCGCGCGGCGAGGCGAAAACTACACGCCTCCCGCGGCGATGGTCAACACCCGAACAAACATCGTGTCCGCTAAGAGCAGATCTTTTGTCGGGTGACCTGAGTCGGCGTCCATCAAAGCTGGACGTTCGAAGACCAACTCATCCGAATACCCGGGAGGTGTGCTCCGAAACCTGCGCTTATGCCGTCGGCAGATCCGGGAAGCGGCCCTTGACGTCGGCGATGATCTCCAAGGCGCGATCGAGATGCTCACGCTCGTGGGTCGCCATCAGGCTTGTCCGGAGAAGCGCGCCGCCGGGGGGGACGGCGGGATGGAGGGCAACGTTGGTGTACAGGCCCTCGTCGAAAAGGGCCTTCCAGAGCAGGACAGCCTGCCAGTCCTCGCCGACGATCACCGGGACGACCGGAGTGTTCGCCTCGGTCCCGTCCGGGAGGGTTCCCGGCTCGACCACCTTCAGCCCCATGTCCCGGAAGCCCTGGCGGAGGTAGGCGGCATTGTCGAGGAGGCGCGCCATCAGCTCAGCACCCTCGGAGCGGATGATTCGCAGGGCGCCGAGAGCCGCGCCCACCGCAGCGGGAACGGCGGAGGCGCTGAAGATGAAGGAGCGCGCGGAGATCCGCAGGTACTCGATCACCTCGTCGGATCCGGCGATGAAGCCGCCGCAGGAGGCGAGGCTCTTGGAGAAGGTCCCCATCCGCAGGTCGACTTCCTCCTCCAGGCCGAACAGCTCGCAGGCCCCGGCGCCCCGCTTGCCCAGGACGCCGACCCCGTGGGCCTCGTCGACCATCAGCCGCGCCCCGTGGCGCCGGCAGAGCTCGACGATGGGCGGCAGGTCGCAGACGTCGCCCTCCATCGAGAAGACACCGTCGACCACCACCAGGGTGCCACTGCCATCGGCGACGGCTCGCTCAAGCATCGTCTCGAGCTTGTCCATCCGGTTGTGGCGGAAGGGACGAAGACGGGCGCCCGAGAGCTTGCAGCCGTCGAGAATCGAGGCGTGGTCCCCGGAGTCGCAGATCACCGTGTCGCCCGGCTCGACGATCGCGCTGATCGCGCCCAGGTTCGACTGGTAGCCGGTCGTGAAGACGATCGTGTCCTCCGTGCCCATCCACTCGGCGAGCTCTCGCTCAAGTGCGACGTGCAGTGGCGTGGTGCCGTTCAGCAGCCGCGAGCCGGTGACGCCGGTCCCGTACTGCTCGAGGGCGTCGCGGGCCGCCTGCTTGACGCGCTCGTCGGTGGTCAGCCCGAGGTAGTTGTTGGAGCCGAGCATGATCGTCTCGCGCCCCTCCATCTCCACCACGGGTCCCGCCTGGGACTCGAGGATGCGGAAATACGGGAGTAGATCGCCCTGCTTGGCGGCTTCGAGCTGCTCGACGCGGTCGTGGGTCCGGACCTTCTCGAAGACATCCGACACTAAACGGGTCGCGCTGTCGCGCGCCCTCTCATCGACGGTGGAGTCGGACATGCCTCGGAAGTCTCGCACGTGTAGCTTGCGCAGCCGTGTCAGGTGGCCCCATAGACGTACGGCCCGTGCAGGGCCGAAGCGAGCTGAAGAAATTCATCAAGCTCCCGTTCCGGCTCCACAAGGGCACGCCCTGGGTCCCGCCGCTGCTCTACGAGCGGCGGGAGTTCCTCGACAAGGACAAGAACCCCTATTTCGAGCACGCCGATGCCGAGTACTTCCTGGCCTGGCGAGAGGGACAGCCGGTTGGGCGGATCACCGCACAGGTGGACCGGCGCTGGGACCAGTACCAGGGGGGCAGCGACGGGCAGTTCGGCTTCATCGAGGCCGAGGACGATCCCGCCATCTTCGAGGCGCTGCTCGGGACGGCCGAAAGCTGGGTCCGCGAGCGGGGGCGGGGGCGGCTGGTCGGCCCGATGGACTTCACCACCAACGACGAGTGCGGCCTGCTGATCGAGGGGTACGACCGGCATCCGATGATCCTCGAGCCGTGGCATCCGCCGTATTACCGGGAGCGGCTCGAGGCGCTCGGCTACGGCAAGACGATGGATCTCCTGATGTGGAACCTGGAGATGGGAGCGCTGAAGGAGGGCGACGCCTTTGCCGACGCGATCCACGCCGTCGCCGACAAGGTCGAGTCCGAGCACGGGATCACGGTCCGGAACATGAGAAAGCGCGACCTCGAGGCCGAGATCGGTCGCTTCATGGAGGTCTACAACTCAGCCTGGGAGAAGAACTGGGGCTTCGTGCCGATCACGGACGAGGAGGTCGCCTTCCAGGCGAAGAACCTGAAGCAGATCCTCGATCCGCGCTGGGCCTTCATGGCCGAACGCGACGGCGAGGTTCTCGGGGCCGCCCTGACGCTTCCCGACATCAACCAGGTGACCAAGAAGATGAACGGCCGCCTGCTGCCCTTCGGCTGGCTGCGCTTCCTGCTCGGCAAGGGCAGGATCGATCGCGTGCGGGTCTTCGCTCTCGGGGTGAAGCCGGAGTACCAGCACACCGGGATCGCCGCGCGCTTCTACGTCCGGCACATCGAGACCGCGGCCGAGGTCGGGGTCAGTGGCGGCGAGGAGGGCTGGATCCTGGAGGTCAACGAGCCGATGAACCGCGCCATGGAGGGCATGGGCGGCACGATCGTCAAGCGCTACCGGCTCTACGAGAAGTCGCTCTAGCTTCGCTCGAAGGTGCCCATCAGCTGGGCCTTGCCGAGCACGTGCCCGTCCAGCGCAGCCTCCAACTGCCCCCTGGACGCTCCCTGCTCCAGATCCAGCACCGAGTCGAGTGCGTGGAGCTCGTGGAAGTAGCGGTGCGCTCCGCGCCCGGGCGGCGGAGCGGGTCCCATGTAGCCGGGCTCGCCGCGGCCGTTGGCGCCCTCGAACGGAGCGGCGGCTCCCTCGTCGAGGCCACCGGGCTCCGGATCGATGTTCCACGCGACCCAGTGCGTGAAGTCGCCGGACGGCGCATCGGGATCGTGGACGATCAACGCGAGGGAACGCGTGCCCTCCGGCAGGAAGGTCCACGCGAGCGGGGGAGAGACGTTCGCTCCGTCGCCGCTGTATTTGGCGGGGATCGGCGCCCCGTCGGCGAAAGCAGTGCTGGTCAACTCGGGTTCCGGCATTCGAGAATGGACTTCCCGTCGCTAGTTCGGAGAAAACCAAATTGAAGGGTCTTGACCCGCCTTTAGGATGGGCGAGATGAGTGAGGAGCTTCAGGACACGGGCGAGTTGATCGAGGCGGAACCGGTCCGGCCGCTGCCGGTCCGCTCCGAGAGCCGGACGATCGAGATCTGGGGCCGAGAGTTCGGCCCGCTTGCGGTGGCCGCCGCCGGCGGTGCGGCGGCCGGCGTCGCGGTCGTCGCGGTCGCTCGGGCGGCGCGCTCGCCGAGGCGCCCTCCGCGTCGAGGGCTGTTCCGCCGCCGTGAGAAGGTCGTCGCCAGCCGCAGCTTCCTGGTCGACGTTCACGTCCTCGGTCGTTAGGTAGTGGTCCTCGAGGAGCGCGTCCTGCCGCGGTGGCCGTACCGGCTGCCGCGCGGCAGCGGCGGTGACGGGGTCGTGCGCTCCCGGGATCAGGTGGCCGAGCGCCTGCTCCACGTCGGGAACCGTCCGGTGAGGGCGCGCTGGTGGCGAACTCGGGAGGGCTACGTTCATATCCGGGCCGAGTCGGTCGAGCCGGCCTCGGTCGATCATCCGATCTCCCTCGCGGACGCTCCGCCGCCCGACGAGATCCCGCCAGCGGCAGGGTCCGAGCTCGGCATCGCAGTCGAGCGGATGCGCTTCGCGCTCGCGGTCGAGGACGACATGGAGGAGTTCTTCCAGACCTTCAAGCGCGACCCGCTGATCGGCCCGCCGATCCACCACACGCCCTGGGTGCGGCCGAGGCGCCGGCCGTGGCCCTGGGAGGCGCTCTGCTGGGCGATCACCGCGCAGCTGATCCAGGCATCAAGGGCGGCTGAGATCCAGCGCCGCATCGTCCGTCGCTGGAGCCCCAGGTGGACGGCTTCACCATCGGCCGCGGACCGCGGGCGCCGCGAACGCCAGTCGCGGCGGCAAGCCGCCGCTCAAAATGGAGCGGCTGGCGGTCCGCTGCGCGACGTCCCCTCGGCGGCCGTGATCGCCGGCCGGGCTCCCGCCGAGCTCGCCTCGATGGATCTGAGCCAGGGCCGCGCGGTGGCGATGGTGCGCTGTGCGCGGGAGGTGGCGCGGGGGCGGGCCGACCTCTCAGACCCGAATGCCGACCGGCGATTGCTCGCGATCCCGGAGATCGGGCCGTGGACGATGCAGTGCCTCGGGCTCCACGGCCGCGGCGACCCGGACTCGCTGCCGGCCGGCGACCTGGCCTACGTGAAGCTGGTCGGTCATCTGGCCGGCCTGGGCCGCCGGGCCACGGTTCCGGAGGTCGAGGAGTACTTCGCCCCGTACGCCCCCTTCCGCGGCCTGGCGGGCGCCTACGCGCTGGCCGGCTGGCACAAGGCGATGGGCGCCGGGCCGCCGGCGCGGCTCGCGGCATCAGGCAGCGCCTCGGCGGCCGCTGAGCGCACACCTAGGTGATCGCGGACGAGGCCGAGTCTCCGGCGGCTCAGCCCGATGCCTCGCCGTCGAAGTAGTCGACGCCGCTGGACCGCCGCACCATCAGCTTGTCCTCGTCGTTGCCGGGGTAGACGCCGATCTTGTCGCTGTCGGGGTAGACGGTGACGGTCGGATAGACGACCGACGAGAACATGAGGACGCGAACGAGGTCCTCGCTTTCGTTGCGGACCTGGTGCGCTCCCTCCGGCCCCCGTGGGAAGCAGACGACGTCCCAGGTGTCGAGCACCTCGCTGCCCTCCGGGTGGCGGACAGTTGGAGTTCCCCTGAGTACCAGGACCCACTCCTCGTCGCCGTACTCGTAGTGATACGGGCAGATCGCCTGCCCTGGTTCCAGCTCGAAGAGCGAGGCTCCGAGGTGCTCCGCGCCGATCAGCGGGCCCAGCTTGACCCCGGCGCTCTTGAAGCCTTCTGGGTCGTCGGTGTGCTCAAGCTCCGGATTGGCGATGTTGAAGCGCCGCACAAGCCGAACCTGGCAAGCGTGGCAGAGCCGGGTTATCTCTGGCACAACCGTGGGTAGCCGCAGACCATGCGCTACTTCTACGGAGCGGCTCACGAGCAGTTTCCTCCCGAGGACCTGCTCAAGCAGGCGGTCGAGGCCGAGCGCGCCGGATTCGAGGGCGTGGCCTGCAGCGACCACCTTCAGCCCTGGTGGGAGCCCGGAGAGTCCGGGCACGCCTGGGTCTGGCTCGGAGCCGTGGGACAGGCAACCGACGGTGTCGCCATCGGGACGGCGGTCACCCCACCCGGTCCCCGCCATCATCCCGTGCTGATCGCGCAAGCCTGGGCGACCCTCGAGCGGATGTTCCCCGGTCGCCCGTTCATCGGCATCGGTTCGGGCGAGTCACTGAACGAGTCCCCGCTCGCCGCGATCTGGCCACCTGTGTCAGAGCAGGTCGAGCGCATGGAGGAGGGGCTGGAGATCATCCGCCGCCTATTCGACGGGGAGCGCCTGTCTTACGACGGGCGCCACTTCGAGACCGACGAGGCGATCCTTCACACCCGCCCGAACCGCCGGCCGCCGATCTACGTCTCCGCCTTCGGGCCGGAGGCCGCGGGAGTCGCCGCGCGCTGGGCCGACGGACTATGGACGCTGGCCGACCCCGAATCGGCCCCAGACGTGATCGACGCATACAAGGGCGCCTGCGACGACGCCGGCAAGGAGCCGGGCGAGATCGTGCTGCAGGCGCAGTTCTCCTGGGCGCAGGACGACGAGGCCGCGCTGAAAGGGGCCCGGGTTTGGAAGGGCGCCCAGCCGGACGAGCACTACACCGACGACTGGCACCGCCCGGCGGACATGTACGAGAACGGCGAGAAGCAGATCTCCGACGACGACCTGACGGATGCCCTGATCATCTCGTCGGACCCCGAGGTCCATGCCGAGCGGATCCGCGAGGCGGAGGAGCTCGGTGCGACCACCATGGCGCTGATGAACTGCTCCGGCGCCGACCCGCACAGGGCCATCGAGGTCTACGGCGGCCAGGTCCTCCCGGCGCTGGCCAAGGCGACCAGTCGCTAGTCGAGGCTTAGGGCAGCAGCTCGTTGGTGAGCACGTCGCTTGCCCGCGGGGCGGTCGAGATCAGGTCGTGGTCGGCCATCCAGTCGGCGTACCGGCGCCATTGATCCGGATCCAGGAAGCCGTAGGGATGACCAGGCGACCCTGAGAGCAGGGGCAGGGTGGCGTCCACCTCCGCCCGCGTCTGCATCGGGTCGAGGCCCTTGCCCGCGGCGAGCACCGCGTTGGCGGCTTCCTGCGGATGGCCGGACGCGTAGGCGGTGCCCTTCGCCAGCGCCGAGATGAAGGTCTTGATCGCCTCGGGATGGTCATCGACGGTCGACTTCCTGGCCACGAGAACCAGCTCGTCGTAGGTGGGCACGCCGAGCCGGTCGACCGGCACGATCCGAGGATCGAGGCCGCGAAGCTTCAGGTCGACTCCTTCGATGTTCCGGAACCCACCCAGGATCGCGTCGACCTTGCCGCCGATCAGGGTCGGCAGCAGATTGAGGCCCACGTTGACCTCCTTGGCGGCTGAGGGCTCCAGGCCAGCCGACTGCAGGATCGTCTCGAGGTAGTCGCTCTGGTACGGGATCCCAGCGGTTCCGACGGTCTTTCCGTTGAGGTCCGCCGGGCTCGCGATCCCCGCCTTCGGCAGCGAGATCAACGACGTCAGCGGCTGGTCGACGAGGGCCGCAACAGCCTCGACGTCGAGCCCCTTGTCCTTCGCCAGCAGAACCTCGGGCTCGTATGAGACGGCGAGGTCGACGCGGCCGGCGGCAACCTCCTTGATCGGGGCGGACGGGTCGGAGGGGACCTGTGGCTGCACGTCGAGCCCGGCCTGCTTGAAGAAGCCCTGGTCGAGCGCGATGTAGATCCCGGCGTGGTCTGGGTTGACGTACCAGTCCAGGTCCAGGGTGAACGGCTGCGGATTGCTCGCGGAGCCGGTAGTCGCGTCGCTACCGCTCCCGCAGGCGGCGAGGCCGATCGTGACGGCGCCCAGCGCGACGAAGGCGGAAAGCTGAGTTGCCCTTCGGGTCATCCAAGCGATCATGTGCGAGTCACCTCCTGTCGGTCCCACGTCACGATCCGGCGCTCGATCAGCGAGACCACGGCGAAGAGGACGATTGCCATCGCCGAAAGCAGCGTGATCGCCGCGAACATCCGGGCGGTCAGCAGGCTGCTCGAGGAGATCAGGATCTGATGTCCGAGGCCGGATCCGGCCCCCGCCCACTCGGCGAAGACCGCGCCGATCACCGCGACGGCGATCGCGATCTTCGTCCCGCTGAAGAAGAACGGAAGGGCGGAGGGAAGCTCGACCCGGCCGAGGACCTGCGTGCGGCTCGCGCCGAGCGTCCGCATCATCGTGATCAGCTGTGGGTCGACCGACTGCAGCCCATCCAGAGTGTTGACGGTGACGGGAAAGAAGCAGACCAGCGCGATCAGCAGGATCTTCGGCCCCAGCCCGAATCCGAACCAGACGATCAGGATCGGGGCGATCGCCACCGGTGGGATCGTCTGCGAAGCGACCAGCAGCGGATAGAACGCGCGCCTGAGCGTGTCGGAGAGATGGAGCACCACGGCGAAGGCGAACCCGGCAAGGAGGGCGCACAGGAACCCGAGCAGGACCTCCCGCAGGGTGACCCACGAGTCGTCTGCCAGCAGAGACCGGTCCTGCCACAGCGACGTGGCGATGTCGCTCGGAGCGGGGACGAGGAAGTCCTGGATGTTGAGGGCGTTCGAGATCAGGTCCCAGCGCGACGCGAGCTCCCAGGCGCCCAGGAGAATCAGGATCACCGCGGCCGGGGCCAGATAGATGCGGGCGCGGCTCATCGCGCCGCCTCCATGAGGCTGCGGATGGCGCGCTCCTTGAGCTCGGCGAACTCCGGCGCCGTCACCGCCGCGGCGCGGTCGAACGCGCGAGGGCTCTCGACGTCGATGCGGTCCGCGACGCGCGAGGGCCGCGAGCCGAGCACCAGGACGCGGTCGGCGAGATAGAGGGCCTCCTCCACGTCGTGGGTGACGAGAAGGACGGTGTGGCGCGGCGGCCCGAGACGCGAAGCGGAGGAGTCGCTTGACGATTGGCCGAGGACGCCGGCGAGCCACGACTGCATCTCCGCTCGCGTGATCGCGTCCAGGGACGCGAACGGCTCGTCGAGGAGCAGCACCGGCCGGCCCGCCATCAGGGTGCGAAGGAAGGCGACGCGCTGGCGCATGCCGCCCGAGAGCTGACCGGGCCGCGTGCCCTCGAAGCCGGCGAGGCCGAGCCGGTCGAAATCGGCGCCGGCGCGCTTGCGGGCCTCGCCGCGCGAGATTCCGGCGATCCGCAGCGCGAGTGCCGCGTTGTCCACCGCGGAGAGCCAGGGAAGGAGGAGGTCGCTCTGGGGCATGTAGGCACAGCGCTCGAGGCGCTCCGCGGGATCGGAGTGCCCGAGCACCGAAACGGACCCCTGATCCGGGGCCCGAAGCCCGGCGACCAGCTCGAGCAGCGTCGTCTTCCCGCAGCCCGACCGCCCGACGATCCCGACCACCTCGCCGGGCTCGGCCTCGAGGTCGATCCGATCGATCACCCGCAGCTCGCCGAAGGAATGAGCCAGGCCGCCGACGCGCACCGGTGCCCCCCCGACCGTGTCGGGTTGAATCACTCTGCCTGGGCCGGTGCGACCGTCGATGGCCGCCTCCGGAGTGCCTTCGCGAAGTCTGGTCCGCATGCTCCCTCCGCGCGCATTACCGCACAGGTTCAAAGGGTCAGCGGAGGGATGGTTTCCGCTATCTCAGCCCGCACATCCTGCGAGCCCCCCTGTTGGGTACCGTCGGAGTCTACCTGCCGCTAGGTTGCGGCGGTGGAGGTCGAGCGCAAGTTCCTCGTGCCGGCTCCGCCGGACCTCGCCGGGACCGACGCGGATGAGATCCACCAGGGGTACCTGGCGGTGGGGGCGGATGACGAGGTGAGGGTCCGCCGCAAGGGAGACCGGCTCCTGCTGACGGCGAAGCGCGGGGCCGGGCTCTCGCGCGAGGAGGCCGAGGTGGAGCTTGACCGGGCGAGCTTCGACGAGCTCTGGCCGCTGACCGAGGGACGCCGGCTCCGGAAGCGCCGGCACGTCCTCCCGCATGGCAGTCTGAGGATCGAAGTCGACGTGTACATGGGGGATCTGGAGGGGCTCGTCGTCGCCGAGATCGAGTTCTCCTCAGAGGAAGGGGCGAAGGCGTTCGATCCGCCGGAGTGGCTCGGGGAGGAGGTCACGGGCGACCATCGGTACCTGAACGAGACCCTGGCGACCGCCGGCGCTCCGTCCGGTCGATTCCTGTCTCACTGACCGTTATCCGCGTTTTTACATCGCGGGCGGTTAATTCCGCACCCATATGTGGCAGTAACCGTCTATGGCGTCCACGCGTGACAAGACCGCCGCTCTCGCCGCCGCCGGGACGGCCGCGGCCGCCGCGGCCGGGATCGGGATCAAGAAGCTGCGCGACTCCGAAGGCGAGGCCGCCGGCTCGAGCGCCTATCGCCTCCTGGAGGGTGAGCCGGTCGGGCCGGGCATCAAGCGGGTGGTCGCCGCACAGGCGGACGACGCGATCGCACAGCTCCGCGGCGAGGCCGGCACCGAGCCGGCGGATGCGATCCACGAGGCACGCAAGGACATCAAGAAGATCCGCTCCGCCCTGAGGCTGGTCCGCGACACGCTTGGCGACGACATCTGGCGCCGGGAGAACGACCACTACCGCGACGCCGCCAGGCAGCTGAGCAGCCACCGCGACGCCGAGATCCTGGTCGAGGCCCTGGACGAGCTCGGCGAGCGCTTCGGGCCGCCCGCCCGGGATCGCTTCGGCGCGCTGCGAGCGCAGCTGGACGAGGAGTATCGGGCTACGCACGAAGACGGCACGATCAACCGGACGATGGCGGGGGCCGCCGCCGAGCTGGCCGCCGGGCGATCGCGCATCGACGGGTTGCCCCTCGAGGGCGACGGCTGGGAGCTGATCGCTCCCGGCATCCATCGCACCTACCGGCGAGGGCGAAAGCGCCTCAAGGCGGTCGAGGAGGAGGCGAGCGTCACCAACCTCCACGAGCTCCGCAAGCGTGCCAAGGACCTCACCTATCAGCTCCGGCTGATCCGCGACGCCGACCGGGCGATGCTCGGGGCGCTCGCGGGCCACGCTCACGACCTCTCCGACCATCTCGGGGACGATCACGACCTGGCGCTGCTGCGCGAGGAGGTGCAGCGCCGCCGCGATGCCTTCGCCAGCCCGGCCGACCAGCGCCATCTTCTCCAGGAGATCGATCAGCGCCGCGGCGAGCTGCAGTTCGCCGCGATCTCGCTGGGCGAGCGGATCTACGCCGAGAAGCCGAAGAAGTTCACGGCTCGACTCTCGAAGCGCTACCGGCGATCACGTTGACGAAGTTCTCGAGGTGCTTGGTCGTCCAGCACTCGAAGGCGCCGTCGCAGTAGGGCTCGTACGTGGCCATCACCGAGTCCCCGTAGTTCCAGTAGAGCTTGGGCTCCGGGTTGAGCCAGAAGGTGCGGCCGGCGTGCTCGGCGATCGCGCCGAACGTCGCCGCGTGCGGCTCGCGGCCGTTGGTGCGCGCGTCGCCCAGAACGATCACCGTCGAGCGTGGACCGAGGTCCTCGGCGATCTCCTCGCCGAACTCCAGCCACACCCGCCCGTAGTCGGTGTAGCCGGAGACGTCGGCCACGCCGCCCTCGGATGAGACCCGCTCGGAGATCTTCCGGAAGTCGCGCTCGTGCTCGAAGATGTCGGTCACCTCGCTGATTCGCTCGATGAAGACGAAGCTGCGGAGCTTCCGGAACGAGTCGTGCAGGGCGTGCAGCACCGAGAGGAAGAAGACGCTCGCGCTGCTCACCGAGGTCGAGACGTCGCAGAGGACGTAGATCTCGGGGCGTCGCGGCCGCTTCGGCCGGTAGCGAAGGTTCAGCGGCACCCCGCCCGTCTCGAGCGACGCCCTCATCGTCCGGCGGACGTCGACGTGACGGCCGCGGGCCCGGCCCCGCTGCTCGTGACCGAGCGTTGCGATCCGCCTCTTCAGCTGGGCGACGGCGCGGTGGACGGCGGTCAGGTCCTGGGCGGGGCTGCTGGGCAGGGTCCGGTCGAGCTCGGCGAGCGGCCGAGAGGGCGGCAGCTTGCCGGTGCGCTCGATGGTCGCCCGCTCCAGCTCCCGGCGCAGGTAGCGCTCGAACTGGCGGATGTCGTCGGGGTTGAGCGCCTGCGCGCCGTCGTCGTTGCGCCTCCCGCCGGCCTGGAGGTCGAGCGCCCTGCGGATTCGCTGCACATCCACACCGATCACGCCGGAGCGCTCGCCCTGCCGGCCGAAGGCGGTCATCGCGAGGCGCGCCAGGTCGCGCATCTCGCCGTCGTTGCCCTCGAAGATCGCGCGGCGGATCGCCTCGCGGAGCTCGTCGAGGTCGATCCGGTCGCCGGAGCCCTCGAAGCGCTCGTCCTCAATCCCCCGCTCGAGCGCCTCGGTCTCCGCGGCGCGGAAGAAGTGACGGTCGAAGAGCAGCTCGAAGATGCGCCGGTCCTCCTGCGACTTGGCGATCGTCGCAGCGAGGGACTCCCGGAAGTCGCGCTGGTCGGTCCAGCTCACCTCGTCGAGCGCGGCGAAGGCATCGAGGATCTCGGATGTGCCGACGGCGACGCCCTCCGAGCGGAGGTCCTCGAAGAAGGCGAGCAGGCTGCCCGCGGTGGTGCCCACCCCGCTAGCTCCCGGACGAGCCCGGCGGGGTCAGACCCCCGGTGACGCCGTCGCCCTCGAGCTTCACCGAGACGCGCTCCGCGACCAGGTCGATGTCCGAGCGGTGCTTCACGAGGATGCTCATGGACTGCTCGAAGGTCTGGCGGTCGATGTCGTCGGATCCGATCAGCAGCAGGGTCCGCGCCCAGTCGATCGACTCCGCGATCGAGGGCGGCTTCTTCAGGTCGAGCGCGCGGACCATGTGGACGATCTCCACGAGGCGCCGCGCGAGGCTCTCGTCGAGCTCGGGCGCGTGCAGCCTGACGATCTCGAGCTCCCGGTCGACCGACGGGTAGTCGAGCCAGAGGTAGAGGCACCGGCGCTTCAGCGCCTCGGTGAGCTCCCGTGAGTTGTTCGAGGTGAGGACCACGATCGGCCGGGTGGTCGCCTCGATCACGCCGAGCTCGGGGATCGAGATCTGAAAGTCCGAGAGGACCTCGAGCAGCATCGCCTCGAACTCCTGGTCGGTCTTGTCGATCTCGTCGATCAGCAGGACGACCGCGTCCTCGGCGCTGATCGCCTCGAGCAGCGGCCGGGTGAAGAGGAAGTCCTCGCTGAAGATGTCGCCGCGGGTGCGAGCCCAGGAACCATCACCAACCGCCGCGTCGTCAGCTTCGCTTCCGGGCGCGGCGGAGGTAGCTTCGCTCTGAATCCGCAGCAGCTGCTTGCGGTAGTTCCACTCATAGAGGGCCTTGGCCTCGTCGAGCCCCTCGTAGCACTGCAGCCTGATCAGCCTGCGGCCGGTCGAGCGCGAGAGTGCCTTGGCGAGCTCCGTCTTGCCGACGCCGGCGGGTCCCTCGACCAGCACGGGCTTGCCGAGCCGCTGGGCCAGGAAGGAGACGAGCGCCGCGGATTCGTCGGCCAGGTAGCCGACCTGGCCGAGTCCCTCGCGAACCTGAGCGACTGACTGGGGCTCGGAGTCCGGCATCTGGGGGATGATAGATAGCCCGCCATGCTCGCCATCGCCCTGCCCGACTCGCTCGGCCCCTACGCCGTCCTGCTCGCCATCGGATTCCTGGTGGGCTGGTACGGCTCGGGCGCGAAGAGCAACTGGATCATCGCCTTCGGGATCGTCGTGATCCTGGCGGCGATCGGACTGCTGCAGCTGGCGATCGCCACGCACAACGGACGGGCTCCGACCGGTTTCTGACGATGGGCGTCCTGGACGACCTCGACCTCACCCTGAAGCTCTCCCGCGAGAAGGAGCAGGCGGCGCTCGAGCGCGGCTGGAACCGCCTGATCCAGCTGCGACTCACCCTCGGCGGCTTGATCGGGACGGGCCGGCTCGGGCCGCCCGTCTGCGTGGTCTTCGAGGGCGAGGATGCCTCCGGGAAGGGCGGCGCGATCCGGCGGCTGGTGGCGGAGCTCGACCCGCGACACGTCCGCGTAGTTCAGTTCGCCGCCCCGACGCACGATGAGAAGCGTCATCACTTCCTCGCGCGCTTCTGGCCGGCCCTGCCCGGCTGGGGCGGGATGGCGGTCTTCGACCGCTCCTGGTACGGCCGGGTTCTGGTCGAGCGGGTGGAGGAACTCGCCAGCCGCGAGCAGTGGTTGCGGGCCTACGACGAGATCAACAGCTTCGAGCGCACGCTGGCGGATGAGGGGATGATCCTGATCAAGTTCTGGCTCCACATCTCAAGCGACGAGCAGCTGCGGCGCTTCCAGGCGCGCGAGAAGGACCCGCTCAAAGCCTGGAAGCTGACCGAGGACGACTGGCAGAACCGGGAAAAGCGCGACGAGTACAAGCAGGCAGTCGAGGACATGGTCGCCCGAACGAGCCACGAGCCGCATGCGAAGTGGCATTTGATCCCGGCGGAATCGAAACGCTATGCCCGAGTCGCCGTGATCGACACCGTGATCAGAGAGATCGAGGCGGGCATGCGGCGACAGGGAATGGAGCCCCCGGAGCCGATCGAGGGGTAGCAGTCGGCTTCCGCTGCACGACGGCGGGATGGTCCGGCGGCTGACCTGCGGGCTTGCGCACCGGGGCCGCCCGCGGGACCATCGATTCATGTCCCCAATTGTGATCGGAGGCTTCGCGATGATCGACGCGGCAGTCATGGTCCAAATGGCCTATGCCGCGCGCGATCTGCAGGCGAACGAACGAGACGACGACGCTGACGCCGACGCGGACTGACCCGGTCAGTCCGGGGCCTGCGGGCGCTTCGCCCGCTCACTTGGCCTCATCCTCAGCCCGGCGGCGACGATGATCAGGGCACCCGCCAGGGCAACGAAGATCGCGTAGTGCAGGTCGTAGGGCTCGTCACGACCGCCGAGCGTGAACGGCGGCCGGTCGAGCATCCGGTAGACGACGATCGCCCCAGCCCACGATCCGCCCGCCACGAAGAGAGCCCACTCGCGCAGCGGCCGGGGCGGCACGTACCCTCCGCCGCCCTGAAGCGCGAGGAAGGTCGTCGCCGCCGCGATCAGCAGGAGCGCGCCCTCCGCCCAGCTGAACCCGCCGATTCCGGTGAGGACGAGATCGTTCGAGATCGGCGCCTGGTACCACGGAAGCAGCAGGCTCCCGACCATCACCGCAGCCCCGATCACCGCAATCCGTTCGTTGCCCCCCAGGCCGCGGAGGTCGCGGAGCAGCTTGCGCGGCAGCGACCTGAGACGAAACGGGTCGCGCTCGGCTGCGCCTGCGCGCGCCCTCGCGTCAGTCGAGCGGCTCGCGGCCACCGTAGCCCGCGTCCATGTCGTGCCAGAAGGAGACGTCGTCCTCACCGATCTCCCAGCACAGATAGACCTCGCGCCCGTCGATCAGGGCGGGGAAGTCGACCAGCCCCCTGTCGATGTCGCGGAGGACGATCCCGGATTCCTCGATCGTCCCGAGGATCCGCCTGACCTCCAGGAACGCGACGCCGACCTGCTTGCCCTCCTCGCCTCCGCCATTGGCCGGCGCCGCCTCCCCAAGCGCCTCGTGGGCCTCGGTGTCGGTGAGCTCGTCCTTCGCCTCACGCAGTTGGTTGAGCATCGCGGTGAGCCGGGGGAGCAGTGCGTTCGCCTCGGCGCGCGTGAAGTGGCGCTCGTAGACGAGCCCGGTGTCCTCGTCGCTCACGCGCTGGCCGTTTGTCCGGCGGCGGAGCCAATGGCCGCCGTCGATGACGACAGGCGCTCGCGGAGAATGGCGGCGTCGGCCTCGCCGATGGTTCGCAGCTGGCCCTGGAAGGCGAGGTGCCAGTGCTCGGGTGGCCACTTGCGGACGTGCTCGAGCTCGGTGGCGAGCTCCTCGGCGGGCACGAACTCCTCCTCGGGGAGGATCAGGACGGGCTCGGCCTCGACGCGCCAGGGGTATTGCTCGGGTGACCCGGCGGCGGTTTTCGTGGCCGCCGTTGATGTCTTCGTCGGGGGCCAGATGGGCGTGCGGTCCTCGAACATCTCGGACCTCACTCGCGCGAGCCCGCCGAACGCCTGGACGCCGGTGACGTAGAAGCAGACCTCGTCGCCGGGGTCGAACTCCTCCGCCTGATTGCGGCGCCGCTCCTTGAAGCCGATCACGTCGAACCCGCGCTCGACGTTGATTCGGAAGTTCTCGAGTGACCCGGTGAGGATCCAGGTCTTGGGGGAGTCCGTGGTCATGGCGCGATTCTACGGGCGGGGCTAGGCCCGAACGGCCTCGCGCGCCCTGGAGGCCAGGGCGGGCGCGCCGAGCTCCTCGTACTCGGTCGCGGCGTCGTCCAGCAGCCTGGCGGCCTGGTGCGGATCCGTCCCCAGCAGCAGCCGGCCCTGGATCACCAGGCAGCGGGTGGCGTCGAGTGGCCGGCCGAGCTCCTGCCAGCGCCGGCGTGCCTCGTCGATCTTCCCGGCGGTGGCCTCGGGATCATCCGCGCAGGCCGCCGCGGCCTCCGCTGTCGCAGCCTCGCCGACCGGGTAGTGGAGGCGGCCCGCGAGCCGCTCGGCTTCCTCGGCCGCGGCTCGTGCCTGTTCGGCGCGACCCGCAAGAGCGAGGATCACCGCGCGGGCGGAGATCGCCTCGACGGATTGCGCGATCAGTCCGGCGCGCTCGCAGATGTCGAGCGCGCGGGTGAGCTCGGTCTCCGCGGCGGAGAGGTCGCCACTCTCCCGCAGGGCGATCGCGAGCCAGAAGAGCGCGTTGAAGGCGACCTCCGACCGGCCCACCTGTTCGCCCAGCTCGTGGGCACGGCGGAACGACTTGGCCGCCTCGTCCCACTCGCCGTTTCGCCAGCTGAGCACGCCGCGCATCAGGTCCGGGAAGCAGAGCTTGCCGTAGAGACCCTCGCGCTCCGCCAGGCGCGCGCTGGCCTCCGCCGCCCGCTCGACCTCCTCCCAGTCGGCGGCGTCCACGGCGAGCTCGCCCAGCGAGGCGTGCAGCTCGACCTGCGATGGGAGGTCGCCCACCTCCTGCGCGATCTCGAGCGCCTCCCGGTACGCGCGGGCGGCCCCTTCGTAGTCGGCCTCGGAGACCTCCAGGTGGTAGCCGAGCGTGAGCAGGGCGCGGACCGCCTCGGCGCGATCCGAGTCGCGGGCCAGCGCGACCGAGCGCTCGAGGTTCTCGCGGGCCTTCTCCGAGTCTCCGATGCGGCCGAAGACACGGCCGAAGATTCCGTGGGCGCGGCTGGCGGCCCGCGCCTCGTCCAGGCGCTCGGCGAGCCGTAGCGCCTTCTCGGATGCATAGATCGCGAGCATGTTGTCGCCGGTGTGCATGTACAGCGACGCGGCCTCCTCATAGAGCCTGACGAGCTCGATGCAGGGCGGCCCGTCCTTGAGCAGGTCGATGCCGCGCTGGTAGTTGTCGATCGAAGCGCGGCGCTCGCCCTTGTGCCAGAGCGCAGCGCCGATCTTGCGGTGGAGGTCGGCCACCCGCGCGAGATCCTCCTCCGCGCGGTGATGGTCCAGACAGCGCTCCCACACACCCACCGCGGCGTCGACCCGTCCCATCCGCAGCGCGACGTCCCCCTGCTTCTCGCCGATCCGGGCGATCGTCCCGGGCTCGAGCGACTCCGAGATCTCCAGGGCGGCGGTGTAGCGGTCGAACGCCTCCGCGTTGGAGTAGAGGGCGGCCGCCGCATCTCCCGCGGCCTCCAGGGACTCCAGCGCCTGGGTCTGCAGCTCGACGAGCGCATCGCGGTCGAGGCCGGCCTCGGCACCCAGGGTCGCGGCGCGGGCGAAGTGCTCCGCGATCAGGCCGATCACCCCGTCGCTGCGCTCCCCGGCGCGCTCGCGGATGAACTCGGCGACCTCGACGTGCTTCCGGCATCGGACGGACTTCGGCAGCATCGAATAGGCGACGTCGCGGATCAGGACGTGCTTGAAGGCGTACTCGCGCTCACCGGCCAGCCGGCTGCCGTGGCTCGGGGCGAGGAGGTCCTTCTCCTCCAGGTTCGCGAGGGTCTTGCCCAGGTCGAGGCCCTCCTCCTCGGCGGTCGCCACGAGCGCTCCCTCCCAGAAGGTCTGGCCCGCCACCGAGGCTGACTGGAGTAGGCGCCGCTCCAGCCGATCGAGCGAATCGAGCCGGGCGGCGAGCAGGGACTGCACCGTGCTGGGCAGGGCCTGCGCCTCCGCGGTCTCCTCCTCGAGCAGGCGGTTGACCATCTCCTCGGCGAACAGCGGGTTCCCTCCGGAGCGCTCGGCGACCTCGGGGACGACGTCGCCTGCTCCGATCTCCGAGCCTGGCATCAGGGCGGCAACCAGCTCGCGCGTCTCGTTCTCGGTGAGCGGCTCGAGGGAGATCGTGGTCGCGTTGCGGCGGCCGCCGCCCCAGCCCGGTCGCCGCTCGAGCAGCTCATCGCGGGTCAGGCAGACCAAGAGCAGCGGAGCCCGCACCCAGCGAGTCAGGTGGTCGATCAGGTCGAGCATTCCCTCGTCTGCCCAGTGGATGTCGTCGATCGCCAGAACGAGCGGGCGGCGCTGCGCGATCGCCTCGACCACGGCGCGCGCGGCGGAGAAGAGCGCCTCGCGCATCCGCTGAGGGTCGGGCTCGGAATGCTGGAGCTCCTCCGGCGGCTCCAGGCCGAGTGGGATGGCCAGCAGTGCGGCGTTCCGCTCGCCCGCGGCCTCGTCCCCGAGCTCGCTCATCAGCTCGGTCACGCCGGAGCGAAGCTTCTCCCAGGCGGCATGGGGCGCGTCCGTGTCGCGGATCTCGAACTCGTCGTTGAGCACCTCGGCGAGCGCCCAGTACGCGATGCCGGCCCCGTACGGCGGGCACTGGCCGCGCCGGATCGTCGGGGGATCGCCGGAGCCCGCGAGTTTCGTCATCAGCTCACGAAGGAGCCTCGATTTCCCGACGCCGGCCTGGCCGAGCACCGTGACGAGATGGGGGCGTTCCTCGCGCTGGATCCGCTCGACCAGCGACATCAGCAGGCTCGTCTCCTCCTCGCGGCCGATCAGCGGTGTCTGCACGCGCCCGGCGCCGCGGCGCGGTTCCGCGAGCACTCCGGTCGCTTCCCAGGCCGGCACCGGCTCCTCCTTGCCCTTCAACCTCAGCGGCTCGAGCCGTTCGTAGGAGATCGCCTCGCGCGTGGCGCGATACGTCGGCTCGCCGACCGTGACGCTGTCGGGTCGCCCGGCCCCCTGCAGCCGCGCCGCGACGTTGACGGCATCGCCCATGACGGTGTAGCGGTCGCCCACCGCTCCCGCCATCACCTCGCCCGAGTTGATCCCGACTCGCAGCGAGAAGCCGACCCCGTACTTCTCCCGGCTCTGCCGGTTTGCGTCCTCCATCGCCCCCTGCATCGCGAGGCCGGCGCGAATGGCCCGTTCGGGATCGTCCTCGTGAGCCACCGGCGCCCCGAAGACGCCCATCACGTTGTCGCCGATGAACTTGTCGATGGACCCGCCGAACCGCTCGATCTGCTCGCCGAGCACTCGGAGGGTGCGGTCGACGAGGGCCTTCACCGCCTCCGGGTCCATGCGCTCGGCCGCCGCCGTATATCCCGAGAGGTCGGCGAACAGGACGGTCGCCTGGCGGCGCTCCTCGGGCGGTGCCTCCATGGCCACCGGCGCCGTGCTCGCGGCGGGGGCGTTGGCGGCGAGACCGGTCCCACACTCCATGCAGAACTTGGCCCCGACCGGGTTCTCCGCGCCGCACTCCGGGCACAGCGGGGAGAGCTCGACGCCGCATGAGATGCAGAACCGAGCCCGCGCGGGATTGTCCGCGGCACAGCTGGGACACGCTCTCCTCCCCTCCATCGAGACCAGAATAGGGGTCAGGTCTTACGATCCAACATCTGGCAATGCAGGACCTGACCCGGGGTCTGCTGTACCCTGCGGCGCCGCCGGAGAGGAAGGGAATTGTTGAACTGGACCCGCTCGTCACTCGTTATCGCGCTCGCACTCGGAGGTGCCGTGCTCCTCGCCGCCTGCGGGGGGGAGGCAACGGCGAGGATCCCCAGCAGGTCCTCCAGCAGACCTTCAGCAACCCCACCAGCATCCAGAGCGGGACCTTCGATCTCGATTTTCGCGTCGAGACGTCGGGAGGCGACAACCCGGGCAGACTCGAGGCCAAGCTCGGCGGCAAGTTCGCCGGCCAGGGCTCCGGCCAGTTCCCGAAGTTCGACATCGACGCCTCCGTGGACGCCGAGGGCGGTTCGCAGAGCTTCTCGGGCACGGGCGGCGTGATCTCCACCGGTGATCGAGCCTTCGTCAAGTTCCAGGGAACCGAGTACACGGTGCCCCAGCAGCTCTACGACGAGTTCACCACCACCTACGCGCAGTTGCAGAGCCGGAGCAGCTCCAACAAGTCAGCCAATCTGCTGAAGACGCTCAACATCAGTCCCGCGAACTGGCTCACGGACCTGAAGAACGAGGGCACCGCGGACGTGGAGGGAACCAAGACGATTCACATCTCCGGGTCGGCCGACGTCTCCAAGCTGGTGGAAGACCTGAAGGCGATCGCCCAGAGGGCGGGCAGCGCGGTCGGGAACGTCAACACGCAGCAACTCGACCAGCTCAACGGCGTCGTCAAATCCGGTGACATCGACGTCTATTCCGGCCAGGACGACAAGCTGCTGCGCAGGTTCCAGATCCACGTGGACCTGAAGCCGCCCCCGGGGACGCCGGGGGCTCCGGATTCGCTCACGATCGACTTCCAGCTCAACTTCGCGAACGTCAACCAGCCGGAGACGTTCTCCGCCCCGGCCAACGCCAAGCCGCTGGGCAGCCTGTTCCAGTCGCTCGGCGTCAACCCGGGTCAGCTCGGCAACGCGCTCCGCGGAGGCCTGGGAAGCAGCGGAGCCCTGCCCGAATCGGGCGGCTCCACGACCGCCCCGAGCGCCTCGGGCGTCCAGGCATACGAGCAGTGCCTCTCGCAGGCGTCCGGGTCGGCCGCGCTTCAGAAGTGCGCCGCGCTGCTCGGGCAGTAGGGGGCCGGGACGATGTATCGCAACGTCGTGGTGGCCTATGACGGCGGCGAGGGAGCCCGGGCGGCCCTGGCCAAGGCCGTCGAGATCGCCGCGCGCGACGGGGCCGCACTGACGATCGTCGAGGCGACCTCGGAGCAGATGCCCTCGGTGGTGCCGGGCTCGCCCCGCCAGTCTCCTCCCGAGAGGGCCGAGAGAGCGCGCAAGGAGCTGCGCGAGGCGGTGGAGGCGCTCGATCCCTCGCTCGAGGCGAGCCCGTGGGTCGTCGGGGGCCCTGCGGCGAAGGCGATCCTCACCGTCGCCGAGGACATCGAGGCCGACCTGATCGTGACCGGTTCTCGAAACCGAGGCGCGGTCGCCCGCGCGGTGTTGGGCAGCGTCAGCACCGACATCCTGCACGGCGCTCGCTGCGACGTGCTGGTGACGCAGCCCGGCTAGTCCACGTTCGGCGGGGCGTGCGGATCGAGCGCCATCGGCTCGATGTGCCACTCCTGCGGCAACGCAACCTCCACGTCGAGCGTCTCGCCCGGGGGGCGACCCTGCTCATGCAGCTCACCGTGGTAGAGCATCGGCGCCAGGTACCGGCCGCTGATCTTGTGGGGCGGCCACCAGAGCCGGTCCAGGCTGGCGATCCCCTCGCCGCCGCCCCCGGCGATCTCGGTGCGGAGGTGGAGCGACGCGTCGCCGGTCAGCAGCTGTCCCCGCAGGACGGGCCGAAACGGCTGGGGCTCCAGGGCCGCACCGAGGTGGTGAGCGATGTCCTCGGCCGCGGCGTCGGCCTGCTGGGTGGCGAGGCCGCCCTGCTTCAGGGGGAAGTTGGTCCCGTCGCCGGCGCCGTAGACGTCGTCGGCGCCCCGGACGCGCGAATGGTGATCGACGGGGATGAAGCCATCGTCGTCCGCCGGTAGCCCCTCGATGGCCGGTCCCTCCATCGCCGGCAGGGCGATCACCACGTCAGCCTCGACCTCTCGGTCTCCGGGCGTGAGGACGAGCGAGCCTTCCTCCTCGTGTGCCCGCTCACCGCAGACGACCTCGATTCCCCGGGCACTGAGCAGCTCGCCGACCGCGGAGCTCGCGGCGGCGCCGAACACTGCGAGCGGAGTGGTCTCCGGGGTCACCAGCGTGAGCGCGACCTCGTCTCCGCGCTCGCGTGCCCGGCGCTCGGTCATCAGGGCGAGCTCATAGAGGGGGAGGGACCAGGTGATGGTTGGGGGCACGACGAAGGCGATCCGTCCGCCGCCGCTCGCCGCCCGATCCAGGACGGGGTCGATTCGGAGCGGCTCGGTCGGGTTGGGGAAGGTGATCGCTCGCCCGAAGGCGGGGACCAAACGGCCGCCGACGCAGACGACGAGGTAGTCGTAGTCGAGCGAGGAGCCGTCGTCGAGCTCCAGGCGATGCGCACCGGGGTCGACGGCGGACGCGGCCCGTGGCAGGAATTCGGCCGAGGCCTCCTCCGCGAGCGGCTGGAGGGCGTACTGCTCGGGGGGTCCGAGTCCAAAGGGCTCCTCGACCAGGAGCGGCTTGTACACGAAGTCGGGTTCCGGCGCGATCAGCGTCAGCCGGGCGCGGTCGCCCGCCAGGTCGTGCAGCGCCAGCAGCGCCTCGATCCCAGCAACTCCGCCACCGACGATGCGGACCTCGGCGCCGCTCTCGTTAGGCTCGCTCACGCCTTGAGTCTATTCGCGAACAAGGGACGTCCAAGGGGCCCCGATGCCTGGCCCTATCTGCTCGCGCCGCTGATCCCCGCGGCGGTGATCGTCGACGTGGCCCATGCCCCGGCCGCGGTCATCTTCTTCGTCTCGGCCGTTGCCCTGATTCCGCCCGCGGCGATGATGGGCCGGGCGACCGAGGAGCTCGCCGAGCGCTCCGGCAATGTCGTCGGCGGCCTGCTCAACGTCACCTTCGGGAACGCCCCCGAGCTGATCATCGCTCTGTTCGCGCTGGAGAAGGGGCTGCACGAGGTCGTCAAGGCGTCCCTGATCGGATCGATCCTCGGCAACATCCTGCTGGTCATGGGGGCGGCGATGCTGGTCGGCGGTCTGAGCGGCGGGCGGACGCACAGGGTGCAGAAGTTCGGGCAGACCGCCGCCAGTGCCCAGTCGACGATGCTGCTGCTCGCGGTCGCCGCGCTGATCATGCCGGGAGTCTTCGCGCTCGTGGAGGGTGACGGGCTCCCGCGTCCCGGCGACGCGATCGTCGACTACGGAAGCACCCTCGAACACCTCTCCCTGGCGGTCGCCTGCGTCCTGATCATCTCCTACGCGGCCGGCCTGCTGTTCTCCCTGCGGACGCACGCCTCCCTCTTCAACCCGCACGAGGACGAGTCGACCACCGAGGACCGGGGCGACTGGAGCACGCGGAGGTCCGTCTGGGCTCTGGCGATCTCGGGAGCGCTGGTGGGCGTCCTCTCGGAGATCCTGGTCGGCTCGATCGAGGAGACCTCCCATGCGATCGGGCTCTCGGAGTTCTTCATCGGCGCGATCGTGGTCGCCATCGTGGGGAACGCGGCGGAGCATTGGGTGGCGGTGCTGGTCGCCTACAAGAACAAGATGAGCCTGGCGGTCAACATCGCGATCGGCTCGAGCGCCCAGGTGGCCCTCTTCGTCGCGCCCGTGCTCGTCCTCGTCTCCTTCGTGCTCGGCCCTGCGCCGATGCCGCTCGTCTTCAACGGCCTCGAGATGGCGGCCCTGGTGATCGCGGCGATCATCGCCAACCAGGTGACCCAGGAGGGCGAGTCGACCTGGTACGAGGGCCTGCAGCTGCTGCTCGTCTACGCGGTGATCGCGCTGGCCTTCGGCTTCGCGTAGCTCGCAGCCGCGACCTGATGGCGAAGCCGTCAATCGCCCAGGTCGTAGCTCAGCGTGAGCGTGTGGTTGCCCTCCTCGTCGGCGAGCATCGTCCCCTCGCCGGAAATGCCCTCGAGCTCTCCGGTGCCGGTGCCGGGGACGATCGTGCCGGTGTTGGAGATGCCCGCCGGGCCCATGATCCCGCCGTGCTGGAGGACGAAGGTCCCGGTCCTGCCGCCGAGGGTCCCCGCGATCCGGTCGTGGCCGACGTACCCGCCGCCGCCCTCGGACTTGGCGATCATGATCTCGGCCGTGCCCTCGCCCTCGAGGTCGCCCGTGAACGTTCGTGAGATGTGCACCCGGCTGAGCTCGGTGCCCTCCGCCTCGGCGTAGGACTCCTCGTCGTAGCGGTAGTTGGTGAAGGGGGCTGAAGCGTTCACCGGCGCGACGCTACAGGCTCAAGCGGGCTTGAAGTCAAGCTCCCCAAGCGCCTCGAGCACGACCTCGTCGTGGGTCTTCGGCGAGACCTTCGGGAAGACCTTGGCGATCCTTCCGTCGGGGTCGATGACGAAGGTCGCCCGCGCCACGCCCATGTAGGTCTTGCCGTACATCTTCTTCTCGCCCCAGACGCCGAAGAGGTCCGCGACCTCGTGGTTCTCGTCGGCGAGCAGCTCGAAGTCGAGGGTGTAGTTCTCGGCGAACTTCTGAACGGCGCCGACCGGGTCCGGCGAGACGCCGAGCACCTTGGCGCCCGCACGCTCGTACTCCGCGCGGTGATCGCGGATCCCGCAGGCCTGGGTCGTGCACCCGGGCGTATCCGCCTTCGGATAGAAGTAGAGAACGACGGACTGGCCCCGCAGCTCGCTCAGTGTCACGCGGTTCCCGTCCTGATCGGGAAGCGTGAAGTCGGGCGCCTGATCCCCCTGCTCGACCATCACCCCTCGACCGCTGGGTCTTCGCGCCCCGGGTCCTGGCCCTCCTCGTCCTCGTCGAGCTCCTCGTCGCCCTGCTCGAGGGCCGTCTCGGAGACCGAGCCCCCGGCGCCCGGGTGGTAGCGGGTCTGAAACTCCTCGAGCAGCCTGTCGCGCTGCTCCTCGTCCACCGGCACCTCGTCGGAGATCCGGACCCAGTTCGCGCCCTCGAAGGGCTCCATGTTGAAGACCTCCTGGTCGATCGCCGCCGAGTCGTCGACGACGACCACCACCTCGGTCTGCGGGTTGAAGTAGGTGCCGGGGACGTCGGGGATCTCCTCCAGCTCCACGACCCGCTTCTCTGCGTCGCTTGCCTCCATCATGCGGATCTTATTGAGGGGCGCTACTGGCCGAGGTTCTCCAGCTCGCTCAGCTGCCGGTCGATCTCCTTCTCGACGTCGAGCGGCTCCTTCCCCTGGCGCTGGCGGCGCTCGTTCCGCGCGACGACGAGCTGGCGGACTTCTTCCCTAAGCCCCTTGTCGCCGGCGAGCCCCGGCCCACTCGATTCGGTCGCCAGCACCTTCTCGACCTCCGCATCGACGTCGAGGGCCTTGCGTCCCTTGGCGATCCCGCGGTCGGACCGCGCCTGGATCATCTGGCGGATCTCCTCCTCGCGGACCTCGGCGGAGACGGTGTGCACCGCGCCGCCGGAGCTCTGGGGGAAGTCCTGCTCCATTGCGAACTGGCCCTTGCCGATCTCCTTGAAGGCGCCGCCTGCGCCACGCGCGAAGACGATTGCGCCGAGCGGCAGCGCGATCAGCACGACGACGATCAGGACGATGCCGAGCTGGAACGTGGCCAGGAGCATGCCTGGAGCTTAGATGCGGCTACTCGTAGTGGACGGCCTCCATCACGTCGATCCGCGACCCGCGGCGGGCGGGCAGCACCGCCCCGACGATCCCGACGATCACCGCCAGGAGGAAGAAGACGATCAGCTGGCCGACCGGTACGCGGAACTCGAGGCCGAGCTCGCTCAGCGATGCCGTCAGCAGCGCGCCGAAGAGCAGCCCGACGGCGATTCCCAGGACGCCGCCGATCGCCGCGGTGATCGCGCTCTCGTAGCGGACCATCCGCCGCACCTGGCGGCGGGTCGCGCCGATCGCGCGCAGCAAGCCGAACTCGCGGGTGCGCTCGTGGATGGAGAGGAAGAGGCTGTTGGCGATCCCGAAGAGCGAGATCACCAGGCTCATCGCGAGCAGCGCGTAGAGCAGGTAGACGATCTGATCGGTCTGCTTGCTGACCTGGTCCTTGAAGCCCTGCTGGGAGTTGACCTTGGCGACCGGGAAGCGCTGCAGGGCGGCCTCCATCTGACTTTGGACGACGGCCGCGTCGGCTCCGGCCCGCGTGGTGACCAGGATGATGAACGGGTCACGTGCCTCGGAGATCGACTCCAGAGTGGCGCGGTCGACCATCATGCCCTGGAGAAGCGTTGGATCGCGGTACTCGCCGATTGCGGTCAGGGTGGCGCTGCCACCGGAGGGCGTGACGACCTTGAAGCTGTCGCCGATCCCGACGTGATGGGCCTTGGCGAACTGCTCCTCGATCACGACGTTGTCGCCGCGAAGCCGGGACAACGTCGCGTCCGAGCCGTGGATCCAGTCGAACTTGTATCCGGCACGGATCCGGTCCGGCTCGATCCCGCCGAGATCGTCATAGAGGAGGTTCGAGCGCTGACCGTTGACCTCGACCTGGTCATAGAGGACGCCGCTCGTCGTAGCCACCCCAGGGACCTTCGAGGCGATCGTCTGGACGCGCCGGGGGACCGGCTGGAAGCCTCCGCTGTCGGAGCGGACCACGATCTGAGCGGTGATCAGCCGCCCGATCGCTCCGTCGATGGAGGCCTTCAGGCCGGCCGAGAACACGGCGACGAACGCCACCAGGCCGAGTCCGACCATCAGCGCGGCGGCGGTGAGCGCCGTGCGGGCCGGGTTTCGCTGTGAGTTCTCCCGGGCCAGCTGCCCCACGACGGCGGAGAGCCTCTCCAGAGGCAGCCCGATCGCGGCCGCCACGGGGCGAACGATGTACCTGGCGACGAGCGCCAGCCCGATGAAGAGGAGGACGGCGCCACCCGCCATTCCGAGCAGCTTCTGCGCCGCCGGCCCGGACCCGAAGAGGCCGTATACCAGCAGGACGAGACCGCCCAGGGTGACGATCCCTGCGATGTAGGGCGCGAACCGCGAGAGCCTGGACGGAGCCAGACGGGCGCCCTCCTGCAGCGCGAGAGCGGGTGGGATCTTGGTCGCCCGGACCGCGGGCCCGATCGCCGCCAGCAGCGTGATCCCGACGCCGATCGCCAGGGCCACGACGACCGTGCGGGGAGCGAGCGCCAGATCCCCGGTCGGTATTCCTGCGCCGGCGGCCTTGAACAGCGCGCCGATCCCCTTTGCGAAGCCGAGTCCACCGAAGAGCCCGGCGACCGAGGCGATCACCGCGATCGTGAGCGCTTCGACCGCGACCGAGCGCAGGACCTGTCCGCGGGTCGCGCCCAGCGTCCGCAGGGAGGCGAACTCCCTGGTGCGCTCCGCGACCGAGATCGAGAACGTGTTGAAGATGATGAACGCGCCGACGAGGAGCGCGGCTCCCGCGAAGGCAAGCAGGGCGGGTCCGAGGAACGAGTTGATGGAGCTGGAGATCTCCTTTGCCTGCTCGTCGGCGCTCTGCTGGCCCGTTTGGACCTTCACCGCCGCCGGGACGATCCTCCGGATCGCCCTGACGAGCTGGTCCGGGGAGACGCCCGGCCTGGCTGCCACCGAGATCTGACCGACCTGCCCTCGCTGGTCGTACCAGCGCTGCACGTCGCGCGGCGTCGCCATCGTGAAGCCGTAGCCGGCGGCGGATCCCGAGCCGCCGAAGTCGACCAGCCCGACCACCGTCACCGGCTGGGTCCCGTGGGAGGTCTCGAGCCCGATGTGATCTCCCACCTCGATTCGGTGGTCGTTCGCGAGGTCCCGGCTGACGGCGATCTCCCCGGGCGCGGAGGGATCCCGCCCCTCCGCCGGAGAGGTCGGGTCGAATGGCTCTGGAGTGGTGCCGAAGACCAGGTTCGGCCCGCCGAACTGGGTGATCGGCTTGCCGTCGACTACCAGTGCCCCAAACGCCTGCAGCGCGCCCGCGGCCTTCTCCACCTCGGGCAGCGCGCGAACCCGCCCGACGAGCGACGCGGGCAGCTTCTCGGTCGCCGAGAAGCCGCTGTTGAACTCCGTCTTCGGCGAGAGGACCGCGTCGGTCCCCTGGTTCGCGGTCTCGTTGATCTTCTTGAAGGAGCTCTTGATTCCGTCCGTCAGGACGTACGTGCCCGAGATCATCGCCACGCCGAGGACGACCGCGACGGCGGTCAGGGCCGAGCGCAGCTTCCGCTCGGCCATCCCCCGCAGCGCGAGCTTGGTCAAGCCAGCGCCCGGAGGTGGTCGAGGATGTCGTCGATGCTCGGCTTGCGGTGCCGGTCCACGATTCGCCCGTCTCCGAGGAAGAGCACCTCGTCGGCGGTCGCCGCGGCGGACGCATCGTGGGTCACCATCACCGTGGTCTGTCCGAAGTCGTCGACGGCCTTCCGGAGGAGCTCGAGGACGCCGTGCCCCGCCTTGGTGTCGAGGTTGCCGGTGGGCTCGTCGGCGAACACCACCTCGGGATGGCTGAGCAGCGCCCGCGCGACGGCGACCCGCTGCTGCTCGCCGCCGGACAGCTCCGAGGGCCGGTGGGCGCGGCGATCTCCCATGTCGATCGCTCCGAGCAGCTGCTCGAGCCAGCCCCTGTCGGGCTTCCTGCCCCCGATCCGAACGGGCAGCGTGATGTTCTCCTCGGCGGTCAGGACCGGGAGCAGGTTGTAGCTCTGGAAGACGAAGCCGATCTCATCGCGGCGAAGCACGGTCAGGTCGTGGTCGGAAAGCCCGTCGAGCCGGGTGCCCGCGAGCTCGACCCAGCCGCTCGTGGGCCGGTCGAGGCCGGCGAGGATGTGCATCAGCGTGGACTTGCCGGAGCCGGACGCGCCCATGATCGCCGTGAAGCTGCCGCGGGCGAACTCGACGCTCACGCCTCGCAGGGCCTCGACGGCGGTCGGGCCCTCCCCGAACCGCCGCACGATCTCGTGCCCGGCGACCACGGGCGCCTCGCCCGCGCTCCCGGCTCGTTCCCGGTGCTCGCTCGTTGTGGAACTCACAGCCTGTGTCATACCGATTGGAGGCTAGGGGCGCGTGAACCCCTCGACACCAGTGCTTTCCCCGGCTGGCCTCGTCGCCATCAGCGGGCGCCGGCGTCCGCGACGCCTCCCGGCCGCCCGCGGGAGACCCAGACTCGCCACAGGTATGCCGCGACCGCGACCGAGACGAGCAGGGCGATCATGCCGTCGAGCCGCGTGGCGTTGATGCCGAGAACCATCGCGACCAGGGCGGCGCCGAGCAGGTTCAGCGCCAGCATCCCCCGGCGGCCGTCGCGATACGAGAGCCGCGCAGCCGATCGTCGCGGCGAGGAAGCTGGCGAATACCGCAACGGCGTAAAAGCCCACCAGATGCTGCTCCCGTCCGCCGGCGGCGACCAGGATCGCGGCCGAGGCCAGAACGAGCGCGACGCCCCACTCGGGGACCAGAAAGCGGTTGATCCTGCCGAAGCGGCTGGGAACCAGCCCCTCGCCCTTCCGGCCGAGTGTCGCGAGGGCCTTCAGGACCCCTGAGCCCGCGAGATACGAGGAGGCCGCGGCGGAGAGCAGCAGCAGGGCAATCGCCGCCTGGAATCCGGCGAAGAGGAAACCGCCGCCGAAGGCGTCGCGCCCCACCTCGGCGAGCAGGGTGGAGTCAGCCGGCGGCACGCCGGTGCCGAGATGCACCGCCACCGCGGCGAAGGAGATCGTCAGACCGCCGACGATGCCAACCATCAGCCAGAGGGTCCAGCGACCGAATCGGCGCCGCGTGAGATCGTCGAGCTGGGGAAGCTGCGCGATCGCGTTGGACGGTGCCTCCACGCCGGTTGCGAGCGCCATCCCGAGCGGGATCGCAACGAGCACAGGGCCAAGGGCGGCCGAGGAGACCAGAGGAGTGCCGGGGCCGGCGTGGTGGGCCTCAGCCGCCGGGGCGGTGGCGAGGGCGCCCGCCACGATCGCGGAGATCGCCAGCAGGATGAAGAGCAGCGTGGCGAGCGCGAACGCGACTCGTCCCAGCTGGCCGAGCAGCACGCCGCCGGCCACGAGCGCGACGAGTGCGAGGCCAATCGGGGTTCTGACGGACTCCAGGCTGGGCACGTACGCGATCAGCGCCGACGCGCCCGCGGCGCAGCTGACGGCGACGGTCAGGGTGAAGTCGACGAGCAGTGCGCCGAGCGGAATGAACGCCCAGCCCTCCCCGAAGGCGGCCGCCACGCCCTCGGGTCCGCCGCCACCGCTCGGAAAGCGGCCGATCAGCTGGTGATAGGTCGCGGAGATCACCGCGATGATCGCGACGATCGCCGCCATCGTGGGCAATAGGTTGGCGAGATCGCCGTTCAGGCCCCGCAGCGCCGATTCGATCGCGTAGGCGACGGAGGAGACCGGATCGGCCATGACCGTGAAGGCGAACGCGACGAAGAGGTATGTGCGACGCAGCCTCAGGCGGCGATGGTACCCTTTGGGTGCTGGCTGACTGACCAGTCAATCAGTCGAAAGAGACTTCAGACCGCTCAAGAAGGAGCAGCTATCCGTGGTTGACCTCACCCTCACCGACGAGCAGAAGGACCTCCGCGAGCTCGCGCACAGCTTCGCCGAGAAGGACATTCGCAAGGTCGCGTGGGACTACGACAAGGAAGGCACCTGGCCCCAGGACATCATCGACAAGGCCTGGGAGATCGGGTTGATGAACACCCACGTCGCCGAGGAGTACGGCGGGCCCGGCCTCGACTTCCTGTCCGGCTGCCTGATCGAGGAGGAGATGGGCTGGGGATGCTCCGGCATCGGCACCTCGCTGATGGCGAACGGCCTCGCCGCCACGCCCGTCGCGCTCGGCGGCTCCGAGGAGGTCAAGAAGGAGTACCTGGGCATGCTCACGGAGGCCCCCAAGCTCGCCTCCTTCTGCCTGACCGAGCCCGACGCCGGCTCCGACGTCTCCGGGATGAAGACGACAGCCACCAAGAAGGGCGACAAGTGGGTCATCAACGGCTCCAAGTGCTTCATCACGAACGGTGGCTACGCCGACTGGTTCACCGTCTACGCCAAGACGGACAAGGACGCCGGCCACCGCGGCATCTCCGCGTTCGTGGTTCCCAAGGACGACACGGTCACGGTCGACAAGAAGGAGGACAAGCTCGGACAGCGCGCCTCCAACACGGCGACCATCACGTTCAACGAGACCGAGATCCCCGAGGGGAACCTGCTCGGCGAGGAGAACCACGGCTTCAAGCTCGCGATGATGACCCTGGACCGCACGCGTCCGGGTGTCGCCGCGATGGCCGTCGGGATCGGCCGCGCCGCGCTCGAGTTCGCGATGGACTACTCGAAGGAGCGCGTCCAGTTCGGCGTCCCGATCGCCATGCATCAGGCGGTCGCCTTCATGATCGCCGACATGGCGACCAAGGCCGAGGCGGCCCGCCTGCTGGTCTGGCAGTCGGCGGTCCTGCTCGACCAGGGCAAGCGCAACACGCTCGCGGCTTCGCACGCGAAGCGGTTCTCCGCGGACTCGGCGATGGAGATCACCACCGACGCCGTGCAGGTCTACGGCGGGTACGGCTTCATCAAGGAGTACCCCGTCGAGAAGCTGATGCGCGACGCCAAGATCATGCAGCTCTACGAGGGCACCTCGCAGATCCAGCGCCTGGTGATCGCCAAGGAGCTCCTGATGGGTCGCCAGGCCGACGAGGAGACCCCCGAGGCGAAGGCGCTTCGCGAGAAGGCCGAGCGCGAGTCCTCCGAAAGCCAGCAGGAGCAGGCTCCCGCGACGGTCTAGATGCGAGAGTGCGCGTCAGCGCAACCCGTTTGATGGCGAAACCGTAGGACCACTCACGAACGCCCCGGGAGACCGGGGCGTTCGTCGTTCCGGGGCGGGAGACTTAGCGCATGTCAGCCCAGCCCAGCGCGGAGCAGGAGCGGCTCAGCGACCGCCTCGAGGGCTGGCTGGAGGGAGATCAGCCGAAGACGCTGGGAAACCTGACGGCGCTCTTCGACGAGAAGAGCTTCGCGATCCTCTTTGTCCTGCTTCTGGCGGTGCCCGCCCTGCCGATCCCGACCGGCGGAGTGACCCACGCCTTCGAGGTGATTGCGGCGCTGCTGGCGCTGGAGCTGATCGCGGGCAGGCGCCAGATCTGGCTGCCGGAGCGCTTCAAGCGGCGCGAGCTCGGCCCGGCTGCGACCAAGCGGTTCTCCGACGTCCTCCTGAAGCGGATCCGCTGGCTCGAGCGCCACTCTCGCCCGCGGCTCGCCTCGCTCCTCGACTACCGGATCGCCGGGGTGCTGTATGGCATCGCGGTTCTGATCCTCACGGCGGTCGCTTTTATCGCTCCCCCGTTCACGGGCCTGGACACGCTGCCTTCGTTGGGGGTGGTCCTGATCAGCCTCGCGGTCCTGCTCGAGGACGCCGTCCTGGCGCTGGTCGGCCTGGCGCTGGGCGTGCTGGGGATCGTCCTGGTGATCGCGCTGGGGACGGCGGTGGCGAAGGGCCTGAGCAGCCTGCTCTAGGGCCGCGTTTCTTCGTCATCGACTCCGTGTAGCTTCCGCGCCGGTGACGGAGGGGTATCAGCGCTACCGCGTTCTCTGGCCGCTTGTCCCGGCCATGGCGATGGTGATGATCGATTTCACGATCGTCAGCATCTCCGCGACGACGATCCAGCGCGACGTCCATCTGACTGAGACCGGCGAGCAGTGGCTGGTCACCGCCTATGCCCTGGCGACGGCGGCGTTCGTCGCTTTGGGGGGGCGTCTCGGCGACATCTTCGGCCACCGCCGGATCGTCGTCATCGGCGTGATCCTGTTCGCATCGGCCTCGCTGATGTGCGGACTGGTGCCCGACACCGGGATCGCGGAGACCTGGCTGATCGTCTTCAGGGCGATTCAGGGCGCCGCCGGAGGTCTGCTGATCCCGTCGGCGACCGTGCTGGTGCTGGATGCGTTCCCCCCCGCGGAGCGAGGCAAGGGCCTCGCGACCTTCTTCATCGTCGCGGGCCTGTTCACGGCGATCGGCCCGATCGCCGGTGCGTACCTGACCCAGTTCTGGACCTGGCGGGCGATCTTCTGGATCAACGTCCCGGTGGCGATCCTGGCCCTGACGGAGATTTACTTCGCGAAGCTCCGGGACGTCAAGAACCCCGCCAGGATCGATATCCGGGGGGCGGCCCTGATCGTGGTGGGGATGGCGCTATCCGTGCTCGGGATCCAGCAGTCCACGGTCTGGGGCTGGGATGACGCGAGGACGATCGGATCGATCGTCGTCGGCGTCCTGCTCCTGGTCGGCTTCGTGTTCGCCGAGCGAAACACCGAGGATCCGCTGATCGACGTCCGGGCGATGGCGGCGAACCGCCCGTTCGCCGTGGACAACATCCTCACGTTTCTGATCTTCGGCCCATGGCTGGCCGTCTTCTTCTTCGGCAGCGTCTACTTCCAGGTCGCGGTCCAGCAGGACCCGACCGAGGCCGGCTTCTCGATCCTGACGATGTTCTATTCGTTCTTCGTCGCCGCCCGCATCGGCGGTCGCTGGATGGACAAGTGGGGCGCGAAGAAGCCGGTCGCACTCGGCTTCGCGGCGGGCGCGGTCGGCATGATCCTCTGGGCCTCGGAGCTCGATGGGCTCAGCCGCAGCGCCACCCTGGCCGGAATGCTCGTCACCGGCGCCGGCTTCGGCCTGGTCTTCTCTCCGCTCAACGCCGACGCCCTGAACCGGCTGCCGGATGCGATGAGAGGCCAGGCGTCCGGCATCGTGCAGACCTTCCGCAACTTCGGCTCTGCGATCGGAATGGCCGTGATGGGGACGATCATCGCGAGCGCCTCCGATGCGGTCGGGGCGAGCGGCCTCGACGACTTCATCGACGCGATGAAGTCCGCCTGGTACGTTGGTGCCGGCATGCTCGTGGCGGGTTGGATCATCTGCCAGCTGTTCATGCCCGGTGGCCCCCAGCGGGACATCGAGTAGCTGAGGGCCGCAAGCGGCGTCAGGCGCCGAACGTGGTTACGAGTAAGTAGACCCGTAGACTCGGCCGCGATGGCGGAAGAGGCGAAGCCGATCTCGGAGGCGGTGGCACAGGCGGCCAAGGCCGGCGCCGAGGGGGTGCGGGAGCGAGAGGGCCGCCGGCGCGGGCGTCCGTCCGACGCGTTCGGCGGGGATATCCGTCGCCGCGACGTCTTCCCGCTGCTGGTTCTACACCTGATGGCTCGGGAGCCGACCTACGGCAACCGGCTGATCGAGTCGATCGAGGGGATCACCAAGGGCACGATCTCGGTCAACCCCAACACCATGTACCCGCTCCTGAGGGAGATGGAGGCTCAGGGTCTGGTCGAGGGTCGGTGGGAGCTGCCCGATCGCCGCACGAGGCGCTACTACTCGATCACACCCGCAGGCAGGCGCGAGTACAAGAGGCTTCGAGCTGAGGTTGAGCCTTTCCTCGACTCGGTGATCGAGTCCGTCGGCCTGATCAAGAGCGCCGTCTACGGCTGATGCGAGGGCGCGCGTCAGCGCGACCCGTCAGGTCGATCTCGTAGAAGAGCATCACCGGCCCCCCGGGGCCGCCCTCATGGTTGCTGAACCCGATGCTCTCGTAGAGCGCTCGTGCGGCGGCGTCGGCTTCAGTCGTGCCGAGCTCCATGTGCGTCGCGCCCTCGCCGCGGGCGGTATCCACCGCCGCCTTCAGCAGCCTCCTGCCGGTTCCCCGGCCACGCAGAGACGGAACGACGTAGAGCTCCTCGAGGTAGGAGTGCGCCTGCGGCCCGGCGGAGTAGACCCAAGGCCGGTAGCGGATCTGCGCGAAGCCGTCCGGGCCCTCACCCGCGAGGAGCACAGTCATATCGCGGTTGCGGATCAAATCGGCGTATCGCTCCTCGAGGGCATCGATGCCCGGGCTGGGCTCGTCGAACTCCTGCTGGAAGTCGTGGAGCAGCCGCGCCACGGCGCCCGCGTCGCCGGGAGTCGCGCGGCGAATGATGGCGTCGTCAGACGAGGCGGTTTGGCGCGGCGGCATCTCGCCGAGCCTAATAGCCTTTTCCGTCAACCGACCGTTCGGAGGAACCTCTAAATGTTCGTCTTCAAGGCCGCCGTGCTGGGCGGCGGCACGATGGGCGGCGAGATCGCCCAGGTAATCGCCAGCGCCGACATCCCCGTGGTGGTGAAGGACGTCGAGCGGAAGTTCGTCGACCACGCGCTGGAGAAGTCGCGCGAGGTGACCAGGTCGCAGCTCGACAAGCTCGTCTCCAAGGAGAAGCTCACGCAGGAGCAGGCGGATGCCCGTCTCGACGAGGTCATGGGGCTGATCACGGGCACCACCACCTACGAGGAGTTCGGCGACGTCGACTTCGTGATCGAGGCCGTCCCCGAGCGGATGGAGATCAAGAAGTCCGTCTACCGCGAGCTCGACGAGGCGACCCCCGGCCACGCGATCCTCGCCTCCAACACCTCCTCGCTATCGATCGCCGAGATGGGCCGCGAGACGCTGCGGCCGCGCAAGGTGGTCGGATTTCACTTCTTCTTCCCGGCGTCGGTGATGCCGCTGGTCGAGATCATCGCCGGCGAGGACACCTCGCGGGAGACGATCACCACCGCCTTCAACTTCGCTCAAGCGATCCGCAAGCAGCCGATCACCTGCAAAGAGACTCCGGGCTTCGTCGTCAACCGGATCCTGAACTCAGGCGTCGGCGAGGTCTGGCGCGAGCAGGAGGAGAAGGGCCTCTCGATCAAGCAGATCGACGAGGCGATCGCCGGCGCGAACGTCACCCCGATGGGGCCCTTCTTCCTGATCGACATGCTCGGCCTCGACACCGTGCTGCACGTGGCCGAGTACCTGAACGAGTCCTACGGCGACCGCTTCTACGTCCACACGGGGATGCAGAAGCTGGTCGCCGACGGGAAGCTCGGCGCCAAGTCCGGTGGCGACGGCTTCTACTCCAACGGTGAGCCCAACATCGAGGGTGAAGCCGAGCCCAACGGCGAGGAGCTCGCCGACCTGCTGATGCTGAAGACCTTCAAGGAAGCCTGCAGCGTCCTCGAGGAGGGCATCTGCACCGTTCGCGAGATCGATCTCGGGATGATGGCCGGCGCCGGCCTCGATCCCAGGCGCGGGCTCTTCCCGCCCTTCTGGAAGGCGGACCTCGAGGGCCTCGACACGATTCTCGAGCGAATGGAGAAATACGAGGGGTCCCATGGCGAGCGCTTCGCGCCGCCGCGGATCCTGAAGCGGCTCGTCGCCCAGGGCCGGCTCGGGCTCAAGTCGGGTCAGGGCTTCTACTCCTACCCGCAGACCGACGCCGAGGGCACGGTGAAGCTCGAGAAGCGCGGCGACGTGGCGATCGCCTGGCTCGCCAACCCGCCGATGAACGCGATCTCGCCGCAGGTCATTCAGGATCTCGGCAAGGTCTGGGAGGAGGTCAAGGCCGACGACGAGTTGAAGGCGATGGTGATCTACTCGTCGCTGCCGGTCGTCTTCTCCGCCGGCGCCGACATCAAGGCGTTCACGAGCATGGACGAGGCCGGTGGCGCGGACCTGATCAATACCGGGCATGCCCTGCTGCGAGAGTTGGGGCAGAACCGGGTCTCGACCGTGGCGGCCGTGAACGCGATCGCCTACGGCGGCGGCTGCGAGCTGTCGATGGCGTGCGACTTCAGGGTGGCTGCCGAGTCGGCCGTCTTCGGCCAGCCGGAGATCAACCTGGGGATCATCCCGGGCTTCGGCGGCACGCAGAGGCTGCCGCGCCTCGTGGGTCAGTCGAAGGCCCTGGAGATGAACCTGACGGGCGATGCGGTCCTCGCGCCGGAGGCGCGCTTTCACGGCCTCGCCGACGACCTGGTGCCCGACGAGGAGCTCTTCGACACCGCCATCGCCTGGGCCAGGAAGCTCGCCGGGCAGGCGCCGCTGGCGGTCGAGCAGATCAAGCAGGTCTCATACAAGGGTGACCTGGACGAGGGAATCGAGGCGGAGAAGCAGGGCTTCGCGACGGCGTTCCTGTCAGATGACGGAAAGGAAGGCATTGCCGCGTTCCTTCAGAAGCGGTCGCCAAACTGGAGTGGCAAATGAGGGCAGCACCACGGCGGCGGCCGCGGGGGGCGGCCTCTCAGACACTAGAACCGTTCTGATGTCTTCGAGTCCGCCCCCCGCGTCCACCGCTGCGGACCAGGCTGACACGCTCGCGCGGTTGCTGAAGCAGAGCAAGTGCACCGTTGCTCTCACAGGAGCGGGGATCTCTGTGCCAAGTGGCATTCCGGATTTTCGGACTCCGGGGGAGGGGATCTGGGAGAAGGTCGACCCGATGGAGGTCGCGCACATCGATGCCTTCCGCCGGGACCCGGCTCGCTTCTGGGGCTTCTACCGGCAGCGGATGGAGATGCTCGGCGACAAGGAGCCGAACCGAGCCCACGAGGTCCTTGCGGAGCTCGAGCGCCGCGGATTGCTCGAGGCGGTGATCACCCAGAACATCGACACCCTTCATACGAAGGCCGGCTCCGAGCACGTGATCGAGGTACATGGCTCGGTCCGGACCTCCAGCTGCCAGAGCTGTGGCGCCGAATACGAGACGAGTGACGTCGACGCCCTCTTCGGGGGGGACGGCGCGGCGGTCTGCTCGCAGTGCGGCGGGCCCGTGAAGCCGGACGTCGTGCTCTTCGGCGAGCTCCTTCCGGCCGAGGCGATGGCCGAGGCCGAGGCGCTCGCCGAGCGCGCCGAGCTGATGCTCTGCGTCGGCTCCTCCCTCGAGGTGTTCCCGGTCGCAGGGCTGCCGTCGCTGACACGCACAAGTGGCGGGCACATCGCCGTCATCACGATCGGCCCGACGCCGTTCGACGCCGATGCAGTCGTTCGCATGGGCGGCGACGTCGTGGCCGATCTGGACGCCGTCCTGGCGGCGCTGTGATAGTTCCGTAGCAGATAGTTTTACCCACGACCTACGGTGCTACGGTTAGGTCATGGCCTCAGCGACCACCAAAGAGGAGCCGATCGAGCGGAGCAACTCCGCCGAGGAGTGTCCCGACTGTCTCGCGGACAACCTCAGCTGGCTTCTCACCCAGGCCCATTTCAACCTCGTCAGTGAGATCGCGGCCGCATTCGAGCCGCTTGCTGTGTCGAATCGCGGCTACCACGTGCTGGCGACTGCCGAGTCGGGCGAGTTCACCCAGAAGGAGCTCGCCGAGCGCATCGGCCTGGACAAGACCACGATGGTCGTCACCGTCGACGAGCTCGAGCAGGCGGGCCTCGCCGAGCGGCGGCCCTCCACGACTGACCGTCGTGCGCGCGTGATCTCCGTGACCAAGGCGGGGGAGCGCAAGATCCGCGAGGGCCAGGAGATCGTCGATCGGATCCAGACCGACGTCCTCACGAGCCTGCCCGCCAAGGAGCGCAAGGTCTTCCTCGAGGCACTGGGGACGCTGGTCAAGGACCGGCTCTCCGAGCCGACCGAGTGCTCGCGGCCGCTTCGCCGGCGCGAGCCCCGCCACTAGCCCCCGCCCCCGACCCAAAACCCGGGGTCAGGTCTTGCGTGCCACATCTGTCGGGTGCAAGACCTGACCCCCTGTGTGATGAGGCGCACATTAGGTCGCCACAAGATGATCTTGTATAAAACTATCTGCTACGGTCTCCGAAAGGTTGCACACGACCGAGGGAGTCCGGATGACCGAGATCACCGCAATCAACGAGACAGAAGTCCCACAGTCGGCGCCGAGCGATCGCTCGCGCTGGATCGCGCTGGTGATTCTCTGCGCCGGGATGCTGATGATCGTCCTGGACCAGACGATCGTGAACGTCGCCCTTCCATCGATTCAGGATGATCTGGGCTTCTCGCAGTCAAATCTGGCCTGGGTGGTCAATGCCTACCTGATCACCTTCGGCGGCCTCCTGCTGCTCGCCGGGCGGCTCGGTGACCTGATTGGGCGAAAGACGATGTTCATGACCGGCCTCGCTCTGTTCACGACCGCCTCGGCGCTCTGCGGAATCGCACAGAGTCAGGAGATGCTGGTCGGCGCCCGGTTCCTCCAGGGAATCGGCGGCGCGACCACCTCCGCCGTCATCCTGGGCATGATCGTGACCATGTTCCCGCAGCCGCGGGATCAGGCGAAGGCGATCGGCGTCTACAGCTTCGTCGCCGCGGCGGGCGCATCGATCGGCCTGCTGCTCGGCGGAGTCCTCACCCAGGCGATCAACTGGCACTGGATCTTCTTCGTCAACCTCCCGATCGGGCTGCTCACCGCTCTCGCCGCGACCAAGCTTGTCGAGCGCGACCGGGGGATCGGCCTGCGCCAGGGCGCGGACGCTCCCGGAGCCGTCCTGATCACCGGCGCACTGATGCTCGGCGTGTACACGATCGTGAAGCCGGCCGCCGACGAAGGGTGGGGCGCTTCCCTGACCCTGGGCCTCGGCGCCGCGACGCTGGTGCTGCTGGCGGCGTTCATCGCCCGGGAGGCGACCGCACGGACTCCACTCGTACCGCTTCGCATCTTCCGCAACCGGAACGTCTCGGGGGCGAACGCGATCCAGGCCCTGTTCGTCGCCGGGATGTTCGGGATGTTCTTCCTGGGCAGCCTCTATCTCGAGCGAGTCCTGGGCTATGACCCGCTGGAGATCGGGCTGGCTTTCCTCCCGGTTGCGCTCGCGATCGGGATTCTCTCCGTCGGATTCTCCGAGCGGCTGGTGATGCGCTTCGGGGCGAAGCCGACGCTGCAGGTCGGCCTGGTGCTGATCACCGGCGGCCTCGTCCTGTTCGCGCTCGCACCGGTGCGCTCGAGCTATCTCGGAGACCTGCTGGCGCCGATGCTCCTGCTGGGCGTCGGGGCGGGGCTCTCGTTCCCCTCCCTGATGGGCCTGGCCATGTCGAGTGCGACCCAGGAGGACTCCGGCCTCGCTTCCGGGCTGGTCAACACATCGCTGCAGGTCGGCGGTGCGCTGGGTCTGGCCGTGCTGGCCACCCTCTCCGCGACCCGCACCGACAACCAGCTGGCTGCGGGGGTCTCTCCCGATGCCGCACTCACCTCCGGATACCACCTGGCCTTCTGGATCGGAGCGGGCCTGGTGACGGTGGCTCTCGGGGTGACGGCCCTGGTCCTGCGATCGACTCCGGCGCTCGCCGAGGCGGAAGCGATCGAGGGCGCTCCGGACCACCCGGGCGTCGAGGGCGAGCCGGCCTATTCGAAGGCTGCCTAGCGGTCGCCAGTGACCGCGACTGATGGCGAAGCCGTCAAGGTTCGCCCAGCTTCTCCTCGATCGAGGCCAGCTCCTTCGTCAGCTCCTTCTGCCTCGCGCCGGGCCGCTCCTGCAGCGCCGCCCTGGCGGCGCGCAGTCCGTAGAGGGCCTCGACGCGCCTGCCCTGCTGGATGTCGAGCCGGGCCCGCAGGATCAGCGTCTCGGCCGGGTGAACCTCGTCCCGGCCGGCGAGAACAGCTGCCACCCGCGACTGGGGGTCGACGTCCTCGAGCCGGCCGCGCCGCGGGCGCCCGAGCTCCCTCGCTTCCGTCCAGCGCCCGTCGGCCAGCTCGTCCCCTGTCCCGTGGCCGAGCCGGACGGCGAGCGCCCTGGTCGCTCCGATGTCCTGGACCAGCGGGTCGCGCGCGGCGGCGCGCAGTGCGCTCAGCGCCCGGTTCACAATGCGCGTGGCCGCCCTGACCTGATCGGCGCCCTGGCCGCCGGTCTCCATCATCTGCTTGAGCCAAGCCGAGCCCTGTTCCGCGTCGGGGAGCGATTCTCCGGTGATGGTCACGCGCGTCACGGGAGTCGTTCCGGGTTCCCCAGGATCGATCGGCTTGGACCGCCGCCCACCCCGTCGTCTGGGGCGGGGTGACCCCAGCTCCTGCACGATCAGGACCCGCTCGGCATCTCCCTCGCGGACGAGGTATCGCCCCTCGGGCAGTCCGAGCTTGCCCGCCAGCTCCAGCTGAACAAAGGTGGCTCGGGCCCGATTGATGTTGGGCCGCTAATCGTTGGTGTTGCTGTTGCCCTTGGCGGGCAACGCGGCGGCGGACGGCTTCGATGGGACCTTCGGGTTCTGGATCTGACCGAGGCGCTGGATCAGACGCTGCCACTGGGAGGGCTTCAGGATCTGGCCGAGCTGCTTGATCGAGGAGCCCTGCGTCGTGAAGGTGTACCCGACGTGGATGTGGTTGTAGTGGTCCGGCAGGATGAAGGTCGGCGGGCCGAGGTCCATCAGGGAGATGATCTGGGCGGGCCGCATCGAGCCCTGCAGGAGCAGGAGGTCCTTGATCACCGCCTCGGTGATAGTGCCGGGCCCCTGGTGCCCGGTGATCGGGATCCCGTTGACCGCGGCGATGTCGACCGCCGAGCCGTAGGAGTGCGCGGAGACGTTGCCCGATGAGGTCAGGTAGGAGTGCCCGCACTTCAGCGAGGTGATCGTCAGGCGGTAGCCCTTGGCGACCAGGTACTCCATCACCGCGAGGATGCGGCGGTCGATCTGCCCGGTCTGGATGTCGCTGCGGCCGCAGGAGTAGATCGAGAGCGCCGGGTCGTTCAGCACCCGCTGCTCGAGCGCCGCCTTCGACATCAGCAGGACCTGGCCGACGGTCGGGTTGTTGCCGGCGAACGGGTTCTTGTCGGCGGCCCGGTAGATCGCGGTGGTCTCGAGCAGCTTCCAGCCGTCGAGGATCGGCTTCGGGTCGATGGTCGGAGCGCCGCGCCCTGCGGGCCGGATCGCGAAGTTGACGTGCGGTGGCTGGGCGTCGGTCCGTCCGACGCGCCCGATCACGGTGCCGCCGGTCACCTTGGAGCCCTTCTTCAGGGGCTTGAGCTGCATCGTCTTGGAGTCGAACTGGACGCTGGAGGAGAGCGCGGACTTGAAGGTCTCGTAGCCGGGGACGCTGCGGCCGAGGAGATGGTCGAGCTGCCCGCTGACGCTTGACTGATCGGCATTGCCCGAGCGCTGCGGGAGCGCGAAGAGGCGCTGGCGGGCGTTCTCGGAGTTGGCCGCCGGATCCGGGGCGCTCTTGGCGGCGGGCTTGGCCGGCGCCTTGGCGGTCGAGTTGTCGCCGGCGCTCGCCGGGGTATTCGGCGCGGAGTCGCCGGGCGTCTGGATCTTGAAGTCCTTGGAGGAGAGGCTCTGCTGACGCGGCACCGGGTGCGTCTTCTCGATCGAGCCCAGGTGCGAGTAGGTGTACTGGTTGCCGTAGGCGTCCTGGAGAACGATGTAGCGGCCGAGCTTGGGGCTGTCGCCCATCTTCTTGATCACACCGTCGTTGACCGCGACGACGGGAGCGTTAAGGCTCGAGTAGATGTTGATGCTTCGGCGGTTGGCGTCCGACCTGATCACGTCGGCGGCGTTCCCGGCGCCCCTGCGCTGACTCGTCGAGCGGGCCAGCGCGGCAGCGTCGTTGATGTCGTCGGCGTAGCGAGCATCGGCGGCGACCGGGAAGTGCGCTCCCTCGGTGAGGCCGGTGAGCGAGCCGACCAGCGCGTCGGGGAGCTTGCCGTACTGGTTGGCGCCGAGCAGGACCTCGTCGACGTACCAGTCGGCGTGGTTGTAGGAGAAGATCGCCTGGCGGATGTTCTTGTCGCCGCCCGCCGCCCTGAGGTAGCGCGCCGCGGCGCAGATCGCATCGACCGGGTTGTATGGATCCTTCTTGCCGTCGTTGTTGGCGTCGACCCCGTAGGCGGCCCAGGTCGAGGGGATGAACTGCATCCAGCCCTCGGCGCCGGCGGAGGAGACGTTCAGGTTGGTCCCGAAGGCGGTCTCGATCTTGTTGATCGAGGCGAGCACCTGCCAGGGGATCCCGTACTCGGTGCCGCAGGACTGGTAGATCGGGAGCAGGAACGGCGGGATCTCGAAGGAGTCGATGACGAAGTTGGGGACGCCGATCGGGGCGGGGCCGAACTGGGCGACGGTGAGCCCGGGGTTGGAGTTGGAGGGCGAGCCGTCCGGGTTGCGGAGCGTGGGCTGCTCGATCTTCCCCTTCTCGCTCTTATGGATCTGCTTGGCGCCCTGGCCCTTCTTGGCCTGCTTGCCGAAGAGGCCGGGGCCCTTGGCGCCCGGGGTCTTCTTGGTGCCGGCCTTGCCGCCCGTCTTGCCGCCGTCCTTGCTGCCCGTGGTCTTGGTCCCCCCGCCGGTCGCGTCGCCACCGCTGCCGGTGGTCGTCGTCGTGCTGGTGGAGCCGGTCGAGCCGGTGCTCGTCGATCCGCCGCTCCCGCCCGAGCCCCCGGTGGAGGTCGGGGCGTTGTACTCGGAGGTGTCGAGGGGACCGCTGCAGCCGGGGTCGGCGAGGTCGACCAGGCCGTCGCCATCGTCGTCGGAGAGGTTGGAGCACTGCGGCACGACGTTGGTGCCCGGAACGCTGACCTGCGCGTTGCCGACGCTGACCGTCCCCGAGATCGCGGTTCCCGCAGCGATAATCGCCAGGGTCGCACCGAGGGCGATGGTTAGGAGAACCTTTTTGGTCATTTGACTAGCCGTTCCTGCCCGCGAGAACCTGTGGGTCTGCCGGTCTCGACCTCCCCGCACCCGCAGGCACGGCGGACGCTACTGACTCGCCCAGTTCTTTGCAACGGGGAACCGTCGTCCCTAACGCCAAAAACACCTCCTATAACACGCTCGATCTCATGCGTAGCGGTACCGTGCGTGAACGATATGGACGAGAGCGGCGGCGAAGGCATACGGGATCGCATCTCCTCGCGGGGCGAGGGCGCCTTGGGCGACCTCGCCGAGCTGCTGGTCGACAACCCCTGGATGAACCAGGCGCTCCAGGTCGCGTTCGGGGCGAGGGAGCGCGCCTCTCAGGCGGGCGCAAGCGCGATCCGGAACCTGAACCTGCCGACGGGGAACGACGTCGACCGCCTGGCCCGCCGCCTGCGTGCGGTTTCCGAGCGCCTCGAGGCGGTTGAGGACACGCTCGATCGGCTCACCGGTGAGCTCGCCGAGCTCCGCCGGGAGCGCAGCTCCCCACGACCCGGACCATCTAGTCAAGGTTGAGGGTGCGGGCCGCGAGCGCCCCCATGCGCGCCGCGGCATCCGCCAGGTCATCGTCCGCGATCCGGCGCCTGTGCCCGTCGTCGAAAGTATCCGACACGACCAGCAAGCACGCTGTGGCGATCCCGAGGCGCCGGCCGAGCGTGAACATGGTCGCGGCTTCCATCTCCATCGCAACTGCGCCGCGCCTACGCCAGGCATCGGCACGCGCCCCGGGCGGGCCACGGTGGTCTGGATCGCCGTCGTAGAAGAGATCCGTGGTCACGATCCGAGACGGCGCGGCCCCGGGCGGCAACCCGGCCGCCAGCCGGGCGGTCAGCTCCTGGTCGGGCTGCGCGATCTCGTCCGCGCCCAGGGCGCTGCTGGCACCGTCCTCCGCCAGGGCGCCGCTCGCCAGCACCAGATCGCCATGGCCCAGCTCCGGGTCGACCGCTCCGCAGGTCCCGACGCGGATGGCCCGGCGAACGCCGAGCTCGGCGAGCTCCTGCAGCACGATCGCCGCGCTTGGTCCGCCCATGCCCGTCGATTGGATGCTGAGCGGGCGCCCGTCCGCCGTTTCGCCCGTGTATCCCCAGAGGCCCCGGGCGTGGTTGCTCATCTTGGGCTCGGTCAGCAGCTGCTGGGCGAATGCGAGCGCGCGGCCCGGGTCCCCCGGAAGCAGGGCATCGGCTGCGTAGGGCGTGTTCGGCCTGAGGTGGTACGGCACGGCGCGAGCATATGGCCGCCGTGCAGGGGTAGGCTGGACCGATGAAGCTGCCTGTGCCCGAGAAGCCGTCAGAGGCGCTCCGCTCCGCGATCGAGCGCACCTTCGAGGCCACGGCCGGCCCGGCGGCGAGCACGCGTGATCGTGCCGTCGAGCTGCTGGACGAGGTCGCCAGGCGCGGCCGGGAGGTCCGAGACCAGCTCGGCAAGTTCGAATCGTCGGTTCGCGGCAAGCGGAAGGCTTGACCTCAGGTTGAGGGTTGGACAATGGCGGCCGAGGGTCTGACGAAGAAGGAGCTCAAGAACATCCTCAACACCGTGCTGCGCGAGATCGACGGCGACCCGGACGAGGGTCCGCGCCTCCGCGCCGCTGCCGCGCCCCTCCGAATTGAGTTCCCGGACCTGAAGCTGGTCGTGAACGTCTCGCGCGATGAGGGGGGACACCATTGCCTGAGCTGGGACTTCTCTCAGCGCAGCCGGACCCACGCGAAGCTTCGGCTCAGCATGGAGTCGAGCGTCGCCAACCGCATCTTCCAGGGGCGGGAGAACCCCGCGATCGCGATCGCCCGCGGCCGGCTTCGAACCAACGTCGAGGATGCGGGCGCGGCGCTGCGGTTCTTCCCGGCGGCCAAGCCTCTCTTCTCCCGCTATCGCCAGCTCGTCTCGGAGAAGTACCCACACCTCGCCATTGACTAGGGGTCGGACATGGTGCCCCTGTCCAACGCCATTGACTTGGCCCGGTATCGGCGTAAGCTCGAGTCGATCGAAAATGCTCGGGCCGGAAGCGGTTCCGCGGTTCGCAGGTCCCCCGGCGACTGGGATCGGTGCCCGGACACCGCGAGGCGTATGAACGCCGCTGGCCGACGAAGCGGGCCCAAAGCCCGCACGCGACGGGGTCCTGGGGCCCCGTCGCCATGTTCGGGGACATCGCCGCGGCGCGGGATTCGAGGGCTTCGGTGAGTCCCGCCGACGGCAACGATCAGAGCAACGCGATCTCCCTCGCGGAGGCCAGCGAGATCGCCGGGGTTTCCGCGTCGACGCTGAAGCGGTGGGCCGACGAGGGGCTGGTCCCGATCCAGGACGGGCGCTGGACGGCCGCATCCGCCGCGCAGGCCAGGGTGATCGCCCGGATGCGGGAGCGGGGCTATTCGGTCGACGCCATCCGCGAGGCGGCTCGTGGCGGCCGGCTCGCCTTCGGCTACGCGGAGCATATCTTCCAGGTTCCCGAGGGGCACTACACCAGGGAGCAGGCCGCGGAGGAGACAGGCCTCGAGACGGAGTTGATCGAGCGGTTGATGACGCTGCTCGGCACTCCGATGGGTGCGGAGGGCATGCTCAACGAGCAGGACCTGGGAGCGATGCGCCACTGCGCCAACGTCCTCTCCTCGGGGTTTCCCCTGGTCGCCTTCCTCCAGCTCGTCCGGGTCTACGCGCAGTCGATCCGCAAGGTCGCCGACGCGGAGGTGCGGCTCTTCCACCTCTACATCCACGAGCCCTTGATCCAGGAGGAGGTGCCGCCGCTGGAGATCGCCGAGGAGATGGGTGAGCTGGCGGCCGATCTGATCCCCGTGACGGGTCCGTTGATGGAGTACATGCACAACCGCTACCTGCGCTTCTACATCGAGCAGGACGTGGTGGGGCACATGGAGGCCGACATCGGAGGATCGGGTCGCGGCCTGGCCCGGGTGTCGATGACCTTCTGCTTCGTCGATCTGACGGGCTTCACCCGCTACACCGAGGAGGAGGGGGACGAGGAGGCCCTCGACATGATCGAGCGGTTCGTGGACACGGTCGAGGCGACTCTGCCGAACGAGGCGACGATCGTGAAGACGATCGGGGACGAGGTGATGGTGGTCTCCCCCGAACCCTCGACCCTGACTGAGTGGGCCGTCGGCTTCCTGTCCCTGTTCCAGGAGCGGCCGCAGCCCCGGGTCGGGCTCCACCATGGCGCGGCGGTGTTCAGGGACGGGGACTACTTCGGCGGCGACGTCAACCTCGCCCACCGGGTGGTGACGAGAGCGCTCGGCGGCGAGGTCCTGGTAACCGAGGCCCTGGTCGAGGCGATCAGCACGTCGGACTTCCTTCGCTTCGACCCGATCGGGGAGGTCGTGCTGAAGGGATTCCCCGAGGCGATCTCCCTCTACATAGCCCGCCCCGCGATGGAGGAGTGATCAGCGCCGGTGCTTCTTGCCGAGCTTGTGGGACTTGTGGGACTTATGACCCTTGTGCCGCTTGTGGCCCTTGCGAGCCTTGCGTGCCTTACGAGCCCTGTGGGCCTTATGTGCTTTGCGCGCCGACTTCTTGGTGGCGAAGGTCCGGTAGCCGTACTCGCTGGAGACGGTCGTGCCGGTCTGGTCGCTCCTGCTCACGGGCGTGCCCGTCAGCGCGGCGACGCCGAGCTCGCGGAAGCTCGGGCGAAGGAGATTCTGGCGATGCGGGGGGCTGTTCATCCAGGCGGTCACCAGCGCCTGCGGCGTGCTCAGCGGACCGGTTCCCCAGACGAGGTTCTCGCCGACGGTCCAGCTTCGGGCGCCGCGCATATAGCCGGTCGACTCGATCCGGTCCATGAAGGTGAGGCCCGCGGGGGAGGTGTGCTCGAAGTAGCCCTGGTCGATCATCTCGTTCGAATGGCTCACCGCCGCCCGGCGGAGGTCGTCGTTCGAGCTCACCGGCTGCAGGCCGCGCGAGGTGCGCTCGTCGTTGATCAGGCAGGTGATGGAGCTCTCCATCTGGGCCTCGTTCAGGCCGGTGACCTGCGTGTCGACCGGGCCACAGTCGGCGGCCGATGCCGACCCGCTGGCGACGAGTGTCCACGTCGCGACCAGTGCGATGAGGCTGAGGATGTTTCTTGGTCTCCACACATGTTCCGCATCGAGTGCTCAGCGGGCCACTGCAGGGACGGCGCCGATATTCAGCCGCCCGTCCTTTAGCGAGGGTCCCCTGGGCCTGGACCCATTGCCGTTGGGAGAATTCGGTAGAAAATGGGCTCAGGCCGCGGACCGCTTCGATCAGCGAGCCTGCTCGGGCGTCAGTTCCGCGAGCCGAAATCGACCGTGTAGGTGGCCGTGTTGTGCCCGAAATGGGGAAACGGCGCGCCCTTGGACGCGCCCACGCCGATGTCGCGGAAGCCGCCGAGCAGAATCCGGCGGTGCTCGGGGCTCTTCATCCAGACGGCGACGACCCTTCTCGGCGTGCCCAGGCGGTCCGGCCCCCAGGCGAGGTTCTCCCCGATCGCCCAGACCGTCGCGCCCGCCAGGTAGCCGCTGTGCCGAATCCTGCGCGCGGAATTCCCATGCGCATAGCGGTTGTGCTTGACCATCGCGACCGTGTGACCCTGGGCTGAGCCGTTCAGGTTGGCGTTCTCCTGCAGAGCCCCGAGCCCCGCATGGGCCCGGCGCTGGTTGATCAGGCAGAGAACGGCCTGCCTCGCGACCTGCATGCTCAGCTTCGCCGGTGACTTCGCCTCGCCCACGCAGGCGCTCGCTGCGGCGACCGGCCCGATCGCCGCGAGCGCTGCAAGGACCATCACCATGAGGAGTCTTCTTCGAATCACCGGGTCGGCTGTTTACCGGTTCCTAGAATCGGTGACATGGCGGACGCGACGGCGCTCACCGTTCTTGCCCGTGTCGTGCGGGAGAGCGGGCTGGTCGCCGAGGGCTCGCGAGGAATCGTCCTCGTCTCCGGTGGCGCGGATTCGGCCGCCGCCGCGGCGGGACTGGTCGAGACGCTGGGCGCCGGCCGGGTCGTCGGCCTCCATCTCAATTACGGCCTGCGGCCGGACTCCGACCGGGGTCAACGTGCCTGCGAGGAGCTCTCCGCGCGCCTTGGAATCGAGCTGGAGGTCGAGCGACCCGAGCTCGGAACCGGCAATCTCCAGGCCGAGGCGCGCCGGGCCCGCTATTCGGCAGCGGAGCGACTCCGGCTCGCCCGGGACTTCGACTGGATCGCGACCGGCCACACCCGGACGGACCTCGCCGAGACCATCCTCTACCGGCTGGCGACCTCTCCCGGGCGCCGCGCGCTGCTCGGCCTGCGAGCCCGGCGCGGGCACGTCGTGCGGCCGATCCTCTCGCTCGACAGGGAGGGCGCGCGGCGGCTCGTCGGTGAGGCGGGGCTTCCGTTCGCAGACGATCCAACCAATGCCGAGCCGGTCTTCGCGCGAAACCGGATCCGCAACGAGGTGCTCCCCGTGCTCCGCGAGATCGGTTCCGAGGCCGAGGCGACGATCGCCGAGACCCATGCCGAGCTCGCCGAGGAGGCGCAGGTGCTCGACCGGCTTGCAGCCGAGGCGCTCGCCGGATCGGGGGCCGATCTCGCGGCTGCGATCAGCCGCGATGCGCTGGGCGAGATGGACCCGGCGATCCGCCGCCTGGTGCTGCGGCTGATGGCCGAGCGCGCCGCCGGCGGACCGGTGCCGCTCGGGCGCGCGCGTGCCATCGAGATCTGGCGGCTCGTAAACCGGCCGGAGGGCGGGGTGATCGAGCTGGGTGGTGGCGTTGAGGCGCACGCCGAGCACGGCCATGTCCGCTTCACCGCCGGCCGGGCGGCGAAGGGGACTGAGGAGGATCTGACGGTGCCGGGCGTGTGCCGCTTCGGAGGCTGGGAGGTGCGGGCGGAGCTCGAGCCCGGAGTGCCTCCCGCCGATGGGCCGGATCTCGCCGTGCTCGACCCCGCGTCGCTCGGCAGCTCGGTCACCGTGAGGGCCTGGCGCGACGGGGACCGGATGCGCCCCCTCGGCCTCGACGGCACGAAGTCGCTCCAGGACCTGTTCACCGACCGCAAGGTGCCGAGGTCGCTCCGGCGCTCCCTGCCGGTCGTCACAGCGAACGGGCGAATCGCCTGGATCGCGGGGGTGGCCGTGTCGCAGGAGTTCGCCGCAAAGCCCGGCGCTTCCGAGTCGGTGGTCCTCAGGGCATCACAGGCCGGTACGTAGACTCCGCGCGTGGCGACCGACGACGCGATCGGGGAGGTGCTCGTCTCCGAGGAGGACCTGCAGCGGCGGGTTGCCGAGCTGGGCGCCGAGGTGAGCCGCGACTACGAGGGGCGGAGGCCGCTGCTCGTCGCCATCCTGAAGGGCGCCGTCCCGTTCCTCGCAGATCTGATGCGACACCTGGAGGTCGAGTGCGAACTCGACTTCATGGCCGTGTCGAGCTACGGCTCGTCGACCGACTCCTCCGGTGTCGTCCGGATCCTCAAGGACCTGGACGCCCCGATCGCGGAACGCGATGTCCTCATCGTCGAGGACATCATCGACTCGGGCCTCACCCTTCATTACCTGCTCCGCAACCTGCAGGCCAGGGGTCCGAAGTCCATCGAGGTCTGTGCCTTGCTCACCAAGCCGGAGCGGCGACGCGTGGACCTGCCGGTCCGCTACGTCGGCTTCGAGATTCCCAACGAGTTCGCGATCGGATACGGCCTCGATCACGCTGAGCGCTTTCGCAACCTCTCCTATGTGGCTGCACTGCGGGAAAACCCGCAAGACCGCTGAAGCTACGCTGGTACCCTCGCCGTAGATCCGGGCCCGCATATTCGGCGTAACTCCCGGCAGAGGGACTACCACTTTGAAACGCTTTTTCCGCAGCGCTGCCTTCCCGATTTTGATCGTCGTCGTGCTGGCGTTTTTCGCGCAGCGGCTGATCAGCCCGGGTGGGGGTCACGAGACCCCCGACTACAACACGTTCGTCCAGCGGGTCGACAGCGGCCAGATCGAGTCGGTCACCTGGAACACGAAGGACAACTCGCTGAACGTCAAGCAGAAGGACGGGACGAGCTACGACGAGGCGTATCCGGACTCTGACTCCTCGCAGGCGCAGCTGCTCAACACGCTGCAGCAGCACAACGTCAAGACCGAGATCAAAGGCAAGGGCGGCTCGAGCCTGCTCTCGCTCCTCACCTACATCCTGCCGTTCCTGCTCTTCTTCGCCTTCTGGATCTTCCTGATGAACCAGATGCAGGGCGGCGGCAGCCGCGTGATGAGCTTCGGGAAGTCTCGCGCCAAGCGGATGTCGGTCGACGCTCCCAAGATCACCTTCCGGGACGTGGCCGGTGCGGACGAGGCCGTCCAGGAGCTCCACGAGATCAAGGAGTTCCTCGAGAACCCGAAGAAGTTCCAGTCGCTGGGCGCCCGCATCCCGAAGGGCGTGCTGCTCTACGGCCCGCCCGGCACGGGCAAGACCCTGCTGGCGCGCGCCGTCGCCGGCGAGGCCGGCGTTCCCTTCTTCTCGATCTCCGGCTCCGACTTCGTCGAGATGTTCGTCGGGGTTGGCGCCTCCCGCGTCCGCGACCTCTTCGAGCAGGCCAAGCAGAACTCTCCCTGCATCATCTTCATGGACGAGATCGACGCCGTCGGGCGGCACCGCGGCGCCGGCATGGGCGGCGGTCACGACGAGCGCGAGCAGACGCTGAACCAGCTGCTCGTCGAGATGGACGGCTTCGAGATGAAGGACAACATCATCCTGATCGCCGCCACCAACCGGCCCGACATCCTCGACCCCGCCCTGCTCCGCCCCGGCCGCTTCGACCGCCAGATCGTCGTCGACCGCCCCGACCGCAAGGGCCGCAAGCAGATCCTCGAGGTTCACACCCGCGGCAAGCCCCTCGCCCAGGCGATCGACCTGGATGCGCTGGCCGGCCAGACCCCTGGCTTCACCGGCGCCGACCTCGCCAACCTGATCAACGAAGCGGCCCTGCTCACCGCGCGCGGCAACAAGCGCGAGATCACGATGACCGAGCTCGAGGAGGGGATCATGCGCGTGATCGCCGGCCCCGAGAAGAAGAGCCGGGTGATGTCGGAGAAGGAGCGGCTCGTCACCGCCTACCACGAGCTCGGGCACGCGATCGTCGGGCACCTGCTGCCGAACTCCGATCCCGTTCACAAGGTCTCGATCATCAGCCGAGGACAGGCCCTCGGCTACACGATCTCCCTGCCGACCGAGGACAAATTCCTCACCACCCGCGCCGAGCTCAACGACACGATGGCGATGACCCTGGGTGGCCGCGCCGCCGAGGAGATCGTCTTCGGCGAGATCACCACCGGCGCGTCGAATGACCTCGAGAAGGTGACCGAGACCGCCAAGCAGATGGTGATGCGCTTCGGCATGTCCGAGCGGCTCGGCCCGCGCGTCTTCGGCCACGATCGCTCGCAACCGTTCCTCGGCCGTGAATTCTCGGCCGAGCCGGACTACTCCGACGAGGTCGCCCGCGAGATCGACGACGAGGTTCGCCGGATCGTCGAGGACGCGCACCAGACTTCCAAGGACATCCTCTCCGAGCACCGCGACCAGCTCGACACGATCTCCCGGATCCTGCTCGAGCGAGAGACGATCGAGGCGGACGAGTTCATCGCCCTGCTCGAGGGCAAGCCCGAGGAGGAGGTCTTCTCCGACGAGGAGGAGGCCAAGCCGCCGGAGGCTCCGCCCGTAGAGGAGAAGGGGACCGCCCGCGAGGGCGCTCGCCCGCGGCCGCGGCCCCGTCCCGGTCTCGCCGGCGGTGGTGCGGCCGAGATGCGCGCCGACGATCGCTAAGGCTGCAGGGACCGACCGCTAGGCGCGCGGGTCCTGTCGCCGGATTTGTCGCAGACGCGGAGAACAGTCGCGCCAGCGACCAAATCGGACGCCACCCGCGCGAGGAGCGGTGGGGATACTGCAGCCATGCGCTCCGTCGCGATGGCTCTCGTCGCTGCTGCCTTCATTGCCGGGTGTGGCGGTGGATCAGGCGCGAGCGAGGCGGACAAGGACAAGGCGATCGTCGCCGCGAAGTTCCTCTACGCGGGCCAAGCCAAGCGCGATCTCAGCTCCGGGCCGTGCCTCTCCGAGAGCCTGCCGGGGATTTCCGACTGGGCTGTGGACATCGCTCACGACCCGCGGCAGCCCGTTGACGATCAGCCGGCAAATCAGTGCCAGAGCGTTCGCGCGGGGGACGCCCACCACTTCGTCGAGCTGACTCCCGACGGACAGCTGATCAGGGCTCAATAGGGGCGACGTGCATCCGGCCAGGGTGATGGGGATCGTCAACGTGACGCCCGACTCGTTCTCGGACGGCGGTGAGTTTCTCGATGCCGACCGAGCCATTGCCCACGGGCGGGAGCTGGCGGAGGAGGGTGCCGATCTCCTCGACGTCGGCGGCGAGTCCACGCGCCCAGGTGCGGAGGCGGTCGTTGCCGAGGAGGAGCTCAGGCGCACGCACCCGGTCGTCGAGGCGCTGGCCGGCGACGGCTTTCGCGTCTCCATCGACACCTCCAAGGCCGCGGTCGCGGAGGTCGCGCTCGATGCCGGCGCGGTGATGGTCAACGACGTGACGGCGTTTCGGGCCGAGCCCGACCTCGCCGCCGTCTGCGGGGAGCGAGAGTGCGAGGTGGTCCTCATGCACATGCTCGGCGACCCGCGGAGCATGCAGGAGAACCCGGTCTACGACGACGTCGTCGACGACGTCAGGGCCTTCCTCGCCGAGCGGATCGAGTTCGCAGTCTCCCAGGGGATCGACGAGCGGCGGATCTGGGTCGATCCGGGCATCGGCTTCGGCAAGACGGTCGAGCACAATCTCGAGCTCCATCGCAGGCTCGGGGAGCTGGCCGATCTCGGCCGGCCGATCGGCTTCGGAAGCTCTCGAAAGAGCTTCATCGGCAAGCTCGCCGGCGCCGAGGTGGATCAGCGGCTCGGAGGCACGATCGCCTCGAACGTGATCGCTTACGCGAACGGGGCTCGGATGCTGCGGGTGCACGAAGTCGGGCCGATGCGCGAGGCGCTGGCGGTGGCGGAGGCGGTCCTTGACCCGGACCACGCCGCGGCCTTCGCTAGCCGGCGCCCACGAACTCCCGGATCAGCGAGTTGACCTTCTCCGGTCGTTCGTAGGGCACCCAGTGCCCCGCGCCGGGGACTATCTCCACGCGCACCCCGGGGACCCATTCGCTCAGCCCCCTCGTCAATGACGGGAGCAGCGCGGTGTCGTTCTCGCCCCAGATCACCAGGGTCGGGACGTTGACCGTCCGCGAGATGATCTTGCTTTCGTACTCCTCCGGCACCCCGGCGGACGCGACCTGCTCGCCCATGCGCGCGGCGCGATAGTAGTTGAGCCCTCCGCGCAGCGCACCGGGTTGGCCCCAGGCCTCGTGGTAGATGGCGCGGTCGGCTTCGGAGAGCTGCGCCCCGCGGCCTCCTATGCGCTGCAGCAGGTCATCCATCAGAGAGAAGTCGTTCGCCGTGAGCATGTCCTCCGGTCCCGGCGAGGGCTTGGAGAACTCGAGCATGTAGTTGACGGCGTGACGCTGCTTCGGGCTCTCGCGAAGATCGCGGCTCCAGGTGAACGGCGGCGGGCCGTCGATGATCACCAGGCGCTCGAGCACCTCCGGGTACTTCATGGCGAACGCCCAGGAGACGATCCCGCCCCAGTCGTGACCCACCAGGGTCAGCGGCGCGAGCCCGAGCTGCTCGACCAGCTCGCGAAGGTCGCCGAGCAGGTGCCGCATCCGGTAGGCCTCGACCTCCTCGGGCCGGCACGAGAGGTTGGAGCCGCGCATGTCCGGGGCGTAGACGGCGTGATCATCGCCGAGGTCGGCGAGCTGCTCGCGCCACAGGAACCAGAACTGCGGGAACCCATGCAGGAAGAGGATCGGCTTGCCCTCTCCTCGCGTGACGTAGTGCATCCGGCATTCGGCGAGCTCGGCGAAGTGGTGGGAGACCTCGGCTGGGGACTCACCCTGGCCGAGCAGCGTCGTCTCCACGGCGGGGTTCACCGTTCAAGTCCTATCAGTCCCCGTCCGCGGCGGAGCCATGCGGACCGGTCGGGTACGTTGGGGCCATGGACGAGCACGAGCACGAAGCACATCCCTCCGTCGAAGTCGAGATCCGCGGCCTCTCCATATACACGCACCATGGCGTCACGGACGCCGAGCAGGAGGTCGGCCAGCGGCTCGACTTCGATCTCACCTTCGACGTCCCCGACTGCGACGCGGTGCTCACCGACCGGATCGAGGACACGGTCGACTACTCGGAGGTCTGCGACATCGTGGCCCTCGCGGCGACCGAGAAGAGCTACCGGACCCTCGAGCGGCTCTGCCAGGTCGTCGCGGGACGCCTGATGGAGCGCTTCGATTGTGAATCGGTGCGCGTGCGCGCGGCCAAGCCGGAGCCGCCGCTGCCCTACGTCGTCCAGGAGGCCGGGGTCGAGGTGACCCTGGAGCAATCGCTCGACCGCGAGTCGGACGACGAGGACGGGGTCTGAGCGACGGAGGTCGAACGGAGCGGGTCGGCTATCTCGGCCTCGGCTCCAATGTCGGCGACCGCGAGGCGCAACTGCGCCGGGCGATCGAGGGCCTGCGCGCTCACGGCATCACGGTGGAGGCGGCCTCTTCCCTCTATGAGACCGAGCCGGTGGGGGAGGTGCTCGACCAGCCCGACTTCCTCAACGGCGCCGTTCTGGTCAGAACCGCGCTTGACCCCGAGGAGCTGCTGGACGTCTGCAAGGCGATCGAGGGCGAGCAGGGCCGCGAATTCGGCGGTCCGCGCCACGGGCCTCGGCCGATCGACGTGGATCTGCTGCTTCTCGGAGGCGTCGAGATGGTCACCGAGAGGCTGACGCTCCCGCATCCCGAGGTGACCTCGCGCCGATTCGTGCTCGAGCCGCTCCTGGAGCTCGATCCCGGCCTGCGCCTGCCCGACGGAACCGAGCTGCGGGATGCGCTCGCGGCGCTCCCTCCAGGGCAGCGCGTCAGCCGGATCGCCCCGCCGCCCTCGTAGTCGCCTCAGGCCTTCAGCGGCTCGAGCCATTCCGCCGGGAAGACCGGCGGGGTCCGCCCGGCGAAGTCCGGGACAACCCGCATGGCGAGCTGGCCGGCGGGTCGCTGCTCGATGTACGGCCGGAGATCGTCGAAGGTCATCGCCAGCCTGATGCTCGGGGCGATCTGGTAGTCGGCCGCATTCGGCACGCCTGCTCCGATCACGCCATCCACGATCCATTCGTCGATCCGATCGAGGTCACCCCGCAGCGAGGCGAGGTCGGCGCGCACGTTCTCGTCGGTGGCGTCGTTCAGCTTCGCGGACGCCCACACGATCGGCGCACCGGTCTTGACCGCGAGACCGATCGGGATCCCGAGGCGGGCGCCCTCGGAGTAGCTCGCCATCGGGGCGCGGTCACGCGCGAATGCCCACCAGATGAGCTGGCGCGGCTTCTGCTGCCACTGTTCTCCCCAGGCCTCCGCCTCCTCGACCTTGACCCGCAGGTCCGGATCCGAGGGGAAAAGCGGAGGGTCCGGCTGGATCCGGTCGAGCTCGCGCGCAATCTGGAGAGATCCCTGTACGCGGGTGCCATCGAGCTTCAGGGCCGGCACGGTGATGCCGGGGAAGCGCACCGCTCGCAGAACGCCCTTCGAGATCACCGGCATCAGGTCGATCCGCTTGAAGCGGATCCCCTTCCGGTCGAGCATCAGCATCGCGCTGCGCGATGGATGCGAGCCGGGGATCACGTAGAGCTTTGCCTCCCCCATTGCGGCCCATCCTATTGGGGCCGCGATAATCCCGCGCATGCTGCTTGCGGTCGATGTCGGCAACACCCAGACCCACATTGGAGCGTTCGACGGGGAGGAGCTCAGGCGCGACTGGCGCCTCGGCACCATCCCGAGCGCGACGGCCGACGAGGTCGCCGCCACGATCTCCCATCTGCTCGCCCTCGATGAGCTGAGCTTCGGCTCGATGGACGGGGCGATCGTCTCCACGGTCGTGCCCCAGCTCGGTCCCGAGTACGAGGCCCTCACGGGGCGGCACATGGGCAAGCCGTGCCTCCTCGTCGGGCCCAGCGTGAAGACGGGGATGCCGATCCTCGTCGACAACCCGCATGAGCTCGGAGCGGACCGACTGGTCAACGCCGTCGCGGCCCACGCGAAGGTCGGGGGAGCCTGCGTGGCGGTCGATTTCGGAACCTCGACGAACTTCGACGTCGTCTCCGGCGCCGGCGAGTACCTGGGCGGTGTGATCGGGCCCGGCGTCGAGATCTCGATGGAGGCCCTCACCTCTCGCACGGCGAAGCTTCCGCGGATCGATCTCTCTGCCCCAGAGGGCCCGATCGGCAAGCACACCACCGCTGCCATCCAGGCCGGGTTCGCGTATGGCTTCGCGGGCCTGGTCGACGGGATCGACAGGCGCCTATCGGATGCGCTCGGCGAGGAGGCGACCTTCATCGCCACCGGCGGCCTGGCCCGGACGATCGCCCCCCACTGCGAGACGATCGACGAGGTGGACCCGCTGCTGACCCTGACGGGCCTGCGACTGATCTGGGAACGCAACGCTTAGCGGCCAACAGGCCGCTCGTGGCCGCGATCTGATGGCGAAGCCGTCCCGCCTACCCTTTGCACGATGCAGCCACCCCTGACAACCCCGTTCCGCATCGGCGACGTCGAGATCGCCAACCGAGTCCTGCTCGCCCCCCTGGCGGGGATCGGCAACTGGTTCGTCCGGCTCCAGGCGCGCCGACACGGCGCCGGGCTCGCGGTCTCCGAAATGGTCTCGAGCTTCGGCCTGCACTACCGCAACGAGCGCACGCTGCGGGAACTGCTCCGCCTGCACCCCGACGAGCACCCGGTTTCGGTTCAGCTCTTCGGGCAGGACCCCGACGTGATGCGGTCCGCGGCGTCGATCGTCGCCGAGGCGGGCGCGGACCTGATCGACATCAACATGGGCTGCCCGGTCAAGAAGGTCTGCAAGACGGGCGCCGGGGCGGCGCTGCTGGACGATCCCGACCTCGCGGTTCGGATTGCGACGGCGGCGCGGGAGGGGGGCGGTCTGCCGGTGACGGTCAAGGTCCGCTCCGGACTGCGCCCGGGTGGGCGAGAGGGATTCGAGCTCGCCCTGCGTCTCGCCGAGGAGGCGGGCGTCGCCGCGATCGGATTCCATCCGCGCTCGGCGGCCATCCAGCACAAGGGCGCTCCCGACTACGCGCTGGTCCGCGAGCTCGTCGAGCACATCGACGTGCCGGTGATCATCTCCGGAGGGCTCCACTCGGCGCCCGCCGCCCGACACGCTTATGAGGCCTCCGGCGCCGACGCCGTGATGATCGCCCGTGGGTCCCTGGGCAACCCGTGGATCTTCGAGGAGCTCGCCGGACACCGGGCGGTGGCGCCGGAGCGCGAGGAGGTCGTCGCGGAGCTCCTCTGGGTGATGGACCGGGCGGAGGAGCATCTCGGTCCCGATCGCGCCGCCCGGTATCTGCGGAAGTTCTATCCCTGGTATCTGGAGCAGCTCGACGCCGGCAGGGAGACCACTGCGGCCTTCCAGGCCAGCGAGGACCTCGATGACGCCCGTGCTCTCGTCTCCGACCTCCTGGCGCCGGCCGCGGCGCTTGCCTGAGCGGCTGTGACGATGAACCCTCGCGTCTCTGCCTGGCGGGGCCGGGGAGAAGACGAGGAATTCCGCGGGCGGCGAATTCACGTCCTTCGGCGGGAAGGCAGCGAGCCGCTCCTGCTCCTCCTGCACGGCTTTCCCTCCAGCTCATACGACTGGAGGCTGCTGCTCGAGCTCGAGATCGATCACGCGATTCTGGCGCCCGACTTCCTCGGATTCGGGCTCTCGGAGAAGCCGCGGGATCACAACTATGACCTGCACTGGCAGGCCGACGTGGTTGAGGAACTGGTCCGCCGGGCGGGACAGACGCGGCCAGTTTTCATCCTCGCCCATGACATGGGCACGTCGGTGGCGACCGAGCTGATGGCCCGGGACCTCGATGGATCCCTCGGGATCGATCTGGTCGGCGGTCTGCTGCTGAACGGGTCGATGATCCAGGATGCGGCGAGCCCGACGCTCGGGCAGCGTCTCCTGCGCAGCGCCGTCGGCCCACTCTTCTCCCGCCTCTCCAGCGAGCGGTTCTTCCGCCAGCAGTTCGGCTCGATCTTCTCCCCCGGCCACCCGCTCACCGATGCGGAGGCGGAAGATCAGTGGGAGCTGATCTGCGCCGGCGGGGGGCGGACCCTCAACCACAGGACGATCGCCTATATGGAGGAGCGCTTCAAGCACGCCGATCGCTGGCACGGGGCGCTTCGCGACTGGGAGAAGCCGCTCGCGCTGGCCTGGGGGATGCTCGACCCGGTGGCCACCGAGGCGGTGCTGGACGCCGTGATCGCCCTCCGCCCGGAGGCCCCGGTTACCCGCTTCGAGGACGTTGGCCATTACCCGCAGATCGAGGATCCCGGGCGTGTCGCGACCGCCCTCCGCGCCGCTCTGGACGCCTGAGCAAAACGCCTCGACCACCCGAAACACCGGCGCTATACTGTCGCGCTTCGCCCGGGCCCTCGTGATTTCGATCACGTCGGTGCGGGCTCATTTTTCGCCGTTAGAGCAGGGGATTTATGCGGCGGATAAACCCACTAAGAATGAGAATCGAGGAGAGTTGGCGCGCGAGACACTGATCACCCCAGAGGGGCTCACCAAGCTCAAGGACGAGCTCGAGTACCTGGAGAAGGACAAGCGCCGCGAGGTCGCAGACAGGATCAAGCAGGCGCGCGAGTTCGGGGACATCGCAGAGAACTCCGAGTACGACGACGCCAAGAACGAGCAGGCGATGCTCGAGCAGCGGATCGCCTCGCTCCAGGACAGGCTCCGCCGGGCGGCGGTCATCGACAAGAAGCACATCGACACCGAGACCGTCGGCGTCGGTGCGGTCGTCCACGTCAAGGACCAGAAGTCCGGCAAGTCGCAGAAGTTCCAGATCGTCGGTTCGGCCGAGGCCAACCCGATCGAGCACAAGCTCTCCAATGAGTCGCCGATCGGCAAGGCGCTCCTCGGCACCAAGAAGAACGAGGTCGTGACGGTGGAGACACCGCGCGGCCCGAAGAAGAAGCTCAAGGTCACGAAGATCGAAGCTGCGTAGCCGCCCGCAGCCCGGCTGATGGCGAAGCCGCGCCACGACTAGGCTGCGGGCGGTGTCCGACGAGCCAAAGCCATCCGAGCCGCTCGCCGACCGGCGGGCGAAGCTCGAGCGTCTGCGCGAGGAGGGCATCGACCCCTTCCCGCACGGATTTCCGGATCGCACCGAGATCGCCGCGGTCCGCGAGTCACACGAGGGCATCGAGCCCGGCGAGGAGACCAGCGACCGCTATCGCGTCGCCGGCCGCATCACGGCCCGCCGCGGGCACGGAAAGGCCGCTTTCCTGGACCTGAAGGACGGCACCGGCCAGATCCAGGTCCAGGCGAGGGTCGACGAGCTGGCCGAGGCCTACGAGGGTCTGCTCTCGCTGGACATCGGCGACATCGTCGGGATCGAGGGGACGGCCTTCGCCTCGAAGCGGGGCGAGCTCTCGATCCGCGCCGACGCCTGGGAGCTGCTTTCGAAGAGCCTGCGCCCGCCGCCGGAGAAGTTCCACGGCCTGGAGGACGTCGAGACCCGCTACCGCCGGCGCGAGCTCGACCTGATGGCGAACGAGGAGGCTCGCGAGCTCTTCCTGAAGAGGGCGCGCACGATCGCCGAGGTGAGGCGCTGGTTCGATGCCCGTGGCTTCGTCGAGGTCGAGACGCCCGTGCTCCAGCCTCTATATGGAGGCGCGCTCGCCCGGCCCTTCACCACCCACCACAACGCGCTCGACCGCGACCTCTACCTCCGGATCGCCACCGAGCTCTACCTGAAGCGCCTGGTGGTGGGCGGCATCGAGAAGGTCTACGAGCTCGGGAAGGACTTCCGCAACGAGGGCATCTCGCACAAGCACAACCCCGAGTTCACGATGCTCGAGTGGTACGAGGCCTACGCGGATTACAACGACACGGCGACCGAGCTGGAGGGGCTGGTCGCGGCGGTGGCGCAGGAGGTTCTGGGCACGACCAAGATCGAGCGAGAGGGCGAGACCATCGAGCTCTCCCCGCCCTGGCGGCGTGTCCCGCTGCGGGACGCGATCAAGGAGGAGACCGGCATCGACGTGATGGAGCATCCCTCTCGGGAGGAGCTCGCCAGGGCGATGGGAGCCAAGCCCGATCCCGAGGAGGGCTGGGGAAAGCTGGTCGACGGCCTGCTCTCCAAGGAGGTCGAGCCGAAGCTGATCCAGCCCACGTTCATCGTCGACTACCCGGTCGAGCTCTCGCCCTTCGCCAAGCGCCACCGCAGCACCGAGGGACTGGTCGAGCGCTGGGAGGCCTTCGTCGGCGGCATCGAGATCTCCAACTCGTTCACCGAGCTCAATGACCCCGACGAGCAGCGCCGCCGCTTCGAGGCGCAGGCCGAGGAGACGGCCCGCGGCGACGAGGAGACCCAGCCGTACGACCAGACCTTCGTCGAGTCGCTCGAGCAGGGCATGCCGCCGACCGGCGGGGTCGGCCTGGGGATCGACCGGCTAGTGATGATCCTGACCGGGGCGAAGAGCCTGCGCGAGGTCGTCCTCTTCCCGGCGATGCGCAACTAGCCGATGGTGCTTTGTGGGGCGTCCTCGGATCGCGAAGGCCCGCGCACCCTCTCGAACTCCCGACCCACGTCAACGTGCGCGGGCACGCTGAGAGCCGGCGGGGAATCCGGATGCATCACTCGCGGACCTTGAGTCAAGACGAGACCACACGCCGGCTCGGCATCCCGGTCACGACGCCGGCCCGGACCCTGCTCGACCTTCGAGTCGGATCGTGCCCGGGACGTCTGGCTTCGCACGGCGGGCTATGACGTGCTCCGGTTCACCTGGCGTCTGGTCACCGGACAGCCGGCGGAAGTTGCCCGCGCCATCCGGATGCTGCTCTAGCTCTTCGCCGCCTTCGCTTCCGGGTCGGTCTCCGATTCGTCCTCTGGCTCATCCTCGGAGTCGTCCTTGTCATTCGCCTGATCCGAGGGCGCCTCTTCGTCGGAGTCCGTGTCCTCCTCAGACTCCTCGTCGCCGGAGTCCGCCTCTGCCTCGACCGTAGCCGTCGGTTCGTCGCGCTCGGACGGCGCCAGCCGCCGGATCAGCAGGTAGCCGCCGATGAAGGGAAGGGAGATCAGGGCCAGCGCGGCGAGCATCGCCGGCCAGGCGATCACCACGCCGAGTCCCGCCGTGGTGCCGTTCGAGCTGGCCACGTAGATCGCCCAGCCGATCCAGGTGAGCAGCAACAGGGCGCCCGCCACGATGCCGACCAGCAGACGCGGATTGGAGCGCGCCCTCTCGACGATCCCCTGATCGCCGTTTGCGGCTCGCAGCTGGTCGAGTGCTCTCACGGGCGGCAAGGTACCGATCCGCGCGGCCAATCGAGCGGTGCGTACCCACTCTGCGCGAGTGGGTTACCACGGTCTCGATCTGCGGATTTGGACGGTGGTCGGAGCCTGTCCTGGGACGGATGCTTGGTCGATGGCCAGAACCGCCGTGACCCTGGGCCCGCTGGGGCCCGTCATCGCAGTCGGATCGCGCCGGCGGAGACGAGCAGCGCCGGGCAGATCGTGCAGACCTGGGTGGATACCCCGATCCACAGGATCTACCTGCTCAAACCCAAGTTCGACGAGCTCGGAGTGGCGGGCGCTGGGAGCGCGTCGATCGACCCGAACCTTTGCGGACGGCATCACCGTCGCCGCGGAGCTCGGGTTCAGGAGGCAGCGGTGGCGGCTTTCCTTTCCGCACCTTGCAGAGAGTTCGGATCCCACGCCTGGAAGCTGCCTGGCCGGGGTACCCCCCTGGCTATACTTTGGCTTCGCCGTCCCCGACAGAACCGGAGGTCAAATCAAGGAATCGGCAGCCAGGAGCCGATACGGATTGGGCCCCCGGGGAGTCCGCGTTCCCTGAACCGTCGTAGTGCTTAACTCAGAGCCAACCCGACGACCGCAACGAGACACAACCGGATCGATTGATAGACCAGAGAGAGACTGACTGAATGTTCGAGAGATTCACAGAGAGAGCCCGCCAGGTGGTCGTCCTCGCCCAGGAGGAGGCGCGGACTCTCAAGCACAACTACATCGGCACCGAGCACATCCTGCTCGGGCTGCTCCGCGAGGAAGAAGGACTCGCTGCGCGCGTGCTCGAGTCCCTCGACATCACGGTTGAGCGCGTCCGCTCGCAGGTCGTCCGCATCGTCGGGTCCGGCGAGGAGGTCACCGCCGGCCAGATCCCCTTCACGCCGCGCGCCAAGAAGGTCCTCGAGCTGGCGCTGCGCGAGGCACTCTCCCTGGGACACAACTACATCGGCACCGAGCACATCCTGCTCGGCCTGGTCCGCGAGAACGAGGGCGTCGCCGCCCGCATCCTGCTCGACTTCGACGCCGACTCCGAGAAGATCCGCAACGAGGTCATCCGGATGCTCTCCGGTCCCGGCGGCCGCCGCCAGGGCGCCGGCGCGGGAGCGGGCGAGGGCAAGAAGTCCTCGAAGCTGCTCGACCAGTTCGGCCGCAACCTCACCAAGCTCGCAGCCGAGGGCAAGCTCGACCCGGTGATCGGCCGCGAGATCGAGATCGAGCGGATCATGCAGATCCTCTCCCGCCGCACCAAGAACAACCCGGTGCTGCTGGGCGAGCCGGGCGTCGGCAAGACCGCCGTCGTCGAGGGCCTCGCCGCCCGGATCACCAACGGCGAGGTGCCCGAGCTCCTCAAGAACAAGCAGATCTACACGCTCGACCTGGCCGCCCTGGTCGCGGGCTCCAAGTACCGCGGCGAGTTCGAGGAGCGCCTCAAGAAGGTGATGAAGGAAATCACCCAGCGCGGCGACATCATCCTCTTCATCGACGAGCTCCACAACCTGGTCGGCGCCGGCGCCGCCGAGGGCGCGATCGACGCGGCCTCGATCCTGAAGCCGGCCCTGGCCCGCGGCGAGCTGCAGACGATCGGCGCCACCACGCTCGACGAGTACCGCAAGTACCTGGAGCGCGACTCGGCGCTCGAGCGGCGCTTCCAGCAGATCAAGGTCGAGCAGCCCTCCACCGAGGAGACGGTGAAGATCCTCGAGGGACTGCGCGAGCGCTACGAGCAGCACCACCGGGTGAAGATCACCGACGAGGCCCTCGAGGCCGCCGCCGAGCTCGCCGATCGCTACATCTCGGACCGCTTCCTGCCGGACAAGGCCATCGACCTCGTCGACGAGGCCGCCTCCCGCATGCGCATCAAGTCGATGACGCAGCCTCCCGTCTACCGCGACCTCGAGGAGGAGATCGAGACGACTCGGCGCGACAAGGAGGCCGCGATCGACGCCCAGGAGTTCGAGAAGGCCGCCAACCTGCGCGACCAGGAGCGCCGCCTCACCAACAAGAAGAAGGAGCTCGAGCACGAGTGGACTTCCGGTGAGGGTGGCGAGCGTCCCGAGGTCGGCGAGGAGGAGATCGCCGACATCGTCGCGATGTGGACCGGCATCCCCGTCTTCAAGCTCACCGAGGCCGAGTCGAAGAAGCTCGTCCGCATGGAGGACGAGCTGCACAAGCGCGTGATCGGCCAGGAGCCGGCGATCACCGCCGTCTCCAAGGCGATCCGCCGCTCGCGCGCCGGGATCAAGGACCCGAAGCGCCCGGCCGGCTCGTTCATCTTCCTCGGCCCTTCCGGTGTCGGCAAGACCGAGCTCGCCCGCACGCTCGCCGAGTTCCTCTTCGGCGACGAGGAGGCGATGGTCCGCATCGACATGTCCGAGTACATGGAGAAGCACGCGGTCTCGCGCCTGGTCGGCTCGCCCCCCGGCTACATCGGCTACGACGAGGGCGGCCAGCTCACCGAGGCCGTGCGGCGCAAGCCCTACTCGGTGCTGCTGCTCGACGAGATCGAGAAGGCCCACCCCGACGTCTTCAACATCCTCCTGCAGATCCTCGAGGACGGCAGGCTCACCGACGCCCAGGGGCGGACGGTCGACTTCCGCAACTCGATCGTGATCATGACCTCGAACATCGGGGCGCAGGACATCGCCCGCAACACCCCGCTGGGCTTCGCGATCTCGGACGAGACCGGCGTCACCTACGAGGACATGAAGTCGCGGATCATGGGCGACCTGAAGAAGGTCTTCCGGCCGGAGTTCCTGAACCGGATCGACGAGGTGATCGTCTTCCACAAGCTGGCCAAGGAGGAGATCCTCGAGATCGTCGACCTGATGATCGACCGGGTCCGGACGCAGGTCGCGGAGCACGAGCTGCAGCTCGACCTCTCGAAGGACGCGAAGGAGCTGCTCGTCGACAAGGGCTGGGATCCCGCCATGGGCGCCCGTCCGCTCCGCCGGGCGATCCAGCGCTACATCGAGGACCCGCTCGCCGACGAGGTGCTGAAGGCCGGCACGATGACCCCCGGGTCGACGGTCCAGGTCGAGCGCGACGCCAAGGGCGACGAGCAGGATCACCCGCTGAAGCTGAAGATCGTCAAGCCGCGCAAGCGCCCGGCGCAGAAGAAGAGCGAGCCGGAGAAGGTGGGGGTCGGCGCCAAGAAGGACGGCGACGACTCGAGCGATGGCGGCGAGCCCGAAGCCTCGGGCGACGGCGACAAGTCCTGATCGACGCCTGACTCAGTCGTCCCGCGCGGCGAGCACCTCGTCCGCGGCGCTGACTGCCTGATCGAGCTGGTCGGAGACCAGCTCGAGGCCCGAGTCCCAGAACCCGGGGTCGGTGAGGTCCACGCCGACGATCTTGCCCAGCTCCTCCGGCGAGCGCGAGCCGCCGGCGGCGAGCATCTCCAGGTACTCGGGAACGAGCTCATCGCCGCGCTCGATGTAGAGGCGGTACACCGAGAGGGCGAGGAGCTGCCCGAAGGCGTAGGCATAGACGTAACCGGGAGTGCCGATGAAATGGGGGACGTAGGACCACCAGGAGCGGTAGCCCTGGGTGATCTCGACGGAGTCGCCGAGGAGCTCGGACTGGGTCTCGACCCAGAGCTCGCCGAAGCGCTCCACGGGAAGCTCGCCGTGGTTCCGGCGAGCCGTATGGACCCGGTCCTCGAACTGGTTCATCGCGACCTGCCGGAAGACCGTCCCGATCTGGCCCTCGACCGCCTCGGCGAGGAGGCTCAGCCGCGAGGCCGGGGTCTCCGCGCGCTCCAGGAGCCTGCCGAAGACCACCTCCTCGGCGAACACCGACGCGGTCTCGGCGACCGTCAGCGGCGTGTCCTGGTGGAAGATCCCCTGCTCGCGCGCCAGCGTCTGATGGAGGCCGTGGCCGAGCTCGTGCGCCAGCGTCATCACGTCCCGGCGGCGGCCGGTGTAGTTGAGCAGGACGTACGGATGGACGGAGGGGACGGTCGAGGCGCTGAACGCACCGCCCCGCTTCACCGGGGTCGGCGGCGCGTCGATCCAGCGCTCGGCGAAGAATCGCTCGACGACGGTGGACGCGCGATCCGAGAGCGAGGCAAAGGAATCGAGAACCAGCGCCCGGCCCTGATCCCAGGGGACCTCCTCGTCCTCGCTCGAGACCGCGGCCATCCGGTCGTAGTCGGCGAGCCGCTCGATGCCGAGGAGCCTCGCCTTCGTCTCGTACCAGCGGCGCGCCAGGCCGTAGCGCCCCTTGACCGCCTCGACGAGGGCCTGGACGGATTCGTCCGAGGCCTCGTTCGAGAGGTTGCGAGACGCGAGCCAGTGCGGGTAGCTGCGCAGCCGGTCCTTGATCGACTTGTCCTGGAGCAGGGTGTTGAAGACGTACGCGCGGGTCCGCAGCCCGGGCTCGAGCGCCGCGGTCACCGCCTCCGCCGTCCGCCGGCGCGCTTCGCGATCGGGGTCGAAGAGGCGCGACAGGGCGACATCCAGCGAGACCGCGTCCTCCTCCTCCGGCAGGTCGACCCGGACCGCCGCGGTGAGCTCGTCGAACAGGCGGGTCCAGGCTTCGCGCCCGGTGACCGAGAGCTCGGTGGCGATCGTCTCCTCCGGCTTGGAGAGCAGGTGGGGGCGATAGCGGCGCTCCATTCGCAGGTGGTGGCGGCAGAAGTCGAGTCCCTCCGTCGCGAGCAGCACCTCGGCGCGGGCGTCCGGGATTTGGACCCACTCGAGCTCGAAGAACAGAAGCTTGGTCTGGATCGCTGCGCCCCGCTCGCTCACCCGCTGGAGCAGGGCTCCGGTCGCCGGGTCCTCGGTGTCCGCGGCGAACCGCAGGTGGGCGAAGTTGGCCGCCCGCCCGGCGAGCTCGATGATCTCGGCGAGACGGGTCATCGCCTCGACCAGGCCGGGCCCGTCGAGCTCCTCGACGTGCCCCTCGTAAGCACGCGCGAACCCCGCCGCCGCCTGATCGGCGCGAGCGAGCAGCGCGTCCACGGCTTCCACGCCGCCGTCCGCGTCCGACTCGCCGCCCGCGAGCAGGTGGGAGAGGTCCCACCGCACCTCCTCGAGGGAAGTTGTCGCCGCGTCGGCCATCCGTTTCAACCTACCCGGTCGCTCTCCCCGGCCGCAGGCGGCCGCTACGGTGTGGAGCGTGCGTACCCCCGGCAGAGCGGCGATCGGAGCGTGGAGCGGCGGGCGCTACCTGCACTTCGGCGAGGCGATCCAGCCGGATCGGCTCGAGGCGCTCCTTCGGCCCGGGGACGGCATCGACACGGTCCTGACCGCCGACGTCTACGGAGCGGGCGAGGCCGACTCGCTGGTGGGCCGGGCCGTGGAGGGCGTGGAACGCGACGACTACTGCCTCGTCGGAGCGGTCGGGCACGACTTCTACGAGGGCGAGCGCGACGGCCCGAAGGGATTCCCCCGCTTCACCGATCCCTCGCTGCGCGGCCCCGGCGAGTACGCGAGCTACCTGCGGATGGCCGCGGAGCGGAGCCTGGAGCGCCTCGGGCAGGATCGCTTCGACCTCCTCCTGCTCCACAACCCCGACCGCACCGGATACGAGAGCGAGGCGGTCTGGGACGGCATGACGACGCTCCGCGATGCCGCGATCGCGGATTCGATCGGGGTGGCCCCCGGTCCGGCGAACGGCTTCACGCTCGACCTCGTCCGCTGCATCGAGCGCTTCGGCGACGCGATCGACTGGGCGATGATCATCCTCAACCCCTTCGAGCCCTGGCCGGGCGAGCTCTGCCTCGATGCCGCGGCCCGTCACGACGTGGAGGTGATCACCCGGGTGGTCGACTACGGCGGGATCTTCTGGGACGACGTCACTCCGGAGACGGAGCTGCCCCGGGGCGACCATCGCTCGTTCCGCCCGGAGGGCTGGATCGCGGAGGGCCGCGCCAAGCTCGATCGCCTGAGGCCGATCGCCGAGCAGGCGGGACTGACGCCGATGCAGCTCGCCTGCCGGTGGAACCTGGCCCACCCGGCGGTGGAGTGCGTCGTGCCGACCCTGATCCAGGAGGTCGGGGCGGGCGCTCGTCCGATCGAGGAGAAGCGCGCCGAGCTCGCCGCCCTGCCGGGCGAGCCGGGTCTGAGCGGCGACCAGGTGGACGAGATCCGCGCGATCGGCGACAACGCGGGCTGCATGGCGCTCAAGGGCGCGACCCCGGATCACACCGGCGAGGAACGGCCCGACCGCTGGCAGGTGAGCTCGGAGCTGGCGCAGGTCGCGGGCGAGTGGGGCATCGACCCCGAGCGGGATTTGCGGCATCTCGCGGCAGAACCCGCCCGCTAACCTCAATCGAGGCGCTCAGGCGCCAGGGATCGATCGCCAAATGACAGCTGTGCTGACAGCGATCAGGAGAGTCCTCGTCGGCACGGGCTCCACCGCGTTCACACTCGTTGGCGCCCTGCTGATCGGCTTCGGCGTGCCGCTCTTCTGGATCTTCGTCGCCTCGCAGTTCTATGGCAAGACTGGGGCCGTCAATGGCCCGGTTGCCGCCTTCATCGGCACGGGGATCCTCGTCTCCTACTACGGGCTGCTGCTGATCGCCTCCTGGGTCAGGGCGCGGCTGCTGAAGCGGCAGATCGGCCGGCCGGCGCGCGATCCGTGGAACCGCAGCATGCGCGACACGCCGTACAAGCCCGGCGAGCACCAGAGCGACCCGGTGGAGAGGCTTTTCGTCGCCACGGCGATCGTCTCGATGATCGCGTTCCTGGTCTGGTTCGCCTTCTTCGCCGGGGCGCCGTTCCCGAACAGTCCCGGCTGATTTCGCCTAGGCGGTGCCGGCCTTCGCGCGCTCGCGCTGCTTCCTGCTCGCCCCGGGGCCGGGACGCGGCCGGATGTCGCCCGGCCTCACCTTCTCGCCGCAGTGCGAGCAGGTCGGGACCATGTGGAAGACGTGGCCGCACGTCGCGTGAACGGTCTCCAGCGGCGGGCCTGCCTTCGGCGCCGTGTAGGTGTCCCCCCAGCGCAGGAAGGCGAGCAGGATGGGCTGGAGATCGCCGCCCTTCTCGGTGAGGCGGTACTCGAACCGCTCGGGGTGCTCGCTGTAGCGGCGCCGCTCGACGATCCCCTCGTCGACCAGCGTCGCCAGTCGCGCGCTGAGGACGTTCGTCGCCACCCCGAGCTCCGATCGGATCTCGTCGAAGCGACGGCTGCCAAGTGAGATCTCTCTGAGGACGAGGATCGTCCAGCGTTCCCCGAGCACCGAGAGGGGGCGGGCGATGGAGCAGTTCTGCGCGGCGAAGGCTTCGATTGGCATGGGTGTGATTCTAGTCACTTACTTGTCTTATGCAAGGGACCTCTGCTAGGTTACTTGCAAATTGCAAGCGACGAGCGGAGGCGCCATGGAGAAGCGCTGGAAGATCCTTCTGATCACCTCGGTGGGGCTGTTCATGGCGAGCCTCGACCTGTTCATCGTCAACCTCGCCCTTCCGTCGATCGCCCGCGACTTCGACGGCGCTTCATTCTCGAGCCTCTCCTGGGTGCTGAACGGGTACGCGATCGTCTTCGCCGCGCTGCTGGTGCCGGCAGGCCGGATCGCTGACCGGATCGGCCGCAAGCGGATCTTCATATCCGGCCTGTTGCTGTTCTCCCTTGCCTCGGCGCTCTGCGCCGCCGCGCCCGCGGTGCCTTTCCTCGTGGCCGCGCGAGTGCTGCAGGCGGCGGGCGGGTCGATGATGCTGCCGACCACGCTCGGGCTGATCCTCCCCGCCTTCCCCCCCGAGAAGCGGGCCGTCGCGGTGGGGATCTGGTCGGCCGTCGGGGGTGTCGCCGCGGCGCTCGGTCCGGGGATCGGCGGGATCCTGCTCGAGCTCAGCTGGCGCTGGATCTTCCTCGTCAACGTGCCGATCGGCCTGGCGACCGCACTCGTCGCGTGGCGCACGTTGGACGAGATTCGGGAGCCGCACCTCGGGGCTCGTCCCGATGGGATCGGCGCGTTGGAGCTCGCGCTGGGCATCGGCCTGCTCACCGCCGGGATCGTCAAGGGCCCGGACTGGGGCTGGGCCGACGCGCGGATCATCTTCGCCTTCGTCGGCTCCGTCCTGCTCGTCGCCGCGTTCGTTCTTCGCTCGGCGCGGCATCCCGCGCCGGTGATCGAGCTCCCGATGCTGCGGGTGCGGTCATTCTCCGTCGCGAACACGGCCGCGCTGGTCTTCTTCGCCGGCTTCGGCGCGATGCTGCTCTCGAGCGTCCTGCTCCTGACGGAGGTGTGGCGGTACTCGGTGCTGCACGCCGGGCTCGCGCTGATGCCCGGCCCCCTGATGGCCGCGATCTTCGCGGCGCCCGCCGGCCGCCTCGGCGCCAAGGTGGGGCAGGCGCCGGTGATCGCGGCCGGGGGCCTCGTCTTCGCCTCAGGCTTCGCGGTCAATCTCTCGCTGCTCTCCGCGACCCCCGATTACGCGGGCTCGTTCCTTCCCGGCTTCCTGCTCGGGGGGGCCGGGGTTGGACTGGTGCTCGGTCCGTTGCCCGCCGCCGCCACGATGTCCCTCCCACCAGACCGCTTCGCGACCGGAACCGCGGTGTTCGGGATGGCCCGTCAGGTGGGCGCCGCGATCGGGGTCGCGGTGCTCGTTGCCCTGCTTGCGAATCCTGCTCCGGACGAGCTCTTCTCGCACCTGCAGCGAGGCTGGGCCTTCGCGATGGGCACCGGCATTGCCGCCGGCCTGCTCGGATTGGCGATCGGCTCGCCGCGGCGTGAGCGCGAGGATGCCGTCATCGAGGGGTTGGCGCCGCAGGAGGGAGCCGCGTAGGGCGAAGGGCTCAGTGCGTCGGCTCGAGCCGAGGGGCGCGGCTGACGGATGAGCGAGTGACCTCGAGCTGCACGGTGCGCTCGCGCTTGATCTCGTACAGCATGTTGTCGGCTCTCGCCAGACAGGCGCTCAGATCCTCGCCGCTTCGGCGCTTGACCACCCCGGCGCTCCACGGCGCGGGGGAGAGGAACAGGAGCCGCTCGAAGAAGCGCGCGGCCTCCTCGTCGCTCGAGCCGACCAGCAGCACCAGGAACTCGTCGCCACCGAGGCGGGCGAAGACATCGCCGGCCTGGAGCTCCTCGCTCCACGTGCGTGTCATCTGGACGAGCAGGCGATCGCCGGCCGCGTGCCCGTCGCGATCGTTCACCAGCTTGAAGTCGTCGAGGTCGATGAGAGCGATCGTCAGAGGCAGCCCGGTGCGATCGGCCAGGGCGAACGCGCGCTCCGCGGCGGGCGCCAGCCCCTTGCGGTTGAGCAGCCCGGTGAGCGAATCGGTGTGGGCCTCGAGGCGGAGCCTGGAGTTCTGCCACCCGATCGTCTCGGTCGCGACGACGAGGGACGCGGTCAGGAAGATCCAGGCGTCCGCGGGCACGTGATGAGCGCTGGTTAGGAGGGCCGCCGCGAAGGCGGTCGCGATCAGCGCCGTGTGGCCGCGGGCGGCGCGGCGGGAGAAGAAGAAGGCGGCGTAGACCCCCATCCACATGTAGTCGCAGGCGATGACGATCATTCCCACGCCGGTGGGCGATCTGGCGACCAGCACGGAGATCAGGCCGGTGCCGGCGGCCACGAAGACATGCAGGACCCAACGCGGAAGCCTTTCGCCGCGCCACCAGAGCAGCAGCGAGGCGGCGAGTACGACCGCGGCCACGAGGCGCAGCAGCCCGATCGGCGCGTCCGGGCTGGCGGGAGCCAGTGACGCGAACAGCCCGCTCAGCCCTCCTGCCAAGGCGATCAAAGCGAGTGCGCGGATTTGGGCTGGGAGCCCGTCGCGATTGAACGCTCCGGCCAACCTTCCCATCGAGGCCATGAAAGGACCATCGGCGTTGCGAATCCCATTCTTGAGCCCTTGTAGAAGGCTCCATATACGGATCTGTATTCAGATACACTGCTGTATCTGATGAGGATCCCCACCGGAAACCCGCGGCGCAGCCCCGTCGCTCTCGCGCACGACGCCTTCACCGGGATCTCCGGGCTGCTGATCGCCCTGGTGACGGCGCTCGGGATTCCGCTCGTCTGGATCTGGATCGCCTCCCAGATCGCGGGCACCAAGCGAGACGTGACCCCGTCCCTCGCCCTCTTGATCACGACCGGGATCCTGGTCAGCTACTGGGTCGCCCTGGTGGTTGGATCGCGGCTGCGAGGGCGCTGGGTCTCGGACGCCGACCAGCGTGCACGGACGCGGAGGATGTCGTGGAATCGCAGCTTCCGGGACGAGCCGCCCCACGAAGAGACCGACCCGGTCGAGCGGCTGTTCGTGATCGTCGCGACCCTGGGCGTGATCGCCTTCGAGATCTGGTTCTTCTTCTTCGCGGGCTCGCCGCTGCCGAACCAGCCGGCCTTCTGAGATGGCCGCCACGACCGAGGCGGCCGCTCCGCCGCGGCGGCTGAGCCGCAAGGAGAAGCAGGCGGAGACGCGCCGGCTGCTGCTCGACGCCGCCGAGCGCGTCTTCCTGCGCAGGGGGCTGCAGGGCTCGAGCGTCGAGGAGATCGCGGCGGAGGCGGGCTTCAGCCGCGGCGCGTTCTACTCCAACTTCACCAGCAAGGACAAGCTCTTCGTCGAGCTGCTGCACACGCGGATCTACGACCGCTACGCGGAGATGGCCGAACAGGCGCAGGAGCAACCGGGGGCTCCTCGGGAGCGGCTGCGCTGGGGAGTCGAGCGGGTCAGGGACGTGCAGAAGGGGGAGGGCGGGAGCTGGATGTTCCGGCTCTGGCTCGAGTGCCTGACCGAGGCCGCCCGGGACGAGGGCTTCCGAAAGCTCGCGGCCACCTTCTGGAGCGGCAACCGCGCGCTGCTCGCGGAGCAGATCGAGCGGACCTTCAAGGAGATCGGCCGCAGGCCGCCGCTGCCGCCGAAGCAGATCGCGACCGCGATGATCGCGCTCGACGTCGGCCTGGCCGTCCAGCACCTGGTCGATCCCGACGAGGCGCCGCTGGACGACTACATGCCGCTCTTCGACCTGTTCTTCGGGGAGCTGCTCGAGACCGACACGAAGTAGTACGCGGATCGCGACCAACCGCGCGGAGGGCGTCATCACCCATCCCTAGCCTGCGTGCATGGCCGCCAAGCGCTCTCAATATCGCTGTTCGGAGTGCGGACATGCCGCCCTCACCTGGACGGGGCAGTGCTCCGGCTGCGGAGCCTGGAACACGCTCGAGCAGGTGAGCGCGCCGGCCGGCGCTCGCCGCGCCGGCCGGGCCAAGCGCGGGAGCTCTCCCAAGCCGATTCCCCTCCGCGACGTGAAGGCCGAGCGCTCCGCGCGCCTCGGCACCGGCATCGCGGAGCTGGATCGCGTCCTGGGTGGCGGGCTGGTGCCGGGGTCGCTGGTCCTGCTCGGCGGCGCCCCGGGCATCGGCAAGAGCACGCTCGCGGGGATGGCGCTCGCCAACATCGCCGGCGCGGGCAACGAGGTTCTCTACGTCTCGGGCGAGGAGTCGGCTGCGCAGGTCAGGCGGCGCGCCGAGCGGTTGGGCGAGGCCGCCCTGTCGGTGCCGATGCTCGCCGAGCCCTCCCTCGAATCGGTGCTCGCGGCGCTGGAGACCGAGCGTCCCGCCGCATGCGTGATCGACTCGGTGCAGACGCTGGCGATTCCCGATGCGGCGCCCGGCAGCGTCGGCGCGATCCGCGAGGCGACCTCGGCCCTGCTGGAGACGGCGAAGCGCCTCGATGTGACCCTGATCCTGATCGGGCATGTCACCAAGGAGGGCTCCCTGGCGGGACCGCGAGCCCTGGAGCATCTGGTCGACTGCGTGCTCCACTTCGAGGGCGAGCGGGAGAGGACCTTCCGTACCCTGCGCGCTCTCAAGAACCGCTTCGGCGCGACCAGCGAGGTGGGCGTGTTCGAGATGAAGCAGGGCGGGCTCGTCGAGGTGCTCGATCCCTCGGCGCGGTTCGTCGGCGAGGCCCGGCCCTCGCCGGGCTCTGTCGTCCTCTGCTCGATGGAGGGAACGCGACCGCTGCTGGTCGAGGTCCAGGCTTTGGTCGCTCCCACCGAGATCGTCCCGCCGAGGCGGACGGCAACCGGCGTCGACCGCAACCGCCTGGCCCTCGTCCTCGCCGTCCTCACCCGCCACGCGGGTCTCTCCCTGGGCGCCGCCGACGTCTTCGTCAACGTCGCGGGAGGAGTGCGCATCGACGAGCCGGGAGCAGACCTGGCGATCGCGATGGCGGTGGCCTCGGCCCACTCGGGCCAGGTCCTGGAGGTGGACGGCAAGCCCCTCGCCTGCTTCGGAGAGATCGGCCTGACAGGAGAGATCCGCTACGTAGCCCACGCCGACCGCCGCGTCGCGGAAGCCCGCAAATTCGGTCTGGGGAAGGTGCTGGGCCCGCCTCCGGGCGATCAAGCAATCCAGGGCCTCTCTCCGGTCAGCTCACTGAAAGCGGCGCTATCCGGTGGCAGACAGACGAATCTGAAGCGAGTCGCCTGAGCGATTGTCGGGCGGGTGGCCCGGAATTTGATCCGCGGTGAGATGCCTCGATCCGCGGTCAAATTCCGGGACAGGACCCGCCCGCCAATCCATTTGTCCCTCATGACTTGACAACCGCTAATCCGACCCCTCCACACGGATTTCCCCGCAAAGCACGCTGCTTTGCTTTCTGCTTCCATCATCCCGATGGCGTCTGCGCTTCCGGGTGACGAGTTACAGGAGTTGGAGGCGAGACAGGACCCGCGACTTCTCCGGGCGCTCGACATCGTCGCCCCCGGTACGGCTCTCCGCGAGGGGATCGACAACATCGTCCACGCGCGCACCGGTGGGCTGATCGTGATCGGAGACCCGGAAGAGGTCTCCTTTCTCTTTTCCGGGGGGATCAGCCTCGACATCGACTACACGCCGGCGCTGCTCTACCAGGTCGCGAAGATGGACGGGGCGATCGTGCTCAACGAGCAGGCAACCAAGATCATCTGCGCCAACGTGCAGTTGATGCCCGACCCGACGATCCTCTCGTCGGAGACCGGCACCCGCCACCGGACCGCGGAGCGCGTCTCCAAGCAGACCGACGCGCTCGTCGTGGCGATCTCCGAGCGACGCGAGGTCGTCTCGCTCTACCTGGGCGGGATGAAGTACATCCTTCAGGACATCCCCGCCGTGCTGGCGAAGGCCAATCAGGGTCTCGCCACCCTCGACAAGTACCGGGCGCGACTCGACTCGGTCTCCACCCGGCTCACCTGGCTGGAGTTCGAGGGCGGCACGGTGCTCTACGACGTCCTCTCGGTGCTCCAGAGGGCGGAGCTGGTGACGCGGATGGCCGTCGAGGTCGAGCGCTACATCGTCGAGCTGGGCACGGAGGGGCGGCTGATCGAGATGCAGCTCGAGGAGACCATGGTCGGCGTCGCCGCCGACAAGGCGGCGTTGATCAGGGACTACTCCGTCGAGGACACCGAGGAGAACCTGACGACGACGACAGGGGCGATCGCCCGCATGCCGCATCAGGATCTCCTGGACTTCGGCCGTCTCGCCGAGCTGCTCGGCTACGACCGCAAGGTGTCAACGCTCGAGTTTCCCGTCTCTCCCCGCGGCTATCGCGTCCTTGGCCGCATCCCGCGCCTGCCGAAGCTGGTGGTGCAGCGGATCATCCAGGAGTTCGGAGGCCTGGAGGAGGTCCTGGCCGGGAGCGATGACGACCTCGAGGCCGTCGAGGGCGTCGGCACCGGCCGCGCGAAGGACATCCGTGAGGGCCTGCGCAGACTTCAAGAAGTCGATCCAGTTGACCGCTACCTACAGAGTTGACGGCCCCGCCAGGCCGTCTCGACGAAAGGAGAGACCCATTCCAGAGGCAACAGCAGAGGTGATTGATGAGGCATCCGTTGCCGACATCGAGCTCGAAGCTCCAGTCAACATTCACTTCGAGGTCGGCGACAACGTCGTTTACCCGCACCACGGGGCAGGGGTTGTCCTGAAGAAGGAATCGAAGGACATGATGGGCGAGAAGCGGGACTACCTGACCATCAACATCCTCCACAACAACATGACCGTGATGGTCCCCTGCGAGAACGCCGGCCGCGCCGGCCTGAGGCGCGTGATCGACGAGGAGCAGGTCAAGAAGGTGATCGGAGTCCTCACCGACGATGTCTCCGAGATGCCGAAGAACTGGAACCGCCGCTTCAAGCACAACCGCGAGAAGATCAAGACGGGCGACGTCTATGAGCTGGCGGAGGTGGTTCGCAACCTCGCCATCAGGGAGTGGGAGAAGGGGCTCTCCACCGGCGAGAAGCAGATGTACACGCGCGCCAAGAAGATCCTCGCATCGGAGTTCATGTACGCCCTCGACAAGGACGAGGACGGCGCCGAGGCGTATCTGGACGAGCTGCTGGAGGAGCGCTTCGGCGCCGCACAGGCGACCGCCTAGTCCCTCCGCATCGGCCGTGATCGCGGCCGCCGGCTCCGGGCAGAGGCTCGGAGCCGGCGGCCCGAAGGCCTTCGTCGAGCTCGCCGGCCGGCCGATGCTCGAGTGGTCGCTCCACGCGTTCCGCGCCGCGAGCACGATCGCCGAGATCGTCGTCGCCGCGCCGCCGGCCCAGGAGGAGGCGGTCGCGGAGCAGGGCGTTGTCGCGGTCGCCGGTGGAGACCACCGCTCCGAATCCGTGGCGAACGCGCTCGCGCTCTGCGCGGAGGAGATCGTGGTCGTCCATGACGCGGCGCGGCCGCTCGTCACCCCCGGCCTGATCGATGCGATGGTCGAGGAGCTCGCCGCCCAGGAGGGCGCAGCGGGCATGGTCGCGGCCACCCCGGTCACCGACACGATCAAGCAGGTCGGCGGTGAGGGCCAGGTCGACCGGACGCTCGATCGCGCCGGGCTCTGGGCGGTGCAGACGCCGCAGGTCTTTCGCGCGGACGAGCTTCGCAAGGCGTTGTCAGATCCCGACTCCCTGCCGGCCGCCAGCGACGACGCGATGCTGGTCGAGCGGCGGGGTGGCCGAATCGCGATCCACTCGAGCTCGCCGGACAACATCAAGGTGACGACACCGTTCGACCTGCGCGTCGCCGAGCTCCTGCTGCGCGAGCGCGGCTGACTCAGCGGCGCATCAGGACATAGACCAGCGCCACCACGAAGGTGAGCTGGCCGACTCCGAACGAGGTCCCCAGGTTCTTCGCTCCGAGCAATTCGGCGAGCCCGACGCCGATGGCGAAGGCGGCGAGCACGATGGCGGCGTTGCGAATCAAGGGGGCGGCACTCTAGACGCGCTAGCCGACAGGGCTCTCGGCGTCCGGCGCGCGGCGGCTGTGGCCCATGGGCAATCCAGCGGCCTCGCGCGACCGGTCGTGCAGGTGGGCGCGCCGGCGGCGCTGGTAGAGCTTGCGCTGGATGAACAGGGTGGCGATCCCGGCCAGCAGGATCGCGGTCAGGTTGACCGCGAGCTGAGCCTGGGCACCGCGCCATTCGGAGGCGTCGCCGTATGCGGCCGCGACCCCGATGTTGGCGGCGGCCGGGATGGTTGTGACCGAGATCAGGACGCCGACGAGAGCGCCGGACTTCGCGCTCGTCAGCGAGAGCATGCCGGCGGTGCCGGCGAACAGCGCGACGATGAACGAGAAGGAATCCGGGTGGGAGATGAAGTGGGTGTTGGGGTGCACCGACGCCGTGAAGCCGCCCGGGGTCAGGTCGGTCCCCTTGATCGCCAGAGCGAACACGAAGGCGGCCGTGATCCCCAAGGGAAAGCCGATCAGCAGCGGCAGCAGCGAGCGCTTCATCAGCTCGCGGCGGCGTTGAACGGTGGCCACGCACAGACCCGCGATCGGCCCGAACTCCGGACCGACCACCATCGCGCCGATGATCAGGATCGGCGAGTCGAGCAGGATTCCCACCGAGGCGATCAGGCACGCCAGGACGATGAACAGCAGGAAGCTGGCGGAGAGCTCGGTGTTCTCGGAGGTCCGGGTCTCGACCTCCTCCCAGACCACGGCGTCCGAGGGGGCGCCGACGGCGGCCCGCTCCGCTCGCCTGGCGGCCTCCGAGATCTCGGAGTCGATCTGCTCCATCGCGATCGATCCCTCGCGGTCGATCCCGAACTCCCGCAGGTCGCCGACGATCACGCTCGCGTCCTCCCGGGCGACGTCGCAGAGGATCACGTCTCCCTCGGGCTTCTGGGCCGCCCGCTCCAGGTAGATCAGGTTGCAGACGGAGGGGCTCGCGGTGAGCAGATCAAGCGCATGCTCGGCGGTATGGCTCGGGACGACGATCCGAAGGTGGACCACTCGGGTAGCGTAAACGCGTGCTCACCGACTACCACCTGCACCTGCGCCGGGACGATCTCGAGGCGACCGCCGCCGATCACTTCACCGATGAGAACGTGGATCGATACCTCGCCGCCGCCGAGGAGCATGGGGTCGCCGAGCTCGGGGTCTCCGAGCACGTCTACCGCTTCTCGCAGGCGCTGGAGGTCTGGGACCACCCCTTCTGGCGGGAAAATGCCACGGATGACCTGGACGATTACGCCGAGTTCGTGCGGACGACCCCGCTGCGGCTGGGGATAGAGGCCGACTACGTCTCCGGGACCGAGGACCGGATGGCGAACCTTCTCGAGGAGCGAGACTTCGACTACGTGGTCGGCTCGGTCCACTTCCTGGGCCCGCACGCGGTCGACCACGAGGGTTACGACGTCTGGGAGGCCGATGGCGATCCCGACCGCGTCTGGAGCCGCTACTTCGAGACGCTCGCCGAGGCCGCGCGCTCAGGGCTGTTCGACATCCTCGCCCACCCCGACCTGGTCAAGGTCTGGGGGAAGGGGAGACCCGCCCCCGATCGGGATCCGCGCTTCTACTACGAGCCGGCCGTCGAGGCGATCGCCCAATCCGGAATCGCCGTGGAGGTGTCGACCGCGGGCCTGCGCAAGCCCGTCGGCGAGCTCTACCCGTCGCGCGCCTTCGCGGAGATGTGCGTCGAGGCCGGCGCTGAGTTCGCGCTGTCATCCGACGCTCACGTTCCGGAGCAGGTCGGCTACGGCTACGACGCGGCGATGGAGTTCCTCGACGGACTGGGGGTCGAGACGATCTGCGTCTTCGAGCGGCGCACCCGGCGGGCGGAGCCGGTCGGCCGGACCGGGATCGAGACGACGGAGCCCGCGGATTCATCCGGGGCGGGCGGCTGATGCCACTCCGGGTCGGCATCGGGTATGACAGCCACCGCCTCGTCGAGGGCGAGCGGCTGGTGATCGGAGGCGTCGAGATCGAGCACGACCGCGGGCTGGCGGGACATTCCGATGCGGACGTGCTCACCCATGCCGTGATCGACGCGGTGCTCGGCGCCTGCGGGCTGGGCGACCTGGGAGAGCTCTTCCCCGACAGAGAGGAGCAGTGGCGCGACGCGAACTCGATCGACCTGCTGCGAATCGTGATCGGCCGGATGTCCGGGGCGGTCGCGAACGTCGACGTGACCGTGATCTGCGAGGAGCCGAAGCTCGCCTCCTACAAGGCCGAGATCTCCTCGCTGCTCACCGGCGTCCTCTCCGCTCCGGTGAGCGTCAAGGCGTCGACCAACGAGGGCATGGGCGCGATCGGGAGGCGAGAGGGGATCGCGTGCATGGCGGTCGCGCTCGTCGACACGGGAGACGACCTTCAGCGGGCCTGAGACCGTTGCGACCGACACCCCCGCCGCCCCAATAAGCTTGCGCGGGATGGTGCAGGATCGGCTGAGAGAGCGGCTCTCCGGCATGGCCTCACGGCTGCCGGCGGCCCTTGGGGACGCCGCCTTTGAGCTCAAGACCTTCAACGACGTCGGGTTGGTCCGGCCGATCCGCCCGGACAAGCTTGCCCGGGTCGCCGAGCGCTACATGCGATGGGGAGCATCGCCGGCGCTCGGATCCGCGGCAAACGCGATCACCGCTCCGGAGCGCCTCGCAATCGTCGACCAGGCGGGCACGCTCACCTGGGGACGCACTCACCGCCGCTCCAATGCGCTCGCTCGCGCGCTCCGCGAAGAGGGTGTGGAGGAGGGTGACGGCGTGGCGATCATGTGCCGCAACCACCGGTATTTCATCGAGGCGACGATGGCGTGCGCGAAGCTGGGGGCGGTCGCGCTCTACCTCAACACCGCGTTCGCCGGGCCGCAGCTCGCCGACGTCATGGAGCGGGAGAAGCCCGCGGCGCTGATCTACGACCAGGAGTTCACCGAGCTGCTCGCGGAGGCGAGCAAGGGCCCCCGGCGCTATGTCGCCTGGGAGGAGGAGGCGGGCACCGACGAGGTCACGATCGAACAGCTCATCTCGGGCTCCCACGGAGAGGACCTCGATGCGCCCTCGCAGCATGGCCGCTACATCATCCTGACGTCCGGGACGACCGGCACACCGAAGGGGGCGCAGCGCGGCGAGCCGGAGGGCCTGAGCGCCCTCGCCGCGCTCTTCTCCGAGATCCCGAGGCGCTCGAACGAGACGGTGATGATCGCCGCGCCTCTCTTCCACTCATGGGGGTTTCTGCACTTCGTGCTCAGCCTGCCCACCGCCGCCACCATGGTCCTGCGGCCGAAGTTCGATCCCGAGGACACGCTGCAGGTGACGGCCGAGCACCGCGCGCGCGTGCTCGCGGTGGTCCCGGTGATGATGCAGCGCATCATGGCGCTGCCCGAGGAGGTCAAGCGCCGCTATGACCTCTCCGCGCTGGAGGTGACCGCGGCAAGCGGTTCGACCCTCCCGGGCGAGCTCGCCACCAACTGGATGGACGAGTTCGGGGACAACCTCTACAACCTGTACGGCTCGACCGAGGTTGCCTGGGCGACCGTGGCCACGCCGGAGGACATGCGCGCGGCCCCGGGCACCGCCGGCAGGCCTCCTCGCGGCACGGTGGTCAAGATCGTCGACGAGGACGGCAACGACGTCCCGCGCGGCGAAACCGGCCGGATCTTCATCGGCAACCAGATGGCCTTCGAGGGGTATACGGGCGGCGGCGACAAGGAGCACCTCGAGGATCTGCTCTCTTCGGGCGACGTCGGACACTTCGACGAGGAGGGACGCCTCTTCATCGACGGCCGGGACGACGAGATGATCGTCTCGGGCGGCGAGAACGTCTTTCCCCGGGAGGTCGAGGACCTGCTCGCCGGTCACGAGGCGGTGTCCGAGGCGGCGGCGATCGGCGTCGACGACGAGCAGTTCGGCCAGCGGCTGCGCGTCTTCGTCGTGAAGGAGGAGGGCGCCGAGGTCGGCGAGGACGATCTCAAGGACCACGTGAAGGCGAACCTCGCGCGCTACAAGGTGCCGCGGGAGATCGTCTTCGTCGACGAGCTTCCACGCAACGCGACGGGTAAGGTCCTGAAGCGCGAGCTGGCCGACCACCGGCCCGCCGACTGAGTCGCGACTGGAGGGCGCACAGCTTGTCCGACACGCAGAGCCTGGAGCCGATCGGTGACGAGGAGGCGGAGGTCGCGTTCTCGCCGGCCGATGAGATCCGCGCCGAGATCGACCAGGCTCGTGCCGCCACGGACCGCTTTCGGTCCAAGGCGAGCGAGCTGATCAAGGAGCTCAGGGATCGCGAGGCGCGGGCCCGCAACGATGCGAGCGTCGCACGGGCCGCCGCGGAGGAGGCGACGGCACAGGCGAAGGAGGCGATCTCGCACGCGAAGCGGATCGAGGCGCGGACGACCGCCGGGGCACGGGAGGCGATCAGGAAGGCCCGGAAGTCAGCCGGCGAGGCGGAGCGCCGCTCGAGGGCACTCGAGAGATCGCTGGCGGACGCGCGGCAGCAGGTTCAGCAGGTCGAGCAGCGCACCGCCGAGTTGCAGGCGCATGCGACGGCCGCGCAGCAACGGATGAAGGACCAGCTCGGGAAGCTCGAGCAGACCGTGAAGGAGGCCGAGGCCCGTGCGGTCGAAGCCGAGCAGGAGCGAGAGGAGTCGCGGAAGCGCGTCGAGGAGGCGATCGCGCGCCTGAAAGAGGAGGCTCGAGAGCGCGCCGAGAGCGGGTCCAGGGAAGCGCTCGAGCGCGCCGAGGAGGCGGAGGGGCGGCTCAACGACCTGCGCCGCCGCCTCAACGAGGCCGAGCAGAGAGCGATGGCGGCGGAGGAGCGCGCGGAGGCCGCGACGGAGGGCGAGAAGACCGAGGCGGACCGCCTCAAGAGGGAGATGGAGCGGAGGGTCCGCGAGGCGGCCGAGGAGGCCCGCCGTGAATCCGAGGACCGTGTCCGGAGGCTGGCCGACCGGGTGGCGAAGGAGGCCGAGGCGCGCGCTCGCGCGGAGGCCGAGACAACCCTCAGCCAGGAGGCGGTGAAGCTTCAGCGTGAGGCGGACCAGAGGGTCGAGTCCGCCCGTCGCCGCGCGGAGCAGGAGGTCCAGGAGAAGGTCGAGCGAGCGCGAACCGAGGCGCTCGCCGGAGCCGTTCCGGACGAGCCTCCCCGGTCAGATGAGGATGCCGGCGGGCCCGCACGCCAGCGACTCTCCGAGGCTCCGGCCGAGGAGCCGGCGGGGACCTGGTACGTCGGTGGCCGGAGGCTGCGAACCTACTAGCGAGGGCTGGGCCGTGGGATTCGGCTGCACGCGCCGCTTCCTGCAACACTCCTGCCTGGGTCATGAACGATCCGCGCTCGGCTGCCTCGGCCGAAGAAGATAGGGGGGAGGCTGATGCCGCCGGCGCGCGGTCCGGTGATTCGGGGCCGCTGCTCGGAACGGATACGGCGGCCGGGCTGCTGGAAGCGGCACCCGACGCGATTCTGGGGATCGATCGTTCCGGCGCGATCGCGCTCGTCAATCTCCGCGTCGAGGAGCTCTTCGGATACGCACGCCAGGAGCTCGTAGGCGAGACCATCGAGATGCTCGTGCCGCCGGAGGCCCGGGAGCGCCACCAGGGGCGTCGCGAGGGCTACCAGGAGGCTCCACGGGCGCGCCCGATGGGCGAGGGGCAGCAGCTCCGTGGCCGCCGCAAGGACGGCACGGAGTTCCCGATCGAGATCAGCCTCAGCCCGCTGACGGCGGAGGGCGGTGTCTTCGTGATCGCGATCGTGCGCGACGTCAGCGACCGTAAGGACACCGAGGAGGAGCTCCGCCGTACCAAGGACAGGCTGGAGGAGGCCCAGCGGCTGGCGCGGCTCGGCAGCTGGGAATGGGATGTCGTCGGCGACCGGGTGATCTGGTCCGATGAGCTCTTCCGGATCTATGGGCTGGAGCCCGGAGAGATGGAGCCCACCTATGAGCGGTTCCTTGAGCGGATCCATCCGGCGGACCGCGAAGCCGTCGACCAGCGGAACCGCAGGGCCTTCGCCGACCATCTGCCCTTCGAGGACGTCAAGCGGGCCACCCGCGCGAACGGATCCGAGTTCCTGATGCGGACCCAGGGCGAGGTCATCGTCGATCCCGAGGGCAACCCGATCCGCATGCTCGGGGTCTGCGAGGACGTGACCCTCGAGAAGCAGGCCCAGGAGGCGCAGGCGGTACTCGCCTCCGTGGTGCACGGCTCCGACGACGCGATCATCACGCGCGCGAACGACGGGCGCCTGACGAGCTGGAATCCGGCAGCCGAGCGCCTCTACGGCTATACCGAGGAGGAGGTCCTCGGCCGGGAGTGGGGCATGCTGATCTCAGATGAGACCCGGGCCGAGGAGGACGACGCAATGCGGCGGGCGATGGCCGGTGAGCGCGTCGAGCACTACGAGACCCGCCGGGTCCGCAAGGACGGCTCGCTGATCGACGTTTCCGTGACGATCTCGCCGCTCCGAGACGCCGAGGGCGTCGTCACAGGGATCTCAACGATCGGGCGACATCACGCAGCGCAAGCGCTTCGAGGCCCAGCTCAAGCACCTGGCCAACAACGATCCGCTCACCGGCCTCTATAACCGCTACCGCTTCGAGCAGGAGCTGGCAGAGGAGCTCGCCGCGGGCCAGCGCTACGGCACCCCCGGCGCCGTCCTCGTTCTGGACCTCGACAACTTCAAGTACGTGAACGATGGCTTCGGCCACGGCGCCGGCGACGACGTGCTGCGGGGCGTGTCGGATCTGCTCCGCGGCAGGCTGCGCCGCTCGGACGTCCTGGCGCGGCTGGGCGGGGATGAATTCGCCATCCTGCTTCGCAGCGCGGACGCGGGCCGTGCCCGCTTGGTCTCGCAGGATCTGCTCGAGCAGGTGCGGGCCTACACGCCGCAGATCGAGGGACAGCCGGTCCGCATGACCGCCAGCATCGGCGTGGCCGTGATCGACCACCGGGCCTCGAACCCGAGCGATCTGATGGCGGACGCGGATCGAGCGATGTACGACGCGAAGGAGTCCGGGCGCGACCGGGTCACGATCCTCGATCAGCGCGACCGTCACTCCGGACCGGCCGGAGCCCGTGGCTGGGAGCACCGCATCAGGACCGCGCTCGATCAGGAGCGTTTCGAGCTTCACTGCCAGCCGATCCTCGAGCTCTCCAGCGGCTCGGTGACCCAGAGTGAGCTGCTCGTGCGAATGCGAGGGGACGACGGGTTGATACCGCCCGGCGCGTTTCTGGGCGACGCGGAGCGACTTGGGCTGATCCACGCGATCGATCGCTGGGTCGTGGGCCAGGCGATCGAGCTGCTCGCCATGCAGCCGGACATCTGCCTGGAGGTGAACCTCTCGGGGCGCTCGACCGGCGACGAGCAGCTGCTCCGGCTGATCAAGGGCGAGCTCGAGCAGTCCGGGGTGGCGCCCCAGCGCCTGATCATGGAGATCACCGAGACCGCGGCGATCGCGAGCATCGATCAGGCGCGGCGCTTCGCCGAGGCGCTCAGGGAGCTCGGCTGCCGATTCGCCCTCGACGACTTCGGCGCCGGCTTCGGCTCCTTCTACTACCTGAAGCACATCCCGGTGGACTTCCTGAAGATCGACGGCGACTTCATCCGCAGCCCGAGGAGCCGGGCCGACGATCTCGTGGTGGAGTCGATCGTCCACATGGCCCGCGGCCTCGGCAAGCAGACGATCGCCGAGTTCGTCGAGGACGAGGGAACCCTCGCGGCGCTCCGCGCCCAGGGCGTCGACTACGCACAGGGATTCCACATCGGCCGCCCCGCGCCGGTCGACGAGCAGCTCTCCTCGACGACCTAGGCCGCGTCCGCCGTGAGCTCGGAGCCCTTGTCGCCGGGGGAGTCGCCGTTAACCGAGCCGTTCCCGTTCCCGTTGATTCGGATCTGCAGCCGGCGTGCCGCGCGGCCAATGCGCTTGGCTGCGCGCTCCGCGGGAGAGGCCTGCGCGCGACTGATGAAGTCGTGCACGAGCGCGTTGGCATCGACCGGATGCTCGACCTGAGGCACGTGGCCGCACTGGTCGAGAACGACCTGGCGTGCGCTCGGCACGGCATCCCGGACATAGCGGGAGAAGGCCAATGGGACCAGGGGATCCTCGTCCCCCCAGACGAACAGCGAGGGCGGCTCCAGCTCCCTGAGCCGGGTGTAGAACCCGGTCGGCCCCTTGGGTTCCTCGAGATAGATGTGGCGCGCCGAGGCATGGAACGCGACCCGCGCGTTGACCGAACGGTACGTGCGCAGGAACTCCTCCACGGCGACGTCGGCGGCGGAGGGATGGATCCTCTCGGGCCTTGAGAACATGCTCCAGAACTGCTGGCGGACCAGGGCATCGCCGAAGGTGTGCGGGATCGCGGCGAGCTCCGGGCGGAGCAGCTTCACGAGGGGCACGAAGTGACGGCGCCGGCGCCAGGCCATCGAGGGGCAGAGCAGGCTGAGGCTGCGGACGCGATCCGGCTCACGCAGCCCGACCTCGAGCGCGACCCTGCCGCCGAGTGAGTTGCCGACGAGGTGCGCACGCGCGATCCCCTGCGCGTCCAGGAACCGGCAAACCGCTCGAGCGAACCAGGCGGCGTCATAAGGCGCCCGCAACGGCTTCGACGAGGAGCCGAATCCGGGGAGGTCGATGGCGTGCACCGTGTACTCCGGGGTGAGGGCCGACACGGTCTCGAAGAAGCTCGTCTTGTTGCTGCCGAGCCCGTGAATCAGGACCACGGTCTCGATCCCGTCACCGGCGGTCAGGGTCGAGATCCGGGCCTTGCCGGCATGGACCTCGTGGACCCGGACGAGCGGCGGCCTGCCGTTGGGCAGCCTGAAGAACCCTTCGAAGGCGACCGCGAGATCGAGGTTGCCGCGCGCCCAGAGTCGCCGGGAGCGGAACGCGTCCAATCCGGAGAGCTGTCCCTCGCGCAGCTCGAGCCAGGTTGCGGCATCGGTCCCGATGACAACATCGGGGTCCCTCCGGGGGGAGGCGGTGACCTCACAGCCGTGCTCGTCCAGCTCGACCGCCCAGCTCAGCCCGAGATCGTCGAGCTCAATGCGGTAGCTGGCGCTGAAGCCGGGATCGGCTCCGAGGTAGCGCTGGGGGAGCGACGCAAATGCTTCCTCCACGGCGCGGAGGCGCTGATGCTCAAGCGGTGCCTGAGTCAAGGCCGCTCCAGAGTACTGTCCCGAACGGTTGTTCCCGCTCATCGGTTTTGCGTGTTATCCGCTTTCCGCACGGAATATGCGTAATTCGGCGCCCGAATAGCATCCGTGCCGTGGCGGACATTCGCATCCAGGACACCCTCAGCGGCGAGGCCCGCAAGCTCGAGCTCCGCGATTCGCGCCAGGTCGGGATCTACGCGTGCGGCCCCACCGTCTACGGGCGGATCCACATCGGGAACGCCCGGCCGTTCGTGGTCTTCACCCTGCTCAAGCGGTTCCTCGAGCACGAGGGGCTCGACGCCAAGCTCGTCATCAACGTCACCGACATCAACGACAAGATCTACGACGCGGCGCGCGAGGCGGGCAAGCCCTCGGGCGAGTACGCGGAGGAGATGACCGCGGCCTACATCGCCGACACGGACGCGCTCGGGCTCGGCCGGCCGGACGCCGAGCCGCTCGCCACCGAGACGATCGGTGAGATCATCTCGCTGATCGAGGCACTGATCGCGGGCGGCCATGCCTACCAGGCGGACGGGGACGTCTACTTCCGCGTCCGGAGCTTCGACGGCTACGGCAAGCTCTCCAACCGCGACACCTCGGAGATGGACCAGGGCGAGGAGGCGGGCACCGCCTCCCTCAAGGAGGACCCGCTCGACTTCGCCCTCTGGAAGGGCCAGAAGGAGGACGAGGACACCTCGTGGGACTCGCCCTGGGGCAAGGGCCGGCCTGGCTGGCACATCGAGTGCTCGGCGATGGCCGAGAAGGAGCTCGGCCCGGACTTTGCGGTCCACGGCGGCGGCATCGATCTGGTCTTTCCCCACCACGAGAACGAGATCGCGCAGACCGAGGCGGCGCGCGGGCTACCCCTCGCCCGCGTCTGGATGCACAACGGGATGGTCCAGATCGACGAGGAGAAGATGTCGAAGTCGGTCGGCAACATCTTCCAGCTCTCGGAGGCGGTCGACCGATACGGCGGTCAGACCGTGGTGGCCTATCTCGCCTCCGGCCACTACCGCCAGCCGCTCGCGTTCTCGGATGAGCAGCTCACCGAGGCCGCGGCCCGGGTCGAGCGGATCCGCAACTACCTGCGCGACGCGCCGGGAGGTGATCCCGACCGGTTCCTGATCGAGAAGCGCCAGGCGTTCCTCGACGTCCTGGCCGACGACTTCAACACGCCGCAGGCATTCGCGGTCCTGTTCGAGATCGTCGCGGAGGGCAACAGGCGCGATCTGCCTGGGGCCCGGGGGGTCCTGGAGGAGCTGCTCCCGTTGCTCGGTCTCGACTCGCTGCTGAAGGAGGAGCGGACGGCTCCGCCCGAGGCCGAGGAGCTGCTCGCCCAACGCCAGGAGGCGAGGGCGACAAAGGACTTCGACCGCGCCGACTCGCTTCGCGATCAGCTCGCGCGAATGGGCTGGGAGGTCCGCGACGAGGCGGGCGGCGCCAGGCTCGTCCGGCGCCCCTAGAGGTGGCCGACGTGGAGCGGATCTACGGGCGGCGCCCGGTGGCCGAGGCGGAGCGCGGCCGGCGCCGCGTCCATCGTGTCTGGCGCGCCCCTGACACCGCCGCGGAGGAGCTCGAGCGCCTCTGCGGATCCCCGGACCATCAGGGCGTGGTGGCCGAGGTGGACCCCTATCCGTATGCCGATCCCACCGCCCTGCTCAAGGCCGACGACGCGCTGGTCGTCGCGCTCGACCAGATCCAGGATCCGCACAACCTCGGTTCGGTGTGCCGCGCGGCGGAGGTCGCCGGGGCAGCCGGCGTGGTGATCCCGGAGCGACGTGCTGCCTCGGTGACGGCCGCGGCGTGCAAGGCATCGGCCGGGGCGGTGGAGCATCTGCCCGTGGCGCGCGTACGGAATCTGGCCGATTGGCTCGAGGAGGCGAAGCGGCGTGAGGCCTGGGTCTACGGCGCCGCCGCGGACGCGGAGCGCGTGTATGCGGAGGTCGAGTGGTCCGGGCGCGCCGTGCTCGTGCTCGGCTCGGAGGGGTCGGGGTTGCGGAAGCGCGTGGCGGAGACTTGTGACGAGTTGATCTCGATCCCTCTCTCGGGCAAGGTCGGGTCGCTGAACGCCTCGGTGGCGGCTGCGGTGATCCTCTTCGAGGCGCGCCGGCAGCGAGCCGGCTAGTCCCCGGTGAACCCGTTCGGGTCCAGCGAGTCCATCGCTCGGAGCTCCGAGCGGCGCAGCGCCCCGGTTCGCAGGTGCGCGATCTCCTGGTAGGCCGGCGAGGAGACCATGTCGAGGAACGCCTGGCGGGTGGGGTACTCGACCAGCACCATCAGGTCCCATGAGCCCTCTCCGATCAGGGACTCGGCGGGCTGACCGGCGAACACCGGACGGCCTCCGACGCCATCGAGGATCGGGGCCACCGCGGTGCCGTACTCGGCATAGCTCTCCGCCCCACCGTCGGGCAGGAACTCGAGCAGGTTGAGCATGTAGACGGGGCCGTCGGAGGCACGGCCCGCGAAGGCGGCGAGATCCTCTTGATTCAGGGCTTCGACGTCGTTGCGGGCTTCCATCGCCGCCAACCCTAGCGGCGAACTCAGGCCGCTACCCGTGCGGGCTCCACGACCTGCCCTGCGAGCGCGACCAGCTCGTCGAGGATCTCCGTGTAGCGGTCCCGCAGATCCTGTCCCGAGAGACGACCGTCCTGGGTGAAGGCGTGATCCGCATGAGCAACGGCGAGATCCAGGTCGATCACGCGGGTGCCGCTCGCGCCGAGGACCTTGCGGGCTTCGGCCTGCGACCAGACCGCGCCGAACATGCCGGTGCTGGCGCCGACGACGGCAGCGGGTTTGCCCCAGAGCGCGTTCTCTCCCTTCGGCCTCGACGCCCAGTCCAAAGCGTTCTTGAGCTGGCCCGGGATCGAGGAGTTGTATTCCGGCGTGGCGATCAGGATCGCATCGGCGGACTGGATCGCCTCCCGCAGCCGGCGGGCGCCGTCCGGGCCCGCGCCCTGATCGTCGTCCTCGTCGTACGGCTCGACCGCCTTGAGCCCATCGAAGAGCTCGAGCGCCACGGACGGCGGCAGCAACTCCGCCGCCGCCCGCAACAGCTCGGTGTTGTGGGAGTCGCGACGCAGGCTTCCTGAGATCGCGAGCACCTCCATTGTGCGAGGGTGCTCCGGAGGCGAAGCCGGAGGAGCAACCCGTTTCATTCCTTGATGAGCTCGAGGTGGACGGAGAGGGTGACCTCGTCGCCGAGGGTCGTGCCACCGCCGGGGAGCTCCATCTGCCAGTCGAGGCCGTAGTCGTGGCGATCGACCTTCGTCTCGAGGTCGAGCCCGATGTGGTCGCTGCCGCTCGGGCCTGGCACCGGCTCGCTGAGCTCGCCCCGGGCCACCACGGGCTTGGTGATGCCGCTGACGGTCAGCTCGCCGTCGACGACCACCTGGCTGTCCTCGGCCCTGATCTTCGTCGACTGGAACGAGATCTCCGGTGTCTTCTCGGCGTCGAAGAACTCGGGGGAGAGCAGGTGAGCCTGGAGGTTCTCCTCCTTGACCTGAACGCTGTCGACTGGCACGCGACCGGAGAGGCGCGGCCTGCCGGAGGCGTCGCTGAGCGTCGCCTCGAACTCGCCGAAGCTGCCCCGGAAAACGCCGACGACGTGCTTGACGGCGAACCCGACGTGGGAATGCACCGGATCGGATCGCCAGGTGCCGGTCGGGATGGTTGACTCTGCTTGTGCTGTGGTCATTTGAAGGTCTCCTTCTGGTGGGGTAGACTTGGTTGATCCGTCAAACACTTTAGCAAAGCCCTTGACTACACAACAGTTGAAAACTCAAGCACTTCCGTCGACCGACGTCTTCGGCCGGCTGCTCGAGGCGCACGGATCGCTCACCCGGGAGCTCAGCGCGGCGCTGGTCGCCAGCCACGGCCTGACGATCAACGACTACGGCGCCTTGCTGCTGCTCTCCCGAGGGGGCGAGGAGGGCATGCGGCGAATCGATCTCGCGAACCGGCTGCAGCTCTCCCCCTCGGGAATCACGCGTCTGCTCGACCGCCTGGAGCACCAGGGCCTGGTCGGGAAGGGAGAGTGCAAGTCCGACGCGAGGGTGAGCTACGCGATCCTCACCGATGCCGGTCTCGCCAAGCTGAGGGAGGCCGCCCCGGGGCACATCGAAGACATCGAGCGCAGGCTCAGCGCCGTCCTCAGCGAGGAGGAGATGAAGACCCTCGCGGAGCTTCTCGGCCGTCTCGGAGACGCCGAGCCCGACTGCACACCAGACTGAGTCGCAGAGCGGGCCGCGCTTAGCCGACCGGCGCCTCCGGCGGCGCACTGGGAGCCGCGGAGCCGCCGCCGAGATCGAAGAAGAGGATGCTCGCGACCAGGGCGGCAACCGGGGCGGTGAGGACATTCGCGATCGCCCCCAGAATCACGCGGCCGGCGTCGCCGAGTGCCGCACCGATCAGGCCGGCGATCAGCGAGACGGCGAACACGATCAAGAAGGCGAGCACGATCGCTCCGAACACGGGCCAGCCGTTGCCGCGGACGAGCTCCCGACTGCGGCCGAAGGCATCGATCACGCCCTGATCCTCTACCACGATCGACGGGGCGATCACGGCCCAGATGGTGAGCAGGATCAGTCCGGGCACGATGATCAGCACGAAGCCGATCGCGATCGCGATTCCGGCCAGGATCCCGTTGAGGATCAGCGTGCCGATGTAAGGCGCTGCGGCGGAGAACAGCTCCCCGACGCTGTTGTCGCGCCGGCCGTCGCGAACGTCCTGGACCAGCTTCACGACGTATCCCGTATAGAGGAAGCTGGCCGCGAAGGCGATCAACGCTCCAAGGAACACGAGGGCGAGGCTGCCTGAAACCGCCAGGAGCCCGTTGATCACGGCGGCGATGCCGATCACGATCAGGGCTCCGCCCAGCAACGGCCCCATCTGGCTCTGGTAGGTCTCGAACGCCTCGCCGATCACTCGGCCGGGCTCGATCCGTCTTCCGGTCGCTTCCATCTCATCCTCCTCGTCGTCTCAGCCCCGGCCGCACGCCGAGCGCCTTCACAATACGGGCGGCTCCTTCGGCTGCCCCTCCGGAGCCCCCTCGCATCTAGCAGCGGTCGCGGACGGATTGGGCCTTTCGGCCCCTGCCAGGCATGGATCCTGCAAGCCGAATTGCATCGGCTCCGAACTGTGGTTGACATTCCGGGATCCGCGAGTAGGCTGCTCCGCGACGAAAGGGTGAACCTCAGGTCGAGCCTGACGGACAGCACCCTGACCGAAAGGCGCCTCCAGGGGAGGTACGGAGCGCCACAGACCACCCCCACCTAGGAGGTTGCTGTGGCTGTACCTACCCCAAGCACCGAAGAGCACGCGGTCGTCCCCGCCAGATCGATCCCCGAGGGCGCTCGCAACACCGGGCCCGGCCCGGACGATGAGTTCCTCGTCTCCCTGGCCAAGCACGGCCGGACCGACGCCTACGACCAGCTGGTGCGCCGCTATCGGCGCTTCGTGCGGGTCAAGTCCTCGTCCTACTTCCTGCTGGGCGGCGATGCGGACGACCTCATGCAGGAGGGCATGCTGGGCCTGTTCAAGGCGATCCGCGATTACCGGCCCGAGCGCGAGTCGAGCTTCCGCGGGTTCGCCGAGCTGTGCATCACCCGGCAGATCATCACCGCCGTGAAGACCGCGACCCGCAACAAGCACACCCCGCTCAACCAGTACGTCTCGTTCAGCCAGACGCCCGCCGCGGCGGGCCCCGATTCCGATACCACCCTCGAGGAGGTCCTCCCGGGACCGTCCGTCCGCGATCCCGCCAACCAGGTGATCGCGGGTGAGGAGCTGGAGAGCCTGGTCGCCTGCCTGACCAGCGTCCTCTCGGAGCTCGAGAGCCGCGTGTTGGCGCTCTACCTCGACGGTCACTCCTATGAGGTGATCGGCGAGAGGCTCGACTGCGACACCAAGACGGTCGACAACGCTTTGCAGCGGGTCAAGCGCAAGGTCGGCATCCACCTCGACTCACGCGCGGTGAAGGTCTAGAGACGCCCCTGATCAAACGGGTTGCTCCTGCGGAGCACCCTCGCATGTACGGCACGGCAGCCAAGCGGCCGTCCCGCAAGGGGCGGCCGCTTTATTTGCGGCGGATTCCCCTCGTGAATCGGCTCGCGAACCCGCTGGTCGCGACGGTCTTCGCCAGTTCGCGCGGCTCGGCCTTGGCGAGCAGCGCCTTGAGCTCCTTGCGCTGCCGGTCGGAGAGGTTCGAGGGCCGGCCCTTGGAGGCCTTGACGATCTCCACCATCCGCTGCCGATCCCTCTCGTCCAGCCGCGTATTGACGTGGTTGCGCACGGCGAGCACAACCTCGGCGGCGGCGAGCAGCCAGGCGCCGCGCGCCAGCCAGCGGCCGCGCGCCGCGGCGGCGCTCGGGTCGCTGAGGGACTCTTTGAGGTTGCGGGGCGGAGCCACGCCGGGAGTATGCCCGACCGCCCGTGCACGAACCTCCGGGCTTACCCTGTTCCTCTCGCCCGGATAGCTCAATTGGCAGAGCATCGGCTTTGTAAGCCGGCGGCTGTGGGTTCGAGTCCCACTCCGGGCTCTTGTCCTTCGACGATCTGAAGCCGCCCCGTAAAGGGGCCTGGCTCGAGTTCGCCGACGATCGGCGGAAGCTGCTCCTCTACGGCGGCCCCATCACCGATCCGCTCGGAACGCTCGGGGAGGAGGGCTGGAGCGAGTTCGAGCTGCTCTCGACCCCCCGCGCGCTCGCTGACGCCGCGGGACTCGGCGAGGCCGCCGGCCGCACGCACCTGGTCGCGCCGGGCGGGGTGCCGGAGGCCGCCGCGGCGATCGTCGACGACATCGGAAGCGACCGCATCGTCGCCTTCGGCGGCGGGCGGGTGATCGACTCGGCCAAGGCCGTCGCGGCCGTCCGGGGCGGGGAGGTGGCGGCGATCCCGACGACGCTCTCGGGGGCCCCACTGACCGCCATCCACCGGCTCCCGGAGGGCCGGAATGCCGCCGCGGGGGTGAGGCCGACACTCGTGATCGCCTACGCCGACGCAATGACCAGCGCACCGGAGCCGCAGCTGCGCGCGACGGCGATGAACGCCCTGGCGCACGGCGCCGACTCGCTCTACACGCCGCTCGCCGACGAGACCTCGCGCGAGGCCGGGTTGCGGGGGGCCGAGATGCTCGCCGGCGCGCTCGACCAGGAACCCGCGAAGCGCAACCGCTCCGCCCTGGCCCTCGGGGCGTTGCTCTGCTCGATCGCCGTCGACCGGGCCGGGATCGCCCTGCACCACGTGCTCGGCCAGACCACCGTCAGGGTCCTCGGCACGCCGCACGCGGAGACCTACGCCGCGCTGCTGCCGCACACGATGGGGGCGATGCGCGAGCGCGCCCCCGAGCAGATCGAGGCTCTCGCGGTGGCCCTCGGCACGGACGTGGGCGGGATCGAAGCGCGGATCACCGAGCTCGCGGGCGAACGTCACCTCGGCGAGTTGGGCGCCGATCGGGACCGGATCGACGAGGTGGTCGACATCGCGATGGCGCGCCCCGAGCTCGAGCACATGACTCCGGGCGAGGTCGGACCCGGGGACCTCGCCGCGATCGTCGACGCGGCCTGGTAGGCATACGGGCGGATATTGCCCGCCTGTAACTGGCCGGGCTCCCGGGGTTTCGGTCTGGGCATGGACGAGGAGAGGCTGCTCGCCTACCACCGCTTCACGCGTGAGCACGGCGTCAACCGCCCGCTCTACTTCCTCGCACGCCTGGTTCTGGTCCCGTTCTTCCTCGTCTACTTCCGGCTGTCGCGAATCGGGCGTGAGCACGGCAAGGTCGAGGGGCCGCTGATCGTCGCGGGCAACCACCGGAGCTTCCTCGACCCATTCGTGATCGGCGCCTCGCTGCCATGGCGGCGCCCGCTCCACTACGTGGCCAAGGTCGAGCTCTTCGAGAAGCGCTGGCAGGGCTGGGTCCTCAACCGGCTCGGTGCCTACCCGGTTCGCAGAGGCCAGTCCGACGAGCAGACCCTGGTCACCTCGCGCGAGGTACTCGAGCGGCGCGGCGCGGTCTGCATTTTCCCCGAAGGCACGCGGCACCGGACCGGGTCGCTGGCCCGGCCGAAGCGAGGGTTTGGCCGCCTCGCCCTGGAGACCGGGGCAGCCGTGCTCCCGGTCGCGGTCCACGGCACGGAGCAGGTCAGGCGCGGATGGAAGATCCGCCCGAAGAAGGTGAAGGTGCGGATGGGCCGGGCGCTCACCTTCCCGCGCACCGAGGACCCCTCGCCGGCTCTGGCGAATTCGGTCGGGGCGCGGATCTGGCCCGTGATCGAGCTGCAATGGGAATGGCTCGGCGGGTTGCCGCCACTCCGCAAGGCCGCGGTGATCGGCGCGGGCAGCTGGGGAACCGCCGTCGCCGTGTTGCTCGCCCGCGGCGGGCTCGAGGTGCAGCTCGGCACCCGCACTCCCGAGCGCGCGGAGGAGATGCGCGAGAGCCGGACCAACGACCAATACCTCCCCGGCGTTCAGCTCCCGGACTCCCTCACCGTCAAGCGGGCCGCGGACATCGAGCTGGCCGGTATCGACCTCGTCTGCCTGGCCGTCCCGTCAGTCGCCCTGCCCCAGGCGGTCGGCGCGATCGGCGATCGCGTCGGTCAGCGCGCCTCCGTCCTCCTGTTGAGCAAGGGGTTGGTGGCCCCGATGGCGGCGCTGCCCTCCGAGTACGTCGAGGAGCGAATCCGCGCTCGTGCGATCGCCGCCCTCGGCGGCCCCGCCCACGCCAAGGAGGCCGTCTCGGGCACCGCGGCGCTGGTGCTCGGCAGCGGCGATCCGGATCTTCGCGATCAGCTCGGCAGCGTCTTCGACGAGGCGGGCCTGGTCTGCGAGCGCTCCGAGGACATGATCGGCGTGGAGGTCGCGGGCGCCGCCAAGAACGCCGCCGCCCTGGCCGGGGCCGCCGCGCAGGCGCAGGGCATGAACGCCGCCGGGATCGCCACGGCGCAGGTCTGGCGGGAGTGTGTCGCGTACGCTCGCGCCCGCGGAGCGGAGCATGAGACCTTCGCCGGGATCGCCGGCGTCGGCGATCTGACCGCGACGATCCTCGCCGAGGGCAGCCGCAACCGGCGCGCGGGTGAACTGCTGGGCGAGGGGATTCCGGCGGAGCAGATCCCCGGAATCATCGGCCAGGCATCCGAGGCCCTGGACTCCGTACCGCTGATCGCCGACGCGGTCCGCAAGGCCGGGATGAGCTCGTCGGCCCTCGAGGGCCTCGCCAGCCTGATCGCCGGGGAGATCTCGCCCGCCGAGTGGATGGCGCGGGTCAGGCAGGCCGAGCGGGCGAGACGCGCAGCGTGAGTACGCTTGCGCTGTGTCGGATGAGGAGAAGGTCGCCGCCAACAACGGCGAGCCGAGGGAGTCGAAGGCGGAGCTCGATCGCGCCTTCGAGCAGCTGTATCGCGATCACCTTCGCGACGTCTACTCGTACTCGTACTACCGGGTCGGCAACCACCACGACGCCGAGGACGTCACCGAGCAGGCCTTCCTCCAGGCCTATCGGCACTTCGAGCGGGCGCGCCGCGAGTCGAACGGCCGCCCGCTGCGCCCCTGGCTCATCCGGATCGCGCACAACCTCGCTTCCAACTACCACCGAGATCGAGCCCGTCGCCCCCAGAGGGTGCTCGAGGAGTCGGAGCCGATCGCCGCGCCGCACGGCACCGAGCGGATCGTCGAGGGACGGGAGGAGCTGAAGAGCGTGATGGAGCATCTGCAGCTATTGCCGGACGATCGTCGCGACGCCCTGATCATGCGGTTCGCGCTCGGCATGGACAACCGCGAGATCGCCCGCTCTCTGGGCCGCTCCGACGGAGCGACCAAGGTGCTGATCCACCGGGCGATCAAGCAGCTCGAGGAGGAGATGAGCGTCAATGGCGACTGAGAACCCTGGCGACGTCGAGAACCTGCTGCGCTCGGCGCTGCGGCCCATTGACCCTCCGGAGAAGCTGTCCGGACGGGTCGAGGAGACCCTCAGCGCGGTCACGGAGGCCGCCGCCGAGGAGCTCTCTGCCTGGGCGGAGGAGCTCTCGGACTCTGAGCTTCGCTCTCTGCGCGACCCCCGCAACTGGGTGCGCCCTGCCGCCGCGATCGCCGCCGGCGGCGTCGCAGCGGGTGGGCTGGTGCTGGTCGAGCTTCGCCGCAGGAAGCGGCCCTCACGCCTCGCGGGGCTGACGGACCAGGTCTCGGACATCGCCGACCAGGTCCGAGACCAGGTCCGCGACCGCCTCGACTAGGTTGCCGTGGCCGTGTGGCCGAGCGGGCGCGAGGCGAGATACGCGACCACGCCCGTGATCCCGAGGATCAAGTGCAGCACGTTGTCCTCGTTGTTGACCGGAACCAGCTTGAGCAGCACGCCGTCCTTGGCGACGAACGCGATCCCGCCGTCGCCGGTGGCGATGAACCCGAGCACGCAGAGGACGATGTACAGGACGCCCACCAAGAGGGCCGCGCCTCGCGCCGCGGATCCGGCCGCCACCAGCAGCAGCGCCCCGACCGCGATGTGCACGACGTTGTGCCAGCCGTTCACCGAGAGGATCCCGAATACGTCGTCGGTCCTGATCGAATCCCCGGTCGCGAAGCTGGCCTCGTAGAAGAAACCGATGATCCCGGCGATGACCAGGACTCCGCCGACCAGCAGGCAGTAGAGCTGTGCGGGACTCGATTCCTCCATCACTACCTCCTTGCGTCCATGATCCGTCGTCATGAACCGCTCGTAGTCATGTTCGTGTTCGTGGGTCAGCGTCAAGTAGATCACCGGGAGACGACGAGGTGAGTCGGGCGGAGCTGCAGCGCCTCGCGGACGAGGACCTGATGCCCCTGGTCGCGCGAGAGGACCCCCTCGCCTTCGAGGTCTTCTATGACCGCCACGCCGGCGCCGCCTACTCGCTGGCGTACCGGATCGTCGGCGGCCGCACGGCGGCGGAGGACGTCACGCAGGAGGCGCTCCTCTCCATCTGGCGAAGCGGTGCGCGCTACGACCGCGCGCGCGGCAGCGTCAGGGCCTGGACCCTCGGGATCGTCCGCAATCGCGCGATCGACCTGCTGCGCAAGGAGTCCGGCCGCTCCCCCAAGCTCGCGGCCGGCGGCGAGGAGCTGCTCGAGCGCAGCCCCGCCGAGGAGCTCACCGACGCCGAGGCGCTGCGCCGAGAGACGGCGCGCGAGGTGAGGGGTGCGATCAAGGTGCTGCCCGACGACCAGTCGAGGGTGATCCAGCTTTCCTACTTCGGCGGCTTCAGCCACTCCGAGATCGCGGCGATGCTGAACGAGCCACTCGGCACGGTCAAGGGCCGGATGCGCCTCGCGATGGACAAGATCAGGGCGACCCTGGCGGAGGGCTGGTGATCGGCGACCATCCCGACAGAGACGCCCTGGTCGCCTACTCGCTCGGGGCGCTCGACCCGCGCGAGGCCGCGGCCGTGGAGGCCCACGCCCCGGGCTGCGCCCGCTGCACGCGGGAGCTCGAGGCACTCGCTCCGGCGGTCGCGGTGCTCGGCGAGTCGGTCGAGCAGCTCGAGCCGCCGCCCGAGCTGCGCGCCCGCGTGCTCGGGATCGTTCGGGAGGAGGCCGAGGCAAAGCGGGCAGCCGGGACGAGGGAAGCGACGATGCCGCGCGAGCGTCGCCGCTGGCGCGGGCTGATGCTGCGGCCAGCGATGGGCTTGGCGGCGCTCGCGATCGCCGCCGCCGGCATCGGCGGATACCTGGTGGCAGGTAACGGCCGCGGCGGTGGAGGGGGCGGTGAGACCGTGCCGGTGGTCGCCCAGCAGGGCATCGGCGGAACGCTCGCGGTCGGGAGCACCTCGTCGATGCTCGACCTGCATGGCCTCCACGGGCTGAGCGGCCGCGAGGTGTACCAGGTGTGGGTTGCCCACGGGTCGAGTCTGCGGCCCTCGTCCAACTTCATCCCCGACGACTCCGGCCGCGCGATGACCGCGGTCGACGGCCATCTCACCGCCGGCACCAAGGTGATGGTGACCAGGGAGCCTCACCCGGGCCGGACCACGCCCACTCCGCCGATCCTGCTCAGCGCGACCGTGGAGTAGATCCGGCCGCGGTGTTTGTGGCGGCCGTTTCTGGCGAAGCCGGGTAGCTATCTCATCTAGGCTCACCCGGATGGAGGCCACTCAGACGCAGCGCCAGACCTGTTACCGCCACCCGAGCCGGGAGACAGGCGTCTCCTGCTCGAACTGCGGGCGTCCGATCTGCCCCGAGTGCATGACCTCGACCCCGGTGGGAATGCGCTGCCCGGAGTGCGCGAGCCAGACGACCAAGGTCCGGGTCGGCCAGGGCGCCTTCAGTCCAACGGCGGGCAAGACGCCCGCGACGATCGCCCTGATCGCGATCAACGTGATCGTCTTCCTGGTCGAGCTGGCCGGGGGCGGCGCGGGACAGTTCAGCGGCGGCGGGTCCGTGATCCACGACGCGGGCCTGCGCGGTCCCGAGGTCGCGAACGGCGACTGGTGGCGGGTGATCAGCGGCGGCTTCCTGCACGCCGGGTTCCTCCACCTGCTTCTCAACATGTACGTCCTCTGGGTCGCGGGCAGCATCCTCGAGCCCGGCATCGGCACGCCGCGCTTCCTCGGCATCTACTTCGTCTCGCTGCTCGCCGGCTCGCTCGGCGTGCTGATCCTCGATCCGAACACAGTCACGGTGGGCGCCTCGGGCGCGATCTTCGGCCTGATGGCCGGGGTGATCGTGGTGGCGCGCGGGCGCGGCGTTGAGCAGCTGGCCTCGCAATTCGGGCTGTTCATCGTCCTCAACCTCGTGCTCACCTTCTCGATCCCCGGGATCTCGATCGGCGGCCACATCGGCGGGCTGATCGGCGGGGCGGTCGCGGCGCTGCTGGTGATCTACGTCGAGCGCCGGATGAGCGGCCGGCCGGCCTTCACCCTGGAGCTCGTGGGGATCGTGCTGATGATCGTGGCGACCTTCGCCGGGGCCCTAGCGGTCGCGGGTTAGCCCGCGCAGCCGGCCCGTGACTGCGCCGGCAAGCCCGACGCCTGCCCCCACGGCCCTGCGCGCCGCCCCGAAGCCGGCGCTCGCCGCGCCCTCGGTCACGTCGCGCGCGGTGCGGACTCCCTCTTCGGCCGCACGGCGGCCCAGCGCTGCCGCCCGTCCCGCCACGTGAACGGGCAGGGCCGCAACCGCGGTCGAGTCTCGATGCGGCGGCCACTCCTCGGTCTCAGGGGGCGGAGCTGGTCTCTGCGGGGCCGGCTCCTTGATGCCGACCTTCTCGGCCAGCGCGTCCTCGCGCGTCTTCGCGCGGTTGCCGTTGCTCGCCCGGCGCGATGCGGCGGCGCGTCTCTCGGCCTCCTTCTTCAGGTCCTCGACCGACCCCTTCAGGGTTGTCTTGTGAGCGCGCCGGGCGACCGGGCCGGGCAGCGGGATGCCGACCTCGAGGCCGAGCTTGTAGGTCGCGCGGGTGCGATCGTTCCCGAGGTCCTCGAACAGGTAGTGGCCGTCGGCGCCGTTGATCCCGTTGCCCTCCACGAAGTCCCACTCGATCCGCTGAGGCTCGTCGTAGCTGTAGTCGAGCGTGTAATCGACCTTGCGGACCTTGGCGTCGACGAACAGGCGGACTCGCTTGCCGCGGCCCTTGCCATCCCAGTCGAGCACCTCGGTGTCGACGACCGCGCCCTGCCAGGAGGGAAAGGTCTCGTAGTCGATGATCGCGGCGAAGCAGGTGTCAATGGGGGCGTCGATATCGACGCTGTGCTCGGCCCAGTTCAAGCCCATCCCGATCTCCTCTTTCGATCTAGCTCCGGCCCGCCAGCGCGGCGGCGGGCACCCGCTCGTATGGCACGCCATCGGGCACGCTCACCCTATCCGGGTGGAGCAGGTGCGCGAGCAGCTCGGTGCCGTCGACCAGCCGCGGGCCGGGCCGGGAGAAGGAGGCGGCCCCATCGACCGCCCAGATCCGCTCCGCGCCGGTCGCCGTGACCTCGGTGGAGTGCGACTCCAGCTCGGCCCTCGCCTGCAGGGCATCCCACCCGCAGGGCATCGCGACCACCACATCGGGGTTCGACGCCGCGATCTCCTCCCAGGTCGCGGTCGGGCACTTGCCGCCACGCACGCAGAGCAGCGGCTCGCCGCCCGCCGCCTCGATCATCTCGGGGACCCAATGGCCGCCGGTGAAGGGTGGATCGAGCCACTCGAGCGGCAGGACGGTCGGCCGCTCGGAGCCCTCGACGGCTGTGCGGACCGCGTGCAGCCTCGACTCGAGCGAGAGGCGAAGCTCCTCGGCTCGGTCATCGACGCCCGTGACCTCGCCGAGCCGGCCGATGTCATCGAGCACCTCGCCGAGGTCGTCCGGGTCGAGCGAGATCACCCGCGGCCGGCCCTCCAGGCGGGCGGCCACGGCGACGACGTCCTCATAGGAGACGGCGCACACCTCGCAGAGCGCCTGCGTGACGATCAGGTCGACGTCGAGCTCCGCCAGGGCCGTCTCGTCGAGGGCGTAGAGATGCTTGCCCTCGCCGGTCAACCGCCGGACGGCGGCGTCGATCTCGCCCGCTGTGAGGTCGTCGGGAACGAGGCTTCGCGTCAGATGACGCTTGCCGGAGGCCTCCGCGGGGTAGTCGCACTCGTGGGTGACGGCGACGACTTGATCGCCCAGGCCGAGGGCGAATAGGATCTCGGTTGCGGACGGGACCAGGCTCGCGATTCGCACCCCACGAATATGGCACTTCTGAGCGACGAGGAGATCAAGGAAGGCCTCAAGGGTCTCGACGGTTGGCGCCAGCGCGGCGAGTACATCGTCAAGAGCTTCGACCGCGAGGACTTCGTCGGATCGGTGAAGTTCGTCGACTCCATCGTCGGCCCCGCCGAGGAGATGGGCCACCACCCCGACATCGCGATCTCATGGAGCCAGGTCGAGGTCGCGATCTCGACCCACTCGGAGGGCGGGATCACCGAGAACGACTTCGAGCTCGCGAAGAAGGTGGAATCGCTGGCATAGCGGGTTGCTCCTCCCTTCGCTCGGAGCACCCTCGCATCAGCGACGCTTGTGGCAACGCTTGCGGCGGTGCCGGCACTTCTTCTTGCGGTGATGCTTGACCACCGTTCCCGCCGCGGCGCCTGACGCCGGCGCACCAGCTGACGGGGGCGCGGTTGCCTGGGGAGCGCCCCCGAGCCGGTCCAGCGGTCGCTCTGGAAGTAGAAGCACTTGTCGAGCGCGGCGGCGGTCCGGGCCGGCTCGTTGGCGAGGAGCTCGAGGATGCCGAGGCGACTTCCTCCGCACCGGTCCAGGACCGGTCGGGATCGGCCTCTTCGACTACGACCTCTCCGAGCAGTCGGTCGCCGTTCGCGAGGCCGCGAACAGCGCGATCGAGGGCGTGCTCGCGAGGGCGGGGCTGGGCCGCTTCCTGAAGCTCTCCGAGACGAGAGGCGCGTATACCGCCCATCCACTGGGGGGCTGCAGAATGGCGGGCTCCGCCGACCTTGGTGTCGTCGACCATCGCTGCGAGGCCTTCGACTACGAGGGTCTGTTCTGCATGGACTCCTCTGCGATCCCGACGAGTCTCGGCGTCAACCCGTCGCTGACGATCTCGGCGGTCTGCGAGCGGGCAGCCTCCGAGCTGGTCGCGCGCTCGGCCGAACTTGGACTTCCCGCGGCACCCGCCGGCTTCACCCCGAGCACGCCCCGGGAGATCATCGGCGACCGCGTCGTCGCCCGGACAACGATCCGCCGGTCGCGGCCACGCCGCCCGAACCGGCCCCGCCCGAACCGGCCCCGCCCGGGGGCGCCGTTGCGGGCCGTCACCGAAAGCGCAAGAAGCACCGCCACAAGCGCCGCCACGGGGTCCGGTAGCCTTGATCAGTCGCCTGTGACTGACGACGACCTCCCTCGAAGTACGCGCGCCCGACCGGGCGCAAGCCGGCGGCCTGAACCAGGGCACCGACCATGACGGCCGCCCTCCTCGTCCTCCTGCTCGTGCTGATCGCGGTGAACGGCGTCTTCGTGGCGGCGGAGTTCGCGCTGGTGCGCTCGCGCCGCTCGCGCCTCGAGCAGCTCGCAAGCGAGGGGAGCAAGCGGGCATCGATCGTGCTCTCCGAGCTGGATCAGATCGATGAGTACCTCTCCGCCTGTCAGGTCGGGATCACCATGGCCTCGATCGGCATCGGCGCGCTCGTCGAGCCCGCGGTTGCCTCGCTGATCAAGCCCGCCTTCGGCTCGCTCTCGCACGGTGTGGCGGTGACGATCTCGGTCGCGATCGCCTTCATCCTCGTCACCGCCCTGCAGATCTCGGTCGGTGAGCAGGTCCCGAAGCTGCTCGCGATCTCGCGCCCGGAGGGGACCGCGCGCGGCCTGGCCGTCCCGCTGCGCTGGTTCCGCCGGGTCAGCGCGCCGTTCACGATCGGGCTGACCTGGGTCGTCAACGGGATCGTGCGCCTGTTCGGGGTGCGCCCCGGCGAGCTGGAGGAGCAGCCGACCTCGGAGGACCTGCAGATGCTGATCTCGCAGTCGGCGGTCGGAGGCAAGCTCGACCCTGGCGAGGCCGTGATGCTCCGCGGCGTCTTCCACCTCCACGAGCAGGAGGCCCGCGAGGTGATGACCCCGATTCCGGCGGTGGTCACGGTCGACTACTCGGCCAACGTCGCCGACGCTCTCAACCTCTGCATCTCCTCGGGCCACAACCGCCTGGTGGTGGTCGAGAACGGCAACGCGGACCGTGTCCGCGGCATGGTCCACGCGCTCCGGCTCGTGCGGCTGATGATGAGCGAGGGGCCCGAGGCGAGGATCGAGTCGGCGGTCCGGGACGCCCTGATCGTCCCCGAGACCAAGCCGCTCGACGACCTGCTCACCGAGCTGCAGCGGCAGCGCTCGTCCATGGGCGTGGTCGTGGACGAATACGGAAGGACGGTCGGGATCGTCACCGTCGAGGACATCCTCGAGGAGGTCGTGGGGGAGATCGAGGACGAGACCGACCCGCTGGCCGGATCCCTCCGCCAGCTCGCAAACGGCGACTGGTACGTCCGCGGACACGTCTCTCTCGGCGACCTCTCCGATCGCGGGATCGAGCTCCCGGTCGACACCGACGCCTACAACTCGATCGGGGGATACGTCTTCGGCGAGCTCGGGCGGCTGCCGAAGCGCGGGGATCTGATCACCGCCGACGGGTTCCAGATCCGGGTCGAGTCGGTCCGCGAGAACCGCATCGAGGCGGTTCGAATCCACTCGCAGTCTGTGTAAACCGCAGGTTGCAGGAGTTTTCCCCTTCCGTCCGTTTACGGCTCTAGCTTCCGGGCAATCCAGAGGTCACTGAGGAGGCCGTGATGTGGGTCGTCCGATTCAGCGATAAGCAGCTTGAGGTAGTCAGGGCGGTGCTCCGCTCGGAAGAGCACCGGGGGCCGGCGTTGGAAGGTGCTCTCGAGGCGCTCGACCTGGCCCGCTGGGATGACCTCCCCGAGGCCCAGCTCCCCTGGGGCGAGGTGGAGGCGGAGGCGAGCAAGCAGGGCGTCTCGGAGGCCGATGTGATCTGGGATCGTTCCGGCCGCCATGACGAGCCCGCCGTGCCTCCAATCGGAACGAAGTCGCGCGTCAAGCGCAAGGGCAAGCAAGCCGCGTAGCCTCGCGGCGCTCGCGCTGGCCGGGGCGATCCTGGCCGGCTGCGGCGGGTCGGGCAACTCCGATCAGCCGGATCGCTTTGACGGCGCGCGGGCCATGGCGCTGGTCCGGCGCCAGGTCGCGGTGGGGCAGAGGCCGGCTGGCTCGCCGCAGCTTCGCCACCTCGCCGACGAGCTTCGGCCGATGCTCCCGAATGGCGCCTTCGAGCCGTTCGCGAGCAAGGGTCCGCAGCAGGGTCTCCGCAACATCGTCGGCGTCTTGCCCGGACGCCTGCCGGCGATCCTGATCGGTGCCCACTACGACAGCGAGTACCACCCGAAGGGGTTCGTCGGCGCGAACGACAGCGCGGCGGGTACGGCGGCGCTGATCGAGCTCGCCCGCCGCCTTCCCGCCGAGTTGCCGAAGGACCACCCGGAGATCCGCTTCGTCCTCTTCGACGGCGAGGAGGACCCGCCGGGGTGCAGCGACAAGGACTTCGAGTTCTGCGCCCTGCGCGGCTCCCGCGCATACGCGGCCGCCCATCCCGGCCAGGTCGGGGACATGATCCTGCTCGACTACATCGCCAACCGCGGAGCGCGAATTCCGCGAGAGACGAACTCCAGCGCGCCGCTGTGGGCGGAGCTTCGCAAGGCTGCCGGCGAGGTGGGCACGGACGGTCTCTTCCCCGACGAGACGCAGCAGCCCGTGCTCGACGACCACATCCCCTTCCTTGAGCAGGGCGTCCGATCGATCGACCTGATCGACTTCTCGTATCGCTACGCGGACACGGTCGAGGACACCCCCGACAAGCTCGACGAGGCGGTCCTCGATCAGGTGGGCGAGACCGTCGCCCAGCTCGTCATCGACCTCAGCAATCAGTCGTAGTCGTAGAAGCCGGACCCGGCCTTGCGCCCCAGCTTGCCCTGGTCCGTCAGCGCCATCAGCCGGCCTGGCGGGCGGTGGTGCTCCTCCTGGCTGTCGGCGTAGAGCGCCTCGCCGATCGCCACCGCCACGTCGATGCCAACCAGGTCGAGGAGAGCGAGGGGTCCCATCGGGTAGTTGGCACCGAGCGTCATACAGCGGTCGACGTCCTCAGCGGTCATCCCGGTCTGCTCCATCAGGCGCACGGCGTCGAAGAGGTAGGGGAAGAGCAGCCGGTTGACGACGAAGCCGGGCTCATTGGGGACCTCGACCACGGTCTTGCCGATGGACTCGCACCAGTTGCGCGCGCGGGGGCCGATTTCGTCGCTGGCGGCCTCCGGAATGCAGAGCTCCACCAGGTCCATGCGCGCCACCGGGTTGAACGGGTGCAGGCCGAAGGTGCGCTCCGGGTGTCCGCCGCCCGTTGCGATCTCGTCGAGCGCCAGGGAGGACGTGGTGGTCGCGAGGTCAGCGCCGGTGGCCGTTTCGCCGATCGACGTCAGCAGCTCGATCTTCGGTTGGAGCTCCTCGATGATCGCCTCGACCACGAGGTCGCACGAGGCGAGGTCGCCCACCTGCGTGGTCACCTTGACCCGCTTGGGGTCGGCCGCGTCGACCTTCGCGCAGAGCGAGGTGGCCTGCTCCTCGGCCCTCCAGGCCGATGCATCGGAGCGCGCCAGGAGCAGGACCTGCGACGCCGCGCTCGCGCAGGCGGCGAGACCGCAGGCGATCGTGCCGCTGCCGGCGATACCCGGTCGCTCATATGTCTCGAACTCCGCCACGAGCCCGGTGTGTATCACGCGTAGAGTCGAGTTGTGACCAGCGACCGGGTCGAATGGGTGCTCCGGCAGGTCGAGAAGTGGAACTCCGGCGATGTCGAGGGTTTCCTCGACTCCATCCCACCGGAGTTCGAGTTCACGCCGGACCCGAGTTTCCCCGACGCGGGGACCTATCGCGGGGAGCAGGTGCGGGATTGGATCCGAGATTGGTTCCAGACCTGGCGGGAAAACCGCCTCGAGGTCCTTCAGATGACCGACCTCGGGAGCGCGGTCCTGATGGAATCCCGCTGGCACCTCTCCGCTCCCCAGAGCGGAGAGGCGATTCCCGTCAGCGACTTCAACGTAGTGTTCTGGTTCGACCGCGATGATCGGCCGACCCGGATGGCGGCGTTCTTCAACCGCGATCGAGCGGTCGAAGCTGCCGCGGAGGGAACTGGCTGACTCGCCAGTCAGCCGGTGTATGCTCTGGTCTACAAGGCTTAGTTGCTTGAAGAAACCGACTGAGGAGGGCCAAGGTGGCTGAGAACGGAAAGTTCAGTGGACGCGAGGTAGTGATCGTCGAGGCCGCCCGGCTCCCTGTCGGCCGCGGGCACGAGGAGAAGGGCTACTACAAGGACGTCCACGCCTCGAGCCTGCTCGCGAAGACCTACTCGTCCCTGCTCGAGCGCGCTGGCGTCGACGGCTCCGAGGTCGAGGACGTCGTCGCCGGATGCGTGCAGCAGTTCGGTGAGCAGGGCATCAACATCGGCCGCAACGCCTGGCTCGAGGCCGGGTTGCCGATGGAGACGCCCGCCACGACCGTCGACCGCCAGTGCGGCTCGGCCCAGCAGGCAGTCAACTTCGGCGCCGCCCTGGTCGCTTCCGGCGTCCACGACGTCGTCATCGGCGGCGGCGTCGAGCACATGGGCCACATCTCGTTCGCCGACTCCGCCGACGTGATGAAGGAGCACGGCTTCGCCTTCTCCCCGGCGCTGATGGAGCGCTACAACCTCGTCCCGCAGGGCATCTCGGCCGAGATGATCGCGGACAAGTGGGAGATCCCTCGCTCGGAGATGGATGAGATCGGCCTGCGCTCCCACCAGCTCGCCCACCAGGCGACCGAGGAGGGCCGCTTCGAGCGCGAGATCATCCCGTGGAAGAACAACGGCGACACCTACGTCACCGACCAGGGCATCCGCCCGCCGGCCGAGGACAGCGCGGAGAAGCTCGCCTCGCTGAAGCCCGCGTTCAAGGAGGACGGCAAGGTCACCGCCGGCAACTCCTCCCAGGTCTCCGACGGCGCCGCCGCGGTCCTGCTGATGAGCCGGGAGAAGGCCGATCAGCTCGGCCTGAAGCCCCGTGCCAAGGTCGTCGACCAGACGACGGTCGGCGTCGACCCGGTGATGATGCTCACCGGACCGATCCCCGCCACGCAGCTGCTCCTGAAGCGCAACGGCATGAAGATGGATGACATCGACCTGGTCGAGATCAACGAGGCGTTCGCCTCGGTGGTCGCCGCCTGGCGCCGCGAGCTGGAGCCCGACATGGACCGCGTCAACGTGAACGGCGGCGCGATCGCGATCGGTCACCCGCTCGGCTCCACCGGCGCGCGCCTGATCACCACGCTGCTCCACGAGCTGGAGCGCTCCGACAAGGAGACCGGCCTGGTGACCATGTGCTGCGGCGGCGGGCTCGGCACCGGCACGCTGATTCAGCGCGTCTGAGGGCGCTCGACGTTCTGCGGCGCGTGCGGCTCGCTCCTTGCAGATAGAGCGCCCGCCCGGCGGCGAAGCCATCTCACAACCGACGACGAATTCCCGTTGAGGTTCTGATGGCCCCGAGGCCCGCGGGCGCCCATGCCCGAAAGCGGAGTGCGAAGTGGAGCGCCGACGACCGCGCCCTGATGCGCGCCGACAAGGTGCTGCGCCGGGTGATGGAGGAGCGCGGTCCCCTGGATCCGGCGATCGACCGGCGCGGCAGCAGGCCCGATCCGTTCGAGGCGGTCGCTCGGGCGATCGTCGGCCAGCAGCTCTCCACCAAGGCGGCGCGATCGATCTGGGAGAAGCTGCTCGGGAAGTTCGGCGGCGAGATGCCCGCCCCGGACGCGCTGCTCCGCAAGCGGAGGACGACCCTGCGCGAGGCGGGCCTCTCCAATGCGAAGGTCGAGTTCCTCCGCGATCTTGCCCAGCGGGTCAAGGACGGCCGGCTCGACTTCGGCCGGATCAAGGATCTGCCGGACGAGGATGTGATCGCGGGCCTGATCGAGGTGAAGGGAGTCGGCCGCTGGACCGCCGAGATGTTCCTGATGTTCCACCTGGCCCGGGAGGACGTCGTCTCGCCGGGCGATCTCGGCATCCGGCGCGCGGTCCAGATCGAGTACGGGATGGACGACCTGCCCGGGCCCGAGGAGCTGGAGCGGATCGCGGACGAGTGGCGGCCCCGCCGAACGCTCGCCTGCCTCTATCTGTGGCGCTCGCTGGACAGCACGCCGGTGGAGGGCGCGCCGAAGTAGGGTCCCCGCCTTGGCCGCCCTCGACCGGATCTCGATCGCCGCGATCGGCGACACGCCCGCCGATCTCGCGGAACAGGCGAGCTCCGCCGAGGCCGCCGGCATCGACTGCGTCTGGACGCCGGAGCTCTTCCGCAGCTCCGTCACTCAGGCGACCTGGCTGGCGGCCAAGACCGAGAAGGTCGACGTCGGCACCGGTATCGCCTGGGCCTTCACGCGGAGCGCGTTCATCCTCGCGGTCAGCGCCCTCGACATCGACGAGATGTCCGGCGGGCGGTTCCGTCTGGGGCTGGGCGCCGGCGTGAAGCGCCTCAACGAGACCTGGCACTCGGTCGACTACGGCAAGCCCGCGCCTCATCTGCGCGAGACGATCGAGGCGACTCGGCTGATCATGGAGAAGGCCTCGACCGGTGAGCCGATCCGCTACGAGGGTGACTACATGGACATCGACATCAAGGGATGGGTCAGGCCCCACAAGCCGGTCCGCGACCGGGTTCCGATCTATGCGGCCGCGATGCGTGAGGGCATGTGCCGGATGGCCGGGGACGTCGCCGACGGGCTGATCGGACACCCGATGTGCCCGGTGCGCTGGCTCGACGAGATCGTCATCCCGAGCTTCGAGACCGGCCTGCAGCGCTCCGGCCGGCAGCGCTCCGACCTCGACTTCATTCCCACGATCACCACGATCATCGACGACGACGAGGCCCGCGCCCTCGACGCCGGCCGCCGCACGATCGCCTTCTACTCGACCGTCCGCACCTACAAGCCGCTCTGGGAGATGCACGGGTTCGCCGACGCCGCCGAGGCGGCCGGCGACGCATTCCGCAAGGGCGATCTTGCAGCCGTCCCGGAGCAGATCCCCGACGAGATGGTGGAAGCCTTCACCGCGGCCGGGCCGCTCGACAAGGTCCGCGAGCGGGTGGCCGAGGTGGCCGAGCGGGGCGACGGCGTCTTCCTGACGCCGGCGACCTACTTCATCCCGCCCGAGCAGATCGGCGAGTACCAGGCGCAGATCATCGAGGCCTTCGGGCCGGCTTCCTCCTCCTAGTCGCCAAGGCCGTCGACGAAAGCCTTCAGCTTCCGCGGGTCGCGCAGCGGCGCGCCGTGGCCGAAGCAGACCAGCTCCGGCTCCAGCGCCGCCAGCTTGCCCGCCGACTCGCGGTTCCGAGCGGGGTCCGGTGTCAGCGCCGGCTTGGGCTCGTTGAGGCCGGGGATGCCCGTGTACTGGTCCATGTTGGCCAGCACGTCGCCGATGATCAGGACGCGGTCGGACTCTCGCCAGAAGACGACGTGGCCCGCCGAGTGCCCCGGGGCATCGATCACCACGAAGCCCGCGACCTGATCGCCGCCCTTGATCGCCTTGTCGACCGGGTGTCCGGGGCCGTGGAAGATCCGCCAGAAGAAGTGGGCCATGAACTTGTCCGGCTGGCGCTCGTCGATCAGCTTTGGATCCTCGGCGGCGGGCACGTCGAGATCCGGACACCAGTACGGAACGCCCAGTCGCTCGCATACGTCGTGGCTCGCGCCCTGATGGTCCGGATGCGCGTGCGTGAGGGCGTGGGCCGTCACCTCGTGCCCGTCGAGCTGCTTCAGGATCCGGCCGGTGGACTGCCTGCATCCGGCATCGACGAGAACGTCGCCGATCAGGTAGGCGTTGACCGCCCAGGGCAGGCCCGGCAGGCACTTGATGTGCCAGACGTCCTCTGCGAGCTCCTTCATCAGTGCGCCACCCCGGTGCCGCCGCGCGGGTCGCCGCTGTGCTTCGAGAGCTCCTCGAGCCTGCCGATCTGGATCTCTCCCTCGCGGCGCACCGGGTCGTCATCCGGCAGGCCGGCGATCAGCCTCTGGATCCGATTCCGCACCTGCAGGGCGAAGTGGGGCGTTGAGGGCCCGGCGAGCGCCCGGATGTCCTCGACGGTCACGGGCCGGGTCAGCCGGTCGGGTTGCTCCGCCTCGCTCACTTCTTCTTCTTCTCCCGTCCGCGGGGTCGTCGGAGTCGGCTCGCCCTCGGGACCGCCGGGCTGCGCGATGCCGCCGGCGGTTCCCTGGTTCCGGGCCGCCGCGCCGATCGGTGCGAGCTCCGCCAGCTCGTCGATCTCCGCCTGAACCTGTCCGCCGATGGCCGTCGCGTCTCCCATGAGCCAGATGTGGTTGTACACGGCCCGGGTGGGATCCGTCTCGTACCCGGGCTTGATGTCGAGCAGGAAGCTTCTCAGGTCGGGAGGCAGGGCGTCCGTCGTGTCCGTGATCAGGAGCGGCCCCCACTTGCCGCTCGAGGCGAGTGCGGCGGCGGCCGCCGCATCGAGCGGCCGGTCCGCGTTGGCCAGCTCCATGCCGTGACCGGGATCGTTGATGTTCCAGCCGAACGTCCCGTCCGAGTAACGGGCGAAGAGCAGCGCGTTCGGGACGACGCCCGTGCCGCCGACCCGCTGGACCCTCGCGGACACTCGGCCGACCTGACGGATGACGTCCTTGGAGATCACCGCCTCCGGCCCGAGGACGTAGACCGTGGCCGCGGCGTGCCGCCGGAGGGCGTCGAGGGTCGCCGCGGGAAGCTGGTTGCGGCCGGTGAAGAGGACCGGATCACCTGAGCGGGCGGCCCAGGCCGCCGCCGGCATCGAGTAGCCCGCCTGGTCGGAGCTCACCAGCACGATGTGCTCGGGCTCCTTCCTGGTGAATCGCTGACGCAGCTGATCGATCGAGTTCGCGATCTCCGCGGGCGAGTCTCCCGGGATCTCCTGCGACTTCACGCCGGAGGGAACGGATGCCCCGCCCGCGGAGTAGACCTGCACGTCGCCGGCCGCGCCGCCCCCGCGTGGGTTGAGCTGAGCGAGGGCCTGTGTGGTCGCGTCCGGGACGGCGCCGTGCTGGCTGATCAGCACGGGGAACCGGGTTGGAGGGCCGGCCAGGACCGAGGCTGCGATCCCGGCCTGCCAGCCGTCGTCGGGCACCAGCGTCACCGCCTCGAGCCTGGGCGCCTCGGGAGCCGGGGGGTGGGTGGCGAGCGCCGCCGCGGCGGCGTCATCGATCGGATCCGGGCCGCTGATTCTGGTCGTGTTGCGGGTGGCGAGGAGCGGATAGCCGAGCACGCCGACGGGAGCCTGCTGGGCGTTGTCGGTGGCGACCGCGATCGTCACCACCCTGGCCCCCTCGTTTCCCCCGCCGCCGAATGGGTTGAGAGCGATGAGCAGCGCGATCAGTGCGACGAGCACGACGCCGCCGCCCGCCACCAGCATCCGGCGGTCGGCCCTGGCGGGCAGGTCGAAATGCAGCCAGTCGACCGCGTTCTGGATCGGGCGAGGGAGGCGCACGGCGGCGAACGGTACCCACAAGCCAGATGTGGCCCCGGCTCGCCCGGAATGCGGTAAGTGGCAGGTCCCACTTCCGGTAAACTGGTTGACTGACCAGTCAGTCAATCCGCGTCCGAAAGGAACCGCCCCAAAATGGACTTCGCGCTCACCGAGGAGCAGAGAGAGCACCGGGACTACGTCCGCAAGTTCTCTCGAGAGGTGATCCGCCCCGTCGCCCGGAAGCACGACGAGGAGGAGAGCACTCCCTGGGAAGTGATCAAGGAGGCCCGCAAGTGGGGCCTGCAGGGGCTCGAGCACATGCAGCAGATGGGCGCGGACCCGGGCGGGCAGTTCGGCGTGATCACCGCCGAGGAGCTGCACTGGGGGTGCGCGGGGATCGCCCTCGCGATCCAGGGCTCCGGCCTCGCGGCCGCCGGCATCGCCGCCTCGGGGACTCCCGAGCAGATCGCCGAGTGGGTCCCACAGTGCTTCGGCACCGATGACGAGATCGCGCTCGGCGCCTACGCGGTCACCGAGCCGCAGGCGGGCTCCGACGTGAAGAGCCTGAAGACGACCGCCAAGCGCGACGGCGACGAGTGGGTGTTGAACGGGAACAAGGTCTTCATCACGAACGGCGGGATCGCCGACGTCCATGTGGTCGTCGCGACGGTCGACCCCGAGCTCGGCCATCGCGGCCAGGCGTCCTTCGTCGTCGGCAAGGGAACGCCGGGGCTGCGCCAGGGCAAGAAGGAGTCGAAGATCGGCATTCGCGCCTCGCACACCGCCGAGGTCGTCCTGGAGGACTGCCGGATCCCGGTGGAGAACCTGCTCGGCGGGATGGACAAGCTCGATAGGAAGCTCGAGCGGGCGCGCTCGGGCCAGAAGGGCGGCTCCTCGAACGCGCTTGCGACGTTCGAGATGACGCGCCCGATCGTCGGCGCGTCGGCTCTCGGCATCGCGCAGGCCGCGTACGAATGGACTCTCGAGTACCTCGGCGACCAGACAATCGACGGCGGCAAGCCCGCACTCGAAGAGCAGCGGATCCAGCAGGTCCTCGCCGACGTCGCGACCGAGATCGACTCCGCCCGGCTGCTCGTCCAGCGCGCCTCGTGGATGGGCCGCAACGGGATCCCGATGACCGGCGGCCAGGGCTCGATGTCGAAGCTCAAGGCCGGCGACGTGACGATGTGGGCGACGACGACCCTGATGGACCTGGTGGGTCCGTATGCCCAGACCACGGACTGCCCGCTCGAGAAGTGGTTCCGCGACGCGAAGATCTACCAGCTGTTCGAGGGCACCGCCCAGGTGCAGCGTCTGGTGATCTCGCGGATGCAGGCCCGCACCTACCAGGAGCGCTTCGCCCAGGCCGCGGAGGTCGCCGGACAGGCGGTCAACGGATCGGCGACGAACGGTGCATCCGGCAATGGGTCGACGGCGGAGCGCGCTCCAGCCGCATCCGCCGCGTAGCCACGCATCTGCAACCGGCTTTTCAGCAGCGATGCCGCGGGCGGTCACCCTTGACGCTCAGATGACGGGATCCAAGCGGGCGATGCTGGCGCTCAGCGGTGCCGTGGCTGTCTGCGCCTTCGCGTTGTGGGCTGGCAGCGCCTCGGGCCAGGACCTCCAGCAGAAGCTCAACTCAACTCAGAACAAGCTCTCGCACGTCCGGGCTCACGCCGGTGTGCTCACCGGGCGGATCAGCCACGAGTCGGCGGCGCTCCGGCGGCTCACCACGCAGGTGGCCACCCTGCGAAACCGCGAGGCGGCGGTCGCCGCCGAGCTGCAGCGGAAACAGACGGAGCTGGACAACGCCCGCGCTCGGCTCGATTCGCTGAAGCGGCGACTCCGCGAGGCGATCCAGGTCCTCGAGCAGCGCCTCGTTGCGATCTACGAGACGAACGAGCCGGACCTGATCACCGTCCTCCTGCAGGCGCACGGCTTCGACGACCTCCTGGCGCGCACCGAGTACATCCAGACCCTCCAGCATCAGGACAACGACATCGTCTCCCGCGTGCGCGAGCTCCGCAACGAGATGCAGGTCACCGTCAACACGGTCAGGGCGGACCGGGACGAGATCGCGGCTCGCAAGCACGAGCTCGACGTGACCAGAACGAGCCTGAAACAACGGACGACCGAGCTCGCCACCGCGCGGCGGAAGCAGCACGCCACGCTCCAGCAGGTCCGCAAGCAGCAGGGCGCCCTGGAGGGCGACCTCAACGACATCTCACAGAAGATCGCAGAGCAGCTGGGGGCCGGAACAGGGGCCCTGCCCGCGGGTCCGATCCGCGCCGGAGGCCACGGACTGATCTGGCCGGTGAACGGGCCGATCACGTCCGGCTACGGCCCGCGCAACATCGGCAACGGCTACGAGTTCCATCCCGGCGTCGACATCGGCGTGCCCACCGGAACGTCGATTCGGGCCGCGGCGGCAGGCACGGTCACCATTGCGGGCCCCGAGGGCGGCTACGGGAACTACACCTGCATCGATCATGGCGGCGGGCTCTCCACCTGCTACGGCCATCAGGAGCGATTCCTCGTCTCCGCCGGCCAGCAGGTCGCGCAGGGCCAGATCATCGGGCTGAGCGACTGCACCGGGTACTGCTTCGGCCCGCACGTGCACTTCGAGGTGCGCATCAACGGCCAGACAACCGATCCGCTCGGTTACCTGTAGATCCTCGGAACCGAAGCCGCCACGGCGTACCTCTGTTTTCGGTAGACGCCGCGCCTCCTTAATAGGACAAACGGCTACCCCGGAATTGGGGTTTTCAAGGCCCTGCGAATCAGGGACGATGAACCCAATGTGAGTGCGCGCGATTGGCGCGCCGTGCGAGAGGGGGAGACTCACGCGGCGTCCAGGACATCAACCAATAGGACCCCAGAGAGCTTCATCGTCGGCGTGGGCGCCTCGGGAGCTCTCCTGGCGAGCGCCGCCATCGTCTTCGTGACCCTGGTCGGGCTCGTCTCCTTCAACGTGTGGCCGTCCGGCCGTGAGGTCTCCGTCGACGGCAACGTCGAGCTCAGCAATCCGACTCCAGGCGGCGCGCAGACTCGCGGGGCCGCACCCCTGAGCGCCGCCGCCGGGCAGCTCGCATCGACGGCGGTTGGATCCGGATCGGGCACCGGAACCGGATCCGGGGCGGGCGGACGAGGCCACGCTCAGGCCGGAGGTAACGGTGGCAATCCCAAGGGCAGCCGTCCCAAGTCCGGGGTGACGGGTCCGCAGAGCACGACGACGCCGCCGCCCTCCCCGGTCGTCACCGGCGACACCGGCAGCACCGGCAGCACCGGCAGCACCGGCGACAGCGGCGGATCGCAAACGAGCCCGCCCGAAACCGCGAGCAAGGATCCCGCGCATCCCGTTCATCCCGCGCGTCCCGACACTCCGCACCAGAACGTCTCGACCGGAACGAACGGCAAGCAGCACGGCAGTACCTCCGACGCGGTGGTCACCGGCAAGGGCCCGTTCTCGAAGCCGACCTTGCCGTCCAGCCCGGACACGACGTCGCCGTCCAGCTCCGACGCCTCCACCGCCCACGGCAGGGGTCACGCGCCTCCGAGTCACAGGCACTGGTAAACCACCCGCGATGCCGGTCTTCAGGGCGAAGGCGCGCAGTTGGACGACCCATGTGGCCGGCATCGGGGCCGGCGGCGCATTGATGGCGAGTGCCTTCGTCATCTTCGTGATCCTGGTCGGCGTCCTCACATTCAAGATCTGGCCCCATGCGGGCGGCCTGTTCGGGGGCGGCTCCCGGGACGTGGCCCTGGATGACGCCGCGAAGCCGCCGGTCGCTCAGCGCTCGGGAACGGCATCGGACGGCACCCCGGCCAGGGTCCCCGGCGGCGGCCGTGGATCCGCATCATCCGGCCGGAGCGACGTCGTGCGTGGCGGATCCACCGGGGGCGGGGACGGCCTGACCTCCGGAGGCAGCGACCGATCTCCCGGTCCTCCCTCTGGAGGACAGCCCGGCGGTTCGGGCGGCGGAGGGCAGCCCGCCCGTTCGGGCGGCGGAGCGCAGCAGGCTCCTCAGCAGCCGCCTTCGACCCCCGCCCAGCCGCGTAACGTCGTCAGCGAGGCGGTCTCCAGCGTCGGCAACACGGTCGAGAGCAACACCGAGAGCCTCGGCGACACGCTCGGAGGGAGCAGCGGCCCCGGTGTGGGCGCGGTTCTCGGCGGGGTCGGCCGCACCGTGAACAACGAACTCCAGGGCCTGGCCGACAATCACTGAGGACGCCGGACGGGTTCGAGCTCGCGCTCGAGCCAGCGCAGGGCGGTCCCCTGGAGCTCCGCGTCGTGCTGAACGCTCGTGTGTGCTCCCCCCGCGTCGATGACGAGCTTCCGCGGCTCGCCGGCCCGCTCGTAGAGCTCCTCCGAGTGATCGCTGGGAATCTGGGTGTCGCCCTCGGCGTGCATCAGGATCACCGGCCGCCCGGCGATCCGCTCAACCGCCGCGCCGACGTCTTGGGCGAGGAGCCAGGCCTCCAGGTCGACGGGGCTCCCGACCCGCATCTCGAAACGCCCCCGGCGCACGCCGCTTGCGAGGTGCTCCTCACTCGCGGGGCAGATCGCGATCACCCCGGCGATCTCCGGAGCGGCCGCGGCCGCGCAGAGCGCCAGGAAGCCGCCCAGGCTGGATCCGCGCACAGCGACCCGCCCCGCATCGACGCCCTCCTGGACCTCCAGCAGGTGGACCATCGAGATCACTGCGTCAACCGCGGCGCCCGACATCTCGTGGCCGGACTCCCCGTGGCCGGGCAGGTCGAAGGTCAGGGCCGCCCAGCCGCTCGCCGTCGCCAGGCGCGCGAAATCGGCGTGATTCTCCTTGCGGGAGCCCGCGCCGTGGACGACGACGATCCCGGGATACGGTTGATCCGGCCCCGCTGTTTGTGGCGGCCGTTGACTCCGCGGTAGCCAGAGTGCGTAGGCGAGCCCGTTGTGATGGCCTTCCCGGTCCGGGCGCCGGGGCGTCGAGCGCTCCATTGCGGTCATTCTGCTGGTTGTCGTCAGAATTGCCTCTCCCATGAACGTGGAAGCCGACAGCTCAGGGTCCGCGGTGGCCGCTGACCCGATCGCCGCCTCGCCCGTCTACCCGGCGGGATCGCGCGTGAACGGGCGAGGGCACCTCGAGATCGCGGGCTGCGACGTGGTCGAGCTGGCCGAGCGGTTCGGCACGCCCGCCTACATCTACGCCGAGGACGACATCCGCCGCCGAGCGGAGGACTACACGCGCGCCTTCGCGGAGCGCACGGACGCCTTCGAGGTGATCTACGCCAGCAAGTCCCTTCCGTGCACGGCGGCCTACCGGCTGATGCGGGGTGCCGGTCTCTCGGTGGACGTCGCCTCCGGTGGCGAGCTCCACATGGCCCTCGCGGCGGGGTTCGATCCGGGCAGGATCCACATGCACGGCAACAACAAGACCGAGCGTGAGCTTCGCTACGCGTTCGAGGTCGGCGTGGGCCACCTGATCCTCGACTCACTTGACGAGATCGAGCTCGCCGATCGGCTCCTGGACCGCCCGCAGAAGGTGCTGATCCGGGTGACGCCGGGGATCAAGCCGACCACTCACGACTACGTCCAGACCGGCCAGCTGGACTCGAAGTTCGGCTTCGGGCTCGCGGACCGGCTCGCGGAGCGAGCGGTCGAACGTGTCCGCCAGTCCGGGAACCTCGAGCTGGTCGGGCTGCACGCGCACATCGGCTCGCAGATCTTCGAGCTCGAGCCCTACGTGAAGGCGATCGAGGTGATCGCCGAGTTCTGCGACTCGGTCGACCTGCAGCCCGAGCTGCTCAACGTCGGTGGCGGCCTCGGCATCGCCTACCTGGACACCGACGAGCCGCCTTCGATCGATGACTACGTGGAGGTGAAGGTCCGGGGCGTCCAGCGGGTATTCGATCCCGTCCCGCGGATCCTGGTCGAGCCGGGCCGCTCGCTGGTCGGCAACGCGGGCGTGACGGCCTATCGGGTCGGCACGGTGAAGGAGATCCCGGGGGTGCGGACCTATGTCGCCGTGGACGGAGGCATGTCCGACAACCTGCGCCCGATGCTGTACGGCTCCCGTTACGAGGCGGTGATCGCCGACCGGGCCGCTGCCGTCCCGGAGACGCTGGCGACGATCGCCGGGATGCACTGCGAGTCGGGCGACGTCCTCGTCCGCGATACGGAGTTGGCGATGCCCCGCGTCGGCGACGTCCTGGTGACGCCGGCGACCGGCGCGTACGGTCACGCGATGGCCAACAACTACAACGGCGTGCCGAGGCCGCCGGTGATCTTCTGCCGCGACGGCGGCGCCAGGGTCGTCGTCCGTCGCGAGACCTGGGACGACCTGCTGGCCAGGGACGAGCGATGACCGAGATCGTGAACGTCGGGATCCTCGGCAGCGGGACGGTGGGCGGCGCTTTCCGCCGTCTCCTCAACGAGCGCGCGGACATGGTCGAGGAGGTCTCGGGCCGCCGGCCGAGGGTGAGCGGCGTGCTGAGCCGGAAGAGGGGCAGCTACGACCGCATCCTGGCGCGCAGCGACATCGTCGTCGAGCTGATCGGCGGCACCGATCCGGCGCTCGATTACGTCACGCGCGCGCTGCGCGAGGGAAAGCACGTGGTCACCGCGAACAAGCAGCTGCTGGCCCAGCACGGGGAGGAGCTGGTGGCGGCGGCGCGGGCGGGTGGCGCACAGCTCCGCTTCGAGGCGGCGGTCGCGGGCGCGATTCCGGTGATCCGCGTGGTCCAGGAGAGCCTCGGCGCGATCCCGATCGAGAAGGTCTTCGGAATCGTCAACGGGACGACCAACTACATCCTCAGCGAGATGACCCGCCGCGGTCTCTCCTACGAGGAGGCGCTGAGTCAGGCCCAGGACCTCGGCTACGCCGAGGCCGACCCGACGGATGACGTCGGTGGCGCGGACGCCGCCGCCAAGATGGCGATTCTCGCCAGGCTCGCGTTCGGGGCTCCCGTGAGGCTGAAGGACGTCCCCTACGAGGGGATCGAGCAGATCAAGCCCGATGACATCGCCTACGCGAAGGAGCTGGGCCTCTCGCTGAAGCTCCTCGGCGTGGCCGAGCGGGTGGATCAGGCCCAGATCAGCGTGCGCGTCTTCCCCTGCTTCCTCTATCCGGGACACCCGCTCGCGCCGATCGAAGGCCCCTTCAACGCGGTGATGGTCGAGTCCCCGGCGATCACCGAGATCACCATGTCGGGGCCCGGCGCCGGCGGCCCCGAGACGGCGGCGGCGATCCTCGGCGACGTCGTCTCCGTGATCGGCGGGGGTTCGCCGCTCTTCGAGGAGAACGCGAGGCTCAGGGTCGCCAGGGACGTCGAGATGGCGTTCTACCTCCACCTCGAGGTGGATGACGAGCCGGGCGTGCTCGCCAAGGTGGCGGAGGTGCTCGGCGACAACGAGGTGTCGGTGCGGAGCGTGGTCCAGCGGGGCCTCGGCGGGGAGGCGCAGCTGATCATGGTCATGCATCCGGTCAGCGAGAGGAGGTTCGCCGCGGCGCTGCGGAGGATCGCCAAGCTCAGGTTCCTGCGCTCGCCCCCCCGCTCGATCCGGGTGATCGAGGAAGAGTTCGGCTAGGCGCCGCCGATGCCGACCCCCCTGATCGAGCGCTACCGCGAGCACCTGCCCCTCGAGGAAGGGGACCCCGTGGTCACGCTGAACGAGGGCTCCACGCCGCTGATCCACTCCCCGCGCCTGTCCGAGCGCGTGGAGGCGGACGTGTACCTGAAGTTCGAGGGCGCCAACCCGACGGGCAGCTTCAAGGACCGCGGAATGACGGTGGCCGTCTCGCGCGCGAAGGGAGCGGGGGCGGAGGCGATCATCTGCGCCTCCACCGGCAACACGGCCGCCAGCTGCGCCGCCTACGCCGCACGAGCGGGGATGCGCGGGGCGGTGATCGTCCCCGAGGGGAAGATCGCGATCGGCAAGCTGGCTCAAGCGCTGATGCACGGGGCCCGCGTGATCGCGCTGGAGGGCAATTTCGACCGGGCCCTCGAGATCGTCCGGGAGATCGCGAAGAAGCATCCCGTGGAGCTCGTCAACTCGGTCAACCCCTACCGGATCGAGGGTCAGAAGACCGCCGCGTTCGAGACCTGCGACGAGCTCGGCCACGCGCCCGCGGCCCTCGCCATTCCGGTGGGCAACGCCGGGAACGTCACCTCCTGGTGGAAGGGCTTCCAGGAGTACGGGGAGTCGCCGATCCTCTACGGCTTCCAGGCCGAAGGGGCCGCTCCCCTCGTCGAGGGCCACCCGATCGAGAACCCCGAGACCGTGGCGTCAGCGATCCGGATCGGCAACCCGGCGCGCTGGGAGGAGGCGATGAACGCCTTCACGGCCTCGCGCGGCCGCGTCGCGGCGGTCAGCGACGAGCAGATCCTCGAGGCCTATCACTGGCTCGCCTCGAGCGAGGGGGTGTTCTGCGAGCCCGCGTCCGCCGCCTCGGTTGCGGGCCTGCTGGCCCATGGGCTGCCTGTGGCCGACGGAATGGAGAAGCCGGAGACCGTCGTCTGTGTCCTCACCGGCCACGGCCTGAAGGACCCGGACACCGCGCTGGGCAAGGCGCCCGCGGTGACCGGCTGCAAGGCTGACCTCGCCGCCGTCGAGAAGGCGGTCTTCGCCTAGCGGTTCCGCTTGTGCTTCTTGCACTTCTTGCGGGCGTGCTTGCGGTGCTTGTGATGCTTGCGGTGCCGCTTCGTGCACTTCTTGAGCGCGCCCGCCTGGCCTCCCCGTCCGCCGCCGGCCGGCCCGCCGGGCTCGCCCCCCGAGCCTGGGCCGAGGTCGAAGTCGTGGACCGGGCCGAGGTTGCCGGCCTCGTCGACCGCGCGAATGGCGACGTGGCGCTCGGCTCCCGCCGGCACCGTGAGCGACTCGCCCGATCCCGCCGTGCCGGGCGCCGGTGCTCCCTCGAGCGGGGTCGCCGCGCCGAAGTTCTCCGGCGTGATCGGATGAGCCGATGTGACGGCGGCGTAGTGGTCGGCCGTCCCGGCGTACCAGTCGTCTCCCGGGGCCGTGAAGTCGAGTTCGGACCCATCGGCCGATACCGAGGCGCCGCGCAGGATGCCCGGTGGCCGGGTGTCGATGCCGTACTCGCCGGTATTGCGCTCGTCGTGGTGTGAGCTCCACCACTCATTGTTGGCGTCAGCGGTGCCGTTCGTCCTCCAGGACATCAGATAGCCCTCGCGCGTGGCCGCGACCACGTCGTTGCGGCCCGTGCCCTCGAAGTCCCCGACGGAGGGACCGAACACGATCCACCCCGTGGTGAACTTCGGGAAGCCATTCGCCTGAGCGCCACCGGTGGTGAACGCGTGGAGCGCCGAGCTGTCGCCGCCCTGGATCACGTCGGGCTGGCCATCGCCGCTGACGTCGGCGATCACCGGGGCGCCGAGGAAGTCGAGCCCCTGACCCTGCGCCGGGAAGCCGGGGAGCGGGGCGCCGGAGGCGGCATCGTGCACGCGCATGTAGTTCTTGATCGGGGTGCCCAGGCCGGGCAGCAGGAGGGAGGTCGCGACGCTCGCGGTGCCGCTGCCGGGCTCTGCCACGGAAAGAGTGTCGGTCGGGCCGACCTTGCCGAACGCGCCAGTGCCGGTGAAGTTGACGGGCGCGTCGGCGGGCAGGTTCCCGGCGAGAATGCCCGTGATCGCGCCGGCGTCGAGGGTGCCGTTGGCGAGGCCCGACAGCAGTCCCAATGTGGGATCGGGGACCGGCCCGTAGACGCCGGCCTGAGAGCCGTCCGGCGAGAAGAGATAGCTCGGCGAGAAGATCCCGGCCGACGCCTCGACCTCCGTCTTGCCGTCGCCGTTGGTGTCGGCGGTGATCGGGGCGTTGGCTCCCTCGGTGATGAACTCCTGGGCGGAGCCGTAGTACATGACCAGGGCGTCGGCGCTGTTCGGCCAGCCCGGCACGGGGGTGCCGTCCGAGTTGTAGGCGTAGAGGTGGGAGACGGGCGGTGTGACCGATCCCGTGACCCCGACGACCTGGAGATCCGCGCCGGGCGTCTCGTTGTATTGCGAGCGGACCACCAGCTCGGGTTCCGGGTCGTCGTCGAGCTGAGCGAGGGCCGGCGGCACGTCGATCTTCTGGTCGTTGATCACGGTCAGGCCGTTGCCCGCGGTGGGCTTCACCGGCTTCACGGGCCATCCGGGGAGGTCGTTGCCCGCCCGGTCGTAGACGTGGATGTAGCCGTCCCACCCCACCTGGACGATGTCGAGCTTGCCGTCCCCGTTCATGTCGGCCAGCATCGGCGACGCCGTGGCGCCCCGCACCGGTTGGCGGGTGAACGGGCTCGCCGGGCGCGGCAGCGCCGGCTTCTGCACCCCGGTGTCGAGTGTCTGCGGGAACCCGCCCCGGAGCTGTCCCTTCGCGTCCCACGCATAGACACGGCCCGTGGTGGACGTGGCCACGACCGAGAGGCGCCCGTCGCCGTCGAGATCGCCGACGGCGACCCCGATCAGGATCGGCTCATGGCCGGGATCGACGCCGGGATGCGGAACGGTCACCTGCGTCGGGTTCGTGTGGACCGGGAAGCCCGGCAGCTCTACGCCGTTGGGGCGGACCGCGTGGACGTTGCCATCGGCGTCCCCGAAGATCGCGTCGAGCTGGCCGCGCCCCTGGAGGTCGGCAAGCACGGGCTGGGACTCGCCGCCCGGCCCGATCTTGACCGGGAACCCGTCCATCAGGCTCGGGTCGTGGTGGACGGCGATCGAGCGCCGCTCCTCGCCGACCCGGCCGTGTGAGTCCGTCACCTGGATCCGGAGGGTGACCGTGTACCGCTCGCTCGTCTCCAGGGTCTTGTCCTGGGAGAGACGGAAGGCGGCGTCCCAGAACGACTGGGGCACCTTGCTCAGGTCGATCGAGCCCAGCGAGCCGTCGGTGGGGCCGCTGCCGCTGCCGGAGCTGGCGGTGATGAACTGCCCGTCTGTGGGCTCCGCGCCCGGCGCGAACTCGAGCTTCCAGGTGTACGGCTCGGAGCGGGGCGCGTCGACGTGGCCCGTCACCGGGACGGTCTGGGTCTGGGTCGGGTCATAGAGCGAGTACCAATCCGGCGATTTGAACCAGGCCACCGGCGGGATGTCGCCGTCGTGGATCGCCTGCATCGCCTTGTGGACGTTGGGGCGCCCGTACCCGTACTGGAGGTCGAAGCCGGGCTTGCCGGCCCAACCCGTGGGTGGGTTGGGATTGCCGGCGATGTCCGAGGAGGTGGCGCGGACCACCTGAATCGCTTCGTCGTTCGTCAGCGGCGCGTCGATCAGGTGCGCGGCGGCCGCCTGTTTCCCGTAGGAGAGGACGAGCGCCATCACCCCGCCGACGGTCGGAGTCGACTCGGAGGTCGTCCCCCCGGTGGTCGCGACCGAGAACATGTTGTGGGTTCCCCACGACGTGTAACCGGACCGCGCCCTGTAGGTGGCGGTCAGCGGGTTCGAGAGCGGTCCACCCACGCCCGGGATGAGCCCGAGGCCGTGCAGGTTGGAGACCAGGCCGTTTCCCGGCAGGACGTGCTGGTGGAACATGCCGCCCTGGTGGTCGGTCGAGTCGAAGTCGTTCGAGGACTCGACCATCACGACGCCGTGGTTCCAGAGGTAGTCGACCGCCTGCGACATGAAGGTGGAGTAGCCGAGGTCCGCCGTCGTCGAGACGATCACGTCGGCGCCGGAGTCGCCGGCGAACAGCCAGGCCTGAGCGAGGTCGTCGCTGCGGTCGAGCGCCTCCGCGCCCGCCTTGACGGGCAGCAGCCGGCAGTCAGGGCAGATCCCCGCTCCCTGGATGCCGTTGTCGGCCTGCGCCGCCGCCTGTTTCATCTGGTTGTTGGCGTGGCCGTAGGTCGAGTCGAGCGTCGCCGGGTCGTTCTGGTCGTTGTAGAAGTCCCAGCCGGAGATGTCGTCGACGTATCCGTTGCCGTCGCTCTTGCCGCTCGCCCGGTAGCCGTCGGCCCCGTCGGAGAATCGGACGATGATGTCCTCCGGGTCCACCACGCCGTTGCCGTTGGCGTCGGGTGTCGCCGCGCCGTCGTAGACCGCGTAGTCGTCGGCGTTCAGCCCCGGCTGGCCGTCCGGGTTGGTCGGGTCGGGCAGCTCCCTGGGGTTGAGGTAGACCCGGTTGCGAAGCTCCTGCGCATCGCCGTTGTGCCAGTTGATCCCGCCCTCGACATACGCGATCACGGTGCTCGGGTCGCCGGTCGTGTAGTCGCGCCACGCTCTGTCGACCGACATTCCCGCGGCGTTCTCCGGGTCGGTCGCGGCGGGGGTGCACTGGGGCATGAAGCTGAACAGATAGTGCTGCTGGTCGTCGGCCGACTTGGTCAGGCAGTCGGTCGGGCTGCCCTCGGCGGGCGCGTAGGCCGGATCGTTCGGCGGGTCCTGGGGAAACGCCGCCAGCGCCGCCGTGGCGGAGAGCAGGCAGACGAGGACGGCGAGCGTCGCCGCCCGCGCGGCCGTCCTGCGGCGGTTGCCTCCCGAGGCCCCCAACACGCCGATGAACCTACAGAAGCTCAGTAGGCTTCGCGCCAGTTGAAGTAGGGCCGAGGAAAGCGAGGGGAGAATGGGACTCTTCAAGTCGATGAAGGACCTGTCCAGCCTGACCAAGCAGGCGAAGCAGCTTCAGCGCCAGCAGCTGCAGGAGTCGGGCTACAAGCCGGGCCTCGGGGGGCAGATGGCGCAGATGGGCGACATGATCTCCCATGCGAACGAGCAGCTCGCGGACATCAGCGGCATCCAGGGAGACCGCGGCAGGATCCTGGCCGACGGCATTTCGGGGCAGGGCGTGATCGTCGGCATGGGCACCCCGGAGCGCGGCGCGCAGTGGTTCAACCTCAACATCGATCTCGAGATCCACGTCGGTGGCCGAGCTCCCTACCGGGTGAACAACATGTACATGGTTCCGGCCAGGGCGAGCCTGGGTCCGGGTGTGACCCTGCCGGTCAAGGTCGATCCCGATGACCCCGCGAAGATCGCGATCGATTGGGACGCCGCCCCGCGCGGCCCCGCGGAGGGCGAGGTCAGGCCGGTTGCCGGGGCCGGTGGCTTTGTCCCCGCACCCGCGCCGGACGTCGCAAGGGCCTCGGGCGGAGACAACCTCGCCGAGCTCGAGCGGCTCGCCAAGCTGCGGGACTCCGGCGCCCTGACCGACGCCGAGTTCGAGCAGCAGAAGGCGAAGATCCTCGGTTCCTAGCGCCCGATGACCGCGCGGCGACGGCTGGTCAAGGTGCCGGCCTCATCGGCCAACCTCGGCCCGGGCTACGACGTGCTTGCCGCGGCGCTCGCCATTCACCTGGAGCTCGAGGTGGAGGAGACGGGGAGCTTCTCGGTCGAGGCCGATGGCCTGGGCGTGCCGCTCGATCGCTCGAACCTCTGCGTGCGCGCCTTCGAGTCGCTGCGCCCCGCGGACGGGATCGCCTTCCGCATCAAGAGTGAGATCCCCCTGGCCGCGGGACTCGGGTCGAGCGCGGCGGCGATCGTCGCCGGTCTGCTCGCGGCGGATCACCTCTACGAGCTCGCCCAGGAACCCGAGGACGTCCTCGCGAAGGCCGCCGAGATCGAGGGGCATCCGGACAACGTGGCCGCCGCGCTCTATGGCGGCTTCGTCGTCTGCGCAACCGACGATGGCACGCTGACCTCGACCCGCCTCGATCCGCCGCAGGGCGTCGAGGCGGTGGTGGTGATCCCCGGCGAGCAGGTGCCCACCGAGGAGGCTCGGAAGGCGATCCCCGATCAGGTGCCCCTGGCCGCCGCCGTCGCCAACATCTCGGCCGTCGCGGAGCTCGTTCTGGGCATCCAGCGCTCGGACCTCACCCTGATCGGGCGAGGGCTCGCCGACCGGATCCATCAGCCGCATCGCGCTCGTCTCTATCCGCGCTCGATGGAGATCGTGCAGGAAGCCCCGCGAATGGGCGCGATCGGGGCGACGATCTCGGGCGCCGGCCCGAGCGTGCTGGTCTGGACCTTCTGGCAGAGCACCGGCGAGGTGATGAAGGCCCTCGGCGAGCGGGTGGGGGATTGGGCGGAGGTCCGGCGGGTTCCCTTCTCCCCGACTGGCGCGGACGTCCCGGAGCTATGAGCATCTCATCAAACGGGTTGCTCCTCGCTTCGCTCGGAGCACCCTCGCACATGTCCCTCTGGTCGGAGGATTCGTTCCTCTCGATCGCCTCGAAGGGCTCGGTCCTCTCGATCGGATCCGTCGGCTCGTTCGCCTCGATCGGGTCGATCGGCTCCGCCGGCTCGGCGTTGTCCGTGGCGTCGGCCGGCTCTGCGGGTTCCGCCATGTCGTTCGCATCGGCCGGATCGGTGCTCTCCGCTCGAGCCCGTGACTCGATTCTGGACGAGCCGGACCGCGGCGAGGCGGGACTGCTTGCGGCGGGAATCCTGATCGCCTGCGGCGCCGCGATCGCCGGCTGGGCGATCGTCAAGCGCTAGGCCGGTAGGAGAAGGGCAACCGGACGGGACGGCCCCGCAGCGTCCGGTAGGCCGCGAGGGCGCCCGTCCGGGTCCCCGATTAGCCGGTGGTGCTGGTGGTGGTCGTCGACGGAGTGGTCGTGGTGGTGGTGCCTGGGGCGAAACCGCACTTCGTGGCCATGGGTATTTGACTCCCACCTGCCTAAGCGACGGTGAGCGCCGGAGGGTTACGCCTATCGTTCGGTCAGTCGAGCAGGCCGACCTGGCGGAGGATCGAGACCGAATCCGAGTAGACGTCCTTGCGCTTGATCAGGCCGTCCTCGTAGGGGATCACGTCGACCCCCCGCCACTCGACCTTCTTGCCCGTGGGCTCCGCGACGAGGCTTCCGCGGCGCATCGTGTTCGAGTGCGTCGCGCTTGCGGTCCATTCCTGCGTGACCACGCCGTCGCGGACGTAGAGCCTGCGCGTCTCGAAGTGCAGGTCTGGCCAGCTCGCGAAGATCGCGCCGATGTGCGCGCGGACCTCATCGGGCCCCTGCGCCGACTCCCCGGCGGTGTGGTTCTCGAAGACCATGTCGGGGGTGTGCATGGCCATGATCGCGTCGAGGTCATGGTCGTTCCAGGCGTCGTTGTAACGCCCGATTGCCCCTGCGAGACTCTGAGCCGAGTCCTTTCCCACGCGAACAGGATATGTACGCTCGCGGGGCGAGACAAGGGGATCGGACAAGAGGAGGAGAGGTGGCCGAGGGCTACACGATCAAGAGCATCGACGAGTTCGAGGAGATGGAGGGGAGTGGGGGAGCCACCTGGCGCCTCGCCCGCAAGTCACTGGGCGCGGAGGCCTTCGGCTTCAACGTCGTCGACATCGAGGCCGGCGGTCAGATCCCCGCCCACGACCACACGGGCGACAATCAGGAGGAGGTCTTCATCGTCCTCGAGGGTGAGGGGAAGATCGTCACGGACGGCGAGGAGCACGACGCTCCGGCCGGGACGTTCTGCCGCTTCGCGCCCGAGGTCAACCGGACGATCCGCAACGAATCGGACGCGAACGTACGCGCGCTGCTGATCGGCGTGCCCGTCGACAGCGGCTATCAGGGGATGGGCTGGGGCTAGGCGGAGCCGGACCCGAGGTGGGCAGACCCCGACCGCGCCCCCCTCGGGTCCTGGCTAGAGCCAAGTCCCGCCCGGGGGCACTACCCGTAATTGCTCGGCCCACTTGGCAGCCTCCTCGATACCGAGTTCTGCCACGGTCGAGGCAGCCCCTTGCTCCATCGCCTCCGCGAGCTCGCGCCAGGCGCGCCCGACCGGCGCCACCTTCTGCTCGAGCCCGCCGCCGCTCAGGCCGCTCAACTGCTCGGCGAGCGCGCGGGCGTCTTCAGTCGTCATCTCACCGAATCTCTTGTATTCATCGCCGACGTAGACCTCGCGGCCGAGCACGTCGTCCTCAGGGGCTGATGCCATCGTGCCCATTGTCCCCCGGAAGACGAGTATGGCGCGACTCATCAATTTTCCTTGACACCTCATGCAGTGGGGAGTAGGTTCGCCGCGCCGGGACAGTTGGCAACGAGAGCCGGCGAGAGAAGGAGAGACGATGTGCCTGGCGATTCCGGGCCAAGTTGTGGAGGTGGTCGACGAGACCAACCGTCTCGCCAAGGTCGATGTCGCCGGAGTGCAGCGCAACGTCAACGTGGGCCTTCTCGACGAGGACGGCGAGGGGGCGATCCCCGGGGACTGGGTTCTGATCCACGTCGGCTTCGCGATCTCCAAGGTCGACGAGGAGGAGGCCCGCGCCACGCTCAGCCTGCTGGCGGGCATGGGTCAGGATTACGAGCAGGAGCTTGAGGAGCTGAAGGCGAGCGTGATCGAGTGACGAGCCGCCATTGCCAGTGGTCACGGCGTCGCTTCCGTCCCGGCTGTGGGAAGAGGAGCCCCGGAGAATGACGGAAGGCCTTATCCCCGGATGCGACCACACGACGGGGTGCATCACCTGTGGGGATGAGGCGATCCGGATGCGGGTAATGCGCATCGACACCGAGCGCGAGCTTGCCCTCTGCGCGGCGGAGGGCGACGGGGAACGCAGCACGGTCGAGATCGCCCTGGTGGCACCCGTCTCGGAAGGAGACAGGCTGCTGGTCCATGCCGGCACCGCGATCGCCCATGCGGCAAGCGAGGCGACGGGATGACGATGCGCTACATGGACGAGTTCCGTGACGCCGAGATCGGGCGCGCGCTCTCCGGGAAGATCCTCGAGGCGGTCGAGCCCGGTCGTCAGTACAAGCTGATGGAGGTGTGCGGCGGGCACACGCACTCCATCTACAAGTACGGCATCGACGACCTGCTCCCCGAGAACGTCGAGCTGGTCCATGGCCCCGGATGCCCGGTCTGCGTGATCCCGATGGGGCGCGTCGACGACGGGATTGCGATGGCCACCGAGAACGACATCATCTTCACCTGCTTCGGCGACATGATGCGGGTGCCGGGCTCCGAGAAGACCCTGACCCAGGCGAAGGCCGACGGCGCGGATATCCGGATGGTCTATTCGCCGCTCGACGCGCTGCGGCTCGCGAAGCAGAATCCCGACCGCGAAGTCGTTTTCTTCGCGATCGGCTTCGAGACCACGGCGCCATCCACGGCGCTGACTCTGAAGCGGGCCCGCGCCGAGGGCGTGGCCAACTTCTCGTGCATGTGCAACCACGTCACGATCGTGCCGCCCCTGCGAGCGCTGCTCGACTCTCCGGACCTGCGCCTCGACGGCTTCATCGGCCCGGGCCACGTCTCGACGGTCGTCGGCTGCCGGCCCTTCGAGTTCATCCCGAAGGACTACGGCAAGCCCGTGGTCGTCGCGGGATTCGAGCCGCTCGACATCCTCCAGGCGATTCGCATGATCCTGACCCAGCTGGGCGAGGGCCGCTGCGAGGTCGAGAACCAGTACAGCCGGGTCGTTCCCTACGACGGGAACCCGGCGGCGCTCAAGGTGATGTCGGAGGTGTTCGAGCTGCGCCCGCACTTCGAGTGGAGAGGGCTCGGGTTCATCTCCCAGAGCGCGCTCCGGCTCAGCGACGCCTACGCCGAGCTCGACGCCGAGCAGCGCTTCGGGGTTCCCGGCGTGCGGGTCGCCGATCCCAAGGCCTGCCAGTGCGGTGAGGTGCTGAAGGGTGTGATCAAGCCGTACGAATGCAAGGTCTTCGGCACGGCCTGCACCCCGGAGCACGCGATCGGGACCTGCATGGTCTCGCCTGAGGGGGCCTGCGCCGCCTACTACAACTACGGGCGGTTCGCCCGGGAGAAGGAGCTCGTCTGATGCCGGATTCCGCGGTATCCGAGCGCGAGCGCAAGGTCCTCGAGATCATCGAGACCGCGCGTGCCAAGCGGCCGAGGTTCAAGGATGAGACCGTGACCATGGCGCACGGCGCCGGCGGCAAGGCCACCCAGACCCTGATCGAGGGACTGCTGGTGCCGGCCCTGGCGAAGGAGGGGGAGACCCTCGAGCAGCTCGGTGACGCCGGCATCGTCAGGATCGACGACCTGGGAATCGCGCTGTCGACCGACAGCTACGTCGTCCGTCCCATTCGCTTCCCCGGTGGCTCGATCGGCGAGCTCGCCGTCAACGGCACGGCCAACGACCTCGCCGTGTCGGGCGCGAGACCGAGGGCCCTGAGCCTCTCTCTGATTCTCGAGGAGGGTCTCCCCGCCGACGAGCTGCGCGCGGAGGTCGAGGCGATCGCGGCGGCTGCCGAGGCCGCCGGCGTCGAGATCGCCACCGGGGACACCAAGGTCGTCGAGCGCGGTCACGCGGACGGCATGTACATCTGCACCGCCGGCATCGGCAAGGTGGACCCCCGGGCGACACTCTCGCCGCAGGCTCTCCGGCCCGGCGACCACGTCATCGTCTCCGGCACCGTCGGCGACCACGGCTCGGCGATCATGCTCGCGCGCGACGAGTTCTCGCTGGACGCCGAGATCGTCTCCGATACGCGCCCCTTGTGGCCCGCCGTGGATGCGCTGCTCGACACCGCCGGCGAGGCGCTCCACTGCGTCCGCGATGCCACCCGCGGCGGGGTGGCCTCGGTGCTCAACGAGCTTGCCCGTTCGTCGGGGGTCTCGATCGGCGTTCGCGAGGGCGATGTGCCGGTCAACCCGGCGGTTGCCGGCGCGGCTGAGATGCTCGGCATCGACCCGATGTACGTCGCCAACGAGGGGAAGCTGGTGGCGTTCGTCGCTCCCGAGCGGGCCGAGGAGGCTCTGGCGAGCCTCCGAGCCGTTCCCGGCTGCGAGGACGCGGCCCGGATCGGAGAGGTGAAGACCGAGCCGCCCGGGATGGTGCTGGTGGAGACCGCCTTCGGCGGCCGGCGAGTGATGGACCAACTGGTGGGTGATCCGCTGCCTCGGATCTGCTGACGCATGCTCATGTAGACGACAGGAGGAGAGATGGCCAACGGAGTCGAGTTCGTACCGGACCAGGCGAAGACGGAGGCGGTGGAAGCCCATGTCATCTGGATGACGACCGGCCTCGGCTGCGATGGCGATTCGGTCGCGATGACCTCGGCCGTCGATCCGAGCCTCGAGGACATCGTCACCCAGGCGATCCCCGGCATGCCCAAGGTGATCGTCCACAACCCGGTGCTCGCGTACGAGAACGGCGACGAGTTCATGCAGGCCTGGTACGACGCTGAGGCAGGCAAACTCGATCCGTTCGTCCTCATCGTCGAGGGCTCGATCCCGAACGAGGAGCTCTCGGGCGAGGGCCACTGGGCGGCGATGGGTACCGACCCGCAGACCGGCCAGCCGATCACCACGAACGAGTGGGTGGACCGCCTGGCGCCCAAGGCCGCCGCGGTCGTCGCGCTCGGTACCTGCGCCACCTATGGCGGCATTCCGGCGATGAAGAACAACCCGACTGGGGCGATGGGGGTGGCCGACTACCTCGGCTGGGACTGGAAGTCGACCGCAGGCCTGCCGGTGGTGAACATCCCCGGCTGTCCGGTCCAGCCCGACAACACGACCGAGTCCCTCCTGTATCTGGCCCTGCACCTCGCGGGACGGGCGCCGGTTCCCGACCTCGACGACGCTCACCGGCCGACCTGGCTGTTCGGCCGCACCGTCCGCGAGTCGTGCAACCGGGGCGGTTTCTCGGAGCAGGGCGAGTTCGCGACCGAATACGGCTCCGATCACCGCTGCATGGTGAAGCTCGGCTGCAAGGGGCCGGTCGTCAAATGCAACGTCCCGATCCGCGGCTGGCAGAGCGGGGTCGGGGGCTGCCCGAACGTCGGCGGCATCTGCATGGCCTGCACGATGCCCGGCTTCCCTGACAAGTACATGCCCTTCATGGACGAGGACCGATGGGGCGGGATGGCCTCGAGCCTCGAGAAGTTCACGATCGGCCCGATCGTCCGCGGCTTCCGCAAACGGAACATCCGCAAGAAGTTCGACGTGGAGCCGGAATGGAGAAGGCCGGGCAACCAGCTCAGCACGGGCTACAAGTCCCGATCCGCCGGCTACGCGCCGCCCGGGTCCTAGGCGATCAACTTCGAGAGAAGAGGAGAGAGAAACCAACATGGCAAGCACAGAGACTCCGACGACATCGAAGAAGGTCGCCGTCAAGGAGATGTCCTGGGATCCGATCACCCGGATCGTGGGCAGCCTCGGGATCCACACCGAGATCGACTTCGACGCCAAGAAGGTGGAGAAGTGCTACTCGACCTCGATGATCTTCCGGGGGTTCGACATCTTCATGAAGGGAATCGACCCGCGGGACACGCACTTCATCACCAGCCGGATCTGCGGCATCTGCGGGGACAACCACTGCACGACCTCGTGCCTGAACCAGAACATGGCCTACGGCGTGAAGCCGCCGGCCCTGGGTGACCTCGGCTACAACCTCGCCGAGACCGCGGACTACATGTTCGACCACGCGATCTTCAACGACTGCATGGCGAACGTGGACTTCTGCGAGCAGATGGTGAGGGAGACGAACCCGACCCTGCTCCAGAAGGCCGAGCAGACGCCCGCGCCCGGCCAGGACATCCACGGATACAAGACGATCGCCGAGATCATGCGGGCGCTCAACCCGTTCACCGGCGACTTCTACCTGGAGACCCTGCAGGTCGCTCGCTACACCCGCGAGATGTACTGCCTGTTCGGCGGCCGTCACACCCACCCGTCGACGATCATGCCGGGCGGGGTCTCGGTCGACATCACCCATCAGACCTGCACGGACTATTACGTGCGCCTGATGCGCTACATCGACTACGTCAAGCGAGCCGTGCCGATGCACGACGACCTGTACGACTTCTTCCTCCAGGAGTTGCCGGGGTACGACATGGTCGGATATCGGGACACGGACCTGGTGTGCTGGGGCTACTTCGACGACCCCGACTATGTCGACTACGACTACCGCAACATGGCGGAGTGGGGGAGGAAGCGCTACATCACACCCGGCGTCGTGCTCAAGGGTGAGCTGATCACCACCGACCTGGTCGAGATCAACCTGATGATCAGGATCCTGCTGGGCAGCTCCTACTTCGACGACTGGACGAATGAGGACACGTTCGTCACGCAGGACCCGCTCGGCAACCCGGTGGACAAGCGCCATCCGTGGAACAAGGTGACCCTGCCGAAGCCGCAGAAGCGCGACTTCCAGGACAAGTACAGCTGGGTCGCCTCTCCACGCATCCATGACGAGCGCAACGACACCTACGTCGCCTGCGACACCGGCGGCGGCCCGTTCGCGCGCTCCTGGGTGACGGCGAAGGCCGGACTGGTGGACTTCGGTTACGCCAAGGCCACCGGCGAGAGCATCAAGATGGTGCTGCCGCGGACCGCGTCGAAGCCCGAGATGGAGCTCGAGTGGAAGATCCCGGAGAAGTCGAACGCGATCGAACGCGATCGCGCTCGCACCTACCACGAGGCCTACTCCGCGCTGATCGCGCTGCACAACCTGGAGCGGGCCCTGACCGAGGTGCGCGCCGGGCGGACGAAGTCATGGAACGACTTCAAGGTCCCGCAGGAGGCGGTCTCGGTCGGCTTCTGCGAGGCCGCCCGCGGCGTGCTCTCGCACCACATGGTGATCCAGGACGGCAGGGTGGCGAACTACCAGCCATACCCGCCGACTCCGTGGAACAGCAACCCGCGCGACACCCACGGAACTCCCGGCCCCTACGAGGACGCGGTGCAGAACACGCCGATCTTCGAGGAGAACGGCCCGGAGAGCTTCAAGGGCGTGGACATCATGCGGGCGGTGCGGAGCTTCGATCCGTGCCTGCCGTGCGGCGTCCACATGTACGACCAGCGGGGTGGCCAGGTGCGGAAGGTGACGCACACCCCGACCGGGCTGTCCTGAGGAGCGGCGGAGGGACGGGGATGCCGACTGAGAGAGAGGCGGCGGTCAGCCCAGAGGCCCTGATCCAGAGGGTCGAGGAGCTGACCGCTCAGGTCGAGCAGCTGCCGGATCCCGTGGCCCGACTGGCGGCCGAGGACCTGGCGGCGGCGGTGATCGAGATGTACGGGCAGGGCCTCACCCGGATCGTTGAGGTCCTCGACGAGGGCGCGAGTGCGAACCAGGTGAAGCAGGCCCTGGTCGACGACGGGATCGTCGCCAGCCTGTTCCTGATCCACGACCTCTACCCCGTCCCGATCGACGAGCGGGTCGCCGAGGCACTCGACAATGTTCGCCCCTATATGGAGTCCCACGGCGGCAACGTCGAGCTGGTCTCGCTCGCGGACGGCGTCGCCCGCATTCGGCTCGAGGGCAGCTGCGACGGCTGCCCCGCCTCGTCCTCGACCCTCGAGCTCGCCATCAAGACGGCGCTCGAGGAGACCGCGCCCGACCTGCTGGGCATCGAGGTCGAGGGGATCGAGCAGGACCTGCTCGATCCGGTCATCGTCACCGGGAAACCGCTGCCGATGGCGGGGCAGGACGCCACGCCGGCCGCGACCCCACCACCACCCGGAGGATCGGGCTGGCGCGAGCTCAATGGCGAGCTCGATGGCCTGGGCGAGGACCAGCTTGTGCGGATCGAGGTGGGGGACACGCCGATCGTGGTGGCGAAGGTGGAGGGATCGTTGCTCGCCTATCTCGACTCCTGCCCCGGCTGCGAGGCGTCACTCGCGGGGGCCGAGCTCGACGAGGGCATGCTGATCTGCCCGAGCTGCCGGCGCCGGTACTTCCTGCCGCGCGCCGGTCGCTCCCTCGACGACGAGAAGCTCCACCTCGGACCGGTCCCGCTGCTCGCCTCGGCGAGTGAGGGGGTGCGGGTGGCGCTGGCGCGATGAGCGGCAACGGGCGAGCCATCGACGACGCGGTGGCCGCCCGCAGGCGGTCGAACGTGATCATGGGCCTGCGAGGGCTCCGAGGAGGCCCCGCGACGGCACCCGGCGGTCCCGCTGGGAATGGGACCGAGGCGGCCGCGCCGGATGAGCGCTGCGACCTCTGCGGGATCGAGGTCCCGGGGGAGCACGAGCACCTGTTGCATCTCGGAGAGCGACGGATTCTCTGCGTCTGCGCCACCTGCTGGGCGCAGCGCTCGGGCGACCCTGAGCTGCGGCCGACCGGCAGCCGGATCGTCTGGTTGGACGGCTTCGAGCTCCCGGACGAGCTCTGGGCCAGACTCGAGGTGCCGATCGGCCTCGCCTTCTTCATGTACAGCAGCTCCGTCGGCGGGATGGTCGCGATGTACCCGAGCCCTGCGGGGGCGACGGAGTCCGAGCTCAAGCTCGGCGCCTGGGATGACCTGCGGGCCCTGAACCCCGAGCTCGAATCGCTCGAGCCCGATGCCGAGGCGCTGGTGGTGAACCGGATCTCCGAGCCCGCGACCTTCGTGATCGCGCCGATCGACGAGTGCTACGGGTTGGTCGGCGCGATCAAGGTGAGCTGGGAGGGGATCTCCGGCGGCGACGCGATCGAGCGCGCGGTGCCGACCTTCTTCGAGCGGCTCCGTGCACGCTCCGCGGGAGCGCGATGAGCGGGCCGGTCAACCAGGTGAACGGTGGCCGCACTCCCCATCCGCGGCCTCCCGAGGTCGAGGCCGACACCGCGGAGCGAGGGGGGCCGGAGACCGGCCGCCGCGCGGGGGAACCGGGGCTGCGGCTCGAGATCACCGGCGTGGAGGCCATCCCGCACGCAGCGGTGCCCACGCTCGGCTTCTCGCTCGCGATCGACGACGACTCCGGTCGCGAGGTGTTCATGGCCGGGCTGCGGGTGCAGATCCAGATCGAGCCTGCGAAGCGGGCATACGATCCCGAGTCGCGGGCCAAGCTCACCGAGCTCTTCGGGGACCCGCACCGCTGGACCACCACCGCCCAGCGGATGCCCTGGACCAGCGAGACGGTCCTGGTCCCGTCCTTCACCGGGTCCGCGAAAGCGACGATCGAGGTCCTCTGCAACTACGACGTGGAGCTGGCGGCGGCGAAGTACTTCCATTCGGTCACCGACGGGGAGATCCCCCTCGCGTTCCATTTCAACGGCAGCGTCTACTACTCCGGCGAGGAGAGTCGCCTCCAGGTGCTCCAGGTCCCGTGGGACACGACGGCCGACTTCAGCATGCCCCTCTCCGTCTGGAAGGAGATGATCGACTCCTACTACCCCTACCGCGGCTGGGTGCCGGTCCACCGCGACACGCTCGACGCGCTCCAGCGGCTGAAGGCGCGCCGCGGCGCCCCGACCCTGGATGCCGCGATCACGGAGCTCCTCGCCGAGGAGTCCTTCGGTGAATAGCGGAACCGAGGAGCTGGTCCGCTCCCTGCTGTACGAGGGCTACGCGCTCTACCCGTACACGCCGGGGGTGAAGAACGCGACGCCGACGCCGTTCGGGATCGTCTATCCACCCGAGTACGCCGAGACACAGCCGGCGGCCTTCTCCATGTTGCGACTCGAGGCGGTTCTGCGCGGCGAGCCGGACGCCAGGCTCCACGGGGCGGTCCTCTTCCTGCAGGCCAGCGGGGAGCGGCACGAGGCGGCCGAGCGCTCGCTCGAGTTCCCTCCGACGACGCTCGCCGAGCTGGCGCGCGAGCCAGTGCGGCGGCCCTTCGAGTTCCGCTCGGAGGGGGGCAGCGTTCTCCGCGGCCGGGCCGCGATGCGCGCGGAGCCACTCTCCGCGGGGCTGACCAGGGTCCGCCTCTGCGTGCACAACGAGACCGAGATGCCGGGCGACGCGGCCACGGCGTCGCGAGGCGAGGCGCTCCGGCACAGCCTGATCTCGACCCACCCCCTGCTCGAGGCCGACGGTGGCCGATTCGTCTCGCCGCTGGAGCGCGAGGGGGCCGAGGGCGAGGCCTCGCTGGCGAGCGAGCCGCTGAACACGTTCCCCGTGCTGGTCGGCGACCAGGACGAGGCGGTGCTCGGAGCGGCGATCGTCCTACCGGACCATCCCGAGCTCGCGCCCGAGAGCCTCGGGAACCTGTTCGACAACACCGAGATCGAGGAGGCCCTGCTCCTGCACGTGCATGCGCTCAGCGACGACGAGCGGGAGGAGATCTCGAGCCAGGACCCGGCGGTGCGGGAGATGATCGAGCGCGCGGAGTCCACCACCGGCGACGAGATCATCGGCCTCCACGGCCGGCTCACCTACAAGGAGCCGGAGGAGGATGCCGTCGCCCATCCACCCTCGCCGCCCGAGGGTCTCGACGAGATCCAGGGTGAGCGCGAGATCACCGCGGCCGGGACGACGGTGCGGCTGGGGGACAAGATCGTGTTGCGGCCGGGGACCGAGGGTGACGTCTACGACAAGATCCTGCACGGCCGCACCGCGACCGTGGAGCGGATCTACCGCGGCTACGACGAGCGCGTCTACCTCGGCGTCACCGTCGACGACGATCCCGGCCAGGACCTGCTGCGCGAGACGGGGCGCTACCTGTTCTTCTTCGCGGATGAGGTCGAGCCGGTGGCCGGATGAGCGAGCACGAGCACACGCCCGTGATGCCGGACCTGGCGAGTCTCGAGGAGCCGGAGCTGCCGGAGATGGAGAAGCAGATTCTCGTCGCCGGAGTCGGCAACGCCTGGCTCGGCGACGACGGCTTCGGCGGGCACGTGGTCAACCGGCTCCTCGAGATGGGGCCGCCGCCCGGAGTGCACGTTCAGGACTTCGGCTCCGGAGGGCTCGACCTCGCCTACGAGGTGATGCGGGGCTATCACGCGATGGTTCTCGTGGACGTCAGCCAGCAGGGAGGCGAGCCCGGGGACGTCTACGTGATCGAGCCCGACCCGAAGGAGATCAAGCCGATCGAGGACGGTGAGGCGATCAGCCCGCACGGCATGGATCCGCAGACGGTGCTGCGCTTCGTCAAGACGGTTCACGGCTGGCCCGGGAAGGTCGTCGTCGTCGGCTGCGAACCGGCCGACGTGGAGAGCTTGGCTCTTGAGCTGTCGGAGCCGGTCAAGGCCGCCGTCGAGCGGGCCGCCGCGGTCGTCCTCGAGGAGCTCCGCAAGCTCCAGTCCGACGCCGCCTACGAACCGAGCTGATCATGCACGAGCTCTCACTCGCCACCGCCGTCGTGGAGACCGTCGTCAAGCACGCCGAGGGACGACCGGTCCGCTCGGTCCAGATGCGGATCGGGACCCTGCGACAGGTGGTCCCCGAGTCGCTCGACTTCTACTTCGGCATCTGCTCGCGGGACAGCGTCTGCGAGGACGCGGTCTTGGAGCAGGAGATCATCCAGGCGAAGCTGCGCTGCGAGTCCTGCGGCGAGGAATGGGAGCTCGAGGAGCCCGACTTCCGCTGCCGGAGCTGCGCGCAGACGAGCGTCGAGGTGGTCGCCGGCACCGAGTTCGAGGTGGACTCGATCGAGGTGACCGAGGAGAATGCAACTGACCGAGAGGAGGCGGGATGCATCGCACCAAGGTGAAGGTCGCCGAGGACGCCCTCGACGCCAACACGACCATCGCCGGGGCAAACCGGCACGACTTCGACCACTCCGGGGTCCGGGTCGTCAACCTGATGTCGGCTCCGGGGGCGGGCAAGACGACCCTGCTCGAGGCGACGCTGCCGGGGCTCGACGCACGCGTCGGCGTCCTCGAGGGTGACGTCCAGGGATCGATGGACGCGGACCGGATCGCTCATCTGCACGTCCCGGTCGTCCAGCTCAACACCGGCGCGGGCTTCGGCGGCGAGTGCCACCTGGACGCGAACATGGTGCGTTCCGCGCTGGCGGATCTCGACCTGGAGGAGATCGACCTGCTCGTGATCGAGAACGTCGGCAACCTCGTCTGCCCCGCGGAGTTCAGGGTGGGGGAAGACGCGCGCGCCATGATCTGCTCGGTGGCGGAGGGTGAGGACAAGCCGCTCAAGTACCCGCTCATGTTCCGCGCCTGCGAGTTGGTGGTGGTCAACAAGATCGACCTGCTTCCCCATCTCGACTATGACCTCGAGAAGCTGCGCCACAACCTCGAGTCGGTGAATCCCGGCGCTCGCGTGATCGAGTGCAGTGCGCGGTCGGGAGAGGGAACGGATGCGTTCGCGGAATGGCTCTCGGAGGTCGCGGCGAGGGAGGCCGCCGCGGTTTGACGGTCGCGGCGGCGGGGCGGCTGGATTCCCTGCTGGCCGAGAGGACGGAGGCCAACCGTGCCTTCTTCGAGGCGCGGGCGGACGAGATCGCTCGCTGTTGTCACCGCATGGCCGAGCGCTTCGCCCGCGGCGGGCGCCTGATCGCGCTCGGTCACTCGCCGGCCGCCCGCTCGGACGTGCGGCACGTCGCCGTCGAGTTCGTCCATCCGGTGATCGTCGGCAAACGTGCCCTGCCCGCGATCGGGCTCGCTCGCGAGGGCGGCCCGCTGACCACCCAGGTCGAGCTGATCGTCGAGCCGGATGACATCGCGATCGCGTTCGGAACGGACGAGCCGGACTCCTCGGAGACGATCGAGGCCCTGGGGATCGCGAGGGGAGCGGGATGCCAGACCATCGCCTTCTCGAGCGCGGGGGCCGAGTGGCAGTTCGAGCCGCCCAGCGACGACCCGTTCGTCCGCCAGGAGCTGGCGGAGACCCTCTACCACGTGCTCTGGGAGCTGGTCCACGTCTTCTTCGAGCACCGCGGCCTGCTCGAGGGGCGGGAGGCCGGGTCCGTCCACGACACCGGCGCGTCGAGCTTCCTCTACCCGTTCCTGTCGGAGGGGGAGACGGGGCTCGATGCGGTGCTCGAGGACGTCCGCGCCAATGTCCTGATGAAGGCGGAGGAGGTCGGCGAGCTCAGGGAACGGACGCTCACAGCCTCGCGCGAGGAGCTGCTGGTGGCCGCCGGTGCGCTGCGGGCGATCTTCGACACGGGCGGCAAGGCGCTGGTCTTCGGGAACGGCGGCTCGGCGACCGACTCGATGGACCTGGTGGCCGATCTCCGTGCGGCGCCGCAGGGGTGGCCCGCCCGCGCGGCGATCGACCTGACCGAGGATCCGTCGATCCTCACCGCGATCGCCAACGACATCGGCACCGAGGCGATCTTTCTCCGCCAGGTGATCGCCTACGGCCGTCAGGGCGACGCGGCGATCGCGATCTCGACCAGCGGCAACTCGGTCAACCTGATTGAGGCCCTCGTCGAGGCGCGGCGCCGAGAGCTCGTCACCCTCGCCTTCGTCGGTTACGACGGGGGCCGGATCGCGTCGGAGGGGCTTGCCGACCGCGTGATCGTCACCCCGTCCCAGCACATCCCGCGCATCCAGGAGGCCCAGGCGAGCGCATACCACGCGCTCCGCGAGCTGATCGAGCTCGCATGAGCATCGGAGCGAGGCAGCGAGTGAGGGTGCGGGTCGAGGGGACCGTGCAGGGCGTCGGTTTTCGCCCCTTCGTCTATCGGCTGGCAGCCGAGCTCAACCTGGCGGGCTCGGTGCTGAACGACTCCCGGGGGGTGCTGATCGAGGCCGAGGGGGAGCCGGGAGCTCTCGCGCAGCTGCTCGAGCGGCTGCGCTCCGATGCTCCCCCGCTGGCGGTCGTCGAGCGGGTGAGCGACGAGGGGCTCGAGCCGACCGGTGAGCCTGGCTTCCGGATCACTGAGAGCGAGGATCGGGCGGAGGCCGATGCGGCGGTCTCACCGGACGTGGCGACCTGCGAGGACTGCCTTTCGGAGGTGATGGAACCGGGGAATCGGCGCCATCGCTATCCGTTCACGAACTGCACCAATTGCGGGCCGCGGTTCACGATCGTCCGCGGCGTGCCCTACGACCGCCCCCTGACGACGATGGCGTCGTTCGAGATGTGCTCGCGATGCCGGGCGGAGTATGAGGATCCGGTCGACCGCCGCTTCCACGCGCAGCCCAACGCCTGCCCCGACTGCGGGCCCTCGCTCCGCCTCACCGATCGTGCGGGGCGACCCGTCGCTGATGGGAACGAGGCCTCGCTCGAGGCGACCGCTCTGGCCCTCGCCGAGGGCCGGATCGTCGCGATCAAGGGTATTGGAGGCTTCCACCTCGCCTGCCGGGCGGATGATGAGGCCGTGGTGGCGGAGCTGCGCACCCGGAAGCACCGGGAGGACAAGCCCTTCGCCCTGATGGTCCCCAGCGCCGAGATGGCGCTCGAGCTGGTCGAGCTCGACGATGCCGCCGGGAGGCTGCTCGCTTCGCGCGAGCGCCCGATCGTGCTGGCTTCGCGCCGGCCGGATGCGCCGGTCGCGCCATCGGTTGCGCCGGCGTCCCGCGAGCTCGGCGTCATGCTGCCGTACTCACCGCTCCATCACCTCCTGCTCCGCGATGCGGGTGCCCCGCTCGTCCTGACCAGCGCCAACGTCTCGGACGAGCCGATCTCCTACAGGGACACCGAGGCACTGGAGCGGCTCTCGGGCATCGCCGACCTCTTCCTGATGGGAGACCGGCCGATCGAGACGCGGACCGACGACTCGGTCGTGCGCGTGGTCGCGGAACGGCCGCAGTTCCTGCGCCGAAGCCGCGGCTACGTCCCTCGCGATCTGCCGCTCGACGTCCGCCGGCCGGTGCTCGGGTGCGGCGCCGAACTGAAGAGCACCTTCTGTCTGGCCAGGAACGGCCGGGCCTGGGTCGGCCACCACATCGGCGATCTGAAGAACTACGAGACACTCCGCTCGTTCACCGAGGGGATCGGGCACTTCGAGCGCCTCTTTGCGGTCAGGCCGGAGGTGGTGGCGCACGATCTCCATCCGGAGTACCTCTCGACCAAGTACGCGCTCGAGTTGGAGGGGGTCGAGACAGTGGGAGTGCAGCATCACCACGCCCACCTCGCCTCCTGTCTCGCGGAGCATCGCGAGACCGCCCCGGCGGTTGGTGCGATCTTTGACGGCACCGGCTACGGGACGGACGGGACCGTGTGGGGAGGGGAGCTGCTGGTCGGCGACGCGACCGGCTTCGAGCGCCGTGGACAGCTGCACCCCGTGCGCATGCCCGGCGGGGAGCGTGCCATCCAGCAGCCCTGGCGGATGGCCTGCTCGTGGCTGCTCGAGGCTCTCGGGCCTGAAACCGCGCTGCCGCCGCTGATCGCATCGCACGTCTCCGCCGACGAATGGCAGAAGGTGAGGGACCTCGCCGCGAGCGGGCTCGCCTCTCCGCTCACCTCCAGTGCCGGGCGGCTGTTCGACGCCGTGGCGGCGCTCTGCGGGATCAGGGCCGAGGTGAACTACGAAGGCCAGGCGGCGGTCGAGCTCGAAGGCGTCGCCGACCCAGCAGAGCCCGGTGAGTACCCCCTGCCCGGCGACCAGACGCTCGACGCGCGAGAGACGATGCGGGCGATTCTGGCGGACCTGGGGGCGGGTGTCCCCGTCCCAGTGGTTGCGGCGCGATTCCACAACGGGGTCGGCCGCGCCACCGCGCGGGCCTGCGCGCAGATCGCGGAGGCCGAGGGAATCGACCGGGTGGTCCTCTCCGGCGGCGTCTTCCAGAATCGCCTGCTCCTGGAGCGAACGACGGCGGCACTGGAGAGGGCCGGCCTTCGCGTCCTCACGCCGAGGCTGCTGCCGCCGAACGACGGCGGGATCGCCTTCGGCCAGGCGGCGGTGGCGGCAACGAGCGCTTAGCCGCCGACCGGGAGCTCAGGCCAGGGGGCTCCAGCGCGAGGACCAGCCGGGCGCGAGGCGCCGCCGGGCCGCGACGCGGCCACGGCGATGCGACGGAGAATGGGGGCCCATGGCCCACGGGTGCCAGCCGAGGGTCCCGTAGGCCTCGCGTAGCTCGGCCTTCAGCTCACCGCGATGATTGCCGCAGGCGTACCGAGCCCGGCCGTAGATCCCGTTGCCGCTCCAGGTGAGCCAGTTGCCCGGCTGGACGTCGAGGTACTCGCCGAAGAGAAGCTCCTGCAGCGTCGCCTCGAGCCCCCGCTCGGTCATGCCCTCGGCTCGCTCACCGCAGAACTCGCACCTGAAGATCAGCCGAGACGGCACGCGATCAGGCTACTCCGGCGTACCAGAGGCCGAAGATCAGTCCGAAGGCTCCGACGAGGGGGATGAGGATGCCTCGGTAGACGGGCTCGATCGCCGGCCGCGTCAGGATCCACGCGAAGGCGGCTGTGAATGCCGCCATCGAGACGAGGGTGGCCGGCGCGAAGACGGCCAGTGCCGCGGCCGCCTCCAGTCTGCCCGGGAGCCCTGCGAGCAGAAGTACCGCCACGGCGCCGCTGCCGGCGAGGCCGTGGAGCAGGCCGATGCTGAAGGCCTGGGTCGGCGTGCGCACGGCCTTGTGCTGATGATGGTGCCCGGGCTGCAGGTGGCGGTGGGCGGAATCCTCGTGCCGGTGACGACCCGCCCGGTAGTCACCCCGGAGCCATTTCCACAACACCCGGGCCGCAAGCAGCAGGATCACGGCCCCGATCGCCTTCTCGGCTCCGGACTCGAGCCAGGGGGGCAACTCGGACTTGAAGGCGATCAGGGGGATGCCGACCAGCAGCAGGGTGGTCGCGTGGCCGAGTCCCCACCAGGCGCCGAGCCGGGCGGCGACCCGCGTGTCCCCGTCCTCAGAGGCGACGAGCGAGGTGACGGCCACGAGATGGTCGGGGTCGGATGCATGGCGCAGGCCGAGCAGGAGCGCGATCCCAAGCGCGACGAGCAGCGGCGCCCCCGAGAAGAGCCCGGTGAGCCAATGGTCAGCGGATTCGAGCGGGCCGAAGAGGGGGTGGAGGTCGATCATCGCTGCCGTTCCCTCGCGCACTTGGGGCAGAGGCCGGCGACCGGGAAGTGGGTGAACCGCGCCTCGTACGAGAAGCGCCGGTAGATGACGTCGCGCACCTCATCCAGATCGGAAGGATCGACTGCGAGGTGGGCGCCGCAGGAGTCGCAGAGGAGATATTCCCTCGGGCCGAGCGCGGCCCGCGAGTAGAGGCCGGGACCGTGGCCAAGGTGCACGTGGCGGATGAGCCCGAGCCGCTCCAACGCTTCCAGGTTGCGATAGACCGAGCCCAGATCGGAGCGTTCGCCGAGCCTTTCGAGCAGGCCCTCCGCGGAGAGCGGTTCTTCCGCCTCCCAGAGGGCCTCGATGAGCAGGCGCCGCGCGGCGGTGACCCGGAGTCCCCCGTTGCGCACCGCCGCCATCGCCGCGCCCAGGTCGCGAGCCTCGATCGGTGGAGCTGAGTGAGCGAGCGTCACGCGAATCGCACCCTATTGCGATCACTTCGCAATAGCAAGCGATTGTGTCCCGCAGCGCCCGCCTCGAGATGATCGGCCCAACCGCGGGGGGCCTCGCTACAGGCCCGGCTTGAGCGCCATATCCAGCACCACGAGGATCAGCAGGAGCAGCTCGATGCGGGAGACCAGGAAGATCCGGTTCAGTCGGCGCTGGTACTCGGCGTTCTCAGGCCCGCGGTCGTCGACCATCTTGGAGAGACGGCCGGACTCCGGCCCGAGATAGGCGGAACCCGCGATGAAGGAGAGCAGCCAGACGGCGAATCCGAAGCTCACCCATCCCTGGCCGAGGTCATACGCGCCGCTCGACTCGTGGAGCAGGAGGAAGCCGAGGACCACGAGGAGCAGAGAGGCGGGGACCAGCACTCGGGTCCCGTACCACTCGATCTCGCTCGCGAAGTAGGCCACCCGGTCGGGCCCCGCCCGCCGGGCCCGGATGACGAAGACCTGAATCGCGACGTCGCTCCCGACCCACACCACCGCAAGGAGGACGTGTAGGGCGAGGAACCACTTGTAGGCGTCGCTGCCGACTACCGCGAGAAGCATCAGGTGCGGAGCCTATCCGCGTCGATATCGGAAAATCCGATTCAGCCGGGCTCAGGAGAACTCTTCGAGCGAGCGCATCTGCCGGCGCAGCTCGTGGTCCCGTTCCTTGGCGGGGACCCCCGACTCGCCGGTCACTGCCTCGTTGTGCCTGACGTCGGCGATGGCCCGGAAACGCTCGGTCTCCGAGCCGGGGCTCGACGGTTCCCCAACCGCCTCCTGTCCCGTGTCTCCGTTGTTCTGCGTCTTCATTCTTCTCCGTGATCCCTAGCTATCTGTCCCCATGTGCTGCTCTGCTTAGTTGTATCAGCTTTGTGAGCATTCGCTAAACACTATGTAGAACCGCTCACCGTGCTGAAAGTAGCGCTGCAGCAGGCCGGAAGCGCCGGTCTGCCGCTCTCGCTATTTGCGGGGAAACCGCTGGGGGCGTCCGTCACGACCGGCGCGGGCCCGGGTGGCGGCGCGCCTATAATCCCGCGCTCCGTCGGTCCAACCCCGTCGCGCGCCCGCTCGAAGAAGGCGCGGAACCGGAGGTCAAATTGAAGAGCTCGTCCACAGAGCGTGTGCGCTATTCGCCTGAGCGCGCCCATCGCCCCCTCGTCTCGCCTCCGAGCGTGGAGGACAAGGACGCCTGCGCGATCTACGCGTCGGTCCGTCGCGATGCGACGCCGAGCCACGAGCCCGTGACCCTCGCGCTCGAATCCCTGCAGAAGATGCTCCACCGCGCCGGCAACGTCGACGGCGAGGGAGACGGCTGCGGCCTGCTGGTCGACATCCCGACCAAGATCTGGGCTGAGGAGGTCCGCCAGGGCGGGCACAACCCGTCGCTGGCGCTGGACGACGCCTTCGCCGTTGCGCACGTCTTCGTCGAGCGCTCACAGGACCTCGAGAAGGTCCGCCACGGCGCCCGCGAGCTCCTCGGCAAGGCCGGCTTCCGGATCCTCGCCGAGCGAGTGGGCGCCGTCGACTCCGCCGCCCTCGGACCGACGGCCCGCGAGGAGGAGCCGCAGTTCTGGCAGTTCGCCGGCCTCGTCCCCGAGGCGGCCGACACGGATCGCTCCTGCTTCAACCTGAAGGTCTCCCTCGAGGAGAAGCTCGGAGTCCACGTCGCTTCCTTCTCGGGGCGGACCTGCGTCTACAAGGTGATGGGCGCCCCGAAGGTGCTCGGCGGCTACTACCCCGACCTCTCGGATGAGCGCTTCGAGACGATCGGCTGCTTCGGACATAACCGCTACTCGACCAACACCTGGCCGTCGTTCACTCGCGTCCAGCCCTTCGGCGTCCTCGGTCACAACGGCGAGATCAACACGATCGAGCAGCTCCGCCAGGAGGCGCGGATGCTGGACGTGCCGATCGGCGAGGGCAACTCCGACTCCCAGGACCTGAACCGGACGATCGAGACGCTGGTGCGCCGCCACGGCCTCTCGCTCGCCGAGGCGATGGAGATGGTCGTGCCGCCGATCGTCGACGAGATCGCCGGGCTGCCCTCAGAGCTCCACTCCTTCTACCTGTACCTGCGCCAGACGATGGGGCCCTTTGCGCAGGGCCCGGTCGCGCTGATCGCGCGCCACCGGGACGAGTGCGTGTTCTCGGCCGACGCGATGGGCCTGCGGCCCCTCTGGCAGCTCGAGACCAACCGGGACTTCATCTTCAGCTCTGAGCCCGGCGTCGTCTCCGTGGCCGAGATGATCTCGGAGCCCGAGCCGATGGCGCCCGGCGAGAAGTTCCTGGTGCTGATCGACCGCGAGCGCAAGCGCTCGACCCTGCACCCGCACGCCGAGATGCTGCGGAAGGTGCGCGACGGCTGGATGGAGAGGACCGGGATCGAGCAGGTCGCTGAGTATGACCGAGCGCTCCAGACCGGCGGCCCCCTCGAGGGCCCCGAGATCCCGGGTTACACCGACGCCGGCCCCGAGGAGCCGGTCAAGGTGGAGGACAGGGTGCTCGCCGGCTTCGGCTGGCAGCGCGACGACGTCAAGCTCGTCCAGCAGATGGCCGACAACGGCGCCGAGCCGATCGGCTCACTCGGCTACGACGGGCCGCTGGCCGCCCTCTCACCCGAGCGTCAGAACCTCGCCGACTACTTCAAGGAGACGGTCGCCGTCGTCACCAACCCCGCGATCGACCGCGAGCGAGAGATCGAGCACTTCTCGACGCGCGCCGTCTTCGGTCGTCGGCCTCCACTCGGCGACCCCTCCGAGGACAGCCTGACCGTGGAGACCGACTTCCCGGTGGTCCTGGGCGGACACCACGACCTGGCGCCCCTTCCGCACAGCTCCTATCGGCGGATCGCGCACGAGCAGGGGACATACCTGCTCGAGGACCTGTGGGACGTCTTCGGCGACCGAGCCAAGGCGATCGACATCGCGCTGCTGGAGTCCGAGACGACCCAGGGCGCGATCGAGCGGCTCCGCCAGGAGGCGGTCCGGGCGGTCGCCGAGGGCGCCGAGCTGCTCGTGCTCACCGACCGCACCGTCTACGACGGCGAGCGCCGCTACGTCGACCCGCACCTCGCCACCTCGGCGATCGACCAGGCGCTGAAGCGGTTCCAGGTCGGCGACGGAGAGGTGAACCTGCGGCGGCGCTGCTCGATCGTCCTGCGCTCGGCCGCGATCCGGAACGTCCACGACGTGATGATCGCCCTCGGACTCGGCGCGAACGGCATCTGCCCGTACGTGATGGTCGAGGTCATCTGCGTCGACGACTACGAGAACGACGTCAACAACCTCTGCGCCGCACTCCGCAAGGGCATCGAGAAAGTGATCTCGACGATCGGCATTCACGAGGTCCGCGGCTACGCCCGCCAGTTCTCATCGATCGGGATCAAACCCGAGCTCGCCGAGATCTTCCACACCGAGGCCTTCGCGGCAACGGATCGGGGGGGCACCGGGTTCGCTCAGCTCGACGCCGACACCGACGCCCGCCACCAGATCCTCACGGGGGACGAGGACGCGAAGCCGGCGAAGACCTTCCGCTTCTACCCGAAGGTCTACAAGGCGGCGATCGCCGTGGCCAACGGGACGGCGAGCTTCGAGGAGTACTCCCAGAAGGTGCGCGAGCTGGAGGCGCAGAGCCCGATCTCCATGCGCCACATCATGGGATTGAAGAAGGAGTCCGATCGCGAGCCCGTCGATCCCTCGCTGGTCGACGCCTCCGTCGGCCACCACGACTACCCGGTGGTGATCAGCTCGATGAGCTTCGGCTCCCAGTCCGAGCCCGCCTTCCGCGCCTACGCGGAAGCGGCGAAGGCGATCAACATCCTCTGCATCAACGGGGAGGGTGGCGAGATCCAGGACATGTACGGCCGCTACCGCAAGTGGCGCGGGCAGCAGGTCGCCTCCGGCCGCTTCGGAGTCTCGGCCGAGATGCTCAACTCCTCCTACGTCGCCGAGATCAAGATCGGCCAGGGAGCGAAGCCCGGTGAGGGTGGGCACCTGCCCGGCAAGAAGGTCTCGGAGAAGGTCGCCGCCGCCCGAAACGCGTCGCCCGGCACGGACCTGATCTCGCCGTCCAACAACCACGACCTCTACTCGATCGAGGATCTCGCCGAGCTGATCGACGAGCTGAAGACGGTCAACCCCGACCTGCGGGTGTCCGTCAAGGTGCCGGTGGTGCCGAACGTCGGGACGATCGGCCTCGGGATCGCCAAGGCGGGCGCCGACATCATCACCCTGAGCGGCTTCGAGGGCGGCACCGGCGCGGCGCGCCAGCATGCCCTACGGCACGTCGGCCTGCCCTCCGACATCGGCACCCGCGCCGTCCATCGCGCGCTGATGGAGGCCGGGATCCGCAACCGCGTCGAGATCTGGGCCGACGGCGGCTATCGCCACGCCACCGACATCGTGAAGCTCCACTGCATGGGGGCGAACCGGGTCGCGTTCGGAACCCTGGCGATGGTCTCGCTCGGCTGCACCATCTGTCGCGGCTGCCAGCTCGACACCTGCCACGTCGGGATCGCCACCCAGATCGAGACCGTCGAGCAGGCCCAGGAGCATGGCCTGAAGAAGTTCACGCCTCCCGGCGCCGACGCGGCTGAGAGCTGCGCCCGCTTCTTCGAGGCGATGGGCGAGGAGGTCAAGGCCGTCGTCGGCTCGCTCGGCTACGACCGCGCGCAGGACCTGATCGGCCGCTACGACCTGCTCGAGCAGATCTCCCACCAGGACAAGATCGACCTCGCACCGCTGATCACACCGCTGGAGGAGTTCCTCGACCTGGAGCCCCTCGACCTCCCCGTCGAGGAGGAGGCGCTGGTCGAGGCGCGCGCCGAGGCCGGGCTCGTCCGCGCCAAGCCGATCCGGATGGAGCCGAAGGCGGCTTCCCACGAGATCGCGGCCGTCGCGGAGCGAGTCTTCGACGGCTCCTGCGTCAGCGTCGAGTTCCCGCGCCGCACCGACGCCAACGACCGCGTGCTCGGCACCGAGCTCTCCGGAGCCATCGCCCGCGCTCGGATCTACGACGGGGCCCCCGATGGCACCGAGAACGACGAGCTCGCCGAGCTGGTCTTCAACGGCGGCTCGATCGCCGGGCAGGGATTCGGTGCATTCAACGAGTGGGGCGTGACCTGCCGGGTCGAGGGCGGTGCCCAGGACGGCGTGGGCAAGACGATGCTCGGCGGGACCGTTTCGATCCTGAAGGGCAAGAACGCCGACGGCAGGCGCGTCAACGGGTCGGTCGGCAAGTCCTTCGCCTACGGCGCCCAGCGCGGCAGGCTCTTCGTGCAGGGTTCGGCGGACTCGCGCTTCTGCATCCGGCTATCGGGCGCGGACGTGGTACTGGCCGGGGAGCCCCAAGCACCCGTCGACGATTCGAAGGGCTGCGTCGTCGATCGCGCCAACGCCAAGGGATTCGCCTTCGAGTACATGACCTCCGGCCGCGCGGTGGTCCTCGGCGACATCGGCCCATGGGCCTGCGCCGGCATGACGGGCGGTCGCGTCTACGCGCGAATCAGCGAGGAGCTCAATCTCGATCGCGAGACGATCCAGGGCCGCCTCGGCGAAGGGGCGAAGGTCGCGCTCGAGGAGCTCGACGCCGAAGGCCAGCTCGACATCGAGGACCTGCTCGGCCACTACGCGGACGAGCTGCGAGCCACCGATCAGGGCGACGAGGCAGAGCGCGTGCTGGGGCTCGCCAGGGATGCCCAGCGGAACTTCCTGATGATCATCCCGCAGAAGGTCCAGGCGGACCCGAGCATCTCGACCGAGTAGGTTTCCCTGATGCCCGCCGAAGGCCCCATCCTCATCGCCTACGACGGATCGGAGCAGGCCCGAGAGGCCATCAGGCAGGCGGGCGACCAGCTGAAGCCGGATCGCAAGGCGATCGTCCTGGCTGTATGGGAGCCCGTCGAAGCGATCCCGTTCTGGGGCGCTCCCGTCTCGCAGGTTCCGCCGAGCCTGACCCAGCAGGTCGAGGAGGAGGCCGCGAAGGCCGCCGCCGAGGGAGCCGAGCTCGCCAAGGCGGCCGGGTTCGACGCCGAGTCGGGGACCGTCGAGGGAGCCCCCATCTGGAAGGCGATCGTGGAGGCCGCCGAGGGCAGGGGCGCGTCGCTCATCGTGATGGGCTCACATGGGCGGACCGGCCTCGGCTTCGTGGCCATGGGCAGCGTCGCGACCGCCGTGGCGCATCACGCGGAGATCCCGGTGCTGATCTGTCGCCAGCCTCACTAGTCGTCGTTTGACTCGCCGCCGTCGCTCGGCCGGACGGGGCTTGGCACCGTGACCGTCGCCGTCCGCTTGGTGGTCGACGTGGTGGTGGGACGCGGCTTGTGGCGAGCGGGTTTGGCGGGGGTGGGGGAGAGCGATTGGCCCGCCGTCGGCGGCTCCGAGGAGATGCCGATGTCGGTGCTGACCGCTCGCGTCGCGAGAAACGCGATCGCGGCGGCGACGAGCAGGCCGAGAAGCGCCAAGAGCGGCCAACGCAAGGAGGACGCGGTCACCTGACGCCCCCCCGCCCCTCGGCCGCCACGAGGATCCGGGGCAGCTCGAGGATCGCGCGGGCGCCGCGAAGCTCCCGGTTCTCCACCCGGACAGACCCGCCCAACTCATTCGCCAGCTCGCGCGCGATCGAGAGGCCCAGCCCGGTCCCCTTCGTTCCGGCGCCGGCGCTGCCGCGATGGAAGCGCTCGAAAACGGCTTCCTCCTCGCCCGGCTCCAATCCCGGCCCGTCGTCCAGCACCTCGATCCGCCCGGGCGCCACGGCGACCTCCACCACGGCGCCCGGCGGTGAGTACTGGATCGCGTTCTCGATCAGGACGTCGAGCGCGCGCTCGAAGTCAGCGCGGGCGCAGACGCAGCTGCCGGCATCGCCGGCATTGCTCAGGGTCAGGCGGACATCCGCGTCCGCGGCGGTCTTTCGCCAGCGGTCCACGGTTCGCCCGGCGGCCGCGGCGACGTCGAACTCCTCGACGGGGCTCTCGCGCTCGCCGGCGCGGCTCAGGATCAACAGCTCGTCGACGATCCGGGACAGCCGGTCGACTTCCGTGATTCCCCGGTCCACCCCGGCGATCCGGTCGTCGTCCTCCGGCAGGGTCTCGCGAACCTCCTCGAGCTCGAGCCGGAGGCCGGTCAGCGGCGTCCGCAGCTGGTGCGATGCGTCGGCGACGAACTCCTGCTGGCCGCGGAGCATCCTGGAGATCCGGGCCGTCATCCGGTTGAAGGAGCGGGCCAGGGATCGCTGCTCGCTGCTTCCCTCGACCAGCGCCTCCGTGCTCAGGTCGCCTTCCTCGACCCGCCGGGCGGTCTCCTCGAGCCTGCGAATGGGCCTTGAGGTCTCGCGTGCGATCAGGGCGCCCGCGATCACTCCCAGCGCGAGGACCAGTCCGCCGAGGAGGATCAGGCTGATGATCGCCTTGCGGGTGGCGCGATGGACGGCGGCCACGCTCTGGGTGATGCGCACGGCACCCTCGAGGCGAACCCCATGCTTGATCGGCACCGCGGTGGCGAGGAGCTGCTCGTTGAGCGTCCGGCTCCGCCGCGTCTGCTGGACGGTCTGGCCGCGGAGCGCCGCGGCGATCTCGGGACGCGAGGCGTAGTTGGCGCCCAGCTCGCCCCGGCCGGTGCTGTCGGCCACGACGCGTCCGGTCGCATCGACGACGAGGACCCTGCCGCGCGAGCTCTCCGCCGAGTTGCTGACCAGGCGCTGGAGGGCGCGCAGCTGCCCGGCCTCGAGGAGCTCCGGCGCTGTGGCGGCGACCAGGTTCGCCTGGTTCTCCGCCTGCCCCTTGACCTCGGAGTCGACGCGATCGCCGAGGCTGACACCCAGCGGGACGCCGAAGGCGATCAGCGCCAGCAGCAGCAGATAGGCGACCGCGAGCGTGAGTCGGGTTCGGAGGCTTATGAAACGGACTCCGGTTCGACCATTCGAAAGCCGACTCCGCGCACCGTCTCGATGAAGCGAGGATTGGCGCTGTCGTCGCCGAGCTTCTGGCGCAACGTGCGTACGTGGACATCGAGGGTCTTGGTGGACCCAAACCAGTTGACGTCCCAGACCCGTGACATCAGATCCTCGCGAGTGACGACCTGTCCCGGATGCGCCATGAGCTCGGCGAGCAGGTCGAACTCCTTCCGGGTCACCTCGATGCGCTTGCCGGCGAGCTCCACCGACCTGGAGCCGGGATCGAGCCTCAGCTCGCCGAGCTCGGCCGGTTCCTCGGGTGCCGAGGACGTCCCGCGCGCCCTCCGGAGCACGGCGCGGATGCGAGAGATCAGCTCGCGAGAGCTGAACGGCTTGACGACGTAGTCATCCGCCCCCAGCTCGAGCCCCAGCACTCGGTCCATCTCCGTGCCGCGGGCCGTGAGCATCACGATCGGGACGTCCGAGCTCTTCCGCAGGGTCCGACAGACGTCGGAGCCGTCGCCGTCGGGCAGGTTAAGGTCGAGGAGGACCAGGTCCGGGCTGAACCGGCCGGCCAGGTCCAGCGCCTCTGAAGCGGTCTTCGCCACCACCGGCTCGAAGCCGTTGCGCTGCAGCGCCTTCGAGAACGGCTCGAAGATCGCCGCCTCGTCCTCGACAAAAAGGATCTTCTTGGGTGGCAGCGGCTCGGCCACCGAGCCAATGTATCGCCGCGATCAGCCGCTCCCTCGCGCGGCCCGGAATCCTTTCCCCTCGCTTTACCCGGACTTATCGCATTCGTAAGGCGCTCCTTTCGATCATCGCCCTCCCAATCAGCAGGCGAAGGAGCGGATGCGAATGAATGACTGGCGAACAAAGATCGCCGTGCTCACGGTGGTCCTCGGACTTGGAGGCCTTGGCGGCTACGCGATGAGCGCCAACCGCCGCGCCGCCGATCAGTCGGCGACCACCACCCCCGCGGTTCCGACGACCCAGGTGATCAGGCGCACGGTGCACAAGAAGCCGAAGCACCAGCGCTCGGCCGGCAGCAATCCCGGTGCGACCCCGGCGCGCAGCCTCACCAGCGCGCCCGTCTCGAGCGGTTCTAGCGGTTCCTCCTCTTCGAGCCCTCCGGTTTCGACCGGCAGCAGCGGCTCCGGCGGCGGCGGCGCGGTCCACACCGGCAGCAGCGGCTCCGGCGGCGGCGGCGCGGTCCACACCGGCAGCAGCGGCTCCGGCGGCGGCGGCGGCGAGAGCGACGGCGGCGGCGAGGGCGGCGGAGGCGAGGGCGGCGACTGAGTCGCGGCTTTCCCGTCTCTTTGCCCGGGCTTCTCGGGCCACTTGAGGGCCGCAGCGCACACTGGATCGGCAACTCAGAGGAGTCCAAAGGAGACACGAGATGAGCGCAATCAGAAAGAGAATCGCGGCGGGCGTTGTAGTCCTGGCCCTCGGTGGGCTCGGCGGCGTCGCCTGGGCGAACAACCCGGCGTCGCAGCACGCGACACCCGCCTCGATCGTCTCCACCAACCACGGCGGCTCGACTACGCGCCCGGTATCCACCGGGACGAGCGGAGCCGTTGCCACCCCCGCGGTCAACACGCAGCCCTTCCCGGGCGCGACCTCGGTCGGAGGCCGGCGCGATGACTAGGCGCCGGCCTTCGGCCTGGGCGACCGTGATCGGCGCGTTCGCGCTGTTCGGAGTCGTCTTCCAGCTCCTCCTCTTCCAGGCCACACCAGGAGGCGCCGGATCGCTGCTTGGCGGCATCTCGCTGACCGGCGACGACCTCTCAGGCGGGGATGACGGCGTACCTGCCAAGTCCATCTCCGTGGCGTCCGCGCATTCGGCGGCCCCCGCACCGGTGACCAGCTCGACCTCATGAACAACGTCAACCAGACACTCGCGCAGCATGGCTGGTGGCTTGCCAGCCGCGCCTCAGGCGTGGTCGCGCTCGCCCTGGTCACGATCTCCGTGGGCCTCGGGCTCGCGATGGCGGGCAAGCTCGCCAAGAAGCCCGGCGCCAACCGCACGCTGGTCGCGATCCACGAGCAGACGGCACTCGCCGGGCTGGTGGCGATCGCGGTACACGGCCTGACGCTGCTCGGCGACCCATGGCTCAATCCCGGCCTCTCCGGGATCGTCGTCCCCTTCACGATGGCCTACAAGACGTTCTTCACGGGCCTCGGCATGGTCGGCGGCTGGCTGGCCGCCCTGCTCGGACTGAGCTTCTACGTCCGCAGGCGGATCGGCCCGGCCTTCTGGCGGAAGGCGCACCGGGCCACGATCGTCGTCTACGTCCTCGGCGTGATCCACACGCTGGGCGCCGGGACCGACGCATCCAGCCCCTGGCTCTATTGGCCCATTGCGCTCACGGCTCCGGCGATCGGCGCCATGTTCACGGCCCGCGTGGTGCACGGAATCCGCAAGGGGCGCGAGCGCAAGCGCAAGGCGGCCGAGCGACGGAGTGAACGCGAGCGGGCTCCGCAGGCGGAGCCGAGGAACCACCCGATTGGCGTTGGCGACCGTCGCGCGCCACGCACGCAGCCGGCGCTGACCGCCGCAATGGCCGAGGAATCGGCATGACCCCCCCAAGACGAAAGGAATCGAGATGAAGGACAAAGGAGTCGTGATCGTCGGGGGAGGGCTTGCCTCCCAGCGCTGTGCCGAGACCCTGCGCCGGCGGGGCTACGAGGGCCGCATCCGGATGGTCTGCGGCGAGGCCGAGCGGCCCTACGACCGCCCGCCGCTTTCGAAGGACCATCTGGCAGGCGAGCTCTCCGACGACGCTGTCGCCTTCCGGCCCCCGAGCTGGTACGAGGACAACGAGGTCGAGCTGATCGTCGGCCTCCAGGCCGCGGGGCTCGACGCGAAGCGCCACCGGGTCGAGCTCGATGATGGCAGCGAGCTCTTCTACGAGGACCTCGTCGTCGCGACCGGTGCGGGTGCCCGCAGGCTTCCTCCGCTCGAGGGCTACACGAACGTCCATTACCTGCGCACGCTCGCCGATGCGCGGCGCCTGCGCGAAGAGCTTCGCGAGGGCGCCCGCCTGGCGGTCGTCGGCGCTGGCTTCATCGGCCAGGAGGTCGCCTCCACCGCGCGCGCCGCCGGCGCCGAGGTCACGATCGTCGAGGCGCTGCCCGCCCCTCTCACGGGCATCCTCGGCGAGGAGGTGGGCCTCTGGCTGATGAAGATGCACGACGAGGAGGGCGTCGAGGTACGGCTCGGCACGAAGCTCGAGGGCGCCCGCGGAAACGGAGCCGTCGAGGAGCTGGCGCTCGACAAGGGCGAGCCTCTGGAATGCGACGCGGTCGTCGTCGGCATCGGCGTCGCACCCGCCGCCGCGTGGCTGGCCGGCAGCGGGCTGGAGACCGACGGCGTGCTCACTGATCAAGCGGGACGGACGTCCGTGCCTGGCGTCTGGGCCGCCGGCGACGTCGCACGCAGCTTCGACCACCGTCACGGCGAGCACCGCCGAACCGAGCATTGGGACGCGGCCGCGCGCCAGGGGATGGCCGTGGCGAGGGCGATCACGGGCGATCAAACGGATCCCCACCCGCTGCCGAGCTTCTGGAGCGACCAGTACGGGCTCCGGATCCAGTACGTAGGCCATGCCGAGGGCTCCGACGCCTCGCGGATCGAGGGCAGGCTCGAGGACCGGGACTTCGCCGTCATCTACACGCGAGAGGACCGTCCCGTCGGTGCCCTCGTGGTCGAGAGGCCGAGGGCCTTCGCCCGCCTGCGCAAGGAGATCGAACGGACTTATGAGGAACCGTCAAATGGAAAGGAGCAACGATGAGCTACATCCCCACGATCGACAGCAGCGCCTGCAGCGCTCACGGCGACTGCGTCGACATCGCACCCGAGGTCTTCGAGCTGGGTGACGTCGCCGAGGTGATCGGCAGCGGCTCGGACAAGAAGATCCTCAAGGCCGCGAAGGCCTGCCCCGCGCTGGCCATCGAGGTCGTCGATTCCGAGACCGGCGAGGTGGTCTACCCGTGAGCGACCTCAGGATGAGGATCGCCGCGTTCACGACCGTCCTCGGCCTGGGTGGGCTGGGCGGCTACGCGCTCAGCTCCACCCGGGCGCCTGACCAGCCGGTCAGCACCTTGGCGGACCACGGCGATGCGGGAGGGCAGGATGACTGACCAAAGGCGGACGACCGACCAGAAAGCCGCTCGCAGGGGGAGCGGGGCGGCCGCCGCTGGCCCTCCCCGGCGGCGGCCGGCATTTCTACCGACCGTCCTGGTTACGCTGGCCTGCTTCGGCGTGACCTTCGAGTTTCTTGCTCTGCAACTGCAGTCGGGTCGTGATCCGGCCCTGAAGGCATCGGCCGCGGCGCCCGCCCGGGCGAAGGCGCGGCCCCGGCGCAAGATCATCATCACCCGGATCGTGCAGGCGGGAACGCCCCAGACCTCCCAGGTCAGCTCCAGCTCAGGAACCTCGGTGAGCGCCCCCGCACCCGTGACGAGCTCGACCTCATGAGCTACTACGACCTCACCTTCGACTCGATGGGATGCGAGGTCCGGTTGCTGATCGGGGATCCACTGCCGGGATCTCCGCCCGCGGCGGCGGCTGCCGAGCGGGAGCGGCGATTCATCGAGCTCTACGACCGCGCCCTTTCCCGGTTCAAGCCCGACAGCGAGCTGAGCTCCCTCAATAACGACCCGCGCGAAGCCGTGCCGGCCTCCCCGCTGTTGCGCCAGGCCATTCGAGCCGGGGTCTGGGCGGCGGAACGAAGCGGCGGGCTGGTCGATCCGACGCTGGGCGGAGCGATCGTCTCAGCCGGGTACCGGAAATCCCGCGCCGGGGTGGCGCCCGAGCCGCTCGCGGACGCCCTCGCGGCCGCTCCGGTCCGGCGGGGCGCCCGTCCCAGGGCGGAGGCCGAATGGCGCTCGATCGCCGTAGACGATCTCGCCGGGACCGTGCGTCGGCCGCCCGGTGTGATCTTCGACACCGGCGGCAGCGGCAAGGGGCTGGCCGCGGACCTCGTCGCCGAGCGGCTCCGTGGCTACTCGCGCTTCGTCGTCGACTGCGGCGGAGACGTTCGCGTCGGTGGGTTCGGCGCGAAGCTCGATCCGTTCGCGGTTCACGCCCGCCACCCCATCGACGACGAGCCCGCGGCGATCTTCGAGATCTCCGAGGGGGGTATTGCGACCTCCGGTCTCGACATCCGGCTCTGGCGCCGCGAGGACGGCTCGTTTGCTCATCACCTTCTCGACCCGAGCACCGGGCAATCCGCCTGGACCGGGCTGGTCGGCGTCACCGCCCTCGGGCGGACCGCGCTCGAGGCGGAGACCATCTCGAAGGCCGCGCTGCTCAGCGGGCCTGACTTCGGCCGTGAGCTGATTTCGGAGCTCGGCGGGATGCTCGTTCACGACGACGGCAGCGTCGAGATCGCGGGACCGGTCGAGCCGAAGCTCGTCGGCCGCCGCAGCGGTTTGCTCGGCGTCTCCACGCCTACCGCCTGACCCGGCGAGTTCAGCCTCCCTGCGCGACACCTGCGAACCTAGGCTCCATCGCGGGGCCGATGACGCCAGAGCCAACTGACCAGGAGGAGATCGCCACCGAGCCCGACACGGCCAGGGAGGCCGCCGCCCGGCTCGAGGACGTCCAGAAGCTCACCGAGGCGGCGCTGGCCTTCCTCGACCTCGACGATCTGCTCACGGAGCTGCTGCAGCGGATCACAGACATCCTGCAAGCGGACACCGCGGCCGTGCTCCTGGTCGAGGACGACGGGCGGACACTCGCGGCCCGGGCGGCAAAGGGCCTCGAGGAGGAGGTCGAGAGGGAATTTCGCCTGCCCGTCGGCCGGGGATTCGCCGGCCGTGTCGCTGCGACCCGCAAGCCGGTGCTCATCTCGGACCTGGACAACTCGCCCATCACCGTTGTCAACCCCTTGATGCGTGAGAAGCAGGTCCGCTCGTTGCTCGGGGTTCCGCTGATCGTCGAGGGCACCGTGATCGGCGTGCTGCACGTCGGGATGCTGACGCAACGCGAGTTCTCCGAGGGCGACGTCCAGCTTCTGCAGCTCGTCGCGGACCGTGTCGCCCTGTCGATAGAGCGCTCCCGGCTCGCGGTTCAAGGCCAGATCGCGCAGACGCTGCAGCGCAGCCTCCTGCCGCGCAGCCTGCCCCGCCTGCCCGGCCTGAGCATGGCGGCGTGGTACCTGCCGGCCGCGGAGGAGACGGCGATCGGCGGGGACTGGTACGACGTGATCCAGCTCGATCATCGCCGCCTCGGCCTGACGATCGGCGACGTGGCCGGCCACGGGATGGCCGCCGCCACCTATATGGGGCAGCTCCGCAGCGCCGTCCGCGCATACGCGCTGGTGATCGACAGCCCGGCCGAGCTGCTCGCGAAGGTCTCGCGCTTCGCGGACCAGGAGCATTCGCGGATGGCGACGGTGATCTACGCCACGCTCAACCTTGACACCTGGGTCGTGGACTTCGCCCGGGCCGGCCATCCCTACCCGCTGCTGGTCGGAGCCGACGGATCCACGACCTTTCTCTCCGACGCGGGAGGGCCCCCCCTGGGCGCAGGGGCGGTGGGTGAGTACGACCAGCAGCGGGTGACCCTGGGCCCGGCCGAGACCTTGCTCTTCTACACGGACGGGCTGATCGAGCGCCGGGGACGGACGCTCTCGCAGGGGGAAGCCGCTCTCGCGGAGGCCGCAAACGTGGCGCCGGACGAGCCGGAGATGATGTGCCGAACGGTCATCGAGGAGCTCACCGACGGCATCGACATCCCGGACGACATCGCCGTGCTCGCCGTGCGGGCGGTCGGCCTCGATGACACGCTCGAGGTGGAGGTACCCGCCGAGGCGGAGCAGCTGGCGACGGTCCGCCATGTCATCAGGCGCTGGGTCACAGCGAAGGGCGGCACCGACGACGATTGCGCCGCCTTCGCGATCGCGGTTACCGAGGCCTGCGCGAACTCGGTCGAGCACGCCTATGGCCCGGGCGACGCGACCATCGACCTCCGCGCGGATCTGTCCGGCGGCGACGCGGTCGTGACCATCCGAGATCATGGCGGGTGGAGGGAATCCAGGAGCGAGAACCGCGGTCGCGGGATCCCGGTGATGAAGGAGTTCATGGATGATGTCGCGATCGAGACGGGTGATCAGGGGACTACCGTGGAGCTGCGCCGCCGGATCGGGGGCGGGCGATGACGCCCGAGCTCGCGAGGCTCTCGTTCGACACCAACGGGGACGTCAAGCTGGCGCGCGTATCGGGCGAGGTCGACGCCTCAAACGTCGCCGAGCTGACCGGTCAGCTCCTCGACGGCGTCACGAACGAGTCGCGTGCGCTCGTCCTGGATCTGACCGAGACGAGCTACATCGACAGCTCCGGAATCAGCCTGATCTTCGACGCCGCCGCCCGGATGAAGAACCGGCGCCAGGACCTCCGCCTGGTGGCCCGGCCGGAGTCTTTCGTCAGCGAGGTGCTCGCCGCGGTCTCCATCCAGGACTCCGTGCCGATCGACCCGGAGCTGGGGCAGGCGCTAGAGGCTGTCGGGTCTGCCTAGCGCGACCGGATCAACCGGTGCTCTCGATGACGCTCAGCGTGTAGCGGCCGACCTGCAGCTCGTCGCCATCGGCGAGCGGGCTCCAGTCCACCGGCTCCCCGTTCACGCAGATGCCGTTCATCGAGCGGTCGTCGAGCACGCGAAGCTCGCCCTCGGGCGTCTGGACGACGACAGCGTGCCGGCGTGAGACGGTCGGGTCATCGAGCCGGATGTCCGCGGAGCGGCTCCGGCCGATTCGGGACCAGCCGTCCGAGAGCTCGATCACGCGAGTGCGGCCGTCGGCGAACATCGCCAGGTACTTGCCCGGCTCGGAGATCGACTCCCGCACGCCGGCGAGCCAGTCCTCCGGCTTCGCGGCCGGACGGGTGATGGCGATGTTTCTGAGCGTGGGCTGTTCGAACATAGATGAGCGGCGAAAGTCGGTGCCGCCGCAATTGGGGCAACTCGGAATGGCCTCGGTGGGCTCGAATGAGACCGGAAAGGAACACCCCTGACAGACAAAGGAGCCGACTCCGCCGGCGGGCTCGCCTGCGTGGTGGACATCGTCCTGACTCTGTCCAATAAGCGACATCGGGGGTGCGGCGATCTTACTGCTGGTACTGCGGAATGGCTAGTCATTTTTCGCGAGTGGTACGGAAAGTCCAGTATTTCCAGGGATCGCTGGACGGAACGACGGCGCGCTCCCGGGCACCCGACTAGAATCGCGCGGCCGTGGGGCCGATTTCGCTCACCACCTCGATCGACGCCCCGCGCGAGCGGGTCTTCGACTTCATCTGCGATCTCGGGATTCGGCAGAGCTGGACGGACCACTTCGCGAGCGGTTACCGGCTCGAGCGCATTCCGGCGCAGGGGCTGGGGGCCGGAGCGCGCTTTCGCGTCGACGCTCCCGCGGGTGTGCGCTACATGGAGACGGTGATCGCCGAGACCGAGAGGCCCTTCCGCGTCGTCGAGCACGGCCGGGGCGGGCGCCTGGATCACATCCCGATCCGGACCGTCTGGGAGCTGGAGGAGGGCCCCACGACCACCGTCAGGCTGACCTTCTGGACCTCTCCGCCGACCGCGTCCGATCGGGTGAGGGGGCTCGGCCGCTCGGGGTGGTGGAAGCGGCGCTGGAGCAAGGCGCTGAAGCGCATGCGGGAGCTGATCGAGTCCGGCGCGACTGCGCCTCGCACTGAGGTCGCCGGTGCCGATCGGCTGCCAACGGCCGTCTCCTGATCGTTGTTGCGGAGCGGAGCCGGGATGCCTGCGGATAGACTGCGCGCCCTCATGCGCCCCGGCCACAAGGGAGCCCTGGCACTCGTGCTCTTCCTCGCCCTCGCCGTCACCGGCGTTGCCGGCTGCGGCAACAACCTCGGCAAGGAGGCGGACGAGGGAGTGCCGATCAAGCTCGGGGACCTCACCTACACCGTCCAGGAGACTCGCTTCCTCAATCCGTCCCAGCCCGACGACAAGGAGTACCTGGCCGGCCAGCAGCTGCCGACTCCGGCGGGCAAGTCCTACCTCGGGGTCTTCCTGACGATTCACAACGGCGGCGACAACGCGGTCCGGGTGCCGGCGAACGCCGACATGAGCGTCGTCGACACGACCGGCTCCGACTATCAGTCGATTCCGAGCCATACCGACTTCGCGGCGCCGCTCGGCACCATGCTCGCTCCTGGCGGCGACATCCCGGCGCCGGGGACGGCCGCGGCGAACGGCCCCACGCAGGGGGCGATCGTCCTCTTCCTGCTCGACGAGGGCGTCAGCGAGAACCGCCCGCTGAAGCTTGAGATCAACTCCCAGGGCGAAACGGGCGACATCACGCTTGACATCTAGGGCGGTAGCGCGCCCACCTGGTGCGCAACGCGGGACCCTGTTGCCATGAGGAAGACCCAGCTTCAGGCCATCCTCGTCATCGGCGCCATCGGGGCCGCGCTCGCGCTGATCCAGCTGCTCGGCGTCGCCGGCGGAGTGGTCGGGGTCGTCCTGATGATCCTGTGCACAATCCTGACCGCACCTGCCGCCCCCCAGCCCGATGCCCCCGGCATCAACTGGTGGGCGCTGATCGCGGGAGGCACGGCCCTTGCCCTGATCGGCGTGCCCCTCGGGCTGGCCCTCGAGGGCCCGGGCGGCGTGCTGACGGCGATCGGCGGTGGAATGGCGATGGTGGGCGTGGCATTTGGCATGCCGTAGACGGCTTCGCCATCAGATCGCGGCCTGGTGGCCGCTAGAGCGCCGAGCCCAGGATCTCGCGTGCGATCGGCGCGGCGGTTGTGCCGCCGTCGCCCGAGGCGTCGATCAGCATCACGCCGATGGCGAGCTTCGGCTTGTTGGCGGGGGCGAAGGCGATGAACCAGCCGTCGATGATCTGCTTTGCGGTGTCCTCCTGTCCCGGCGGGGGTGTGGGCTGCCCGGGCTTGGGGCCGAGCTCCGCCGTGCCGGTTTTGCCGGCGACCTGAATGCCGGGGAGCGCCGCCTGCGTGCCGGTGCCCTGAGTGACGACCGCGCGCATCAGCCCCTTGAGTACGCGCGCGTTCGAGCTTGAGGTCACCTCGACGTCCTTGGCGGCGCTCTTCAGGCCGGGGTCCTTGACGATCGAGGTCGGACTCCGCACGCCGCCGTTGGCGACGGTCTGGGCGACGGAGGCCATGCCGAGGGGGGTGGCGAGCACCTTGCCCTGCCCGAATGCGGTCACCGAGAGGTCGGTGTTCGTGGGCTCGGCCCTGAGCTCGGCCGCGCTCGGGATGCTCATCTTGTTGGGTTGGGTGGCCGCCGTCGCCGAAGCGTTGTAGAGGCTCGGTGTCTGATTGAAGCCGTAGCGCTCCGCGGTATCGACGAGGCGATTCGCGCCCACCTTGACGCCGAGCGGCGCAAAGACGCTGTTGCACGAGTCCGCGAAGGCCTCCACGAAGGTCCCGCCACAGACTTCGTCGTGGGCGTTGTGGACCACACGCGCGCCCGAATTCGGGTCTGGATTGATCGAGGTGACGCGCGGGAACGTGTCGGTGACCTTCACGTTGTGGCCCTCGAGCGCTGCGGTCGTCGTGATCACCTTGAAGGTAGACCCCGGCGGCTGGGGCGAGGAGTAGGCGGAGCCGGCCAGCGCCAGGACGTTGCCATTGTGCGCGTTGAGGACGACCACGCCGCCGGACTGGCCACCCAGCGCGGCGACGGTGGTCGACTGGAGACGCGGGTCGATGGTGGTTGTCACCGGCTGCCCGGGGGTGCCGTGTGCGGTCGCAAGGACGCGGCCCTCGGTCCCCGCGGGAACGTCCGGCAGGGGCGTCCCTTCCTTGACGGCGAGGAGCTTGCCGCTCGGCTGGCCCGAGAGCCTGGCGTTGAAGGCGAGCTCCAGGCCGCTCACGCCGGTGTTCTGGTTCGTCGGGTATCCGGCCTTCTGTAGCTTTGCCTGCTCCTCGGAGTCCGGGGCTCCGGTCTCGCCCGCGACATCGATCGCAGCGCCGCCCAAGGGTGACTTGCGGTTGTCAGTGGGCCCCGTCGCCAGGGCAACGCCGTGCTTGGCAAGGATCGGGGCACGCTTGCCGACCGACAGGAGCCGGCCGACCCGCTCGTTCGTCGCGAGGCCGGGGAAGGTGAGGCTGGGGTTCCAGGCCACCTTGCCTCCATCGAGGGGCAAACGCACGATGCCGTCCACCTTGCCGAACAGCCTGGTCCCGACCCCGACGCCGACGTCGACCACGTCGGTGCCGTTGACGCTCTTCGGACCGTCGGCGCCACCCGGGTCGATCGCGGTGGCCGTGGAGGTCTCCTGGGCCTGGGTGTAGGCGCTCCGGAGATCGGCCGCCGAGTACTGAGCCTGTGAGGAGTCCGAGAGCTCCTCGTGCATCGCGTTGAAGTCCTGCTTCGCCCAGTCGTTCACGAACCGCTCGGCCATGTCCTGCTCAGGGCTGCCTGCGGAGCTGATCGCTCCGAAGATGAACGCGATCAACGCCACCACGGCCAGCGGAAACGCGCGCTGACGGAGGCGCCGCTGGCGCTCGGTGAGCGGTCCGCGCTGCGCGCGCGGCGACCTGATCGGCCGTCTGCTCTCCCCATCTCGGGTCCGTGACCGTGCCACGGGCGGATTCACGGTCGCAAAGGTAATGGCTCGTGCGCTTGTATTCGGGAAACCGTGACCGGCCTCGACTGGCTGATTCTCGTCTTCGCGCTGATGATGGGCTTCTGGGGGTACCAGCAGGGGCTGATCGTCGGGGTGCTCAGCCTGGGCGGGCTTGCGATCGGCGCCTTCCTCGGAAGCAGGCTCGGCCCGGCGCTGCTGCCCGACGGCTCCCATTCTCCGTACGCACCCGCAACTGCGCTCGCCGGGGCGCTCCTGATCGGCGGCATCTTCGCGGTCTCGCTCGAGGGCATTGCGCTGGTCGCGCGCCAGCGCCTGCTCGGGCCCGGCCGCCGCAGGCCTGGCCTCGCCATCGCCGAGTCCGCCGGCGGCTCCGTGTTGCTGATCGCGCTCGCCCTGGGGCTCGCCTGGCTCTTCGGGGCCGTGGCCCTCAACGCCCCCGGGACGAAGGACCTGCGCACGGCCGTGCAGCGCTCGGCGATCCTCCGTGCGCTCAACGACGCCTTCCCGCCGTCCAGCTCGCTGATCAACGCCCTCCACCGGATCGACCCGCGCGTCGCCGTCCAGGGCCCGAGCCCGAACGTCGCGCCACCCGACTCCAAGATCGCTCACGATCCCGACGTGCGGGCCGCCGGGAACAGCGTGGTCCGCGTGCTGGGCACGGCCTGTGGCCTGGGTGTGGAGGGGTCCGGCTGGATTGCCGCGCCGGATCTGGTCGTCACCAACGCCCACGTGGTCGCGGGCGAGAGCGACACGACGGTCACGCCGGCGGGCTCGAGCGCCTCGCTCGAGGCCACGCCGGTTCACTACGACCCGGAGAACGATCTCTCGCTGCTTCACGTGAACGGGCTCGGCGGGACGCCCCTCTCGCTGTCGTCGGACGTGCGCAGCGGGACTCCCGGCGCCGTCCTCGGATATCCGGAGAACGGCCCATTCGAGACCACGCCGGCGCGTGTCGGGGTCACCGGGCCGGTCGTCACCCAGGATTCCTACGGTCGCGGACCGATCACCCGCGAGCTCACGGCGCTCCGCGGCGAGGTCCGCAGCGGCAACTCAGGCGGCCCGCTGGTGGACGGCGCCGGCAAGGTGATGGGGACCGTGTTCGCCGCCACGACGCAGGGCAAGCCGGGCGGCTACGCGGTGCCGAACGCCGTGGTGGCACGCGCCCTGAGCGACGCGACGGGCGAAGTCGGCACCGGCCCCTGCACCGGCTGACTGCGGCTTACCCCGTTTGACCGGCCCTTACGATCGGTAAGCTTGAAGGGCAGTGAAGACGCAGTCCGGCACTGGCCCGCCCAGGGGGGAGGCCAAGCCAAGACAAGTGTGTCGGCACTATCACGGTGCCGTGGAGCTGATCGGCCGCCGTTGGGCCGGGGCGATCCTCTACGCCCTGACCGACGGGCCACTTCACTTCGCCGAGCTGAAGGAATCCGTTCCCGGCATGTCGGACCGGCTGCTCTCCTGCCGGCTGAAGGAGCTCGAGAAGGCCGGCCTCGTCCAGCGTGAGGTCCAGCCCGGCAACCGCGTGCGCGTGAGCTACGAGCTCACCCCGAAGGGCCACTCCCTGGAGCCGGTGATGGGCGAGCTCCGCGACTGGGCCCGTCGCTGGCACCGCGCCTAGCGGCCACCAGGCCACCCGTCTTCGGAGCGAAGGGCGAAGCTGGCCGCCCGTGGCCGCGATCTGATCGCGAAGCCCATCACCACTCCCGCGGGTTGCCCTCCGGGATCTTGTCGATCACCAGCGTCGCCTCGTGTCGATCGACCGGGTAGGGGGTCGTGGCGACATAGTGATCGAGCTCACCGGGGCCGAGTGATTCGAACCCCCGCTCGACGGCCGCGGCGTAGGTCGCCAGGATGATCGAGTCCTCCGGCGGCTCCGGCGCGAAGTGAAACGGCTTGGCCGAGTAGGTGACGATCCGCTCCGGCAGGTCCTCGCCCTCGACCGATCCGGTCACCTCCACCCGGTCGTAGCGGATCTCCCTGATGTCGAGCCGGTCGAGCTCGGCCTCGGTCAGCTCGATGACGACGCCGTTGACGGCGCCGCCGTCGTCCTCGCCCTGCTCCACGTTGAGACCCAGGACCCACTCCGGTCGCCAGCCCTCGGCGCATTCGAACGTCTTCTCGCAGGTCAGGTTGTCGCGTCTCTCGGAGAAGCGCCGCTTCCAGTCGTGCAGTCGCGCGAGCCGCATATCGCGAACAGGGCGCCCGAGCGTCATCGACGCGCTCTCGTGCAGGACGAGGGAGCCGTAACCGAACAGGCCGAGGCGCCGCTCGCTCACGGGCCCTCCAGCAGGCTGAGCTGGGGCTCGCAGTCACGCCCATCGGCCGGCTGAACGTCGCCGGCGGGGACGATGGGGGGATCCGGGTCCTCGCGCATCTGCGCGGCGGTCTCGTGGCTGCAGAGCCGCTCGCGCGCGGGGCAGTCCAGGCACAGGGAGCGGTGCGGGTGGTGGGTGACGTCGAAGCGTCCGGCGGCGAGCCTCTCGAGCAGTGCCTCGACCCGCTCCCGCGCCGCGCCGAGCTCGGTGTCGCCGAAGCCCTGCCGGACCGGCGGGTCCGGTCGCTCGAGAAAGACGTAGGCGGTCTCGAGGGGCATGCCGCGCGCGGCGGCGGCGAGCGCGTAGAGATCCCGCTGGACCGAGTACCGGGAGACGATCTCCGCCGGCTCGCGGCCGTTGAGCCGGTCGGTCTTGTAATCGACTACCAGCACCGAGCCGTCGGTCCGCTCCACCAGCAGGTCGATCGAGCCACGGACGAGCGTGCCGCCCACCGAGAGGACGAAGGGGACCTCCGCGCTCACCCTGCCGTCGCCGATCTCCTCCCGGATCCCCGAACCGAGAAACGCCCCGGTGAGCTCGAGCGCGACCGCGATCAGCTCCTCGCCCGCGTCGAGGCCCTGCTCGCGCAGGGCCGTCGCCGCGCGCTCGGCATCCGGCTCGCGCCAGCGGTTGCGCGCGCTCCACTCGAGCAGGGCGTGGACGGCGACCCCCGGGCCGAACCGGCGCCGGATCTCGGGACCCGGTGACTCTCCGTTGGCCTCGCCTGCCGAGGCTACCTCGGGCTCTCCGACGCCGAGCACCCGCTCGACGTAGAAGCGATAGCCGCAGTTCTCGAAGCCCGAGAGCGCGGAATAGGAGAGCCCGCCGATCAACGCCGGCGGGACCTCGGGGCGCCCGAGCGGTGGCTCAGCGTCCGCGGCGGGCTCAGGGACCGGCTCGGGCTCCCGTGACACGAGCAGGGAGGAGCCGACCCCAGGCTCCGGCTCGCTGACGCTGAGGCGCAGGCTGCCCGCGGGGTGATCATCGCCCGCGGCCGGCAGCTCGATGTCGCGCTCGGTGACGTCGCCTTCGAGCAGCGAGCGGATCAGCTGGAGCGCGATCGGCTTGCGGGCGTAGGTGCGAGGGTCCTCCGAGCGGAGCGCGGAGGAACCCGTGGCATGCTGGTTCAGCAAGTTGGGGTTGAAGGTCCCGCTGAGGAGCAGCCGGCGCTTGGCTCGCGTGGCGGCGACGTACGCGAGGCGGGCCTCCTCCTCGGCGTCGCGCTCGGCGGCGAGCTCGGTGAGCTCCTGATAGTCGTGCAGGCGCTCGGACGGGCGGCCCAGGCGTCCGAGCTGGACGCCTACCCGCGCGAGCTCGCTGCCCTCGGGACCGTCCTCGGCATCAACGGCGGCCACAGACACCTCCGCCGGGTCTACCCGGAGCGGGGTCCAGCCGAGCTGGAGGTTGCGGCCGAGATCCGCCACCGCAACGACGCCGAACTCGAGGCCCTTGGCGCCATGCACCGTCATCACCCTTACCCCGGCGTGGCCCTCGGCCCGGGTCGCCGCCTCGGCCTCGCGGTCACGGCTGGCCGCCCGAGTGTCGAGGTACTCGAGGAAGGCCCCGAGGTCCGGGCCCTCGCTCGTCTCGAACTCGCGAGCCAGCCGCATCAGCTTGCGCACGTTCGCCCACCTGGCGGTCCCGTCGGATCGCCTCAGGGTCGCCAGGTCGTAGTCGAAGCCGGTGGCGGTGCGCTCGACCAGCGCCTCCAGCCCGCCCTCCGTGGACCGCTTGCGCAGCTCGCCGAGCACGCCGGCGAAGGCGGCGATGCGGTTCAGCTCCTCGGCCGGGATCAGCGCCGCCGCCTCGGCGTCACCGCGGCTCACCGTCCCCGTCTCGACCAGGCCCATCACCAGGGGCCAGATGTGATCGAAGCGCTCGCGGCCGCCTTCGCCCCGGACGGTGGCCGCCCTGCGCAGCAGCCAGAGAGTGTCCGGAAGGAGCGCGCAGGCTGGGGAGGCGAGCGCCCCGAAGAGGGCCTCGTCGTCGAGGGGGTTGGCGATCACCGCAAGCAGGCAGCGCAGGTCGTCGATCTGCTGCTGGGACCAGAAGCCTCGCCCGCCGACCACGTAGGGATCGAGCCCGGCGTCGCCCAGCGCGCGCTCGACCGCGGCGACATGGGTGAAGGCGCGCATCAGGACGACGATCTCGGCCGGGTCCTCACCCTCGTCGACCAGCTCGCGCAGCCGGCCCGCGAGTCGCCTCGCCTCCGCCACCTTCGACCCCGAGCTCGGATCGTCGGGCAGGCGCGGCAGCTTCGTCTCCTCGGCCTCCCACTTCTTCTTGTCGTCCACGGTCAGGAGCAATTCCACCGCGGGCCCCTGGTCTGCCGGCTGATCGACGAAAGCGGTCAGCGGCTCGAAGCCGTCGAGCAGCGCCCCGCCGATCGCGTTGGTGGCGGCGACCAGCTGCGGGGCGGCCCTGAAGTTGCCAGTCAGCGGCAGCGCCACGCCGCGGGGCTCCTCGCGCTCGGCGAACCGGCGATGCTGGCGCCGGTAGACCTCGACGTCCGCGTGCCGGAAGCCGTAGATCGACTGGAACTCGTCCCCGACGAGGAAGAGCCGCGTGTCGGGGCCGCGCAGCTGCTCGATCAGCCGCAGCTGCAGGCCGTTGGTGTCCTGGAACTCGTCGACCATCAGGTGGTCGAACTGCTCGCGGTAGCGGCTGCGCAGGGCCTCTGATGAGCTGAGCAGCTCGACGGTCTTCAGCTGGAGGTCCTCGAAGTCGAGTGCGGCGCGCTCCGCCTTGAGCTCTTCGTAGCGGATGCCGAACTGAACGACGAGCTCCCGGAGCTGCTCGTAGGCCGGCCCCAGGACGTGGGCCGCGACCGCGGCCTGTGCTCGCTTGAGCGCATCGGTGTAGCGCTTGCACGCCTCGCCCTTGAAGGCCTCCGCCTTCGACTTGATCTCCAGACCCCGGAGGGTCTCCAGGAGAACCTCGTCGGGCGAGGCGGCAGCGTCCAGTTCGGTGGCCGCCGCGATCCGCTCGCGGCTCGCGACCCCCTTTCCGCTCGCCTCCCCGCACTCGGCGTGGGCCTCCCGGGCCACCTCGATCAAGGAGCCGAGGGCCGCCACCGTGTCCGGCGGCGACATCTGCGGCAGCTCAGGCCTCGGATCGCCGTGGCTGCGCAGCTCGTCGTAGGCGCTCCTGGTCATCTCCAGGAGAGTCCGGCGCCGGTTGGCCGCGGCGAGCTCGAGCGCCTCCGGCTCGCCGGATGCGACCAGTGATTCGAGCGCGGAGTCGAAGGCTCGCGCGGCGAGGCGCTCGGCCTCGGCCTCGTCGACTACCCGGAAGCGCGGGTCGATCCCGGCGGCGGCCGGATGGGAGGCGAGCACACGCCGGCAGAAGCCGTGGATGGTCGAGATCCAGGCACGGTCCGTGGCGCCGAGCGCGTCGGTGAGCTCCTCCAGCTGCTCGCCCTCCGCCTCGCGGATCCTCGCCGAGAGCTCCTCGCGGATCCGCCGGCGGAGCTGGTCCGCGGCGCGCTCGGTGAAGGTGAAGGCGAGGATCCGCTCGACCCCGCCCTCCGGGTCGAGCGCCGCCGCGCAGAAGCGGTCGACCAGGACGGTGGTCTTGCCGGTGCCCGCCCCGGCGCGCAGGAAGACGTCGCGGTCCCTGCCGTCGACGGCCGCGCGCTGCTGCTCGGTCCTCGGCGCGCTCATTCCTCCTCGTCCTCCTTGGACCAGGGCTCCTCGTCGGGGAGACCGCGCTCGCGGCGGCAGATCGGCTGGAAGCTGCAGTACTCCGGACAGCTGCCGCCGATCGGATCGCGGATCACCTTGCCGGCCTGGACCGCGGCGACGATACCCTCGGCCTTCGCTCGGGCGTCATCGAGTGCCTGCTCGAAGGCCTCCTCGTCGAGGTGGTCCCCGGGCCTGGGGTCGAGGCCGGCGAGCTCCGCGGCGAGCTCCTTCCGCAGGAGGCCCTTGGGGGTGCGATCGCCCGTGCCGCCCAGGGGGCGGTAGAGGCCTCCGGCCAGGTCGTGACCCCAGAGCTCCCGCGCGGCCAGCATGTAGAGCTGGAGCTGGAGCCTGCCGCGCTTCTCGAGCATCCCGGCCCCACCGTCGACCTTGCCCCCCGACTTGTAGTCCTGAACCAGCGCCTCCCCCGCGGGGCCGAGATCGATCCGGTCGATCATGCCGTGGACGCCGCCGCCCGCCAGCCGCAGCGGGCCCTTCTCGGATCCCTCGAAGCCGAACGCGGCCTCGGTGCGGGCCGGCTCGAATGCCGTCCCCGTGCCCGCCTCGTCCGCGAGGAAAGCCAGGACCAGGCCCTCGACGCGGTGGAGCGCGGCGGCGGTGTCCGCCAGCTCACGCGGAAGCCGCGTCGTTCCCTTCTCGGTGATCAACTCGCGAGCCCGCAGGCGCCACTCGTCCAGGGTCTCCGACGTCGGGCGAGGCTCTGGCCCGGGCGGATCCTCATAGAGCGCCTCGAGGACCTTGTGGGCGATCTGGCCGCTGGTCAGCGGCTCCTCCTCCGGGCCGATCGACTGCGGCTTCAGCTCGTGCCCGATGAACCAGCGATATGGGCAGACCGCGTACTCCTCCAGGGTGGACGGGCCGAACAGCTTGATCTCCCTCATCCGCTCGAGCACCGGGTCGAGCCGCAGCGGTCCGGGCCGGAGCCGGCCGTTGTCGGTGCGCGGGCCGGTCGCCGCCCTTGCCCTGGCCAGCTCGCGCTCGCTCGGCGCCGAGGCTGCGTCGAACACCGACTGGGCCAGTCCGCGGCCGCCGGCCTCGGCGACGATCGCCTCGTCGCGCTCCTCCAGACCGTCGGGAAGCGCCGGCGCGAGCAGCTCCCGGACCTCGTCGACGAACGGGGACCGCGATGTCGCGCCGCCCTCGTCGTCCGCGCTGCGCCACGACAGCCAGAGCCGCTCCTTCGGTCGGGAGAGGCAGACCGAGAGCAGGTAGCGGTCCTCGATCTCGGCCTTCTTCCTCTCAGGGAGCGCCAGTGCCCTCCGGGCTTCGTCCGAGAGCAGCGGGCCGCCGGTATCTCGCCGCGGGAAATCCCCATCCTGCATGGAGCAGATGAACATCTGGGCGACGCGGCGTGCACGGGCCCGGTACGGGCTGATCACGCGCACCCGGCCCTCCGTCGGTCCTCGCCACATCGGCACGTCCAGGGCGGAGATCGCGGCGATCACGTCCTGCGCGGAGTGGGGGAGATCGAGCTCGGCGAGCTCGGCGAGTGCCTTCTCAATCTCGGCTCCGGTGCGCAGCTCGAGCGCCCGTTCCTCTCCGGCCACGGCGCCCTGGTGGCGCACGGCCGACTCCGCGATCCAGCGGGCCTGCTTGCCGGCCTCGCGGAGCAGGGCCGATCCGGATCCCGCCTCGCGCAGCTTTCCCAGCTCCGGCAGCCCGCGGTCCCCGTTGTCCCGTTTGTATCGCCAGACATCCCAGGCCTCGTCCGCCGTTCGGAGCCGGCCCCGAAGCAGCCTGCGCTCGAACCAGTCCACCGCGGACGGCGCCGCGACCCCCGGCGTGCGCAGGTAGGCGAGCAGGTCGGCGGCCCGGCCACGTCCGACCGCCGCCCGAAGCAGGGCGATCAGCCCGGTACCCGTCGCCGTCCGGGTGGCCGCGAGATCGGCCTGCACGGCGACCGGAATCCCGAACCGGGAGAGCACTCGCTGGTAGAGCGGCCCGGCCGAGCGCGGATCGCGCAGGACGACGGCGATCTCTCGAGCCGGGGTCCCTTCGCTGAGCAGCCGGGCCACCTCAGCCCCGACGGCCTCGACCTCCGCGAGCTCACCGGCCGACGCGAGCAGCCTGACCCCGCCGTCGTTCTCGATTGGGTCGCCGCCGGCAGGCGCTCCGAAGCGGCGTTCGAGCTCGAACAGGGTCGCGCTGCTCGTGAACCGCGACTCGGCCTCGAGCCGCTCGATCGAGGTGCCCCGGACGTCGCGAAGCTGCGCGAAGAGCGCGCCGCGCGCCTGCGTCAGCAACTCCCTGTCCTCCCAAGGCAGAGCGACCGTGACCTGCGTGTGAGCAGAGAGCTCGCGAACCAGCTCGAGCTGCTCGACGGTCAGATCGTCGAAGCCGTAGAGGAAGACCGGTCGCGCGCCCCAGCCCTCGGAGCCGGTTCGCAGGGCCGTGGTCGTCTTCGCAGCCAGAGAATGGTCGTCGTGCAGACTGAGCTCATCGCGGATTCCGACGTAGGCCGCGTACAGGGAGGCGATCTCGAGCTCGTACTGACCCGCCTCCCGCGCCTGCTCCTCCAGTGCCGCCGGATCGACCAACGCGGCCTGCAGCTCGGAGACGAGCTCCTCGAGCGCCGCCGGGAACCCGGGCCGTCGCGAGGAGGCCGCGAGGATCCGCAGCTGCGCGCGTGACGCCGCCTCCTGGGCCAGCCGCAGTCGCTGGATGCGGCTGACGGCCGGCCCCGCCGGGGCGCCCGTGGCGCGCGCGACCAGGGCGAAGAGCTCGTCGAAGGTCCCGACCGTCGCGCCGATGACGGCACCGCCGCCGCGGGTGAGCTCCTCCTCGAAGCGCTCCACGTCATCCACGGTGGGGACCACGAGGACCGGGTCGCGCCCGAATGCCGCTCTGAAGCCGTCGAGGATCGCGCCGGTGCGGCCCGAGTTCGGAGGCCCGACGATCAGATCCAGAGGCATGTGAGCCAGGATAGGCCGCGCCGGGGCGCCGAAAACCGCGCTGAATCCCGCATAACGCGCGGAAACCCGGGACGGACTTTTTCCGCCGGGGGCGACTCTACTTTGGGCTTACGTCACACCTCCAGAGCCAAGCACGGGAGGCCCCACCGAAATGACACTTTGCTTCGTAGACCCGGCCGACGCCATCAGGGCGATTGCCGACTCCGTGGGCCGGGAGGCCCGCCGCCAACTCCTCGGCGAGGCGGTTCGCGCCTGGGTCGACGAGATTCCCGACGAGGAGCTCCAGGAGCACTACGCCAAGGCGATCTCCGAGCTCGACGAGCACGACATCTCGATGCTCGCCGCCTGGCATGGATCGATGGAGGTCGGCCAGCCGCTGCCCAACCGGGACTTCCTGATGGGAGCGTTCGACTCGCTCGGCGATCACCGCCGCGAGGCCCTCAAGCTCGCCGCCGGCTTCCGGGGAGAGGAGGCCTTCGAGGAGGGGATCTCCGAGGAGCGCGCCCTGGACCTCGTGCTGGAGTTTCTCTCCCCGCCCCGCGTGATGGAGCTCTGCCGAGAGGCGACCGAGCTCTACATGTGGGACCGCTACGGCAGCGACAATTAGGCGGCTGTCAGAGGCCGAGCGCCTCCCGGATCTCGGGGATCGCCTGGTCGTTGTGCTGGTACTGGACCGCTGACATGCCGAGCTTGCAGGCGGCGGCGCAGTTGACGTCGACGTCGTCGATGAAGAGGCACTCCTCCGCGGAGACGCCGAGCCGCTCGAAGGTCATCTCGTAGATCTCGGGCTCCGGCTTGCGACAGCCGACGAACCCCGAGTCGACCACCACCTCGAAGATCTCGTCCACCGGGAGCATGGAGCGCCAGAGCGGCTCCCACTCCCGGACGTTGTTGGTGAGCATCCCCATCCGGTGACCGGCGTCCTTGGCGTCGCGCATCAGGTCGATCATCGGCGGGTTGGGGTGGAGCGCCTCGAAGTAGATCTCCCGGAAGCGGTGCAGCTCCGGCCGGTGGCCGAGCGCCGGCTCCAGCGCGTCGCCCAGCTTCGCGAGGAAGTCGACCTCGCTGAGCTTGCCCTTCTCCAGCTCGTAGAGAGGGTGCCTTCCCTCATCGGCCTCGATCCGGCCCATCGCCTTGGCGAGCTCCTCGAACGGGATCCCGGTCTCGTCCTGAACCGCGGCGAACGACTGGACGAGCGGCGTGGTCAGAACCCCGCCGAAGTCCGAGATCACCGCGGTGATCCGGCCCGTCTCGCTCACGCGCGCCAGAGCAGGTAGGTGCCTGCCCCCTCCGCGCCATCGGTGTGACACCGGAAGAGGCCGGCCCAGACGTCGCCGCTCCGGGCACCGCCGAGCGGAGACCCGGAGACCCGCGTCGCCGCGGCGCGCGTGGTCTGGTCGGCGTCCGGCGGCCACAGCTCGAGACCGAAGCGCGTTGGGTCCCCGGCCGCGTCGTACTGAGTCGAGATCAGCGCCTCCTCGTAGGGAACGTCTTCGCCGCGGGCGCGGAGCGTCGCGGAGGTGCGCTCGTCTCCGTGTCCGGCGATGTCCCGCTGCCCGGTGGCCGTACAAACGATCATGCCCTCCGCGGTCTCGACCGTGATGTGCCGAAAGATCGTGGCGTTATGCAGCGGATCGCCATCCAGCGGCGCGTAGAAGCTCCATCGCTCGTCGGAATCGGGGTCTACGGCGTCAACGCCTTTCGAGGAGGCCTCGCCGCCCTCGAGAGTCACCGCGCCGCCGCCGGCGAGGCTCCAGGCGACGCCCGCCCTGCCGCGGGCGAGGTCGGCGAAACCGCGGACGAAGGCACCGGTCTCGGCGTTCATCCGCCGAACGGCTCCCGGCCGGGCGGCAGCTCGTCCTCGTCGCCGATCTCATGCCCAGTGCCCTCGATGTCGCCCGGACGGGGCCCGGTGCGGGGAGGCGCCTGGGGCTCCTCCCAGTCGAAGGGGTCCTCCGGGACGGGACCTCCCGGAGGCGGGCCGGCCGCTTCTCCTGGGCCGCCCGGGGAGGGGCGGGTGCGGGGCGGTCGTTGCGTGCGTCCGAAGGACCAGATCGTGGCCGCCCCTCCAGTGGCGAGCCGTCGCCGCACCGTGCGGGAGGCGATCCGGCGCACGATCGCTCGCGTCGGCGGAATCAGCAGGATCAGTCCGAGGACGTCGGTGATGAACCCGGGCGTGAGCAGGAGCGCTCCGCCGAAGATGACCAGGACGCCGTCGAAGACCTCCTTGTGAGGCATGCGCCCCTCGGAGAGAGCCCGGTTGAAGCGCACCCAGGCCGCTCTTCCCTGGGCCCTGAGCAGCATCGCGCCGATGAGGCTGTCCAGGACCAAGACCAGGATCGTCGGCCCGATCCCGATCGCGCCGCCGACCTGGATGATCACGTAGAGCTCCGCGATCGGCACGACGATGAAGATCAGGACGAGGAAGATCACGGCCTCGCAAGGCTACCCACGGCGCTCTTCGGCAGGCGGGGAAGCCGGCCCCCTATCCTTGTTTCGGATGAATCGCAACCAGGCACAACGCGAACGTGACCGGATGGCGGACGAGCATCCCGAGGCGCGGCCCAGACCGGACTACCCTGAGGGAGGCTGAGGAATGGCAACTGAGACGACAACCGAAGAGGACGTATACGAGGCGCTCGAGGAGGTCATCGATCCCGAGCTCGGGCTCGACTTCGTCTCCCTCGGCCTCGTCTACGACGTCGAGCTCGAGGGCCCCGAAGCCTTCATCACCTTCACGTTGACTACCCCCGCCTGCCCGATCGGGCCGCAGGTCTCGGAGCAGATGCGGGAGTTCGTCGGCCAGCTTCAGGGGATCGAGAAGGTCCACCCGAAGATGGTCTTCGACCCGCCCTGGTCCCCGGAGATGATGTCCGACCTGGCTGGTCGCCGAGCAAGAGCCAGGCGAGTGGGCGGTTGTGAAGATCGCGTTGGCACCGAGCGAGGCGCCTGGCGGAAAGTCCACCGAGGAGCGGGCGAAGCCCGACTACGCTGAGGATCCACGCAACGTGTTGGAGGTCAATCGAGGCGGCAACTGGGTCGCTGGAGGCTGAGGAATGGCAACTGAGACGACAACCGAAGAGGACGTATACGAGGCGCTCGAGGAGGTCATCGATCCCGAGCTCGGGCTCGACTTCGTTTCCCTCGGCCTCGTCTACGACGTCGAGCTCGAGGGCCCCGAAGCCTTCATCACCTTCACGTTGACTACCCCCGCCTGCCCGATCGGGCCGCAGGTCTCGGAGCAGATGCGGGAGTTCGTCGGCCAGCTTCAGGGGATCGAGAAGGTCCACCCGAAGATGGTCTTCGACCCGCCCTGGTCCCCGGAGATGATGTCTGAGGACGCGAAGTTCGCTCTGGGCTACTAAGCCCTGCAAAACGCGGGTTTTCGCGTCCTGCTGATCGGGTCGAGAGGCCGAATTTCCAACGATTTTCCAACGGGCGAGTGCGGAGGCGTAAACGATTACGACCCGACCGATAGGAGCCACATGAACGCAGACCAAGCAATCACATTCGCCTGCCCCGAGCTAAACGCGGAGGAACGATCCGAGCTAGCCGCCTACATCGAGAGACAGAGTCTCCGGCATGGAACCCCGGACGAGATCCAGCGGGCCTGCGAGGCCTGGCAAGTCACAAGTCCTCGGGCTCGCGCCAATGCACGGTCGCGTCGATCAGCGCCAGCATCCGAGCGTCCTCCTCGCTGAAAACCCCCCACTCGTGCAGCGCCCGCTTGTCGCCATGCTGAGCCATGATGCCGACAGCCGTGCGCTCCGCTTCCACTTCCTCCTCGCCGGTTCCAATCGCCCCCGGAACTCCCACCCACCCGTTCGCTCAACTTGCAGCGCGTGGACTAATTCATGAAGAGCGGTCACCGCCAACTCCGGACCGCGAAGCCCGCTGCGGATGTAGATGACGTGGTGTCCTCGTCGCTGACTCTCGATGTGGTCGTACGTCCCGAACGTACTCGCAGTGCCGTTCCGACCGAGCCCGCGCCGCCACTCGACCGGTCAGCAGACGCCGACCGCGTCGATCGTGATCTTCGCGTGACCAAGGCGCTCCTGCTCAGCGCGGACGCCTGGCGGCGGAACGCATCACTTCTTCCGGAATCCGAATGGAATCGGGAGACGGAGTGCTGAGCGCCGATCCGGATTGGCGGGTTGTTGAAGAGGTGGCGTCGTAACGCCCAGTCCTGCGTCTCGACAGCTAGTTCATTCGGATTTCGAGGCGCAACCCACGGAACTCCAGGTTCACCGGGCTCTCGAATTCAGGGGCGAAGCGATCGAGGACATTGCTGACGTTCGTGGCGACTTCTTCCAACCACTCGAGAACGTTGGTGTCGTCCTCGAAGAGGATCCGAACGTCCATCTTTGTTTCGAACTCGGGTTGCCCGATGTTGGTGGCCGTCACCGTCCCTGCCCGATTGCGCGTTGAGCGCCCAGTGCTTGTCCTGGTTCGAGCGATCACGCAGCGGCGCGGTCCAGCTGCACCCCGCAAACGGCTGGAGGTCGCGGACGGCATCTACGTGCTCCGCTGTCAGCCCGGGGAGTCGAGACTGCTCGGATTTGAAGTCTTTCGGCAGGTCCGTTATGGGGAACTGCGTCTGTTTTTGATGACGACCGAATCAAGCCACGCCAGCCCATAGATGAGGTAGTCGAGACTGGTGCGTAGGTTCTGGACCGATTCCCCGATGATCAAATTGATCATGCGCGGAAGCGGCGGTCCGCTGTGACTAACCCCGACCAGACGGCCTCCCTCGGCCTGCCGAACGCTGGCTGCTGCGACTGACGCCACTCTTCAACGCGATGTTCGAGATCCGCGATGTGTTCTCGGGTGCGCTCCACGCGAAGTCTTGCGTCCGCTAGGGCGCCTGACACGTGGGCGCGGGTCGTTTGGATCTTCGCCGCGAGTCGTTGCAAGGCCATCTCAGCCAGCATCGGGTCATCAAGTGCGTCGTCCAGCAGCATTGACCCGACGCTACTTCACGGTCGGTCTGGAAAAACAAAGAGCCCCGCACTGGCGGGGCTTCCTGTACTCCGTTGGTGGCGACCTTGGTCGCACCTGTCGTTGTCGCCGCTTCGCCATCGGCGGCTAGTCCTTGAGGAACTGGATCACCAGGCGCTCCGGCTCTTCCTTCTGGAAATGCCGGACGCGCACTCGACCGCCACGCTTGTGCCTTGTTGTCGGGCGTTGCTCGCGAACGTGTTGGGCTTGCCGCCGAAATCCACGCCTGCGACCAACTCCCAGGGGGAGCCGTCAAGCAGCTCCTCCCAGTCGTACCGCTGCTGTCCGGTTGAAGGGAACTCTTCGAGCCTTCGGGGGGTCATATTGTCCTCCTTGTTAGGTGTTGGGCTACAAGTAGCCCTGATGCACCCCACAGTAAGGACGTGTGCATCAGCTATGGCTAGAGTTAAGACCTGACGCTATGACGGAGCCCGCACGAGTAGAGCTGACGCCGTGGCCGCCCGACCCGCTCCCCTTCCCGGAGCAGGACTATCGACCTCCTCGACCGCGATACGACCCGAGGGTGAAGGGTTCCTGCTGGAAGCGCCTGGCTGGCGTCGTTGACCCGAAGTACTACGGCGTGAGGAACCGCTCTGGAACATGCTCTACATGGGCGGGGGGTGGATCGCTTTCAGAACTCTGTTGCTCACCGTCACCGACTGGGCGAGCACTATCTGGAACTCGTTGAGCTGAACCTCGACAGCAATGAGGAGATCGTCGAGTTCATCGAGCGATACGGCATCCTCGAGTGCGGTTCAACAACCGAATGGCGGTCCCAACTACCTGCACGAACAGGGGTTCATCAGTCCCATTGGCATGAGCGCCTTCGAGGAGCAATGAGCAGATGAGATCTACGAAGGGATGTCGCCGGTTGAGAGGCTCGAAGCCGATCCCGAGCAGTTGGAGCGCTCCGGAATCCGGCAGTGCTACGCAGCCTGGGGTGGTCACCCGTCTAGGACAAGACGCGGCGAATCTGGTTCTCGCCGAAACACTTCAGGACTTCAGACGGCGCACGTCAGCTGCGGGATCTGGTTCGGCCTGGCGGGTCGTCTCCGGCGAGCTGGCGCTTGCGGATGTCCAGGATTCATGGGAAACGCCCAGCCTGTGGTCTGACTCCCAAGATTTCCGCGATATCACCGGCGACGATCCCGGGACGCTTGAGGGCCTCGCTGGCTTCCTCAGACACTCGCTTTCTGATGGTTCCAGGCCAGCTTTGGCCCCTTTCAGGCCGAGCTCCTGAGTCCTGGCCAGAAGAGCCGTTCGGGGAACGCTTATGCCGCCCCTCTTCAACATGCTTTGCCTAGAGCTGTTCAACCACATCTCCGAGGGACTGCCATATAAGACGGTGCGGGATGCGGGATGCTCTCGTCCGCCAGCGCGGTACGCGCACATCGGAAGCACCGCACCAGCGGGATCAGCCACTCCGAAAAGTGTGAGCCTACCACCCCGCAGTACAGGCAGCGCACGAAGCGCAGCTAGGCTCCGAATATCCAACGGATTCCAACGCACGACCCCGAACGCATCGATACGCGCCGTCACGACGATCGTCAGCAACCACGAATCCCTGCAAATGACGAACACGACGACACGCAGCGCCACGCGCCGTCACGACGCCTGCCGGTGATGATGTCCGAGGACGCGAAGTTCGCGCTGGGGTACTGAGCCGGGGAAACCCCTGCTCAGGGGGGGTTTCGGCTTCTTGATCCCCGCCGTCTGAACCCGACCGCGCACCGGGCGCGCACCCAAATTCACCTTCGGCAGCGCGCACCCGACCAGGATGATACGAGAGTTGCTCTCGGTCGGACGCAAGGTCGAGGCGATCAAGGCCTACCAGGAGGAGACGGGCGCTGGGCTGAAGGAGGCAAAGCGGCGCGTCGAGTCCTTCGGCGCCTGATCGATCTCAGCTCCGCTCGGTCTGGACGGCGCGCGGCCTGCTTGAACACGCCGTTTCGGGCCTCGCGCTACTCCGACAGCCCGGCCGCTTCGAGGGCTTCTTCGTGGTTGAAGTATCCGCGCACCCTTCGTGCCAAGCCTCCATCGAACTCGAACACGTAGCTGATCGGTTGCTCCAAATCGATCCCGCTGGCTTCACCGCGCGCCCGAAGGTGCCCGTGAGCCACGACCGTCTCGCCGACGCTCTGAGTCTCCAAGTCGTCGATTCTCAGCTGCCACACCGAGCGAAGCTCGTCCCAGAATCGTCGCAGCCCCGCGATTCCCCGGTAGGCAGAATCCACACCCTCCACCCGTCGGGCCATCTCGGAGCTCCACTCGATCTCGGGATGGGCGTCCGCCAGCCAGGCATCGAGATCACCGCGGTTCCAGGCGTCGATACAGCTGCGAACTCTTTCCACGTTCTCCTCAGACATCGCCACGCAGTATCTCGCGGTGAGGAGAGGTTCGCTCCCATGCAAAACAGCACTCTTGCGGCGTTGAACCCGCGATGCCGGAATCGCGTGGCACCGGCGCTGACGGACGGTCTCGAACGAGCACCACTGACTCCCCTTCTCTAAGGAGAGGGAGCGCGGATGGCGACGCCGAGTCAGCCAGGCACGACCACGGGCGGCTGGGGGAGCATCCGAAGGAACTCCTCCGGCAGCGTCTCGCTGGCCTTCCAGTACTCGAGGGCGACGATCTTGCCGGTCACCGGGTCGGTCTCGCGCAGACCGAAGTCGACCTCCTCACCGCGCACTCGATCGGGGTCATATCCCTCGAATCGAAGCCAGGCGATGTCGGCGTCCTGGTCATCGTGTCCGCGCCAAGGCAACCTCCAGGCACAAACGCTGCTGCTATTCGTCCAAAAGCGACTACTCCGACAGCCCGGCGGCTTCGAGGGCCTCTTTGGGCTCCAGGTAATCGTCAATCCGGATCACCTTGCCGTTCTTGAACTCGACCACGTACCCGATTGGCGTTTCGACCTCGGCCCCGCTTTCCTTGCCACGCCCGCGGAGCTTGCCGATCGCGACGATTCGCTCGTCGAGGTCGCGGATGTCCGAGATCTCGATCTGGAACTCTGCGAAAAACTCCGCCACGTCTCGAAGGTTGTCGCGTATTCCCTCGTGCCCGCGATAGACCGTCGAGTCACCCCCGAGCATCACCTCAAGGGACGCACGCAACTCCACCTCGGGGTCGAGTTCCTCCAGCAACCCTTTGGTGTCTCGACGGTTGTACGCGCCAAACCCGCGCTTGAGGGCCTCGACGTTCTCGTCCGACATCGCCCGTTGATCGCTCCCACGCTGGTCCCCACAAGCACATCGGGTCGCTTGCCCTGCCGCTCAAGCTCCGGAAGGAGCTCCGAGATCGCCCCCGCCTCGTACGCTCCTCGCGCCCCGCCCCCGGCCAGCACGAGGCCGACGCGGCGTGGCTCCTTCGCCGCCCTCCCACTCACCGTCTCGTCTGGCTGCTGCTCGCCTTGAGGGCGGCAACCTCCGTCCTCAGGGCCCGGACCTCCTGGAGGATCTCCTGATCGGCTCGCAGCTCGGCCTCCTCGAGGGGCTGCTCGTCCTCGCGGACGAGCAGGGACGCCACGGCGGCAGTCGTGAAGGCCAGCAGCAGGAAGCCCGTCACCATCGTCGCGGTCGCGATCAGATGGCCGATCAGGGTGTGCGGCGCCTGGCCGGACCAGCCCACCGTTGTCATCAGGGAGATCGACCACCAGACCCCGTCCCAGTAGGACTCCGTCGTGTCGGTCGAGAAAGCGGCCATACCGGCGGCCCCCGCCAGGACGATGAAGCCCGCCACCGGGATCAGGTATCGCAGCCAGATGCGACGCACCCGCAGCAGTCCCGGCCCCGTTTTCAGCCGCCGCGGCGAATCGGGTGATCGGTAGCTCGCCGACACAGACACATGATGCGACCGGGCGCCCTGCGCGGCATCCGTGCTCGGCTACCGGAGCGACCCCGTAGTTAATGCTGATCGCCGGCAGCCCCTGATCGCGCGGAAGGGGCGTTCACGCGACAGGTGATTCAGCCGCCCGCACATCCGTCGATCCTGCCTTGACCACCGGTGTGATCAGGAGCTAGGCTGCCCCCGCCGGCCGGAGGGGCACGGCAGCCTGGGGAGAGCACCCAAGGAGAAGGCATGTCGGCGCTGAGCGCGTTGCGCCCGGGTCACTGGATCGGAATCGGCCTGATCGCCGCCCTAGTCGCCAGCGGCGCCTGGACCAACGCCTTCGGACTGCTCGGCGGCAATGCGACTGAGGCGAAGCAGCTCAACTCCTGCTTGCAGCACCACGGAGTCAGCATGGCCGCCGTGGTGACGAGCGTCGGCAATCCGGCGACGCTGCTCGGCGGGGCGAAGGCGACCAACCAGCTGATCCATCACGCCGCGAGGAACGGCCGGATCAAGAACCCCGAGGCGAACGTGCTCCTGGCCTGCCTCCGCCGGGTGGCTCGTTGAGGTGGGGCCGAAACGTCGAATTCGGCGCTTCGGTTTGCTGCTCACGGCCGCGCCGGCGCAAGCCGCGAGGGGCAAGAGGAAGAAGTAGCCACGACCCGTCCGCTGGGGCTTTGTTGTGCTTTCAAACATTCTGCGTCTGATTTCGCTCTAGTTCGTCCGAATTTCGTGACCTCGTCCAACTTGGACGAGGTTCCCGATGCACTCCTAGCCCGGTCGGATCGCGGCTGCCGCCGCGGCGAAGCGCTCGCCGAGCTCGGGGTCGTCATCGAGCTCGAGCACCGCGCCCAGCGCCGCCGCCCAGCCGTGGCAGAACAGACGCCAGCCGTCGTGGACTTCGAGCCCCGCCGCCGCTGCCTGGGCGCGGGCGCGGTCGAGGAAATGGAGTTCGCCGCGGTAGTTGAGCTCCCAGACGACGGGCTCGGCCGGTGCTCGCGCAGCACGACGTGGACCTCATACGGCCACCGGGCCGCGTAGGGCACGTAGGCGACGACGCCCTCGCCGGCGTGCACCACCCGCTCGCCTTCGTCGAGCTCGCGCCCGAGCAGGGCGCATGACGCGCAGCCGCCGAGGCGCCGGTCGGCCTCCAGCTCGAGCGCTGGGACAGGAGGCAGGAATGGAAAGGCGTAGATCTGGCCGTGGGGATGGTGAAGCGTGGTACCGACCTCGACGCCCCGGTTCTCGAACGGCATCACGTAGCCGACATCGGTGCGCGCCCGAGGCGCTCATGTGGGTGTGGCGCCATCGGTAAGCGGCGCTCGCTCACCCTGATCGCGATCCTCGCCCTGCTCCTCGTAGAGGATCAGGGTCCGCCCGTCCTCCTTGCGCATGCGCCGCACGTAAAGCGGTCCGAAGCGCTCCTCCTCGCCGGGCCGCGGCTTGGCCGATGATGGGCGGGGGGGCGGCACGTCTGAGGTATCGCGAAGCCCGGCGGCCGCGGATCGCCGATCCGGCTCAGGAGACCTGGTCGCGGCTCTGTGTAGACGTGGCGCCGGTGCCCGGGTCGGCGATCTCGCTTGCCCGTTCGTCGGCGACCGGCAGCTTTGGCTTCGCCTCGGGCGCCTGCTTCGCTTCGGCGTCATGCTCGCCGGCGAGCGCCGATCTGAAGTCGCGCATCGCCTTGCCGAGCGAGCTACCCATCTCCGGTAGGCGCTTCGGCCCGAAGACCAGCAGCGCGATGATCAGGACCACGAGCAGCTCCATGGGGCCTACGTTGGCCATACCGGCAAGACTAGCGCCCTCGGCGAGCACCCAGCCGCGCCCGCCACATGATCAGGCCGAACCTCCAGCCCGCTGCCGACTGCTGGAGGCGTCGCCACCTGCCTTGGCCGATGGTGATGTCCGAGGACGCGAAGTTTGCGCCGGACTCAGCCGGCTTGAGCCTCCCGCCCAAGAGGGACCGCGATGGCAATCGCCGCGAGCAGGAGGCCGAGCGCGGTGGCGACGGCGCGCTGGTCGGCCGCCTCGAAGGCTCCCTCGCCCAGGGCGTCCGTGAGGAGCACGACGAAGATCGTGATCGCCGCGGTGAAGAGCGCGTACTCGAGCGTGAGCAGGGCGTAGGAGAGGGCGGCGGCGATCGTCAGGACGATCGCGACCGGGACTGCCGTCGCGCCAAGGCTTTCGGCAAGCGCGGTCGCCAGTAGCAACCCGGCGATCGTCCCCGCGGTTCGCATGGCCACCCTCTCCCAGGTGTCGTCGGTGCTCGGTTTGAGCACGAACAGCACGGTGAGTGGGATCCAGTAGCCGTGTCCCTGCAGATCGACGAGCCGGTAGATCGCGACGGCGGCGCCCAGGGCCCCGCCCCATCTCAGGGCGTGCCGGAGGCTTGGATGCCTGAGGCTCAGGTTCTCACGCAGGACCCGCCGCGCTGCCCGCGCCCGGACTGCGAGTCCCGGGGTCTCGCTGCTGCGGTCGGACAGCCACCAGACGCTCGCCGACAGCAGCGCCTGGAGCAGGCCCCCGGCGATTCCCGCCGCCAGGGCTCGCGGGGCCTCGTCCGAGTCGAGCAGGAATCCCTGGCTGAGCAGAAACGCGAGCACGGCCATCATCCCCGCCACGGCGAGCCGGGGCGAGACCGCAACGCAGTAGCCGCCGGCGATCCCGCAGAGCGTCATCCCCGCGACGGCGAGGCCCGCGGGGTTCGTCGAGAGAACTCCGAGCGCGGCGGCGGCGCCGACGATCGGCGCGAAGGCCAGCTGCCAGATCGCCCTGACCCGCGCGGGGGCCTCGAAGGCGATGAAGCCGCTGAGGAGGGACGCTGTGGCTATCCCGCCCCAGACCGGCTCGTCGGTCGCGAGCTCGAGCAGGGAGGCGACTCCAACGGGTGCGGACGCCAGGGCGCCGCGTCGCAGCGGCGCGCGGAGCGGCGCGTGTAGCCGCCACGTCACCGGATCGAGCAGGCCTCCGCTCCGGGCGCTCACGGCAGCTGCGCCTCCGCCTCGAGGGGCGGAGGCGTCAGCGCCGCCGCGCTGATCACCAGGGCGAACGCGAGGATCCTGGCGACGACACCGAGGGTGTGCTCCGGGAAGGGCTCCGAGAAGACGATCGGGCCGGCCGCGATCGTGAGCGCGTTCGCGGCGACGCTGGTCACGGCGATCACGGAGACGGCGGGACCGATCTGCAGGCTGCGCGCGGAGATCAGCAGGCCGACCAGCGAGGCGGCGAGGATCACCGCCGCCAGCGGACTGAAGACGATCGCGGCGGCGGAATCGTCTCCCAGATGGCCGCTGAGCGCCTTGATCGACGTGTCCGAGGCGGCCCACAGCAGGCCGGCTGAGGCGCCCAGCAGAACCCCCGCCCGCGGGGCTCCGCGCCCGAGCGCGGCGACAAGGATCCCGGCGGTCCCGACGATCGCGACGAACGCGGTCAGGGTGGCCGCGTCGTAGCTCGAGTGGGCCGAGTTGGCGTCGCCGTCCAGGGTCGCCGCGAGGAATGCAAGCCCGGCGGCGGCGAGTGCGACCCCGATCCATTCACGCTGTGTGACGCGATGCTCGAAGAACCGGTCGGCGACGACCGTCAGCAGCACGAGGCCGCCCGCGATCGTCGCTTGAACCAACGAGATCGGGGCGAGCGAAAGCGCGCCCACATGCAGCCCCCATCCCGCCATCGCGATCAGGACACCGAGCGTGTACCAGCGAGAGCGGAACAGAACGACCGAGCTCCACAAGGGCCGGCGCCAGTCCACGCCCGGGCTCTCGACCGCTCCACGGTGCTTGTAGAGAAAGCCGACGATCGAGGCGAGCGCCGTGGCGACGGCCAGCACGAGCCCGAGTTGAACGCTGAGCGGCACCCTGTCATTAAACGGGTCCTCGCATCCACTGCGACGCGGCGCACCGATCCATACCTAAAGTTGTCGAGATGAGTGAGATGCGACGGGCAGGGCTCACGATCGCCGCGCTGGCGGCGATCGCGATCGCGGGGGGCGCAGCGGCTCAGGCGCAGCCTGCGCACACCGACGCGGCCGTGACGAGCGGTCGCGCGGTCGTGATGGTCTCCACCCCCGAGCTTCCCAACGGCCGAAGCCGCGCGGCGAGGGCTCGCTGGCACGAGCTGCGCTCGGACGCCGCGGGGATCCTGGATCGCGTTGCCCGGCGCAACGACCTGCTGGTCGAATCCTCGAACCCCGAGATTGGCGCCCTCAGCGTCGATCTCGGCCCCGGAGGCCTCACGGCCCTGCGGAGCAGTCTCAGCGACGACCCTCGGGTCCAGGCCGTGCGCCCGGATGTCCCGGTGCAGCTTCGCTACGCGCCGAATGACTACGCCTTCACCCACCAGGACGTCCACGCCCCCAGCGGCGACCTCGGCCAGTGGAACCTGATCCGCGAGGGCGGCCCTCGTGCCTGGGATCTCTCCAAGGGGACCGGCGCCGAGGTGGCCGTGGTGGACACCGGCGTCGACGGCGGTCATCCCGATCTCGCGCCCCGCATCGTCGGCGGGGCGTCATTCGGGACCAGCAGCGCACCAACGACCGACACCGAGGGTCACGGTACGCATACGGCCGGCCTGGCCTGCGGGGATGCCGACAACGGCTACGGCATCGCCTCGATCGGCTTCCATTGCGGGCTCTTCATCGCCAAGATCGGCGGCCTCTGCTCGGACGTCGCAGACGGAATCACCGCGGCCGCGAACCGCAACAGCGACGTGATCAGCCTGAGCCTGGGCGGCTGTCCTCCCGATCCGATCACCGCGGCGCTCAGCTACGCGCAGTCGCGAGGCGTAGTGCTGGTCGCGGCGGCGGACAACACCGCGAGCCCCGACGGCTCATGCGGTGGGCTCCTGTTCGACCCACACAACTGCCTCTATCCCGAGGAATGGGTGCAGCCTCTGGGAACGGGCCCCAACTCGGGGTTCGACCGGGGCCTCGTCGTCACCGCGGCCAAGTACGACGGCGCGCTCGCGGGCTTTGCCGAGTCGACCAGCAGGGTGTCGGTCGCCGCCTTCGGCGCGGCCTCTGACACGGTCAGCACCGGTCAGCAGGGCATCCTCTCGACCTGGCCGGCGAACAGCGTCAGCGACGACTCGGTCGGCGGACGCACCACGGTCAACGGCGATAACCGCTTCGCCTACCTCGTCGGGACGAGCATGGCGAACCCGCAGGTGGCGGGAGTTGCCGCCCTGATCCGATCGGCGAGGCCCAACATGGCGAACACCCAGGTCGTGCGCCTGATCAAGGCGACCGCCAGCCACTGCGGCTCCTATGGAGGCGGGGTCGGCTGGGGAGTGATCAGGGCCGACCAGGCGGTGACGGCCGCCCTGAACGCGGACGTCATCCCCCCGAGCTCGCGAATCACCCGCGCCAAGAGAAAGCGTCAAAAGCGCCTGCGGACCGCAGGCGCCAAGCGAAAGCGTCGAAAGCGTCGCCCGGTCGTCGTGCTGAAGATCGACCGGGACGATCCAGAGACGAGCGTCGGATGCGTGAGCCCGCCCACCTCCGGCGTCAAGGAAGTCCTGGTGTTCGCGTCGGCTAAACGCGGTCCCTACCGCCTGATCGGCACGACGAGCACGGGGAAGCTGCGCTTCCACGCCAAGCGACACCGTCGCTATCGCTTCTACTCGGTGGCTGTCGACAATGCCGGCAACCGCGAAGCGGCCCCCGCTACGCCGGACGCCAAGCTGAAGAAGAAGAAGGCGAAGAAGAAGAAGGGGAAGAGGAAGCGCAGGCGCTAGCCGGGCATGTCGCTGCGCGCGGCGATGTCCGCCTGGGAGCTGGCCTCGGCCGCCTCGGCGGCGGCGAGCAGATCGCCGAGTGACTCCGAGAGGCCGGTGGCGAGCATCTCGATGTCCTCCATCGCGTCGTAGTCCCCGAGCAGCCCGAAGTCGATGCCGCCGTTGTAGGACATGATCGCGATGGCGAGCGCGTGGTTCTCCGGCAGGAATGCGACGGGGAAGACGTCCTGGAGCTCGCGACCCAGCACGTAGAGAGGGATCTGCGGCCCCGGCACGTTGGTGACGATCAGGTTGAAGAGCCGGGTCGAGAAGTTGATCCGCGAGGCCTGGGCGAGCAGGGTCGGCGGCGCGAAGTCGTTGAAGCGCGAGATCACCTCAGCCCCGAGCGCCTGCTTCGACTCCTTCAGGCTGCCCATCGCGTGCTTGACCGCCTCCAGGCGCTTGACCGGATCCTCGATGTAGACGGGCAGCGGTCCACGCATGGCGGCGATCCGGTTGCCTAGGTGGCCGTGTTCGTCCTCGGCGCGGATGGAGACCGGGACGAGGGCCCGCAGCTCGAGCCCCTCCGTCCTCAGGCCGCGGCCGCGCAGCCAGCTGCGCAAAGCGCCGCTGACCACGGTGAGCACGACGTCGTTGACCGTTCCGCCGAGCGCGTCCTTGATCCGCTTGAAGTCGCCGAGCTCCGCGCGGGTCCAGGCGAACCGGCGATGGGATCCGATCTCCGTGTTGAGCGGGACATCCGGCGCCGGGTTCGTGAAGTTCCACGCCACCTCGCCGAGCGCCTCGCCCGCTTCGACGACCTTCTGGGTGGTCCGCATCGGGTGGCTCGCGGCGCGGATCGCGCGCCGGGCCAGCTTGAAGGGAGTCTCGCTGAGCTCGGCGGCGCCGCGGGCGGCGAGCTCGGCCGAGGAGGGGGAAGGCCGCGGCACCCAGTCGCGATCGGGCTCGATCGGCTCCGGGACCGGCTTGACGTCGAAGAGGACAGTGGCGATGTCGACGCCGGAGATCCCGTCCACGAGGGCGTGGTGGGTCTTCGTGACGATCGCGAAGCGATTGCGCTCCATGCCCTGCACGAGCCAGAGCTCCCAGAGCGGCTTGGAGCGGTCGAGCGCCTGGGAGAAGAGCCGGCCCGCGATGTTCCGCAGCTGCTCCTCCGATCCCGGCGCCGGGAGCGCTGAGTGGCGGACGTGGTAGGCGAGGTGGAAGTGGGGGTCGTCCACCCAGAAGGGCCGGCCCGTCTCGATCGGCGGGAAGGCGAGCTTCTGGCGGAACCGCGGCACCAGATGCAGGCGACTGCGGACGTGATCCAGGAAGTCGTTGTAGGTGGGCGGCGGCCCCTCGAAGAGCAGGATCGCCCCGACGTGCATGTGTGCGCTCGAGGTCTCGTTCGTCAGGAACGACGCATCGATCGAGCTCAGTCTGTCCATGTGCCCCTGTGCCATCCGGCGCAAGCCTAGCCTCTCGACGGCACAGCCCGGCCGCTACCCTCCTCAGGCGTGCCGTCTACCTCTGAAGACACCCTCGCGGGACCGTCGAAGGTCCTGCTCGCGGCGCCGCGCGGCTATTGCGCGGGCGTCGATCGTGCCGTGCAGACGGTCGAGCATGCGCTCGCTCTCTACGGCGAGCCGATCTACGTCCGCAAGGAGATCGTCCACAACAAGCACGTCGTGCATGAGCTCGAGAAGCGGGGCGCGATCTTCGTCGAGGAGGAGACCGAGGTGCCCGAGGGAGAGATGGTCGTCTTCTCCGCGCACGGCGTCGCCCCGAGCGTCCACGAGAACGCGGAGAAGCGTCGCCTGCGCACCATCGACGCGACCTGCCCGCTGGTCACCAAGGTCCACGTCGAGGCCCGCAAGTTCGCCACCGACGGCTACACGATCGTCCTGATCGGCCACGAGGGCCACGAGGAGGTCGAGGGGACGACCGGCGAGGCCCCGGAGCGAACCGTCCTCGTGCAGACGGAGTCCGACGTCGACGACCTCGAGGTCGACGACCCCGACCGGATCGCCTACATCACCCAGACCACGCTCTCGGTGGACGAGACCTCCTCGATCATCGCCCGCCTGAAGGAGAAGTTCCCGAACGTAGTCGGGCCGAAGACCGATGACATCTGTTACGCGACCACCAACCGCCAGCAGTCCGTCAGGGCACTCGCCGAGGAGTGCGAGCTGGTCCTGGTGATCGGCTCCACGAACTCATCGAACTCGAACCGGCTGGTGGAGGTCGCGCGCGAGCACGGCGCAGCCTCCCATCTGATCGACAACCACTCTCAGGTGCAGGAGGAGTGGCTCGAGGGAGTCGCGACGGTCGGCATCACCTCCGGCGCCAGCGCCCCGGAGGAGCTGGTCGAGGCGCTTGTCACCTTCTTCCGCGACCGCGGCGCCGACGACGTCTCCGAGCTGATGACCGTCCACGAGGACGTCCGCTTCATGCTGCCCGGTGAGATCCGCAAGGAGCTCGCCGGGGCTCAGGGCACCGCGGCCGCGAACTGAATCGAGTAGATCAGGAGGCCGGGAGACGGCTGGAGGCTCAGTGCACGGCTCTCCGTCCGCTCGTGCGCGGTCAGCTCCTGCAGGCCCGGGTGCGTCACCTCGATCGAATCGCGCTTCTGGCCGTCGACGCTGACCTCGATTCGGCCCTCGCCGTCCGTGGCCGCGTAGGCGCCGCCCGCCTCGTACTCGAATTCCAGCGACGAGATGCCCTCGGTCGCGGACCAGGGCTCCTCGGTCGATCCGCCCGGGAAGAGCTCGGCGGTCGGGGCGATCACCTCGACCCCCGGGGCGTCCGAGGGCCGAATCGGATCGAGCAGCGGCGGCCAGTCGCGGTCGCCATTCGCGTCGGGCAGGACCTCGCGGATCAGCTCCTCCGTGCCCGCGTACTCACCCTCGCCGAGGTGATACCAGCGCAGCGCACCGCCCCGTCCCCAGAGGAAGAGGGCCGGCCATCCGTGCGGCTCATACAGCCTCCAGAGCGCGAACTCGCGGTCGACCGCGATCGGCCAGCCGATCCCGAGCCGCTCCGCGGCACCGGCGACGACGTCGCGGTCCTGGGTGAACGGGAAGCGGGGGGAGTGCACGCCGAGCAGAGCGAGGCCGTCGCCCTCGTAGCGCTCCCGCCATGCGCGCAGGTAGGGAAGGATGCGGACCGAGTTGAGCTGCGCGAAGTCGAAGAAGTGGACGAGCACCGGCCGCGCCGCCGCCAGCCGGTCGATCGACTCGACGGGATCGCCGACCCAATCCAGCCCGGTGGGAATGGGGGGAATCGCGATGTCAGGGCGCGGGGGGCGCACGGGGCGGAGGGTATGCTCCTGCCGTTATGCGAGGGTGCTCCGCAGGCGAAGCCGAGAGCAACCCGTCAACTGAGAAAGAGGAGTGGTCTCTGTGAGCAATTCGGTTTGGGAGCGGATCGAGGAGAGTCGGGCCCGTCACAACGTGCTCGAGCACCCCTTCTACGTGCGCTGGTCGGCCGGAGAGCTGAGCCGCGAAGAGCTCGCTCGGTACGCCGGCCAGTATCGCCACGCGACCGAGGCGCTCGCACGTCTCTGCAGCCAGGCCGCCGAGAGCGCCCCCGACAGCCAGCGCGACGAGATCGCGGCGCACGCCACCGACGAGGAGGCTCACCTTGGCCTCTGGGACGACTTCGTCGAGGCAGCCGGCGGTGAGATCGGCGCCGAGCCCACGCCCGAGACGGCCGAGTGCGTGACGGCCTGGACTGTGCCCGACGGCTACCTCGAGCAGCTCACGCGGCTGTACGCGATCGAGAGCGGCCAGCCGGAGATCTCACGCGTGAAGCGTGAGGGCCTGAGCCGCTTCTACGGGATCGACGGCGGCCCCGGCAGCGAGTACTTCAGGGTCCACGAGGAAGCCGACCACGCCCATGCCGAGCAGTCCCGGCGGCTGATCGAGGAGGCGATGGCGCCGGAGGACGAGGATGCACTCGTCGCAGCCGCCGAGTCCGCCTTCGTGACCAACTGGCGGCTGCTCGACGGGGTCAGCTGAATCCTGGGGTCTGATGCTCGCTCGCTTCCTGCGGTCCCGCGACCGCGTGATCGGAATCGCGCTCGGGATCCTGCTCGGCCTCGCCGTGATCATCCTGTTCCTCTTCCTTAGCTCGCGCAACACCATCGATGAGCCCTCCCTGTCGGGTGGGGCGACGACCCAGACCCAGACGCTGCCCGCGGCGCCGCCGCCCAAGGTCTCGGAGCCGAAACCGGGGAAGTAGGGTTCTTGGTCGATGGAATCCGCACTGCGAACGATCCATAGGATCCGGCTGGCGAGCATCCTGGCGGTCGGCGCGTTCGCGCTCCACCAGCTGCGCTACCTGATCGCCTTCGGCGGGTCCTCCTCCACCGAGCTTGCACAGGAGGGCCATCGCTACATGTCGGCCCTGTTGCCGCCCGTTTCCGTGCTCGTCCTGGCGGCGATCGTGGCGACGTTGATACGCGGAACCGAGGGGGCGTCACCGAGCCGGCCCCCGCTGGCTCGCCGCAGCGCGATCTTCGCGGCCGCGCTGCTCGCCGTCTTCGTGGGGCAGGAGCTTTTCGAGGGGCTGCTCGCCACCGGCAGCCCCGCCGGCCTCGGTGGCGTCTTCGCCCGCGGTGGATGGATCGCGTTGCCGCTCGCCCTGGGCATCGGGACCCTGGCGGCGCTGCTCGTGCGCGCACTGGAGGGCGTGGAGCGTGCGATTGCCGTGATGCACGCGGAGCGCCGGGCGCGACCGCGACCACCCGCGGTCAGCGGCAGGGCACTTTCCGCCCGCGCGATCCGGCTGGCCGGTGTCCCTCTGGCCTTCGGCCTCGCCCGCCGCCCGCCTCCGCCCGCACCTGCCTAGTCAGGTGCCAATTCGCGCGCGCTTCGCCCTCGTCCAGGCAGCGGGGGCACGGTGCGCACACCCAAGGAGGTATCGCCGAATGCAATCGAATGCTGTGCGGCTCGGCCTGCTGGTCGCCGTGGTCGTCGCCGCGGTGATCGTGTTCGTCGTGCTCAAGAACGACAACGGCAATTCGAGCAGCGACACGAGCAAGGGCTTACAGGTCCTGAACGTGGATGCGAGCGGCAATCCGGTCGGCGGGGAGAAGACGCTGACCTACAACAAGGGCGATCAGGTCCAGCTTCGCGTGAATCTGGCGAAGCCGGAGGCGGAGGTCCACGTCCACGGCTACGAGATCGAGAAGCCGGCCGAGCACAGCCCGGTCGCGTTCTCCTTTCCGGCCAATCTCGACGGCGTCTTCGAGATCGAGCTGCACAGGCTCGACAAGAGCGAGGCGCCGATCGCGACGCTCCACGTCAACCCATGAGATCGATGCCGAGACTGAAGCTCGCCACGGGGCTCGCGCTCGCGAGTCCCGTGGCGGCTCTTCTCTTCCCCGACGTCGCCTCGGCGCACGCGCTGGTCGGCCGCAAGGACCTGCCCGTCCCGGCCTGGCTGTTCGCCTGGGGAGCCTCGCTCGTCCTGATCATCTCGTTCGCGCTGCTGTCCGTCGCCTGGACCACGGCGCGGCTGCAGGACGAGGACTGGCGCGCAATGCCGCGCTGGTTCTCGCGGCTGGTGCTCAACGCGGGAACCCAGCTCGTCTGCGGACTGATCGGGGTCGGGCTCTTCGTGCTGGTGCTCTATGCCGGGTTCCGCGGCATCGAGGACCCGACCCAGAACTTCGCGATCATCTTCGTCTTCTACACGTTCTGGCTTGGCCTGGTCCTGATCAGCGTGCTCTTCGGCGACGTGTTCCGGGCCTTCAATCCGTGGCGCGCGATCGGACGGACGATCTCCGGTGGGTTCCGTCTGGTCGCGGGCGAGTCCGCTCCGGCGCCCTTCACCTACCCGGACGCGCTGGGCCGCTGGCCCGCGGTGATCGGAGTCCTCCTGTTCGTCTGGCTCGAGCTGATCGCCGGCGGCGGCGCCGCGCCGACGCCGCACAAGGTTGCCGTCGCCACGCTGATCTACAGCGCAATCACGTTCATCTGCATGGCGCTCGTCGGCGTTGAGGAGTGGACCCGGCGAGGGGAGGCGTTCAGCGGCTACTTCGGGATGTTCGCTCGGCTCGGTCCCTTCGAGGTACGCGGCAACCAGGTGGGACGGCGCAAGTTCCTCTCGGGTGCTCCGCAGTGGGCCGCCGTGCCGGGAGCCGCCGCGCTCGTGCTCACCTCGATCGCCGTGACGAGCTTCGACGGCGCCCAGGAGGGCGTCCTCTCCGGCTCGATCAAGTGGACCTTCGAGCGCTCCAACGACCTCGGCTCCAGCCTCCCGGACTCGTTCCGGATCGCGAACACCATCTGGTTGATCATCACCCTGGCGGCGGTCTCGGGCCTCTACTGGCTCGGCGTCGCCGGCATGCACACCGTTCGGGGCTCGCCGCGAGTCAAGGAGCTGGGCCGTTCATTCGCCCACACCCTGATCCCGATCGCGCTGGCCTATCTGGTGGCGCACTACTTCAGCGCCTTCCTCTACCAGGAGCAGGCGCAGTTCACCTACATCCTCTCCGACCCGCTGGGCCATGGCTCCGATCTCTTCGGGACCGCCGGGGGCGGCATCAACTACGGCATCGTCAGCTCGAACACGGTCTGGTACGTCCAGGTCGCGGCCCTGGTCATCGGGCACGTGGTGGCGCTGACGCTGGCGCACGACCGCGCCCTGAGCGTCTACGACAACGTCCGGCACGCATCCCGCTCGCAGTACTTCATGCTCGCGGTGATGGTGGCGTTCACCTGCTTCGGATTGTTCCTTCTCTCTCAGGCAAACGCCTAGCGAGCACGAAGCCGATCAGCATGTCCCGGCGATGAACGCACTTCTCCCGCTCGCACACCTCGGCCACTGGTACCTCTGGATCCCGTACGCGATTCCGGTGATCGTCGTGCTCGCGGCGTCGCTGCACGCCTTTCGGCAGCAGCGCCGCGAGGATCGCGACGGCGAGGACGTCGAAGAGTCGCGGCCCTAGGCCAGGGAGCAGCTCGGGGTCTCGATTGGACCCTCTCGGCGAAGCCGGCTTGACCCCTCGCTACTCGATCGGGGCGTCGAGCGCGTCCCAGTCCGCCTTGCTGGCGAACTTGGTCAGCTTGGTCCCCTTGTTCTCGGCGCGGAACGCGTAGCGGACGTTGGTCTGGCCGTCCTTGCCCTGGCGCTCGTAGGTCGTCTTCTTGACCTCGGACTCCGGGATCTGAACCTTCTCTCTGAGCTTCACGTCATAGAACTCGATCGCCATTTGAATTCCTCTCTTGTCTGGTTTGCAGCGGCAGGCGACGCAAAGCATGCCCGCGCCATCGGACGCGCCTGCGTGCATCCCCCAAAAACAGGCTCTAGGAGGCCCGGTGGGCCTTTGCCGCGGCCTTGGCGGCCCGCGGGAGGCTGACCGTGCGACGGCCGACGAGGGCGCCGCCGATGCGGTCGAAGACGCGGGCACGCATGAGGACTCCCGAGATGCGCGTACCGGTCGCGGCGCCGGCGTAGACGGCGCGCGAGCGCTCGATCCCGGCCATCCGCCGCATGTAACGAGGTGTGATCGCGACGGCGGCCGAGGCCATCGTCCGCAGCGAGACCTGATGAGGCAGCAGCTCCCTGGTCTTGGGCGGGTCGACCACCAGGTGAATCGCATCCTGCGACGCCTCGCTCACGCAGAGGCCCGGGCGCATGTACTCGAAGAAGTCTCGGTAGCCAGCGCGGGATGACGGGACCAGCTCGGGCGGAATTCCCATCAGCTCGGCGGCACTGACCTGCTCGGCGAGGTAGGCGTCCTGCTCGGCGTCGTCCATCCGGGCCCCGTAGGCCCGGTACGCCGCCAGGAAGGAGTGGGTCTCGACGCAGTGCACCCAGAGCTTGGTCTCGGTGTCGGCGGCGCTGTAGGGCGAGCCGGTGATCGGATCGGCGCCCTCGACCCGCGAGTGGAGCCGCTGCACAATCGCGGCGGCGCGCTGGGCGGAGGGGCTGTCCCCGTAGACGACGGTGGCCACGTACTCGGCCGTGCGGCGAAGCCGCGACAGCGGGCGGGACAGGTAGTCGCTGTGCTGGTCGATGCCCGCCATCGCCAGCGGGTTGAGCGATTGGATGATCAGCGCGCGCAGGCCGCCGACCAGCAGGACGGGATTGGAGTGGACCCGCCAGCTGATCGAGTCCGGGCCGAAGAGCCCCCAGTCGTGTGGCCCGGCCGGGATGAGCACTCCGCGCGGCCGGGCCGAGGGCGCAAGCACACGGTCAATCGGGCTATCTGCGGATCTCGTACCTACCAGCTGCTGCTCCACCGGACTCTCCCCTTGGATGACTACCGCGTGAACCTACCGCGGCGAGAAGTCCCTGCACATCCGTACTTTTCACCGTTCCCGTCGGGTTGACGCGTTATGTCGCCAGCGAGATTCCGAATATCGCCGCGAATCCGAGCAGCGTCAGGCCGACACGGCCCCACGACGCGTGCTCGTGCGCCTCCGGAAGGAGGTCGGTCGCTCCCATGAAGAGGAAGAACCCCGCATAGAATGCGAGGAGGTGTCCAAGCGCGGCATCGGAGACGTGGGCGAGTGCTCCGACTGTCACGCCGATGAGAGGTGCGACCGCGTCGGCGACCAGCCAGCGGATCGCCTGCGAGCGGTCTTGCGATTGGTTGAGGACGAAGCTCACGGTGTTGAGGCCGTCGGCGAAGTCATGTGCAAGGACGGCGACCAGGACGAGGACGCCGGTGGAGGTGCTCGCTCCGAAGGCGAGGCCGACCGCGAGGCCGTCGATGAAGCTGTGCGCCGAGAGGCCGAAAGCGCCGAAGCTGCCCACCTGGCCATGCGCCCGGGCGTCGGCGGGGTCATCCCGGTGATGGAGGACGAGCAATCGCTCGAACATGAAGAAGGTCAGGAAGCCCGCGCCCATCAGCGCCCCGATGGCCGTCGAATCATCCGGGAGGAGGTCGATCGCCTCAGGCAGGACGTCGAAGAGCGCGACCGCCACCACTATCCCGCCGCTGAGCGCGATCACCGTGGGGAGCGAATGGGACATCCGCAATGCGAGGAATCCACCAGCCATGGTGGTGACGACTGCGATCGCCGTAAGCGGAATGGCGATCAGCTGGTCGGCGGCTAACGGCAACGCGAGCACTCCCCGTGGATGACGAGGTCGTGACCGCTCATCGAGTGCTTCAGATTCCCCGCGAGCCGCTCGAGCTGCTTCTCCAGCCGCTCGTCCTCGAAGGGCGTGACCCGCCCGCAGCTGTCACAGACGGCGTGGTGGTGATGCTCCCCGCCAGGAGTGACCGGCTCGTAGCGGGCGACGCCCTCGCCGAACTCAACGCGCTGCACCAGTCCAAGGGTGTGGAGCAGCTCCAGGGCTCGGTAGATGCTCGCGATGCCCACCTCACTGCCCGACTCGTGCAGCTCTTGCGAGATCTCCTGCGCCGAGAGGCAGCAATTCTGACCGCCGAGCAACGAGACCACGGCCCCGCGTGCACCGCCGGCTCGGTGGCCGCCGTCCTTCAACGCCGTCCGCGCAGCGCTTTCCCAGTCGGTTGCAGACCCGTGAGCCACGGGTGCAGGCTAGCAACTAGCTGAGATTGATTCTCATTATCGTCAGGCGGGCTGAACCTGGCGCTCGCCGAGGATCTCCCCGAGGCGCCGCTCCAGCGCTACCGAGACGGCCGCCCGGACGGGCCCTTCCTCGAGGCGCTCGACGAGGGCCTCGAGGAAGCCCTCGATGATCAGCCGCTTGGCCTCGTCTTCGGCGAGCCCGTGTGAGCGCAGGTAGTGCAGCTGCTCGGCATCGATCTGGGCGACCGCCGCTGCGTGCGTGCAGCGCACGTCGTTGGCCTCGATCTCGAGGCCGGGGATCGCGTCGGCGTGGGCCGACTTGGAGAGCAGCAGGTTGCGGCTCTCCTGGTAGGCATCGGTCTGCTGGGCGCCGGGGTCGACGCGGATCATTCCGCGCCAAACGGCGGTCGCCGACTCCTCGAGGACGCCGCGGAACGCGAGGTCCGAGGTCGTGTTGGGCGCCGCGTGCTCCTGCGTGGTGTCGAAGTCGAGGTGCTGGGTGCCGTTGCCGGCGTAGGCGCCCGTGACCCGCGCGCCCGACCCCGCTCCGGCAAGCCTCGTCTCCATGCGGACCTTGCCGCGCGAGGAGCCGAAGCCGAGGGCGACCCAGTCGAGGTTGGCGTCGCGCTCCACCTCGGCGCGCTGGGTGGCGAACACCCAGCTGTTCTCGCCAAGGCCCTGAGCGGTGACGTAGCGGAGGTTCGCGCCCTGGCCGACCCAGAGCTCCGTGACCGTGTTGAAGAGGCCCGAGCGGTCGTGATCGGTGGCGAGCCACTGCTCCCAGACCTCGGCCTGCGCCCCCTCCTCGAGCACGATCAGCGTGCGGAAGCCGAGCGCGGCCTGGTCGGCGTCGTGGATCGCCTCGATCTGGACGGGCGCCTCGAGGCGCCGGCCCGCCGGGACGTAGACGAACGCCCCGCCCCGCCAGGCGGCGTCGTTGCGGGCGACGAACGGATCGTCGGAGGCGACCAGCGAGCCGAGGCGTTCCCGGACCACGTCCGGATACACCTCCGCGGCGCGCGCGAGGGTCGTGACGACGGGCTCGGTCGGCTTCGCGCCGGCAGGCTGGGCCGCGGCGCCATCGAGCATCGTCTGATCGATCTGGATCACGGAGAGCGCATCGCCCTCGGGGAGGTTGAGTACCGCGTCCGCGCGCTCCCTGACGCTGGGATCCGCCTCGGCCGGGACCTCGAAGTCGGCCTCGAGCAGGGCGCTCAGGTCGGTGAACTCCCAGCCCTTCGTCTTCTGGGAGGGCAGGCCGAGCTCCGCGGCGAGAGCGGCGCCGTCGCGGCGCCGCTCGGTCAGCCAATCCGGCTCGGCAGCCGCTGAAGCGGCGGCCGACTCAGCCAATCGAGCCCTCCATCTGCAGCTCGATCAGACGGTTCAGCTCGACCGCGTACTCCATCGGGAGCTCCTTGGTGATCGGCTCGATGAACCCGTTGACGATCATCTTGGAGGCCTCCTCCTCGTCCAGCCCGCGCGACTGGAGATAGAAGATCTGCTCCTCGCCGACCTTCGAGACCGTGGCCTCGTGGCCGACGTCCACGTCGTCTTCGCCGATCCTGATCGTCGGGTAGGTGTCAGAGCGCGACTCCTCGTCGAGCAGGAGCGCGTCGCAGACCACCTTGGACTTCGACTCGGAGGCGCCCTTGGCGATCTCGAGCAGGCCGCGGTAGCTGGTGCGGCCCTTGTCCTTCGAGATCGACTTGGAGAAGATCGACGAGGTCGTCTTCGGCGCGGCGTGGATGATCTTGCCGCCGGCGTCCTGGTGCTGGCCCTCGCCCGCGAAGGCGATCGAGAGGATCTCGCCGTGGGCTCTCTCTCCGAGCAGGTAGATCGACGGGTACTTCATGGTCAGCTTCGACCCGAGGTTGCAGTCGACCCACTCCATCGTCGCGTCCTCGTGGGCGACGGCCCGCTTGGTGACCAGGTTGAAGACGTTCTGCGACCAGTTCTGGACCGTCGTGTAGCGGACCCGGGCGCCCTTCTTCGCCACGATCTCGACCACCGCTGAGTGGAGCGAGTCCGTCGAGTAGGTCGGTGCCGTGCAGCCCTCGATGTAGTGGACGTCGGAGCCCTCCTCGGCGATGATCAGCGTCCGCTCGAACTGGCCCATGTTCTCGGTGTTGATCCGGAAGTAGGCCTGGAGCGGCATCGCGACCGAGACCCCCGCGGGGACGTAGACGAAGGAGCCCCCCGACCAGACCGCCGAGTTGAGCGCGGCGAGCTTGTTGTCGTTGGGAGGGATGATCGTCGCCCAGTACTCGCGGACCAGGTCCTCGTGCTCGCGGAGGGCGGTGTCCATGTCGGTGAAGATCACGCCCTGCTCCTCGAGCTTCTCGTTCACCTGGTGGTAGACGACCTCGGACTCGTACTGGGCGCCGACGCCGGAGAGGAACTTGCGCTCGGCCTCGGGGATGCCCAGGCGGTCGAAGGTGTTCTTGATGTCCTCGGGCACCTCGGACCAGTCGCGGCTGTTCTTCTCGGAGGCGCGGACGAAGTAGTGGATGTCGTCGAAGTCGATCTGGTTGAGGTTGCCGCCCCATTGCGGGGTCGGGCGCGACTCGAAGTGCTCGTAGGCCTTGATCCGGAAGTCGCGCATCCACTGAGGCTCGTCCTTGTACTCGGAGATCGACTCGACGACCTCGCGGGAGAGGCCCTTCGGCGACTTGTACGCGTAGCCCGACTCCGGGTCGTGGAAGCCGAACTTCTCCTTGTAGTCGGCGTTGATCCCCGCGAGCTCGCGCTCCTCGGCGGGGCGCTCGGTTGGGATGGTGGTGTCGGGAGTGGCCATCTAGGAAACCTCCAGCTTGACTGTGTCGTCCTCGATCGTGACGGGGTAGGTGGTGACCGGTTGGTAGGCGGGGAGGGTCTTCGGACGACCGGACGTGAGGTCGAACAGAGACCCGTGGCGTGGGCACTCCACGGTACAGGCGTCGGCTTCGAACGTTCCCTCGGCGAGCGGGCCGTCGTCGTGCGAGCAGCGATCCTCGATCGCGTAGAGGTTGCCGTCGCAGTTGAAGACGCCGATCTTCGCCCCGTCGGGAGCGTCGATCAGCTTCATCGCTCCGCTGGGCAGCTCGCTCGCGGCGCAGACGTCGATCTGTTGTTTCGTGCTTTCAGTCACTTATTCCTACCGTCGAGGTCGGATTTTAGCTGTTGCGTCGGTCCGGTACCGTGCCCTTGCCTTGACTCTCGTCCTGATCATCGTGGGGATCCTCGTTCTGCTGGCGATCGCCGTCTGGTTCACCTACAACCGGATGGTCTCTCGCCGCAACGCGGTCGACAACAGCTGGGCTCAGATCGAGGCCGCGCTCCAGCGCCGCTATGACCTGATCCCGAACCTGGTCGAGTCGGTGAAGGGATACGCCGCCCACGAGAAGCAGACCTTCGAAGACGTCACCAAGGCGCGCGGCGGCGCAAAGGCGGCCCAGGCCCCGGGCGCCCAGGCGGCAGCCGAGGGCTTCCTGACGCAGGCCCTCGGCCGGCTCATGGTGGTGGCGGAGCAGTACCCGCAGCTGCGCGCCACCGAGAACTTCCAGCAGCTCCAGCAGCAGCTCTCGGAGACCGAGGATCAGATCCAGATCACCCGCCGCGTCTACAACGACACGGTTCAGACCTACAACACGCTGATCCAGCAGTTCCCGGCGTCGGCGCTCGCCAACCAGTTCCACTTCGAGCCGCGCCAGTTCTTCGACGCGCCGAAGGAGTCGGAGGCGACGCCGGAGGTGAGCTTCTCAGGGGACGACCGGCCGGGGGCCCCGGCCGAAGCCCCGAAGTCCTGATTCGAACGATGCGCTCGCGTTTGCTGATCGTCGTCGCGCTGGTTGCTGCGGCGCTGGCGCTGCCGGCCGCCGCCCAGGCACGCAGCCTGAAGGTGGTCGACGCCGACGTCAGCCTTCGCCTCGCCAAGGACGCGAGCCTCCTCGTCGCAGAGCGTCTCACCGTCAACTACGACGGCAGCTACAACGCGACCTACCGGGACATCCCGCTGACCGGCGGGGAGACGATCGACCCGAACAGCATCAGCGTCCGGGAGGGGAACCAGGCCTACCGGCCCGGCGGCTGCACGACCTATGGCTGCATCGACGCCAGGGGCAAGTTCGGGGTGGCTGGCATCCCGGGTCAGAACGGGGTCAGGATCGTCTGGCACCCGGTCGCCTCCGACGAGCAGCGGACGTTCACAGTCACCTACCGCGTCAATGCGCGCGCTCATGTGCGGGCCTACGACGATGTGATCGACGTCTACTGGAAGGTCTGGGGCGACCAGTGGGACTTCACCCTCGACCACCTGACCGCGAACTTCAAGGACCCGGCGCTCGATCCGGCCAACCCGCTCTATCGGGTCTGGGGCCACCCCCGAGGCGTCGAGGGCAAGACGGTGCGGGGGTCGGGGGAGGCGACGCTCGAGGCGTCCGGGATTCCGGCTCATCAGTTCGTCGAGCTGCGGGTGACGATCCCTCGAACGCCGGGTCAGGGCGTCGGCGCGGCCGGCGTGCACAGCGGCAAAGGCCTCCCGGCGATCCTCAAGGAGGAGCAGGGCCTGACCGACGACTTCAACTCTCCCTGGAACAAGACCAAGCGCTTCGTGGCTCACCATGCCGAGCTGCTGGCCGCCCTGATCAGCGCGGCGCTGCTCATGCTTCTGGTGCTGATGCTCTTCCTCACCCGGGAGCACCGCTCCTCGAGCCCCAAGTACGTGGCCGAGCCGCCGGATGACGCCACTCCGGCCCTGGCCTACGGCCTCGCCCACGAGGGCGAGGACTCGAAGAACACGGTGCTCGCGACCCTCCTGGATCTCGTGGAGCGCGGGTACTACGACACGAAGAACGTGACGACCGAGGACGAGAAGATGGACCTGGCGATCGCGAAGTCCGCCAAGCGGCCGAGCGGAAGGCTCGAGCCCTACGAGCAGGACACCCTCGACTTCTTCGATGAGCTGGTCAAGGACGACTCGGTGCCGATGAGCGAGATGAAGGACCGGATCCCCGAGCACAGTGCCACCTGGCGAGCGCGCTGGGAGAAGATGACCAGGTCGCTGAATGCCGCCGATGCGGGTCAGCTCGAGTGGGACCGCAACCTCAATCCACTCAGCCTCCTGGTTGCCGTGATCGGCGGAGTGGTGGTCGGCGCGATCTGCCTGATCCAGAGCGATGTCGAGATGCACTGGTTCGTCACCGCGGTGATCGGAGCGGTGGGCGTCGCGATTGTCGCTCTCTGGCCGGCCAGGCAGCTGAAGCGGCTCGCGCCGGCCTACCGCGAGCGCACGGCCAAGTGGGAGTCCTTCCAGCGCTGGACCGACGACTTCCCGCGTCTCGACGACGATCCGCCCGCGACGCTGAAGCTCTGGAAGCGGATCCTGATCTATGGCGTCGCCTTCGGCACCGCCGACCGGATGATCAAGTCAGGTCGCATCCCCGAGCCGGTCCTGCAGAGCTCCGACGGCTCGTGGTCCTACGGGTATCTGAGTGGCGCTTACGCCGGATCGACCTTCAACGCCGGCTCGTTCGGCTCCGGCTTCTCCTCGCAGGTGGCGCCCGAATCCTCCAGCGGAGGAGGCGGCGGGTTCAGCGGCGGCGGTGGCGGAGGAGGCGGCGGCGGTGGCGGCGGCGGTTGGTAGCTAGAGAGCGCCGGCCTCCGCCGGGTCGCCCTGCTCGCCCTCGTCCTCCCAGTCGGCCGGCTTGCCGAGGCTCGCGCCCTTGACGACCTTGAGGCCGAGCATCGCGCACTTCATCCGGGTCGCCGAGATGTCGATCCCGAGCAGGTCGAGGACGAAGTCCTTGGGCAGCTCGAGGATCTCCTGGCGCGTCATCCCCTCGAGCTCGTCGGTGAGCAGCGAGGTGGCCGCGGTCGAGATCGCGCAGCCCGCTCCCTCGAACGCCACCTCCGAGACCTTGCCGTCGGCGTCGAGCTTCAGGAAGACGTGCTGCTCGTCGCCGCAGAAGGGGTTGTTGTCCTCGAACTCGAGGTCGAAGTCCTCCAGCCGGCCGAAGTGGTGCGGCCGCTTGTAGTGCTCGAGGATCTGGTCTCGGTAGAGCTCGTCCATGATCAATCGGGTCGCTGCTCGGCTTCGCTTCCGCTGCGCCCTCTCATAACCGTAGCTACAGCTCGAAGACGCGCCGGACGTCCAGCAGCGCGTCGACCAGCCGGTCGACCTCGGCTCGGGTGTTGTAGACGGCGAAGCTGGCCCGCGTGGTCGCGGGGACGCCGAGTTGCTGCATCAAGACCTGGGCGCAGTGATGGCCGGCCCTCACGGCCACGCCGTGCCGGTCCAGGATCTCGGAGATGTCGTGCGCGTGCACGCCGTTCATCTCGAACGAGACGATCCCGCCGCGCTCGTCGCCGGCGGGTGGTCCGAAGACGGTCAGTCCCGGGATCTCGGCGACGCGCTCCAGCGCGTAGGCCGTCAGCTCGACCTCCGCGGCATGCACGGCCGGCAGCCCAAGCTCCTCGAGCCAGCGGATCGCGGCTCCGAAGCCGATGGCCTGGGCGATCGGCGGGGTGCCGCCCTCGAACTTCGCGGGCAGGCCGGCCCAGGTGATCAGCTCCTTGGTGACCTTCTGGATCATCGAGCCGCCGCCGATGAACGGAGGCATCTCCTCGAGCAGCTCGCGGCGGCCGAAGAGCGCCCCGACGCCGGTGGGCCCGTAGACCTTGTGGGCCGTGACGGCGTAGAAGTCGGCGCCGAGCTCGGCCATGTCGAGCTCGAGCTTGGGGGCGGCCTGGGCGCCGTCGACCACCAGCAGCGCCCCGGCGTCATGTGCCATTCGGGCGATCTCGGCGATCGGGTTGATCGTGCCGAGCACGTTGGAGACATGGGCCACGCAGACGAGCTTCGGCCCGCGCTCGAGCAGCGCGGCAAACGCGTCCAGGTCGAGCCGGCCCTCGCCGTCGATCGAAGCCCAGTCGAGGTGCGCTTCCTTCTCCTGGGCCACCTGGTACCAGGGGACGACGTTCGAGTGGTGCTCCATCTCGGTGACGACGATCCGGTCGCCCGCCGAGAGGTTGGTCCGCCCCCAGGAGTAGGCGACCAGGTTGAGCGCCTCGGTCGCGTTGCGGACGAAGACGAGCTCGCGGCGATCGGCGCCGAGATGCGATGCGACCGTCGCGCGCGCCTCCTCGTAGAGCGCGGTGGCCTCCTCGGAGAGGGTGTGGACTCCGCGGTGGACGTTGGAGTTGTGCTCGCGGTAGTAGCGGTCGAGGGCGTCGATCACCGCGAGGGGCTTCTGGGCCGTCGCTCCGTTGTCGAGATAGGCGAGCGGCTCGCCGTGGATCTCGCGAGCGAGGATCGGGAACTCGCCCCGGATCTCATCGATGGACCGCGGCAGGGAGGGGGCGGTTGTCGCCGTCGGCTCCATCGTCGAATCGCTAGGCGGCCGCGCCCGCCTCGACCTCGTCCTTGATCCAGCCGTATCCCTTCTCCTCGAGGTGCTCGACCAGCTCGGGGCCGCCCTCCTTGACGATGCGGCCGTCGTAGAGGACGTGCACCGCGGTCGGCTTGATCAGGTGGAGGATGCGCTGGTAGTGGGTGATGATCAGGACGCCCATGCCCGGGCCCGCGAACCTGTTGACGCCCTCCGCGACGACCTGGAGGGCGTCGATGTCGAGGCCCGAGTCGGTCTCGTCGAGGACCGCCATGTCCGGCTGCAGCATCGCGAGCTGGAGGATCTCCATCCGCTTCTTCTCGCCGCCCGAGAAGCCGTCGTTGAGATAGCGCGAGGAGAAGTCCTTCGGGATGTTCGTGAGCGCCATCGCCTCCTCCGCCTCCTTGCGGAAGTCCTTCAGCTTCACCGGCTCCTCGCCGGCGGCCTCGCGATGGGAGTTGACGATCATCCGCAGGTACTTGGCGACCGTCACGCCCGGGATCGCGACCGGGTACTGGAACGCCATGAAGAGGCCCATCCGGGAGCGCTCGTCCGGAGCGGCCTCGGTGATGTCCTCGCCCTTGAAGGTGATCGTGCCATCGGTCACCTCGAGGCTCGGGTGGCCCATGATCGCGTTGGCGAGGGTGGACTTGCCGGAGCCGTTCGGCCCCATCAGCGCATGGATGGTGCCGTCGCCGACGTCGAGGCTGACGCCCTTGAGGATCTCCTTGCCCTCGGCGGTCACGTGCAGGTTGCGGATCTCGAGCTCTGCCAATTGGGACTCCTGTTTCGGTTGGAAGTTGTCTACGCCGCGACGTGTGCCGCGGCCTTGGGAGCGGATGCGGCCGTGTGGTCGGAGAACTCGACCAGCTCGGCGAGCGTCGTGCCGGCGAGCGCCTTGGTGACGCCGCCCTGCACCCGCGTCCAGAGAAGCTTGGTTGCGCATGCCCGGTCGCCGTCGCTCTCATGCGAGCACGAGACCTTGCCCTCGGCGTCGGGCTCGAAGCACTCCATCGGCGCGATCGCGCCCTCGAGCGCCTGGACCACCTCGAGCATCTCGATCTGATCGGCGGGGCGCCCGAGCCGGTAGCCGCCGTGGGCGCCGCGCTGGCTCTCGACCAGCCCGGCCTTGCGCAGCTTGGCGACCAGGTGCTCGAGGTAGGAGAGGGGAAGCCTCTCGGACTCGGCGACGGCGCTGAGCGCAACCGGCACGCCCTCCTCCTGGCGGCCCAGCTCGACCATCAGCCGAACGCCGTATTCAGCTCGGGTGGAAAACAGCATCGCCAGGAAATCCTAGCGGAATGGTCGGTTATGCCTGGTGGTCGTTTCCCTGCGAGCGCGCGACCACTCCGCGCAGGACGTCCCGGAACGCGGCGTAGCTGCGGCCGCCGATCGCCTTGGCGTGACGGGCCTCGATGTCAGCGACGATCTCGTCGCCTCGCACGATCTGCTCGAGACCTCTATCCGTTGGGAAGATCAGCTTCGCCCGGCGGTCGTCGGGGTCGGCTCGCCGCTCGACGTACCCGAGGTCCTCGAGCTCGTCCACGATCCGGCCGACGATCTGCTTGTGGCGACCGGACAGGCGCGCCAGCTCCGTGGCGCGGATGCCGTCCTCGTCCAGGTAGGCGAGCACCGCCTCATGGCGTGGGTGCAAGTCGTCGTAACCGTCGCGAGCAAGCCGGATGAACAGCTCATCCTGCAAGGAGAAGAGCAGTTGGCTGGCGAGCACCCCGAGGTCGGGGCTCAATTGCTGGCGCTCAGCGCGGCGTTTGGTGGTGGTCACGGTTTGTGAAAGTACCAGATCGTGACGGTCTCGAACAGTGACCAAGGCTTATTGCCCGTTGAGCCGCCTCCGTATACTCGCTCACGGACTTCAAACTCTCTCCAAAGGAGACGCCTCGAGATGACCACCACAAAGCGTTCCAACTTCGGCGCCGCGCTCAGGACGACCCTCCTGATGGCGGGACTGGGCGGACTGCTCGTCGTCATCGGCGCCCTCGTCGGCGGCCCGAAGGGCGCCGCCTTCTTCTTGGTCATTGCCCTCCTCTTCAACCTCGGCGCGTACTGGTTCAGCGACCGCATCGCTCTTGCCGCGGCGAGGGCCAAGCCCGTCTCCGAGGAGGAGGATCCGCGGCTCTACCAGATGGTCCGCGACCTGACCACGCGTGCCGGGCTGCCGATGCCCAGGCTGTACGTGATTCCACAGGAGCAGCCGAACGCCTTCGCCACGGGCCGCAATCCGAAGCACTCCGCGGTCGCCGTCACGGCCGGGATCCGCAAGCTGCTCACCGAGGACGAGCTGCGCGGCGTGCTCGCGCACGAGCTCGGCCATGTGCGCAACCACGACATCCTGCTGGTGTCGGTCGCCTCGGCGATTGGCTCGGCCATCACCTGGATCGCGTACATGCTGTTCTGGGTCGGCGGGGACGACAACTCGCCCCTGGGCGCGGTCGCCGCGATCGCGATGGTTCTGCTCGCGCCACTCGCCGCCGGGATCATCCAGATGGCGATCTCGCGCCAGCGGGAGTTCTCCGCCGACGCCACCGGTGCCGAGATCTGCGGCAACCCGGAATCGCTCGCCTCGGCCCTGCTGCGACTGGAGTCGGGCGCCCAGGCGATGCCGATGCAGGTCAACAACGCGACCGAGCCGCTCTACATCGTCAGGCCCTTCAAGGGCGAGGGCATGGCTTCCCTCTTCTCGACGCATCCGCCGATCGAGGAGCGGGTCCGCCGGCTCCGCCAGATGCGGCCGACGATCGGGTAGCCGCCATTCGCCGAGCCCTCTGGTCCGTAAGGATCTGACGATGAGCTATCGCGTGCTCAGTGCGAGGGACGCCTTCTGGCGCCCCTCGAACCAGATGAAGGTCGAGAACACCGATCTCGCAAAGCAGCTCGGTGCCGAGACGCTGGGCGCGCGGCTCTGGCGACTCCGCCCTGGCCAGGCATCGACCAAGCACCGCCACTTCACCCAGCACGAGCTCTACGTCGTGCTCGAAGGGACCGGGCGGGTCAGGGTCGACGAAGAGCTCTTCACCCTCGAGCCGCCCTCGGCGCTCCTGGTGGAGCCCGAGCACGGCCGGCAGCTCTTCAACGACACGGACGCCGACGCGCTCTGGCTGGTGGTCGGGGCTCCGCCGGAGGCCGCGAACACATTGGAGATGACCGAGGAGCAGCTCGCCGCGCTCTATCCGGATCACCCAAGGCGCTGCCGCCGGAGCTCGGCGGCGGGATCTTCGAGGGTTGAGCCTGGCGGTCGGCGAGTGGGATCCGGCTATACTCTTTAAGCAATGAAACCCGATCAGGATTTGGGAATATGACTTCCGTCGAGATGCCCCGCAGGTATGTGCCGCCGCCCCTCGAGCTGGTGAAGAGCCGGATCGAGGAGCTGCTGCCGCCCGCCGCCAGGGATGAAATCGACGACGGCGCCGTCCTGATCGACGTCCGCGACCCCGAGCGCTACGAGGCCGGGCACCTGGAGGGCGCGATCAACGTGCCCTCCGGCGACAGCGCCCGCGACGCCCACGAGGCCGCCTACGTCGAGGCGATCGAGGAGGCTGGCGCGGGCCCGGATGACCGCGTCATCCTGGTCTGCGGCCAGGGCAACCGCTCCGCGCGCACCGCGGACGCGCTTCGTAACGAGCACCGGTTCGATCACGTGGCCTCGATCATCGGAGGATCGAAGCTCTGGAGCGATCTTGGGTATCCGGTCGAGGGAGAGATCGCGATCGGCGACGAAGAGGCCGAGACACACTTGGAAGGCGAGGAGGACACAACCTGATGGCCACCACCGAGACGATCGAGCAGGTCAAGGACCGCATCGAGGAGGTTGATCCCGCCGAGGCTCTGGAGGAGCTCAAGGGCGATGGGGTCGCTTTGATCGACACCCGCGAGCCCTATGAGCACATGGAGGCTCACATCGACGGCGCCGAGCTGGTTCGGCCCGCCGACGTCGCCGACCGCATCGAGGACGTCGTTCCCGATCACTCCCAGCGGGTGCTCCTCTACTGCGCATCCGGCAACCGCTCGGCGCGCGCCGCCGACGAGCTCCGCGAGCTCGGCTACGAGAACGCCGCCTCCGTGCGCGGCGGGATCAAGGCCTGGGAGGCCAACGGCCTTCCCGTCGTGATGGCAGAGGGCATGACCCCCGAGCAGCGCAACCGCTACTCCCGCCACACCCTGCTTCCCGAGGTCGGCGTCGACGGCCAGCTCAAGCTGCTGAACGCGAAGGTCCTCCTGCTCGGCGCCGGCGGCCTTGGCGCTCCCTCCGCTCTCTACCTGGCTGCTGCCGGCATCGGCACGCTCGGCCTGGTGGACGACGATGAGGTCGACGAGTCGAACCTGCAGCGCCAGGTGATCCACAACACCGAGCGCATCGGCCAGCCGAAGACCGAGTCGGCGCGCAAGACGATCGAGGCGCTCAACCCCGACGTCAACGTGGTCGAGCACCGCGTCCGGCTCGACGCCTCGAACATCATCGACATCATCTCCGACTACGACGTGATCGTCGACGGGGCGGACAACTTCCCGACCCGGTACCTGCTGAACGACGCCTCAGTCCGGCTGCGCAAGCCGGTTGTCTCCGCATCGATCCTCGCCTTCGACGGCCAGATCTCGACCTTCGTCCCCTTCGAGGGCCCCTGCTACCGCTGCCTCTACCCGACGCCGCCTCCGGCCGAGCTCGCCCCGAGCTGCGGCGCCGCCGGCGTGCTCGGCGTGATGGCGGGCGTGATGGGCCTGCTGCAGGCCAACGAGGTGATCAAGCTGGTGGCCGGGATCGGTGAGCCGCTGATCGGCCGCCTGCTGCTCTACGACTCCCTCGGCACGCGCTTCACCGAGCTCAAGGTCCGACGTGACCCGGAGTGCCCGATCTGCGGGCCGAACGCCGAGGAGATCCCGGAGTCGGAGATGGGCAAGTTCCCGGACTACGAGCTGTTCTGCGCGGCGTAGCCGTACCGGCTCCGCCCGTCGAGCCGACGCGCGCTCTGCCCGGGGCACCTGGCCTTTCTCTCCGGGCCTGAGCGGCGCCTCAATCTGCCCGAAGGGCAAGTGAGCTCCTCGTACTCACGCCAGTACTGTTTGCGAGGCGCTGGGGAGAAGCGGGATCCGGAGCTCCGGAGGACCCACAGCCAACCCATCAAGGATCCAGGAGTCAAGCGGCAAATGAACGATGCCTCGTCTACCGGGCCCGCAGAAACGGGCGAGGTAACCACCTCGTTCGGCACGGTGATCGTCAGCGCGTCGAGGGATGCCCGTCAGGACCGCGCGGGCGCGCCTCGACAGCAACTGCCTCCCCAGAAGCTCCTGCTCGGGGTTTGCTCCGCGGTCTTCGTGGTTCTCGCCGTCACGATGCTGGTCAACCTGCCGCGGCTGCTGGATACGGCGCAGCCCCTGACCGCCGGGAACGCGGTGGCGGTGCTTGTGGTCTTCGCCGTTGCGGCCGTCGGATTGATCGCCGCCGCCGCCCTGCTCCCCGTCAGGCTCGTCGGGCTGCCCGTTGGAGCCGCCGCGGCCTTCACCGGCTTCGTCTTGGCGGTCACGTTGATCGTCGGGGACCGATACCCGTCGTTCATCGCCGCAGTCTTCATCTTCTCCGCCTGCTGGGCGATCGGGAGGTGGATCCTTCGCGCCCTCCGGGTGCCGACGCTCGCCGCGATGCCGCCCGTGGCATGGCTGGTCGGCGCGGCCGCGCTCGGGCTCTTCATCCTGATCGTCGGCCGCATGGGAGTGCTGCGCTGGTGGAGCGTGGGCCTGCTCGTACTGGGCGCCGGAGGCTTCGGGCTCTATCGCCTCGCGACGCTGGCGCGTTCGTTCGCACCGAGGCTATGGGCCGCGGTGACGGAGAGTCGGCGAGCGGCTGGATCGGCAGCTCTCATCCTGCTGGTGCTCGGCTTTGCGGCGGTCTGGACGGCTGCACCCGAGCTCATGTACGACGCGCTCTATTTCAAGGCCTGGCTTCCCGCGGAATGGGCCCGCACGGGAGAGATATCCCCGCTCCGCGACCACGCGTTCCTGAACGTCTACGGTTTCTCCCAGCTCCTGGCGACCCCGGGTCACCTGTTCGGAGCCGATGGCGTGGGCCGCTACATGCAGTGGTTGGCGTTTGCGTTCATCCCGGCGAGCCTGTGGTGGTTCCTTCGCGATCGCACCCGCTGGGCCCCGCTGGTCGCCGCCGCTGTCGTGATCACACCGCAGTTGTTCTGGGAGTCAACCACCGCCTACGACGACGATCTCCTCGTCCTCGCTGCCCTCGCAGCTGCGATCGCGATCGTCGCCGTCCTCGACCGTCCGCAGAGGATTCCACTGCTGGAGGGGTTCGTGATCGGCTTCCTGGGGGGCGCCTGCGTCGACTTCAAGCTTCACCTGGCCTGGCTGGCGCTGGGGCTCGTGCTCGCCTACCTCCTCATGCGCGGGAGTCCGCGCCTGCGACCCGTGGCCGGGGTCGTCGTGGGCGGCGCAGTCGCGGCGGGCCTCCCTCTCGCCCTTCGCTGGATCGACATCGGGAATCCTCTCTTTCCCGCTCTGGGCGGGGTCTTCCACAGCGCATACTGGGCATCCGACGCCTTGGGGTCGTCCGGAGCAGCGACCGATAGCCCGGTGAGCTCTCCCCTGCACGTCCTCTGGACCTCCGGGGCGCGTCCGCTGCTGGTCGCCGGCGGTCTGCCGCCCGGCGCGCTTGGGTTCCTGGGTCTGGCGATAGTCGCCGCGCTCGTCCTCAGCGTGGCGATCCTGAGGCGGCGCCGCGCGACCAAGGGCCCGGCCGCCGTGGCGGCAGCGCTGATCTTCGCCGTGATCGGCTGGTACCTGGAGGTGCGAATCCTGCGATACCTGCTGCCGACGGCGATCGTCGCGGTCCTGATCATCGGACTGGCCGCCGGGCGAGGGCGCCTGACGGCCAAGGCCGAGCGTGCGTCGCTTGCGGCGCTGGCGGTGATCGCGGTCCTCCTCTGGCCCGCGACGCTCGCTCAGTACTGGAACGTGCCGGGCAGGACGATGCCGGTGCTCGCGGCCGTCGGCTTCACCGATGCCGTCGACTACGAGCGGAGCTCGATGCCCGAGCGCTCTGCTTTCGAGGCCTTCGACAAGCTGTCACGGCCTGGGGCCACGATGCTCACCTTTGCCCATCAGCGAACCTGGCTGACCGACGGACGCGACCTCCAGCCGTGGTGGGAGGTGCTCAATCGCCTCCAGTTGAACGGTGCCTCCCTTCCCGCCAGCGCTCGCGAGGAGCTGAGCAGGATCCGGGCCATGGGGACGGATTGGGTGCTCGTGCCGGATCCGGTGCCGCGGCAGAGCGGCTACTTCTACCTGCAGGACCTGATCGCCCGGTATGGCGAGCTCCGCTGGTCGGATGACGGCTGGAACCTGTTTCGGCTGACCGCATCTCCACGCACCCCGGCGGCCCTGCCCGCCTGCGACGACAATCTGCGGGGAACGCCGGGTTGCTGGCAGGGTGCCCTCGATCACCAGCCGGGCTACACGTCGCGGGACGACCCGAGGGGAATCTCGAGGACGGTGGCCGTCTGCCCGGGCGAACTGCTGACGGTGGACATCCGCACCGGGGGGCGCGGGCTGGAGCGGGTCGAGATCAACTTCAACGACCCCTTTGCCGGCCTGGGGAAGGTCAGGCCGGTCCTCGAGGGCAACAACACCGCTCGGGTCGGGGCGACGGCGCCCCCCGGAGCGACCCGCGGCACGGTGACGCTCTTGCCACCGCCCGACGGGCTGAAGGTTGCGCAGGTGCGACTCGGACGCGTGGGAGGGGGCTGTCCGCGTGGGTCCTAGCCGAGGCGCCTGGACGCTGTCCTCGCTCATCGTCCTCGCGATCGCGATCGCGATCGCGATTGGCGGATGCGGTTCCGCGAGCCGGAGGCCTGCGGCCGCCCCGGGTCCGGGCTTCTATCGCGTTCTCGCCATGGGATCTCCCACCGGGCTCCCTCCGGTGAAGGAGAACGTCATTCAGGCCGAGCGCCGAATCGCGAGCACGGTCGCCTCGGGCGACTGCGACCAGATCAAGGCCTTGTTCATCCTCTCCACGGTCAAGGAGCAGCCGGATCAGAGCTGTCAGACCCTGAGCTTGGTGGAGGGCGCACGGCTCTCCGGTGCGGAGGCGTACGCCGGTCAGGCGGCCGTTCTCGACTACTCGACGCCCTCCGAGCCGTCGAGCATCGTCCTGCTCCGCGATGCCGACGGGCTCTTCCACATCGCATTCATCGCTCCGCACAGCCGGCCATCCACGGTCGACACGCCCCTCGAGAAGTCCGCTGACCGGAACGCGGATGCCGTTGTCCGTGCCGTGCGGGCGAACGATTGTGACGGGTTCTTGGCCAACTCCAATTCCGCGGGCGGCGTCGGCGCTCTGCCGAACCGGCCGGCGTGTCAGCAAATGGCAACCGACCCGGTTCGGCGGGCGCAGTTCGACGATCCGGCGATTCGACCGATCAGGCTAGGCGGCAACGAGCGCTTTGCCTTCTACTCGCTCGACGGGCCCAGGGTCTACGTGGCCATGGTGCTCGCCAAGCGGGATCCGGGCACCGGGGTCCAGTGGTCGCCCCGTGCGGCTGCCGATCGATATGGCTACGTGGCGAGCTACGTGACCAACAGCCAGGGCGGCGTGGGCGTCCAGTAGGGGCGCTCAGAGCTCCTCGGCGACGCGAGGCGCCTCGCGGTTGAAGTAGTGGATTCCGTAGGCGCAGAGGAGCACCGTGATCGCCGTCGGTATGACGATGTGTCCGAGCCCGCCCGCCACCTGAGCGAAGGTCGGCGCGCCGGGATCGATGATCCAGACGCGCCCCTGGATCAAGATCACGGCCAGAGGATTCGCGACGAGCAGCGGCTTGTAGGCCGCCGGATAGAACTCGACCGGAAAGACGACTGGGGTCAGGTAGAAGAGCGCCCTGGTGAGCACGGTCCAGATCTGATTCACGTCCCGGAAGCGGACGTAGAGCGTCGAGAGCAGCAGCGAGCAGCTCACCGTGACGACATAGAGGGCGACCAGCAGCAGGGGAAACAGCAGCCATGTCGCCCTGACCTGCACGCCGCTCGCGAGGGCGAACCCGAAGACGACGATCATGTTGAGGCCGAGCGAGAAGGTCGCGCCGAGAACGATCGAGAGAGGGACGGCCAGGCGCGGAAACTCCGTCCCGCGAACCAGGTTCTCACCGGCGACGATCGAGGTGACCGCACGCTCGGTCGCCTCCGTGAAGAACTGGAAGAGCATCAGGTTGAAGAGCAGCATCGCCGGATAGTCGGGGACTCCTCTCCCGACCTTGACGATGTGCGTGAAGGCGAAGTAGAGCACCCCGAACAGGAGCAGGGGGCTGAGGAGCGACCACACGTAGCCGAGCACCGATCCGTGGTAGCGAAGGACGAAGTCGGTTCGAGCCATCCGCCAGACCAGGCGCAGGCACCGCTGCCAGCCGCCGCTGAGCGCCGACGGGCCGCCGATGGTCCTGAGCTCGGTGGCTGCCCCGCCCGCCGCGGAACCGTGTGCGCTCATCCCGGCAAGAGATCCGGGCTGGACCGATCCCGAGAGGCCCCGGGGGCCGGCCTTGCGACCCGGACCCGATGCTCGAGGCTGACCGCACCCTGCCCGGGCACGCCAGGCTCGCCGACCACGAACTCCACGTGCGCCGACTCGGAGACGTCAACGGGAGCCGCTCCCGAGTGATCGGTCAAGGCGCAGAATGCGAGGTAGCGCCCCGGCGTCAGGCGATTCTCGATCTCGGCCTCGATCGTGATCGGGTCCGCCGGGGAGAGGCCTCCGGTCTCGGTGAGCTCGACCGAAGGTGGAAAGAAGATGGTTGCGTTGGTCTCATCCCGAATCTGGATGCGAAGCCCCGGGCGCGGGATCTCCTCCCGGGCCTTGACCGACACCCGCAGTCGGATCAGCTCCTCTGTTTCCAGGAACCCGCTCTCCGGCTCCCCGTTCACCGGGCCGTCACCGCTCCCCAACCGGACCTCGTCGACGACGGCCCGTCCAGCCGCCTCGATCGTTCTCGTCTGTCGACCCCCTTCGGTGCGAGCCGGCGAGCGGAGGTCGCCCGCGACTGCGTCCGGCGGCCCGATTCGCGTGATCTTGGCGCCCTCGAGGACCATCACCCGGCTGCAGTACTGCCTGATCGTGGCGAGCTGATTGCTCACCAGGACGATCGTCTTGTGATCCATCGAGTGAAGCTCGCGAAAGGCCTCCTGGCACTTGCGCTGAAAGGGCGGGTCGCCCACGGCCAGCACCTCATCGAGCAGGAGAATGTCCGGATCCGACTGGAGCATGGTGGCGAACGCCAGCCGCACTCGCATCCCCGACGAGTAGTTCTTCAGCTTCAGGTCGACGAAATCATGGAGGTCGGCGAAATCGAGAACCGCGTCGAGGCGGTCCAGTGCCTGCTTCGCCGTCATCCCCATCATCATGCAGTTGAGAACGACGTTGTCCTTCGCCGCCAGCTCGGGCTGGAATCCCACACCGAGCTCGATCACCGAGGCGACGCGGCCGGCAATCCTGATCGTGCCTCCGTCGGCCCGGTAGATGCTGGCAAGGAGCTTCAGCAGGGTGCTCTTGCCGGACCCGTTGCGGCCAACGATTCCGAAGAACTCACCCTGCTTGACATCGAAGGAAATCCCGTCGAGCACCTTCAGCATGCGGTCGCTTCGCCCTCGAAGGGGATGGACCGCCCTCTCCTTGAAGGTGTCCGGGCGATGCGCAGGCATCCGGAACCGCTTCTTCAGGCCCCTGACCTCGATCACCGTGCGACCAGACGGCTCCCCGCCCATCGATCGGCTCACCCCCGAGCGGCGTGAGTTTGCTCCGACCGCGCGCCCGGTCCGTTGCTAGCGTTCGGCTTCAAGGGTTCGGAAGGATAAGGCTTGTGGTTTCAACTACAGCGCCAGCGGGAGGCGACCATCGCTCCGACCCCGGAGAGACTGACCGGGACTTGAACGACACGGAGTCGATCTCGCATCTCGCGGCGGGCTGCGATTCCTGAAGGCGATCGACCCATCGGGCGACATCGCCTCTGGCGTCTCGGTCGGCGAGGGTACGTTCGTGGCCAGGGGGTGATCGTGAACGTCGGGTGCTCGGTCGGTGGCCACGCGATCCTCAACACACCGCCTGCACCGTGGACCACGACAGCGAGGTGGGCGACTTCGCGCACCTCTCCCCCTGAGTGCACGTGAGCGGCGGCTGCACGATCGGAGTCCACGCCCACGGCGGCATCGGAGCATCCGTCGCTCAGGGGCCGGTCATCGGTGACGGGGCGATCGTCGGGGCGGGCAGCGTGGTCCTGGGGGATGTGCCGCCGGGGGCAACCGTCGTGGGCGCCCCAGCCGGGCGGCTCAGCTAGCGGTTACCTTTCCCCGGTGCGCGCCGTCGTCATGCTCTCCGTCCACAACGAGGTGGACATCATCGGCGATGTGATCGAGAACCACCTGGCCCAGGGACTCGACGTCGTGGCTCTCGACAACGGGTCGAGCGACGGGGCCTATGACGTCTGCGCCTCCTACCGGGACCGGGGAGAACTCGTGCTCGACCGCTGGGCCGGTATCGACCTGGGCGAGCGAACACGGCGGCTGTATCGGATGGCCCTGGACGCGGGCGCAGATTGGCTTCTCTGGTCCGACGGAGACGATCTTCTTCAGGCGGTCGAGCCCGGACGCACCCTGAGGGACGTGATCGAGGAGGCGGACGCGACGGGTAGCAACCTGATCCAGTTCGACCGCTTCGACTTCTTCATGACCGACCGGGACGACCGGAGCGAAGAGAGCGTCCCGGCGCGCATCCGTCACTACTCCTGGCAGGGCGACTTCAGCTACCGCGCCTGGAAGTACGTGCCCGGGATCAGGGCCGAGACCACCCTCGCCCACCTGCCGCTGTTCCCAGAGACCGTGCCCTACCGGATCTATCCGCGCAAGCAGGTCTATCGCCACTATCCATCACGGAACCCCGCACAGGCGCAGGCGAAGCTCGACCACATGGTGGGGATGTTCGACGAGGACCCGGCGAAGCGCTCGGACCGGCAGCATCGATACGTCCGACTCGCGGCCGAGGGGCGTTACGCCCGCACGATGCCGGCGGAGCGACTGGCTCGCCTCGAGGCGGGCGTCGACTGGCGCCGGGAGCCACTCTTCACCCCCTTCATCGACCGACAGCCGACGCGCTCCGAGCTCTTCACGGACGACGGGCGGCTCGCGACCGGTATCCCGCGGGGTGCTCCGCTGGACCCGAGCGCGGGCGAAGCGGAAGGACGACTGGTTACGGGGTCGACAAAACCGGCAACGGAGCAGCGGAAGGCACTCATCGTGCTCGGGATGCACCGCAGTGGGACCTCGGCGCTCGCCCGCCTCCTGGTCCTGCTGGGGGCGGATCCGCCGAGCAACGTGATGCCCGCCGATTCGACTAACGAGACCGGGCACTGGGAGCCGCTCTCGATCGTCGACCTGGACGACGAGATCTTCGCCTCGGTGTCCAGTCGCTGGGACGACGTTTCGCCGCTGCATCCGCGGTGGTCCGAATCGTCGACCGCGAGCGCTTTCCACGATCGCGCGGTAGAGGTGCTCGACGAGGAGTACGGAGACTCCCGCCTTTTCGTCGTCAAGGACCCCAGGATGTGCAGGCTGGTGCCCTTCTGGCGCTCGGCGATCGACTCGTTCGGGGCGGAGCCGCTCTTCCTGATTCCCGTCCGGAACCCGCTCGAGGTCGCCGCCTCCCTCGAGGCCCGCGACGGGATCGTTCCCGGCCGCGGGCTACTCCTCTGGCTCCGCCACATGCTGGAGGTCGAGCTGGGAACGCGCGACGCTGCCCGGGCCTTCATCTCCTACGAGCGGCTGCTCGAGGACTGGCGCGGCACGCTGGAGCGAGCCTCGGAGGAGCTCGGCGTCACGCTCCCCCTGGCGAGCGAGCGCGCCGCGGTCGAAGTCGAGCGCTTCCTGTCCACGAGGCACCGCCACCACAACGTCTCCACGCCCGAGCTGGAGGCAAGGCCGGAGGTCGTCGAATGGGTGAAGTCCGCCTACGCGGCGCTGGAGGCCGCCGCGGTCGGCGGCGAGCTCGACCGGGACGCGCTCGAGACGGCGGGCGACCGGCTTGACGACGCCGAGCTCGCCTTCGGCTCGGTCGTCGCGGAGCTGCAGGTTGACCGCGATCGAGCACGCACCGACCTCGAGGCAAGCCTGAGCGAGTTGGACGAGCGGCGGACCGAGCTGGACGAGCGGGGGCGCCGGCTGGAGCTGGCCGAGCGGCGGAAGAGCGCCCTGGAGGAGGCGGTTGGGGCCCTCGAGCAGGGCCGCGCCCAGGACGCCGCGCGGCTCGAAGCTCTCTCGGACCAGCTGCAGGCGGTCGCCGACCAGCTGCAGCAGCGCGAGGGCGCCCTCGCCGAGCGCGCCGCGCAGGTCGAGCGCCTCTCTGCCCAGCTCCAGGCCCTGTCCGGGTCCGCCCTTGGTCGAGCGTGGAGGCGGATCGACGCAGCGCGCCGATCGGCGTCGCAGATCGCCTCGTGGATCTTCCGGAAACCGTCGCGCGCGCGCCTGCGCTACGTGCGCACCTACTTCGCGTTGAAGAGATCCGGCGCGTTCGATGCGGAGTTCTATGCGTTCCAATCGCCGGATGTCGTCGAAACGGGACAGAACCTCCTGATGCACTACATCGAGCACGGCGCCAGGGAGGGCAGGGACCCGAGCCCGAGTTTCAAGACTCTGGAGCACGTCGCTCGTCACCCGACGCTGCTCGAGTCCGGCCTGAACCCACTGCTCCACCAGATCAAGTACGTCGGCCCCATCGGGCTTCCCGGGCCCGATGCATCCAGTGGCCTGGATGCCGCCCCCAGGATGGTACGGCGGGCGGAACCCAGCGCTCGAACTCGAAAGCAGGAGGCGAGGGAGGGGCTCGCACTCGCCGTCTCGACGGTCCCCCGCGGCTCGACGGTCCTGTTCGCCGGGTACGACGAGACCGATCTGGTCAAGTCGAGTCGGGTTCGGTCCAGGCTGTTCCGGCGACCCGCACCAAATCAAGCTGTCTCGGCCGGAAGCACGTCGGCGATGGCGCGCCTCCAGGCGCTAAGGGCCGAGGGGGCCGACTATCTGGTCCTGCCACCGGACGCCTCGGTCTGGCTGTCACGGGATGCGCGGTTCGGGCGTTACCTGGACCGGCACTACCGAGTGGCGGCGAGCGCCGAGGCCGGGGTGGTATTCGATATTCGCCGCCAGGCGAAGGGAGCCTCGCCGTGGCCGGGTCTGTTCGAGAGCTTCGTCGCGCAGCATGAAGCTCGATTCGGGGCGCAGCCGGATGTCTTGGATTGCGGTACAAAGCTCAGGCTGGCAGAGCGTTTCTCCGAGCTGACTGTCATCCAGCCGCCCGCGGCCGACGCCGATCGACTCCCCTATCTGGCCGACAGCATCGACCTGGTCGTGACCGGTGCCGACACGGACGGCCGGAGTCTTGATGAAGCCCGCCGCGTCGCAAGGAACGGGATCGTGTCTGCGCGTCAGGACCACGGATCCGTAGAGCTCTCGATCGAGTGGCTCCGGAGCGCGGAGGCGAGTCCGCCCTCCGTTTCGATCGTCATTCCGACGTACAACGGCGCGGACCTGCTCGAGCCCTGCCTCGCCGGGCTCGTCGAGACCGTCCCCCGCCACCTCGAGGTGGAGCTGATCGTGATCGACGATGGGTCGACCGACGAGACCCCAGGGGTGATCGCGCGCTGGAGCGACGCGGACGAGCGCGTCCGCTCGGTGCGCAACGCGGAGAACGTCGGCTTCCTGGACAGCTGCAATCGCGGCGCGGGCGAGGCGACACGGGGAGGCCTTGGTCTTCATCAACAACGACACCTTGCCGATTCACGGCTGGTTGGAGCCGTTGATCCGCACTCTCTTCCAGTCCGAGGGCGTCGGCGCCGTAGGCGGCATGCTCGTCTATCCGGACGGCACGCTGCAGGAAGCCGGCGCGGTCGTGTTCTCGGACGGCACCGGGGCCAACCTCGGGAAGCACGACCCGGAGCCGGATCGGCCCAGGTATCGGTTTGTGCGAGACGTTGACTACTGCTCCGCCGCCCTCCTGGCAACCCGGCGAGCGACTTTCGAGCAACTGGCCGGCTTCGACACGTTGTTCCGGCCGGGGTACTACGAGGAGACGGACTACTGCTTCCGGGCGAGGGCAACGGGGCTCCGGACCGTTTACCAGCCGGAGTCGATCGTCGTCCACATCGAGGGTGCCACCTCCGGAACCGATGCCGCCCCCCGGGAGCCGAAGCGGCACCAGGAGCTGAACCGGGTGAGGTTCATCGAACGATGGTCGGATGCGCTGCGGCGGCAGCCCTCCAGGCCGACCGGGTTCGACGAGGCGACGTGGAATCAACTCGTGAACCATCGGCCCTACATGGCGAGGCGCTCGACCGGCGACAGGCCGCTCGGCGCGGGGTCAGGCTCCGGAGGGTGAAGCGGCTGGGAGACACGCATGCGGACAGGGAGGAACCCTGAGCTGGGATCGCACAAGCCTCCTGTTGTTGACGCCCGAGATCCCCGAGCCCCAGCGGCAGAGCGGATCTCGCCGTCTTTTTCACAACGTGGAGCTGCTGGTCGAGGCCGGCGCCCGTGTCACTGTCGTCTCGGAGAACCTGGGGTCGGTGCAGGACCAGTTGCGGCTGCAGCAGCTGGGAGCTCCCGTGTTTCCGAGCCTCGACCTCGGCGACGTGCTTGCGACCCAGCGGTTCGACGTCGCGATCATCGCCTTCTGGTATCTCGCCGAGAAGTGCATCCCGATGTTGCGAGAGAGGACGCCCGACCTCCCGATAGTTGTGGACGTGGTCGATCTCGACTTCGTTCGCACCGCCCGCGGGCAATTCGGCAACGCGTCCAACGGCCAGGCCGGCGCGCTGGATTCGGCCTATGGCCAGCAAATGCACCGCGAGTTGAACGTCTACGCGCGCGCCGATCGAGTTCTCACCGTCTCGGAGAAGGAGAGGGAGACGGTGAAGGATCTCGTCAACGATCGTGTGCTGGCCGCGTGTGTGCCGGACTGCGAGGAGTACCCGGTGAGCCAGGTGCCGCTCGAGGAACGTCGCGGAATTCTGTTCGTCGGGAACTTCCGGCACCCGCCGAACGGCGAAGCGCTCGAGTTCCTCTGTCGGGAGATCGTGCCGGAGCTCGACCCGGCGCGTCTGGCGACGCACAGCATCCAGGTCGTCGGTAACGCCCTGGATGGGTCGCTGCTGGAGATCTGTCGTCGCACCCTCGGAGTGGAGCCGATCGGCTTCGTGCCCTCGCTGGTTCCATACTTCGCGCGGGCGCGCACCTTCGTCGCCCCCCTGCTCAGCGGGGCGGGCACCAAGCGAAAGCTGATCCAGGCCCTGATGGTCGGGGTGCCGGCGGTCGCCACCTCGGTTGCCGTCGAGGGGCTCGAGATCACCGATGGGGAGGGCGTCTTGATCGCCGACGACCCGGAGGCCTTCGTGCGCGAGACCGGTCGACTGCTCGCGAGCGATTCGACCTGGCGCGACGTCGCCGGCCGGGGACGAGACTCGATTCTTCGCGGGCACGGGCGTCAATCCGTCAAGACTCGGCTGCTCGAGGCCCTCGAGCCACTCCTCGATGGGACCAATGGGCGAATCTCGATCCGGACGGCCGACGGGGAGGGTCCCGCGAATGTCATGAAGCGCGACTGGGACAGGCGGGCGAGGTCGAACGCGATGTACTACATCGCCTCGGGGCGGAGCGATTGGACCGAGGATGATTTCTTCGCCAGCGGCAGGGCCAACGTCGAGGAGACGATCACCGGCGAGCTGGAGCAGATTTGCCGGGGCAAGAGGCCCTCCGAGATGCGCATACTGGAGATCGGCTGCGGGATCGGTCGTATGACTCGCCCTCTGGCGGAGGTGTTCGGCGAGGTCCACGCGGTGGACGTTTCAGCGGAGATGATTCGCCAGGCTCGTGAGAACCTGCGGGACCTTCCCAATGTGCGGCTGTTCGAGACCAGCGGCGCGGACCTGGCGCCGTTCGACGATCAGTCCTTCGACTTCGCCTACAGCTTCATCGTCTTCCAGCACGTCCCAGACAAGGAGACGATCATCTCCAACCTGCGGGAGGTCCACCGGACCCTGAAGCCGGATTGCCTGTTCAAGTTCCAGGTGCAGGGCAGCGAGCTGGACGAGACAGACACCTGGAAGGGCGCCGGCTTCACGGGCGCGGAAATGGCATCGCTCGCCGCCGAGATCGGGTTCACACCCTCGGCATCCTCCGGGGAGGGCACGCAGTACTTCTGGAACTGGTGGCTGCGGGATCGATGACGGCGGCGCAGCGCTGAGAGGGCGCTCAGCGCCTGATGCAGGCCGACGGCGTGAGATCGCCTCGGCAGCGGGCTGCGCCGCTGAACGGGCGCTTTCGCATCACGGCGAACATGTGGGTGGGGGTGATGTTCCCGGCGCGGATCTCCTCCTCGTCGCGTTGATGAACGCGGTCGATGAAGCTCCGATCCCACTGCCGGTCGGGATCGAAGTGCGGTCCGAAGCTGCGGTCGATGAAGGGGTCGATCACGTTTCCGAATCCGATGAACAGCTCGAAATCGAAGCGCTCGACGAGGACCGGGAGGATGTCCTGGGCCCGCGCCCCCTCGAAGCCGTCCAGCGAGCAGTCCCAGTCCTGAAAGCTCGGCTCGGCGCGGTCGAGCTGCACGTTGTACCGATACTCGGAGGGAAGCTCCCTCCAGAACTCCTCGACGATCGCCAGCGCCTCCGGCCAGCGCCGGTGCCCATTCCGGCCGATCATGTCCGAAGCGATGAAGCGGCCGTGCGCGGGCATCGCCGCGCTCACGGTGTCGAAGATCGTCTCCAGCTCGACCAGGTGGTGCAGCACCTGATTGGCGATGACGCCGTCGTAGGCCTGGTCCGGCCGCCAGCCGTTGAGGTCCGTTCGAATCGGCTTCAGATGCTCTTGCAGGCCGGCGGACCGTGCCGACTCACCCCCCCTGCGGAGCATCGCCTCGTTGAGGTCGAGGCAGTGAAACTCGAAATCAGACAGACCGCGCTCGAGGAGAAGGCGCGCCAGCCGGATCTCGGTGTCGCAGTTCCCGGACCCCAGGCTGACGAAGCGGACGGGAGGGCTGGGCGCCTCTCGATAAGCGCGCTCGAGCTGTTCGACGAACAGCTCATCCGGGCTCGAGAACCCGAACTCCTCCGCGATCGGCCTCAGGTGAGTCGAAGTCCAGTAGTGGAAGATCGGCGGGAGGTCGTGGACCTCGACCTGCTCCGCATACCGCCGTCGCTCCTGCTCGACCCGATCGGTGTAGGGGCTCGGCGCCACGGCACGATCTTAGGTCGCCCAGGGCTCTCAGGGCGGCGGTAATCTCATCCTCGTGTCGGATCCCGTCGCCGCAAGCACGGTTCGTCTCTCGACGATCGTCCCCGCGACGAACCGGCCGGCGACACTCGAGCGCTGCACCGAGGCGATCCAGGCGGCGGAGGATCCCCCGGATGAGGTGATCGTCGTCGACGCGCCCGCGGAGGCCGGCCCGGCGGAGGCGCGGAACGCGGGAGCGAGGCAGGCCACCGGCGAGGTGCTCGTCTTCATCGACGCGGACGTCGTCGTCCGGGCGGACGCCTTCAGGCGGATCCGCGACGCCTTCGAGCGGGATCAGGGCCTGAGCGGCGTCTTCGGCTCCTATGACGATCAGCCCGAGGCCCCGGGGTTGGTCTCCAGCTTCCGAAACCTGCTGCACCACCACGTGCATCAGAGCTCACCCGGGCCGGCGACGACCTTCTGGGCCGGCCTCGGCGCCGTCCGGCGCGACTCGTTTCTGGCCGCGGGGGGCTTCGACGAGCGCAGGTACCGGATGCCATCGGTGGAGGACATCGAGTTCGGCATGCGCCTGACGGCGGGGGGCGAGAAGATCATCCTCGACCCAGATCTGCAGGGGACGCACCTGAAGGCCTGGAGGCTGGGGCAGATGGTTCGCACGGACTTCTCCCAGCGCGGGGTCCCTTGGATCGGGCTGCTGCTGCGGGATCGCGGACGGGCCTCGAGCGACCTGAACCTCGGCTGGCGGCATCGGCTGAGCGCGCTCGTCTGCCTCCTCGGCCTGGCCGGCCTGATCAGGCGGCGCCTGCGGGTGGTGGTGGCGATGGCGATCGCCCTGGTGGCCATCAACCGCCCCTTCTACTCCCTGCTCGGAAGGCGGGGGCCGGGAACCGCGCTCGCCGGGGTCGCCTTGCATGCCCTCCACCACCTGACGGCGGCGGCGGCGGTGCCGGTTGGGGCGATCACCCACCTCCTCGAGAGGCGCCGGGCGCCTGCCGCTGAGCCGGAGCAGGGGTCGGCATAGCGGGCTCGGCCTTGCAGGTCCGTTGCCTCCGCACCGGAGCCGTGCGCGGCAAGCGGGCCCAGCGCGGCATTCGCCGTTACCTCCCGGGCGACTGGGCGGAGGAGACCCTGCCCGTGAACGCCTTCGCCATCACCCACCCGAAGGGGATTTGCCTCTTCGACGCCGGCCAGACGGCGCGAGCGGCCGAGCCCGGCTACCTGCCGCGCTGGCACCCCTACCTCCGGCTCGCTCGCTTCGAGCTGGGGCCGCAGGACGAGGTCGCGGCCCAGCTCGAGGCGGACGGCATCCCGCCGGCCGACGTCCGCTGGGTGGTCCTCTCCCACCTCCACACCGACCATGTCGGCGGGCTGACGCCGTTCGCCGGCAGCGAGGTGCTGGTCAGCGCCGCCGAGTGGAGGCGCGCGAGCGGCGTCGCGGGCCGAGTTCGCGGTTATCTGCCCCAGCACTGGCCGGCCGGTCTGCGGCCTCGCCTGCTCGGCTTCCCGGGGCCGCCGATCGGACCGTTTCAGGCCAGCGCGGACCTTGCGGGTGATGGGCGCCTGATCGTGGTGCCGACGCCGGGGCATACTCCGGGCCACGTCTCCCTCCTGGTCAGAGACGACGAGCGGGCGTATCTCTGCGCCGGGGACCTGGTCAAGGGAGCTGACGAGCTCGCGCGCGTCTGGCCGGAGCTGGCGGACTACTGTCGACGTGAGGGCGTGATCGTGCTCACCGCGCACGATCCTGGCAGTGGCTCGCTGAGCCAAACATCGCGAGCGGTCGATGGCCCTGAGCGCTCGGCGACCGGCCGAGCCGGATAGCCTGCCGCAACCATGCGCTACGGATTCGCAGGACTGGGTTGGGCCGCCCGCGGGTTCCATATCCCCGCTCTGGCGCAGGTTCCCGGGGCGGTAGTCGTTGGCGGCTTCGACACCTCGCCGGAGCGGCGTGCCTCGTGGGAGCGCGAGCTCGGCCACAGGGCGTACGAGAGCTTCGAGCAGCTGGTCGGCGAGGGAGCGCCGGAAGTGCTCGTCGTCGCCACCCCGCCCGACTCGCACGCCCAGCTCTGCCACGCGGCGCTGGAGGCGGGGATGCACGTGATCTGCGAGAAGCCGTTCGTGAGCACCGTCGAGGAGGCGGACGCTGTGCTCGCGACGGCCGCGGCCGCCGGCCGCCAGGTCGCCGTCAACCACGAGTTCCGGGAGAAGCCGATCTTCAGGGCCGTCGCGGAGCGGATCGGCTCCGCCGACGCCGGTCAGCTGGTCTTCTGTCAGATCTGGCAGCTGATGGACCTCGCTCCCTGGGACGAGCCCGTCGCCTGGCGCGCGGCGATGCCCAACCGGACGCTCTTCGAGGGGGGCGTCCATCTGGTGGACCTGCTGCTCTTCCTGTTCGGGGAGAAGCCGACCGCCGTCTACGCCCGCCGGTCGAGCGGGCTGGACCCCTCCCACGAGGCTGACGCGATTCACCTCGTGCTCTTCGAGTTCAGCGGCGGCCGGCTGGCCCAGCTCACCATCGACCGCCTCTGTCCCGCCGGGACCCGCTACGTCGAGCTTCGCGCCGACTGCGAGCGGGAGTCGCTGCGGGCATCGGAGGGGGGGCGCGCCCTGGTCCGGGCCGGGATGAAGCGCGCCCAGAGCACGGGGATCAGGCTCGAGCTCGCGTCCGGCGGTCTCGCCTGGGCCGAGCGGGGCACGAAGCGAACCGTGCTGGCGAAGGCCAAGCGCGAGGCCGGCAGGCACGCGACCGCGGAGCTCTTCAAGCGGATCGACCGGGCTCTCGCGGAGGGGTCCGAGCCGCCCTCGAGCGGCCGCGAGGCGCGCGACGTTCTCGCCGTGATCGAGGCCGCCT
>CAWAJF010000003.1:0-303190 GCA_963782345.1 uncultured Solirubrobacterales bacterium | reverse complement strand
CGACGTCGACCGCCAGGGGCGGGTCGAGCTCGAAGGCGCGGCACATCTCCCGCTCGACCAGCTCCGAGGCGGCCTCCATCTCGATCTCCGGGCCCTCGAAGAGGAGCTCGTCGTGGATCTGCAGGACGAGGCGGGTCTCGAGATCCGAGTCGTCGAGGGCGCGCTGGCAGCCCACCATCGCGATCTTGATGATGTCCGCCGAGGTGCCCTGGATCGGCATGTTGACCGCGAGGCGCTCGCCCTGCCCGCGCACCTGCGGGCGCCCCGAGCGGAGCTCGGGGATCGGGCGGCGCCGGCCGAGCAGCGTGCTGACGTAGCCCTCCTTCCTGGCGAACTCGACCGTCTCCTCGATGTAGCGCTGCACAGCGGGAAAGCGCTCGAAGTAGCGGTCGATGTAGGCGGCCGCCTCCTCCTGATCGATGTTGAGGCGGTCGGCCAGCCCATAGGCGGAGAGGCCGTAGGCGATCCCGTAGTTGACCATCTTGGCCTTGGAGCGATCCCCGGGCGTGACCTTCTTCGGGTCCGAGCCGAGCACCTCCGCGGCGGTCGCCGCGTGGATGTCCTCGCCCCGGGCGAAGATCTCGCGGAGCGCGTCCTCCTCGGCGATGTGGGCGAGGATCCGCAGCTCGATCTGGTCGTAGTCGGCCGACAGCAGGCGCTGGCCGTGCGGCGCGACGAAGCACGAGCGGATCGGGCGACCCTCCTCGGTCCGAATCGGGATGTTCTGCAGGTTGGGGTTGGTGCTCGAGAGGCGGCCCGTCGCCGTCGCCGCCTGGTTGAAGGTGGTGTGCAGGCGGCCGGTGTCGGCGTCGATCAGCTCCGGCAGGGCGTCGAGGTAGGTGCTCTTCAGCTTGGTCAGCTCGCGCCACTGCTCGACCTTGGCGACGATCTCGTGCTCCTCGCGGATCTGGGAGAGGACCCGGGCATCGGTGGAGAAGCCGGTCTTGCCGCGGCGCTTCTTCGTCAGGCCCAGCTCGCCGAAGAGGACCTCGGCGAGCTGCTGGGGCGAGCCGATCGTGAACTCGTGGCCGGCCAGCTCGAAGATCTCCGCCTGCAGGGTCTCGATTCGCTGCTCGAAGCCCTCGCCGATGTCGGCGAGGCGCTTCTGGTCGAGGAGAACGCCGTTCTGCTCCATCGACGCCAGGACCTCGATCAGCGGCATCTCGACCTCGTCCATGAGGCGCTCGATCCCCTGCTCCTTCATGGCCTTGCGCTGAAGCTGGGCGATCTCCCAGACGAGGCGGGCCTCCGCCGCGGGGTCGGGCGGCGGCTCCTCCCCCAGCTCGAGCTGGTCGCCGTCGGCGGTGTCCTCTGCCTTCGGCGCGGCGGCGAGGCCGCGCTGGGCGGCGATGTCGATCAGGTCGTAGGTGCGGCGGGCGGGGTCGAGCAGGTAGGCGCCGACCATCGTGTCGTGGCGGAGGTTGACGCCGTTCGGCGCCGCGGCGAGGACGCCGTGACGCGCGCCTCCGCCGAGGCTCTTCAGGTCGTGGCCGATCAGCGGCCGGCCGGCCAGGGACTCGACCAGGGCAGCGAGGTCGGGGCACTGCCCCTCGACGAGGCGCTTGCCGTCGTATCCCGACCAGGTCGAGTCGGCGATCGCCAGGGCGATCTCGCCCTTGGCGAGGTCCTCGATCGACCCCGCCTCGGCGGTTGCGTCGAGCTCCTCCTCGACCTTCCCCTCGGGAATGAAGTCCGCCCCGAGCTCCTCCTCGAGCCGCTGGAGGATCACGCGGAGCTCGAACTCGCGGGCGACCTCGCGCAGCCGGCTGCGATCCATCTGCTTCGACATCAGGGCGTCGAGATCGAGCTCGATGTCGATGTCCGTGATCGCGGTGGCGAGCTGCTTGGAGACCCGCGCGTCCTCGGCGTGGTTGGTGAGGTTCTCCTTGCGCTTGGCGCCGGAGATCTTGTCGATGTTGGCGAGGACCGCCTCCAGGTCCCCGTACTCCTGCAGCAGCTGGGCGGCGGTCTTGTCGCCGATTCCCGGGACCCCGGGGATGTTGTCGGAGGTATCGCCCTTCAGCCCGATCAGGTCGGTGACCAGCTCCGGCGGGACGCCGTAGCGCTCGACGACGCCGGCGCTGTCGTAGATCTTGGTGTCGGTGACGCCGCGCGAGGTGGTCATCACGCGGACCCCGTCCTCGACCAGCTGGTAGACGTCGCGGTCGCCCGAGACGACCATCACGTTGAGGCCCTGCTCGCGGGCGCGCTTGGTGAGCGAGGCGATCACGTCGTCGGCCTCGAAGCCGTCGACCTTGATGTTGGTGAAGCCGAATGCCTCGGCGAGCGGCATCAGGTGCGGCCACTGGTCGCGCAGCAGGTCCGGGCGCGGCTTCCGCTGGGACTTGTACGGCTCGTAGGTGACCTCGCGCCCCGACCAGCCGGCGTCCCAGCACACCACTACGGCGGCGGGATCGCAGTCGATCAGCATCTTGGCGAACATCGAGGCGAGCCCGTAGATCGCGTTGGTGGGCCGCCCGTCGTGAGTCGCGATCGACTCGGGAAGGGCGAAGAAGGCCCGGTACGCAAGCGAGTTGCCGTCGATCAGGAAGAGCTCGGGCGCCTTCTGCTTGGCCTTCGAGCCTTTGGCTGGAGCCTTCTTCTGGGTGGTGGCGGGCACGGGTCCATCATAGGTCGGGGGTCAGAGAGCTCTGAGCGAGGAGCCGACGCAGTGCCGCAATGACCGGGGTCCGGTCGAGCACCTGGCGGTGGGTGAAGCGCAGGACACTGAAACCCAGGCTCTGAAGGAGGGCGTCCCGAGCGCGGTCGCGCTCGAAGGCGTCGCGGTTCCCGTGATGACGAAACCCATCGGTCTCGACGATCAGGCCGCGGTCACGCCAGAGGAAGTCGACCTCGTAGGGGCCCACGCGAGCGTTGACCTGCGGCTGCGGAAGGCGGTGGCGCCGGCAGAGGGCGAGAAAGAGGCGCTCGAGCTCGCTGCGGGTGAGGTCCGCTGGCTTGCGCAAATCGGCGCTGGAGATCAGCCGCAGGTCGAGCGCGCGGCGGACCGCCGCACGGAACAGCGGCTGGGGAACGGTGCGGTGAAGGTCGCGGAGGGTGCGGGCGGGCTTCGTCACTGCGACGCCGTTGCGGCGGGTCGTAGCAGCGGCAATGAGGGAGTGGGATCGATGCACCCTGATTCCCTGTCGGGCTCGGCGGCCTCCGTCACCTGGGACGGTGGCCTCGATCGGTCCCGAGTGGGGCCGCAGCATCCCCCAGACGGCGGCAGCGCTCCGGCGGCTGACGGCCGCCCCTTCCCCGAGAGCAAGCACGGCCGCCATGCAGCGCGCCTCGAAGGTGAGGCGGGTGTGGCCGACGGCGTACACCCCGCGGTGAAGGCGGTGAAGTCGAGCTGCCCTAACTCGGCGGGAGATTGCGTCCTTGTCGATCCCGGCCGCTACGAGCTGGGCCGAGCTCACCACACCGTGCTGGCGAGCCGCGATTCTTGCGATCAGCCCATCGCCTTTGGCGCCTTCCTCGCGCATACCGCGAGTAAGGCGCCAACTCCGGCGCCTCTCCCCTTCATTGCAGGTTTTTCGTCGACCAGGGCCGTTTGACCGGCCTGCGTATCCTGTCGGCCCCATGGCTGCCTCCGCTCAGTACAGCGTCACCGTTCGCGTCGAGCTCGACGCGCGCCAGGAGCCGCTCGGCAAGATCACCGCGCAGATCGCCGAGGCCGGTGGCGCGCTCCAGTCGGTCGACCTGATCCCGGGCGCCGGGGATGAGGGCAAGCGGGTCCGCGAGTTCACGATCGACGCCAGCAGCGCCGAGCAGTGGGAGCAGATCCTGCGCTCGATCGGCTCGACCCGCGGCGCGCGCGTGCTCGGCTTCACCGACCGAACCTTCGAGATGCACAAGAAGGGCAAGATCGAGCAGCACAACAAGTACCCGCTGAAGACCCGCGACGACCTCTCGATGGCCTACACGCCGGGCGTCGCGCGGGTCTGCGAGTACATCGCCGAGGACAAGACCAAGGCCTTCGACTTCACGATCAAGGCCAACACCGTCGCCGTGGTCTCCGACGGCTCAGCGGTGCTCGGCCTCGGGGACATCGGCCCCGAGGCCGCGATGCCCGTGATGGAGGGCAAGGCGATGCTCTTCAAGGAGTTCGCCGACGTCGACGCCTTCCCGATCTGCCTGGCCACCAACGATCCCCAGGAGATCATCCAGACAGTCAAGCTCCTCGCCCCCACCTTCGGCGGGATCAACCTCGAGGACATCTCGGCGCCCCGCTGCTTCGAGATCGAGGAGACGCTGAAGGAGGCCCTCGACATCCCCGTCTTCCACGACGACCAGCACGGCACCGCGGTCGTCGTCATGGCAGCGCTCTTCAACTCGCTGAAGATCGTCGGCAAGCCGATCGAGAGCCTTCGAGTCCTCGTCCTCGGCACGGGCGCGGCCGGCGTCGCCTGCACGAAGATGATGCAGGAGTCCGGGATCACCCAGATCATCGGCTGCGACCGCCAGGGCGCGATCTCCACCGATCGCGCCGACTACGGCGACGGCTCGATGTCGGGAATCAAGAGGTGGTTCGCGGAGAACACCAACGACGAGAAGCTCACCGGTGGCCCCAATGAGGTGATCGAGGGCTGCGACATGTTCATCGGGCTCTCCGGCCCCGGCCTGATCGAGCCGGATTCGCTGGCGAAGATGAACGACGACGCGATCGTCTTCGCGATGGCGAACCCCACCCCCGAGGTGATGCCCGAGGAGGCCGACAAGCACGTCCGGATCATGGCCACGGGACGCTCCGACTACCCGAACCAGATCAACAACGTCCTCTGCTTCCCGGGAATCTTCCGCGGCGCGCTCGACGCCGGCGCCCCCCGGATCACCGAGGAGATGAAGCTCGCCGCGGCTCGCGGAATCGCCGAGGTGGTCACCGAGGACGACCTCGCCGAGGACTACATCATCCCCTCGGTCTTCAACCGCGACGTCGCGCCCGCGGTGGCGCGAGCCGTCGTCGAGGAGGCGAAGGACGCCGGCATCGCCCGGTTCTCGGAGGAGACGGGCACCTACGAGATCGTCGGCGGGGAAGGCACTGCGGTCCGGTAGCGCACCTCGGTGAAGGTGCTCCCGGCGAACGTCTTCTCTCGGGTGGCGCCGTCCAGTGCCCACCCAGTCGCCTCGTAGAAGCCCCGCGAGGTGTTCCACTCGGCCGTCCAGAGCGTGACCTCGCGGAATCTTCGCTCCCGGAGCCGCTCCATCGCGCCGTCGAGAAGGGCGCGCCCGAGGCCCCTCCGCCACGACGCCGGCTCGGTGTAGAGCCGGTCGAGCAGTGCGACCCGCGCGGGGTCGGAGTCCGGGTCCGTGCTTCGGCAGAGCACGGCAAGCGCCGCGGCCCGGCCACGCCGCTCCGCCACCAGAACCATCACGTCGGGATCCGAGATCCAGCGCTCCCAATCCTCCGGCGGCGAGGTCACGCCCGTCAGGCCGACCGGAGAGAGATGCCGCGCCCACGCCGCGCGACCCGAGGACAGATAGATCTCGCCGAGGCGGGCTCCCTCTCCTGGCTTGGCGGTTCTGACGCCTTCGGTCATCGCGCGGGAACCTAGCGGCAGGCACGAGCTAGCATCCGCCGCCGGATGCGAGTGCTCATCACCGGAGCGAGCGGGATGATCGGATCGGCGCTGGCCGACGCCCTGCTCGCGCGAGGCGACGAGGTCGTGGGACTGACCCGCGATCCCGGCCGGGCCAGGCCGAAGAACCCCACGGTCCGCTGGCACGCCTGGCAGGCGAGCACCGAGCGGCCGCCGCCGGAGGCGCTCGAGGGCGTCGATGGCGTCGTCAACCTGATCGGCGAGGAGATCAACCAGCGGCTCACCGACGAGGCCAAGGTCCGCATCCGGGAGAGCCGGCTGGTCGGCACGCGCAACCTGCTGCAGGGGATCGAGGCCGCGCCCAGCAAGCCGAGCGTCTTCATCGGGCAATCCGCGATCGGCTACTACGGCGACCGCGGCGCCCAGATCCTCGACGAGGAATCCGAGCCGGGCGAGGGGTTCATGGCCGAGATCCCCGTCGACTGGGAGAGGGCCGAGCGCGAGGCCGAGCGAGTCGTGCCGCGCGTCGTGATCGTCCGAACCGGGCTCGTCCTGACGAAGGACGGGGGCCTGCTCAAACAGGTTCTCCTTCCCTTCAAGCTCGGGGTCGGCGGCCCGATCGCGGGCGGCGAGCAGTTCATGTCCTGGATCCACCTCGACGACGAGGTCGGTCTCCTGCTCTGGGCGCTAGACAACGACAAGGTCTCGGGCACGATCAACGCGACGGCGCCCAACCCCGTCACCAACCGCGAGTTCTCCAAGGCGCTGGGGCGAGCCCTCCACCGCCCCGTCTTCATGGCGGTCCCGAAGTTCGCGGTCAGCGCGATGCGCGGCGGCGAGCTGGCCGACGCCGTCGCCGGCGGCGCGCGCGTGCTGCCGCGGCGGGCCCTGGACGGCGGCTACGAGTTCCGCCATCCGGAGATCGACGAGGCCCTGCGCAGCGCTCTGCGCTGAGCCTTGACTAAGCCCGGTCGGGCTCTTCCTCGCCCGGCCAGCTGCCGGTCATGCGCGCAAACCCACGGCGGGCGCCATGCTCGAACAGGCCCTTGGCCAGCCGGAAGATCGCGCCCTCGACGGCGAGAGCGAGCGCGAGCTTGGGCAGGCTGATCTCGCGATGCTCGGGCTGTGGCGGGTCCCCCTCATCGACCTTGTCCCAGATGGCGTCAAACGCCTTCTGGCCAAGGAAGCCGGCGAGGATCCCGCCGATGACGCTGATCGGTACGAATGCTGCCTTCATGGCGGTGATCTGCCCCGCTGGTGGACGATGGAAACGCGGTCGATAGGGCAAGATGGTGGAGATGAAGCTCGAGGGCGTCCATCACATCACCGCGATCACCGGCGACGCGCAGAAGAACGTCGACTTCTACGCCGGTGTCCTGGGGCTCCGCCTGGTGAAGAAGACCGTGAACCAGGACGACCCGACCGTCTACCACCTGTTCTTCGCCGACGAGAAGGGCGACGCGGGGTCCGACCTGACCTTCTTCGAGTACCCCGGTGCACCGCCCGGCCGCGCCGGCGAGGGAATGATCTGGGGGATCCGCTGGCGGCTCGGCACAGAGGAGGCGCTCGACTTCTGGGCGGAGCGGCTCGAGGCGAACGGCATCGAAGTGGAGCGCTCGGGCGACGTCGTTGGCTTCGCCGACCCCGAGGGACTTCGTCACGACCTGAAGGTCGTCGAGACCGGCGACGAGCCGCTGATCGCGGACCATCCCAAGATCCCCAAGGAGCTGGCCCTGCAGGGCTTCGATGGCGCGATCGCCTACTCCAGCAATCCGGAGGCGAGCCGCCCCCTCCTGGAGGCGACCCTCGGCTTCGAGGCGCTCGGAGGCCCGGACGGGCGCGGCTGGGAATGCCGCGGCGACAGCCGCGGTGGTCTCTGGGGTTACTCCGAGCCGCCGGCCGAGCGCGGCCTGCAGGGCGCCGGCAGCGTCCATCACATCGCCTGGGCCTCCCAGATCGATGACCACGAGGCCTGGCGGGATCGCGTGATCGCCGCGGGCGGTCGCCCCACCCCCGTGATCGACCGCTTCTACTTCCGCTCGATCTACTTCCGCGAGCCGAGCGGAGTCCTCTTCGAGATCGCGACGCTCGGCCCGGGCTTCACCGTCGACGAGCCCCTGGAGTCGCTCGGCGAGAAGCTCTCGCTCCCCCCCGACTACGAGCACCTCCGGGAACAGGTCGAGCCGGCTCTCCGGCCGATCGACAACCCGCGTGTCCACGCCTGAGCAGCCGGCCGCCGACCGGCCAGGTCAGGTCGTCGAGCTCGTTCACCTGACCCGCGACCCGGTGGGCGAGCCGGAGGGCGCTCTGATCCTGCTCCACGGCCGCGGCGTCGACGAGCGCGACCTCTACCCGATGCTCGACGAGCTCGATCCCGAACACAGGCTGTTCGGGATGGCACCCGGAGCGCCATTGACCGACGTGCCGCCGGGCGGGCGCCACTGGTACGTGATCCGCGAAGTGGGTCATCCCGACGAGGGGACGTTCATCGACACGCTCGAGAAGCTCTGCCGGTTCCTCGACGACGAACTCCGGCATCGCGGGATCCCCTGGGAGAAGACCGTGATCGGCGGCTTCAGCCAGGGCGCCGCCGTCGCCTGCGCCGTGGCGCTCGGCATGGGCCGCCCGAGGGCGGCGGGCCTACTGATGATGAGCGGCTTCTATCCGATGGTTCGCGGCTGGAAGCTCGACCCGCGGGCGAAGCGCGGCATGCACGCCTACGTCACCCACGGCTCCTACGACCCGATCATCCCGGTGGGCTTCGGCCGCAAGGCCCGCGACCTCCTCGAAGATGGCGGCCTCCACGTCACCTTCCGCGAGGCGCGCGTACAGCACTCCATCGACTTCGCGCTGATCCCCGAGATCAGCGACTGGGTCGCCTCGGTGATCTCGGGCCAGCCCGCCATCGAGGGCCCGCCCTCGTCGCGCTAGCGCGGCGGGCAGGGCGCGCCGAGCGGGACGATCACCGGCCCCCGCACCCGGTAGCGCTGAATCGCGCACTCGGTCGTGTCGCCGTCCGAGGTGATCGAGTAGCTGCCCAGCACGGTGCCATCGCGCTGGGCGCCGAAAACGCCGTTGCGGACGTTGTCTCGGAAGGAGGAGGCGTCGGTCCCCGCCCCGGCGATCGCCTGCAGGGCCAGGCCCATCGCCTCGTAGCCGTATGCGGCGTAGACGCCGGCGCCGACGTGGAAGCGCCGTGCGAAGCGCGTGTCGAAGTCCCTGTCCGGGAGGCGCTTCGGATCGAGCTCGGCGCTCACTGCCAGGGTCTGCGGCGTATCGCCGTAGACGCTGAGGCGCTCGGCCCCGGGGTCGTAGACGACCTGCGTGCCGGCGCTCGCGGTCACGGCGACCGCGGGGGGCGGCTTTCCGGGCATGACCTGTATCCCGTGCTCGGTCGCGGCGGACTTGAACTCGGAGGCGGACAGGTTCTGGAACGCCGAGCCGTCCGACGTCACCGCTCCCCGGGTCGCGCCGAGTTCCGAGGCCCAGCTCGCCGCCGCATCCACGACCACGTCGTCGGCCGGCACCGTACGGGCGAAGTTGGGCGAGCCCGAGGGCCGGTAGCGGTCGGGAGAGTTCGGATATCCCACGGCGGGGGCCGTCAGGTCGACGCCGCCGGCGCCGGGTGAGACCTGCACGAGCCCGGCGTCGTTGGTGATCGGCATGGACGCCCGCGTCGGCTCCGAGTCGAGCTCGCCGATGTAGGCGGCGGCGGCCGAGTCCTGGACGGCCCGTCGCGCGTTAGCGCCGACGGCGACCGGATCCCAGGCCCTTCCCTTGGCGTCGTCGAGGAACGTCGCGCGGACCTGGATCGAGCCGGCCTTGCCCTGGGCCTGCTCGAGGGCGAGCCGCGCACCGTCAGCGGCATCCCGGCCGTCGGCCCCGCGCGGGCCGGTCAGCGGCAGGCTCACGTAGACGGACACCGGCGCCTCGATCTTCGCCGTTCCGGCGATTCCGCAGCCGGCAACGATCAGGCTGAGCAGCAGCACGGCGAGCGCCGGGCGCAAGATCACGGCACTAGCCGAAGAAGACCTCGGCCTCGCGGTAGAGCGACTCGGGAACGGTCTTCAGCTCGGCGGTCGCTTCCGAGAGGTCGACGAGCTCGATGTCGGTGCTCCGGAGGGCGGTCATCTTCCCCCAGCGCCCGTCGTGCGCCGCGTCGATTGCATGGAGACCGAAGCGGGTGGCGAGTACCCGGTCGAACGCCGTCGGGGTGCCTCCGCGCTGGACGTGTCCGAGCACGGTTGCCCGCGCCTCGTGGCCGGTGCGCTGCTCGATCTCGCCCTCGAGCCAGTGGGCGATGCCGCCGAGCCGGACGTGCCCGAAGGCGTCGGTCGGCGCGCCATCGGCCGATGGCATCCCGCCCTTCGGCATCGCCCCCTCGGCGACGACGACGATCGGCGAGTAGTGGCTCTCGAAGCGCTGCACGATGTACTCGCAGACGCGGTCGAGGTCGAACTCGAGCTCCGGGATCAGGATCACGTTGGCCCCTCCCGAGAGCCCGGCGTGGAAGGCGATCCACCCCGCGTGGCGGCCCATCACCTCGCAGATCAGCGTTCGCTTGTGGCTCTCGGCGGTCGTGTGGAGGCGATCGATCGCCGACATCGCGATGTTGACGGCGGTGTCGAAGCCGAAGGTGTAATCGGTGGCCGAGAGGTCGTTGTCGATCGTCTTGGGCACGCCGACGACGTGAACGCCCGCCTCGTGCAGCTTCGCCGCGGCGCCGAGCGTGTCTTCTCCCCCGATCACGATGAGCCCGTCGACACCGTCGGACTTCAGGTTGTCGGCGAGGCGCTGGGGGCCGCCCTCCTCCTTGAAGGGGTTCGTCCGAGACGACCCGAGGATCGTGCCCCCGCGCGGGAGGATCCCCCGCACCTCGGGGATGCCGAGCGGTGAGCTCAGGCCCTCGAGCGGGCCGGCCCAGCCGTTGCGATAGCCGACGAACTCGTGGCCGTACTCCCCCACCCCCTTGCGAACGATCGCGCGGATCACGGCATTCAGCCCGGGGCAATCCCCTCCGCCGGTGAGTACGCCGATCCGCACGAGATCAATCTACCTGGGCCGCACCGGCGGTCAGCGCTCGGAGACGTCGGCGCCCAGCACGGGCTTCACGTCGACAATCGGAGTGCCGTCCAGGGCCTCCAGGTTGCTGACCTTCATCCGCGGTCCCTCGAGTTCGAGCACCTCCACTCGGTGCAGGCCGATCGGATTCGGCCGGTGCGGCGAGCGCGTGCTGAACACGCCCGCCTCCGGGCGCGAAATGTCGCCCCGCGGATGGGTCGTCAGGACATCGCGGTTCGCGCGGTCGAACCAGGTGAGCAGCACGAGCTGATCGCCGACCTCGATCCCCTGCAGCGCATCGATCACGCCCGGCTCGAAATCGATCCATGCATCCGGCGCGCCCTCGTCACCCTGCTTGGGCGCCGAGTTGGGGTCCGCCAAGGACGAGCGGACCGTGCCGATTGACCGGACGTCGTAGGTCAGCGCTACGGCCTGGTCAGCCAGTCGATGATCGGCTGCGCGTACCTGAGCACTGCTCCGGTCAGGACGCCTCCCAGGAAGAGGAGCGCGTCGACCGGGCCGGGCACGCCGAGGGCGTAGGCGATCACCATTACGCACGCGGCGAGGACTGTGAAGAGGATCACCTGCACCTCCGGAAGCCTATCTGGCGAGGGCGGCGCGAGTTTCGCCCAGGAAGTCGGTGACCGCCGCCAGCGCCGCCTCGAGATCAGGGGCGTCGGCGACCTCGCGGACGAGCCTCGTCCCGATGATCACCCCGTCGGCGACCCTGCCCACCGTCGCCGCCTGCTCGGGGGTGGAGATCCCGAATCCGACCGCAACCGGGACCCTCGCCTCGTTTTTCGCGGCGGAGATCAGCTCGGCCAGCTCGCTCGGCAGCTTCGCCCGCTCGCCGGTCACCCCGACCGTGGACACGAGATAGACGAAGCCATGGGCGCCGGCGCAGATCTGCGCCCGCCGTGCGGGCGGGGTGGTCGGCGCGACCAGAGGGATCAGGGCGAGCCCCTCGGCGCCGAACGTCTCACGGATCGCGTCCTGCTCCTCCAACGGCAGATCGGGAACGATCACGCCCGCCGCGCCGGCCTCGGCGACGAGCCGCCCGAACTCCTCGACGCCCCTGGCCAGGATCATGTTCGAGTAACACATCAGTGCCACCGGGGTCCGGCCGGCGACCGTCGAGCAGGTCTCGAGCACCGAGTCGAGGGTCGCGCCGGCCTCCAGGGCCGCCGTATCGGCCGAATGAATCGTCGGCCCATCGGCGAGCGGGTCCGAGAACGGAACGCCCAGCTCGATCAGGTCGGCCCCGGCGTCGACATAGGCGCCGGCCACGGCGGTCGCGGTCTCCTGGTCGGGAAAGCCGCCCATCAGGTACGGCATCAGCGCGGCGCGGCCCTCGTCGCGCGCGACGGCGAAGGCCGCCGAGATCGCCTCCGCGCCCGGAGGCGAAGCTGAAGAGGCGGCGGTCGATGCTGATTCAGGCATCGAGGTCGGCGAGCCTCGCCGTCACCTCGTCCATGTCCTTGTCGCCGCGGCCGCTCAGGGTGAGGACGTCGTAGCCGTCCCCCCCGCCGTTTTCGAGCAGCCAGGCGATCGCGTGGCTTGGCTCCAGCGCCGGGATTACTCCCTCGAGACGGGCAAGCTCGCCGAAGGCCGACAGGGCCTCTGCGTCGGTGGCCGATGCATACACGGCGCGGCCGGAGTCGCGCAGGTAGGCGTGCTCGGGGCCGACCCCCGGGTAGTCCAGCCCGGCGGAGACGGAATGCGCTTCCCGGATCTGACCCTGGTCGTCGGCGAGCACGGACGAGAGAGCGCCGTGCAGCACCCCGGTCGTCCCGGCGAGCAGCGAGGCGCCATGGTGGCCGCTGTCGAGGCCCTCCCCGGCGGCCTCGACGCCGATCAGCTCAACCGGGTCATCGAGGAACGGGAAGAAGCTCCCGATCGAGTTGGAGCCGCCGCCGACGCACGCGATCACGCGATTCGGAAGCGATCCCTCCGCCTGCAGGGCCTGCGCACGCGCCTCGTCGCCGATCACCCGCTGGAGGTCGCGGACGAGCGCCGGATACGGGGCGGGGCCGACGACCGAGCCGATCACGTAGTGGGTGTTCCCGGCGGAGCCCACCCAGTCGCGAATCGCGGCGCTGACCGCCTCCTTCAGCGTCCGGGCCCCGGCCTCGACCGGAACGACCTCGGCCCCCAGCAGCCGCATCCGCTCGACGTTGGGGGCCTGTCGGCGGATGTCCTCGCTGCCCATGTAGACCGCGCACTCGAGGCCGAAGAGCGCACAGGCCGTCGCGGTCGCCACGCCGTGCTGCCCGGCGCCGGTCTCCGCGATCACCCGCGTCTTCCCCATCCGGCGAGCAAGCAGAGCCTGGCCGACCGCGTTGTTGATCTTGTGCGCGCCGGTGTGGGCGAGGTCCTCGCGCTTCAGGTAGACGCGCCGGCCGACCCGCTCGGAGAGCCGCTCGGCCAGGTAGAGAGGAGTCGGGCGGCCGACGAAGTCGCGGAGCAGCACGGAGAGCTCGGACTGGAAGCCCGCGTCCTCACGCGCCTCCGCCCAGGCGGCGCTGAGCTCATCGAGCGCCGCGATCAGGGTCTCGGGGACGAACCGCCCCCCGTAGGGACCGAAGCGCTCCTCGACCGCCGGCATCATCCGGCCACCTCCTCAGCTCCGCTTCCGGGGGTGCCGGGTGAGGCCGCCAGCGGCTTGGCGACCCTGGTCCCCGCAGCCCCGAGGAAGGCCTCGACCTTGGCGTGATCCTTGCGGCCCGGCTCGGCCTCGACCCCGCTGACGACGTCGACGGCGTAGGGCTTCACGATCTCGATCGCGTCCGCGACGTTCTCGGGCGTGAGCCCACCCGCCAGCACCATCGGAACCTTGGAGCGGCGCTTGGAGACCAGACCCCAGTCGAAGCTCTGACCCGTGCCGCCGTGGATCCCGTGCCAGTAGGCGTCGAAGAGGTGGAAGTCGGTGCGAAACGCCTCGGCCGCCTGGACGTCGGCGGCGCTGGTGACGCGCATCGCCTTCATCACCTTCGCCCCCGTCCGGCGGCGCGCCTCCACGCAGTACGCGGGGCCCTCCTCGCCGTGGAACTGGAGCAGCGTCAGGTTCTCCCGCTCGGCCGCATCGATCACGTCCTCGAGCGTCGAGTTGACGAAGACGCCGGCGACCTCGCAGCGGCGCTTCAGCGCGGCGCCGATCTCCTCGGCGACGTCCGGCTGCACGTAACGAGGGCTGTCCGGATGATGGATCAGGCCGATCGCCCAGGCGCCATGGCTCGCCGCGTGCTCCGCGTCGGCGAGGCTCGTCATGCCGCAGACCTTCACCTTGGTCATGCGACAAGGGTAGGCGGATCGCCTTCATTAATCGGGTTGCGCTTTTCGCGCATGCGCCAGTCGGGTTGCGCGCTCGCACGCGCACCCTCGGACCATGCGAGCAGGCGTTCCGGGAGTAGGCTGCCGGTCAATGACCGCGATCGAGGGAGCCACCAGGCGACTCGCTCTCGGCGCCTTCTCCCGAGTGCGCGGCGGCAGCCTGGAGCTGATCGAGCCGGACGGCCGGCGCTTTCGATTCGGCGAGACGGCGGCCGACCTGGCGGCGACCATCAAGGTCAATTCCCTTCGCTTCTACCGTGCCGTCCTCGGCGGCAGCGTCGGTCTCGGCGAGGCCTACCGCGACGGTGTCTGGGACTGCGACGACCTCGTTGCGCTGATCCGGATGGCCTGCCGCAATCTCGGTTCGCTCGACGCCTGGCGGCGGCGCCTCCACCCCCTGATCGTGCCTCTCGAGCGAACGCTGTGGCGCGTCCCCCGAAACAGCAAGAGCGCCTCGCGCCGTCACATCTCGGCCCACTACGACCTCGGCAACGATCTCTTCGCCCTCTATCTCGACGAGTCGATGATGTACTCGTCGGCGGTCTTCCCCCACCCGGATGCAACCCTGGCCGAGGCCCAGGAGCACCGGCTGGAGCGCATCTGCCAGGCGCTCGAGCTCGGGCCGGACGACCACCTCCTCGAGCTCGGCACCGGCTGGGGAGGCATGGCCGCCTTCGCGGCGAGTCGGTACGGATGCCGGGTTACCAGCACGACGATCTCCCACGAGCAGCGCGAGGGGGCACTGCGCAGGATCCGAGACGCGGGCGTCGAGGACCGCGTCACCGTCCTGCTCGAGGACTACCGAGACCTCCGCGGCCGCTACTCGAAGCTCGTCTCCCTGGAGATGATCGAGGCCGTCGGCTGGCAGTACTTCGACATCTTCTTCCGCCGGTGCTCCGAGCTGCTGGAGCCGGACGGGCTCTTCTTCCTGCAGTCGATCGTGATCGACGACCGCCTCTACGAGACCGAGAAGGCGGCGCAGAGCTTCGCCAACACACTGATCTTCCCGGGGGGCTGCCTGCCGTCGGTCGAGGTGATCCAGCGCCGCATCGCGAGCGAGACCGACATGAGCACGGTCTGGCTGGAGGAGATCGGCGCTCACTACGCGCGCACCCTCGAGATCTGGCGCGAGCGATTCATTGCCAACGCGGATCTGGCCGGCGAGCTCGGCTACGACGAGCCATTCAGGCGGCTGTGGACTCTGTGGCTCGCGATGAGCGAGGCCGGCTTCCGCGAGCGACGGCTGCGCGACGTCCAGGTTCTGTTCGCGAAGCCCCGGCACTCGACTAGGGTCACGGAGGACCGATGGCCGAGGGCGACGGCAAGACAGCGCTAGTCACGGGCGGCTCGGGCTTCCTGGCCGGCTGGTGCATCATCGGCCTGCTCGAACGCGGTTACCGCGTCCGCACCACCGTCCGCAACCCCTCGCGCGAGCGCGACGTCCACGCCGCGGTCGAGTCGCAGGTGGATCCAGGAGGCAGGCTCACGGTCCACCAGGCCGAGCTGATGAGCGACGAGCACTGGCCGCTCGCGATCGAGGGCTGTGACTACGTGCTCCACGTCGCCTCCCCCTTCCCCGCCAAGCAGCCAAAGGATCCGGACGAGCTGATCGTCCCGGCCCGCGACGGAACGCTTCGCGTCCTGCGCATGGCGCTCGACCACGGCGTCAAGCGCGTCGTCGTCACCTCCTCGATCGCGGCGGTGCGGCTCGCCCCCGACTCGGAGTCGCGGCCTCTCACCGAGGAGGACTGGACCGATCCGGACGGGAGCGGACTGACCCCGTACGTGCGCTCGAAGACGATCGCCGAGCGGGCGGCCTGGGAGCTGGTCGATGAGCGCGGAGAGCGAGATCGCCTGGCGGTGGTCAACCCGGGAGCGATCATCGGCCCGGTGCTGAACGACGACATCTCGTATTCGATCGAGTCGATCGAGCGGCTGCTCAAGGGCCTCCCGGGCGTGCCCCGCCTCGGGTTCAGCTTCGTCGACGTCCGCGACGTCGCCGAGCTGGAGATCCTCGCGATGACCAGCCCCGAGGCGGGCGGGCAGCGCTTCATCGCCACCACCGAGTTCCTCTGGATGGCGGAGATGAGTGAGATCCTCCGCGAGCGCCTCGGCGACCGCGCATCGAAGGTCCCGACCCGGACGATCCCGGACATCCTGGTGCGAGGCATGGCGCTGTTCGACGGCGGCATCCGCTCGGTGGTCGGCGGCCTCGGCAAGAAGACCGAGCTCAGCTCGGAAAAGGCCCGGAGCAGCCTGGGCTGGACCCCGCGCCCGATCGAGGACACGATCGCCGAGACCGGCGAGAGCCTGATCGAGCACGGAGTGGTCGCCGCGCCGGCTGCCGCCTAGCCGTAAGACCAGCAACCGCTAGGCCCGGGTGTGTCTGCCAGCCCGCGGTGCTCTGAACTTCTGAGCGACGTTCGGATCGCCATTGGGGTCCTGAATCAGTCCGCCGCCGATCTTCACTCCCGTGAGCTTCGCACCGCGAGGGGTCCGCGGGAGGCAGAGATCATGCATGTTGTCGGCGTTGGCCGAGTTCGGATGATCGTGGAGGTCGGCTACATCGAGTGGGGCAACCGCGACGACGTTGCCGTTCCGAAGTTTGTAGACGGCGCGGTAGGACGCAACAACGGGGGGGCCAACCTCAGCACCCGTTGGGTAGGCCGTGAGCCCGTTGGACCACATCACGCGTACGAAGGTCTTGCCGACCGTGCAGCGGTTGGCGTCACCGTGGTAGATCGCAGGCGTGAGCTTCCACGCGTCCACGATGTACGGGCCTCCGGACAACGGCTCGACCTTGGTCTTCAGCCGGTGCGCGATCCGCCTCCATCGTTTCTCTCCGGGCGCCCGGCCCTTGAGCGCCCCAGCAACGCGGATCGCAACCGGCGTCGGGCCGCTCCCCGAGTCCCCGAAGTCGCCAATCAGATTCACCGTCTGACCCTCGTCCGACTCGTCCGGCGGGAACTGAAGTGCGCAGGTCGGGGTCGCGATGCTTCCATCGCTTCGCACGACCCGGAAGTCCGCGGTCTGAATCGATGAGCGACGGATGAACCAGTTGAAGGTGACGGGGATGTTGTCCAGACCCTGTTCGCCACTCGGACAGCCGACCGCGTTGTCGGTGCCCCACGACGCGCTCAGGATTCTCGGCTGAGGACGCACGATCGAGCCGGCCGCGGCCGCTGTCAAGGGCACCGCGCACACCAGGAGAACTGCTGCCAGTGCTGCGAGGGCATATCCGGCCAGGCGAGGCATTGAGGAGCTCTCAGACGCAAGCATCCGGATCAGCGTAGGTGTTTGCTGAACCAACCCCAGGTCGTGCGCCCTGCGCCCAGGACGCAAGCGGGCGCCAGTGAAGCGATGCGGGGCGCCTGGGCGCCTCGGCTGCTCCTACGGCAGCGAGCTGGAGTTCGAGTCCTGCACGTGCGACGGGCGGTCGCCGAGCTTCACGGTGACGTCCTTCTGGTGGCCGCCGCTGAAGACGGTCAGCGTGATCGTGTCGCCGGGCTTGTGATCGTTGACCGCGGAGACGACGTCGTCCATGCCGGTGATCGGCTTGCCATCGATCTTCGTGATGATGTCGCCGCCGACGGGAAAGGTCTGTCCGGAGATCGTCGCCTGGCCGGTCGCGCCCTTGATCCCCGCGTCGGCCGCCGGACCGCCGCTCAGTGCGCGCTCGATCAGCACACCCTGGGTGACGGGCAGGTTGAGCGCCCGGGCGATCTCGGGTGTGATGTCGCCGCCTGAGATCCCCAGATAGGCCTGGTGGACCTGGCCGCCGTTCTCGAGCTGCGAGACGACGTCGGCAGCGGTCTTGATCGGGACGGCGAAGCCGACGCCCTCGTTGCCGCCGCTCTGGCTCTCGATCTGAGAGTTGATCCCGATCACCTGGCCCGCGCCGTTGATCAGCGGGCCGCCGGAGTTGCCGGGGTTGATCGCGGCGTCGGTCTGGATCACGTCGCTGATCGAGAAGCCGTTGGGCGCCTGGATCTGGCGCTGCAATGCGGAGACGATCCCGCTCGTCACCGTCCGGTCGAGCGCGAAGGGGTTGCCGATCGCGACCACCGGATCCCCGACTTGCACCTTCGATGAGTCGCCGAGGGGCAGCGGGTGGGCGCCATCCGTGTTGTCGACCTTGAGCAGCGCGATGTCGCTGGAGGGGTCGGAGCCGACCACCTGCGCCTGCTGCTGCGAACCGCTGCCCAGCTCGACCTCGACCTTCTGGGCCCCCTCTACCACGTGTGCGTTGGTGAGGATGTGGCCCTCGTTGTCGATCAGGAACCCGGATCCGGTGGCCTCGCTGCTCTGCTGCTGGGGGAAGCCGAACACGGACTGGCTCTTCTGCACGATCGTCGAGCGGATGAAGGCGACACCGCCACCATCGCGCTGGTAGATGTCGTGGACCGTCAGTCCCTGGCTCGAATTGCTCGCGGGGCGGGCCAGCGCGGCCGGCTCGATCACGGGCGCCGAGCTGTTGTCGTCGCTTGTGTCCACGACGCCGGTCTGGATCAGGACCAGGCCGAGCACCAGCACGACGAGGCCACCGGCGACGGCGGACCCGAAGCTGGTCGCGAGGAATCTCTTCAGGGACTGCATGCGGGCCAGTGTGGGCTCCGCCGCTTAACCCACTCTAAGCAGGGCCTTCGGGTTCCGTAATTAATCGGGTTGCTCCTCGCGGAGCACCCTCACACCTAGGGAAGGAGGTGCTCGCGGGTCGAGTCCTCGTCGGCGGTCAGCTCCCTCACCTTCGCCGCCGGATCGTCGGCCCGCATCAGCGCCTCGCCGATCAGCACGGCGTCCACGCCGACCCGCTCGAGCTCCTCGAGGGTGGCCCGGGCCGCGATCCCGCTCTCCGACACGACCGTCTTTCCGGCCGGCACGTCCGTGATCAGCTCGAAGGTCGTCGCTACGTCCACGGTGAAGTCGTCCAGGTTCCGGTTGTTGATTCCGAGGATCTCGGCATCGAACGTAAGCGCCGTTTCGAGCTCCGGTTCGCTGTGCACCTCGATCACCGCATCGAGGTCGAGGCCATGCGCCTCGTCCACGAGCCGCGCGAGCTCCTCCTGGTCGAGCGCGGCGACGATCAAGAGGATCGCGTCGGCGCCGGCAACGGCAGCCTCGTAGAGCTGGTAGCGATCGACGATGAAGTCCTTCTGGAGAACCGGGAGGGCGCAGGCCTCGCGGGCCGTCCGGAGGTCGTCGAGAGTGCCTCCGAAATGCTCGGCGTCGGTCAATACGGAGAGCGCCGCCGCGCCTCCCTCCTCGTACGCTCGAGCGACCCCCGCCGGAGCGATGCCGTCGCGAATCGCCCCGGCGCTCGGAGAGCGGCGCTTGAACTCGGCGATCACGGACAGGCCCGGCCGCACCAGGGCTTCACCGAAGGGCCGCTGCTCCGGCCTCCCGGCCAGCCTTCCCTCGAGCTCCTCCAGCGGGACCTCGGCTTGGCGTCGCGCCGCGCCTCTGCGCGCGGACCCGACCAGCTCTTCGATCATCCCCATCTCGTCCGTTGGACCTTAGCTCGCGGCGGACAGCTCGCGAGATCGCGCGACCAAACGGGCGAGGACGCCCGCCGCGGCGCCCGAGTCGATCGCCTCGGTGGCCTTGGTGACTCCGCCGGCGAGGTCGCTCGCGCCGCCCGCCACGTAGATCGCCGCCCCCGCATTGAGAATCGACACCTCACGGGCCGGGCCCGCCGCTCCCTCGAGCACGGATCGGCCGGTGGCCGCGTTCTCCGCCGGCTCCCCGCCGAGGATCGCATCGAGGTCGGCGGTCTGCAGACCGAGGTCGGCGGCTTCGACGAACCACTCCTCGGTTCGTCCGTCGACCACCTCGATCACCCTCGTCCGCGATGCGATGCTGAGCTCGTCGATGCCGTCGTCGGCCGAGACGACCAGCGCCCTCAGGCAGCCGAGCTGGAGGAGGGCGTCGGCGATGATCTCCTGGTAGCCGCGATCCGAGACCCCCAGCAGGTGCGCGTTGGCGCCGGCGGGGTTCGTCAGCGGACCGAGGAAGTTGAAGACCGTGCGGACCGCGAGCTCCTTCCGAACCGGGACCACATGGGCCATCGCCTTGTGGTGCTTCGGGGCGAACATGAAGCCGAAGCCGACCTCGTCGATGCAGGTCGCGACCTCCTCCGGGGACAGCTCGATGTCGACCCCCAGCGCCTCGAGCATGTCGGCCGAGCCCGAGCGGCTGGTCGCGGAGCGATTGCCGTGCTTGGCGACGAAACAGCCCGCCCCGGCCGCGATCAGCGCGGCCGTGGTCGAGATGTTGAAGGTGGTCGGGCCACCGCCCGTGCCGGCCGTGTCGAGCAGGCCCGGCTTGTCGATCTCGACGTGCGCCGCCAGCGATCGCATGGTGCGAGCCAGCCCGACGAGCTCCGAGACCGTCTCGCCCTTGGCGCGCAGCGAGATCAGGAAGGCCGCCGTCTGCACCTCGCTGGCCCTGCCCTCCATGATCTCCGCGAGCGCCGCGGAGGTGTGGTCGGCGGTCAGATGGGTCCCGGCGCAGATCTCGTCGATCGCGCGTGTGAGGATGTCGTTGGGCATGGTCGCGGCGCGGGCTAGCCGTCCAGGAAGTTAGCCAGCAGCCTCTTGCCCTGCGGGGTGAGGACCGACTCGGGATGGAACTGCACACCCTCGGCGGGCAGCTCCCGGTGGCGCACCCCCATGACGACGTCGCCATATGTTGAGGTGACCTCGAGCTCGTCTGGCAGCGCGGGGTCGGCGATCAGGGAGTGGTAGCGCCCGGCGATCAGCGGATTCGAGAGGCCCTCGTAGATCGTCCTGCCGTCGTGCCTCACCTCCGCGTCCTTGCCGTGGATCGGATCCCCCCGGACGACCTTCCCGCCGAACGCCTCCACCATGGACTGGTGCCCGAGGCAGACTCCGAGGACCGGCGTGCCCGCCCCCGCGAAGGTACGGATCGCGTCGACGGAGATCCCAGCCTCCTTCGGCGTGCAGGGACCGGGCGAGACGACGAGCCGGTCCGGCTTCAGGCGGGCCAGCTCGTCCACGGTCGCCCTGTCGTTGCGCACCACGCCGACCTCCGCCCCCAGCTCCCCCAGGAACTGGACGAGGTTGTACGTGAAGGAGTCGTAGTTGTCGATGACCAGTACGCCCGGCATCAGGGCCACTCCGGCTGCTCGGCGGCCAGCTCGACGGCGCGGAAGACGGCCTTCGCCTTGTTGACGGACTCGTTGTACTCGTAGGCCGGCTTCGCGTCAGCGACCGTGCCGCCTCCCGCCTGCACGTGGACGAGACCGTCCTTGACGACCACCGAGCGGATGTAGATCGCGGTGTCGAGGTCCCCCGTGTAGCTCAGATATCCGACGGCGCCCCCATACGGGCCGCGCTTCTGGGGCTCGAGCTCGTCGATGATCTGCATGGCGCGGACCTTCGGCGCGCCCGAGAGGGTGCCCGCCGGCAGGATGGAGCGGAGCGCGTCCATGGCGCTGACGTCTTGCCGCAGCCTGCCCGAGACCTGGCTGACGATGTGGAGGACGTGTGAGTAGGTCTCGACGACCATCAGCTCGTCGACCGTGACCGAGCCGTACTCGCAGACCCGGCCGAGGTCGTTGCGCCCGAGATCGACCAGCATCACGTGCTCGGCACGCTCCTTCGGATCCTGGAGCAGGCGCTCCGCCGCCAGGCGATCCTCCTCCTCGTCGGCCCCGCGCGGGTAGGTACCGGCGATCGGCCGCGTCTCGACACGATCCCCGGTCACCTTGACGAGCGGCTCGGGCGAGGCGCCGGCGATCTCGAAGTCGCCGAAGTCGAGGAAGTACATGTAGGGCGAAGGATTGACCGTGCGCAGCCCCCGGTAGATCGAGAAGGCCTCGACCGGGCAGGGCGAGGTGAAGCGCTGGGACGGAACAACCTGGAAGGCGTCGCCGGCGTGAACGTATTCGATGATCCGGGACACCGTCGACTCGAACTGCTCGCGGGACATGTTGGATTGGAAGTCGACTGGGACCTTCTCGGCGGGAGAGTCAACGCCCGGGACCGGATCTCGCAGACGCTCGCGGATCTCCCCGATCGTCTCCACGGCCCTGCCATATGCCTCCTCGATCCCGCCGTCCTCGACGAAGGCGTTGGCGATCAGGGTCACCTCATGTCGCTGGTGATCGAAGGCGACGAGGACGTCGGTGATCATCAGGGCCATGTCCGGAAGGCCGACCGGATCGGGGTTGGGCTCCGCGAGCGGCTCGACGGTGCGCACGAGGTCATAGCCGAAGAATCCGACGGCGCCTCCGGCGAACGGCGGCAGCTGGTCGGGCTCGGCGATCTGATAGCGGCCGAGGTACTCGGCCGCGGCGGCGTACGGGTCCGGCGCTTCGGTGACTCGATCCGGGGTCAGATCCGGGGTCAGGTCTTGCATGCCACTTCTGTCGTGTGCAAGACCTGACCCCTGGTTGGCCCATTCGGCGAGGCGGCCGTCCGACCAGCGCAGGATCGCGCGCGGGCGGAAGCCCAGGAAGGACCAGCGCCCGAGCCTGCCCTGCTCAGCGGATTCGAGCAGGAACGCCGGCCCGTCACCGCGCAGCTTCAGGAATGCGCTCACCGGCGTTTCTGTGTCGTCGATGAACCGGTAGCGGACCGGGACCACCGTGGCGCCCTGTGCCAGCTCCCGGGCGCGCTCCAGGTCCGGCTCGAGGCCGGGAAGGGTGGTCGCCGCCCCGACAGTGTTCATCGAGCCCGCCGGCGGCCGTTCAGGACGTGCAGGACCTCAGCCATCGAGATCCCGCGCGAGAGCAGCAGGACGGCGAGGTGGTAGACGACGTCAGCGCCCTCCTCCGCCACCCGCTCCTCGGACTCGGAGCTGACGGCCTTCACCACCTCGGCGGCCTCCTCTCGGACCTTCTCCCCCGCGAGCTTCGAGTCCTCGAGCAGCTCCACCGTGTAGCTGCCGGCCGGCCGCTTGCGCTGGCGGGTCACCAAGGTCCGCTCCAGGGTGGCCAGGGCCTCATAAGGGAGCAGCGGCGGCTCGCCGACCACGCCCGGCGCCTCTGCGCCGGGGTCGGCCGTGCCCTCGAGGTCCCGGTAGAAGCAGGAGCGCTCGCCGGTGTGACAGGCCGGCCCGACGGGGTCGACCAGCGCCACCAAGGCGTCGCCGTCGCAGTCGTAGCGGATCTGCCGAACGCGCTGGACGTTCCCCGAGGTCGCGCCCTTGTGCCAGATCTCGCGGCGACTGCGGCTGTACAGATGGATCTCCCGGGTCTCCAGGGTGAGCTGCAGGGACTCCTCGTTCATGTATGCGAGGGTGAGCACCTCGCCGGAGCGAGCATCCTGCATCACGCAGGGGACAAGCCCGCGCTCATCGAAGCGAACCTTCGCCGCATCTCTGGCGGCTTGAACGACCATCGCGCGATTGTACGAAGCCCTGCTTTCTCGCCTGAAGGCGCGGGTTCAGCGGCTATTCGATCCCGAGGCGGTCGAGCAGGCCCTCGTCGCGACGCCAGCGCTTGCGGACGCGGACCTGAAGGTCGAGGAAGACTTGGCCGCCGAGCTCGCGCTCGAGCTCGCCGCGAGCGGCGGTTCCGATCTCCTTGATCTTCCGGCCGGCCGAGCCGATCAGGATGCCCTTCTGGGACTCGGTCTCCGCCCAGACGTGGGCGTGGACCTCGACCACCCCGTCCTCACGGTGGGCGACCTCGGAGACCTGGACCTCGACGGCGTGCGGCAGCTCGTCGCGGGTCCGGCGCAGAACCTGCTCGCGGATCAGCTCCGCGAGCAGAACCTCGCTGGGCAGGTCCGAGCGCTGCTCGGGCGGGAAGAGAAACGGGCTCTCGGGAAGGAGCTCGACGAGCTTCGCGACCATCGGCTCGAGGCCGTGGCCCTTCCTGGCGCTGACCGGATAGATCTCGTCGACACCTTCGATCTCGCCGACCTGCGCGAGCACCTCCGCCGTCTCGGCGTTGTTCAGCCGGTCGATCTTGTTGACGGCACAGACGACGGGCGTGTCGATGCTCGACTGGAGGAGCGCCTTGGAGATGAAGCGGTCGCCCGGCCCGACGCCCTGCTCGGCGTTGATGACGAAGAGAACCGCGTCGGAGTCGGCGATCTCCCGCTCCACCCTGCGCTGCATCCGCTCCGTGAGAGCATCACGCGGGCGCTGTACCCCGGGGAGGTCGGTCATCACGAGCTGCCAGTCGGCTGAGAGGTCGGTCGCGACGCCGCGGATCGCGCGCCTGGTCGTCTGCGGCCGCTCGGAGACGATCGCCACGTGAGCCCCGACGATCGCGTTGACGAGGGTCGACTTGCCGACGTTGGGACGGCCCGCGAGCCCGACGAACCCGGCCCTGCTCACAACGACGCCAGGACCTTGGCCTGCAGGTCGAGCATCTCCCCGTTGTCCGTCTCGTGGTCGAAGCCGCAGAGGTGAAGGGTGCCGTGGACCGCTGCCTCGATCACGTTGGTCGCCTTCTCCGGGCAGATGAAGACGTCGCCGAGCTCGCGCGGGCCGGTTTCGTAGATGCGAGGGTCCTTCGAAGACGAAGCCGAGGAGGAACCCGTAAAAGGAGGGTCGATCGGGAACGCGAGCACGTCGGTCGCCTCGTCCAGGCCGCGGGCCGCGTAGTTCAGGGTGCGCATCCTCCCCTCGCCGACGATCTGAACCCCGATGTGGCCGTCGTCCACCCCGGCCGCATGGAGGGCCGCCCCGACCGCTCGCCGCAGATCGCCCGGAACGTCCGAGAGGTCGATGTCAGCCGCCCCCGTCGGATCCGGGCTCGGGCCGGCTGCGGCTCTCCGCCTCGCCGTATGCGGCGACGATCCGCTGGACCAGCTTGTGGCGGACGACGTCCTCGCCTCCGAAGCGGATGAAGTTGATGTCCTGAACCTCGTTGAGGATGTTGCCGACCTCCACCAGGCCGGACTTCGACCCACGCTCCAGGTCGATCTGGGTGATATCGCCGGTGACGACGAACTTGGATCCGAAGCCGAGCCGCGTCAGGAACATCTTCATCTGCTCCGGACTCGTGTTCTGCGCCTCGTCGAGGATCACGAAGGCGTCGTTCAGGCTCCGGCCGCGCATGAAAGCCAGGGGCGCCACCTCGATCGTGCCGCGCTCGAAGTAGGAATTCACCCTCTCCGGGTCGAGCATGTCGTAGAGGGCGTCGAAGAGCGGGCGCAGGTATGGGTCGACCTTCGCCTGGATGTCGCCCGGAAGGAAGCCGAGTCGCTCGCCCGCCTCTACCGCGGGCCGGGTGAGGATCACCCGGCTGACATCGCCCCGGGAGAGGGCGGCCGCGGCCATCGCCACGGCCAGGAAGGTCTTGCCCGTGCCTGCGGGACCGATCCCGAAGGTGATCGTGTGCCGGCGGATCGAGTCCACGTACTTCTTCTGATTCACGGTCTTCGGGGCAATGCGCGTGTTGCGGTGCTGCCAGACGACGTCCTCGAGGATCTCCGCCGGGCTCTCGTGCTTGTCGAGTGCGCCGGTGACGGCCTCGATCGTTCCGGGAGCGATCTCATGGCCCTGCTCGATCAAATCGACCAGCTCACCGACCACGGTCTCGGCGGTCTGGACGCCGTTCGCGTCGCCGTCCAGGGTGAGGACGTTGCCGCGCAGATAGAGCTCGACGTCGAGATGGCCCTCGAGCGCGCGAAGCACGGCGTCCTCGGAGCCCGCCAGCTCCGCGGCGACGGTGTTGTCGATCTCCAGCTGCCTACGCGCCAAGCTTCTCGCGCACCGCCTGGCTGACGCGCTTGCCGTCGGCTCGACCGCCGACCTTCGGCATCAGCACCTTCATCACGCCCCCCATGTCCTTGGGCTCGCTGGCGCCCGACTCCTCGACGGCGCCCGCCACGAGCTCCGAGAGCTCCTCGTCGGAGAGCTGCTCGGGCAGGTAGTCCTCGATCAGCTTCGCCTCGGCCTCCTCGGCGTCGGCTCCCTCGGTGCGGCCACCCTCCCGCAGGGCCTCGGCGGCGTCGAGACGGCGCTTGCGCTCGCGCTGGAGCGCCGCCACCTCATCCCCCTTGCCCTCCTTCTCCTCCGCCTGGAGAGCGTTGACGAGCATGCGCAGCCGGCCGACGCGCTCCTTCTCGCCTGCCTTCATCGCCGCCTTCACGTCGTCCTGGACCTGTTCGAGAATGCTCATCGCCTAGAGCGTAGTGCCCGGCGTGGCCGCCCCGTTGGTCTCCAGTCCTGCGGCGCGCAGCACCAGGGTGAGCGACGCCTCCGGCCCGGGCCAGGCCTCCCGCACGATCCCGGTGCCACCGGCGTGGACGATCAGGCGCAGGGCGAGCCCGAGCAACACCGCGTCGTCGAGCTGGCCGATCCCGGGCAGGAAGTCGGGGACGAGGTCGATCGGCAGGGCCAGGTAGCCGAGCACGAGGAAGAGGGCGGCGCGGCGTGGCCGCGAGATCCGCGAGTCGCGGGCGAGACGGGAGACCATGACGATGCAGTCGGGGATGAACCCGGCGAGCGCGCGGGCGTCCTCGCGGCGCCCCGCGGCGATCAGGGCCGCGACCGCGACGACATATGAACCCAGGGCAATCAAGAGGAGGCCCCATGGAAAGAACGGGACGTTCTCGGGCTCGAGCGCTGCCATCAACGCGCTTGTGAGGCCTTTGGGGACCGATCGCACGCAAATGCCTCGAGATCCCGATTCACGGCAGGTCGACTCGCTCGACGTCGCCGAGCGGCATCTGCAGGAACCGCGTCCCGAGCTCGCGGAACGACTCGGCGTCGCCGGTGCAGAGGAACCGATACGTCCCCTCTTCGTTGCCGGTCTTGGCGAGCCCAGACTCCTCGAGCACTCGCTGCGCCGTTGAGGCGATCGCATGCCCGGCGCTGACCAGCCGGACGTCCCGGCCGAGGACGCGCTGCAGCATCGGCGCCACGAGCGGGTAGTGGGTGCAGCCGAGGACCACCGTGTCGACCTCAGCCTTCTTCAGCGGCTCGCAGTAGGAGCGCACCATCTCGACCACGGCCTCCGAGAACGGGAAGCCGCGCTGGATCACCGCGGCCAGGTCAGGTGCCTCGACCTCCGTCACGGTCAGTGTCCGGTGCTGCTCGGCGAGCGCCCGCAGGTACGCCCCGCTCCGGACGGTCGCCGGCGTCGCCAGCACGCCCACCTTGCCCGTCTGAGTGAGCGCCCCGGCGATCTCCGCCTCCGGCTGGATCACGGCAACCATCTCGATCCCGGCCTCGGCGGCGATCTCCCTGGCCGTCTCCTGGCCGGCCGAGGCTGCCGAGTTGCAGGCGATCACCAGCAGCTTGGCCCCCCGATCCAGGAGAAACCTGGTCACCTGCCCCACCTGCCGTCGCAGCTCGTCGGCCGTGCGCGCTCCGTATGGGAAGCGAGCGTCGTCACCGAGGTAGACGTAGTCCTCCTCGGGCAGCGAGACCAGGCACTCGTGGAGGACGGTCAGGCCTCCGACGCCGGAGTCGAACATGGCGATCGGGAGGCCCACCCTCGAATCGGCGGCTTCCATTCAGCCAGGGATGATGACTGGCCCTAGGGCTTGACGATCATGAAGAAGAGCGCGATCAGCACCAGCAGGTCGGTCACATAGCCGACGCTCATGATCTGCCCGAGGACGGCGTCGAACTCGGCGCTGAGCTTGACCTCGCCGGTGCCGGCCGCATCTATGTCGCGGCTGGCGATTCCCTCCAGCTGACGTCCCTTCCGTCCGAAGAAGAGAGGGCCGACCAGGATCAGGACGATGATGATCGGCAGTCCCACGCTGACGAAGGTGTCGCCGTAGTCGAATGGACCGTCGCTGACCAGGTAGATCCCGCTGATCAGGATGAGCAGCGCGTTCGGTCCGATCACGGCCCTGCCGACGGTGTCGATCGTCGTCAGCAGGTACGGCATGCTGCGCGGCGCGGACCGCACGGCGTGCCGGAGGAAGATCGGGTAGCTGAAGGTCACGCCGAAGCCGATGACCACCGCGGCGACGTGAATGAACACCGCCACGTCATAGAATCGGACCACCCCGAGCACGCGCGGAATATATCGGGGTCGTCGGCCGAGTCAGACGCGCAGCAGCAGCGCGGCCCACTCGCCGTTGCCGCGGCGCTCGCTCTCGGCCAATCCCGCCGCGGAGAACGCCTCGGCGACCCCGTCGGCCTCCGTCTCCAGCATTCCCGAGCAGACGAGGGTTCGCGGGATCTCGGCGGCGCCCTCCAGATGCCGGGCGCAGTCAGCGAGCAGGTTCGCGGTCAGGTTGGCGACCACCGTGGGCGCCACCGGCGGCAGGCTCTCCCGAACGTCCACCCTCTCGATCGTCAGCTCCACGCCATTCACGGCCGCGTTGGCCTGCGCGGCCTCCAACGACGCGGGCTCGCGGTCGCACGCCGTCACCGGCGACCAGCCCAGCTTGGCCGCGGAGATCGCGAGCACGGCCGAGCCCGTCCCCCAATCCGCGATCGGCCCCGACGCCTCGCCGGCCTGCTCCAGCTCGATCAGCAGCTCGAGTGACAGACGCGTCGTCGGATGCCCGCCGGTGCCGAAGGCGCGGCCCGGGTCCACGACGACGTCGATCAGGCCGTCCTTGGGATCCCACCACGACGGGCGCACCCCGATCCGCCCGCTGACCTCGATCGGGCGATGGAAGTCCGCCCAGCGATCCGCCCAGTCGTCAGGGACCGAGGTGGTGGTCACGTCGACGAGGCTGCCTCCGGCGGCCGCCTGGATCTCGCCCAAGTCGGGGACCTCGCCGGGCGGCCCGTAGATCGCGTATTCGATCCATCCCGGCCCGCGCTCCTCCTCGAGCCCGTTCGGCGCCAGCTCGAGCAGGTTCGCCATCACCGCCTCCGCGTATTCCGGGGCGCAGCGAACCGCCAGGCGGATCATCTCCGCGGGTATATGCGAGGGGACTCCGCAGGCGAAGCCGAGGAGTCACCCGTCATTGGCTGGTGGCCTAGCGCTTCGGCCAAGCGCTCGGCAGCCTCGAGCTGCTCGTCGTCCAGATCGGTTGGCACCACCAGCTCGAAGACGACGTGCTGGGCGCCCCGCCGGCCTCCGCGCAGCGGCGGCAGCCCGCGGCCGCCGAGGACGGTGGTCTGGCCATGCTGCGTTCCAGCGGGCACCTCGACGGCGAGCTCGCCATCGAGGGTCGGCACGAAGACCTCCCCGCCGACGATCGCCGTGGTCACCGGCACCTCGGCGCGGGTGATGAGCTCCGTCGCCTGACGGGTGAACCGCTCATCCGGCTCGACCCGGATCTCCACGTAGAGGTCTCCCTGGCGGGCCCCCGCCTCACCCGCGTGCCCGGCCCCCGCGATCCGGACGCGCTGTCCGTCCTCGATCCCGGCCGGGATGTCCACCTCCCACGTACGTTCCTCGGCGATCCGGCCTGCCCCGTCACAGCGCTCGCACGGCGTCTCGGGAATGCGCCCGTCGCCGCCGCAACGGTCACAGGGCATCGCGCGGATCACCTGCCCGAGGATGCTGCGGCTCACCTCGCGGACCTGTCCCGCCCCCTCGCACCGCGGGCAGGTCTCAATCGGCGTGCCCGGCTCGGCTCCGTTGCCTCGGCAGTGATCGCAGACGACGACGGCCTCGAAGGAGACCTCGCGCGTCTGGTCCTCCAGCACGTCCTCGAGCCCGATCTCGACGACCGCGCCGATGTCCGCTCCGGCGGCCGGACCGCCCCCGAACCCACCGAAGGGATCGCCGCCGCCGAACAGCGACTCGAAGATGTCCTGGAGGTTGCCGAACCCGCCACCGGGCGTGAACCCGCCGGAACGCAGCCCGTCATGCCCGAAGCGGTCGTAGGTCTGCCGCCGCTCTGGGTCGGAGAGCACCTCGTAGGCCTCCGCCGCCTCCTTGAACTTCTCCTCGGCCTGGGGATCGTGCGCGTTCACGTCGGGGTGGAGCTCGCGGGCGAGTTTGCGAAACGCCTTCTTGATCTCACCCTCGGACGCGCCCCGCTCGACTCCCAGCACCTCGTAGTAGTCCCGTTTGGCCATCGGAGGCTGGCGCCTACTCGTCGTAGACCGTCTCGAAGAAGCGGGAGAGCTCGCCGGCGGCGCCGCGGACGCTGGCGATCGCGGTCGCGTAGTCCATCCGCAGGGGGCCGATGATCCCGACCGAGCCGAGGTTGCGGTAGCCGAGGCCGTAGTTGGCGCCGACCACGCTGACCGAGCGGAGCTCCGGCGCAGGGTTCTCTCTCCCGATCCAGACGAACACCGAACGGCGATCGAGTGCGGTCCGCAGCGCGCGCAGGACGTTCACCCTCCGCTCCAGGGCGCGCATCAGGTCATCGGCGTGTGGCAGGTCGGCCAGGTGCTCCTCCGAGAGCAGCCGGGCAGTGCCGTCGACGTAGAGCGTGTCCTCGGCGGACTCCTCCAGGTCGGTGAACGCGCTCGAGATCTCCGCCAGGAAGCCGGTCTCGGTCGGGCCGAGCTCCGGGTCGCGCAGGCGGTCGGCGGCCATGCGCGCGCCGATGCCGAGACCCGTGAGACGCTCGTTCAGATAGCTGGCCGCCCACTCGACCAGCCCGGTGTCGACCTCGTCCTCGAAGGTGAAGACGCGCTTGGTGACGCCGCCGTTCGAGGCGATCACCATGACCATCACGACCTTGGGCTGGAGCCGCAGGACCTCGATCCGGTGGATCGTCGCCGTGTGGAGAGGCGGCGCCGTGACCAGCGCGACCAGATCGGTGATCTGGGAGAGGGTCGTCGTGGTATCGCGAATCGCCACGTCGACCTCCCGCCTCATGCGCGAGATGCCGAGCTCGTTCGACGCCGGCTGCGGCAGCCGGTCCTGGTGCGCCAGCAGCCGCTCGACGTAGAAGCGGTAGCCCGTGTCGGTCGGCACACGGCCTGCGGAGGTGTGCGGATGAGTGAGGAACCCCTCCTCCTCCAGGCTGGCGAGCTCGGCCCGCACGGTGGAGGCGCTCCAGTCGATGTCCGTGCGATCCGCGAGCGCGTGCGAGCCGACGGGGCGCCCGTCGTCGACGTAGCGCTCCACCACCGATCTCAGGATCTGGGCCTGGCGTTCACTCAGCACAGGGCTGATGATAGGAACGCGGCGCGCGCTAATCCCCGCTCAGCTCGGCCTGGGCGTTCCGGATCACCTGGTTGTCGCCCTGCGCGGCGACCGTATCGACCACCACGCGGCCGTCCGAGATCGCCGCGACCGTCCCGCTGACGACCAGCTCCTGCTCCGGGAAGCCCATCCCCCTGAACTGGACCGATAGCCGCTTGAGTGCGCGGGGGTCGCCACCGGCGAGCTGGGCGTTGGCGCGGGCGACCTGGGCCATCATCCAGAGGCCGTGCAGGATGTTGCCGGGCAGCCCGACCGCCTTGGCGAACTCCGGGTCGATGTGGATCGGGTTGAAGTCCCCCGACGCGCCGGCGTAGCGGTGCGGCAGGTACTTGTCGGGAGTCACCTTCAACTCGGGGATCGAGTCGCCCACGTTCAGGTCCTTGAGATCCGCCACCTCTCACACTCCCCTGACGATGTTGGTCCAGGTGCCCTTCACGGTCTGCTTGCCCGCCTGGTTGGTCGAGACGGTCTCGAAGACGTAGAAGCCCTTGCCGTCCTTCTCATAGATCTCCATGCAGGTGGCGGTCGTCTCGATCACGTCGCCGTCGCAGACCGGCTCGCCCCATTCGAATGCCTGCGAGCCATGGAGCATGGTGGCCAGGTTGATGCCGACGTCGGGGTCGAGGATCGCGGGCCCCACCGCCCGGGCGCTGTAGACGACGCAGAACATCGGCGGGGCGACCAGATCGCGAAAGCCGGCCGACTTCGCGGCGTCGTGGTGACGATGGACATCGCTGCCGGCTCCGATCGCGTCGGAGAACTCGCGAATCTTCTCAGCGCCCACCTCGTAGATGGCGGCGGGCCACTGCTTGCCGATGGCGTCGGTATTCACAGGCATCTGGGCGCGCGATTCTAGGCACGAGGCCGACTTCCATGCCGCATGACCGGCCTGGGGCTAGGCTGGATAGCGAACGTGTCTCCGTTCCTGACGACCAGGGATCCGGAGGGAGGAATGCGCTTCCGCCCGTATGCGATCCCGCTCATCATCGCCGCGATCTGTGTGCCGATCGTCGCCGCGATGGCCACGGCCGGAACCCTCGGGGCGGGCCTGGGGATGGCGGTCGGAGCGGTCGCGGTCACGGCGCTGCTCGTCTTCGCCGCGCGAGCCAGGCCCGACAAGCGCCTCGAGGTTGCCCCCTCCCGGGATGCGGGGCACCGGGTGCTCGTCGTGGCCATCGCCGAGGCGACCGCCGAATCGGCCCAGCGGATCGCGGACCTGGCCGGCTCGGCGGAGGACGTGCGATTGGTCGTGCCGGTGCCGAGCCACCGTCTCGACCGCTGGCTCTCGGCGGAGGACGGCGCGCGGCGCGAGGCCGAGGCCCGGCTCGCACGTTCCGCCGGAGCACTGGTGGCCGCGGGCCTCCCGGTGAGCGGCTCGGTCGGCGATTCCAATCCGGCGCAGGCACTCGAGGACGAGCTGCACGACTTCGCCGCCGACGAGGTGATCCTGCTCACCGGCGGCGGTAAGGACCCGCTCACCAGGGTGGAGCCGCGGATCGGGATTCCGCTCCGCCGGGTCGCCGCCGACTAGCCGCGCTCGCGCACGCGGGCGTCCGCGATCACCGCGCTGGGATCGGGATGCAGACCGAGGTAGCTGATCCGTCCCTGCTCGCTGACCTCGAACAGGAAGGCGACGTCCATGCTCACCTTGATCCCATCGCGTCCGTGCCCGACCTGGTGCACCTCAGCGACCACGTGCCGCTCGCCGACGGGCGTCGTCCGCTCGACCTTGACCTCAAGCCCCTGCCACGCTTCGACCCAGGGCGCGATCCATTGCAGGTAGCCCTCGCGGCCGCGGAAGCTGCCCGCGTTGGCCAGCGCCGGCGAGGAGAAGACCTCGACGTCACCCGCAAGCAGCTCGATGACCGCCGCGGTGTCGCCGGCGTTGAAGGCTTCCAAGCCCGCGCGGGCGACCCGGTCACGCTCCTCGCTACTTGCCATCGCCGTCCATCTCCAGCACCGCGAGGAAGGCCTCCTGCGGGACCTCGACCGCGCCGACCTGCTTCATCCGCTTCTTCCCCTTCTTCTGCTTGGAGAGCAGCTTCTTCTTCCGGCTGACATCGCCGCCGTAGAGCTTCGCCGTGACGTCCTTGCGCACGGCCTTCACCGTCTCGCGGGCGATCACGTTGGCGCCGATCGCGGCCTGAACGGGAACGTCGAACTGCTGCCTCGGGATGGTCTTGCGGAGGCGCTCGACGAGGTTGCGTCCCTGGTCGTAGGAGGCCTCCTTGTGGACGATCAGCGAGAGGGCATCGACCTTGTCGCCCGCGAGCAGAACGTCGAGCTTGACCAGGTCGGACGGACGGTTGCCGATCGGCTCGTAGTCGAGCGAGGCATATCCCTTGCTGCGTGACTTCAGCTGGTCGAAGAAGTCGAGCACGATCTCCGCCAGGGGCAGGTCGTACTGGACCTGCACGCGGGTCGGCGAGAGGTAGTGGAGGCCGACGTGCTCCCCGCGGCGCTTCTGGCAGAGCTCCATCACCGGGCCGACGTAGTCGTTCGGCGCGATGATCGTGGCGCGGATGTAGGGCTCGGAGATCGACTCGATCGAGGCGGGGTCGGGCATGTCGGTCGGGCTCCGGACCTCGACGACCTCGCCGGTGTTGATCAGCTTCGCCTCGTAGCGCACGTTGGGCGTGGTCGCAAGCAGCTCGAGGTCGTATTCGCGCTCCAGCCGCTCGCGCACGATGTCCATGTGGAGCAGGCCGAGGAACCCGCAGCGGAAGCCGAAGCCGAGGGCATCCGAGGTCTCGGGCTCGTAGGAGAGCGCGGCGTCGTTCAGGGCCAGGCGATCGAGCGCGTCGCGCAGGTCCGAGTAGCGGTCGGTGTCGATCGGGAAGAGGCCGCAGAAGACCATCGGGCGAACCTCGCGATAGCCGGGCAGCGCCTCCGCCGCCGGATGCTCGCGACTGGTCAACGTATCGCCGACGCGGAGCTTGGTGACGTCCTTGATCCCGGTGATCACGTAGCCGACCTCGCCGGCCGACATTCCGTTCGCCGGAGTCATCTTCGGCGTGAAGAACCCGATGTCGTCGATGTCGGCCTGGGTGTGCGCCTGCATCGCGGTGATCGGCTCGTCCTTGGAGAAGCTGCCGTCCATCATTCGCACGAAGGCGACGACCCCCCGGTACTGGTCGAACTCCGAGTCGAAGATCAGGGCGCGCGGCGGCGCCTCGGGCTGACCGTCGGGAGGCGGGATGCGCTGCACGATCGACTCGAGGACGTCGGTGACGCCCTCCCCCGTCTTCGCCGAGATCCGCAGCGCTTCGGAGGGGTCGCCGCCCAGGAGGTCGGCCACCTGCGCCGCGACCCCGTCGGGGTCGGCTCCGGGCAGATCAACCTTGTTGAGGACGGGAATCAGCTCCAGCCCGGCGTCGATGGCGGCGTAGGCGTTGGCGACGGTCTGGGCCTCCACCCCCTGCGCGGCGTCGACGACCAGCAGCGCCCCCTCGCATGCCGCGAGGCTGCGCGAGACCTCGTAGGAGAAGTCCACGTGACCGGGCGTGTCGATCAGATGGAGGTGGTAGGTCTCGCCGTCAGCCGCCTTGTACACGACGCGGACGGCCTGGGCCTTGATGGTGATCCCGCGCTCGCGCTCGAGCTCCATCGAGTCCAGCATCTGCGGAATGTGAGTGCGCGCGTCGACCGCCCCGGTGAGCTCGAGGATGCGATCGGCGAGCGTCGACTTGCCGTGGTCGATGTGGGCGATGATCGAGAAGTTGCGGATTCGGTCCATGGGCGGATTGGAAGGGTAGGGCGCTCGCGATCTCGGAAGTAGAGTCCGCCTTCGTGGAGTGGGGTCGCGGCAGCTACGAGGCGATCGGCGAGCAGCTCCTGCCCGCCGCCGAGGCCGTCGTCGAGCGCGCCGCGCCGGTGGAGGGCGAGCGGGTTGTCGACGTCGGCTGTGGGACCGGCAACGGAGCCCTGCTCGTCGCCGAGCGGGGCGCGAGGGTGACCGGCGTCGATCCGGCCGAGCGGCTCCTGGAGGTCGCGCGGGCACGGTTCGCCGAGCGAGGCCTGCCAGGCGAATTCGTGCTCGGCGACGCGGCATCCATGCCACTGGACGGTGCGAGCACCGACCTCGTGATCTCGGTATTCGGGGCGATCTTCGCCCCCGACGCGGCTGCTGCTGCTGCTGAGATGACCCGTGTTCTCACCCCCGCCGGCCGAATCGTGCTTTCGGCCTGGATCCCGGAGGGCACGCTCTTCGCGGCGATCAAGGCCCAGCGTGAGGCACTCGCCCAGGTCAGCGATCGGCCGGCTGGGCCGCCGCAATTCGCCTGGCATGAAGCGGATGCACTTGGCGAGCTCTTCGGTGGGCACGGGTTCTCGGTCTCGATGGCGCAGGAGACGATTGCTTTCGAGGGACCCTCCGCTCGCGAGTTTGCGGAGTTCGAGTTCCAGAATCACCCCATGTGGATCAAGACACGAGAGCAACTGGGGGCCGAGCGCGCCGAGGAGCTCCGCGACCACAGGATGCTGATCTACGAGGAGGGCAACGAGGACCCGGAGGCCTTCCGGACCACCAGCCGCTACGTCGTCGCCGAGCTCAGGCGGTAGCGGGCGACGACAGACCGTATCGGGCGACGATCCGGTCGTAGTTGAGCCGCATCAGCTCGATCACTTCGCGGACATCGTCCTCGTCATCGATCCGGCGGGCGGCCATGGCGTCCTTGCCCGGGAAGACCGGATGATCGACGACCCGGCGCTGCTCGCGAAGCGCGGCGCCGACCTCCTTGCCAAAGCTGAAATGGGCCGCATGGTCGCCGTGCAGGTGGCCGATCTCGTGGCGATTGACCCGGAAGCCCCACTCGCCCCGCTTGCCGTAGCCGGCCTCGACCCCCGGCCAGGCGGTGACCTCGTCGGTGATCGTCTCGCTCGCTGATCTCTCATCCGCCATGGGCTCTCCTTGGAAGTCGGTGTGTTGCCGCTCAAACTACAAGCTCAAGTGAGCTTGAAGTCAAGGCGGATTCCTGATTTCCTGCAGGGATGGACGAACTGCTGACGATCAGCGAGGTGGCAAAGCGCAGCGGCGTCGCCGCCTCCGCCCTGCGCTTCTACGAGGACCGGGGGCTGGTCTCCTCCGAGCGGGCCGGCTCGGGCCACCGCCGCTATCCCCGCGCGGTCCTGCGGCGGATCGCCTTCATCGTCTTCGCCCAGAGGGTCGGCCTGACGCTCGGCGAGATCGGCGCGGAGCTCTCCAAGCTCCCTCCCGACCGCGCTCCGAACCGCAGCGACTGGTCGCAGCTCTCCGCCGGCTGGACCGCGCGAATCGACGAGCGGATCGCCGAGCTCGAGCGCCTGCGCGCCGGGCTCACCGAGTGCATCGGCTGCGGCTGCCTGTCGCTGGGCCGGTGCCAGCTCGTGAATCCGGGTGACCGGGCCGGCCGGTCGGGGCCGGGCCCGCGCTACTGGGTCGGCGACCCGCGCCCGGCCTAGTCCCGTCTGCCTAGACGTGCCTGGCGAGGCGCATGATCTGCCTTGCCTCGGGGACGCGGAGCGCCAGGACGGCGCCGAAGTAGGTGGCGAAGCCCGCTGCAAGCGCGACGCCGAGCGAGATGATCTGGCCCATCGTGCCGCGTCCGAGCGCTTGGTCGAGGCCGTCCCAGACGAGGTAGCTGACGCCGGCGAGCAGCGCGGCCGCGACGACCACCCGTGCGGCCGTGGCCATCAGGTGAGCCAGCTCCAGCCCGTCGAGCTGGCGGCGCAGGATAATCGCCTGAGCGACCACGCTCGACACCGTCGCGATCACCGTCGCCGCGACCACCCCGCCCACCCCGAAGGGCGAGTACAGCGCGAAGGAGAAGACGATGTCCACGACGAGGTTGGACCCGGCGACGACGGTCGGGACCCAGGGCCGCTGCAGGCTGAAGAAGGTCCGCGTCAGCATCAGATAGAGGCCGTTGAACGGCAGGGAGAACGCGAACCAGAAGAGCGCCTGTGCGACGAGGTGGGTCTGCGCCGCGTCGAATTCGCCGCGTTGGTAAACGAGCCGCGTCATCGGCACGGACAGCACCAGCACAGCCGCGGCCGCCGGGATGAGCAGCAGCAGGATCTGCCGCATCCCGTTCGCCATAGTCGAGCGCAGGTTCGTCCATTCCTGGCGCGCCGCGAATCGGGCCAACGTCGGGAACGTCACCGTCGCGACGGCGACCGAGAAGATCCCCTGCGGCAGCATGTAGATCCGGAAGGCCTTGTCGATCGCGGCCGGCGCCTGGTCCGAGACGAGCGTCCCGACGATGCTGTTCAGGAGCAGGTCGAAGTTGATCAACCCGAGGCTGAGCGTCACCGGCAGCATCAGCAGGAGGACCCTGCGGACCTCGGGGATGCGCCAGTTGACGGTCAGCATCGGCCGGAAGGGCGTGTTGCGGAGATCCCACGCGGGGATCGCGAGCTGCACCGCGGTCCCGATCAGGACGCCGATCGCATAGGCGTAGATGCGGTTGTCGCCGTGAAAGGCAGGGGCCAGCAGGACGAGCACGGCGATGATCACCACGTTCCAGAAGAACGGCGAGATCGCAAAGGCGGCAAAGCGGTCGTAGCTGTTCAGGACGCCCACCACCATCCCGGTCGCGCCGAGCATGATCAGGATCGGGAAGAGGATCTGCGAGAGCGTCACGGTGAGATCGAGGATCTCGCCGCTGAAGCCCGGCGCGAAGATCGGGACGATCAGCGGCGCCGCCAGGACGAAGATCGCCGTGATCGCCCCGAGCACCAGGGTGACGAGATAGATCAGGGTGGATGCGAGGCGAAACGCCTCTCGCTTGTTCCCCTTCTCGAGCTCTTCCGTGAACACCGGCACGAACGCCGCCTGGATCGCGGCGTCGGCGAACAGCGAGCGAACCAGGTTCGGCACCTGGAAGGCGATCGTGAAAGCAGACATCGGCCCGTTGATCCCGAAGTAGCTGGCCGCCACGATCTCCCGGACGAGGCCGGCGACTCGCGAGAAGGCCGTCGCAATCGAGAAGAACGCCGTCGAGCGGCCGAGGCGCCCCTCCCTCTCATCGAACTCGGGTGGGATGAACGGGTCGGTTGGCGTCGGCGCCGGGATCGCCATGAAGGTCGACGTATCCATCGAGACCGCCTCGTGGCGGCGCTCGATTCGCTCGGCCTCCCGAGTGCGCCTGTCCTCCGCCGGGGCTGAGTCTCGCTCCTGCGTCGGGACCTCGAAGGGCCGACCGGGGTCGCGCGCCTCATCCGGGCTCACCGCAGGGAACTCGCGGGTCGAGGGATCGAACGGCTCGGGCGGAACCGGAGGCTCGCCCCGGATCTCGTCGCCGTCGCCCCGCTCCGTCATTGCTCTATTCTCTTCGCTTCGCTAGACGGGTCGCGCTGGCGCGCGCCCTCGCACTCAGCGGGTCTTTTCATGGCCAATATCGCCTCACAAAAGAAGCGGAACGCCCGCACCGAGCGTGAGCGGATCGAGAACCTGCGCTTTCGGAGCTCCGTGAAGACTCATTTCAAGCGGCTCGAAGCGGCCGTCCAGTCGGGTGACGCCGAAGCGATTGCGTCGGAGCACAAGGCGCTGGTCTCGCAGATCGACAAGGCCGTCCAGAAGGGCGCCCTGCATCGCAACACCGGCGCGCGCAAGAAGTCCCGCGCCGCCGGCATCGCCGGCGCGACCGCCGGCGCATAGCGTCTGTCTCCTCGGCTTCGTCTCCGGGGACCCTCGCGGTCGCTCACTGGAGCGCCCAGGAGAGCGGCTCGGTGTCATCGGACACCACCCCGAGTGCCCGGCGCAACGAGAGGGTGAAGGCGACCCCCTCGGTGTAGTCGGACCCGCCGCGCGACCAGAGCTCGAGGTCGGCCAGCGCGCGGATTGAGAGATCCAGGTCCTCCGGCGTCCGGCTCTTGACCTTGGAGACGAGCATCTTCGCCGCGTACGGATGCATCGACAGTCCCTTCGCGACCTCACCGGCCGGCTTGCCCGCACCCAGCTCCGTCGCCGCCCGCAGCGCCTGTCGCAGCCGTGGTGCCAGGGAATAGACGATCCGCGGCAGGGCCTCGCCCTGCGCGACCAGGACCTCCGCCACGCGCATCGTCTCGGCCTGATCACCGGCGACGACCGCGTCCGCGAGCGTCCAGATCGCCTCCTCGGAGGTATCCGTCACCATCGCCTCGAGATCCTGGACCCCGACCTGGCCCCCCTCCCCCGCCCAGAGGGCGAGGCGCTCGAGCTCAGTCCGGAGGCGGACCGGCCGCGGGCCGAGCCGCTCTACCAGGAGCCGGGCGGCTGCCGGCTCCAGGTCGTAGCCGAGCTCGCGCGCATCCGAGACCAGCTGCTTGGGCAGCTCGCGCTCCCGGGGAACATCGAAAGAGAGCACCTCTCCTCCCGCCTGCTCGACGGCCTTGGCCAGCCCCGCCGGCGCCTTGCCGTGCGCGACGAGGGCAAGCGTGGTCTCCGGTGGGATCTCGCCGAGCGTCTCGGCCGCGCGCTCGGCGTCTGCCTTCCCCCAGGCATCGACACCGTCCACCAGCAGGTAGCGGTGTGAGGCGATCAGGGAGATCGCGGCGAGGGAGTTGATCAGGGCGTCGACGTCCGGCGCGCGGCGACCGTCACCGGCCTCGAACAGCTCCAGCGCCCCGGGTCCGCCCTCGCGCTCGGCGCGCTCCCGCAGGCGGCTGCGCGTCCTGGCGATCTTGGCCTCGTCGGTTCCGGCGATCAGATAGGCAGGCTTCATCTCGGACACGGGGCGAGTCTAGGGCCGGGCGGCGACGCTGAGCGTCCTAGACGGTGATGGCGGAACTGGTCGCGTCACGACACTTCTGCGGCGCCTTCATCGCCCTGATCTTCCGCTGCGCGACCTGGGCCTGGTAGGTGCCCGGATAGGCAGGCGTTGGCAGGTTGACCGCGTAGTGGCCGTCCCCGTCCGTGCGCTGCACGGACAGCGGCGAGGTCTGGCCCGTGTTCGGGTCCGTGTAGAAGAGCGTCACCACGCGCGAGCTCCGGCACGCATGCAGCTTCGAGCCGACGAATCCATTGAACTCGGTGCTGGACGTCTCCGTCAGGGTCACCTGACTCGCCCAGGCCTTGCCCTTCCTCTTGTGCTTCTTCTTCGCGCCGGCGGCCGCGCCGCCCGATCCGAGCGCCACCACGAGCACGGTCAACAGAATCCCTGCGCGCCTCACCCAACCCATCGGGGAAAGGCTATCCGCCCTCGGGGTGCGCAGTCCAGCCCGAACCGTTCGCGTCGATGTCGATCTCGCCCTGTCGGTCGGTGCGCATCGTCGGCACCTCGTGCGAGCGAAGCACGGCAAGGGCCGCATCCGTCGGGTGGCCGTAGGAGTTTCCGGCGCCCACCGAGATGACCGCGAGCTTCGGGACCGATCGGTCGAGCAGCTCCTCCAGCCCCGCGTCGGCCGAGCCGTGGTGGGCCAGCTTGAGGACGTCGATCGGGCCCGGATCCATCGGCACGGACTCGGCCTCGGCGTCGCCGGTGAGCAGCATGGAGAAGTGATGCCACTCGGCGACCAGCACCAGGCAGAGCAGGTTCGGATCCTCCCCGGTCTCGCCGAGCAGCTCCCGGGGAGGCCAGAGAGCGCTCAGGTGCAGCGAGCCCGAGTCGAGCTCCCCGCCCTCGGCGAGCCGGTAGGGCTCCGCGCCGGCCGCCAGGGCGGCACCGCGCAGCCGAGGGTCCGCGCGACCGTAGACCAACCGGTCGACGTGCACCGCGCCGAGCAGCGCACCGAGGTCCCCCGCGTGGTCGGACTGGTCGTGGCTGATCACGATCGCCGCGAGGGAGCGAATCCCGAGATCGCGCAAACGGTCCTCCACCCCGTCTCGCGGCGGCCCGGTGTCGACGAGGATGGGATCGCCATCGGGCGGATCGAGCAGGATCGAGTCACCCTGGCCGACGTCGAGGACGCGCACCGCGAGGTCGCTCGCCGGCCGGGCCGATGGCGAGGCCGAGCCGAAAGGCCAGGCGAGCATGAGGGCGAGGGCGACGAGCAGAAACGCGACCGGAATGGCCCGCGCCGGCCGCGGCAGCCTCGCCGGCCTCGCAGGCGGGCGCCGCCCGGTCGCCCGCGCATGGCGCGACCCCAGCCAACGGAGGAGCAGCTCCACCGCCGCCAGCAGCGCCGCGTATGCGGCGGCCACCGACCACGCCGAACCGAAGTGCACCGTCAGGAGTGCCCAGTGAGGCGCGGCGAGCCAGTGCGCGACCTGGGCGATGTACGCGAGGCAGAGCGAGTCCAGCCAGTTGAGCGGCTCCACCGGCAGCACGGGCAGCTGGCCCGCGATCCCGGTGAGCATGCCGAGCCACATGGCGGGCGCGACGGCGGGCGCCGCGAGCACATTGGCGGGGAGGGCGGCGGGCGAGAGCTGGTCGAAGGCCTCGGCCATCAGCGGCGCCGTGGCAACCGTGGCCGAGGCGGTGACCGCGATCGCCTCGGCCACCGCCGCGCGAGCCGAGCCGCGCTCGGGCCCCGAGATCAGAGCCGCCAGGCGCCTGGCCCAGAGCATGATCCCGATCACCGCCGCAAAGCTCAGCTGCCAGCCGACATCGCCATCCGCCCGCGGGTTGACCGCCAGCGTGAGCGCCGCGGCGAGCAGGACCGCATACCAGCGCGAGCGTGGTCTGTCCGCCAAAGCCGCGACCAGGCCCGCCGCGCCCATGACGCCTGCCCGCTGAATCGAAGGGCCGGCCCCGGTCACCGGTACGTAGATGAAGATCAGACAGAGGGCCCCGACCAGCCGGGCCCGGAGCGAGAGCCCGAGCAGCGCCAGGAGCGGCCAGGACAGGATGCAGAGCAGGATCACGTTCTCTCCGCTGACCGCGAGCAGATGGGTGAGATTCGAGCGTTGGAAATCCTCGCGCGTCGCCTGGTCGATCCGGTCGTCCTCACCGAGGACGAAGCCGCGAGCCAGCGCCGCTTCCCGCTCCGGCATGCCCCGGCCGAGCGCCACCTCGGCCCGATCCCGAATCCCATCGATCCATCCCGCAAGACCGCCCCGGCGCCCGGGTTGCTCGTCGATCCGTTCGGTCCGCAGGGTCATCGCGATCCCCAGGCGCCGCAGGTATGAGGCCCGCCAGGGCTCGGGCGATTCGAGGACTCCCTCGGCCCTCACCTCGGAGCCGACTGGCAGGTCCCCGACCGGCTCGGGAGCCGTCAGCAGCACGCGCCCGCCGGGCGAGTCGATCCGGACGTCCACCTGATCGCCCGTTCGCCGCGGCACTGCGGCCACGAAGCCGTCAACCGAGACAGGCTGGCCCGGACGGGCCCGCAGAGCGCCCGCGTCGATCGCGTGCAGCCGAGCCCCACCGGCGAGCAGCCCAGCGAGGCCCGCCACCAGCCAGACGATCGCGAGCCAGGCGATGGCGGGCGTGCGGCCGCCGCAAGGACGCAAGGCAGCCAGGCCCACGACGGCGATCGGCACGGTCCCGAGCGCCCGCAGCGGAGGGTCCGGGTCTGCGAGCGGGGCAAGGGCGAGTCCCGCCGTCGCGCCGGCCAGGGCGGCGAATCGCCACTGCCGCAGCCAGGGGTCAGCGTCGCGGTCACGACCGCTCGCGGGTTTCACTCAGTGGTCACGTGGTAGCCGCCACTGAACACGAGCTTCGACCACTGGAGGAGCGATGAAGACGAACCGCGAACAAACGAAGCGCGGTGCGGAACAGCGCGCCCACGAAAGAACCCCGCAGGGCCGGCTTGATCGCCGCCGCGCGGAGATGCAGGCCGCCGAGGGCCACGCGGGCAGCGTCCCGCGGGGCAATCAGGAGGCCGAGCACGAGAACGTCGGCAGTCGCCGGCAGGACTGGGACCGGCTGCTCGGTCACTGACCACAACCGGCCCGGCGCTCAGGGCTGTAGCGCGGCCCTGAGCGTCTTCATGGTGGATGGCCCGATGCCATCGACCTGGTCGAGCTGATCGATCGAGGAGAGCCCTCCGTGCTGGTCGCGGAACTCGATGATCTTCTGCGCGGTGACCGGCCCGATGCCCTCGATGTCGTCAAGCTGCTCCTCGGTGGCGCTCCCGAGGCTGATCGGGCCCGCCTGGCCGCCGGATGCTGAGCTCGCGGCAACCCTGCCCGGACCCGGCACGACGATCTGCTGGCCGTCGCTGAGCCGAGCCGCCAGATTGATCGCGTCCTGATCCCCGCCGGCGGCGATGCCACCCGCGCGCCTGACGGCGTCGGTGACCCTCGAGCCGGCGGGGAGCCGGTACACGCCCGGTCGCCGGACATCTCCCGCGACGTGCACGACGACGTCGCGCGTCCCCTCGCCGGCACGCGCGGAGCCGGCAGCGAAGCTCACCGATGGGCCGGCCGCGGAGCCGCCGCCGCTCGATCGGATCCAGCGAGCGCCGATCAGGATCACGGCAACCGCGATCGTCGCGTAGACGAGCAGCTGGCTTCGGCTGAGCTGCGGCACGCGCGAAGCCTCGCCCCGGGCCGCGCACGAGAGACCGCCGCTTCGTTACAGATCGGCGACGGCTCGGTGGCCGCTCAGCGAACCTGGAATCCGGACAGCCCCTCGGGCTCCTCGTCCATGACCTCGACCGACGCCACCTCCGCCCTGCTCGGCCCGCGGCGGCAGAACTCGACCAGCTCGTTGACGGCTTCCGGCTCGCCCTCGAAGACCGCCTCGACGGATCCCCCAGGCGTGTTGCAGGCCCACCCCGCCACGCCGGCTGATTCGGCACGCCGCCTGGTGGAGTCGCGGAAGAAGACTCCCTGCACCCGCCCGCTGACCAAGACCCGCTTGCGGGTCAGGCTCTACTCCTCGTCGTCGTACTCGGAGGCGACGCCGACGCCGGAGCGTCCGAAGACCTCCGAGGAGGTGACCGGAGGCGACTGCACCGAGACGCAGCAGAGATCGGAGGAGTTGCCGTTCGCGATCGCGTGGTCGGTGGCCGGCGGGACCAGCACCAGGTCGCCCTCGGCGACCTCCTGCGTGTCGCCCGCGACCGTCAGGGTGCCGCGGCCGCTCACCACGATGTAGACCTGCTCGGCCTCCTCGTGCGAATGGAGCTCCTGGTCGGTCCCCTCGGGGACCTCGAGCCAGGTCACGGACATGTTGCGAGAGCCGAGCTCCCCAGCGTCCATGAGGATCCGATTCCGAACCCTGTGCCACTCTTCGATGGGAGCGTCCGCGAGCCGCCTGACCAGCACGCGGCCTTTCTAGCAGATCATCCTTTGACTACAAAGTTGACCAGTCGGCCGGGCACGACGACCTGCTTGGCGATCGGCTTCCCGTCGAGGTGCCGCTGGACGTTCTCGCTCGACTTGGCGAGCTCCGTCAGCTCGTCCTCGGCGGTGTCGGCGGCGACCTCGATCCGGTCGCGGAGCTTGCCGTTCACCTGCACGACCAGCATGTAGGTGTCTCGCTCGAGCAGCTTCGGATCCGCCTCGGGCCAGGGCTGCTCCCAGACGCGCTCGCCCGTCAGCCACTCGTAGACCTCCGAGCAGAGATGGGGGGCGAACGGGAAGAGCAGGGAGACCGCGGTGGCGGTCGCGAAGCGAACGGCGCCCCCGCCGACCGGATCGTCGTACAGCGCGTCCTTGACCCGGTAGATCTCGTTGACCAGTTCCATCACCGCCGAGATCGCCGTGTTGAACTGAAAGCGCGGATCGATGTCGCGCGTGACCTTGTCGATCGCCCAGTGCGCCTTGGCGAGGACGTCAGAAGCCGCCCCCTCGGCCTCGACTGGGGGGGCGGCAACCTCCTTGAACGGTTGCGTCCTGTCGGCGACCTCACGACCGAGCCGCCAGAGGCGGGAGAGGAAGCGGAAGATGCCCTCCGCCCCCTCATCGGACCAGTCGCCACCCTTGATCGGGGGGCCCATGAAGCAGATGTAGGTCCGCAGCGTGTCGGCACCGAATCGCTCCACGTACTCGGCCGGGCTGACGGTGTTGCCGCGTGACTTCGACATCTTCGCGCCGTCGCGGGTGATCATCCCCTGGGTGAAGAGGTTCGCGAACGGCTCGCGCGCCTCCAGCAGGCCGATGTCGTGCAGCGCCTTGACGAAGAAGCGCGCGTACATCAGGTGCAGGATCGCGTGCTCGACGCCGCCGATGTACTGGTCGACGGGCATCCAGTAGTCGGCGACCTCGCGGGCCCAGCATTCCTCGTCGTTGCGCGGATCCAGGTAGCGGAGGAAGTACCAGGAGGAATCGACGAAGGTGTCCATCGTGTCCGTCTCGCGCCGGGCCTCGCCGCCGCAGGACGGGCACTCCGTCTTCAGCCAGTCCTCGGCAGCCGCCAGCGGGCTCTTCCCCTTGGGTGCGTACTCCTCGATGTCCGGGAGCAGCACTGGCAGCTGGTCCTCGGGGACCGGAACCATGCCGCACTCGTCGCAGTAGAGGATCGGGATCGGCGCGCCCCAGTACCGCTGCCGGGAGACCAGCCAGTCGCGCAGGCGGTAGTTGACCGATGGCTCCCCCCTGCCCTCGGAGGCGAGCCACTCGACGATCTCGTCGTATGCCTCGCGATTTCCCTGCCCGTCGAAACGGCCGGAATTGACCATTGCGCCATCCCCGGAGTAGGGAAGGCCCTCGTCGTCATGGGATTGGTCGCCGTCGGTCCCCTCGATCACGCGTCGGATCGGCAGCTCGAACGCCTTCGCGAAGTCGTAGTCGCGCTCGTCGTGCCCCGGCACGGCCATGATCGCGCCCGTGCCGTACTCCATCAGGACGTAGTCGGCGACGAACATCGGGATGCGCTCGCCGTTCACGGGGTTGACCACCTCACGGCCGAGCGGCACGCCGGTCTTCTGACGCTCCTCGTCGGCGCGCTCCTCGGCCGACGCGCGCGCCGACTCGTTGACGTAGTCGCGAACCGCCTGCTCCTGCTCGGTGCCGGCGGCCAGCCGATCGACCAGCGGATGCTCCGGCGCGACCACGAAGAAGGTCGCGCCGAAGAGCGTGTCGGGCCGCGTGGTGAAGACGGGGAAGTCGAGGTCGAGCTCCTCGCAGCGGAAGACGACCTCGGCGCCCTCCGAGCGGCCGATCCAGTTCCGCTGCATGGTGACCACGTTCTCCGGCCACGACTCGAGCAGGTCGAAGTCGTCGAGCAGCCGCTGCGCGTACTCGGTGATCCGGAAGAACCACTGCTCGAGCTTGCGCTGCTCCACCAGCGTCCCGCAGCGCTCGCAGTGCCCGTCGATCACCTGCTCGTTGGCGAGCACGGTCTGGTCCTTGGGGCACCACTGCACCGGCGCCTCGTGCCGATGCGCGAGGCCGCGCTCGTAGAGCTTCAGGAAGATCCACTGGGTCCAGCGGTAGTACCTCGGTTCGTGGGTGCCGAACTCGCGCGTCCAATCGATCGAGATGCCCCAGCGCTTGAACTGCTCGCGAAACGACTCGATCGACTTCTCGGTCGCCGCGCGCGGGTGCTCGCCGGTGTTGATGGCGTTGTTCTCGGCGGGCAGCCCGAACGCGTCGTAGCCCATCGGGTGCACCACGCTGAATCCGCGGCGGCGACGGAAATGCGCGATCGCGTCGCCCACCGAATAGGTCTTCAGGTGGCCGACGTGCGGCTCGCCCGAGGGGTAGGGCAGCATCTCGAGCACGTAGCTCTTCGGCTTCGTCTCGTCGAACTCGGGTGACCCCGGGTTCGCGACCACCCAGGTGTTCTCGGCCTCCCAGACGAGCTGCCACTTCCGCTCGATCGCATCTGGGTCGTACCGCTCGATCGTGTCTTCGGGCTCCGTCATTCGGTGGGCCAGTTTACGAGCGGGCGTATATTCGGACGCGGTGTTTGTGGCGTCCGTTGATGGCGAAGCCGACAGGGACGAGCAAAGGAGGAACGAATGTCGCGGTTGATCAGGCTGGACCGAACCGGCCACACCGAGCTGGCGAGCTGGACCGGCGAGGACACCGAGGCTCAGGAGGCCGCGGTCGAGGCCTTCAGGCGCGAGCTGGACGACGGGATGCTGGCGAGCGCCACCCTGCCCGATGGGTCGGCCGAGGTGGTGCGCGAGCTGCCGCTCGACGCCGAGCTCGTCGTCATGCGGCGCCCCATAGTGGGTGGCTAGATGGAGGCCGTACTGGCCGAAGCCGCCGCGATGCCGTGGCGGCGGCGCGCGAGTCAGAGGAGCCTGGCCCGCGAGGGCCGGATCTGGACCCTCTGGAGCGTCGGGATCGTGGTCACCTTCGGGCTGCCCGCCGCGCTGCTGATCTGGATCCAGCCGCTCGCGTTTCCGGTCTCGGCGATCTTCCTCGGCCACGGAATCGCCGTTCTGCATTTGCAGGCGCGGCGCGGCGCCCAGGGGGTGAAGCCGATCGGAGGGCCCACGAACGGGCCGGAGCGGACCGCGCTCGGCCTGCTCGCCGACCTCGTCGGCCACGAGGAGCGCGAGCTCATCGATCAGACCGGTCTGGCGCTGCAGCGCGGCAGGCTTGGCACATGGCTGGTGGGTCAGGAGGGGGCGATCCTGGTCAGGCCCGGCGGCCACCGCGTCCACTGCCTCTGCGTGCGCGTCGGCGAGGCGGGGGACCTGCCGCCCGCTGATCGAGTGGCGCACCTCCTGCTCGCCCTGCGCGAGGACGAGCAGGGGTTCGCGACGGTCGCAAACCGGAACTTCTCGGGAGCGAGCTGGCGGTTCCGTCCGCAGCTTCAGGCGCGCTCGCGACCGGCGCTGCGCCGGGCGCGGTCGCTGGCCCGCGCCGGCTAGCTACGCCAGCCGGTGTAGGCGGGTCTTCCGGACCTGCTCCAGCTTCCGCTTCAATCGCTCGTACTCCGCCTGCTGCCGGACGTCACGCTGAAAGCCCGGATAGGCGAGGTTCGTCGTCTCCAGCGGGTCGTGCTTGAGGTCGTACATCTCCCACTGCGGCGGCTTCTGGTGATTGACGTCGTAGTACTTGGCGAGCTTCCAGCGCCTCTCACGGATGCTGATGATGTGGTTCGGGGCCTTCGGGTAGGGCTTGCTCTTCTGGCCCGACTGGTAGTCGTCGTAGGTGAAGACGATGTAGTCCTGGGGCGACTTCACGGTCTCGGGATTGAGGACCACCGACGAGTAGTCCACGCCCTGCCAATGAGCCCGCGAGCTCGGCGGCGCACCGGCGAGGCTGGCCAGCGTCGGCAGGAAGTCCACATGGGAGACCAGCGACTTGTTTGAGACCGGACGGGGAAAGAGCTTCGGGTTCGAGTAGACGAGGGGCACCCGGAGCGACTCCTCGTAGAAGTTGAAGTTCTTCTGGCGCAGGCCGCCGTGGGCGAGGCCCATCTCACCGTGATCGGCGGTCCGGACGATCAGCGTGTTGTCGTACAGACCGGTCCGCTGGAGCGTGTTCAGCACCTGGGTGAGGTAGTAGTCCGAGGAACGCATCAGGTTGCCGTAGAAGTTCAGGTAGGCGCGCCTCTGCTTGTCGTTCTTCGGCCTGCCGGTCAGGTTGAAGATCCTCAGGAACTGCTCCTGAACGGTCGGCTTCGTCGACAGGTCCTCGCCGTTGGTCGCCGGGATCTGGATGTCGCCCTTGACCCAGGAGCTGTCGTAGCCGGACTGCTCGAAGGTGGTCCCCGGATAGAAGAGGACGTCGTGGGGGTTGACCAGGGAGAGCACCATGAAGAACGGCTGCTGCTTGACGGCGGCCGTCGAGAGGTACTGGAGGATTCCCTCGGACCCGTCGACCGGATTGCCGACAGAGTCCATGTAGCGGCCGTCGTTGTTCGTGAACCCGCCTCCGGCCTCCGGAATGGTCTGGTTCGCGCCGGCGTCGGGCGGGTTCCAGCGGCTGAAGCCGTATGCCTCGAGGTCGGCCGGAGAGGCGTCCTTGCCGGGAGGGGGCTTCGAGCAGTGCCACTTGCCCTTGTAGACGACGTTGTATCCCGCCGCGTCCATCACGGTGGCGAGGTTCGGCAGGGCCCTCGGCAGGGGCAGCTCGACCTGCGGATAGCCCTGAGAGGCGGGCATGTCCTCCTCGAGCGTGTACTTGACGCCGTGCTGGGCCGGGAAGTAGCCGCTCATCATGGTTGAGCGCGCGGGCGAGCACATGCACGCGTTGGTGAAGGCGTTCTCGAAGCTGACGCCGTGGCGCCGCAGGCGCATCATCCCCGGCAGGTTCCGCTGCATCCACCGGGGCGGGAAGTGCTGGATCGCCCGCTCCTGGTCGGTGATCACGAGGAGCACGTTCATTCCGGCGGTCGGGTTCCCCGGCGCCTCGCGGGCGGCGAATGCCCGGCTGAGGCCACTCTGCGCGATCAGCGCGCCGGCCGCCGCGCCGGCGCCCGTCTGGAGCAGCTCCTTGCGGGTCAGGCCGTCACCGCGATCGTGCGATTCGCTCATCCTTTCCTCCTGAAGACGTCAACTGCGTTGCTCTTGAATGAAGTCGAGTAGACGAAGCGGCCGTCTGGGCTGATCGCGATCGAGCTGATCCCGCGGACCGCCCGAGCCGGAGCACACCCCCGGTGCCTGCGAGCGGCGAGGCAGCCGGGACGGCCCGGCTTCTGAAGGACGCGGCCGGTGACGCGGTTGCGGGTGAGGACGTCGATGGCGCCGGTGGCGAAGGCGGCGACGTAGACGTTCCTGCCGTCGGGGGCGACCGCGAGCCCCTCCGGCGCGCCCATCGCCCGGCCGAACGAGCAGCCGGGGGCGCGGAGGAAGACGAGACAGCCGGTGGTGCCCCGCTTCTGGGTGAGCGTTCCATGATTGAACGAGGTGACGCTGTTGCTGAACAGAGACGTCACGTACGCCTGCTTGTCGTTGGGGCTGACCGCGATGGCGTTGGCGCCGGCGAGCTGAACGCCGGTGATGCAGCCCGTGAGCGGCGCGTTGACTATGCAGCCGCTGCCATTGGTCGCCTGGGCGAGGGCCCCGGTCGAGGAGTCCCTGGTGAGGACCGCGACGGCGTTGGAGAGCGCGCTGCCCGTGTACACCTCCGTGCCATCGCGGCTGATCGCCAGGCCCTCGACGGCGCCCAGTGCGATCCCCGGCGCACAGGCCGGATTCGACTCCGCGATGCAGCCGGCGGCGCCCGCGGGCTGCGTCAGGGCTCCCGCGGCGTCGCGGGTGAAGGTGGCCACGGCGTTGCCGAAGAAGGCGCCCGCGTAGACGTTGCGGCCGTCGGGGCTGACGACGACGACGTCGGGCGTGACCAGGGCTTCGCCGCCGGTGCATCCGGGCAGTGGCAGGCCCGAGAGGCAGCTGCCGGGCAGCTCGTGGAGGGCTCCGGTCCTCCGGTTTCGCGCGAAAGCGGTCACGGCGCTGCTGTTGCGTGCCGTGGCGTAGACGTTGCGGCCATCGGGGCTGACGGCGACGGAGTTCGCTCCGTCGAGCCCGACGGCGCGGGCGCAGCCGCCCCCTCCCCGGCTCGCGATGCAGCCGCCCGTTCCCCTCGGCTGCCTGAGCATCCCGGTGGTCTTGTCCCGGTCGAAGATCGCGATCGCGTTGCTGGTCGACGAGGCCACGTAGACGTTCGTGCCGTCGCGGCTGACCGCGATCGCCCGCGAGCCCATGAACGGGCCGGGCCCCTTCAGGGCGCGCGCGGTGGCACAGCCCGCCCGGCGCGCCGAGCGGGCGCCGACGCATCCGGCCGCGCCCCGGAGCTGCTTCAGCGTCCCGCGAGCCGATGCCGACTTGGCATCCGACGTCGCGGGGACGAGGACGAGCGCAGCGAGAACAGCGAGGACGGACGCCTTACGGATTGCTCGAAGCTAAAGCGGAGGGCGGACGTTTGCAAACCCCTCCGCGAATGTGCCAAATAGGCGCTTCCCGATCTACTCGGCCTTGCCGAAGGATGCGATCTCCTTCCGCTCCTTCTCCGAGAGCTCGCGAGGCTCCTCACCGCGGGCGACCTTCTCGCTCTCGACCTGGTGGCGGATGTCGTCGACGATGTCCGGATTCGCCAGCGTGGTTACGTCACCCACGTCGGTGAAGTTGGAGATCCCGGCGATCACCCTCCGCATGATCTTCCCGGAGCGCGTCTTGGGCATGTCGCCGACCACCCAGACGTTCTTCGGGCGCGCGATCTTCCCGATCTCCGTGTCGATCGCCTTTGACACCTTCTCCTCGATCTCATCGTTGCTCGCGCTGACGCCCGGCTTCAGCGCGACGTACATCTCGACCGCCTTTCCGCGGACATCGTCCACCACCGGGACCGCGGCGGCCTCCGCGACCTCGTCGACCGTGATCGCCGCCGACTCCAGCTCCTTCGTGCCGAGCCGGTGCCCGGCGACGTTGATCACGTCGTCGATCCGACCGAGGATGCGGAAGTAGCCGTCAGGGGACTCGGTGGCGCCATCCCCGGCGAAGTACGGCCAGTCGTGCCAATCGGTGCTCTTCTCGTCCTTGCAGTACTTCGCGTAGTAGGTGTCGACGAAGCGCTCGTCCTGACCCCAGATCGTCTCCATGATCCCCGGCCAGGGGTTGCGGATGCAGATGTTGCCCGCCTTGCCGCTGCCGGTCTCGACCTCGTTTCCGTCCTCGTCGTAGATCACTGGATAGATCCCGAGCACCCCGGGGCCGCAGCTCCCGGGCTTCATCGGCTGCAGCGCCGGCAGGGTGCTGCCCAGGAAGCCGCCGGTCTCCGTCTGCCACCAGGTGTCGACGATCGCCGCCTCGCGCTTGCCCACCGTCTCGAAGTACCAGCGCCACACATCCGGCTCGATCGGCTCGCCGACCGTGGTCATGTGCTTGAAGTGGTAGTCGTACTTCGCCGGCTCGTCCGGGCCCACCTTGCGCAGCATCCGGATCGTCGTCGGCGCGGTGTGGAAGATGTTCACCCCGAGCTTCTCGGCGATCCGCCAGGGGCGGCCCGCGTCCGGATAGGTCGGCACGCCCTCGTACATGACGCTCGTCGTCCCCAGGGCGAGCGGCCCGTAGACGATGTAGGAGTGCCCGGTGATCCAGCCGATGTCGGCGAAGCACCAGTAGGTGTCGTCCGGGTGGATGTCCTGGTAGTACTTCGACGTCCCCGCGACGTAGGAGAGGTAGCCGCCGGTGCTGTGCTGTGCGCCCTTCGGCCGCCCCGTGGTCCCGCTCGTGTACATCAGGAACAGGGGCGCCTCCGCGGGCATCGAGACCGGGTCGACCTTCTTGCCGCGGTAGTCCTCGATCAGGTCGTCGACGAAGAAGTCTCGTCCCTCGACCATCTCGCTCTCCGACGCGTACTCCCCTGGGTGGCGCCGCCAGACCAGCACCTTCTCGATCTCGGCGCCCTCCTTCCGGGCCGCCTCGATCGCCTCGTCCGCCTTCACCTTGTGATCGATCAGCTCCCCGTTGCGGTAGTAGCCGTCCATCGTCACCAGGATCTTGCTCTGGGAGTCGGCGATCCGGCCGCCGCAGGCGGCGCCGCTGAAGCCCCCGAACACCTCGGAGTGGATCACGCCGAGGCGCGCGCAGGCGAACATGGAGATCGGCAGCTCGGGCAGCATCGGGAGGTGGAAGGTGATCCGATCGCCGGTCTCGACGCCGCCGAAGTCCTTGAGCAGGGCCGCGAACTCGTTCACGCGGTCGAACAGCTGCTGGTAGGTGACCTCCACCGGCTCCACGTCCTCCGGCTCGGGCACCCAGATGAGGGCGGGTTTGTCGGCGCTGGTCTCGAGGTGCCGGTCGACGCAGTTGACGCAGGCGTTGAGCCGCCCACCGACCCACCACTTCCAGAACGGCGGCTTGCTCGTGTCGAGGATGGTGTCCCACTTGGAGTCCCAGGTGAGCAGGTCCGCGTACTCCTCGAAGCACTCGGGGAAGTGCTCCTCGCTGAATCGGTCGAGGATCGCCGGGTCGGCCGCGTTCGCCTGCTTGACGAAGCTCTCGGGAGGCTTGACGTACTCCTCCTCCCTCCAATGAACGGCGATCTGCGCCTCGGTGCTCGTTGCCTCTGCGGTGGAACCCGAGCTCTCGTCGCTCTTCGGTGTCATCTCAAGTCCTTTCTGATCTTCTGCCTTCCAAAGTCTCTGTCGAAGTCTGGCCGATCGGCGGCGCCGGTCAACCCGGCGCCGCCTCCCAGCCTGTTCTCAATGTCCTAGCGTCCGGCCGGGTCCACCTCCGTTCCCCTCGCGACCTGCAGCGGCATCACTGGTGCCACGGTTCGGCCGAACGTCGAGTTGATCACGGACGCGAACGACGCGTACCAGGCCGCGACCGCTGTGGCGATCCCGAGGTAGCCGCCCCAGTGGGTGATGGTCATGTCACTGCCAGACTCGCCGATCCCGAGCAGGACGAACGTGATCGCGAGCAGGAAGAACACGAGTGCGACCGCCCCGGTGGTCCGGAGCGAAGCGATGAACATGTAGGTGGTGAAGATCGCCCAGGCCCACAGGTAGAGGCCGATCGCGGCCCCGGCGTGAGACTCCGGAATGTCCTTCGCGAAGAACGTCACCAGCGCCCAGAACGAGATCCAGAAGGCGCCGTATGACGAGAAGGCGACCGCACCGAAGGTGTTCCCGGTGCGGAACTCCCACATCCCGGCCAACAGCTGAGCCAGCCCCCCATATGCGAGGGCGAGACCGAAGACGACGGGTTCACCTGCGTTGCTGACGATGTTCGCGTTGAACATGCTGAGAACGAACGTGGTCATGGCGAATCCGGCGAGCCCGAGGGGCCCCGGATCGGCAGGAACCCACGATGCTCCTGATCTCGAAGCTTCCATCTTCTCTCCTTCCCGCGCCGGCCGAATCGACCGGCACACCGCTACATGGATGGCCACCGTGCATCCGGCGCCAGTTACCTGACCCTATGCCCCGGTCGAGGGGACACAAACCGTGGTCGACCAAGGCCCGTTTAGACACGATCAGCGGTGTCGAGAACACGACGAACGGCAACCGCGCAACGCGGCGGCTCCTTTATCCTGCAGGGGGAACGCAGCAGACGGAGGAGAGATGGACGTTGCGCTTGGAGTCCTGGTCGGCCTCGCCCTCTCCGCGTCGGCGTTCGCCGCGATCCGCCTGATCACCCGGCCGCGGGGAGTGATCAATCCGGAACGCCAGGCGATGCATGCCGGCCTCCACGCCGCTGTGGCGACCCTCCCCCACCTCAGCAAGGGCCTGGCCGCGGGCAACGCCCAGAAGGCGGCGCCCGACCTGCGCGCCCTGATCCAGGCGCCCGCGATCGCCGTCACGGATCGGACCCGGATCCTCGCCTGGGACGGGGAGGGATCGGAACACCATCGCCCGGGAGAAACGCTCTCCGAGCTGGTCGGCGGAACGCAAGAGGACCGGCTCCAGGTGGAACCGGTCCTCTGCGGCAGAGCGGATTGCGTCCTTGGCGCGGCCGTCGTGGCCCCGCTCGAGGTGCAGGGCCAGCACGTCGGCAGTCTGATCGGCCTCTTCCGCGGCCTCGGCACCGTACGGCCCGAGGACACTCGCGGAGTCGAGGAGGCGGCTCGGTTGGTCAGCGCGCAGCTGGCTCTCGCCGGGCTCGCCGAGCAGCAGAAGCGGCTGGTGCAGGCGGAGCTGCGAGCGCTGCGGGCACAGATCTCGCCGCATTTCATCTACAACGCCCTCGCCGCGGTGGCCAGCTACATCCACACGAACCCGGAGGAGGCCAGGGAGCTGCTCAGCGAGTTCGCCGAGTTCACCCGCTACGCGTTCCAGACCGAGCGCTCCTACGTGACCCTCGCCGAGGAGCTCCGCTACGTCGAGAAGTACCTGAGCCTGGAGCGGGCTCGCTTCGGCGATCGCTTGGAGGTTCGCCTCGAGGTTCCGCCCGAGGTCCTGCAGGCGCCACTGCCGGTCCTCTCGCTGCAACCTCTCGTCGAGAACGCGGTCCGCCACGGCGTCGAGGGAAGTACCAGCCCGAGGCGGATCGAGGTCCTGGCTGCCGACCTCGGCCGCGACGTCGAGGTTCAGGTCTCGGACGACGGAGCTGGAATGGATCCCGAGGCCGCGCGCGCTGCCCTGGCCGGCGCGGGGGGCGGGATCGGGCTCTTCAACGTCAATGAGCGGCTGCTCGCCACCTTCGGCGACGGATACGGCCTGGACGTTCGGACCGCGCCGCGGGAGGGCACGACGGTGACCATGACGCTGCCCAAGTCGCTCCCGGGCGCCCGCACTGTGGTGACGGCGCCGTGAGCGAGGGGCTGGCGGTCCTCGCGGTCGACGACGAGCGCCCCGCGCTGACCGATCTCGTTCGGATCCTGCGGAAGTCAGCCGCGGTACGAAAGGTCGACATGGCCGAGAACGGCAGCGTCGCGTTGCGCCTCCTCAACGCCGCGGAGCACCCCTACGACGGCGTCTTCCTCGACGTGCGCATGCCCGACCTGAGTGGCACCGACCTGGCCAAGGTCCTGACGCGATTCGCAACGCCGCCCGCCGTGGTCTTCGTGACCGCCTACCCCGACGCGGCGGTCGAAGCCTTCGAGCTCCGCGCGGTCGACTACCTGGTGAAACCCGTCAGCCAGAAGCGCCTCGAGCAGGCGATCACCCGGATCGGAGAGCTCGGAGGGGTGCGGGTCCACGAGGATTCGACAGTGGGTGCATCGGGCTCCAACGGCGAGGGGGACGAGGGCTCGGCGGACAGGGACATCGTGCCCGTCGACGGCCTCGGCGGCACCACGCGGCTGGTTCCGCGCGGATCGATCCTGTACCTGCAGGCGGCGGGGGACTACGTTCGGGTGGTCACCGAGGAGGGGCGCTTCCTGCTGCGCGGGACGCTCAGCGGCATCGCCAGCCGCTGGGGCGCCTTCGGCTTCCTACAGGTTCATCGTCAGTTCGTGGTCAACCTCGGTCACGTCGTCGAGGTGCGACCGAGGTTGAACGGCACGGCGACGCTGCGCCTGGCGGGCGACCATGACGTGCCGGTCGCCAGGCGGGAGATCGGCGAGCTTCGGAGGCGCCTCGGCCTGTGAGGGAGGACGGTCGAGCTCGGCGCAGGCGGACCCCGCGGGACGAGCTTGCGGAGGCCACCGCCCACGGTGACGTCTACCTGCGACGCCTGGTCCGCGCCCAGCTCGCGCTCTCGGTCTCCGCCCTGATCGCCTTCATCGGGCTGCTCGGGGCGCTGCCGTTGCTGCTCTTCCTGGTCCCGCACCTTGCCTCGATCTCGATCGCCGGGATCCCGCTGCCCCTGGTGCTTGTCGCCGTGCCGCTGTTTCCCCTGTTCGTCGCCATCGGCTGGACCTACCAGCGGCGGGCCGATGCCCTCGACGAGGCCTTTCGCGAGCTGGTCGGCCGGCCTTGATCGCAATCCTCGCGGTCGCCGCGGTGACCGCCGGGACCCTCGGGCTGGGCGGCTGGACCGTGCGGTTCGCCCGGACGACATCGGATCTGTTCGTCGCCTCGCGGGCGGTCAGCCCGTGGTGGAACGCGGCGGCGATCTCGGGCGAGTATCTATCGGCCGCGAGCTTTCTCGGGATCGCCGGCCTGGTGATGAAGCTCGGCGCGGTCGCCCTCTGGCTGCCGGTCGGGTTCACAGCCGGCTACCTGACCCTGCTCCTCTTCGTCGCCGCGCCGCTGCGCAGGTACGGCTCGTACACGATCTCGGACTTCGCCGAGGCGAGGCTCGGGTCGCCGCGCATGCGGCTGCTCGCCGCGGCCATCGTCCTCTGCATCACCGGCTTCTATCTGGTCCCCCAGCTGAAGGGCGCGGGGATCACGCTTCAGCAGGTGACGGGCGCCCCCTACTGGCTCGGTGTCGTGGTGGTCGGCGGAATCGTCTCCCTCAACGTGGCCCTGGGCGGGATGCGCGGGATCACCTACGTCCAGGCGTTTCAGTTCTGGCTGAAGACGTTCGCGATCGCGCTGCCGGCCTGCCTGCTGCTGATCTACCTCGGTGGGCTGCCCAGCCACAACACGCTGTTCGGGGACGGCGTCCCCCGGGCTCCTGCCGACGGCCTCAGCGTCCAGCTCGACAGCCAGCAGAAGGTGGTGTTCCCGGCCCGGTCCAGCTACACGGCGGGCGGGAGTACCCAGATCGCTCGGGCGGGCGAGAAGGTGACGCTGCCCGCGGGAGAGGTGCGCCTGCCCCCCAATGCAGCGGTACCGGTCGCGCAGGACGCCAGCACCGACACGGGCGCGCGGTGGTCACTCCCGGTGGAGAGCGGCGGGTCCGACGGCCCGCTGTTCGTCTACTCCCTCCTGATCGCCACGGTCCTCGGAACGATGGGGCTGCCACACATCCTGGTGCGCTTCTACACCAGTCCCGACGGATCCACGGCGCGGAGGACGACCGTGCGGGTCCTGGGACTGCTCTGGCTCTTCTACCTGTTCCCGGTGGTCTACGCGCTGCTGGGGCGGGCGCTGGCACCGGCGCTGTACGTGACGGGGCAGACGGACAGCGTCGTCTTGCGCGTGCCCGAGATCGCCTGGCCCGGCGAGCCCGGCCAGCTGCTTTCGGCGCTGGTGGCCGCGGGAGCGTTCGCCGCCTTCCTCTCCACCGCCTCGGGGCTGCTCGTCTCGATCTCGGGAACCCTCTCCTACGACCTCTGGGGGCGCGTGCGGCGCCCGCGGGGAGCGGACGACCGGCGCCGGCGCTTCCGGGCCTCGGCGGCGGCCGGGATGGTGCTTCCGGTCGCGCTGGCGCTCGGCGCGTCCGGCCTCGACATCGGCGTCCTCGTCGGCTGGGCGTTCGCGATCGCCGCCAGCACCTTCTGCCCGATGTTCCTGCTCGGTGTGTGGTGGCGAGGGCTGACCGCCCCCGGGGCGGCGGCGGGGATGACGGTTGGGGCGCTGCTCGCCAGCGGTGCGATCTTCGCGGGACTCGCGATTGATCCCGCACCGGGCGCCCTCGCCAGTCTGCTCACACAGCCGGCCGCGATCTCGGTGCCGGTCGCGTTCGCGACCATGATCGCGGTCTCGCTCGCGACCAGGGATCGCCGATCCGATGCGGATGCCCAGCTGCTCGCCCTGCACGCGCCCGAGGGCCTCGGCCTGGCGCAGCTGGAGCGCGCCACGGTTCCGACGGCGGACCCGGAGGGCCCGGCTCAGCCGACCCGCGTCTAGAGGCCGGCGGCCTCGGCGAGCAATCCGACCTGAGCGGGGTCCGGGGAGCTCGGGAAGAGGATGAGCTCGTCGCAGCCCCTCTCCTCGAAGGCCGCCATGGCGCCCTTGACGCCGTCCGCGTCCTTGGCGGCGCTCGAGGCGATCATGTTCGCCGTCTCCTCGCCCATCCAGGCGTAATAGTCGGTGAGGTAGTTGTTCGCGTGCCCGTCGGCCTGGTCGCCGAGGGAGAAGTAGCCGAGCGCCATCTTGCGGGGCTCGCCGTCCCGGCCGGCCTGCTTCCAGGCCTCGTCGAGGGAGGCGGCGTCCTCGGCGAATTGGTCGGGGCCGGAGCCGCCCTGGATCCAGCCCTCGGCGAACTTGGCGGCGCGCTTGAAGGATGCCTCGACATAGCCGCCGACGATCAGGGAGGGGCCGTCGCCCTTGGGGCGGGGGCCGACCTTGGACTCGAGTGCACCCTCGCCCTTCCAGATGTCAAGGATCTGTGAGAGGGCGGCGTCGAGCCATTCTCCGCGGCTGGACATGTCAACCTCGCCGATCTCGTAGTCGTCCTCGCGGCCGCCCAGGCCGATGCCGAGGACGGCGCGGCCGCCGCCGGCGAGGGCGTCGAGGGTGAGGACCTGCTTGCCGAGCAGGGCGGCGTTCTTGCGGAGGGGGCCGAGCAGGACGCTGGTGGCGAGGTGGATGCGGTCGGTGACGGCCGCCGCGGCCGCCAGGGCGAGGAGGGGCTCGTAGTTGGGATAGACGACGCGGTCGATGGTGCCGAGGCTGGAGAAGCCGGCGTCCTCGGCGGCCTTCGCCCATTCGGTGATTTGGTCACCGGTCGTTCCCGGTACGGCGTTCGGCAATCCGATTCCCAGCTCCATCCCGCTCCTCTCGTCGACTAAGTTCGATCCGTGGACGCAAGGGAACCTACCGAGTTGGTTGCGTGGGCAAACGAGTTGCTGGAGAGCGAGCGGGTGGGGCGGCTTGGCTTCCTCGGCGACGAGGGCGAGCCGCGCGTGCTGCCGGTTACGTTCGCGATCGTGGACGGGCGGATCTGGAGCGCGATCGACCAGAAGCCGAAGTCGACTGCGGAGCCGGCGAGAGTGCGGTTTCTGCGGCGGGATCCGAGGGCGGCACTGACGGTGGATCGCTATTCGGACGACTGGGAGGAGCTGGCGTGGGTCCAGGTGCTCGGGTCGGTGCGGATTCTCGATCTGGCGCAGGCAGAGGCTGGGCTGGGGGCGCTCACGGCCAAGTACGGGCAGTACCGGAAGCAGGAGCCACCTGGTCCCCTGCTGGCGCTCGAGCCGCAGAGGTATCTGTGGTGGCGAGCTGCGGGTCGGGAGGGCCTAGGCGGGCGTAGCGGCGGCCGCGGCGGGTGATCAGGACCTCGTCGCCGGCGGCGGCGCGCTCCATCCAGTAGCCGAAGTGGTTGCGGAACTGATGAGCTCCGACGACGATGTCGCCATCGTCGTCGGAGCGCGAAGTGGAGCCAGGGGGATTCGAACCCCCGACCTCCTGACTGCCGGTCAGGCGCTCTCCCAGCTGAGCTATGGCCCCAGTGAGGGTGTGATCAGCGGCGAATTGTATCGCCGCCCTCTGGCCGTTACCGGGAGGTCTAACTCTCAAGGACAACCAGTCCCGATCGGCAACGAGCGCGATCGGCACGAGGAAACATTCGCGAACCTCATCGCAATACGCTGCAACGGCGTCGATCTCGTCTGCCCCATAGGAAGAGCGGACATATCCGCGGACCGGGCTGTGGGAACAGCGGCGAAGCCGAATCTGAACCACGCCGTCCCTGAGAGCCGCCCATTTGCACTGGACCCTGAGTAAGTGCTCCCCGGCCTCGATAACAAGGTCGTAAGGCGGGTGATCGGTCAATGGCCGGGACACGGTGCAGCCGACGCGAATGGCCGCGGCCGCTATCTCCGCCTCGGCAATGTCGCCTTTTTCGTTGGGACCGAACACGAGCGTATGTTCAGCCGGTCGGCCCGACAAAGGACGCAAAGATCGCAACGATTGTGTGACGAAGTGCGCGAGGAGCTCGGCCGCTAAGCCGCGCGGTTCTGCTTGGCGTCGCCCTCGTCGACGTCAAGGACGACTCCGTTGCTGCGCGTGTCGCGCACCACGAAGTCGAAGGGAGCGTGCTCCTCGAGCTCCCGCAGCAGGTCGATCGGGCTCTCCAGATTCATCGAGACCCACGCCCGGCCCCCCGAGAACCGCTTCACCTTGATCTCGGAGGCGCCGGAGATCAGGGCGGCCGCATCCTCGAAGCCCGTCAGCTGCGCGAAGTCGCTGAGCGGCCCCACCTCGATCTCGACCTCTCCGGCGTAGGTCCCCGCCTGAGCCGGCTCGGTCCCGATCGCCGGCCGGCCCTCATCGACCTCCTCGATCCCCAGGCGTCCTCGCGCGACATCGGCGAGCTCGGAGACCCTGGCGCCAAGCTCGTCCCGCAACCCGGAAAGCTCGGTCACCCGGTCCGCCATCTGCACGGCGTCCTCGAGCGCCTTCATCCGGATCCGGGTCGCCTGCCGCCGCGCCTGCCCGTAGATCTCCTCGACCGATGAGAGGGCGCGCGACAGCGCGACCCGGTTGGTTTCGGCGATCGGCCGCCTCAGGGCCTCCTGCAACCGCTTTTCCCGTTCGACGACCCGCGCGGCCAATCGCTGCGCCTCCCGCTCGAGACGGGCAAGACGGGCGTCGCGCGCTTCGATTGCGGCATCGACCTCCTCTGGGTCGTAGCCCCGCAAGGCGCGCCGGAAACGCTCCTTCGACACGAGCGGCAGGCTAGAAGCGGCTTCGGACGACCAATCGACCGCTTCGCAATCAGATCGCGGCCTGGTGGACCCTACGCGGCGCCGCGCGCGCCGGCCAAATCCAGCTCTAGCCGCCCGGCCTCGCCCCAGAGCACCTCGAGCCGGTATCGCTCGCGCAGCTCGGGCGTGAAGACGTGGAGCACGGCGTCCAGATAGTCCATCAGCACCCATTCGGCCTCCCGCTCACCCTCGACCCGAGCGGGAAGCCATCCGTCCCTCTTCAGCTGGTGGTAGACCTCGTCGTGGATCGCCTTCGCCTGCCGCTCGTTCCGGGCCGTGCAGATCACCAGATAGTCCGTGTAGCCGACCAGCTCGCGGACGTCGAGCGCGACCAGGTCCGTCGCCTTCTTGTCATCGGCAATCGCGGCGAGGCGCCGCGCCAGCTCCTCGGAGCTCATTTCGGCACCCCGCGTCACCGGTACAGGCCCCGCTCGGCGATCAACCCCACCACCGGGTCGGGAACCAGGTATCGCAGCGGCTTTCCCTCCCGCGCTCGCTGCCTGACTGTGGTTGAGGATGCTCCGCAAAGTGGCATGTCGATTATCTCTGCTCGATCGGCGGCACCGAGCCTCTCCAGCGCAGAGCGCACCGCCCCCAAGCCAACGCCCGGTCGCGGCACCACTCCTAGCCTCGCCAGCTCCACCACCCGGGCCGGCTCCTTCCAGCTCGCCAGCCCCGCCGCCATGTCGGCGCCGAGCAGGAAGAACAGCTCGTCCTCCGGTGCCCCCTCAGCCAGCAGCTCCAGGGTGCGGTAGCTGTACGACGTCTCATCGCGCTCCACCTCGAGGGCCGACGCCTCCACCCCCTCGTCGGTACCGGCGGCCAGCACCGCCATCTCGAGCCTCACGTCCGCGCCCGGGTCGTCCGCAATCTCCTTGTGCGGCGCCTTCCCCGTCACCATCAGCAGCACCCGGTCCAGCCCAAGTCGCCAGCGAGCCTCCTGGGCGAGAAGCAGATGTCCCACGTGGGGCGGGTTGAAGGCCCCGCCCAGGACCCCGATCCGAGCGACCGCACTACTCCCTGATCTGTCCGCTGCCGTGGACGACGTACTTGGTGGTCGTCAGCTCGCGCAGCCCGATCGGCCCGCGCGCATGCAGCTTCTGGGTCGAATTGCCGATCTCCGCGCCCATCCCGAACTCGTATCCATCGGTGAACCGCGTCGACGCGTTGACGTAGACCGCCGCCGAGTCCACCGCGTCGGTGAACTCGTCGCCCACCTCCTGCGATCGGGTGACGATCGCGTCGGAATGGCCGGTGCCATGCCGGTTGATGTGATCGATCGCCTCACCGAGCGAGTCCACCACCCCCACCGCCATCTTCAGGCCGTGGTACTCCGTGTCCCAGTCCACCTCCGAAGCCTCCGCGACCGGGACCGAGCCGGCGGACTCCCGCGTCCGCTGATCGCCCACCAGCTCTACGCCGGCATTGCTCAGCTTCGCGAGCAGACTGGGCAGCACCTCCGCGGCGACGTCCCGATGGACGAGCAGCGTCTCGGCCGCATTGCAGACACCGGGCCGCTGCACCTTCGCGTTGTACGCCACCCGTTCCGCCATCTCGGGGTCGGCGTCCTGATGGACGTAGACGTGGCAATTTCCGGCCGCCGCGTACATCACCGGCACCTTCGCGACCGCCTTGAGCGCGTTCTTCAGGCCCTCGCCGCCGCGGGGGATGATCAGATCCACCAGCCCCTCCTGCGTGGCGAGCTCCGCGAGCTGCTCATGCCCGCCACCTGAGAGCAACGAGACCGAGGCCGCGGGCAGCTCGGCCGCGGCGAGCGCGTCGTCGATCAGACCGGCGAGGAAGGCGTTGGAGCTCTCGGCGCTGCTCGACCCTCGCAGCACGGCCGCGTTCCCGCTCTTCAGGCAGAGCGACGCGGCATCGATGGTCACGTTCGGCCGGGCCTCGTAGACGACCGCCACCACGCCGATCGGCGCTCGCTTCTTCGCGACGTCCAGGCCGTTCTCGAGCGTCCAGCCCTCGACGATCTCGCCGACGGGGTCCGGCAGCTCCGCGATCTCCCGGACGCCCTTCGCCATCTCGGCGATCCGCGCCTCGGTCAGCGCAAGACGGTCGAGTAGGGCCTCGTTCAGTCCCTCCTCGCGCCCCGCGTCGACATCGGCCCGGTTCGCCGCCATGAGCCCATCGACCCCCTGATCGATCCGGCCGGCCAGGTCGCCGAGGAAAGCGTCCTTCTCGTCGCTCTTTGCGCGAGCCAGCAGGTGCGAGGCATCCTTCGCCTCGCGGCAGGTCTGCTCGACGGTCTTGGCGACGGTGGCCACAGACAAAGAGTAACCGCGCCGGACGAGCGCCCCGGGCGCGGGTCCTGTCGCCGCAGGAACCTCCCACGCATGCGCGAGGGCGCGCATGCGTGGGTCCCTCCTACGGCGCCACCCGCGCGAGTGGCGCGTTCGCGGGACTACGAAGCAGCCTGGGCCTTCTCGCGCTGCTCCTCGTGCACGCCCTCCGCGAACTCCTCGATGATCTTCGCGTTGAAGGCGGGGATGTCGTCCGGCTTGCGCGAGGTGACCAAGCCCGAATCGACCACGCATTCCTGATCGACCCAGTTGCCACCCGCATTCCGGATGTCCGTCTGCAGGCTCGGCCAAGAGGTGACCCTGCGGCCGTCGACCACGCCCGCCTCGACCAGCAGCCAGGGCGCGTGGCAGATCGCGCCGACCGGCTTGCCGGCCGCGAAGAACTCGCGCAGGAACCGCAGCGCGTCCTCGTCGGTCCGCAGGTGGTCGGGGTTCGCAACGCCGCCGGGCAGGACGACGCCGTCGTAGTCGTCGGCGCTCGCGTCGGAGGTGGACTTGTCGGCCTGGAAGGTGTCGCCCTTGTCCAGGTGGTTGAACGCCTGAATCTCGCCCGCCTCCGTGGCGATCACGTCGACCTCGGCACCGGCCTCCTCGACCGCCTTCCGGGGCTCCGTGAACTCGACCTGCTCAACGCCTTCATTCGCCATCAGAAAGGCAATTCGCTTGCCTTCCAGCTCATTCGCCATTGGAATCGACTCCTTTCGTCGGAAGCTCTCCCACGCCGATTACCCGCTCTTTCGGGCAGGCGAAACCGCTGTGCGGCGGGTGGCGCCGTAGGAGGGGCCCAGGGGCGCGATTACTGAGCGCCCGTGGGAGGTTCCTGCGGCGACAGGACCCGCCGCCCGAGCGACTGGCCTAGAGCTGAATGCTCTTCACCTCGAGGAACTCCTCGAGGCCGAAGCGGCCGAGCTCCCGCCCATGCCCCGACTGCTTGACGCCTCCGAAAGGCGCGAGTGGGTTGAACGTGGCCCCGTTGATCTGCACCTGCCCGGTTCGCATTCGCCGCGCAAAAGCCTTTGCGCGCTCCGGATCGGCCGACCAGACTCCGCCGTCGAGCCCGTAGATCGTGTTGTTGGCGATCTCGGCCGCCTCGTCCTCGGAGTCGTAGGGGATGATCGAGAGCACCGGCCCGAAGATCTCCTCCTGGGCGATCGCCATGTCCGGCTTCACGTCGGAGAAGACGGTGGGCTGAACGAAGTAGCCGGTGCCCAGGCCCTCCGGCGGCTCGGCGCCGCCGGCCACCAGCTTGGCGCCCTCCTCCTCGCCCCTCTTGATGAAGTCCCGGACCCGCTCCCGCTGGGCCTCGGAGACCAGGGGGCCGAGCCGCGTATCGTCCTCGAACGGGTCACCCGGCGTCGCCTTGCCGGCGGCCGCGGCGGCCACCTGCTCGGCCTCGGCGAGCTTCTCTCGCGGGACCAGCATCCGCGTGTGCGCGCTGCAGGTCTGGCCGGAGTTGAGGTAGCAGTTGCCCACGCCGTGCGCGACGGCTGCCTTCAGGTCCGCGTCGTCCAGGATCACGTTCGCCGACTTGCCGCCCAGCTCCAGCGCGACCCTCTTGACGGTCGCAGAAGCGACCTCGCTGACCCGGCGCCCCGCCCGGGTCGAGCCCGTGAACGAGACCATGTCGACGCCGTCGTGGGCGGCGATCGCCTCGCCGACGACGGGCCCGAAGCCGGTGACGAGGTTGAAGACGCCCGCCGGCAGATCGAGCGAGTCGATGATCTCGGCGAGCATGAAGGAGGTCAGGGGCGTGACCTCGCTGGGCTTCACGATCACGGCGCAGCCCGCGGTCAGCGCCGGCGCCACCTTGGCGCAGATCTGGTGCAGCGGATAGTTCCAGGGCGTGATGCAGCCGACCACGCCGATCGGCTCCCGCACGATCAGCGAGTTGCCGATCTGCTCCTCCCAGACCACCTCCGACGCGACCTGCGCCTGAGAGCCGAAATCCATCGCCGGCAGCCCGGCCTGGATCGTGCGCGCCAGGGCCAGCGGCATCCCGACCTCGGCGGCAACCAGCGCGGCGATCTCGTCCGCGCGCTCGGCCAGCGCGGCGCTGATCGCGAGGCAGGCATCGACACGCTGCTCGACCGGGACCTCGCGCCAGGCCTCGAAGCCCGCGCGCGCCGCCTCGGCCGCCCGGTCCACGTCCTTGGCGGTTCCCTCCGGGATCCGGCCGATCGCCTGCTCGGTGGTCGAGTCGATCACGTCGATCGTCCCGCTCCCGGTGGGCTCGACCCATTGCCCGCCGATGAAGAGGCGGTCACGGACGATCTGGTCTGTCGGATGGCCCGCCTTGGCGGGGGCCGCAGTCTCGGTAGCCAAGAGTTCTCGCTCCTTAGTTCGAAGTTCTCAGGCCGGTGCCGCTTCGGCCTCTGCGCCGCTTGCCGCACCGGCCTGATCCGCGATCGCCTCCGCGGTTCGGTGCGCCAGCGACATGATCGAGATCATCGGGTTCGTGCCCGAGGAGGTCGGGAAGGCGCTGCCGTCACCGATCCAGACCCCCTTCGTGTCGTGCAGCTCGCCGAATGGCCCGGCCACCGATGTCTGCGGGTCCCGGCCCATCCGGCAGGTCCCCATCTGGTGGGCGCTGAAGAGCTTGTGGCCGCCGGCGCGGAAGGGAATCCGCTTGACGCCGGCGATGAAGGCCTCGAGGTCGTCGCCGCGGCGCCAGGTGGGCGCCCCCTCGGCGAGCGGCCCGATCTGGTGCGCCCCCGCGGCCTCGTGGAGGCGGATCTGCACCTCGATGCCCTGCTTCAGGTTCTCGAGGTCGAGCGGATCGGTGACCGAGTACAGGGGGACGGCCTCCCCGTTCCCGTCGACGCTCACCGACCCGGAGCCGCGATCCCGCGTCAGCGCGATGAACGTCCCCGTGAAGCGGAACTCCTCCATCCGCTGCTTGTGGTCGAGCCCGGAGATCCATGGAGTCGCCGAGCCGATCAGTCCCGGCGCGTACTGCGCCGTCTCGATCAGGAAGCCGTATCCGTCGCCCGTGTCGGCGAACTCGTTGCAGAGCCCGGCCTGCGGCGGCCCCCACCAGGCTTCCTGATCGGTGCCGTACGCGCCCCCGACGACGCTCGATGGGTGCAGCAACAGGTTCTGCCCCACGGCCGGACCGCCGATTCCCGAGCGAAGCAGCAGCGCCGGTGACTCCAGCGAGCCGCACGCCACGACCACTCGCGGGGCCTTCACCGTCACCTGGGCCCCGCGGCCGTCCGGCGTCCTCCAGACCGCCTCGACGCCGCTCGCCCGGCCACCCTCGGTCAGCACCCGGGTCGCGCGCGTGAAGGTGAGGAACCTCGCGCCATGCTCCTGCGCGTCGGCCAGCCAGGTGCGATCCGCGCTGCGCTTGCTGCCCGACTGGTCGCCGAACCCGAGGTAGCCGGCCTGCTCCGGCGTATAGCTCTCCGGATCGGTGTTGCGGACGATCGTCTCGAAGCTCCAGCCCAGGGCGTCGGCGCCCTCGCGCAGCCTCTGCTGGGTGCCGTTCAGGTCGCTGCAGCGGTCGCTGGCGCTGACCCTCTCCCAGACGGCGTCCAGGTGGCGATCGAAGTCGGGTCCGTCGACGCCCTCGAGGCCATTCTCATTCGCCCACTGCTCGCGGACCGAGGGACGGGTGCGCAGGCAGTTGGTCCAGTTGATCGTCGTGCCGCCGCCGAGGGTGGTGCCGGCGACCAGGCTGACGTTGCCGTCGGCCGTCGGGTTGGGCCCGCCGCGCCAGAACATCTGCTGGTAGGCGGGCAGCTCGAGCTGGGTGAAGTCCGATTCGTTGTAGTAGCCGGCGGCCTCGAGCACGACGACGTCGAGGCCGCGCGCCGCCAGGACTGCCGCGGTGACCGCGCCGCCGGAGCCGGACCCGACGATGCAGACGTCCGCCTCCAGGGTCTCGTCGGAGCCCTGCGGCTCGTGGATCCGCAGCGGCTTCTCGACCTGCGGCGGCGGCGAGATCGGCCCCGGATAGCGAAAGGTCTTCCAGTTCGGGTTCCGACCGGTCTGCGGGTCGGGCGCCCCGTAGTGGAGGAAGAGGGTCATCCCGATCAGCGCGGCCACACCCGCGGCGGCGCGCGGGTCCGAGAGCGCGACGTTGCGGAGGATCTGCTCCCTGGATTCCTGCGACGGAGCGCGGGTGATCCCCTGACCGCCGAGCGCGTCGATCAATTGCAGCAACCCGCCCCGCAGTTCGGGATCCGGGATCTCGGAGATCAGCTGGGCCGCTCCGGCATCGACCCCGATGTCGCTCGCCTTGCGTCCCCAGAGCCCCTCGGGGTCGCGGTCGCGCGGCAGCGACGGGACGACGGTGTCGCAGACCGCGGTCAGGATCGCCCGCTGAGAATCGCTGAGCACGTTCCCCGCTTCCTCTCCGGAACCCATTGACACCGGACTCTAGTACGCCGGACTGGCCGGCTGGCCAGTCGTGAGCCGGCGGCGCGCGAGGGTGGCCAGAATCGTGGCGACAACGGCCGCGATCGCCCCCGCGGCGAAGGCCGCAGAGGCGCCGTGGTGCTGGGCGAGCGGTCCCGAGAGGGCGTTGCCGGCGGCGGCGCCCATCGCAAGGGACGTCGACTGCCAGCCGAAGGCCTCGGCCGCGGCGGCGCCGGCGTGGTCCTCCACGAGCAGAGCAACCGTGGTGACGATCGGGTTGAGCGCCGCGCCGGCCAGCAGCAGCGGCGCCACCATCACCGCGAAGGACGGCGTGGCGATCAGCGGCGCGATCGCCACGGCATAGACCAAGAGCAGCGCCGCCAGCCGCTGCGGCGCCCCAAGCCCCCATCTTCTCGAGGCGTAGACGATCGCGCCGAGAATGCCGCCCACAGACATCACGGCGAGCAGCAGTCCGCTTACCGCCGGGACGCCCCGCTCGCCGGCCAGTGCCGGAATCGCCAGCTCGATGCAGCCCAGCCCCGTGGCGAAGAGCAGGTTGACCGCCAGCGCCAGGCGAACGCCCGGGGAGCGCAGGGCGTGGCGGCGTGGCTCACCGGGATCGGCGTGGAGCCGGCGAGGAATCACCGCGGCAAGCACCAGCGTCCCGAGGCTCGCCAGCCCGCCGACCACCAGCAGGGCCGCGGCTGCCGACGCAGTCGCGACGATCGCCGCCAGCAAGAGCGGCCCGAGCAGCACGGCGATCTCCTGGGTCAACGTGACGACGCTGTAGGCCGCCGTCCGGTTCTCCGCTCCCGCCATCGCTCCCCAGGCGAGCCGCATGCTCGACGACACCGGCGGCTCCCCCAGGCCGATCGGGACCGCGAAGAGGAGCACCGGCCATGAGGCACCCTCGGCCTGCGTCCAGGCGACCAGCCCCGCGATCCCCGCGCCCCTGGACGGGACGCGCCGCACCCGTAGCGATGAGGAAGGCGCCAGCGGCCGCGCCGGCAAGCGAAAGCGAGCCGCCCGCCTCCCGGACGACGAGGATGATCCCCAGTCCCGCCGCGGCCTGGGTGAGCTGCGCGACCAGCCCGGCCATGCCCTGCCGGCGCGCCAACCGGTCGCGTAGAAGGCCCCTCATCAAACGGGTTGCGCTGTCGCGCACCCTCGCATCACTACGTCAAGACGAAGTAGTCGCGGTGCACGGCCTCCTCGGAGGCATGCGGGAGCACCTCGCGGACCTTGTCCGTCCGCATCCCCTTGATCCGGCGGAGCTCCGCGGCCGAGTAGTTGACGATTCCCTTGCCGATCGTCTGGCCATCGCTGGTCACGTCCACGGCGTCACCGGCGTCGAACTCGCCCTCGACCTCGGTGATCCCGACGGGCAGCAGGCTGCTGCCGCTCTCGCGGAGGACGCGGGCAGCCCCTTCGTCGACGCGCAGCTTGCCGTGACTCGGCTTCGCGTAGCGGAGCCAGAGCTTGAAGCTCGAGGTCCGCTCGGGATGCGGGCTGAAGCGCGTACCGGTCGGCTCGCCACCCGCTGCGGCCAGCAGGGTGCCCTCTGCCGTGCCGTCGCAGATCACCGCGCCGATCCCGGAGGCGCCCGCCATCCCGGCGGCCGCGACCTTGCTGCGCATCCCGCCGAGGCCGAAGGACGAGGTGTGCTCGCCGATCTCGTACTCGCCGAGCTGGGCCTCGGTGGTGACCTCCGAGACCAGCTCGGCATCCTGATCGCGGCGCGGATCCTTGGTGTAGAGCCCGGTCTGGTCGGTGAGCAGGACGAGCAGTCGCGCGTCGAGCATGATCGCGACCTGCGCGGCCAGGAAGTCGTTGTCGCCGAAGGTGATCTCGTCGGTCGCCGTGGTGTCGTTCTCGTTCACCACCGGGACCACCCTCCAGGCGAGCAGGCGGCTGAGCGTCTGGCGAGCGTTCAGGTAGTGGGTCCGCAGCTGGAGATCCGAGGCGGTCAGCAGGACCTGGGCCGCGCGAACGCTGCCCTTGTCGAGCCGCTCCTCGTAGGCGCGGAAGAGGCTGCCCTGTCCCACCGCCGACGCCGCCTGGAGCTCATCGATCGCCGAGGGCCGCCCGGACAGCTCCATCAGCCGCATTCCGCGGGCGATCGCCCCCGAGGTGACCATGACCACGTTCTCGCCGCCGTCGTGCAGGGCGGCGACCTGGGCGCAGACGCGGTCGAGGACGTCGCTGCGAAGCGCGCCCTGATCTCCAGCGACGATCGACGAGCCGAGTTTTGCGACCACGGTCATCGGGCGGAGAGTATGCGTGACCCGGCTTCGCCATCAAGAAGCGGCCATTCGCGGCCGCCCATCTCAAGTCGCTTCGGGCTTCGCCCTCCGCCCCTCAGACCAGCGGCCTTCATGGCCGCAGTTCGAATTCGAGATCGCCGACGACCACCTCGTCCCCCGGCTCGAATCCGGCCCGCTGCAGTGCCGCGATCACGCCGATCTCCCGCAGGCGGCCCTCGAGATAGTCGAGCGCCTCGGGGTTCTCGAGGTCGTGGCGCGCCACCAGCAGCTCGATGCCCCTGCCCGCCACCCGGAACCTGCCCTCGCCCTCCGCGACGATGTCGAAGCCCTCCTCCTCGCCCGGCCGGTAGACGCGATGCTCCGCCTCGAACTCGCCGTCGCTCGCCGCGACGGCGACCGCTTCCTCGGGCAGCGCGGCGAAGATCGCCCGGACCAGCTCGTCGAGCCCGGCCCCGGTCGCCGAGGAGATCCCGACAACGGCCGGGCGATCCGCTCGCGGCCGCTCGCGCCATTCGGCGATCAGCGGATCGACCTCGTCCTCGGGCAATAGATCGATCTTCGACAGCGCGACGACCTCCGGCAGCTCGTTCAACTCGGCCCCGTAGTCGGCCAGCTCGTCACGGACCGTCTCGTAGTTCGACCCGGGGTCGCCCTCCGCCGGCGCGACCTCGACCAGATGGACGAGCACCCGGCAGCGCTCCACGTGGGCGAGGAAGTCGTGGCCGAGCCCGGCGCCCTCCGCGGCGCCCTCGATCAGGCCGGGGATATCGGCGACCACGAGCTGGCGATCCTCGAGCTCGATCGTCCCGAGGTTGGGCTCGATCGTCGTGAACGGGTAGCCGGCGACCTTCGGATTGGCCCGGCTCAGCCTCGCGAGCAGCGAGGACTTGCCGGCGTTCGGCAGTCCGATCAGCCCGACGTCCGCCAGCAGCTTCAGCCGCAGCTCGATGTCGCCGGACTCGCCCTCCAGTCCGCGCTCGGCGAAACGCGGCGCCTGCCGGGTCGAGGTCGCAAAGCGCTTGTTGCCGTGGCCGCCGGAGCCGCCGCGTGCGACTACAAGCCGCTGGCCATCGGCGAGCAGCTCCGCCTCCGAGCCGTCGAGCCCGTGGACCACCGTCCCGGGCGGGACTGGGATCACACGGTCCTCCCCCCTCTCGCCGTGCTGCCGGCTGCCCCTGCCGTGCTTGCCGCGCCCGGCCCGGAAGTGCCTGCTGCGGCCGAGCGAGGCGAGATCTCGCCGCTGCGCGTCGCAGACCAGCAGGACGTCGCCACCGCGGCCGCCGTCGCCGCCGTCGGGCCCGCCGCGAGGGACGTGCGCCTCACGGCGGAAGCTGACCACGCCGCTGCCGCCGCGGCCGCCCTCGACGTAGACCTTGGCTCGGTCGAAGAGCATCTGGCGAAGTTACGTCAGCTCGTGCCGGTGGCGGGTCGCGGCCGTGGCCGCGGAAGCCTGAGCCGACGGCGCCTCGGCTCTCCAGCGGCCTCCTCCTCGGCCTTGCTGGCGCCGAGGTCGAAGTAGAGCAGCGTGCGCCCGGTGGCCACGTAGGGGACCAGCAGCGCGAAGACCGCCGAGCCGATCACGTTGACGAGGACCGGCGAGAGGTTGGCGAAGATCAGGACGAACCCGAGAATCGGCCCGGCGATCAGACTGAGCAGTGCCAGCACGGCCGCCACCCGCACCGTCCGCCACCAGCGCCCGCGGACGAGGGCCGAGCTGCCGCGGAAGGCCTCGCGGATCGGGCGGTTCTCGAAGAGGATCTCCTGCTGGATGAACTGCCAGGCGACGTAGAAGTACACCGCGAAGGGGATGCCGATCACCGTGATGATCATCAGCGCGAGCAGGATCGTCGCCAGCAATTGGCCCGCCACCACTCTCCAGAGGCGCGCGTACATGGCGCGGTAGGACGACCTGAGGCCGAGCTCCTCCCCGGCGACGAGGAGGCGCATGAAGGCGACCACCGCTCCCGAGACGATGGCCGAGCCGATCGGATCGGCGATCCCCGCGATCGACCCGTCGTACCTGAAGTCGAGGCCCCCCGGATGAATCCCCACCGTGAAGTTCTCGCTGCCGGTGATCTGCACGAAGAGATCCGAGAGGCCCTGGATCGCTCCGAGGATCAGAAAGCCGAGCAGGGCGAAGAGAAGCATCGTCCGCCAGTGGCGGCCGTAGAGCTGGCGAGCGCCGCGAAGCAGCTGGCCCAGGGCCCAGCGATGCCGCAGACCCGAGAGATCGACGGGCCGCCACCGCGTCAGGAACGGCAACCCCACGATCAAGAGCAGCAGCGCCAGGGCCAACCCGATCGCCCCGCTGGTGGTCTTGGCCTCGAGGTTGATGAACTCCGAGGCCACCGCGACCGCCCCGCAGAAGGCCGTCGCAGGGGCCGGGCCCAGGATCGTTCCTCCCGGAAGCCGGGGGCTGTCCTGCCGGATCCCGTTCATCCAGGTGAACGGCCGCAGCCACTGCCTCTTCGTGGTCGGACCCTGGGGACCGTTGTTGAATCCCTTCTCGCGCTGTCCCCAGTGGCCCAGGAAGCTGAGCCACTGGAACCGGCTCCCGGGTGCCGCCGCCGTCGGCACGATGACCGGCGAAGGATCCGATTCCACGTGGGGCGCCGAGGTGTTGTCGCAACCGACGCCCGAGCCGTGTGAGCCGTTCTGGATGTAGATCGCGCTGTCGTAGAAGGTCGCGTGGGACCCGGCCGCCGGATAGACGATCGGGTGCGTCCCGTCCTTCTGGACCTTCGTGTCGTCCCAGTTCGCCCGCTCCCCACCGGCGTGCTGGAACAGCGCGATCTGCGAGGGACCCTGCACGAGCGCCTCGGCGGGAGTGTCCGCGTCGAAGGAGATCTGCATCCCCTCCCAGTCGCCCTCGTGCACGTCGTTGAACTGGTTGAAGTAGTAGAAGAAGAAGTACTGGACGACGAGCCCGGTGTATCCCGGCTCGGTGGCTATGTGCGCGTAGGCGACCGGCGGTGCCTTGCCCTCGTTCCTCAGCGCCTGGAAGTCCTTCGGGTAGCTGCCCTTGACGGGGCACTTGACGTTGAGGGGGTCACCGGGAAGGTCGAGGTAATAGTCATCGCCCAGACCGGCGATCTGGGCAGCGGTCGGCCCCCTCCGGATCGTCACGTCCTTGCCGCCGGTGTGGTGGACGAGCTTCACCGCGGGGTTGTCGAGAACCACCCCCACGCTGGTCGGAGGGTTGTACTGCTCCTCCTTGGTGTCGCAGTTGCCGTCGTCCGTCTGCTCACGAAGCATCAGATGCGGCGCATAGGCCGCCACGAGCTTCTGCTGCTCGGGCGACGTGGCGGCCACGGCGCTTGCCGTGAACATGAGCGAGGCGGACGCAGTCAGGATGAGGAACGCCGCCAACCATCCGGGTCGGCGCATCACGCGGTCAAGCTAACACGAGCCGCAGAGCCCAACTACCGGGGTTTCCCGCGACCCTCTAGGCGGGGACCGGGACGCGCTCGGGGCGCGCCGAGTCATGCTGGTTCGCCGCCTTGACGAAGCTCCGGAAGAGCCTGCCGTTCTCAGGAGTGTCGCCCTCCGCATGCCACTGCACGCCGATCACGAAGGCGCGGTTGATCGCCTCGATGCCCTCGACGACTCCGTCGGGCGACCACGCGACGGCCCGCAGCTCGCGCCCGAGCTCGTCGGCGGCCTGGTGGTGGTAGGAGGGAACGTCGAGCTCCGTGGCGCCCATCGCCGCGGCGAGCAGGCTGTCGGCTTCGATCTCCACGGAGTGGGCGATGTCCGGACCGTAGTCCGCCCCGCGGTGATTCACCTCTCCTCCGCTCTCGGGCAGGTGCTGGAAGAGCGTTCCCCGCCTGGCCACGTTCAGCGCCTGGGCGCCGCGGCAGATCGCCAGGATCGGCAGCCCGCGCCGGTCGGCCGCACGCGCCAGCGCGATCTCGGCGAGATCGAGCTCCCGCCAGGTAGGGCCGAGAGCCGGATGGGGATCGGCGCCGTAGGCGGACGGGTGGATGTCCGGGCCGCCCGAGAGACAGAGGCCGCTGAGCCGCTCGACGAGCGGGGTCACCGCTTCGGGCCCGAGCGGCGGGATCGCGACGGGAATGCCGCCCGCACGCTCGATCGCCTTCAGGTAGCTCAGGCCGAGCGCCATCTCGGGGCGCGGCGGCTCCCCCTCGGCCGCCCGGTGAACCTCCTCCGCGACGCGGACCTCGGAGGTGGTCACACCGATCAGCGGGCGAGAGGCCACGGATCAAGCCTAGAAAAGCGCCCGACCGTCCACCACGGCCCGCCTGTCCAAAGTTGCGGACAGGCGGTCCAGGTTTGCTCGTCAGGCCTGCTCGGCGATGCTGAAGTCGACCTGATCGCCGACGACGGTCGCGTCCAGTTTCTTGTCGTCGAGAATCGCCGCCGCGCTCGGCTCGACGCTGACGGCGACCTCCTCACCCTCGACGATCTGGTCGTCGGGCGGTGGGCTGTCGATGACGGACAACGCGAGGCTCGGTCCCGGCGCCGTTCCGTCCTGACCCTGCGGGCTGATGCGGAACATCGATCCTTCGGGAGCGTCGGACGCGTCGAGGATTCCGCGGATTGCCTGCGAGGCCTCTGGGGTGATCGTGAGCACGCGGCTCACCTCCTCCTGGTCGAGAGCACGAGCCTTCCCGGTTACCCGGGATCTCCGCGGGGAAACCGCTAGTCGGCCGCGACGACGGAGATCGTGCGGCCACGCCGGCCGGTGCTGAACTGGACGACGCCTGGGCGCGTTGCGAAGATCGAGTGGTCGCGGCCGAGGCCGACGCCATCGCCTGGGCGGAAGCGCGTTCCGCGCTGGCGGACGATGATCTCGCCGCCGTTCACCGCCTGGCCGGCGAAGACCTTGACCCCGAGCATCTTCGGGTTGGAGTCGCGGCCGTTCCGGCTCGATCCGAGTCCCTTCTTATGAGCCATCTGCGGCTGCCTCCTTCTTCTCTTCAGTCTTCTTCGCGGCCGGTCGTCTCTGGAGCATCTTCACGTCGGTGATCTCCAGGCGGGTGAGCTCGGAGCGATGCCCCGCGCGCTTGCGATAGCCCTTCTTCGGCCTGTACTTGAAGACCCGGATCTTCGGGCCGCGCTCGTGGCCGGCGACCTTCGCCTCGACCTTGACCTTCTCGAGGTCCTTGCCGAGCACCATCTCCTTGTCGCGGAAGGCGACTGCGCGGAGGTCGACCACCTCGCCCTCGTCGGCGGACAGACGATCGACGAGGAGGGTCGAGCCCTTCTCGACGCGGTACTGCTTGCCACCTGTCTCGATCACTGCGTAGCTGGCCATTTCGCCTTCCTAGTCGTTGCTGCCCGCGCGGGAGCGCTGCCTGCCGCCCCTGCCTCCGCGGCGTCCCCGCCCGCGGGAACCGCGAGATTCTAGCTTCTCGCCGCCGTTCCCATTGGCACCCGCCTCCACGACGTTGCCCTCGCTGTCGAGGAGCACGGCGGTCGCGGCGGAGCGCCCGACGCTCTCGATCCGCACCATCCGCTGCTCGCCGACGTGCGAACCCGCGCCCGTGACGCTGACGATGTAGGAGTCGACGCGGGCCACCGCGTCGTCGACGTTGTACATGTGCGGCTCCTCGATCGAGACCAGCACCTCCTCGCCGACCTGGAAGGGCAGGGCCCGCTCCTCGATCTCCTCGCGCCCGCCCGTCTCGACGACGTGGAAGGTGTCGAGGGGAAGGGCGTCGCCCCCCTCGAAGTGGAACCGCTTGCCGGTCTCCTTCTCGAGGTCGGTGAGGCCGGAGTCGGCCGAGAGCAGCTCCGCGGCCACTCGCGGATTGACCCTGACCAGATAGGCCTCCGGGCCGGGCTGCTCGTCGACGACCTCCTGGAGCTTGCGGACGATCGTGATCGCCACGGTCTCCTCCGAGCTCACCACCCCCTCGCCGTCGCAGGTCGGGCAGCGCTTGGTGAGGATCTCCCGGACTCCGTCGGTGACGTTCTGGCGGGTCATCTCCACGAGCCCGAGCGGTGAGACCTCGACCACGTAGGTCTTGGTCCGATCCTCGTCCAGAGCGTTCCGCAGCGTCTTCAGCACCTGGTCGCGGTTTCGCGCCCGCGCCATGTCGATGAAGTCGATGACGATGATCCCGCCGATGTCGCGCATGCGCAGCTGGCGCACGACCTCCTCGGCGGCCTCCACGTTCACCTTGGTGATCGTGTCCTCGAGCCGGCCCTTCCCCTTGCCTGTGAAGCTGCCGGTGTTGATGTCGATCACGGTGAGGGCTTCCGCGTAGTCGATCATCAGGTAGCCGCCCGAGGGGAGGTCGACGCGGCGGCTGAGCACGGAGTCGAACGCCTGCTCGACGTCCCACTTCTCGAGCACGCCCTGCTTGCCGTCGTATAGCTCGACCCGCTCCGCGAGCTCCGGCGCCGTCCTCTGAAGGAACTTCGTCACTCGGTCGTGCTGCTTCGGGTCGTCGATGATCGCGCCCTCGAACTCCTCGACGAGCACGTCGCGGACGACGCGGATCGAGAGGTCGGCCTCCTGGAAGACCATCTGGCCGACGTCGGAGCGCTCCGCTCGCTCGGTGACCACCTCGTTGAGGCGATGCAGGTAGGCGATCTCGCGGACGAAGTCCTCCTTCTTGGCGCCCTGCGCCGCGGTGCGGACGATCGCGCCTCCCTTGCCGATGTCAACCTTGTCGATCAGCTTGCGGAGGCGGGTCCGCTCACCGTCCGGGAGGCGCTTGGAGACGCCGATCCCGCCGCCCTGGGGCATGTAGACGAGGTAGCGGCCGGCGATCGACAGCTGCATCGAGAGCCTGGCGCCCTTGGTCTTCAGCGGGTCCTTGACGACCTGCACGATGATCTCCTGGCCGGGCTTGATCAGCTCGTCGATGCGGCGGCCCCGGCCGCGACCCCGCTTCGGGACGGCCTTGCCGTCGGGCATCACGATCTCGTCGACGTGCAGGAAGCCGTTTCGCTCCAGGCCGATGTCGACGAACGCCGCCTCCATCCCGGGCAGGACGTTGTCGACCTTGCCCTTGTAGACGTTGCCGACGATCGAGCGGCGGCCGCGCCGCTCGACGTAGAGCTCGGCGACCTTCCATTCATTTGTCGGGGCAGCCTTCTTGGGGCGCTTGCCCCCCTTGGGGCTGCCCTTCGCCTCGAGCACGGCGACGCGGGTCTCACCGCGATCGACGCTGACGAGGATGTTCTTCTTCATGTGGATCCTTTCCGCGCGAGCAGAGCACCACAAACCGGGGTCGGGTCTTGCAGGTGCACGAAGTGCACGTGCAAGACCTGACCCCTGGTGTTCAGTCTTTGGGTGTGCTCTAGCTGGCTCAGCGCAACAGTGGGATAGGCGCCCTGCTGCGTGTGCTGGAGCTGAGCCGCGCTTGTGCGTGGATGCTCTGCAGGAGCCCGATCGCCAGAAAAGTGGCGAGCACCGAGGACCCTCCGTAAGACATGAGGGGCAGGGTGATGCCGGTTACCGGCATCACGCCGAGTGTCATGCCCACGTTGACCAGGATCTGGAACATGAGCATGGCGGCGATGCCGCCGGCGATCAGGGTCCCGTACAAGTTCTTGGAGAGCGTCGGAATGCGCAGCATTCTCCAGATCAGCAGGGCGTACAGGGACAGTACGAATGCGGCTCCCAGGAACCCGAAGCGCTCCCCGATCACGGCGAATACGAAGTCCGTATGCCGCTCGGGAACAAACAGGAGCTTGGTCTGAGTGGAGCTGTCTCCGCGTCCGGTCTTCTCGCCGGACCCGATGGCAGTCACGCTCTGGTTGACCTGGTAGCTCGCGTTGCTTGGGTCGTTGCTGGGATGTAGAAATGCCGTCAGCCGGTCCTGCTGGTACCCGTGCAACGGGCTCGGCAGGCCGGTGGCCGGGGCGATGACGAGGACGAAGCTGACGGCCAATGCCGCCACGCCACCGATGATCGCGAAGTGCGACCAAGGTATCCCGGCGAGGAAAAGAATGGTGAGTGTGATGACCACGAGCACGATTCCCGTGCCGAGGTCGGGTTGCAGGAAGACGAGTCCGGCCGGGGCGAGCCCGAGCGCCAGGATGCGGAGGGTCTGGCGCGCGGGGGTGCCGCGGCGGGTGCGCTCGATCACGAACGCCGCGAGGGCGACGACGAGCAGCAGCTTGGCCAGCTCGGAGGGCTGGAAGCGGAAGTAGGGAAGCTCGATCCAGCGGCGAGAGCCGCGGGCGGCCGCGCCGAACATGAGCACGAGGCAGATCGAGCCGATCATCAGCGAGTAGATGCCGACCCGGATCTCCCGGAAGCGCGAGTAGTCGATCTTGGCAACGGCAAACATGAGGGCGACGCCGATCAGCGCATAGATGCCCTGCCGCATGGCGAAGAAGAGCGGCTGGCCGGGCACGTCGTTGGGCGTCGCGACAGCGAGGGTAAAGCAACTGAAGGCGATCAACGCGACGGCCGCGCCGAACAGGATGCCGTCGAAGTAGGCGATGCCGAGCCGCTCGCCGATTCCGGCGCGCTCTGGGCGGAGCGTTAGGGGTGCTGCCTCCATGTCAAACGAGGGTAAAGGTCGCGTGGGATCCTGCCGGCATCACTCGTGCGCGCCGCCTCCGGCCGTGCTCGACGACGCCGTCGGGGTGATCGGCAGCTTGAAGTAGTGCTCGAGGATGCGGGCGGCCACCGGGGCCGCCGTGTCGGCGCCGAATCCGCCGCGCTCGAGGGTCACCGCCACCACGATCTGCGGGTTCTTCGCCGGCGCCAGGACGATGTACCAGGACTGGTCGGGCTGATTCGGGCGCTGGGCCGTGCCGGTCTTTCCGGCGACCGCGAAGGGGAAATGCCCGAAGACGGGATAGGACGTCCCTCCCGGCTCCATCGCGGCGCGAGTCAGCCCGGTCATGATCGTGTTGCGCGTCGTCGGCGAGATCTTGATTTCGCGCCGGGGGGCCGGGCGAAGCTCCTCGATCACCCTGCCGGTGGCGCTCTCGATGTCGTCGCCCAGATGAGGCCTCAGAACCTTGCCGCCGTTGCCGAGGGCGGCGTAGGCGACGGCCATCTGCAGCGGGTCGGCCTCCAGGTCGCCCTGCCCGACCGCCAGGTTGATGTTGTCGCCGACGCTCCAGGGACGGTCGGTGAGATGCTCGTGGTAGAGGCGGTTGCGCCAGGCGGGATTCGGGATCAGGCCGTCGACCTCGGCCGGCAGGTCGATGCCGGTGCTCTCCCCGAGGCCGTACTGGCGCGCCCAGTCCTGGATCATCCCGCCCCCCTTCGAGGCCTTGGCCTTCATGCCCAGGTTGTAGAAGTAGATGTCCGACGAGACCTTGAGCGCGTCGCTCATGTTGATCGGCCCGTAGGTCGCATGCCCGGCGTTGTGGAGGGTCTGGTTCGCGTCGATCTTCAGTGACCCGGTGTCGTTGAAGATCGTGCTCGGCGCGATCAGGTGGTCCTGCAGGGCGGCGGTTGCGGTGATCGGCTTGAACGAAGAGCCGGTCGGGTACAGGCCCTGGATCGCGCGGTTCGCGAGCGGTGCGTCGGTCTTGCGGGAGGTCAGGGCGCGGTACTGGCTCTGCGTGATCGGGTGCGTGAAGATCGACGGGTCGAAGGTCGGGGCCGAACCCATCGCCAGGACTTCGCCGTTCCGGGCGTTCATCGCGACGAACGCGCCCGGCAGGCCGAACGAATCGAGCGCCCCCTCCGCGTAGCTCTGCAGACCCGAGTCGATCGTCAGCCGGACGTCGTCGCCGACCTGGGCCGGTTTGCCGCGCAGCTGCGCCGTCGGCCGGCCGAGGGCGTCCACCTGGACCCGGTCGGTTCCGGCCTTGCCCCGCAGGAACCGGTCGTACTCGTACTCGATCCCCGACTGCCCCACCGCGTCGCCCTGCTGGAGGCCCGCGTAGCGCGGCTGCTTGAGCTGCTCGGCGGTCACCTCTCCCACGTTGCCGAACAGGTGCGCGGCGACGTCCCCGTTCTTGTACTCACGGGTGAACACGCGCTCGACGCTCACGCCGGGAAAGCTCGATTGGTTCTCCCGCAGGTAGTAGACCTTGTCCACGCCGAGGCCCTTCTTCAGGATCACGGGACCGCCGGGCGCCGCCCTGTCACCGTTCCTGAGCGCCTTTCGAATCTCCTTCGTCGTCATTCCCGTGACCGCCGAGAGCTGATGGAGCTCCCGGGACCGGGTCGGGCCCGGGGCGGGAAGGTCCTCGGCCGTCATCTCCACGGCGAGCTCGGTGCGGTTCGCGACCATGACCTTGCCGTTGCGGTCGAGGATGTCGCCGCGGGGGGCTTGGACGCGGATCTGCCGAATCCGGTTGTCGTTCGCCTCGGTCCGGTACTTGTCACCGGAGAGGATCTGCACGTACCAGAGACGCAGGAAGAGGACGGAGAAGATCGCGATCGCGAGCCCGGTGAGGATCGAGATCCGCAGGGCCAGCGGAGAGGTCCGCCGCTCTGGCTCTGATTCGGGTGTGCGCAGATACATCACGGTTCAACGGGCCGCGGCGCCGCGGGTGGGCGCCGGGCCGCTCTTCGCTCGTCGACGAGAGCGGAGCGCACCACCAGTCTGACGAGAAGGAGGGCGGGAATCGCGAGAGCCGCGCCGATCAGGCTCTTGATTACCGCGTCACGCAGGACGAGGACGCTGACGTTCGCGTCGATGCCCGTCCCGATCTGGATCGCCGCGATCACAAGGGCGCCCAGCAGGGTCAGGGCGCCACCGAGCAGGGCGACGGCCCCGCGGGTCGGGCGGCCGACCGTCTCGCGGTAGCGACCCGCCACATATCCGATCGAGAGCAGGGTCAGCGCGAATCCACCGAGTGTCTGGAGCAGCAGGCAGTCGATCAGCAGGCCGATCGAGAAGCCGGCCACGGCCCCGGTGAGGCTCCCGCCGAGAACGCCCAGCGAGAAGACCACCAGCAGGGCGATGTCCGGGCTGGAACCGAAGACGTCCATCTTCGAGAAGCAGACGACCTGCGCCACGGCGACCAGCGCGCCGAGAGCGATGAGCCTGGCGACGATCCCCGGCGTCAGGATCACTTGGAGCCACCGCCCGAGTGGGTGCTCAGCACCTTGACGAAGTCCATGTCGCGCAGGTCGGCGAACGGCGAGAGGTGCACTCGCTGGTAGGCCTGCTGCTCCTCGACGGTCGCCTTGGTGATCGTCCCGATCGGGATCCCTGGCGGGAAGATCGATCCCAGATCGCCTGTCGAGAAGCCGGCCGTGACGACCATCTGTCCCTCGGCGATATGCGATCCGCGCTCCAGGAAGTCGAGCTGGAGGTCGTGCGGATTGCCTACGTTGGGCTCGACGACCCCGGTCGCACCGCTGGGCTGCACCCGCGCCGTCACCGCGCTGTCGGCGTCGGTGATCAGCGTGACCTGGGCGTTGTTCGAGGTCGTCTGGGTGACCTTCCCGGCCAGCCCCTGGGCGGCGACCACCGGATCGTCGACCCGAACACCGTCGCTCGATCCACGGTCAATCGTCACCGTCGAGTACCAGACCGTCGGCGAGCGGCCGATCACTCGCGCCGTCACCGGCGTCGTGCCGTCGGGGACGATGCCGCCGCTGGTGAGCTCATTGAGCGCCGACAGCTCCTTGGCCTCGGCCTGCTGGGTCTGCTGCCGGGCCAGCTGATTTCGCAGGGTCGCCACCTGGTCCTGCAGCCGAGCCTTGTCGCCGCGGGCGTCGAAGGTCTCGTGGAACCAGTTGACCAGATCGCGCACCGGCTTGAGCGCACGATCGGTGACGCTGGAGATCGGCGAGAAGATGGTCGAGACCACGTTCTCCGCCCCGTGCAGCGGGCCCCCCGAGCTGCCCTCGCGGTAGTACAGGCTGAGGAGTGTCAGCGAGGCGGCGACGAGCAGCAACAGCACCGCCCGTCGACGGCGCACCTGCTTGCGGTACATGTCCTCCTAGCTCTCAAGTCGTGGTTCCCGGCGGGCGAATGTAGCGGCTACGTTCAATAAGACTGAAAGAGTTCCCCCTGACCTCAATCCTGCGCCTGAGCGTGGATGCTCTGCAGGATCCCGAGCGCCAGGAAGGTGCCGAGGACCGACGAGCCGCCGTAGCTCATCAGGGGGAGGGTGATCCCGGTGACCGGCATCAGGCCGAGGTTCATCCCGATGTTGACGATCACCTGGAAGGCGAGCATCGCCACCACCCCGCCGGCGATCATGGCCCCGTAGAAGCTCCTGGAGATCCGGATCACCCGGATCGCTCGCCAGAACAGGACCGCGTAGAGGAAGACGACCAAGGCCGCGCCGATGAAGCCGAAGCGCTCGCCGATCACGGCGTAGATGAAGTCGGTGTGGCGCTCGGGGAGGAAGAGCAGCTCGGTCTGGGTTGCGTCGTTGCCCCGCCCCACACTCTCCCCGGAACCGACCGCGATCACCGCCTGGTTCACCTGATAGCTCGCGTCGCTGGGATCGTCGCTCGGGTGCAGGAAGGCCGTGAGCCGGTCCTGCTGGTAGCCGTGGAGGAACTGCACGCCGGCCGCTGAGCCGGCGGCGTAGGCGCCGGCACCGATCAGCGCGACGGCCGCGGCGATGGCGGCGAAGTGCTGCCACGGGACCCCGCCCACGAACAGGATCGTCAGGGCGATGGCGACGAGCACGATCCCGGTCCCGAGGTCCGGCTGGAGGAACACCAGCGCCGCCGGCGCCAGGCCGAGCGCCAGCAGCCCGACGGTCTGGCGCAGGCCGAAGGGCCGCCGCACCCGCTCGTAGACGAAGGCGGCCAGGGAGACGCAGAGCAGGATCTTGGCGAGCTCGGACGGCTCGAACTGGAAGAGGGGCAGGTCGATCCAGCGGTTCGAGCCGCGCACCGCGGTCCCCACCAGCAGGACGAGCGCGATCGAGCCGATCATCGCCGAGTAGATGGTCAGGCGCAGATCGCGGAGGCGCGTGTAGTCGATCCGGCTGAGGGCGACCATCAGCGCGATTCCGGCCACGGCGTAGAGCCCCTGGCGCTCGACGAAGAAGAGCGGTCGCCCGGCGATCTCGTTGCGAGTGGAGGTCGCGAGGGTGAAGACGCTGAATGCGATCAAGCCGACCGCCGCTCCGAGCATCACTCCGTCGATGCGGGCGACGCCGAGGCGCTCCGCGAGCGAGCCGCGCGGGGCGATGGTGAGGGAGGGCTTGGCGGCTTCCATCACCCGGTCCCCGCGGCGGAGCCGCTCGCCCCACCGCCGCCGAGGTGGAAGTAGCGCTCGAGGATCGCCCGGGCGATCGGAGCTGCCGACTCGACCCCGAAGCCACCACGCTCGACCGTCACGGTGACCGCGATCTGCGGGTCTCGGTAGGGCGCGATCACCCCGTACCAGGACTGGTCCTGCCGGCCCGCGCCGCGCTCGGCGGTGCCGGTCTTGCCGGCGACGGGGAACGGGAAGCCGCCCATCACCGAGTAGGAGGTCCCTCCGGGCTCCATCGCCGCCCGCTCCATCCCGCCGAGGATCACGTTCCGGGTCCCGTCGGAGATGTGCAGATGCCGCTTCGGCGGCGGCTTGATCCGGCGCACGGTCCTGCCGTGGACGTCCACGATCCGGCCCCCGAGGTGTGGCCTCACCAGCGTGCCGCCGTTGGCGAGGGCGGAGTAGGCCCGTGCGAGTTGCAGCGGCGTCACCATCACGTCTCCCTGACCGACCGCGAGGTTGACGTTGTCGCCCTGGTTCCAGGGGCGGTCGATGTACGGGTTGTCGTGGCTGCGATAGACGCGGTCGCGCCAGGCCGGCGTCGGGATCAGCCCCGCGCTCGCCCCCGGCAGGTCGATTCCCGGGTTCTCGCCCAGGCCGTACCTATGTGCCCAGTCCTGGATCTGGCCGTGCTTCCCGCTGGCCTCCGCGTGGAGCCCGAGATTGAAGAAGTAGACGTCCGAGGAGACCTTGATCGCCGTGCTCATGTCGATCGGGCCGTTGGCGGCGCCGCCGGCGTTGTGGACGACGAATCCGCCGATGTCGAGCGAGCCGGTGTCGTCGAAGACCGTGCCGGGCTCGATCAGCCCGTCCTCGAGCGCCGCCGTCGCCGTGATCGGCTTGAAGGCGGAGCCGGTCGGATAACCGCCCTGATCGGCACGGTCGACGAGTGGATCGCCCGGCCGGCTCCCGAAGGCGTCGTACTCGGCCTTCGTGTGCGGACGGGTGTAGAAGGACGGGTCGTAGGTCGGATACGAGCCCATCGCGAGAATCGCCCCGGTGTGGACGTTCATCGCCACGAACGCGCCGGGTAGGCCCTTCGCTCGCAGCGCCTGCTCCCCCACCTCCTGCAGCCCGGCGTCGAGCGTCAGCCGCAGGTTGTCGCCGGCACGCGCGGGCCGGCTGCCGAGCTGTCCCCTGGGACGGCCGAGCGCGTCGACCTGAAGCCGCTGGCTGCCGGGCGTTCCACGCAGGAAGCGGTCGTAGCTGTACTCGACGCCCGACTGGCCGATGACGTCGCCGGGGCGCAGATCGCGGTATGCCGGGCGCTTCAGCTGGCGCGGGCTCACCTGGCCGACGAATCCCAGGAGATGGGCCGCCAGCGACCCGTCCTTGTAGTCGCGGACGTAGGTGCGCTCGACGCTGACGCCGGGGAAGCGGCCCTGGTTCTCGAGCATGTAGAAGAGCAGCCGCCGGTCGACGCCCTGGCGGAGCACGACCGGGTAGCCGGCGTACTGGGGCGTCTCGCGGACCCTGCGGCGAATCGCCCGCTGCGAGAGGCCGAGCAGATTGCCGAGTCGGCGGAGCTCCGCGCGCCGCTCCGCCGGGTCGCTCGGCATGTCCGAGGGCCGCATCTCGAGGCTCATCACGGTCCGGTTGTCGACGAGCACCCTCCCGTCGCGGTCGAGGATCTCGCCGCGAGGCGGGTGGACGCGGACATCGAGCACGCCGTGGTCGCGGGCCAGGGCGCGGTAGTGCTCCCCGTCCAGCACCTGTAGGGACCAGAGCCGCAGCAGCACCATCGCGACTGCCGCCACCACCACGGCGACCAGAACGGCAATACGGACGTTGAGGCGATTGCTCAGACGCGGCGGGATGTCCTCGGGACGCTGCAGGAGATACATGGCCGTGTCCCTTCCTCAGCCCGCCCTCTAGAACCGCCTCCGAACCCTCGAGTTCTTCAGCGCTCGCTTGATCGCCTCGAACTCCTCGAGGGCCTGCCCGGACCCGGTGGCAACGCAAGTCAGTGGCGATTCGGCCAGGCGGGCCGGCATCTGGCACTCCTCGCTCATCCGCTCGGCGAAGCCCTTGAGGAGGGCGCCACCCCCGGCCATGGTCATCCCCCGCTCCATCAGATCGCCGGCCAGCTCCGGCGGCGTGCGGTCGAGGGTGTCGCGGACGGCGGCGATGATCTGGTTGATCGGCTCGTCAAGGGCCTTGCGGACGTCCTCGGAGTTGAGCTTCACCGCCTTCGGGAGCCCGGAGCCCAGATCGCGCCCGCGAATCTCGATCTCGACCTCGTGATCGAGCGGCGCGGCCGACCCGGCCTCGTGCTTGATGTCCTCGGCCGTCCCGTGGCCGATTGCCAACTGATGCTCGCGCTTGCAGAAGTTGACGATCGCGTCGTCCATCTCGTCGCCGCCGACCCGAATCGACTGTGAGACGACGATGTCGCCGAGCGAGATCACCGCGACCTCGGTGGTGCCGCCTCCGATGTCGACGATCAGGCTGCCGGTCGGCTCGCTGACGGGAAGCCCCGATCCGATCGCGGCCGCCATCGGCTCCTCGATCAGGTAGGCCTCGCGGGCGCCGGCGCCCAGGCAGGCCTCCTCCACCGCCCTCTTCTCCACGCCGGTGACGCCGGAGGGGACGCAGACCACGACGCGCGGATGGGCGAAGCGGCTGTGGTTGGCGCGCTTGATGAAGTAGCGCAGCATCGACTCGGTGACCTCGAAATCCGCGATCACGCCGTCCTTCAGAGGGCGCATGGCGTTGATCGTCGAGGGCGTGCGGCCGAGCATCTGCTTGGCCTCCGCCCCGACGGCGTGGACCTCGCCGCTGCTGACGTCGACAGCCACCACGGAGGGCTCCGAGACGACGATGCCGCGGCCGCGGACGTAGACGAGCGTATTGGCGGTCCCCAGGTCGACTGCCATGTCTCGGGCTGGTGTTATGGAGTTGAAGATGCTCATCAAAGTGCAGTTTTGGCCGATCTGCGCCCAGCCTAGCGGCTGGCTCTAAATGCCCAAAATGGGGGATTTCTAGGCCGGTCGGTAGACGGCTTCGCCTCATCTGCGGCGGCCACGAACACCGCCGCCGGATCTACGCCCAGGCGCACCCGCCCATCAGAAGTGGCGGCGGCGTCGCCGCCGCTCCGAGTCACTGCGGGCTGGTGACCGCCAGCTCGGGAGCGAGCCGGAGCAGCAGCCGGACCGGAAGGCCGATCACGTTGGAGACGTCGCCCTCGATTCGGTCGACGAGCGCCGAGCCGAGCCCCTGCACCGCATAGCCGCCCGCCCGTCCACGCCATTCGCCGCTTGAGAGGTAGCGGTCGATCAGCTCCTGGCCGAGGTCTCCGAAGGTGACGCGCGTGGATTCGACCCCAGTCCGGACGGTGAGCTCGCCGTCCACTCGATCGGGACCGAGCAGCGCCAGGGCTCCGAGGACCTCGTGATCGCGGCCCGAGAGCGTCTCGAGGCACCAGCGCGCCTCGCCCTCGAATCCCGGCTGGCCGACGACCCGGCCGTCGACCACGACCTCCGTGTCGCCGGCGATCACGAGGGTCCCCCGGCGGCGTCGCGCCGCCACCGCACGCCCCTTGGCGAGCGCATTGGCCAGCACCACCGGTCGCGGCTCCCCCTCGCTCGTCTCCTCGACGTCCGGGGCGATCGCACGAAAGTCCACGCCGAGCTCTTTGAGCAGCGCCCTACGCTGCGGCGAACCCGAAGCGAGGATTATCTGTTTCGGGGCCACGAGCGGCCGCCCAGCATAAGTCGCTTCGGCCTACGGCCGTTGATGCGAGAACGCGCGCAACCGCGACCCGACTGATGAAGTGCAGCCGCCCGGTGGCCCCTACAGCTCGGGGAACCAGATCCCGATCTCGCGCTCAGCCGATTCCGGCGAGTCCGAGCCGTGGACGAGGTTGAAGGTGACCTCGGTGCCGAACTCGCCGCGGATCGATCCCGCGTCAGCCTCGATCGGGTCCGTTGCGCCGATCACCTGGCGGGCGGCCTTCACCGCGTTCGGCCCCGCGAGGACCATCGCCACCAGCTCCCCGCCGGTGATGAACTCGACGAGCTCTCCGAAGAACGGCTTGTCCGTGTGCTCCTCGTAGTGAACGTTCGCAATCTCGACGTCGGCCTGCATCAGCTTCAGCGCGACGAGGCGAAGCCCCTTGCGCTCGAACCGGGCGATGACCTCACCGGTCAGGCGCCTTTCGAATGCGTCGGGCTTGACGAGGATGAGCGTGCGTTCGTCGGCCACGGCCGCGGCACGGTACAGGAATCGGCCGGTGGGGCGTCGCGAAAACCGAGAATCGGCGATGAAGGGGGGTGAGATCAGGCGCCGGGGCGGCTTTGTTTCGTTGTGCGGAACGAAGTCGCCCCACAGCGCCGGGACGCGGTGATCGCCGAGATCGCGAGCAACCAACACGGCGTGATCTCGTTGACCGAGCTGCGCTCCGCCGGATGCTCCCCTGCCGCTATATCCCGGCTGAACGGCCGGTGCCTACACCGCATTCATCGCGGTGTCTATGCCGTCGGCCACCCGGCACTGAGCAGCGACGGCAGATGGATGGCGGCGGTACTCGCCTGCGGCGACGGGGCGGTGCTCAGCCATCTCAGCGCGGCGTTTCTATGGGGACTCGGACAGCACACCGGTTCGACTGCGTCAGTCGTCGACGTCAGCATTCCGGGCAGAGCAGGTCGAGCCGGACGTTGCGGGATTCGGGTTCATCGTCCGAAGAGTCTGCCGTCCTCAGATTGCACCCGCCGCAACGCCATCCCGGTGACGACGCCCGCCCGAACGCTCGCCGACGTTCGTCCCCTCCTTTCGCCAGCCCAGTTCGCGGCCGCCGTCCGAGAGGCGGAGTTCCGGCGTCTCAACATCGGCGATCAAGAGAGAGGCGACGGGGCGCGGTCCGAACTCGAGGACAGAATGCTCTCCCTCTGCCGGCGCCATCGCCTTCCCCAGCCGGATGTGAACGTCTCGATCGATCGCTACCTCGTGGACTTTCTCTGGGCCGATGCGTCCCTGATCGTGGAAGTTGACGGCTGGAAAGCCCACCGAACGCGTCCGGCCTTCGAGGAAGATCGCGCCCGGGATGCCCGGCTCGCCGTGCTCGGTTACAGCGTGATCCGCTTCACGTGGCGGCAAGTCACCGGCAACGCAAACGAGGTCGCCAAGACCGTTCGGGCTTTGCTTCGTGCGCGTAGGTAGACGGTTGGGGCGAGTTCCTTTCGCCTGGCGAAAAGAAGCCGCCCGCGAGCCGTCAGCGGCTCGAGCCGCTCGGGCGCTGCGGGGGCCGGGTCGCCCCGACCGCGGGGCGGTCCTGGCGGCGGGTGGGACCGTCCGAACGGGAAGCGCCCGACGGGCGCTGTCCGGGAGCGCGGCCGGCACGGGGGCGGTCGCGTCGCGTCTCGCGCCCCGGGCGCTGCTGCTTGCGGACCTCGGTCTCGCAATAGGGGCAGATTCCCCAGCGGGGGTCGAGAGGCTTGTGGCACTTGCGACATGGATTGCGCAGGCGCCGCTCGCAGTTGGGGCAGCGCAGGTAGGAGCGCTCGACCGGGTACTCGCAGTGCGGACAGGATTGCTCGATGCGCTGCCGCAGCTCGAGCTCGGCCGCTCGCAGCTCGAGCTCGCGCTCCTCGCGATCCTCGAGGTACTCGGGCGGGCGCAGGATCGTGTAGACGACCGTGCCCAGGAGCGGGAAGACCGACGCGGCCGTCGCGCACGCGATCAGCACCGGATCCTCGATCCGCCGGCGGGCATCGAGGTAGGTCCACCAGATCAGCGCCAGATAGACGACGACCAGGAAGAGGATGAGGAGGTTGACGACCAGGCCAACCCCTCCGTCAAGTCCGAAGAGTCCTAGAGGCATGGGGGAATGGGAGCCGCGAGTGTACGTACTTCCTCAGGGGAGCGTGTAACCCTGCCTGGGTTCGTGGATTTGCCGTCTCTGCGAGTCAGAGGAAGAGCAGGCCGAACACATAGCCGAAGGCGAAGAAGACCAGGATCACCACCGCGACGACGATGGCCACCAGTCCCATCATCGTCAGGAGCTCTGAGCGGGCCTCTCTGTCCATATGCAGCTCAGAAGGTAATGGCTGCCGGCCGCCAGCGCGACCCCGTCGCGCTCGCCGGCAAGCTCTCGTGCTCGCGCCCATGCCTGGAGGGGATCGGGAAGCGCCTCGGCGCTCACACCCGCCTTCTCGCAGAGCGCGGCCAGCTCGAGCGCCGGCCGCGCCCGGCCGCCCGGCCGCCCTGAGCCCTCGATCGCATCCGGCGGGATCTCCGTGCAGACGAAATGCGAGCAGGCGGGTGCGAGCCCCGCGATGATCCCGTTCGCGTCCTTCCCCTCGAGGACTGCCAGGCAGCAGACGACCTCGGTGCCGCCGGCGAGCCCAGGGAGCGCCTCGGCGAGCGCTCTGGCGCCATCCGGGTTGTGGGCGGCGTCGAAGACCTCGGGAGGGTCGCCGGGGACGAGCTGGGCGCGGCCGGGGATCGTGATCCCCTGCAGCTCGAGCACCGCCTCCGGATCGATGCGGCCGAGGGCCAGCTCGGTGGCCGACTCCGCCAGGGCGAGGTTGCGGTCTCGGTAGGTGACGGGCTCACCCCCCCCGTCGACCCGGACCCGCACCAACCGGGGGTGACGGCGCTCCACCTCCCGCCGGATCACCGGCTCCACCTCGCCTGGGACATCGCCCACGATCAGCGTCGTGTGGTCCCGCAGCACGGCGAGCTTCTCGGCCGCGATCTCCTCGAGCGTCTCCCCCAGCCATTCGGTGTGATCGAGGCCGACCGACGTGAGCACCGTGATCTTGGACGGGATGACGTTGGTGGCGTCGAGCCGGCCGCCGAGGCCCGCCTCGATCACCGCGTCTTGGACCCGCGCCGCGGCGAACGCCACGAACGCCGCGGCCGTGAGCAGCTCGTACTGGGTGACCGGGCCCTCGTCGCCGGCAGAGCGATCGGCGACCTCGGCCGCCTGCTCGGCCCGCTCGAGCGCCCCGACGAACGCCTCCTCGGGGATCGGCTCGCCACCGACCATCACCCGCTCCCGCCACGAGTGGATGTGGGGCGAGAGGTAGGCGCCGGTCGAGACGCCATGCGCCTCGAGCAGCGCGGCGGCCATCCGGGTGACGGAGGTCTTGCCGTTCGTCCCGACCACGTGGATCGAGGCGAAGCGGTTCTGCGGCATGCCGAGCAGCGTGCAGAGCCGGCGCATCCGCTCCAGCCCGAGCTTCCAGCCAAGGACCTCGCGGCGGCGCAGGATCTCGTCGGATCGCGCTATCCGCCCAGCTCTTCCAGCTCCGCCCGGTAGGCGGCGAGCTTCTCGCGCTCGGCGTCGACCACGTCGGCCGGGGCCTTCGCGACGAACCCCTCGTTGCCGAGCTTGCCCTCCCCGCGCCTCACCTCGGCCTCAAGCTTCTCGCGGCGCTCCTCGATGCGCGCCCGGACCGCGTCGGTGTCGACTCCCTCGGTCTCGAGCAGCTCGACGCCGCCGACGCTCGCCATCGGCTCGCCGCCGTCATCGGAGAACTCGACCTTGGCGAGCCTCGAGACCAGCTCGTGCGGCCTGGCATCGTCGGCCCGTGCGGCCAGGACCTGCTTGACGGGGACCTCCGCGAGCTGCCGCCAGCGCCTGAGCGCCCGCGTCAGCCCGATCGCCTCGCCGATCTCGCGCTCCGCCGCCTCGTCGATCGGGGCGTCGTCGGCCTTCGGAAAGGAGTGGACGACCAGCGCCTCCGAGGCCCGGTCGGGCAGGTACGAGTAGATCTCCTCGGTGACGAACGGCATCAGGGGGTGGGCCAGGGCCAGCACCTGCTCGAGCGTCCAGAGCAGCGTTGCCGAGGCGTCCTCGTCGCCGTCGTAGAGCCGCGGCTTGACGATCTCCAGATACCAGTCGCAGAGCTCGGACCAGAAGAAGTCGTAGAGATCGAGGGCCGCGTGGGCGAAGTCGTATGCCTCGATCGAGTCGGTCACCGAGCGGGTCGCCCGCTGGAGGCGAGACGCGATCCAGCGGTCCTCGACCCTCGCCGTTCCCGGACGCGGCTCCACGTCGTCCCTGGCCTCCATCAGGATGAGCCGGGAGGCGTTCCACATCTTGTTGGCGAGGTCCCGGCCCTGCTGGACGCGTGCCTGGGAGAAGCGAACGTCCTGCGTGGAGGTCATCGCGAGCAGCCCGAAGCGGAGCGCGTCCGCGCCGTGCTGCTCGATCTCGTCGAGAGGGTCGATGCCGGTGCCGAGGCTCTTCGACATCCGCCGGCCGTCGGGCGCCTGGATCACGGAGTGGACGTACACGTCGGAGAACGGGACCTCGCCGGTGAACTCGAGCGAGGTCATGATCATCCGCGCGACCCAGAGGGCGATGATGTCGCGCGCCGTCACCAGCACGTCCGTGGGGAAGAAGGCGTTGAACTCCGGGGCGGTCGTGTCGGGCCAGCCGAGGGTGGCGTAGGGCCAGAGCGCCGAGCTGAACCAGGTGTCCAGCACGTCGGCCTCCTGCTCCCAGCCGTCCCCCTCGGGCGGGTTCTCGCCGACGTAGGTCTCGTCGCCGCGGTACCAGACGGGCAGCCGGTGGCCCCACCAGAGCTGGCGGGAGATGCACCACGGCGGGATCCTCTCCATCGAGTCGAGGTACTGGCGCCGCGCGCCGTCGGGAATGATCCTGACCGTCCCATCGTTGACGACGTCCACGGCCCTCTGCGCCATCTCGTCCATCCGGCAGAACCACTGCAGCGAGATCAGGGGCTCGATCCGCTCGCCGGAGCGGTGCGAGAAGGGCACTGTGTGGTTGTACGGCTCCTCTCCACGGAGCAGGCCCTTCTCCCGCAGCTCCTCGACGACCGCCTTCTGTGCCTCGGCCGCGGTCATGCCCCGGAAACGCTCCGGCGCCTCGTCGGTGATCAGCCCGTCCTCGCCGATCACGCTGATCGCCGGGAGATCGTGCTTGCGGCCGATCTCGAAGTCGTTCGGGTCGTGGCCCGGCGTGATCTTCAGGGCCCCGGTGCCGAACTCGGGATCGACGTGCTCGTCGGCGATCACGGGCAGGCGGCGCTCGACCAGCGGCAGGACCGCGTGCCTGCCCACCACGTCCCGATAGCGGTCGTCGTCGGGGCTGACGGCGATCGCTGTGTCGGCGAGCATCGTCTCCGGCCGGACGGTGGCGACGATCAGCTCGCCGCCGTCCTCGAGGGGGTAGGCGATCTCATACAGCGTGTCGGTGACCTCGCGGTTCTCGATCTCGAGGTCGGAGATCGCGGATTTCAGCCCTGGATCCCAGTTGACCATGTAGTTGTCGCGATAGATCCAGCCCTTCGCGTAGAGCTCGGCGAAGACCCGATAGACGGCCTTCACGTAGCCCTCGTCCAGCGTGAACCGCTCGCGGTCGTAGTCGCAGGAGGCGCCGAGGCGCTTGTACTGCTCGATGATCGTGTTGCCGTAGCGGTACCGCCACTCCCAGGTCCTCTCGACGAACCGATCGCGGCCGAGCTCACGGCGGTCGCTTCCCTCCTTGGCGAGCTCCTTCTCGACCACCGACTGCGTGGCGATGCCCGCGTGATCGGTCCCCAGGATCCACATCGTGTTGCGCCCGCGCATCCGGTTGAGCCGCGCCAGGACGTCCTGAATCGTCCCGTTGAGCGCGTGCCCCATGTGGAGAGCGCCGGTTACGTTCGGCGGCGGGATCGCGATCGAGAAGTTCTCCTCCGGCGATCCCTCGGCGGCCGGATGGAACCAGCCGCCCCTGATCCAGCGCTCGAAGACGCGCTGCTCGACCGCGCCGGGGTCCCAGCGGGTCGTGGCCTCCAGGGTCTTGCGGCGCTCCTCGTCCACGCGGCGATGTTAGTTATGGCATTCGAGGTCGCGGCACACGGCTTCGCCATCCACGGCGGCCACAAACACCGCCGCCGGACTAATGGGGCGGCGACTCGAGGGACTCCAGCACGCCGAGAAGCTCCCCGACCCGGCAGACCAGCAGGCGCTCCTCGTCGATCTCGACCCAGACGCCGGCCGAGGAGGGAAAGACCACATGGTCGCCGGGCTGGACCGGCATGTCGACCCCGGCGTTCTCCCACCAGTCGAGGCCGGGGCCCACCGCCAGGACGATGCCCTGCTGAGGGGGCGGCTCGTCGATGCCCTGGGGCACGACGAGGCCCGACCGCCGCATCCGGTCCTGGTCGAGCTCCTTGAGCACCACCTGGTCGAACAGGGGCCGCAGCTGGTGCCTGACCGTCTCGATTGGCTCACGGGACGAGCGCGTGTCCATGCCCTCAGGATAAGTGTCACTGCCGCACGAGGTGGTCAGGCGCCCTGGATTCTCGGGCGGGTGGCGCCGAATTTCACCTTCGACACGCGCCCTTGCGCGTGTCGATGAAATTCGGCGACAGGACCCGCCCGCCGATACCTACGCGGTCTGCTCGCCGAGCGCCGGATCCTCGAGCACTTCCACGTGCTCCCCGGCGGCGTCGGTGACCAGCATCGGGCGCTGGCCCTTCTCGATCGTCTCCTTGGTGACGACGCACTTCTGCACGTCGCCGCGCGATGGCAGCTCGAACTGGACGTCGAGCAGCGTCTCCTCGAGAATCGAGCGGAGGCCACGGGCGCCGGTCTCGCGTTCGAGCGCCTTGTCGGCGATCGCGCCCAGGGAGTCGGGCGCGAAGACCAGGTCGATGTCGTCGAACTGGAAGAAGCGCTTGAACTGGCGAGCGAGCGCGTTGCGCGGCTCGGTCAGGATCGTGATCAGGTCGTCGCGCGTCAGCTGGTGGATCGCGGCGACGACTGGGAGGCGGCCGATGAACTCCGGGATCAGCCCGTACTCCATCAGGTCCTCGGGCAGGACCTTCTCGAAGTCCTCGCCGGTGTCCTTGTCGGCATTCGAGGTCACCTCGGCGCCGAAGCCGACTCCGTGGTTGCCGATCCGCCGTTCGATCACCTCGTCGAGCTGGCCGAAGGAGCCGCCGCAGACGAAGAGCACGTTGGAGGTGTCGATCGTCAGGAACTCCTGGTGCGGGTGCTTGCGGCCGCCCTGCGGCGGCACCGAGGCGGTGGTGCCCTCCAGGATCTTCAGCAGCGCCTGCTGGACGCCCTCGCCCGAGACGTCGCGCGTGATCGACGGGTTGTCGGCCTTGCGGGCGATCTTGTCGATCTCGTCGATGTAGATGATCCCGGTCTCGGCCTTCTTCACGTCGAAATCGGCGGCCTGGATCAGCTTCAGGAGGATGTTCTCGACGTCCTCGCCGACGTAGCCGGCCTCGGTGAGCGCGGTGGCGTCCGCGATCGCGAAGGGGACGTTGAGGATCTTCGCCAGGGTCTGGGCGAGGAGGGTCTTGCCGCAGCCGGTGGGGCCGAGCAGGAGGATGTTCGACTTCTGCAGCTCGATCGGCTCCTCGCCCTGCTCCTCGGACGACGCCATCTGCACGCGCTTGTAGTGGTTGTAGACCGCGACGGAGAGGGCGCGCTTGGCGCCCTCCTGGCCCACCACGTACTCATTCAGGACCTCCCAGATCTCCTTGGGCTTCGGGAGGTTCTCGAGCTCGAAAGTAGGGGGTGCGGTGAGCTCCTCATCGATGATCTCGTTACAGAGGTCGATGCACTCGTCGCAGATGTAAACGCCGGGGCCGGCGATCAACTTCTTGACCTGGCGCTGCGACTTCCCGCAGAAGCTGCAGAGGAGCTGCTCGTTGGATTCGGTGGGACGTGCCAGCGGATTACTCCCTCGGTCTCGCTTCGCCCGGCCGGCTCCTTCCTCGCTCCGAAAGCTTAGACGCCTGCCGACCTCGGCCTGACGGATCCTCGTTACGCCACGAGCAGCCGGTTTCCTGCCGCGGAGTCGATCGGCCAGTGTCACTGGGGCCGCGCGTATCTCGTCTCAGGTGTAGATCGACCAAAGGAGGCAAATCATGAGGATTTTCGTAGCAGGCGCCACCGGCGCCCTGGGCAGGCAGCTCCTGCCCCGGCTCACAGAACGAGGGCATGAGGTGACCGGGATGACCCGGACCGACTCGAAGGCGGCCCTGATCGAGGAGCTCGGCGCGGCTCCAGCGGTCGCGGATGCGCTCGACGCCGAGCAGGTCGCGCGGGCCGTCGCGGAGGCGGACCCGGAGGTGATCGTCCACGAGATGACCGCGCTCTCGGGAGGCATCGACATGCGCCATCCCGATCGAGCTTTCGAGACGACGAACCGACTGAGGACCGAGGGGACCGATCACCTGCTCGCGGCCGGTCGCGCGGTCGGGATCGACCGATTCGTGGCCCAGAGCTTCACGGGCTGGCCGTACGAGCGAACCGGCGGGCCCATCAAGGACGAGGACGCCCCGCTGGACCCCCATCCCCTTTCCTCCATGAGGAAGACCTTCGACGCAATCAGATATCTCGAGCGGACCGTGAGCGGGGCCGAGTGGACGACCGGAGTCGTCCTTCGCTATGGCGGCTTCTACGGGCCGGGCACCTCCCTGTGGACCGGCGGCGAGCACCTCGAGCCGATCCTCCAGCGGAAGTTCCCGGTGGTCGGGAATGGCGAGGGGATCTGGTCCCTGATCCACATCGAGGACGCGGCCACCGCGACCGTGGCGGCAATCGAGCACGACAAGCGCGGCATCTACAACGTGGTCGACGACGAGCCGGCGCGCGTGCGGGAATGGCTGCCGAAGCTGGCAGAGATGCTCGGGGCGCCGCCTCCGAGGCGAGTGCCGAAGTGGGTCGGCCGCCTCTTTGCAGGCAAGCCGGGAGTGATCATGATGACCGAGATGCGCGGAGCGTCGAACGCCAAGGCGAAGCGGGAGCTGAGCTGGGAGCCCCGGTACCCGAGCTGGCGCGAGGGCTTCAAACTGCTGGCCCGCAAGCAGGCATCGTCCACCGGCCGCGGGGTGGAGGTGACCGCATGAGCGACTCACGCGACGAGCTTCTCGAGGACCTCCGCCCTCGAGCCTTCGCGATCGCCTACCGGATGCTCGGCAGCGTCGCCGAGGCCGAGGACGTGGTGCAGGAGGCGCTGCTCCGAGTCAACACCACCCTGGAGCAGGGTGAGCGGATCGAGTCTCCGCGCGCCTACGTGGCCACGATCACCACGCGGCTCGCGATCGACGAGCTGCGCTCGGCTCGCGCCCGCCGCGAGACCTACGTCGGAGAATGGCTGCCGGAGCCGGTCGTGGTCGACACCCGCGAGGACCCCGCGCGCCAGGCGGAGATGGCCGACTCGCTATCCATGGCCTTCCTGGTGCTGCTCGAGAACCTGTCGCCGGAGCAGCGTGCCGCCCTCCTGCTCCACGACGTCTTCGACTACGACTACTCGGAGATCGCCGAGATCATCGGCAAGAGCGAGGGCAACGCCCGCCAGCTGGCGACCCGGGCCCGTCGGCACGTCAACCAGGGCAAGCCTCGCTTCGAGGCCTCGAAGGAGAAGCGGGAGCAGCTCGCGAGCCGCTTCTTCGCCGCCGTTCGCGAGGGAGATCTGGGCCAGCTCGAGGCGCTGCTCTCGGAGGACGTTGTGATGAAGGGCGATGGAGGCGGCAAGGCGCCTGCACTGGCCCGGGCCCTATACGGCCGCGATCGGGTGACGCGAACCCTCGGAGCCTGGTCCAAGCAGCTCCTGCGGCTTCCGGGTCTCGAGATGCGCCCGGCGGAGATCAACGGTCAACCCGGCGCGATCTGGATGGACGGCGATGGCCTCGTGATCAGCGTGATGGAGCTCGACATCGCCGACGGTCAGATCCAGCGGATCAACGGCATCGTCAACCCCGACAAGCTCCGACACCTCGGCGAGGTCGCCGATGCCTGGGCCCTGCTCGAGCAGGTCCAGAAGCGGAAGCGGGAGAGCCGCAGGGCGTAGGCGCGCTCAGGCCGTGAGCTCCGAGATCACGTCCTTGCGCGGAGCTCAAACCGGGCGCGACCCGGGAGTAACGGCGAGCAGTTGCCATTCGCCGGGGATCCCCTTCAGGTCGTGCCGGCCGCGGTCGTGGAACTCGACGCCCGACCCCGCCACCAGGTCGCGAACGGTGCTGGTGACGAGCACCTCGCTCGGGCCGGCGAGGCTGCCGACGCGTGCCCCGATGTGTACGGCGACGCCGGCGAGGTCGTCGCCGCGCGCCTCGCATTCTCCGCTGTGCAGGCCGGCTCGGACCTCGAGCCCCATGGCACCGACCTTGTCCGTGATCGCCTGCGCGCACCGGATCGCCCGGGCCGGTCCATCGAAGGCAGCCAGGAACCCGTCGCCGATTGCCTTCACCTCGTGGCCGCGGAACCGCTCCAGCTCCTCGCGCACCGCCGAGTCGTGGGCATCTAGCAGCTCGCGCCAGCGTCGGTCGCCCATCCTCACGGCCCGTTCGGTCGACCCCACGATGTCGGTGAACAGGATCGTCTTCAGGACCCGGTCGATCTCGTGCTCCCGTCGGGTTCCGGTGAGGAACTCCTCGATCTCGTCAAGCACCTCTTCGTCCCTGCCGAGTGCGCTCTCGTGGAAGTCACCCGGATACTCTGAGAATCGGGCTCCGTCAATGTGCTCGGCGAGGTAGCGGCCGTGCGCAACATTGATCAGAGGGTCGCCGCTGCGGTGGATGACCAGGGTCGGCACAGAGATCGCGCTGAGCGCGGGACGTGCGTCGATGTACAGGGAGAACCGGTTGGCTGCCGCCGCCATCGCCGGGGTCGCCGAGCTGCGCTCGAATCGGGCGAATCGCCGCCGGGTGGCCTCGTCATCCGGTGCGTCCTGCATCGCGATCAGCGGCAGGACCCGGCCGTGCCCCCAGCTCCCCTCGATCTGATCGCAGACCGCCTCGGCCTCTTCCAGATCGATTCCGTCCGGATAGTCAGGCGCCCAGGAAAGTCGGGCGAACGTCGCCCAGAGCACCAGCGCGCTCACCCGCTCGGGATAGGTGGCCGCGAACAGCAACGCCATCGGGCCGCCCTCGGACATGCCGACCACGGCGGCTCGCTCGCAATCGGCGGCGTCCATCACCGCCCGCACGTCATCCATCCGCTGCTCGAGGGTGGGCAGCTCCGCGCTGCGATCCGACAGCCCCAGGCCCCGCTTGTCGAAGGTGATCAGGCGTCCGCACCCGGACAGCCTGCGCTGAAGGGGGCCCGTCGGGGGTCCCTCCCAGCCGAGCTCGACATGGGACACCGATCCGGCGACGAACACCACGTCGCGTCCACTCCCGACCACCTGATAGGCGATGCTCAGATCGCCGCTCTTCGCGTAACGGGTCTCCGCCCCTTCCCCCCTCGCGGAGGCCTCCTCCTCGCGCGCCAGATCGTCTCCGACACGTCTTAGCTTGCGTGCCAGCGCTCTCTCGGCGTCATGCCCGTCAGCCGCCGAGGGTCGGGGCACCTCCCTCTTGATGGCCATCGCAATTCCCTTCGCGTTGGGCTCGCGACGGCGCCGCCGTGCGAGTCGCTCAGACGATGATCCCCCAAATGCGTGCGAAACACAATGCGGCGCCGAGCGAACGGCGGCTCGCGCGGAGCGGCCTGCCTAGAGCCCGCGGTCGATGACGGCCTGGAGCCGAGTTCGAGGCGATGAACAGCCGCTCGACGAAGCGGGCCTCGGCGTTGGCGTCGAGCACCGAGTCTGCCGGGTCGGACCCCATCCGCATCCTCGACTGGACGTGCAGGATCGGCGGGGGCCAGTCCAGGCGGATCACCCGCTTGGCGCCGGCGGCCCTGACGAGACGGGCGGCCTGATCTGCGCAGGACTCGCGGTTCGCCAGCGTCCGCGCGGAACGCTCGCGCTGCTTGAAGATCACCTTCGGGATCGGTCCCTGCTCGTCCCCGGGAAGCGAGGAGCGGACGACGCGGTTCTGGCCCTCCACGTCCTCGTCGGTGATCACCAGGACGTTGAGCAGCTTGTCGACGTCGGAGAGGACCTCCTTCAGCTCATCGCCCGGAACGCGCCCGGTCTTGCCGTCCCACGAGCCGCTGAAGCCGCGGCCGTTGTCGTAGTAGCCCTGGACCCCTGAGTCCGAGAAGGCCATGCTGAACGCCTGAAGCGCTGGGGGGAGACATATGTGCATCCCAACACGGTGCGCTACCGGCTGCGGCGGATCGGTGAACTGACGGGCCTGGACCCGCAGCGATTCTCAGGCCAGGTGGAGTTGCTCACGATCGCCCCGCTCTCCGAGACGCCCCCCGGCTGATTCAGGAGTACCGGTCCCAGGCCCGCAGGTACGGCCTCGGGTTGACCGGGCGTCCGCTGACGTGGATCTCGAAGTGGAGGTGGCAACCCACGGTCCGGGCGTTGCCCGTCTTCCCGACGTGGCCGAGGATCTGGCCGACGTGGATGAGGTCCCCTTTCCGGAATCGGGAGGGATGGAGCATGTGCGCGTACCAGTACTTCCGTCTCTCCCCCAGGCCGCGGATCACGACGTAGTTGCCATCGAGGCGGGCGTCGTAGGCCCGCTTCACCACGGTGCCGGTCACGGCGGCCGCCAGCCGCGTGCCGCAGCGGGCGACGACGTCGAAGCCCTTATGAGTCCGACCGCCGTTGCGCGACGCGCCGAACTCCCCGACCGGGCCGCGGACGCCGTGCGGGCCCCGCACCGGGAAGAAGTGGCTGTGGAGCCGGACGGAGCCCGCTTCCTTCTCGTTGCCTCCGGCGACCGCCACGATCACCCGGTAGGTCCCGTCGGCGACCAGCCGGCCGCCGTTGGTCAGGCCGTCCCACTTCACCGTCTTGTCGTCGCCGGGCTGCACGCCGGAGAGCTCGATCCGGCGGACCTCGTCACCGCCGCCGGTGATCTTGATGGTCACGGCAGCGGGCGCCGAGCCGCTCAGGCGGAAAGTGATGCGGACGCCGCGAACGGAGTCGGTGAAGCCGCGATCGGGCGAGACAGAGGCCTTCTGGACGACCGCGTCATCGGCGGCGACCGGTGCGGCATTCAGCAGGAGAACGCCAACCGCGACGAGAACGAGCGCGGCGAGGGACGGTTTCGCCATCAGTCGCGTCCCTAGCGGCCGCCCCTCACAAGTCGCTTCGGGCTTCGCCCTTCGCTCCAAAGTGCTGCGGCCTCGGGGACGCTACCGATGCTCGATCACGCGGTCGACGATCTTGTACTCCTTCGCCTCCTCCGCGCTCATGAAGTAGTCGCGCTCGGTGTCCTTCGCGACCTTCTCGAGAGGCTGGCCGGTGTGCTTGGAGATGATCTCGTCGAGGCGCTGGCGGACGTCGATGATCTCCTTGGCGTGGATCTCGATGTCCGTAGCCTGGCCGGAGAAACCGCCCGAGACCTGGTGGATCAGGATCTTCGAGTTGGGCAGCGCCATCCGCTTCTCCGCCGCGCCGCCCGCGAGCAGCAGGGCGCCCATGCTCATCGCGACGCCCACGCAGATCGTCGACACGTCCGGCTTGATGAACTGCATCGCGTCGTAGATCGCGAGCCCGGCGTAGACCGAGCCGCCCGGAGAGTTGATGTAGATCGAGACGTCCTTGTCCGGGTCCTCTGACTCGAGGTGGATGAGCTGCGCGACGATCAGGTTCGCGATGTCCTCGGTCACCGGCGTGCCGAGGAAGACGATCCGCTCGTTGAGCAGACGGGAATAGATGTCGAACGCCCGCTCGCCGCGGGACGTCTGCTCGACCACCATGGGGACCAGGGGACTCATTGGGTGCGCCAGCATAGCGAGCGTCGCACTCGGGCAAACCGGCGCTGCTGGGGTAGGGTCGGCAACGAAATGGAGGTCGTGCGCGCGGAGGAGCGCGAGCCGTATGTGACCCGGGATGGATCGACGGTGCGCGAGATCGCGGGTCCGGCGCCGGGCAACGCCGCGAACCAGTCGCTCGCGGAGGCGACGGCGCCGTGCGCTGGCGAGACGATCGAGCACCTCCATCGCTCCACCGAGGAGATCTATCGCTTCACCTCCGGGAACGGGCGCATGCGGCTCGGCGACCACGAGACGGAGGTGAGCGCGGGCGATGTGGTGGTGATCCCGCCCGGCACGCCTCACAAGCTCTGGAACACCGGAGAGCGGACCCTGGTCGTCCTCTGCAGCTGCGCCCCTCCCTACTCCCACGAGGACACGGTGCTCTGCGAGTGAAGGAGATCCTCACCGTCGGCCACTCGAATCACGAGGATCGCGAGTTCCTCGGCCTGATTCGTGACGCCGGCGTGGAGCTGATCGCCGACGTGCGGGCAAACCCCCGCTCGCGGTATCCGCAGTTCAACCGCTCGGCGCTGGCCGGGACCATGAAGGCCACCGGGATCGGCTACGCGCCGCTGGGCGGCGACCTGGGCGGGAGGCGCGAGTCGAGGCCCGATTCCGTCAATACCGCGGCGCCCGAGGGAGCGTTTCGCGGCTACGCCGATCACATGGCGACGGATTCGTTCAAGGCGGGGCTCGAGATGCTCGAGTCCCTGGCGCTGGAGCGGCGGACCGCGATCATGTGCGCGGAGGCGGACTGGCACCACTGTCATCGCCGCCTGCTCGCCGATGTCTTGACGGCCAGAGGGTGGCGCGTCCTGCACCTGGGCCCGGACGGCTCGCTGACCCCGCATGAGATGACCGAATCCGCGGTGGTCGAGGACGGGCGGGTGACCTATCCCGAGCCGCAGACCTCGCTCGGGATCTAATCACCCTCAGTCTCGCTCCAGGGGGATTGCGGCGGCGCCCCCTCGAGCGCCCGGCGCATCAGGTTGATCATCTCGCGACGCTGCGGGGCGGTCAGCCCACGCAGCACCTCGTCCTCGACATCGAACGCCAGGTCGCGGGCGCGCTTCGCAACTCGGCGGCCCTTGGGCGTCAGGGTCACCTCTCGGGCGCGCCGGTCCTTGGGATGGGGACGACGCTCCGCCAGCCCCGCGTCCTCGAGTCCGTCGATCAGCGAGACCATGGTGCTCGGATCGATGCCCATCAGGGTGCCGGTCTCCTGTTGATTGGCCCCGGTGCGGGAGCCGAGGACGTTGAGCAGCGCGAAGCTCGCCGGCGTCAGGTCGAGCGTCGCGAGCGCCTCAGCGACGCGCGTATGCGATGCCCGCCAAAGCCGGAAGAAGAGCTGGCCGGCGAATTCGGCGACGTCGGGATCGGCAGGTCGGCTGGCCACCGCATCATGGTCGCAGATTTAATATGCCCTGACAATCATTTGTGCTACAAACCATTTGTTCGACGACACGATCCCAGGAGCGAGCAATGAGCCCGAATAGCACCAAGCAGAGATCGACCAAGAGCACCGCCGCGAGCAAAAAGAGTTCCAGCGGATTCACGGAGGAGGAACGAGCGGCGATGAAGGAGCGCGCCCAGGAGCTGAAGGCGGAGGCCCGCCGCAGCCCGCGCGGGAAGAAGGGCAGGGCGGACGGGGAAGAGGACGTGCTCGCGAAGATCGCCGAGATGCCGAAACCCGATCGTGCCATGGCCGAGCGGCTCCATGCGATCGTCAAGGCGAGCGCGCCCGATCTCACGCCGAGAACGTGGTACGGGATGCCGGCCTATGCCAAGGACGGCAAGGTCGTCTGCTTCTTCCAGAGCGCGCAGAAGTTCAAGTCGAGGTACGCGACCCTCGGCTTCAGCGACAAGGCAAACCTCGACGATGGCGCCATGTGGCCAACATCCTTCGCGCTCAATGAGTTGACCGCCGGCGAGGAGGCGAGGATCGTCGCGCTCGTGAAGGAAGCCGTGGCCTGAGGACCGATCTCGCCACCGGTCCGGCGCCCTAGTCGGAGCCGGGCGTCCAGAGCTCGCCCTTCTCCTCCTGTTCCGACTCGGGGGTCCAGATCTCCTCGCGCGCCTTCGCCTGCTCCAGCGGGATCGGCTTCGCCTCCTCGGCGATCAGCTCGAGGGCACGGCGCATCCGCAGGTCCTCCTTGAGGAGCTCCTCGCGGCCCGACTCTCGGATGTCCTTCAGGGCATCGGCCGGCTCGGGATGTCCGTGGTCCTCGTGGCCCGGCGGGACCTGGAGCGCCTCGAGCATGTCCTCCTCGCTGATCTCGACGCCCTCCGCCTTGGCGACCGCCTCCAGGACGGCCTCGCGCCGCAGTGCCTGTTCGGCGTCGGGACGCGCCTGCTCGACCATCTCGTCCCGCGTTTTCCCCTGCATCTGAAGGTAGGCGTCGGGCTCCATGCCCTGCTGGCGCAGCTGGCGCTCGACGCGGCGCCACATCTCGGCGGCTCTCGCATCGACCACCGGCTCCGGCAGCTCGACCTTGGCGTTGGCGACGGCGGCGTCCAGCGCGGCCTGGCGGAAGCGCTCGGCGATCTGGCCCTCGAGGATCTCGCGGACCTGCCCGGAGATGTGGTCGCGGAGCTCGGCCAGCGTCTCGAACTCGGATGCCTCCGCGGCGAAGTCGTCGTCGAGCTCGGGAAGCTCCTTCTCGCGAACCTCCTTGACGGTGACGTCGAACTCGGCGGCCTTGCCGGCGACCTCCTCGGCGGGGTAGTCGTCCGGGAACGGCACGGTCGCCTCGCGCTCGTCGCCGGGACTGGCGCCGACGAGGGCCTTCTCCAGCTCGGGCAGCACGCGCCCCTCCCCCAGCTCGAGCAGATAGTCCTTGGCGGAGCCACCCTCGAACGGCTCGCCGTCGATCTTGCCCTCGTAGTCGATCAGGACGACGTCGCCCTCCTTCGCCTCGCGCTCGACGGGGTTGAGGCGGGCGAAGCCCTCCTGCAGCCTGGCCAGCTCCCCTTCCACGGCCTCCTCGGGGACCTCCGGCTCCTCGCGGCCGACCTCGAGGCCCTTGTACTCGCCGAGCTCGGCGCCCGGGCGGACGGCGACCTCGATCGAGAAGCGCAGCGGCTTGCCCTCGTCGGGCAGGTCCGAGAGGTCGAGCTTCGGGTCGCCGACCGGATTGACCCCGGAGGTGAGCATCGCCCGCTCGTACCAGTCGCCGAGCGAGGCCTCGAGCGCCTGCGTGAGGACGGCCTCTCGGCCGAGGCGCTGGACCACCATCTCGGGAGGCACCTTGCCCTTGCGGAAGCCGGGCATCTTCATGTCCTGCCCGAGCTGGCGGGCGGTCTTCGTGATGCTCCCCTCGACGTCCTTGGGATCGACGTCGACGTCGACGCGGACCCGCGAGTCGGGTAGCTCCTTTACGGTCGTCTCCATGAGGGAGACCTTAGACACCACGCGACGCGAGCGACTCGGTGCCTGGTTCTACACGGGCGCGCCGGGGCGCCTCATCTCCTTCTCGATCGACCTCGGCCTCTCGCTCGCGGCTCTCGGCCTCTACGGCGCCCGGCGAGCCTGGCGGCGGCTCAGCTCGATCCCTCGGTCTTGATCCGCTTCTCCAGCCTGGCGCCCTGGCCGGCGGCCGCGGCGCGGGCGGCGCGGGCATCGCTCAGGGCGAAGCCCTCCGCGTCGGCGAGATCCATGAGGCGCTGGCGCTCGGTGTCCTGCTTGGCCCACTCGAGGAAGAGCCAGGACAACACTCCGAGGGTGACGAACCCGCCCTCGACCATCATGATCACGCCCGCGAGGCTCTGATCGGTGATCGCGGCGATGTGCCATTTCGCTTCGCCGGCCGCGTAGTGCGGATAGAAGACCGAGTTCGACCACATGAAGACGTTGCCGAGCACGATGGCGACGAAGCGGACGCCGATCAGGTAGCCGATCCTGGCCGGAATCCCGAACCACCTCGGCTGGGGCAGCGGCCCCACGAGCGGCATCCACATCAGGACACCGAAGCCGATGAAGCAGGTGTGCTGCAGGGCGTGCAGCGAGTCGTGCTCGGCCGCCGCCTGGTAGAGGACCGGGACATGCCAGATGTAGAGGTCGATGGCCCAGAGCGGCAGCGCGACCAGAGGATGGGCGAGGTGGCGCAGCCAGCCGAGCCAGCGGTTCGCCAGCAGCGGCTGGAGCAGCGGGCCCGTCAGGCCGAGGACGATCAGGAGCGCGCCGAGATCCCCCATCAGGAGGTGCTGGATCATGTGGACGAAGACGAGCTCGTCGTCGAGGCGCCCGAGCGGCGAGATGAAGGCTGCGGCGATCAGCGCCAGACCGGAGGCGAAGCACGCGATCCGCCAGGCCGGCACGGGTCTGCCCTCCCGCGAGAGCGTCAGCAGGCGGAACGAATAGGCGGTCGCGGCCACGGTGAGCGCGGCGACCTGGAGGGGGTCGAAGACCGGACCACCGACATGAGCGACCAGCATCGCTTCACATTACGGGTTGCGCTGTCGCGCACCCTCGCATCAAAGCCAGTCGATCCTCCTGAAGAACGAGACCAGGACCGCGACGCAGAGCGCCATCAGCAGGACCGCCGCCGGGTAGCCGAGTCGCCAGTGGAGCTCCGGCATGTGGTCGAAGTTCATCCCGTATACGGAGGCGATGAACGTCGGCACGGCGATGATCCCGGCGATCGCCGAGATCTTCTTCACCACCTCGTTCTGGCTGACGCTGATCAGTGCCAGGTTCGCCTCCAGGACGCTGGTGAGGAGCTCGCGCTGAGCGGTCACCTGCTCGTCGACCCGGCGGGCGTGATCGGCAACGTCCCTGAAGAAGCTCCGCAGCTGGTCGGGGATTCGCTCGTAGCCGCCCTGCTCGAGAGCGCTCAGCGCGCCGAGCAGCGGCCAGACGGCCCGATGGAACTCGATCACCTCGCGCTTCAGGTGGTAGATCCGCGCGGTCGGCGCCGGGATGTCGTCGTCGAAGACGTCCTTCTCGACCTCCTCGATGTCGTCCTCGATCGAGTCGACCACGGGCAGGTAGTCGTCGACGACCTTGTCGAGGATCGCCCAGACGGCGGAGGCGGCGCCGAGCTTGAGGAGGTCCGGTCGCGCTTCCAACCGCTGGCGGGCGGAGGCCAGCTCACTGCCTGGGCCGTGCCGGACGGTGATCACGTAGTTGCGACCCGCGAAGATGTGGATCTCCCCGAATTGGACCTCCTCGCGCTCCTCGTCGTAGTGACCGGTTCGCAGGACGATGAAGAAGTCGTCGTCGTAGTCCTCGATCTTGGGCCGCTGGTGGGCCATCTGCGCGTCCTCGACGGCGAGCTCGTGAAGCCCGAAGAGCTTCGCGAGCCGCTCCATGTCGCCGGGCTCGGGCTCGTGGATCCCGATCCAGACGAACTCGCCCTCGCCCGCGCCGGCCGCGCGCTCGGCGGCCTGCTCAGGTGTCAGCGCGTCCTCGTGCTGGCGCGCGCCGTCCTTGTAGTGGGCGCAGTCGATGACCATCGTTCGGCTCCGGGTTGGACTTCCCGGCGGCCGTGGTGCCTCCTGCTAGTGATCGGCGTCGACCGGGACCCAGGCGGCATCCATGTCCACCCGCCTCCCCCGAAAGGGCACGCCCTCGGCCTGGAGCAGGCGACGCTGGTGCTCGCCCTTGGCCAGCGAGCCGTCGGCCCTGACGATCCGCTGCCAGGGCACGCCGGGGTCGTCGCAGGCGGACAGGACGTAGCCGGCGAGGCGCGGTGCCTCGGGACAGAGATCGCCGTAGGTGGTGACGAAGCCGGGCGGCACTCGCCGGATGCGATCGAGGACCAGCCTCACGCGATCGGAGCTCAGCTCAGGCGCCAAGCCACCCAGAGGCCGGCCAAGGTGGCGGGCAGAGCCGTCGCCACCCCGCGCAGGCCGGCCGTGCGCTCCCCCGCCCGGATCGCCATGCAGAAGGCGAGCGAGTCGCCGGCGTCCGCCGTTGCGTTTCCGATCGTCGCCGTTCGCAGCCGGTCCGGGCGATCGAGCGCCGCCAGGGTGGCGCCCCCGAGCACGAGGTCCCGGACGCCGGCGATGCGAGCCACCGCCACCGTTGCCGCGTTCACGTCTGAGAAGCCGAGCACACGCAGCGCCGGCTCCGGCGCCAGCAGCATTCCGAGCCCGATCGCGATCCGGCCCGCCGCGGAGAGCAGCGAGAACGCGCGGACGTCGGTCTCGCTCACCTCTGCAGCCATCAGCTCCGGTTCATCGAGACCGAGAGGTTCGGGCTCGCGGCCAGGGTCTGGAAGACGACGCAGTAGCGCTCGGTGAGGCGCCGGAGGGTCTCGAGCTCCTCCTCGCTCGCTGTGCTCTCCAGCTCGAAGCGCAATCGGATGTCCGTGAAGCCCACCGGCGCCTCCTTGTCGACCGCGAGGGTCCCGCGCCAGTCCAGGTCGCCCTCGGCGTGGACGGCGCCGGTCACTTCCAGGCCGATGGAGGTCGCGACGGAGCGCATGGTCACCCCGGCGCAGGCGACCAGCGCCTGCAGGAGCATGTCGCCGGAGCAGGCCAGCGTGCCGTCCCCGCCTGTGCCCGGGTGAAGCCCCGCCTTGACCAGGGCCTGGCCGGTCTGCACCGAGCAGGCGATGTCGTCCTCCAGCGACCCGTCCGCCGCGAGCGTGATCCGCGCAGCCTCGGGCTGCTCGTCGTAGCGGTCCTTGATCGGCCGCTGCATTTCCTTCAGTTCATCGCTAGTCATGGAATTGGTCATGCGCTGAGACTAAAGACCCCGATTCGCGGGCCATACTGGAGCCGATGGCACGCGAGGAAGCGATCACCCGCGGCGGCGCCGATCAGCTCTCCGCGGGCTCGGAGTTCGGCGGCTTCAGGGTCGAGCGGACCCTCGGCCGCGGCGGGATGGGGATCGTGTATCTCGCGACGGAGCTGCGGCTCGACCGCCAGGTGGCACTCAAGGTGATCCGGGCAGACCTGGCGGGGGACGAGAGCTTCCGCGCGCGGTTTCGCTCAGAGTCACGGACCGCGGCCGCCGTGGAGGATCCGCGCGTCGTCACCGTCTTCGGCGCAGGGGAGACCGACGGGCTCCTCTACGTCTCCATGCGCTACGTGGCCGGCCGGGATCTCGGTCGGATGGTCGAGGCGGATGGGCCCCTCCCTCCGGAGGACGCCGCACGCCTGATCGCTCAGGTCGCCGACGGCCTGGACGCGGTTCACGCCGCCGGACTGGTGCACCGCGACGTCAAGCCGCACAACGTGATCGTCGGCGATGAAGGCGATGCATATCTGACCGACTTCGGGCTCGCCAAGGCGATCGCCTCGACGACCGGCCTGACCATGACCGGCGAGGTCATCGGGACCGTCGACTACATGGCGCCCGAGCAGATCGAGGGGCGGCGGGTCGATGCCCGCACCGACGTCTACGCCCTCGGCTGTGTCCTCTTCCACGCCATTACCGGGCGCGTCCCGTTCGCCGAGCGCGAGAGCTCGGCCAAGATGTGGGCCCACGTCCACGAGGCGCCCCCGTCGGCCGCAGGCAGCGGCGCGAGCGTGCTCGATCCCGTGATTCGCCGCGCGATGGCGAAGGACCCCGTGGAGCGGTTCCCATCCGCCGGTGACCTCGGCCGGGCTGCCGTCGCAGCCACCCGCGGTGAGGCTGTCACGGAGCCCGAGCACGTGGTCGGCGCCGGAGAGGCCGCGCCGCTGCCGGAGACCGTCCGCCTCTCCCGGGATCCGTCGTTGCCGCCGACCGACCCTCTCCCCCGCCCGCGCCGCCGGCGCCGCCTGATCGCCATCCTCGCGATCCTGCTGCTCGCCAGCCTCGGCGCCGCCGCCCTGATCGAGGTCCCGAGGCTCTCGGACTCGGGCAGGACCGAGATCCCGAACGGAGTCACGGTGCCATCCCTGACAGGTCAGCCGCTGGACGTGGCCGAGCGGCGCCTCGACGACCTCGGGCTTCGCTCCAGCGAGGAGGGCGGCGGCCTCTTCGGCGTGATCGTGCCCTCCGACTGGGTCGTCTGCGCGACAGCGCCCGGGCCGAACACCGTGGTCCGCCCCGACTCGACAGTCCGCCTGTCGATCGATCGCCCGGGCGCCTGCTGAGTCGTTCCGTCGGCCACCGCGGATAGCGTCGGATCCTGCAGCGGCTGGCGCTGCGCGTTTCGTGCGAGAGAGAGGGCTTCGTGAAGCTGGTGATCGCCATCGTGCGGCCGGAGAAGGCCAACGACGTGCTGGAGGCGCTCTATCGCGCCGACGTCAAGGGCGTCTCGATGAGCCGCGTCCAGGGACACGGCGGGGAGCTCGACCATGTCGAGACCTACCGCGGCACCACCGTGAAGATGGAACTCGCCGAGAAGGTCCGGTTCGAGATCGCGGTCACCGACCCGTTCGTGGACCCGACCGTCACCGCCCTCAGCGAGGGCGCGCGGACCGGCGAGGTCGGCGACGGCAAGATCTTCGTGCTGCCGCTCGAGCGGGCGGTCCGGATCCGCACGGGCGAGTCAGACAACGCGGCGGTCACTCCGGTGGACGGCGAATGACACCGGTGATCGCCGCGGCCCAGATCGACACCGGGGATACCGCCTGGATGCTGATCGCGACGGCGCTCGTCCTGATGATGACGCCCGCCCTGGGGCTCTTCTACGCCGGCCTGGTCCGGTCGAAGAACACCCTGAACACGTTCATGATGTGCATCGCCGCGATCGCGATCGCGGCGATCATGTGGGCGCTGATCGGCTACTCGCTCGCCTTCGACGGCGACGGCGCCCTGGTCGGCGGGCTCCACTACGTGGGCCTCCACGACGTCACCTTCCTGCCGCGGGACGGCACCACGATCCCGCATCTCCTCTTCTGGGCCTTCCAGGCGACCTTCTGCATCATCACGGTCGCCCTCGTCTCCGGGGCGGTCGTGGAGCGGATGCGCTTCGGCGCGTTCATGGTCTTCGCGGCCCTCTGGTCGGTGCTCGTCTACTCGGTCCTCGCCCACTGGTCGTTCGGGGACGGCTGGCTGCACTCCCACGGGATGCTCGACTTCGCCGGCGGCGTGCCCGTCGAGATGGGATCGGGGTTCTCGGCGCTGGCGGCCGCGCTGGTCGTGGGCGCCCGCAAGGACTACGGGCGCCAGGCCCTGCTGCCGCACAACGCCGCCTACGTGCTGCTCGGCGCGGGCCTGCTGTGGTTCGGCTGGTTCGGCTTCAACGGCGGCAGCGGCTTCAACACCGGTGCCAACAGCGTGCTCGCGTTCACCAACACCCTCCTCGCCCCCGCCGCCACGCTGATCGTCTGGTTCGCCCTGGATCTGATCCGCGGCCGCCGCGTCACTGCGATCGGTGCCGCGACGGCGATCATCGTCGGCTGCGTCGGGATCACCCCGGCCGGCGGATACATCAGCCCGGGCTGGGCGATCGTCCTGGGCGGCCTCGCGGCGCTGCCGAGCTACGCGGTGATCGTGCTGCGGCCGCGGACCCGGGTCGACGAGACGCTCGACGTGCTCGCCGCCCATGGGATCGCGGGCTTCACCGGAATCCTCTTCATCGGGTTCTTCGCCCAGCTCTCCTGGAACGGCGCCTCGAACGGGCTGTTCTACGGCGACGCCGGCCAGCTCGGCTGGCAGGCCCTGGCCGCGATCGCGGCTCCGGCCTACGCCTTCACCGCGACGTTCATCCTGCTGAAGGCGATCGGCCTGGTGATGCCGCTCCGGGCGACCGAGCAGGAGGAGGCGCTGGGCATGGACGTGATCCAGCACGGCGAGGACGCCTACGCCTCGGGCGAGGGGGCGATCCTGGTCACGCCGGAAGCCGGCGAGGAGCTGCCGCTCCCCGTCGCGCGGCCGTAGAGCAAGTCGTGCGCCTCTGCCAGGCGCTGACCCTACGACCAGAACTCGTCCCAGGCGTAGAGGTCGTTGAAGTGCTCCCGGCCGTCGACGACCTTGCCGTCCTTGAGCTCGAAGACGATGCAGCAGCCGACATCCAGGTGCTTGCCGTCCCTGTCGCCGGTGCTGCGCTGGAGGCCGATCACCCGGCCGTCCTCGGCTGCGAACAGGTCCTCGAGCTCGGCCTGGAAGGTGCCACCCGTCATTTCCCCGATCTGGCCGAAGTACGCCAGGGTGGCGTCACGGCCCTGATAGTCGTCTGCCATCGAGCTCCGGCCCGGCAGGTGCCAGACCATGTTCTCGTCGAAGAGCTCGGTCAGGGTGTCGAGGTCGGCCTGGTTGAAGGCCTCGTACGCGCGCCGCATGATCGCGACGTTTTCGTCGGCTGCCATGCTTCTCCTAACGCCAAATTGGTGCTGTCCCCCCGTCGGACCTGATCACCCTACACCCGTCTTCGTTCCATTCCGGCGGTTTGTGGGCTTTCTCCTTGTTTTGGACCTCGGGGGCCGAGTAGGGTCGTCCACAGGGGGCATTCGCCCGAAGGAGAGCACATGATTCTGTTGACGACTCAGGTTGAGGACTTCGACCGCTTCTCGGAGATCTTCTCGACCAAAGGCGCAGAGAAGCGAAAGCAGCACGGGTCCAAGGGCTCGACGGTCTATCGCGACCCGACCGAGAGCGACCGCGTCTGGGTCGTCTTCGACTGGGACATGGAGGGATTCCAGAGCTTCGCCTCCGACCCGGAGACCCCGGCGATCCTGCAAGAGGCCGGACACAAGGGCAAGCCGCAAGCCGCCGAGCTCGGCGGCCAGTACGACGCCTGAGCGACGGTCCGAATCGGGCCCCTCGAAGCCGGCGTGCTTCGAGGGGTTCCGCTGGCCCGGCTGTTTCCGGAGGGTGAGCGACCGGACTCGAACCGGCGACCGCCTGGACCACAACTCCGGCGTTCCGCAGAATCGTCGCCGGTCCTCGCCTCCACCTGACAGCAGACGCCAACCGAGGCTCATGCCCAGCAGCGCTTGATTGGAACATGGATAGAACAATGGTCATGGCGCTGGCTCGTGATCAGGTGCGGGCTGTAAGCCCTGCTCGCTGAAAGCTCGCTCGATCCACTCGGCCTCCTTTTCGCCCGGCATGTAGTCCGTGTAGATCATCGTGGTCTTGATGTCGCGGTGACCCATCCATTCCATGATGGTGCGAAGCGGGATCCCCGCGGCTGCACAGGTCGTTCCGAACGTGTGGCGGAGATCATGGAAGCGGGTGAGCGGAACGCGGACGACCCGTCCTTCGCGACGCTTGTCCCCGAACTGCCCAACTTGCGCCTGTGCGAGTGCCTTCTTGAATCGCTTGAACAACTTCGAGCGGTCGTAGGGCCGACCTGTATGGGGGTGGCAGAACACCAGATCTCCGTCCCCCTGATACGCAGAGCTTTGGAAGTGGCGCTCAAGCTCTCTCGCTACGTCCGTAGCCAGTGGCACCGACCGCGACGAGCGCTTCGATTTGGGTTTCCCGTACTCCCCCCTCACGTAGCTCTGCCGGACACGCAGTCGCATTGCTGACCAGTCCACGTCGCGCCAGCGGAGTCCAAGACACTCGCCCTGACGGATACCCGTCATGGCAGCAGTCCGGTACATCACAGCCTCCATCCGCCCTAGGTCGTCGTCGGGTACTGCGCGAATCAGGGCGTCGATTTCCGCGAGATTCAGGAATCGGATGTCTTCGTTGGAGCCTCCGCTCTCAGGCTTCTGCACCAGAGCGGCTGGATTGGTCTCGATCCATCCTTGGCGCTGGGCGTATGCGAAGACTCCGTGTAGGAGTCCTAGGAAGTTGAGGCAGCTTTTGCGCGAGAGCCCTCTGCGCAGCGTTGATTCCTGAAATCGCTCGATGTCCTCAGGCTGAATCGTCTTGATGTCCCGTTGACCGAACGCCGGAACGAGATGGTTCCGCAAGTACGACCGATAGTCCTGGATCGTTGAGCGCTTGCGCCCAATCGCCTCCAACCGACCAATGTGCCGATTCGCCGCCGCCTCAAACGAGATCGGACCGGTCGTCGCCACGGGCGTCGTTGCCTGCATCTCCTCGCGAAGGCGAGCCTCGGCCTGCTTCGCCGTAAGGCCCTCTTAAGATCCAGCCGTCCTGACGCGACCGAGCGAGCGGCGGACCCTCTTCCCCTCAACGTAGTACTGGCCGATCCATGAATTGCCATCCCGCACAAGGGACCCACTTCCATAGGCACGACGCCCTCTCGCGTTACCGGACACAAGCCGCCTGTTCGATTTCATCCAAATAAGCAAGGAGGCTCGAACGCCGGAAACGGACGACGCCGCTCAGCGGAACAAATGGGATCTTGCCTTCCCGCGCCCAGCGCACAATCATCGGCGGCAGCCTGGCAACGCGGGGGAATCCCTTCGGCGGCGGCTCACAAGTCGCCGCTTGGGGCGAGAAGGGGAAGATCACAAAGGACTTCTTCGAGACGCTTGATCAGGTCCTCCCCGATGTACCGGAGCCGGAAGCGGCCTCGGCAGCCTCCACGCCTGCCGACGAACTCTCGAAGCTCGCGGAACTCCACAAGAGCAAGGTGCCCTGAGCGACGAGGAGTTTCAGGCGGCGAAGGCCAAGCTCCTTAGCTAGCCGTTCGGCGGGAACCGGGCATATGGAGATTCCTTAGATTCCTCCTATCGCGGCTGCCAATGAGGATTCCTAAAGATCCTCGGCTTCGGCGGATCTGCCTGCTGATGGGATCGGACCTTTCGGCTTCGCAGCCTATTTGCGGCGTCAGCCGCACCACGTAGCTCATACGTCCTCCTCACCAACAAAGGCTGACAGCACCGCCCCGATAGTCCCCAGGCCGAACGCGAGCACTCCGAACTGCCACAGGAACGTCCAGTAATCACCGGGGACGTTCTGCTGCGATCCATCAGGAGCGGTCTGGTACTGAAGGCTCGGGTAACCGTGCGAGTGCCAGATCCCGAGGCCGAAGATCGCATTGACGGTCCCCAGGAACAGAGACAGCCACGCGATTCCAGAGAACAACAAGCAGAGCTTCATCACAAAGCGGAGAAAGCGCGTGCCGAGTCCGGTCTCCTTTCCTTCGACTTCGGCCACCGGCTCCTCGCCTCCCGAGTGCGCCGTGGCGATGTGTCGATCAAACGCGGGTATCGACGTAAATCGGTCTGGGCAGAACGGGCACTGGTAGACGGATTCGGTCATCAGGGGATGTCGCTCTCGTCAACGTGGCTGATGCAGCCGACGTACTGCGCTTCAGACTCGGCCCCGGAGCAATAGTCCTTCACGGCTTGGCTGGCGTTGTTGGCGCGGTCTATGTCGTCTTGCTCAAAGGCGTGGGATGGGACGCCGTTCTTGTTCTCAGGGGTCGGATCGACGCCACCGCTTCCGCAGCCCGTCATCAAGAGAAGCCCCAGAGCAACGGCGACTGTCACCGCGAAGTGCGTCACTGCTGCTTTAGCTGATCCCTGATGTGATCCCGGACCTGCACTTCTGGTGAGGGGAGCTTCCAGATCCCTACCGCGTCCAGTCCCTCGCGCAGCGGCGTGTTCCGGACGCACCGACCACTCGGATCGATCGCGCTGAAGATCAGAGGAGGCCAGAGGATGTAGGTCCAGTGCGAATCGACCTGGACCGTTTGTGTCGCAGCCGACGACTGGCTGTTGAGGCAGTACTCGTGGACGATGCCGGTCGAAGTACCGAACCAGAAAATGATCTGCGACAAGAGGAAGGCCGCTCCGAGAATCCCTCCAAAGACACCGAGCAATCCGCGGTCTTCCATTCAGCCACCGCCGCACTGTTGGGCCATCGGGCGGAGGACGCTGCGTGCTTCAGCGGGGTCGTTGGAGATCTTCACGATCTCGGAGTCCGGAAGAGCGTTGACCTTGCCCGTCATGCATGCAATCTGACTAGGCGTCGCGCCCTGTGATTTCACTAGTGCCGCTATTGAATGAGCGAGGAGTTGACGGCTGTGTTGAATCTGCGCGCTCGACGCATTCGGATTGACCGCTTGCCCGGTCGTTCCGACGCACTCAGCGTGTAGCTGCGCATTGAGACGAATGAGATCCGGAGGGAGATTGGCTTGGCCTGACTCCGCCAAGAAGCGCTTGAACTCGGCATTCGAAAGCCCGCGGATCTTGTCGGCGTAGCACTGAGCTACCTGAGGCGGAACCCCTGATCCCTCCAACTGCGTGCGGTACTTGTCAAGAAGGGCACTCTTCGCCACAGGCAGTGGGACGGAAGTCGTTCCACCACCGCCGCCACCGCCGCAACCGCCGACAAGCACGACAGCAACCGCCGACACCGCGATCAATCCCACATGCCTCCGCATTCAAACACCCAGGCAGTCCGGTTTGATGCCCGCGTCCCCCAACGCCCGACCGGCTGCGATGAACTCGGCTTGATTGCGTGCCAACCCCGGACCTAGCTGCTGTAGTCGCTGGGCGTCACGATTTTGAACGGCCTCGATGATGTGGGCTTCCGTCTGTGCCTCGCTTCGGATGTCCTCAACGAACCGATTCCATACGTCCTCCGTTCCGGCAGGCGGAGTCAATTGGCTGAGGTTGTTCGATAGCTGTTCGCCCTTCTGGGCGTATTGAGCCGTCGCACGGGCGGCCGCCTGAAGATCGCCCGAGTTCTGCGACTGGTCGCCCAGGCGTGCGATTTCCGCGAAATCGGGGCAGTATCGGTTGACGCTATTCACGAAGCTGGCCTTAACCGAGCTTGGGCTGCCTCCTGCGCTGCCAGCTTTGCCGGAACTGGTTCCGTTGTCGTCCGAGCCGCCGCAAGCAGCAAGCCCAACTACAAGCGCCATCACACCGAGCGACCCCACAAGCCTCCGCATGGGCCGACCCTAACCGCAGCAAGAGGTCATCGCAACTCCCCGGCCACCGAGACTCCCACACGTGGACGGCGATTTGCGGCTACCGAGAGACGCTGATCCCGTAAACGAAGGAACGGTTCTTTACGGCTAGGCACGAATCAGGCTGTCGAGGCCGTTGCGGGAGTACTGCTTTGCATGGAATGTCATGAAGGTCCCGCTCCTCCTCTGAACTGAAAGGGGCCTCCGCCGCGCTCACTAGAACCGCGGTTGGCACTGCCGTTCAAGCGAGGAGAGGAGACCCGGCATGAACTATGTCGGAATCGATTGGGCCTACGGGCGCGCCGCCTTCTGCGCGATGGGCGAGGGCGGGGAGATCGCCGCCGAGGGGCTGATCCCGGCCAATGAAGACGGGCTCGCCAGGTTGGTCTTGGAGCTCGGCACCGAGGCCTCGGGCTGCGTCGAGATGATGAGCGGCGCGGTCTGGGTCCGCGACCGGCTCGAGGCCTCGGGCTGGCAGGTCCAGGTCGCCCACGCCCGCAAGGTCAGAGACGTCGCCCCGCTCGCCTGCAAGACCGACAAGGTCGACGCCCGGGTGCTGGCCGAGCTCTGCCGGCGAGACCTGGTCCCCGAGCTCTGGGTTCCCTCGATCGAGGACCGGGCGCTCCGGGAGCGCCTGCGCCGGCGAGCGCACCTGGTGAAGGCCCGCACCTCCGCTCGCAACCGGATCTTCGGGCTGCTCACCCAGTTCGGACTGCGGATCTCCCACTCTCGCTTGCGAAAGCCGGATGCGATGGCGCTCTTGGAACGCCGGGGAGTTCCCGAGGTCTGGCGGGACTCAATCGTGGAGCTGCTCGAGCTTGCCGCCGAGATGGATCGGCGGATCGACCCGATCGACCGCGAGCTGGGCCCGCTCGCAAGATCAGACGAGCGGGCGAGCCTGCTGGCGACGATCCCGGGGGTGGGCCCGCTGCTCAGCCTCACCTTCGCCGCCGAGATCGGCGAGGTCTCCCGCTTTCCGGGGCCTGGAAAGCTGATCGGCTACGCGGGCCTGGCGCCTCGAATCAGCCAGTCCGGCGAGCGCTCGGCGACCGGCGCGCTCTCGAAGGCCGGCTCGCGGACCCTGCGCTGGGCGGCGGTCGAGGCCGCCCACCAGGCCTGGCGCCCCGCCAACCCCTGGCACGCCCACTACCTGCGGGTGAGCGCCCGCCACGGCAAGAACCCGGCGAAGTCGGCGGTCGCCCGCAAGCTCCTGATCGCGGCCTGGCACATTCTGAGCCGCGATGAGCCCTTCAAGCCTCACCAACCTGCCCCGGCGAACTCCCGCTGCTTTCTGACCGCCTGACGGTCCCGCATGGAATTGAGCGGCCGAGGCAGCTCCCAGGAACGATCTGCGCCCCGAGCGCCGAAAGAGAAATGAGCTCAACTCATCCACCAGCTGGGAGCGGCACGACAACACCTGCGACCGGGGGAAGGTCACCCCCTTGACAGCTGGGTCTTCTTCAAAGAGAAAGCAGCGGTCTTGAGCTGACGCTCGCCTTCTCGCGCGAAGCGACAGCGAGAACTAACCCTTCTTGCGCTTTAGCTTCAGCTTCAGCTTCTTCGACTGCGTGTTGGGATCGCCGCCGGTCGGGGTGTAGGTGACCTTCGCCTTCAGCCCGACCTTGCCCTTGTTCTTCAGCTTGCGCTTTTGCTTCTTGCCCTTCGCCTTGACCACCAGTTTCACGGTGCCCGGAGCGTCGACGGTCTTGGCGATCACCGCCCCTGAGGCGGTAGCCGGCTTCACGCCCTTGCCGCCCAGCACGACCGTGCCGGAGTTGGGGACGCTCACCTTGAGCACCGCGGTCCCCTTCTTCTTGTTCAGCTTCGGCTTGCCGAGGGTGAAGGAGTTGGTGGGCTCGACGACGGCGCTGATGTTGAGTCTGGCGCTGTCGTTGGGCGTATCGAAGGCACCGGAGTCGCCATCCGGCAGGCCAGGGACCGAGGTGCCATCCGGAGCGGTCCCATGGATGAGAATCGTGTCCCCGGGAGCGGCTGCGAAGCCGCACGCGGTGGCAGTCGGTGAGCGAATGTTGAGCCCGAGCACGTCGCCGGGCTGCACGGCGATGTTGGTCGGGAACGTGTTGAGGACTCCCCCGGTCAGATTCCGAGGCCCGTCGTGGCCGACGACCTGGTAGGTCGCCGGGTCGGCGACCTTGCGGAAAATCTTCATCGTCAGCTGCTGGCCGCTGGCGGCGCGGGCATTGTGGCTCCAGGAGGTGAGCGTTCCGGCTGCCGGGACGACGTAGCTGGTGCCCGAGGTAATGCTGGCCTGCAGGCCATCGTAGTCCGTGTTGCCGCAGGTGGTTGTCGGTACACCGGGGGCGAGCTGACCGATCGTCACGGAAGCTGGGGCCGGCGAGGCGCTCGCGGCCAGCGAGAGCGCGGCAAGCGATCCAGCGAGCGCGAAGCGCTTCAAGGTGTGCCGTCCCCGACCTGCCGAGTGAACCCTACTCCCGGACCGTCGCCGCATCTCAATCCTCCCTCTAGCTGGATCGTTGTGGGAAACCTAGCGTCTGCGAGCCGGCTCTTGCAAGCCTGGGCTCCTGCTTTCGTGTGAATGCGGGACTCTCGGCCGCTGGGAGAGGGCTCCCCGAATAGCCGCTTTGGACCTTGACCTCAACCGGTCAATGCACCACCCCTGACGTCTCGCATCGTCTCATCTAGTCCGAGCGCTGTCGAGCGAAGGCCGTAGGCCGAAGCGAGTCAGCGCTCGGCGCCGGTCCCCTCGAGACCCTCGATCAGCTCGGTGAGCTTCTCGGCCGGGGTCCGAAAGCCGAGCGTCTCTCGCGGCCGGCCGTTGAGCTTTGCGGCGACCTCGTCGAGGCGCTCCTGGCTCACCCCGGCGAGGCTCTTGCCCTTCGGGAAGTACTGGCGAAGGAGGCCGTTGGTGTTCTCGTTCGAGCCCCGCTGCCAGGGGCTTCGGGGGTCGCAGAAGTAGACCGGCAGACCGGCCTCGACCGAGAAGCGCCGGTGCTCCGCCATCTCCGAGCCCTGGTCCCAGGTGAGCGAGCGGCGAAGCTGGGCCGGCAGGGTGGCGATGCTCGCCTTGAGCGCATCTGCGACCTCGACGGCGCCGGTCCCCTCGGGCAGGGCGACGAGCTGGCAGTAGCGGGTGGAGCGCTCGACCAGGGTCGCGATCGCGTTCGCTCGCGTCCCGATCAGGAGGTCGCCCTCCCAGTGGCCGGGGACCGCGCGGTCTGCGACCTCCGGCGGGCGCTCGGAGATCATCACCATCCCGGTGAGCTTGCCCTGGCCCTGGCGCTTTGACGACTGCGAGCGGGCATATCGCCTCTGCCGGCCCCTTCTGAGGTGGTGGGTGAGCTCTCGCTTGAGCGTCCCCCGCGCCTGGACGTAGAGGGCGCGGTAGATCGTCTCGTGCGAGACCCGCATCTCCTCATTGTCGGGGTATTGGATTCTGAGCCAGCCGGCGATCTGCTCGGGGGAGTAGTCGGCTCGAAGCCGCTCTGAGACGAGCCGGCGCAGCTGCGGGCAGAGCTCGAACTTCGTCGGTCGCGGCCTCCGCGCCCTCCTTGAGGCCTCGCGGTCTGCCGTGTGGGCGCGGTAGCGCCGACGGCCGCCGCAGCGGTCGATCTCCCGGGCGATCGTGGTGTGGGAACGGCGAAGGGCCCGGGCGATGGCGCGGGCCGAGCGATCGCGGGCGATCGCGCGGGAGATCTCCTCGCGCTCCTCCAAGCTCAGGCAGCGCTCGGGGCGCCGACGGGCCCTCGGCCGGATGCCTCCCGCTCTCGCCAGGTGGTCGCTCACGGTCCCGCGGGCAAGGCCGAGCCGGCGCCCGATCTCGCGATCGCTCAGCCCCTCCGCTCGCAGCTCCCAGATCGCATCCTTGACGGCCTCGGTCAGGTAGTGGCCCTTTGGCATCTCCGCACCTCCATCGTTGGTCAGCGAAGTCGCTGACTCTCTCGGGTGGTGCGGCGGTGGTTTGAGACCACCACGAGAAGCGGCGCTTTGAGCGGGATACTGCCTGGGCTACGTCACGACGAGACCTCGAGCGGACGGAGAAACTCATGAGCCAGGATGAAAAGACCTTCAAAGGGCAGTGCTACTGCGGCGCCGTCACGATTGAAGTCACGGGCGATCCGGAGGGCGCTGGCTACTGCCATTGCGCCGCGTGCAGAAGCTGGTCCGCCGGCCCGGTCAACGCATTCACGCTCTGGAAGCCCGAGGCGGTCAAGGTGACCGAGGGAGAAGACCAAATCGGCGAGTACAACAAGAACGAGCGGAGCTACCGGCAGTGGTGCAAGGCCTGCGGCGGTCATCTGCTGACCCGGCACCCGCAGTGGGGTCTGGTCGACGTCTACGCGGCGACGATCCCTAAATTTCCGTTTGAACCTGGGGTGCACGTCAATTACGAGTCGACAGTGCTGCCCATGAAGGATGGCCTCCCCAAGCTCAAGGACTTCCCCGAAGAGCTGGGCGGCTCGGGCGAGACGCTCCCCGAGTAGCAGCGCGACCGGCCGGGATCTCCGGCGCCGCTTTGGACGAGGAGCGGCTATCCCGACAGCCCGGCGGCTTCGAGGGCCTCGGCGGGGTCGGAATAGAAGCTGATCTTCGACACCTTGCTATCGGTCACCTCGAAGAGGAACCACCAGTCCTCCTCCACACGGACGCCGCTGTTTTTCCCTTGCGCTATTTGGAGGACCCGAACCAGGATCCGCTCGCCCAGATCGGTGAACTCCTGGGGAAGCACCTGCCAGTCGCTGAAATCCTCCGTCCAGTCGGCGACGGCGTCGCGGAATCCCGCCTTGCCATGGAGGGTCGCTCCGTCCGGGTCATTGCGGTAGGTGATGACGTCGTCGCTGAACAGCTCGACGAGCATCGCCTCGGGTCCGCCTCGCTGGAAGGCTTCGAAGCCACGGCGCACAACCTTCACGTTCTCCTCCGACATCGCCTACTCCGACAGCCCGGCGGCTTCGAGGGCTTTGTCTTTCGAGCCAAAGTCCTCCCAGCGCACGATCTTCCCGTTCCGGAACTCGATGAGGCCGCCGGTTTGGATGTCCGTCTCCAAGCCGCTGCCTCTCGCTCGCACATGGATGGTGCCCCAGGCGAGCACCCACTCGCCGAGATCGGTGAACTCGTAGTTCAGCTCGAACTTGTCGAAGACCTCGAAGGTGTCGGAGACGAAAGCTTCGATGCCCGAAAGCCCGTGATACCCACCCTCCGTGGCGGCCCGACGGGGCAGAAATTCGACATCCGGGTGATAGGCCTCCTCTGGGTCGAGCTCGCCGCGGTTCCAAGCATCAATCGCTCGCCGCACGAACTCGACGTTCTCCTCCGACATCGCTTACTCCGACAGCCCGGCGGCTTCGAGGGCTTCGGCGTGGCTGAGGAAATCCTCGGTCCGGAGGATCTTCCCGTCTCGGAAGGTGACGAGCTGCCCGAATTCCTGGCTGAGCTCGATACCAGACGTGCGGCCGCTTGCGTCGAGATGGCCGAGGAGCAGAACCGACTCGCCGAGGTCGCGAATCTCCTGAATCTGAGACATGAAACCTCCCCACGCCTGGCTGCGATATTCGCTCCAGGCCTGTCGCACGCCATCGTGACCCCGATAGGTGCTTGCTCTGCCCTCCAAGGCTTGCTCAAGGGCGGTATGCCACTCGACCTCGGGATCAGCCTCGGCCAAGAAGGCGTCCAGATTGTCGGCGTTCCAGGCCTGATGGGCTCGCTGGAGCGTGTCCACGTTCTCCTCCGACATCGCCTACGCAGTATCTCTCGGCGGAGGGGAGGGTGCGAACGCAGAACTGCCCGCCCGCAGTACCGCCGGTTGGCTCGCCGCGAAAAAGGCCGCAGAATGATTTCGGCGCCACATACCGCCGCTTCTCGCCTCTATGAAGAAGGACCGGCTGTCAAGTAGCGATCTCTGATCGGGTCAGAGCCCCCTCTCGGCTCGTGGGCTTGGAGCGCTGCTCATGTCTCTATGGCCTCCTCGTCGGGGAGGACCAGGTCATTGGATGTTCGCTCCCGGCGCAAGTCCAAAAGGGCGGTCAGGCCGCCAGGCGAAAAGCGGCGCCTTTGGGAGCGAACGACTCGTTGCGGGTGAGCATGTGCCAGATCGCCACCGTCAGCTTCCGGGCGATGTCGATCTGGGCGACCTTGGCCCCGCGCTGCTTTCCCAGCCGGCGCTTGTTTCGCTGGTAGCGCTCTGAGTAGGCGGGGTGTCGAAGCGCGTGCATGGTCGCCTCGAGCAGCGCCCAGCGCAGATAGCGCGGGCCCTGCTTGGTCAGGGGGCCGCGGCGGTCTGACTCGCCCGACTGCACCACCCGCGGGCAAAGGCCGGTGTAGCCGGTCAGCTTGGTCGGGGAGGCAAAGCGGGAGATCTCGCCGATCTCGGCGGCGATCGTGAAGGCCAGGACCGAGCCGATCCCCGGCACCGTCAGGAGCTTCGGAACGTAGGGGTGATCGGCGCCGCCGGCCTGCAGGCGGGAGTTGATCTCCGAGATCTGGGTCTCGAGTGAGTCGATCAACTCGAGGCTCGCGAGAACGTTGCCGAGCCAGGGCTCGGGGACCTCCAGCTTCGCGAGCAGCTCGCGCCCCGCCACCCCGAAGAGGTCGGTGACCGGGCAGGGCCGCCCGAAGCTCATCAGGGTCGAGTGGATCCGGTGCTTTAGCTGGGAGCGGTGTTTGACCAGGTGCAACCTGAAGCGGGCGAGCTCTCGCTCCTCCCTGACCCTCCGGTCGGGCAGCCAGATCGCCGGCACCAGGTCGCGCTGGGAGAGCAGTGCCAGCACCCGGGCGTCGATCCGGTCGGTCTTCGCGGCGAGCGGCGCCAGGCCCTTGACCTTGGCGGCGTCGGCGATCTCGACCGCCCAGCCCAGTGATTCGAGGGTGTCGTGGACGAAGCGGGCGCCGGTCATCGACTCGATCACCCCCACCACCGGCTCGCCGTGGGAGCCGGCTCGGCGTGCAAGCCCTCTCAGGCCGTCGTGGTCAGGCGGACAGGCGAGCTCTTCGACGAGCTCGCCCTGGTCGGAGAGCAGGCAGACGTCGATCCTCTTGCGAGATGGATCCAGGCCAGCGTGCAACATGTGTTGGGGCCTCCTTGGTGTCCGTTTTTCGGTTGCACGTCAAGCGTGGCAACCGGGGAGGTCCTTCTTCATGTCAGTCCAAAGCAGCGCTTTTCAGCTCATCACCCGCGCCGGCCTTAGCGGCTGCTTTCACCTGAGGGTCTGCCTGCGCTACCCAAGGTCAGCCCAGCCGAACGCGGAGCGGCTGCGCGGCATGTCCTCCCGCCGCATGCCAAACCAACACGTGTTGAGTCCGCCCCACGGAACGGTCGGCTAACAGTCACCGCGTGAGAGACTGTCGCCGACTCTCGTGAGGCAAGGAAGTCCATCACGGCTACGAGGTTGGACGCTGTTCGCCGCCGTCCTGTGTGCTTGCGGATGGCTCTTGCCCGCCGCAGCACAGGCGGCCTGCGTGACGGGGACGGCGGGGACAACGACGTCATTCAGTCCCGGGGGCGGACAGTGCTACGTAGTCCCGGCCGGCACCTCCGAGCTCCTGATCGTCGCCGTCGGCGGCTCGGGCGGACCGGCTGACCCGGGCTTCGGTGGCGCCGCGGCCGGGGGCAGCGGCGCGGTCGTCAGGGCGAATCTGGCCGTCACACCCGGGCAGCAGCTCGATCTCAACGTCGCGGCGAACGGTCCCTTCCCCGGCATCGGCGGCCAGGCCACTTATGTGAACGGTGGTGAGACGCTGATCGTCGCTGGCGGTGGCGGCGGGGGCGGAGGCAGCGGGGATACGGTTGGCGGCGGCGTCGGGGGAAGCGCCGGTGCCTTCGCCCAAACCGGGGCCCCGGGAGCCGATTCGACCAGCACCGCCCTCGGAGGGAGCGGAGGAGAAGGCGGCACGCTCTCCAGCGGGGGAACCGGGGGTGCCGGTGGCGCCGGCAACCTGTTCAACGGGAGCGCCGGGAGTGACGGGAGCCTTGGGATCGGCGGAATGGGCGCGGGCGGGGCCCTTGGCGGTGGAGGCAGCGGCGGGGACGGCTATTACGGCGGCGGCGGCGGCGGAGCGGGCGGCGAGAGCAACGGTCCGACCTCGGGCGTGGGTGGCGGCGGAGGCGGCGGCGCGGGCTCGAGCTATACGTCGGCGACCCTCTCCAACGCCTTCATCTCGACAGCACCGAGCGGTACGCCGACCGTGCAGATCAGCGCTCTGACGGCCGCTCCGGCGCTCTCGTTCAGCCCCCCGGGCGGCCTCAGCTTCGGCGGCATCCAACCGCAACAGACGGTGAGCGGGCCTCTGCCGCTGACGATCACGAACACCGGCACGGCCGCACTCTCGATCTCGAGCCTGACCATGGCCGGCAGCGATCCGGGGGATTTCTTCGTCGGCTCGAACGGCTGCCTGGGCCAGATCGCGCCGGCGGCGAGCTGCGACCTGACCGTCCGCTTCGCTCCGCAGGATCAGGGCGCCCGCTCGGGAGCCCTGATGATCGCCAGCAACGATCCGGCGGGGCTCGCCAGCGTGCCGCTGTCGGGCACCGGTGGCCTGCTTCCCCAGGGACCGCCCGGCCCCGCCGGACCGGCGGGAACGCAGGGCGCACCCGGGACCGAAGCGGCAACCGGGACCAAGGCCTGCAACCGTCTCCGCAAGAAGCTCAGGCGCCAGAAGCGTGTCCGCGCCAAGGCAACCTCCAAGGCGAAGCGCCGGCAGCTCGAACGGAACATCAAGGACTCCCGCAGGAGACTGCGCAGTCTCGGCTGCTAGCTGGACCGCGGCAGGCATGCCGCGCGGCTTCTTCATTCAGTCCGAACGAGCATTACCCGCGAGTGGCGCTGCGCTGCTGCGATGCGCGAGGAAGGGGCGTGAGCGGAGGATCGCCCGAAGCCCTCGCTAGTTCCGCCGGCACGCGATTGCAGGCGTCAGCTCAGCGCCGTCCGTCGCTCCTGCCTGCGCCCGCAGCGAGCATCCGCATGGCCCGTCGCGAAAAGCCTGCTGTCAGCCCGAAGGAGCGGCTCGCCGGCGGGCGACCGCACGGTGCTCCGACTGGGCGTTGTGGGCACCCCGAGGCTCACCCGGAGGCGATCACCTCGCCGACGCTGCGCTCCGTGTCACCGGCGAGGAGAGGCACGATGTTCTCGCGCATCCATGGGCCTCCGACCTCGCGTGAGACGCGGTCTGCGTCCTCTTCTGAGGGGAAGTCGAGCAGCAGAATCAGGTGCGTGTCGCCAGCTTTGACGACGCGGGCAGCGAGCGCCCCCGCGTCGACGACCTGCTTGACCGCGTCCCGTGTCGCCTCGACGGTCGTATCGGTCACTGGATCGCGAAAGCGAAGGTGATTGACGACTACGTACATGCGCTCCCGCTCGAATGGATGGTGGTGAAGGGATCGACCTCGTTTCGTTACGACTGAACGAGAATCGACATCGTTTCGGGCAGCACGCCGTCGTACTCCATCGCCTCCGCGAACTCGGGCGAGGGGTTCGCCAACGCCTCCATCATCGCGTCGAGGTCCGCGACGTCCATCAGAACCGCAACGCGCTGCGGATTCTGCTGACTCACGAACGTGCGAATGTTGCTGACGCCGAGGGGGGCCAAGACCTCTTCGCGCTTCGGCGAAGAGAGCCAGTGCTGCGTGTCCCTCACCTCATGATGGGCGATCACCGTCGGCATGAGTGCTCCTCTCGTTGAACGCCGACGCCGCCTCACGTAAGGCTGCCGAGGCCTTGGCGTCGCCTATCTGCTGGTGCGGCGCGACTCTATTACCCGGCGGCGGGGTGGGCAAGCCGCCCGCTCCATTCGGCGCGCCTCCCTCACACGGGAAGGAAACGCCTGCTTCCCATGCAAAGCAGTGCTTTCGCGGCAAGCGAGCTGCGATCTCGCAGCCTCGGCCAGGATCGCGGTCCGGTTTACCATCCACCTCTATGGCGGGTGTAATCCGGCTGGTTCCAGTCGACGAGCGCGGGCGGGAGATCATCGATGAGCTCGAACAGACGACAGGGGAGCAGCCAACCGAGATCCAGGGCGACGGAGGCCGCCTGTACCACCTCCAGGGCGAGGACGTGGGTGGTGCGGGGTTCGACGCGATGCTGAGCCGCATCGATTCGGACTGGCCAGAGCACGTCACTCGGACGAGCTCAATACTGCCCTAGGGGCCGGGAATGGGGCAAGGCGTGGCTGAGCAGCTGGTCGGGAGTGCGAAGGAGCTGGGCCCTGGAAGCGTTCGCGGGGTGGGCCGGTGGGCAGTACTCAATGTCGACGGGCGCCGCTACGCGGTCTCACGGCGCTGCCGCGTCATCTCCGAGCCGACCTCGCGGGGGGACACATCGACGAATGGAACAAGAGCCAGTCAGTCAAGAACGACCTGGGGACACCTGAACCCGCGTGCTGATTGGCTTTCCGTGAGGGGTGAGCGACCGGACTCGAACCGGCGACCACCTGGACCACAACCAGGAGCTCTACCAACTGAGCTACGCCCACCGCGTCGCTTCAATCTAGCGTGAGCCGCGGCCCCGGGATGAACCCGGGGCCGCGATCCACTCAGCTCAGCTTCGCGGGGGCAGCAGCTGCTGGAAGAAGGACAGCGCTTCCTGCGCGCCGGCCGTCACCACCCCGCTGTGATCGACGCCCGGGTACTTGGTGTAGGTCACCTGATCCCCGAGCCCCTGAAGCTCACCGACGAGCTGGTCGGTGAGGAACGGATACACCGTGGCGTCGGCAGTTCCCTGCTCGACGAGGACGGGGGGCGCCGTGTGCACTGCCGGGTTCATCGCCGCCAATACCGGCCGCAATGCGCTCAGGTCTGCGCCTGAGCGCTCGAGCTGCGACGGCGGGATGCCCCCAAGCTCGTTCGACTGCCCGAGCTGGGACAGGCACTGGCTCTCCAGCAGCGGATAGAACTGGAGCACCGGATCCGAGAGGATCTTGTTGACGTCGATCGCGGTCGACTGCGTCGAGGCACCGCTGATGATCATCGTCGCCAGGGCGGTGAGGCTGCTGGGGGCGGTGAGCGCCGGCAGCAGCGACTCCTGATCGAGGATGTGCGAAGCAGGCGCGAACGCGACGGTGCCGCGCAGCTTCAGCTTCGGCTCCCAGCTACGTGCGAGACCGGCCGCGAAGAGCGCGGACTGGCCGCCCTGCGAGTGGCCGGCAATCAGGTACCGCTTGCCGATCTTGCGGTCGAGCTGGCGCGCCGCGGAGACGATGTCGACGACGCTGCGGCCCTCGGCCGTCCCGACCAGGTATGCGTGGGGGCCCGGTGTGCCGAGGCCCTGATAGTCGGTCTGCAGCACCGCGTACCCGGCGGCAAGCCAGGCATTCAGGTCCGGGTAGATGTAGGAGATGTAGGGCTGCGCGGGACTGGTCACGCTGTTCCGCGAGGGAGCGCAGACGTCCGCGACGCCGGTCGTCCCGTGCGCCCAGCTGATCACCGGCCAGCCGTGCTTCGGGGGCTTGCCCCTCGGCACGCTGATCGACCCCGAGACAGCCGTCTTCTTGCCCTGCGGCGTCCGTGACGAGTAGAGAACGAGCTTCGTGTATCGCGCGTTCTGGAGCGGAACGAGCCCGGTCGCCGGACGCGCCCAGATCAGCTGGCCCGGGTGCTTCGGCAGCTTCTTCTTCTTCGGCGGCTTGTAGAACTTCAGGCCCTTCGGGCCCTTGACGACCTTGACGGCTTTCGCCTTCGCCTTCGCCTCGGCACGCTGGCTCGAGACGACGACCACGAACAACGCGGCCAGGCCGATGACGATGAGGGCGACTGTCCTCCGGACACGAAGCGAAACGGCGTGGGCGTACAAGACCTCTCCTCTCAGCGGGTTCCTTCCCCCTGAAGCTCAGCCAATCTAACCCACCCCGGCAAAGGGAGTTGCGCAGGCACCTCGGTCTCGGGAGACGCCCCCGGCAGGATTCGAACCTGCGACATCCGGCTTAGAAGGCCGGCGCTCTATCCAGCTGAGCTACGGGGGCCCGCACGCGGAGCGTACCGGCGGCCAACCCCGCCGGATCAGGCGTCATCAGGGGCCGAGCGTGGACGTCCATCCTAATCACTTTCATGGAGGGGAAAATTAGGTAGGATGTCCCCCGGTCTTCGAGTCGTACTCAGGGGTACGCAGCGGGAAACGACGAGGGACCGGCGCGCGGAGCCACGGGAGGCTCCCCGGGTCGGTCCCCCTCCCGCTGCCTACTTCTCCGCGGTCATGGCTTCGCGGGCGTCGAGAACCAGCTGCAGCTGTTGACGTCGAAGGTGAAGTCGGCGAAGCAGGCGAGCAGCTCCGCCTCCTGCGTCGGTCCACCTGTCCCGATGCTGCTGGCGCAGTTCTCCGGCAGGAAACCGGGGAGCGACTTGCCCGCGACCGGCGCCATCGGCGGGACGGTCTTGAGGCTCGCGCGATCCCCATTGACGCCGGTGTTGTCGTGCCAGCAGTTGCCGGTGTTGCTGGCGAAGTCGTCCCACCAGAAATCGACGCCGTTTCGGGCCCTGGTCCCGTCGGGCGCCTGCCCCATGACGTTCCCGTAGACCTCGTTGTTGTAGGAGGTCGAGGGCGGGACCTTCGTCGGGTCGCAGCCGGCGAGCAGGGCCGGGTCGACGCCGGCCGGGCCACAGACGAGCTGGTCGGGGACCGCGAAGATCATCGTCCCTCGTCTCCAGTTGTCCCAGAAGTGGTTGTTCCGGATGACGTTGTGGTTGCCGCCCGCGATCCAGAGCCCGGTGCCGACCGGTTCGGGGACCGTCGGGACGACGTCCGAGCAGCCCTGGTTCGGGCCGTAGGGGCCGGGCTTCTCCCCGGCGTTGCAGGGCCGCAGATAGAGGTTGAAGTTGTTCGAGAAGAAGTTGTTGTTCTCGATCAGGTCCGAGTCCTGCGGGAATCCCGGGTGCCCCGGGGCCGTGAAGACGTCGGTCGTGAACCCGAGGGTGTTGTCGTAGAAGTTGTTGTCGTGGATCCAGAGCGCGTTGCCGTCGGTGCCCGAGTAGCCGGCCGCGTTGTGGTGTGAATCGCAGTCGCGGATCTCGTTGCTTCGCCGGCGCTGATCCGGTGGCACCGCATCCCACGTATCCGCCGCCGCGCCCGGATAGACGCCGGCGTCTCCGCTGCCCCACGTGTCGCAGTTCTCGACCAGCGAATGGTCGGCGACGAAGGTGAGGAGGCCGTACTCCTTCGCGTAGGCGGCCTTGAAGCGGTCGAGATGGAAGCCATCGGTCTCTGTCACGTAGATGGCGTGCTCGTTGACGTGACGGATCTTCATGTTGTCGAGCACGAAGCCATCCGCCCGGTCGGCCCGGATCCCGACGTCCTTTGCGTAGTCCGGCGGGTTCGCCCCGGCGGGCCCGTGGTCGCCCAATGCCGGATCGCCGCCATCGATGATGACGTCGTCAGGGCTGACGCCGGTCCCCTGCATCTGCAGGTTGCACCGGATGCACCGGCCGAGGTCCGGGATCCCGTGCCGGTCGACCGAGGGAGGCTGGGGCGGCGGATTCGGGCCAGGCTCCCGCCCGATCACGGCGATCAGGTTCTGGTCGTTGGGACAGGTCGCCTGATACTTGTAGGAGAGAGCCCCCGTGGCGCCGTGATCGTTCGTCTCCACGAGGCTCGCGCAGGCGGGGTCCTGGGTCGGCGCGGCGCGAGATGCGGGCTCCGTGTAGACGCCGGGCATGATCTCGACCCGGTCGTTGTTGCCGGAAGCCGTGACCGCGGCCTGGATCGAGCTGTAGCGGCAGTGCCTGAGCAGCCTGATGTTGAAGCGGCGAAGCTTCTTGGCCCGCTTCTTGGTGACGTGGATGGCCGGCTGGGTCTCTCGGAGCTTGTAGCCGTGCCGGCGTGCCGATCTCAGGTCCTTCTTGAGAGCCTTGATCGAGGGGTTCTTCGACAGCTTCTTGACGCTGCCGTGCTTTCGCAGCTTCTTGCTCGGCACCCGCGCGCAGACGACGCGGCTGGTCCCGGGGGCCTTCTTCTTGAGGGCGCTGTAGAGCTTGCGAACCGCGGGGACCGATCCCCCGGCGGACGGATGGATGGAGGTGTCGGGGGCGGGGTCGGGCCAGTAGGAGGCGCGCTCGACGTGGGCGAGCGCGAGCGCCGGCAGGGCCACCAGCAGCCCCAGCGCGAGCGCGATGCCCAGCAGGCGCCGTCGTCCGATCGACTTCCGTCCATCAAGCAAGCTCATCCGCGCCCCATTTCTCCCGTTTGGCGTCTACCTAAAAATGCGTAGCCGGGCACTGTACCTGGGCGCAGGGCGATCTGTCGCGGTTCCTCCCCGGCATCGGCGCCGGACTACGCTGCGTGATCGAGATGCGCTCCGGAGAGGTCAGCTCGCTCGGGCAGGCGCGGCGCGGGTTCCTGCGCAAGGAGTCGCCCTGGGTGATCGGCGCCGGAGTGGTGGTGCTCCTCGCGCTGCGAGCGACGATCGGCGATCCCACCTGGCGCGACGCGGCCGCGGTCGCCGCGCTCGTCGCGATCTACCCGTTCGGGGAGTGGGCGATCCACGTCTACCTGCTGCATGCGAAGCCGATCAGGCTCCGCGGGCGCGAACTCGAGACGGTCGCCGCGCGCGCTCACCGAGCCCACCACGGCGACCCCAACGACCTGGACATGGTCCTTCTCTACTGGTGGCAGGCGGCGTTCCTGATGCTGGTGGCGGTCCCGCTAACGATCGGGCTCGTCGCGGCGATCGTCACGGTGCTCGCCGGGCCGATCCCGATCGGCGCGCTGGTGAGCGGGGCGATCGCCGGCTACTGCATGGTCTTCGTCTACGAGTGGACCCATTTCCTGATCCACACCGCCTACCGGCCCCGTACGCGCGCCTACAAGGCGATCTGGCGAAACCACCGCCTGCATCACTTCAAGAACGAGCACTTCTGGCACGGGATCACCAACAACCTCAGCGACCGCGTCCTCGGCACCAACCCCGATCAGCGTCAGGTGCCGAAGTCGAAGACCGCCCGCACCCTGGACCCCGCCGGATGAGCCTCGACGAGCGCTGGATCCGCTCGCTGCACGTCGAGGCGATGCGCCGCGCCGAACTGCACGCGGAGCACGACCCTCATGTCCTCTTCCAAGCCTCCACGATCGGTGCGCTGCTCGATGGCTCCTTCGAGGGCGACGTGAGCTTCGCGGAGCTCGCCGAGCGGGGCGACCTCGGCCTGGGGACGCTGAACCACCTGGACGGCGAGATGATCGCCCTCGGCGGTCGCTTCTACCGCGCCGACGTCGGTGGCAAAGTCACCGAGGTCGCGGCGGACGAGCGCACGCCGTTCGCCGTCGTCGTGCCGTTCCACCCCGCGATCGGCTTCGAGCTCGAGGGCTCGCTCGACCACGACCGCCTGCTTGCCGAGATCGACCGGAGGATCCCAGCCGACACCGCCTCCTGCGCGGTTCGCATCGACGGCCGCTTCGAATTCGTGAAGGCGCGGTCGGTGCCGCGCCAGGAGCCCCCCTACCGGCCGCTGACCGAGGTGGTGGGCGAGCAGCGGGTCTTCGAGCTGACCGGCGTCGACGGCACCATGCTCGGCTTCCGCTTCCCCGAGTACGCCGATGGGATCGAGGTGGCCGGCTGGCATCTCCACTTCATCTCCGAGGACCGCTCCCGCGGCGGCCACGTCCTCGACTGCCGCTCCGAGACGGCTCACGTCCAGCTCGACCCCTCCGGCGAGCTCCACGTCGAGCTCCCTCCGGGGATCGACCTTGCCGACCCCGATGCCGCCGAGAGCACCCGCGCCGCGATCGACGCGGTGGAGCACGGTGGCTGACCCGCCGAAGCGGGTCCTCGTCACCGGGGCCGCCGGCTTCATCGGGCGGGCGCTGGTCGAGCGGTTCCGCGCGCTCGGGAGCGAGGTCCGCGGCGTGGACCTGATCGAGACCGGTGACGAGACCCACCGGCGCGCCGATCTGACGGCGCCCGGCGATTGGCAGAGCCACGCCGAGGGATGTGACCTGGTGGTGCACACCGCCGCCGTGGTCGGGATGTACAGCTCTCGCGAGGGCTACTGGGAGACGAACGTGGCGGCGGCGAGGCACGTGCTCGACGCGGCGATCGCGGGCGGGGCGAAGCGGTTCGTGCACCTGTCCTCGATCGTCGTGCACGGCTTCAACTTCGAGGGCGAGGTCAACGAGCGCACCCCCGTCAGGCCCAACGGCGTGCACTACGTGGACACGAAGATCGCCAGCGAGCAGGTGGTGCTGGAGGCCCACTCCGAGGGGGAGATCCCGTGCACGATCGTCCGCCCCGGCGACGTCTACGGGCCGGGCTCCCGGCCCTGGACGACCGAGCCGGTGCGGCTGCTGAAGGCGAAGCAGCTCATCCTTCCCGACGGCGGCCGCGGCGTGCACAGCCCGGTCTACGTCGACGATCTGGTCGACGGGATCGTCCGCGCCGCAACCACCCCCGCGGCCGAGGGCCGTGTCTTCATCCTGACCGGCGCGGAGACGCCGACGATCGGGGAGTTCTTCGGGCACTACTGCCGGATGCTCGGGATCGACGGACCCCGGACGGCGCCGACCCGGGTGGTGCGTGAGGTCGCGCGGGCGATGGACCTCGCGGCGAAGGTACGCGGCCGCCGCAGCGAGGCGACCCCGGCCGCGATCGACTACTTCAACCGCCGCGGCAGCTACTCGATCGAGCGGGCCCGCGAGTCGCTCGGGTATGAGCCCGCCCACGACCTCGATGCCGGGATGGAGAAGACGGAGGAGTGGCTGCGCGCCGAGGGAGTGCTCTAGCGCGCTACTTCTTCTTTTTCTTCTTGCGCTTCTTCTTTTTCTGGGACGCGGGCGGCGTGGGGGCCGACGCGGCGGGCGGCGGACAGGCGTGCTCGGTCGGTGTCGTGAGGTTGTTGCGCGGCGAGGGGGTCGCAAGCGAGAAATCGGCGGCGCTGTTGTCGCTGTCGTCGATCGCCTCCATCAGCGTCGAGCAGCCGCGCGCTTCGGTGCGCGTGAGGGACTGGCCCGCGTTCAGCGCCGGTGCGGGGCTACCTACCGACGGCGCGGTCCCCGTCGAGTTACCTCAACTCACGCAGTCGATCGGGATGTTCGGCGCGACTGACTCCATGTAACAGGCGTGCCCCCCGGCGAGCGGAAAGCTGTTGAGATTCGGCGGTGAGGTGGCCGCCGGAATGCCGAAGTCGGTGTTGGGGTTGTCGCCGCAGCCAAACAAGATTGTGCGCTGGCTCGTGGATGCGGCCAGGCTGCTTGCGGGAAACAAGAAGTTGATGCAGCCTGACGCGGTCGCGTTGCACATCCGGATCGCCGCGTTAGCGGGGATCGTCTGCCCATCGGCCAACATCTGCAGTTCCACGAAGTCGCCATGGGACGCGGACCCATCGAGGTAGACCTCGCTGATCCGGATCTGGCTGTCGTCCGCCAGCGCGATCGAGCTGAAGCCCGCGAGCGCGACGATCGCCAAAGCGCCTGCGAGCGCGACCCTCTTCCTCCCCTAAGCATCGCGCGGGACGCGACGAAAGTCGGGGCGCCCGGATTCGAACCGGGGACCTCACGGACCCAGACCGTGCGCGATACCAGGCTTCGCTACGCCCCGTGTGGCGAGTCTAGCCAGGCTTGCTGAATCCGATCAATCCACCCTTGCAGCCGGGCCCTGAGGAGCGTGTCGCCCGTTCTGACCGTAAGGACGCCGTGCTTGGAGCGCCAGGTCCGATACTTCAGCTGGCTGCTGTTCGACTTCCTCTGAAATCCGATCGCCGCGGGCGGAACCTCAAGCTCGACTGCCCAGTAGTCAGCCAGCTCATCGAACCGCTGATCCGCATGATGCTGAACCGAGTACCGGACCGGGTTGCGAGCGAAAGCTCGAATCCACGTATCTGCGAGCTTGATCACCGCGGCATCGGAATTGGCGAGTGAGACCGTATTTCGGGAGCGCTTGTATCCCTCGGCGATGTAGAGGCAGACAAAGTCCCTGAAGGACGGACATCGCGCAAGCCGCGGGAATTCCCACCTTCCGAGCTCACGGGCTTCATCACGCAGACGCTGGTACTTCTTCTGCATTGCAGCGTTGCCCAGGGCGTGTCCGACCCTCTTCCGAGCGAGACAGCGTTTCGGCCTCGGCATATCGCCGACCCAGAAATACACCGTGGTTCTCGAAACCGCCAGCCGCTCCGCGATCTCGTCAATGGTCAAGTCCTTGTCGCGCCGAAGCTGGCGCGCCTTTTCCCTCATATACGGCGGATAGGTCACGACTCGATTCGAATCGAGAACGTGTGCCACCTGGCGCGCGGAATGTGACGAGGGTGTGCCGCCACGTGGCTGGCTAGGGTTCCGCGCCCGTGGCCGAGGTCAGTCCAATTCAGGCGCTCCACTACGACCTCGCCAAGGTCGGATCGCTCGCCGACGTCGTCGCGCCTCCATATGACGTGATCGACGACGCGCAGCGCGCCGAGCTCGCCGGGCGCTCTCCCTACAACGTCGTCGAGCTCGACCTGCCGCGAGACCCGGGCGGCGGCGATCCCTACGAGCACGCCGCGAAGCTGCTCGGCGAGTGGACTGCCGACGGCGCGCTGACGCGCGACGATCAGCCCCAGATCTGGGCGCTGGAGCAGGACTACGACGCGCCCGGCGGATCGCGGCTCACGCGCCGCGGCTTTCTCGCCCGCATGAAGCTGGCGCCCTACGGCGAGGGGATCCGGCCCCACGAGCGCACCCAGCCCGGGCCGAAGGAGGATCGCCTGCGCCTCACGCGCGCCACCCGCCACAACCTCTCCCCCATCTTCGCCCTCCACCCCGGCAACGCCTGGCAGCACCTCGAGCCGGCCCTCGACGGCAGCCCCTGGGGCGAGGTCACCGATGCCGATGGCACCACTCATCGCGTCTGGCGAATCGGCGATCCCGCCGTCCACCAGGCGATCGCGGCCGAGCTCGAGCCCGCCGAGCTGCTGATCGCCGACGGCCACCATCGCTACGAGACCTCGCTCGCCTACCAGCGGGAGGTCGGTCCCGGCGGCCCCGCCGATTACGTCCTGATGGCCCTGGTCTCGCTCGAGGATCCCGGCCTCACGGTCTTTCCGACGCACAGGCTGAGCTCCGGGCTCGCGGACGACGCGGCGAGACAGGAAGCGCTCGGCAACGGTCTGAAGGAGATCTTCGACGTCGAGCAGGTCCCCACCAACGACCTCGATCCGAGCGGCGAGAAGGGTGTCGGAGTGTTCGGCTACATGGACTCGCACTTCGAGCGCAGCTTCAGGCTGCGCCTAGGGGACACCGCGCGGCTCGACGAAGCCCTCGCGGGCCGCAGCGAGGCCTATCGGACCCTCGACGCCGCGATCCTCGAGGAGCTCGTGCTCAAGGGAATCCTCGGCATGAGCACCGACGACATCGCCGCCAAGCGCGGCATCGGGTACACGCCGAACATCGGCGAGGCCGTCGCGAAGCTCGGCGCCGGCGACTACCAGGCCGCCTTCCTGCTCCGCCCCACGCCCGTCGACCAGGTCCGCGCCGTCGCCGCCGCGGGCGAGACGATGCCCCCGAAGTCCACCTACTTCTTCCCCAAGCTCCTCACAGGGATCGTGTTCAACCCGCTGGACTGACCGCCTCGCCGAAGCCGACCTGGTTCCCCTCCGGATCGGAGATCACCGCCTTGCGCGTACCAGGCCGGAGTGTTTCCACGTCACCCACATTGATGCCACGGTTGCGCATCCCCTCCAGGCGGTCAGCCAGGTCATCGACCATCACGGTGAACAGTCCCTTGCCGGCGCGCTCCGCATCGGCGACGACGTAGATCCAGGCTTCGTCGGTCAGCCTCCAGGCCCGTTCGGTCTCGTTCGGGCTCATGTCTGGGGGACCGCCGAGGAGCCGCTCGTACCACTCGACCGCCGCTTCCAGATCGGCGACCGCGATGCCCGCGAACAGCACATTCACCGTCATCCTGGCCTCCTTGGATATCGTCGTCTCATGGTCAAGATCTATACGAAGAAGGGCGACGACGGCACGACGTCCCTCTGGTATGGCGGGCGCGTGCCGAAGACCAACCCGCGAACCGAGGCGTACGGCTCGATCGACGAGGCCAATTCCGCGCTCGGCGTCGCCCGCGCGCTCTGCAAGGCCGACAACCGGGCCGACCTCCACGCGACCATCCTCTCCCTGCAGCAGGACCTGTTCGTCGCCGGAGCCGAGCTGGCCACCTCGCCCGAGGCCGCCGACCGCCTCCAGGACGGGATCAGCCGGATCACCGACGCGATGGTCGAGGCCCTCGAGGTGGACATCGACCGGTACATGAACCAGGTCGACCTGCCCCCGCATTTCGTCATTCCCGGCGGCACCGAGCTCTCCGCGGCACTGGATGTGGCCCGCTCGGCGATCCGCCGCGCCGAGCGGCGCCTCGTCGAGCTCCGCGAGTCCGAAGGGCTCGCCTCGGATGCCGTTCTCCGATACCTCAACCGCGCCTCCGACCTCGCCTTCGCCCTCGCCCGATTCGCCGACGAGCCCAACCCGCAGATGTTCGAAGGCCGGGAGAAGAGCTGATGCCGGAGAGCGTGGTCGTCCGGCGCAGGAAGGGATACGAGCACGAGATCGAGATCCGCGAGCATCACCTGATCGCCGACGAGCCCGAGGACCGGGGCGGTGGCGACCAGGGCCCGAAGCCCACCGAGCTGCTCGCCGCGTCCCTGGCGAGCTGCGCCGCGATCACGATCGAGATGTACGCCGACCGGAAGGGATGGGACCTGGGCGATGTCGAGGTCGCGGTCGACTTCACTGCGCCGACCGGCGACGCGCCGGCCAGGTTCGAGGTCAAGATCAAGGTTCCGACCGACCTCGACGACGAGCAGCGCAAGCGGATCCTGGTGATCGCGGGCAAGTGCCCGGTGCACAAGGCCCTCGCGGCGGACGACGTCGAGATCAACGACTCGCTCGAGCTGACCGAGGCCTAGTCGTGAACCTCGGGCTCAAGGGCCGCGCCTGCGTGGTCACCGGCGCCAGCCGCGGGATCGGCCGCGCCACCGCGCGCATGCTCTGCGCCGAGGGCGCCGACGTGCTCCTGGTCGCCCTGTCCGAGGACGCCCTGCTGGACGCCGCCGACGATTGCGCCGCGGCCGGCCAGGAGGCCGGCGGGCGGGCCGAGTCGCTGGTCGCCGACGTCACCGATGCCGAGTCGGCCGTCCTGATCAAGCGTGAGGCCGACGAGCGCCTCGGCCAGCTCGACGTGCTGGTCAACAACGCCGGCACGGCGCAATGGCGCGACCTCGACGACATCCCCGACGAGGACTGGTATGCGGCCTGGGAGCTGAACGTGATGGCGCCGATGAGGCTGATGCGGGCCGCCGCCCCGGCGATGCGGGAGCGTGGCTGGGGCCGGATCGTGAACGTCTCCAGCACCGCCGGCAAGCGCCCCTCCGCGGCGATGGCCGAGTACTCCGTCGCCAAAGCGGCCGAGCTCTCCCTCTCCCGGCTCTTCGCGGACCGCTACGCGCCGCACGGAGTTCTGGTCAACGCGATCTGCCCCGGCCCCGTCAAATCCGGGCTCTGGATGGACGAGGGCGGGCTGCTCGACCAGTCGAAGGAGCTCGCCGGACACTCCAGCCGTGACGAGGCGCTCGACGCCGCGGGGTCGAAGAGGCCGATCGGCCGGCTCGCCGAGCCCGACGAGATCGCGGGCGCGATCGTCTTCCTGTGCTCGGAGCAGGCCTCCTACACCTCCGGCGCGGCCTGGAGCGTCGATGGCGGAACCGTCCAAGTCATCATCTGATTTGAGCTCGCTGCTGCTGAAGCCGGCCGACGCCGAGCAGCTCGACGCCCACGGGCGGACCGAGGCTGCGGTCCTGGTCCCGATGCACGGCTGGCCCGAGCGCCCCGGCCTCGTCTTCACCGAGCGCCGCTCCGACCTGAAGCGCCACGCCGGGGAGATCTCCTTCCCCGGCGGCCGGCGCGACGAGGGCGAGGAGCTGCTCGACACGGCCCTTCGCGAGGCCGAGGAGGAGATCGGTCTCTCGCGCGACCGAGTCGAGGTCGTCGGCGCGTTGCCCCCGATCGGCACCTTCGTCACCAACTACAAGGTCCACCCGTTCGTCGGGCTGATCGAGGAAGGAATGCGCTTCGAGCCGAACCCGTCAGAGGTCGAGAGCGTCCTGGTCGCGTCCGTGGATGATCTGGTCGCCGCGTACGCGAAGCGGCGCCTGGTCCGCCGAGGCGTCCCGATCAAGACCGACACCTACCTGATCGCGGACAGCCTGATCTGGGGAGCGACCGCCCGGATCCTCGGGCTCCTCCTGGAGCGAATCAGGCCTTGACGCCGTAGTCGCCCAGGCCGCGCTCCAGGAGCGCGAACGCCCGCTTGCCCTCTGCGCGCACACCGCGCGCGATGTCCCGCGCGGCATCGCCGGCCAGAGTCCGCTCGCGCACGTATCCGATCAGAAGGCGATGCACGTCGATCAGCGCGCTCGCCACAACCCGTGGCTCGATCGCGCGCTCCGGTGACCGCATCTCGCTCGCGAGCAGCTCGGCGAGAGAGTCCCTGTAGCGGTCGAACACCTCGCGCTCGCGGGCGAGCAGGGCTGGGCTCTCCCTGATCACCCGGTTGATCGCTCGCATCTGCCGGGTCGCCTCCTCGTCGTCCTGAAGCTGCAGGGCACCCCGCCGCTTCATCACGAACTCGCGGAACGCTGCGATCACGCTCTCGCCCGGCCGCCGCTCCCGGACCGCGGCGAGCAGCTCCTCCTCGAAGGCCTCGAGCCGGCCGTAGAAGAGGTCCTCCTTGGAGGGGAAGTAGTTGAAGACGGTCTTCTGGGCGACCTCCGCCTCCCGAGCCACCTCGGCAACGGTGACCGCGTCGAACCCGCGCTCGAGGAAGAGGCGCCGAGCGGTATCGGCGATCTGCTGCCGCGTCTGCGCCTTCTTCCGCTCACGAAGGCCTACCCGGGCGCCGTCTCTGACTCTGGTTTCGGATTTGGCCATGCGGGAACTATACTGCCACTAAATTGTTATAGTGACTATAAGTATTCACCGTCTGAACCTGAAAGGAAGACCATGAGCTCCAATTCCGTCCGGATTCCCTTCGCGGCGATCGTTCTAGCAATGCTCCCGGCGGTCCTCGATCAGACGATCCTGGCCACGGCCCTGCCGACGATCGCGGGGGACCTCGGCAGCATCAGCGACGTCAGCTGGGTCGTCACGGCCTACGTGGTGGCTGCGGGCGCGACGATGCCGCTGTGGGGCAAGCTCGGCGACCGCCACGGCCGCAAGCTCCTGCTGGAGATCTCGCTTGCCGTCTTCGTACTGTCCTCCGCCCTCTGTGCGGGAGCCCAGGACATCCCACAGCTGATCGGTGTGCGAATGGTCCAGGGCGCTGCCGCAGGTGGCCTGATGACCCTGGCGATGGCCGCGGTCGGCGACCTGGTCTCCCCGCGCGAGCGTGGTCGCTACCAGGGCTACATCGCCGCCGTTTTCGCGACTGCCACCGTCGTCGGGCCACTGATCGGCGGCGCGCTCGTGGAGAACGCGAGCTGGCGCTGGGTCTTCCTCGTGAACCTCCCGATCGGGCTCGCCGCGCTCGCCGGACTCAGGCTCCGGCTCCCGGCACCCCCCAACGAGGGCCCTCGCAGCCCGCTGGACGTGATCGGCGCCGCGCTGCTCGCAGGCGCGACCAGCTCGCTGATGCTGGCCTGCATCTGGGGCGGGGACCACTACACCTGGGTGTCGGCGCCGATCGCAGGACTGATCGCCGCGACGGTCGCACTTTCCGCGGCGCTCCTCGCACGAGAGCGAGCCGCGGCTGATCCGATCGTCCCGTTCCACCTGCTTCGCACCCGCACGGTCGGCGTCGCCAGCACCGCGCTCTTCCTCGGGACGGCTGGGCTCTTCTCGGTGACCGTGTTCGTGCCCCTGCTCCTGCAGACGGCAACTGGAGTGACTCCTACCGAGGCCGGTCTGCTGCTGGCGCCGGCGATGCTCGGCATCACGGTCTCGACCACGGTGTCCGGGCGAAGCATCGCCCGCACGGGGCGATATAAGCGATTCCCGGTCATGGGCCTGGCGCTGATGACCATCGGTCTCATCGTGCTCGCGGTGGTCGCCGGCGATCCGTCGGCACTGACGATCGGCCTCGCGCTCGTCGTCTTCGGACTCGGGTTCGGCATGGTCACTCAAGTCCTGATCACCGCGGTGCAGAACGCGGTCGAGCGTCGAGAGCTCGGCATCGCAATGTCGGTAACCGGGTTCTTCCGAGGCCTCGGCGGAGCCGTTGGCGCCGCCGTGCTCGGCGCGGTCTTCGCCTCTCAGGCCGGCTCGCATGTCTCCGACGCGAGCGCTGGACTCGGCAGCGCGGTCCGCGGCGGCGTCATCGACGGCGCGCAGGCCGTGTTCCTGGTGGCGGCTCCGCTCACCGCCGTGGCGCTGATCGTGGTTCTGCGCCTGCCGGAGTCCACGCTGCGGACCCAAACGGCAACACCGCCCAAACGGCAGACTGGCAGGACATCCGATGAGTTTCGACTACAGGAGGCGTCTACACAGACATGAGCAAGGTGAGAGTGCACATCGCGGTTTCGGCGGACGGCTATGTCGCCGGCCCGAACCAGAGCCAGGAGAATCCCCTCGGCGAGGGCGGCGAGGACCTGCACAACTGGATGCTCGAGTTGAAGGCGTGGCGCGAGCCGCATGGCCGGGAGGGCGGCGAGGTCAACGAGAACACGCCGATCTTCGAGGAAGCCCACGACAACATCGGGGCCGAGATCATGGGCCGTGGCAAGTTCGGCCCACCAGGGGGCGGTCCCTGGCCCGATGAGCCCTGGAACGGTTGGTGGGGCGAGGATCCGCCCTTCCACATGCCCGTTTTCGTGCTCACCCACTACGGGCGCGAGCCCCTGACGCTTACGGACACGACATTCACCTTCGTCACCGATGGGATCGAGGCCGCGCTCGAGCAGGCGAAGGAGGCCGCCGACGGCAAGGACGTCTACATCGGCGGGGGCGCCGACATCATCAACCAGTACCTGGCGGCCGGACTCGTCGACGAGCTGGAGGTCCACGTCTCCGAGCTCGTGCTCGGCGGCGGCGAGCGCCTCTTCGATGGCGTGGGCCCGGACCTGAAGCTCGAACAGCTCCGCGCGGTCGAGGCACCCGGGGTTGCGCACCTCAAGTACCGCGTCGTGAAGTGAGTGTGACGGCGACCGGCCGGCGGGCCGGTCGCCGTCACTCACTGCCTAGCCCTTCTCGATCGGCACGTCGACCAGGTTGCCCCACTCGGTCCAGGAGCCGTCGTAGTTCTTGACGTTTCCCTCCCCGAGCAGCTCGTGGAGCACGAACCAGGTGTGGGCCGAGCGCTCCCCGATCCGGCAGTAGGCGATGATCGGATTGCCGTTCGCGACGACGCCCTTGCCCTCGTAGAGCTCGCGGAGCTCGTCGGCGGACTTGAACGTCCCGTCCGCTTGGACGGCCTGCGCCCACGGCACCGAGGCGGCGCCCGGGATGTGGCCACCTCGCTGCGCGCCCTCCTGCTCGTAGCCCGCCATCGCGATCAGCTCGCCCGAGTACTCCTGCGGGCTGCGGACGTCGACCAGGCTGGTGTCGGAGTCGAGCGCCGTGAGAACCTCGTCGCGCTTGGCCCGGATGGAGTCGTCCCCCGCCTTGGCCTCGAAGCTGGCCTCGGGGTACGACGGCACGTCGGTGCTGGTCGGACGATCCTCCGCGATCCACTTCTCGCGCGGGCCGTTGACCAGCTTGACCTTGTCGTGCCCGTAGTAGCGGAAGTACCAGTAGGTGTACGCCGCGAACCAGTTGTTCCGGTCTCCGTACAGGAGGATCGTGTGGTCGTTCGAGATGCCGCGGCTTCCCATCAGCTTCCCGAAGTCCTCGGGCCCGAGGAAGTCCCGCTTCACCGGATCCTGAAGATCCTGCTTCCAGTCGAATCCGATCGCACCCGGAATGTGGGCCTCGGCATAGAGCGCCGGGTTCTCGTCGACCTCGACGATCCGGATGTCGTCATCGTCGAGATGGTCGGCGACCCAATCGGTCTCGACCAGTACATCGTTCGCGTAATCGGCCATCGCTCGCCTCTCTCTTCGGCTCGAAATTAACTAGGCAATCCTGATCAGACATTAGCTAATTGTGGATGGCACCCGCCGGAGCCGGGCGGAATGAAAGGTGGCGCGATTCGGGTCAGGCGGCGGTATCGTTGTTATTCGGTATGGCTCAGCGGAGGAGATCGGGCTCACGCGCTACGCGCGGCACGGCGCCGAGCGCGGCGGACGTCGAGGCACTCGAGAAGTTCGAGCCGTCCGAGGAGGCGAAGCGCCATCAGCCCTCGGACGTCGACGCGATGGGGCAGGACAAGCGCCGGCAGGTCGTCGGCCACTCGTACGGCCCTTCCCGTCGCAGCCAGATCATGTTCTTCGTCGCCGTCGCGACCGTCGCGGTCGTGATCGTGGGCGGCTGGCTGGTTCTCGTCGCGCTCTTCGACAAACCGCCGACGCACTTCAAGGACAGCGCTCCGTGGTCGACAACGCCGGCCAACGCCGCGCTGGTGGCGGAGCAGAATGCAAAGCCGGTCTCGCCCTCATCGCCGTGCGGTGAGCCCGGGAGGGGATACCCGATCCCGCCGCAGAGCCCGTGTGCACCGCCCTCGAAGGCGAACGGGTTCCAGGGCAGCTCAGGCGGACAGTAGTCCCGCCAGCGCCCCGGCGGTGTCAGCAGCCCATCCGGGCTGATCGCGACTCGCGTTCAGAAACGCGACGGGGATGCGCGACGTCTCCCCCGCCCGCTCGACGATCCGCCGGCCGCCGTCCAGCAGATCGCGATCGACCGATCCGGTCGCTTCATAGGCGAACCCACGCACGGGGGTGTCGACGAGCTTCTCGAGCAGCCGCTCGAGCCGCGGCCCGTGGATCGCTGAGACGGCGTCCGGTTCCCCGGCGGCGCAGGCGAGCAGCCAGACGACCACGGCGACGTCGGCGCAGAGATCCAGGATCCCGCCGGGGCGGTCCGGATCCGCCTCGGCGGCGTCGAACCCGGCCGCTTCGATCGCATCCAGGCCGGTCGGCGTCCTGGCGGTTCCACGCACCTGCCAGTCCAGCCGGGCTAGCTCTGATCCGAGCTCGCGGCCGCGGCAGCCACAGCCGACGATCAGCGCCCGCGCCAACTACTCGTCATCAAGTTCGTCGAGCCCGCCGTCCTCGGCGAACGGCCCACGGCCCCGCGCCCGCATCGCCTGGTCCTCCTGCGCCTGTCTCTGCACGTCGGCCTCCGTGATCTCTCTTGCGCCCCGCTTGCGGCGCAGCGCGTTCTGGGCCTCGATCATCTGACGCACGTCGTCGACCTCGTTCTGTGCCTCGAGCTCGGGAGAGCGCGTCGGCTTCCAGTCGAGGAAGTCGGCAGCTCTGTTCCCCTCGAACAGACGCGCGAGCGCGATCATGATCGCGAAGAGCAGGACGAGAAGCCCGAGGGTGAGGGCTATGAGGACCATCTCCCACCGTTGAGGCTACAGTCCCGAGCCGTGCCGGAGGCCCTGATCATCGATGCGCTCCGGACCCCGATGGGCGCCTATCGCGGCGGACTCTCCGGGGTCCGTCCCGACGACCTCGCCGCGCACGTGATCGCGGCGGCGGTCGAGCGGGCCGGGCTCGATCCGTCGCGGATCGACGACGTGTACATGGGGGCGGCGAACCAGTCGGGCGAGGACAACCGCGACGTCGCCCGGATGGGATCGCTGCTGGCCGGGCTGCCGGTGGAGGTCCCCGGGGTCACCGTCAACCGCCTCTGCGCGTCCGGCCTCGAGGCCGTGAACCAAGCGTCTCGCGCCCTTCGCCTCGGCGAGGGCCGGCTCTACCTCGCCGGCGGTGTCGAGTCGATGAGCCGGGCCCCATGGGTACTTCCGAAGCCCGCGACGGGACTGCCGCGGGGTGACCAGGAGCTCTACGACACCACGCTCGGCTGGCGGATGATCAATCCGAAGATGACGGAGCGCTACTCGACCGAGTCGATGGGCGAGACCGGCGAGAACGTCGCGGAGCGGTATGGGGTCTCACGCGAGGAGCAGGACCGCTTCGCCCTGCAGAGCCACCAGCGCGCGGTCGCCGCCCGGGACGAGGGCCGCTTCGATGATCAGATCGTTCCGATCGAGGTGCCCCCGAAGAGCCGGCGGGACGAACCGACGACGATGAGCGTCGACGAGGGGCCCCGCCCCGACACCTCCCTCGAGAAGCTCGCCAAGCTGAGGCCGGCTTTCCGCGAGGGCGGCACCGTCACCGCCGGCAACTCATCGACGCTCAACGACGGGGCCGCCTGCCTGGTGCTCGGCAACGAGGAGGCCGCCGCGGAGCTGGGCAAGGAGCCGCTCGCCCGCATCGTCTCGATCGGGGTCGCCGGCGTCGACCCCGCCTACATGGGCATCGGCCCGATGATCGCCATCCCCAAGGCGCTCGAGAGGGCCGGGATGGAGCTCGATCAGATCGATCTGATCGAGCTCAACGAGGCCTTCGCCTCCCAGGTGCTGGCCTGCGCCGAGGGCCTTGGCATCGACGAGGAGCGCCTCAACGTCAACGGGGGTGCCATCGCCCTCGGACACCCGCTCGGCTGCTCGGGCGCCCGCCTGATGACGAGCCTGGTCTGGGAGCTTCGGCGCCGCGGCGCCCGCTACGGGATCGCGACGCTCTGCGTCGGTGTCGGCCAGGGCGTGGCGACGGTCGTCGAGGCTCTGTAGCGCCGGTTACTTCGTGTACTGCACGGACGACAGGACGACCTGAGCGAGCTGAAGGTCGCCCTGGCAGGAGGGATCCCGGACGACGATCTCCGTGAGGTAGGCGTACTTGTCGCCCGTCCCGACGCTCAACAGGACCTTGATCGGGTTCCCTTTCTGATCGGTGAAGCTGAGGGCGTCCGAGGTGGTCGGGATCCCGCCGATCGGAGAGTCCGGGGCGGGATGCACCTTGGCTTTCTCAAACGAGCGCTTGAGGAGGGAGATCGAGTCTTTACGAAGCCCCTTCGCCTTGTTTGCGCCCTGGGGGGCGGAGAACGTCATCGCCAGACAGCGGTCATGGCTCCGGAGACTGATTACCCCGCCCCTCTTCGAATCCGACCAGTTGCGCGGCCGGCGCACTGAGATCCCCTTGTCGCGCTGGACCACCGTGTGCTGCAGGAACCTGTCCTGGAGCTGGGAGGCCTGGGGCGTCGTCGCTGAGTCCGAATGACCGTCGCCGCCCGCGAAGAGGAGGACGAGTCCTCCGACCACGGCCACTCCGATCAGCACCACGCCAATCGCGACGGTGCGCCTACCCCAGATCTCACCGGGTCTCTGCAGCCGCGCCCGGCGGGTGCGGGTGGGGCCGCTTCCGGAGCGGCTGGACGCCCGCCTGGCGGCCGCCTCCTCGCGTTCCGCCTCCGAACGCGCCGAAGCCGAGCGCCCCTCCTCGCTCGGCTTCCTCGTGCTGCTGCGACGGCGCCGAGGGGGACGCCCTTCGGCGTCCCCCCCTGCGCCACCGCCGCTAGACCGTCTGGCGATGACGGCGTCCTGCCGTCGCGGTCAGGGCAAGCCCACCCAGGATCAGCGCGCCTCCGACCAGAGCGAGGGCGATCAGGTCCGCGCCGGTGAAGGCCAGCTGGCCATTGCCTGGCGCGGCCGACCCAGCGGCCGAGCCGTTACCGCCGGCTCCACCGCCATTGCCACCGCCGCCATTACCACCCTTGTTGCCAGCCTTGCCGGTGGCACCCTTGGCGCCACCGCCACCACTCGGATTGCTTCCGCTGGGCGTCGTGGGCGGGTTCGTCGTACCGCTGCCCGGCGCCACTGCGTGGCTCTCCGGGCCGGCCGTACCGACCTTGAGCAGCGAGGTGTTGCCGGTGATCAGCGCGAACACATCGAGCGCCTCGCGCACACCGTACGGCGCGCTGGTCTGGCCGCCATTGGTGTCATCCGCATTGCACACCGCCGCCAGCAACGGGCTGAGGGGTGTGAAATTGGTGTTCGGCGTGCCGTTGGCGCAACCCGCGGCCGGAATCGGCAGACCGGTGCCGCCGATATTCAGGACGGTCGAGTCCTGTTTCACGGACGAACCCCCGGGGCCCGCCGTGCTGTCGGAGTTGCCCTCGAGCGCGTCGAGAGTCAGCGGACCGACATTCGCCTTCGCGACGCCCGAATCACCATGCGCCGTCTGGGTCGTGCCGTCGTCCGAGATGTTGCCGTGGGAGGTGAGCAGGTCGGCGTTGACCCCACTGGGACCACCGAGGTGCACGCCGAGCACCTCCTGCGAGTTCGTCGAGGAGTTGCCGGTGCTCGACGAGTGCATGCCCAGGATCGTCAGGCAGAGCTGGTTGCCGCTCGCGCTGCAGACCTGGTCCAGACCGTCCTGGACGGGCTGGAACGGACCGTCATTCGACTGGCCCGGATCGCTGGTCACCTGGAGAATCGGCGTTCCGAGCACATAGGCGAGCGTGACGCGTCCGTGGTAGCTGCCGTCGGCGCTCTGCTGGCCGCGAGAGTCGCCAACGATGACGTCCTCGTTGCCCTGGGTCGGGTCACCCGTGATCGGGGCCGATGTGCCCGGGGTCAGATCGACCACCGCGTCGGTGCCCTGGCCATGCGGCTCAGTGCCATGGAGCGGCGGGGTGTATGCGGGCGGATTGCCGGCGTTCGGCGTGGCGGTCGCAGCGCCTCCGACGCCGCTCGTCGGCGTCGGCGGCGTCGGCGTCGGCGTCGGCGGCGGCGTCGTCGGCGAAGAGCCGCCGAGACCCAGGTTGTGGAGCAAGTTGCTGACCGGATCAGCTGCCGCGAGAGCAGGTATCCCCATGCTGATCGCAAGCACTGCCATCGAGACGACGGCAACTGTCGCCCGCCGTCGTCGTTGAAGCTTCATCCGTCGCTTCCGATACATCGACGCCTCCTCGATTGCACGTAAGTCAATTGACTGAATTCGCTACGTAACACCCCGTCGCCGCGTTCCCGGATCCCTCCACGGAGGAGAGCGCTGCGAATACATCCGCACGCCTACGGCGATTTGCTGCTTCATACCGAATTTTAGCTAGCGGAAACGCCGCGGGGCGCCAACACCGTTGCGCGCCCGGCTTCGATAGCCTCGATTCACGTGTCAGCACCCGAGCTCGCCAGCGTCGATGGACAAATAGTCGGTAGGGCGGACGCCGTGATCCCGGCCGCCGATGACGGTCTGCTGCGCGGGGACGGGGTCTTCGAGGTGATCCGTCTCTACGGCGGGAGGCCTTTTGCGCTCGGCGAACACCTCGACCGCATGGAGCGCTCGGCGGCTGGGATCGACCTGCCCCTTGACCGCACCGCGTTCGAACCCGAGATCGCCGCGCTCCTGGCCGAGTTCGGTACGAACGACGGACAGCTCAGGCTGGTCGCCACTCGGGGCGGCCGGCGCCTCGCATTCACCGAGGTCCTTCCTCCGTACGCAGAGAGGGAGAGGATCCGCGTGATCAGCTTGACCTACGCGCCGACGGGAATGCTTGACGGTGTCAAGTCCCTCTCCTACGCGGCCAACATGAAGGCGATCCGCCTGGCGGAATCTCGCGGCGCCGATGACGCGCTCCTGGTACGGCCCGATGGGATCGTCCTCGAGGCCCCCACCTCCACCGTCTTCTGGGCCACCGCCGACGGCAAGCTGCGTACCCCTGGCCTCGAGGTCGGCATCCTGGCCTCGATCACCCGCGAGCGGCTGATCCGCGAGCTGGAGGTCGAGGAGGGGGCCTTTTCGCTCGACGACCTCCTCTCGGCGAACGAGGCGTTCCTCGCATCCACCGTCCGCGAGGTGCAGGCCGTCTCCGCCATTAATGAGACAGAACTTCCAGAATGTCTCGGCGAGCGCACCGAGGCGGCGGCAAGGGCATTCGCCGCGGTGCTCGAGCGGGAACTCGCAGCGTCACCCTCGACCTGAGCCCGATCTGGACTTCCAGCTGACAGATGAGCAGCGCCTGATCTCCGAGAGCGCGCGTGAGTTCTGCGACAAGGAGATCGCTCCCCGCGTCCGTGACAACGACCGCGCCGGGCGGTTCGACCGCGAGCTCGCCTCGAAGCTCGGCGAGATGGGCTATCTCGGCGCTCCGGTGTCGGAGGAGTACGGCGGCCGCAGCCTCGACTACCTGAGCTATGCGCTGATCGTGGAGCAGGTGGGCCGGGTCGACTCCTCGGCCCGCACCGTCGTGTCCGTACAGACCTCCCTGGTCGCCGGCTCGATCGAGCGATGGGGCACCGAGGAGCAGAAGCAACGGTGGCTGCCCAGGCTCTGCTCCGGCGAGGCGCTCGGCTGCTTCGCGCTGACCGAGCCCGACGCGGGCTCCGACCCGGCGAGCATGCGCACGCGCGCCAAGAAGACCGACTCGGGCTGGACGATCACCGGGAACAAGATGTGGATCTCGATGGGGAACGTCTCGGAGCTCGCCCTGGTCTTCGCCCAGACCGACCCCGAGAAGAAGCACAAGGGCCTCGCCGCCTTCCTGGTCCCCACCGCAACCGACGGATATGGCTCCCAGGAGATCCACGGCAAGCTCGGCCTGCGCTCCTCGGACACGGCCGAGATCTCACTCGACGAGGTCGAGGTCCCCGACGACGCGCTGCTCGGGGAGGTCGGCGACGGCTTCAAGATCGCGATGAGCTCGCTGGACAACGGGCGCTACAGCGTCGCGGCGGGGTGCGTCGGGATCTGCGACGGCTGCGTCGATGCCTCGGTGACCTACGCGAAGGAGCGCAGGCAGTTCGGCGTCCCGATCGCGAGCTTCCAGCTCGTCCAGGAGCTGATCGCCGACATGATCGTGAAGCGCGACGCCGCCAGACTGCTGGTCTACCGCGCCGGCGAGCTCAAGGACCGCGGGGTCCGGAACACGATCGAGACCTCGATCGCGAAGTACTACGCGACCGAGGCCGCCGTCGAATGCGCCAACGCCGCGATCCAGGTCCACGGCGGCTCCGGCTACGTCGACGACTACCCCGTCGAGCGCTACCTCCGGGATGCCCGCGTCACGACCCTGTACGAGGGCACCTCCCAGATCCACAAGCTGATCATCGGGCGCGACGCGACCGGGATCAACGCGATGGTCCCCCCCACCGCCGACTCATAACCCGGGGTCAGGTCTTGCAATACGACAGGGGGATGTGGCTTTGCAAGACCTGACCCCAGGGGTTGGTGTGGTCGGCGCCGGGACGATGGGCGCCGGGATCGCGCAGATCGCGGCGCTCGGCGGCTACCGCACCGTCATCTACGAGCTCGACGGCAAGGCGCTCGAGCGCGGGCTGGAGCAGCTCCGCGCCGCCCTTCGCCGCGGCGCGGACCGGGGGCGCTGGAGCGAGCAGGACGCGATCGATGCGCTGGAACGGATCGAGACCGACACGATCATCGAGGCCCTGAGGGACTGCGACCTGGTGATCGAGGCCGCCCCGGAGGACCTCGAGCTGAAGCGGAACCTGTTCGAGCGCCTGGCATCTGTCTGCGGCCCCGACACCGTCCTGGCGACCAACACCTCGTCGCTGTCGGTGACGGCGATCGCCGCCGCCGTCCCCGAGCCGCAGCGGATCGTCGGGATGCACTTCTTCAACCCACCCGCCCTGATGCAGCTCGTCGAGATCGTCGCCGGGGACGAGAGCGGCGAGCCCGCCCTCGAGCGAGCCACCGAGGTCGCCGGGGGGATGGGCCGGACGCCGATCCGAGCCCGGGACTCGGTCGGCTTCGTCGCCAACCGCTGCGTGCGGCCGTTCTTCCTCGAATCGCTGCGAATGCTTGGCGAGGGGGTGGCGCCGCACGACGAGATCGACCGCATCGTCCGGCTCGGCGGCGGGCTGCGGATGGGGCCCTTCGAGCTGATGGACCTGATCGGGATCGACGTCAACTTCGCCGTGGCGAAGTCATTCTGGGAGCAGTCCTTCGGCGAGCCGCGCTGGCGCCCCTCCCCCGTCCACGAGCGGATGGTGGCCTCGGGACGGCTCGGCCGGAAGACCGGCCGCGGCTTCTACGTCTACGAGAAGGACACCCCCCACCGCCCACGAGATCCGGACATTCCCCGCGAGAGGCCGATCCTCGATGAGGACCAGCTCCTGGGGGTGGCGGGCGAGAACGCGCCCGCGGTCCTCGCCCGTCTGGGAGCGACGATCGCCAATGAGGCGTGCTTCGCGCTCGGAGAGCGGGTCGCCTCCGCCGATGACATCAACACGGCGATGAGGCTCGGCTACAACTGGCCGATCGGCCCGCTGGAGTGGGGCGGGCGGCTCGGGTGGAGCCGGGTCATCGGCGTGCTCGAGGAGCTGCGCGAGCTGCGGGGCGAGGCCTATCGGCCGGCGCCGGCCTTGCGCGAGCTCGCCTCCTGAGCCTCGCCCAATGCCTCGACATCGAGGCCGAGCGCCGAAGCCCCGATCCCCTTGAACAGGGTCGCGTTCATCGTTCCGTAGAGCTCCATGTCGACGCCGGGCTCGATCAGCTGCTGGATCAGGAAGCCGTCGGCCATACAGAAGAGCATCGTGGCGATGTCCTCGTAAGGGAATGGCGGTTGGGCGGGGAAGTCCCTGGCCCAGGTCCGGATCACCTGGGCGATCCGCTCGCGCATCGCCCGGTTGCGGGTCGCGAGCTCCTCGCGGAACTCCGGGTTGCGCGCCGCATAGACGACGAACTCGAAGTAGAGGCGCGGCCAGTCGGGATTCGACCGGGCGAAGGAGAGGAAGTCCTCGGCCGACCGGCGGACCTCCTCGGCGGGTCCTCCCCGCCCCGCCAGATGTGTCTCGAGCCGCTCCAGCTCCTCCGCGTACGCCTCGTCGAGCATGACGAGGAACATCTCCTCCTTGTTCTTGAAGTTGGCGTAGAAGGCACCCTTGGTGTAGCCGGCATCGGCCGCGACGTCGTCGATCGACGCGTCCGTGATCCCCTTTCGGCAGATCAGCTTTGCCGCCGAGCGCAGCAGCGCGGCACGGGTCCTGGCCTGCTTCTCCTTGCGGGACAGGTGGCGGCTCATCACGGGCCCGGCGCTCACCGGGGCATCACGAGCACCTCCGCCCCTCTGTTCGGGACGTTGGTGATCGTGCTCCTCACCGAATGCTCGGGCTGCTCGCCGACCGGCCGGATCCGGCGGCTGCGGACGAGCTCCCTGAGCACGACGGCCATCTCGAACTCCGCGAAGGAAGCGCCGAGGCAGCGCCGGACGCCGCCGCCGAACGGGATCCAGGTGTACGTCCCCGCCGGTCGCTCGATGAAGCGCTCGGGCCGGAAGCGCTCGGGCTCCGGATAGATGTCGGGGCGGCGGTGCATCAGGTAGATCGAGGGGGCCACGGATACACCGGCCGGGAGAAGCCGGCCGCCGATCTCCATCGGCTCGACGAGCTTGCGCAGGACCAGGGCGATCACCGGGCGCAGCCGCAGCGTCTCCTTGATCACGGCGTCGAGGTAGGCGTCCTCGCCCGCAGCGACCTCGGTCTCGAGGCGGTCGAGCTCGGCGGGATGGCGGGCGAGCAGCTCGATCGCCCAGGAGAGGCCGGTGGCGGTCGTCTCGTGGCCGGCGACCAGCAGGGTCATCAGCTCGTCGCGCAGCTCGTGGTCGCTCATCGGGCGGCCGTCCTCGTGCCGGGCCTGGAGCAGGAGCGAGAGGATGTCGTCGCGGTCGGCGAGGTCGGGCGCGGCTCGCCGAGCTTCGATCACCGGATAGAGCTCCCGATCGACCGCCTCGATCATCCGCCGGAACGGCGGGAAGCGCCGGATCCGCCTGGGCCCGAGCAGCATCAGGAAGACGGCGCGGCGGGGATCGGCGAGCAGGTTGAGGGTGCCGCGAAGCTCGTTGCGCAAGCTCTCCAGCCGCTCGCCTTCGCCGACACCGAAGACCGCACGGAGGATGATCTCGAGAGTCACGGCCTGCATCCGCGGGCGCATGCGCACGGGGCGGTCGGCCGGCCAGCGCTCGATCTCCTCGGCCGCCACCCGAGCCATCAGCTCGCCATATGCATGCATCCGCTTGCCGTGGAACGGCGGCAGCATCAGCTTGCGCTCCTTCATGTGTGCGGGCTCGTCGAGCAGGAGAACCGAGTGCTCGCCGAGCACCGGCAAGAGAACGATGTTCGCCTCCCCGGCGTGCAGGAGGCGCGGATCGCCGGTGAAGACCTGCTTCACCGCCTCGGGGTCGGAGACGAAGACCCAGGTTCCCTCGTGAGCCATCCGGTAGGTGAACATGCCGCCGTAGCGGGCGTGGCACTCCTCCAGCGTCTGCAGCGGGCGGCGCCACCAGCGGAGCGTGGAGCGGGCGACCGACCAGTCGGGCCCAGGGGGCAACCCTTCCGTCGGCGAGGTCGCGACCTGCGGGCTGTCGGCGGTGGCGAGCTCCATTCACATACCCGGCGGTATCCGATCAGATACCGCCCGGTATGTCAAGCGACTACAGGCCGATCTGCTCTACGAGGCTTCGACGGCCTCGACGATGGCGCCCGTGTTCGTGCCCCAGTGCTCCTCGGGGTCGGGCGGCATGTCGCGCAGGTACCACTCGGCGTCCAGGGCGCCCTTGGTGCCGCTGCCGGCGGCGGTGACCGCCTGGCGGTAGGTGTGGTCGACGAGGTCGCCGACGGCGAAGACGCCCGCCAGCTTGGTCTTGGTCGACGGCTCCTCGACGATCACGTAGCCCTCGTCGTCGGTGTCGACCTGGCCCTTGACCAGCTCGGAGCGCGGCCGGTGGCCGATCGCCACGAACGCGCCTCCGACCTCGATCTCCTTCTGATCGCCGGTCCCGGAGTGCTCGAGGCGGATCTTGGCGATCTTGCCGTCGTCGCCCGCCACGAACTCGAGTGGCACATACGGGGTCAGGAAGTCGATGTTCTCCTTGCCGCGGGCGCGCTCCTGCATGATCTTCGAGGCCCGGAACTCGTCGCGCCGGTGGATGACCTTCAGGGTCTTGGCGAACTTGGAGACGAAGATTGAGTCCTCCATCGCGGAATCGCCGCCGCCGATCACGGCCACGTCCTCACCCTTGAAGAAGGCCCCGTCGCAGACACCGCAGGTGGAGACCCCGCGGCCGCCGAGCTCGATCTCGCCCGGGATGCCGAGCCGCTTGGGCTCCGCCCCCATCGAGAGGATCACGGCCTTGGCGCGGTAGGTGTCCTTGCCGACCTCGACGGTGTGGACCCCGCCGTCGGCGAGCTCGACCTCGGTGGCGTCATCGGTGATGAAGCGGGTGCCGAAGCGCTCGGCCTGGGCGCGGAACTGGTTCATCATCTCCGGGCCCATCACGCCCTCCGGGTAGCCCGGGTAGTTCTCGACGTCGGTGGTGTTCTGCAGCTGTCCGCCCCACTGGAATCCCTCGATCACCAGAGGCTCGAGCTCGGCGCGGGCGGCGTAGAGCGCCGCCGTGTAGCCGGCGGGGCCGCCGCCGAGGATGATCAGGTTCTCGACCTTCGGATCTTGGGTGCTGTTCTCGTCGCTCACGGTTGCTCCAGTCGGAGGCTATCGGTGACTTCGGCGGGTCACACTTCACTTTTTATAGTAGCGCCAACGGGCCTGCCCGTTACGGGTTGCTCCTCGGCTTCGCCTGCGGAGCACCCTCGCATTACGAGCCCGCCGCGGCCGTCTCGGGTTCCCGGACGCCGACCGGCTCGGGTCGCTCGCGCCCCTCGCTCTCCCAGCGGCTGACCGTCTTGCGAAGCTGGAAGAAGGCGATGATCCCGGGCGGGATCGGCAGCCAGAAGGCGATCACCCGGTAGGTGAGCACGGCGGCGAACACCTCAGCGCTCGGCACCCCGAAGAGGACGAAGGCGCCGATCATCCCCGCGTCCACGGCCCCGACGCCGCCGGGGGCGAAGGGAATGAGGTTGGCGACCATCCCGAGAAAGAAACCCTGGATCACCACCCCGAGCGGGACCGAGACGTCGAAGGCGTGGAAGCTCGCCCAGAGGATCGCGATGTTCGCTCCCCAGAAGCCGATCGCGCCGCCGAACGCCATCGCCCCCGAGCTCGGGTCGCGGACGAAGGTGATCGACGTGCGCGTCCCCTGCGCGAAGGTCGCGGGCGCGGTTGCGAGCCGCTTCGCGACTTTGCCGAAGCGGCCGGAGGTGTGCCGCTCGATCCGGCGCTCGAAGTCGTCAGGCAGCAGGGTCAGGAGGATGCCGATGACGATCGCCACCGCAGCGAGGGCCGCCGGGATGATCGTCCCGGAGAGCGGCGCCTCGCCCGAGAGGACCCCGGTCCGCAGGAGCACCCCGAAAACCACGATCGCGAGCAGGTAGACGGAGTAGAGGACGACCAGGAACGCCACCATCCGGCAGACCGACTGGCGCCTCTCCATCCCCGCCTTTCGCAACGCCCAGTAGGTGAGCAGGATGCCGCCGGCGCCCCCCGCCGAGAAGAGGCGGGTGGCGGCGAGGCCCGCCATGGTGATCTGGTAGCTCTCGCCCCACTCGAGATGTATCACCCGCTCGCCGACCACACCGCGAAAGAGGGCCACGTAGGCCGCGAACATCGCGATGCAGAAGACCACGCCGAGCGCGATCCAGACCGGGTTCCCGTCGCCGATCTTCCCGAGCGCGTCCTGGAGGTCGAACAACCGCGGGACCAGGACATAGATCGCGACCAGCAACAGGACGACGGCGACGCCCGTCTGGATCAGCCGCTTGGGATCGGCGAAGAAGCTGGGCTCAGCCTCCGCAACCATCTCGCGGGCCGTCTCGTCGTGCTCTGAAGCGCTCTTTGGGCGCTCCTCCCTCACCCCGGGAATGTTGGCATGCGCGTCTAGTCGGTCGCCACGCGCTCGAGGCGCTGCAAGGCCGCACTCACCGCCTTCGCCGCCGGCTCGACGTAGCGCTCGCCCCGCCGGACGGCGATCACCAGGGCGACCCCCGCGAGCAGATCGACCACGTAGTGCTCGCCGAGGTAGACCAACGCAAACCCGAGCGTGCCCGCGTAGGTCCATCCCGCGATCCCCTCGCGGACCCCCACCTCGGAGAGCAGGAGCGCCGCCATCAACGACGTCGCGAAGTGAAGCGAGGGCATCGCGGCCCAGGGATTTCCGCCGAGCGTCTCGTAGAGGCGCGGCCACGCCTTGCCCCACTCCTCCTCCCCCACCTCGACCATGATCCGCCGGATCTTCGCGTCGGTGTAGCCCTCCTCGGAAGCCCACCACGGCGGAGCGGTCGGGACCGCCGCATAGAGGATGCACCCCAGGTCGTAGACGCCGGACATCTGCCTGGCCGAACGCGCGAACTGCTCCTGGTCGTGGGCGAGGATCCAGGCGAGAGCCGCATGGGGCTCGAAGAACCACGACCAGTGGACCCAGGAGAGGAAGCGGTCGACGACGTTCCGCTTGCCGAGCCCGGCCAGCGCCTTCTGGAGCCGGACGTTGGGCAGCTCTCCTGCGCCGAGGACCCTGTCGACCCGGATCGGGTAGCCGACGCGCAGCCGGCTCTCGGCCCGGTCGGGGTCGTCATAGGGGAGCTCGTGGCCCATCACGAACATCCACATCTGCAGTGCGTACATCCCGGCGTCGCGCAGCCGGGTGCGGGGCCGGAGCACGGCGAGCGCCGGAGGCCCCGCGGCCATCGCCGCCGTGGTCACGGCGGCCGGAATGCCCCGCTTCTTCCGCATCAGCGGCACGGCTATGGCCGCCGCGAGGGCGGCAGCGGCGGCGCCCTTCACCAACGGGCGCCAGGGCGATGATCGTCTCGGTGCACTGCCGTTGCTGGGCAAGGGGACGCGAGTCTAAAGGGCGGCAATACGCGGTGCCGATGGTTCTGTGTGAGCACGACCGGCATCGCCGCCGCTTCAACCGGCGCCAGTACGCCGACGATCGCCCTGCTTGAGAACCTCCCGGACGCGATCATGCTGCTCGACGGCCAGGGGTCCATCGCCTACGCGAACGCCGCCGCGGAGCGCCTCTTCGGGCGCTCCATCTCCGACCTCGCTGGCGCATCGCTGCCGACCCTCCTCGCGGAGCCGTTCGGCGAGGAGTACGCGAGCCTCCTGCGCCAGTTCGGCGCGGAAGGGCGGCTGCCGGTGGCCGACTCTCGGCGCGAGGTCGTCGCCCGCCAGCCCGACGGCTCAGGCGTGGCGATTGAGATGACGCTGACCGAGGTCCAGGTCGGCCATGTCCGATCGCTGGCGGCGGTCGCACACGACATCCGCGAGCGCAAGCGCGAGGAAGCGCGGCTTCGCCAGATGGCGGAGCAGGACTCGCTCACCGGGCTCGCCAACCGGGTGAGCTTCGAGCATGCCCTGACGCGACACATCGAGTACGCCGCGCGCTATGGCAGCGGCGGCTCCGTGATCGCGCTTGGAATCGACAGCTTCAAGTACGTCAACGAATCTCTCGGCGTGACGGCCGGCGACGAGATGCTCGTCGCCCTCGCCGAGCTGATTCGCATGCGCCTGCGCAAGACGGACGTCTGCGCGCGAGTCGGCGGGGACGTCTTCGGCATCCTCGTGCACGGCGCCGACCGCGCGAAGGCTCTCAGCGTCGCGGAGGAGCTGCTCAGCATCGTCCGTCGCCACCCCTTCGTCATCAACGGGGAGGGGATCAGGATCACGATGAGCGCCGGTGTCACCTCCCTCGACGAGCGCTCGATGGTCGGCGCCGAGCTGCTGGCCGAGGCGGAGACGGCGATGTCCACGGCCAAGGACGGGGGCCGGGACCGGATGCTCAGCTACGACTCGACGGGGCGCAGCGAGATGGACGACCGCCGCGCCTGGACGGAGCGGGTCCGCCAGGCGACCGAGCGCGGGCTCTTCATCCTCACCAGCCAGCCGATCGTGGACCTGGCGGGGGGCGAGGCGACACAGCACGAGATCCTGCTGCGCATGCGAGACGACGGCGGCGGCCTGGTCGAGCCCGGCGCCTTTCTCGCCACCGCCGAGCGCTTCGGGCTGATCGGCGGGATCGACCGCTGGGTCACCCAGCAGGCCGTCCGGCTGATCGCCGCCCACAACAAGGAGGGGCGCGACCTGACCCTGGAGGTCAATCTCTCCGGCAAGACGATGGGCGACGCGAAGTTCCCGGACGAGGTGAGGCGGGAGCTGACCTCCAGCGGAATCGATCCGGCCAGCCTGATCTTCGAGGTGACCGAGACAGCCGCGGTGGCCGACATGGAGCACGCCCGCCTCTTTGCCCAGAGCCTTGCCAGGGTCGGTTGCCGCTTCGCCCTCGACGACTTCGGCGCCGGCTACGCCTCCTTCTACTACGTCAAGCACCTGCCGATCAGCTACCTGAAGATCGACGGCGAGTTCATCAAGGAGCTGCCCGACAGCCGCACCGATCAGCTCATCGTCAAGGCGCTGGTCGAGGTCTGCGAAGGGCTCGGGATCAAGACGATCGCCGAGTTCGTCACCGACCAGCAGACCATGGACATGGCCCGCGACCTGGGCGTCGACTTCGCCCAGGGCTATCACCTGGGCAAGCCCGAGCCCGTCTCGGCGCTCAGGGACGCGTGAGGAGCTCGAGCGGGATCAGAAACGACTCGTAGGCCGCGCCCGTCCCCTCCTGCAGGCCGATCTCACAGGTCCGGTTGCTGCACAGGTACGCGTCGTGATCTGAGTCAGCCAGCTCGGCCGCCTCCTCGGAGGTCGCGGAAGCGGTCAGCTCGGGATGGAGCATCCCGCGATCGCCGGCCATCCCGCAGCAGGTGGCGCGGACCGGCTGGAGGACCTCGTCGGCCAGTGCTGCCGCGATCTCGCGCAGCTGGCGCTCGAGGCCCAGATGCCGGGTGGAGCAGGTCGGGTGGACGGCCACTGAGCCGAGCTTCTCGCGGACGTCGAGCTTCGGAAGCAGGCGCCTCGCCCAGGCGATCGAGTCGAGGATCTCGAGCTCGCCGTGTCGCTCGGCGTTCTGGTCGCCGAGGGCGGCCGACGCTTCGCCGGAGAGGCCCAGCGCGCAGGAGCTGGCGTCGATCACGATGGGCAGCTCACCCTGCTCGCTCCAGCGCCAGAGCGACTCGACGGTGCGGTTCGCCATCACCGCCGCACCCTCCGTGTAGCCCTTCGAGGTCCACGGGACCGAGCAGCAATGGCCGCCGACGTCGTCGGGGATCCAGACGGGCAACCCGGCCCGCGCGGACACGGCCACCATCGCCTCCAGGAGAGGCAGGCCGGACCCGTTTGACGTTGGCGGCCCGAAGATCCGGTTGACGCAGGCCGGCATGTAGACGGCGGCGGCTCCGTCACGGGAAGTCCGTGGCAGCTTCGCCGGCGCCGGCGCCGGCATGTTGCGGGGCCATGACGGGACCAGCTCGTCGCTGAACAGGGACCGCGCGGCGGCTGCCGCGCCGCGCATCAACGGGCCCGCGACCGTGCCGGCCCGAAGGCCGGCGCGCGCCGTGCGCTCCACCGAGGACCAGCGCTCCGCGACCCGGGCGGCGCGCCGCTGCGCCCTGTCGGCGTGCTCTTCGGTCCGGAAGCCCTTGATCAGCTTCCCCGTGTCGATCCCGAGTGGGCAGGCGATCTGGCAGGCCCCGTCGGCGGCGCAGGTCTGGATGCCGTCGTACTCGTACTGCTCGAGCAGGGCGGCCTGCACGGGCGAGCCTTCCGGCTGGCGGGCCATCTCGCGCCGGACGACGATCCGCTGCCTGGGGGTGGTGGTCAGGTGGCGGCTCGGGCAGACCGGCTCGCAGAAGCCGCACTCCACGCAGCTGGTCGCCACCTCCTCGATCGCGGGAGTGGTCTTCAGGTCCTGGAGGTGTGCCTTGGGATCGCGGTTGAGCAGCACCTTCGGGGCGAGCACGCCCTGCGGATCGGCGAGCCCCTTGATGCGCCACATCAGCTCGGTGGCCTTCGGACCCCACTCGCGCTCCACGTACGGGGCCATGTTCAGCCCGGTGCCGTGCTCGGCCTTGAGCGAGCCGTCGTACTCGTCGAGGATCAGCACGACGAGCTTCTCCATGAAGGCCTCGTAGCGCTCGAGGTCCTCCTGCTTGGCGAAATCGGGGGTGAGCATGAAGTGGAGGTTGCCGGCGGAGGTGTGCCCCGCCACCCCGGGCAGGAAGCCGTGCTCGCCGAGCAGCGCCTGGATGTCGCGGGCGGCCTCCGCGATCCGCTCGGGCGGCACGCAGATGTCCTCGATGATCAGCGAGGTGCCGGGTGGGCGGAAGCGCCCGATCAGCCCGTGCAGGCCCTCGCGCACCGTCCAGGCGACCTCGATCCGTTCCGGGTCCCGGGTGAAGTCCGGCGCCCGGATCATCTCGTGCTCCCGCAGGATCTCCTCCGCCCCCGCGACGAGCTTGTCCAGCTCGCCGTCCGACTCCGCTCCGAACTCCACCAGCAGCGCCGCCGAGGTGGGCGGCAGCTCCATCCAGTCCTGCGGGGCGCCGGCGATGTTCTGGGCGGCAACCATGAGCGCCGGCGCCACCATCAGCTCAACCGCGGTGGCGCCGGACTCGACCAGCGCCGTGACCGGATCGGTCGCGGACTCGATGCCGTCGAAGTGCAGCCACGAGACCGTCGTCTTCGAGGGCAGCGGCACCGTCTCCATCATCACCTCCGCGATGAAGCCCAGTGTCCCCTCCGAGCCGATCAGCAGGCGCCGGAAGATCTGGACCGGTTCGTCCTCGTCGAGGAAGGCGCAGAGCCGGTAGCCCGTGGTGTTCTTGATCCGGAACTTCCTGCGGAGCCGCTCCGCCAGCTCGGAATCGGCGCGGATCTCGTCGCGGATCTCGGCCAGGCCCTTGGCGAGCGCCGGCTCGGCCCGGGCGAAGCGCTCGGCGGCGTCCGGAGCGGCCGTATCGATGACCGTCCCGGAGGGCAGGACGAAGGTGAGCGAACGGACGGTGCGGTAGGAGTCCGCGACGGTCCCGCAGCGCATGCCTCCGGAGTTGTTGGCGAGCACGCCGCCCACGCAAGCGATATCCGTGCTGGCGGGATCCGGGCCCAGCTTGCGGCCGTGCGGGGCGAGGACGCCGTTCGCGTGCCCGAGGACCGTGCCGGGCCGAAGCCGCACACGGGCGCCGTCGTCGAGGACCTCCACCCCGCTCCAGTGCCGCCGCACGTCCACGAGGATCCCGTCGCTCTGGGACTGGCCGTTCAGGCTCGTCCCTCCCGCCCGGAAGGTGACGGGCACTCCCTTGCTCCGCCCGTAGGCGAGCACCTTGCCGACGTCGTTCGCGTCGCGAGCCATCACGACCGCCTTCGGCAGCAGCCGGTACGGGCTCGCGTCCGAGGCGTAGCGAATCAGGTCGATCACCCGGGTAAGCACGCGATCGGCGCCGAGCAGAGCGATCAGCTCACCGCGCAGGGGTTCCGGCGTGCCCGAGGCGAGCTCGTCGGGCGCCCGGTCCTCGGACGCCTCGCTCCCCTCCGGCGCGATCCGGGTCACGTCCGGCGCCAGCAGCTCCATCGCCTAGAAGAGTGCCATGCCCGGGGTGACCGGGACCTCGACGAGCTGCGGCTTGCCCGAGCCGATTGCAGCCTCGAGCGCGGCGTGCAGCTCGTCGCGGCCCGAGACGCCCTGGGCATCCACGCCATACGCCGCGGCCACCTTGGCGACCTCCAGCGCCGGCAGGTCGAGCCCGGGCGCTCCCTTCACCTCCTCGACGTCCGCGAACCACTTGAGGATCGAGTACTCGTCGTTGCGGAGGACGAGGAACGTGACCGGGACGTCGTAGGCGGCCGCCGTCCAGAAGCCGGTGATCGCGTACTGCGCGGAGCCCTCGCCGAGCACGCAGACCACGGGCCGATCGGGCTGGGCGAGCTGGACCCCGATCGCGCCCGCCAGACCGAACCCGAGGCCGCCGCCGGCCCCGAAGTAGTAGCTGCCGGGGACGGACAGGCGGAGCTGGTTGCGGAGCGCGAGGGTGCTGGACGGTGACTCGAGCACCACGATCCCGTCGTCGGGGAAGACATGGGCGAGCGTGTTGTGGACCATGGTCGGCGTCAGCGGATCCGACTCGTCGCCGGCGCTCGGCTCGGGCAGCGGAGTCGGCTCGGCGCGATTCGCCTCGCCCACCTCCGCCAGCAGCGCGCGAAGGGCCAGGGCCGGGTCGGCCAGGATCACGTCGCCCATCGGGGCGCGGGCGGCCTCGTCGGGGTCGCTGGTGATCGCGACCAGCGAGGCGCCCTCGGGGAGCAGGGGCCCCGGGATGTACGGGTAGTAGGGAAAGACGGAGGAGCCGACCACGAGGATCAGGTCGCGGCCCTTGAGCGTCTCGGCCACCGGACCGATCGCCGGCGGGAGCACTCCCTGGAAGAGCGGATGGCCCTCGGGGAATCCGAGACGGCCGCCGCCGGGCGCGGGCGAGGCGAACACCGGCAGCTTCTGGCGCTCGGCCAGGGCGACGGCGTCGTCCCAGCCGCCGCAGGCGTCGATGTCGGGGCCCGCCACCAGCACCGGGTTGCTCGCCTCCTCGAGCCGTTTGGCGAGCACCTGGATGGCGTCGGGGTCGGGACCCGACCGCGGCTCTGATGTCCGCTCCACGACGGCGCCGGAGGACTCCTCGGCCTCCGCGTTCCAGTCGTCCATCGGCAGGGAGACGAAGGCGGGGCCTCGCGGAGCCAGCGACGCCATGTGGATCGCCCGCGCCAGGGCGTGCGGGACGTCCTGGGCTCGCGGCGGCTCGAAGCTCCACTTGACGAAGGGATGCACGACCCGAGTCGCATCACGGTTCGTGAGGTTCGCCTGCATCGTGATGTGGGCCCTCACCTGCTGGCCGGCCGTCACCACCAGCGGCGAGTGGTTCGCCTGGGCATTGAAGATGGCGCCCATGCCATTGCCGACGCCCGGCGCGGTATGCAGGTTGACGTGTGCGGGCCCGCCGGAGGCCTGCGCGTATCCGTCGGCCATCCCGACCGCGACGGCCTCCTGGAGTCCGAGGACGTAGCGGAAGTCGTCGGGGAACTCGGCGAGCATCGGCAGCTCAGTCGAGCCGGGGTTCCCGAAGATCGTCGTCATCCGATGCTCCCGGAAGAGCTCGAAGGTGACCTCCCTGACGCTCGCCATGGGAGGCAGCCTATTTACCAGCCGGTCGGCTTGCGCGGACGGAAGAGCCAGACGTCGAAGAAGTGCTCAAGCGGTACCCCGGCCTCCGCTTCGGCCAGGGAGATGAACTGCTGGGTCGTCCCGGTGCCGTACTGATGCTGCGAGACCCAGTCGCGGAGGACGGAGTAGAAGGTCGCGTCGCCGAGCTTCTCGCGCAGTGCCTCCAGGGTCATCGCCCCGCGGTAGTAGACGGCGAGCGAGAAGAGCTTCTTCGGTCCCGGGGCGCCGGGTGGGAGCTTCCAGAAGCCTCGAACCCCGAAGGCTGTGCGAGGTCGCCGATAGAACTTGAAGTCCCGTCGCAGCCGCGCATCGCGTCCGCGGGCCTGCCACATCCACCCGCTCCAGGTCGCGAAGCCCTCGTTCAGCCAGATGTCCTGCCACTGCGACAGCGAGACGGCGTCCCCGAACCACTGGTGAGCGGTCTCGTGTGCGACGACGACCGGAACGGGAGCGCCGAGATAGACCGGACGGGTCTGCGCTTCGAGGGCGGTCTCGGACTTGCCCGGGACGACGGTCGACCCCGCGCTCGCGAACGGATAGGGGCCGAAGCGATCGCTGTAGAGAGTGATGATTCGCGGCAGCTTGCGCAGGCTTCTCCGTGCCGCTCGTCCCGCACCGGGCGCAACCGCGGTCCATGCCGGCAGCCCATCGACGACCGACGACTTGATGTGGAAATGACCCACCGTCACCGTCGCCAGGTAGGTGGCCATCGGCTGGCGCTCGTGCCAGGCGTAGGTGGTGGAGCCGCCGTGCCGCTCCACCGAGTCGAGCAGGCCGTTGGCGATCGCGCGGTAGCGGCGTGGGGTCGTGACCGTGAAGGAATAACTCGCCTTGTCGGAGGGATGGTCGTTGCACGGGAACCAGCCGGGCGACCCGTTCGGCTCGCTGAACGCCGTCGTGCCGTCGCGGGTCCGGATCCAGCCGACGCCGCCGATCGGCCGTGGCCGCCCCCGGTAGGCCACGACCGCGACGAATCCGGCGCCCGAGGCGATCGATGACACCGGGGTCACGGTCATCTCGCCGCCCCTGCGCGAGACCGACGCCGGCGATCCGTCGACGGTCACGGAGCCGATCCGAAGCCCGCGGAAGTCGAGGTTGAAGGAGCTCAGCGCCTCAGTCGCCGTGGCCCTGATCGTCGCGACCGCCCTGAGCTTGTCCGGCTTCGGCCGGACAGCGAGCTCCAGGTCGTAGTGATCGACCTCGTAGCCGCCGTTGCCCATCAGCGGGAAGTAGGGGTCCCCGATCCCGGGCGCGCCGGGACTCTGGGCCTGGGCGGCCGGGGCGCACAGCAGCGCCGCGACGACCGTGAGTGCCGCGCTAAGTGATCGCCGCTTGCTCAGCGAGAACCCGCCGCTCTGCCAGGCCCCCGAAGTCGACCGGCCCGGGCATCAGCTCCTCGGGCGGCGGGATCTCGATCCCGATCGCCGCCATGCGGCGCTTCAGCGCCTGGTAGGCGAAGCCGTAGATCTGCGAGGAATGATGCCCGTAGGAGAAGAAGTCGGACGGGTCGTCGGCCTCGGGCGGGCAGAAGACCTCGGCGGCCTTCGGCAGCAGCTCCTCGAGCCGTCGCAGCACGACCCCCTTCATCTCGGGTCGCTCGTCGCAGACGTCCTTGAGGAAGCGAACTCCGAAGGCGATGTGGCGGTGCTCGTCCTGCTCGACGAGGCGGAATCCCTCGTTGAAGCCGGGATAGAGCTCGTGCTCTTCGGTGTAGGAGATCATGATCCGCTGTCCGGGCATCGCCAGGACGCCCTCCGTGACCATGTGGTAGGTGACGATCCCCTCGACGAAGAGCTCGAGGTCGTCGGGCTCGGCCTTGATCCGCTCGGCGATCTCACGCAGGGAATCGTCGAAGAGGAAGTGCCACGGGCCGAGCATCCGGTCCTCGATCTCATGGAGCCGGGCCCGGAAGCTCCCGGACTCGAGCCCCATCACCTCGCTCGCCCAGCGGTCGAAGAAGACCGCGTGGCGCATCTCGTCGACCAGCTGCGTGGCGAGGAAGGCCTCGATCTCGCCGCTCGGGGCGGCGAGCAGGAACGGCGCCAGGTCGGCGGTGACCCGCTCCTCGCCGACATAGAAGCTGCCGATGCTGAAGGCGGTGTGCCGCTGGGACTCCGCTGGGCTGACCAGCCAGTGATCGCGGTCGACCGAGAAGTCGAGCTCGTGGGCCCGCCAGTTCTGCCGCTCCCAGAGCGCGTAGAGCTGCTCGTAGTCCATCAGCCCGCCGCGCGGCCGGCGCGATTCGGCGGGGTCTCCTGCGTCCGCGGAGGCGCCGTTGGAGCTCACCTTGCTTCCCCAGCTGCCGGCGTTCTGCGCCTGCAGGACCCGCTGGCGCTTCTCGCGGGCGAGCTCCGGGCCGTCGACGCCCTCGGCCCGATCGATCCAGCGGCCCAGCCGGGTGACGGGGAAGATGCGGCCCTCGACCTCCGTGAACCCGAGCCTCATCGCGTCTGACGGGCTGATCTCACCAGAGAGCAGCCGCAGCCAGTCCGAGTATCGGATCCGGACGAGGGCGTCGGGGCTCTCGCCGGTCCCCCGGTGGACGCGCACGCTGCCGTCGTCGACCTCCACTCGCCAGGCGCCACCGCCCTCGCCGACGAGCTCGTAGGCGACCGAGAACACGTGGCCCCGGGTCCACTCCGGCTCGATCGCGTATTCGAGCGCGCGGAAGACCAGGTCGGGGTCGACGGGCAGGCCGAGGCGCGCCAGGTCACGGGGGCCGGCATCCGCTGAGAGCCTGCGAAGGGCGAGCGCCTTGCGGCGCCGGCCTCGGAGCTTGAGGCGGCGGCGCGCAATTGCGCCGATCGGGCTGCGGCCCGCGGCCAGGTGCGCGAGCGTCACCGGGTCGGTCGAGATCGCGAAGGCCTCGCCATTGAGGTCCGCGCCCGTGGGGACCTCGGTTACCTCCGCCCGGTCGCCGGCCGGCTTCACGGTCCAGGCGCCGAGCCCGTCCAGCTCCAGCCGATAGCTGAGGCCGGCCGGCAGGGTCGCGGCCGCGGCGGGCATGGAATGCAACACGAGGCGCGCGGCGAGCTCCGGATCGGACGCCGCCATGCGGCGCAACGCGCGTGCAGCCGTGCCTTCTTCAGCCATTGATCAGCGATTCTGCCAGACCGATCTGCAACTTGGCCAGTCAGCCAGTCTGCCGGGCGGAACGATGACGGCGGGCGAGTTAATAGACTCACGCCGCCTTGCTAGCGCTGATCGGCCCCCCCACCGCGCACTCGCCCAACGCGGACGCGATGAACACCCTCTACTGGGTGATGCTCGTCATCGGCCTCGTGCTGCTCGTGGCGATCAACCTGGCGCTGGTGGGGGTGGTCATGCGGTTCCGTTCCGCCCGTGGCCGAGAGCCCCGGCGCCTCCTCCTGCGCCGCCAGGCTCAGTTCGGGACCGCCGCCGTCTTCGCCGCGATCGTCGCCGTGGCGTTCGTTCTCGGCGTGATCCAGACTCACGACGCGAAACAGGTCGAGGCGTCAGGCCCGAATGGACTGCAGGCAACTTCGAGCCTGACCGCACAGCGCTCGCTGGCTCTGCCCGTCGCCCACGGATCGGCGGCGCCCCTGGAGATCAGGGCCTGCGGGCAGCAATGGATCTGGCGCTACGAGTACCCGGACGGCACCTACTCGTACTACGAGCTCGTCGTGCCCGTCGATACGGCCGTGATCCTTCATCTCTGCTCCACGGACGTCGTCCATCGCTGGTGGGTCCCTGGGCTGAGCGGCAAGTTCGACGCGACGCCGGGTGAGAGCAACTCGACCTGGTTCAAGGCCGATCAGACGGGGAACTACGACGGCGCCAGCTACGCCTTCTCGGGCGCCAGCTACGCCGTGATGCGCACTCGCGTCCGTGTGGTGGACGTCCCGACCTACCAGGCGTGGCTCGAGCAGCAGGCGGCCGGCATCCAGGCGGCCCAGAACTTCGTGCAGAAGGCGAACGGAGAGAGCTGATGGCCGACGGAAGAACCCTCGCCCCGCACCGGCCCGAGGTCGTCACCGACGGGCCCGTGCCCTCGCGCCCGCGCTGGCTCGAGCTGGTGGCGAGCCCGGACCACAAGGACGTCGGACGCATCTACATCGGCGCGGCGCTCTCGTTCCTCGTCCTCGGCCTCGTCACCTTCCTGCTGATCCGGCTCCAGCTGGCCGTCCCCGAGAACGACCTGATCGCGCCGGTCACCTTCAACCGCCTGCTCTCGGTGGGCAGCGCCACGCTGGTCGTGCTCTTCGCCCTGCCCCTCGCATTCGGCCTCTACACCTATGTGATCCCGCTGCAGCTCGGTGCCCGCTCGCTCGCCTTCCCGCGCCTCGCCTCCCTGTCGCTGTGGCTGTACGTGTTCGGCGGGGCCCTGCTGTATGTGTGCTTCGCCTACACGCCCCCCGAGGCCGGCTTCAACTCCTGGCCGCCGCTCTCGGACACGATCTTCATCGAGAACAACGGCGTGGACGTCTGGATCGTCGCGGTCGGCCTGACCGTCCTCGGCCTCGTCCTCCAGTCGATCAATCTCGCGGTGACGATCTCGAAGCTGCGGGCGCCGGGACTCGCCTGGCGCAGGCTGCCGGCGTTCACCTTCTCGGGCGCGGTTTCGAGCTGGACGATGATCGTCGCCGGGTCGGCGATGCTGGCGGCTCTCGTCATGCTCGAGATGGAACGGCATTTCGGCGGCGTGTTCTTCGACCCCGGCGGGGGCGGGGCACCGATCTACTACCAGCACCTCAGCTGGATCTTCTTCACCGGCTGCTATCTGATCTTCCTGCTGCCGGCGATCGGCGCAATCTCGGAGATCCTGCCCGTCTTCTCCGGCAAGCCGCTGCTCTCGCGCGGCGCGCTGATGATCTCGATGGCGGCGATCATGCCGCTCGGGCTGCTGGCCTGGATGCAGAACATGATGGGCGCCGCAATCCCGATCGGCTGGCTCTACGGGGCGATGTTGATGTCGCTCCTGCTGACGATCCCGATCGGCACGATCTTCGTCAACTGGATCGGGACGATCGCAGGCGGCGTCCTGCGGATGCGCGCGCCGATGGTCTTCGCTCTCGCCGCGATCTCGACGCTCAGCTTCGGCCTCGTCGGGGAGCTGATCCAGAGCGTCATCCCGGTGAACTGGCTGCTCGCGGACACCACGGCCTCCACCGCCGCAACCGGCTACGTGCTGGTCGGCGGACCCGTGCTCGGAGGCCTCGCCGCTCTCTACTACTGGTTCCCGAAGATGACCGGCGTGACCATGAGCGAGGGCCTCGCGAAGCCCTCGGCGGGCCTGATCGTGCTGGGCGCGCAGCTCACCTTCATCCCGCTCTTCCTGGCCGGCGTCGCCGGACAGCAGGTAGACATCTTCAAGTTCTTCGAGGCCAGCGACGCGATCAACGCCCAGCATCTGAACGCGCTCAACTTGATCGCGACCATCGGCGCGTTCGTGCTCGCCCTCGGGGTGATCCTGTCCATCGTCAACGCCTATCTGGGCATCAAGGGCGGGACTCCCGCCGGGCATGACCCGTGGGGAGGCGAGACCCTCGAGTGGTTCACCACCTCGCCCCCGCCGCCGCACAACTTCGACGTTGTTCCGGACGTCCGCAGCCACGAGCCGCTCCGCGACATCCGCGAGGCGGTTCGCCGCCGCGACACCTCCAGGCCCGCGCCGGCGGAGACCAAAGAGCCGGTAGCCTGACGCCATGGCCGGACCCGTTGCCGGGGGCGGCGGGGACAACCTCCGTGGGTTCCGTCGCCTGGCAGACCTCACCGCTGTCGTCACTTTCCTGCTGATCGTCGTCGGCGGGATCGTCCGCGTCAGCTCCTCCGGGCTGGGCTGCGGCCCAGGCGGCAGCGGCACGAAGGGATGGCCGCTCTGCGGCGGACAGGTGATCCCGCTGGTCGGCAACGAGAACCGCGTGATCGAGTTCTCTCATCGCACGCTGGCGACGGTGGTCGTGATCCTGATCGCGCTGCTCTGCTGGCGTGCCTACCGCGACCTGCGTGAGCGCAACCTCTGGGCCTTTCGCGGCTCTCTCGCCGCCGGCGTGCTCGTCCTGGCCCAGGCCGGGCTCGGCGGGCTGACCGTCGAGCACAGCCTCGCCGAGGAGCTCGTCGCGGCTCACCTCGGCACCGCGATGATCCTGCTCGGCCTGCTGCTCTGGCTCGGCGCCAAGGCGCGCTCGCGGGCGGGGGCCGACTCCGGCGTCGCCATGACCTCTCCGGTCAGAGGCCTGAAGCCATATGCGACCGTGGCCGCCGTGCTCCTACTCTGCGCGATCGTCGCGGGCGGCTACATGGCCGGAACCGAGGAGAGGGGCACGGGCGAGGTAGGCCCCAACGTTGAGGGCGCTCACATGGCCTGCGGGAAGATGTTTCCCGAATGTGGATCCGGCAAGTTCCTTCCCTTCGGGAACAACCGGTTGACCGACATCCACCTCACCCACCGTGCGTTCGTCTATCTCGCCACCATCGCCATCATCGTGCTGCTCGGCGTGGCGCTCGCCCGTGGCTCGCGTGACAGGCTGCTTGTCCTCGCGGCCCTGCTGCTGCTCTGCCAGCTGCTGCTCGGAGCCCTCAACGTCTGGCTCGGAGAGCACGGCGTGCTGATCGTCGCCCACCTCGCGACGGCGAGCCTCCTCTGGGCGACAGTCGTCTCGATCGCGTTCAAGCTCGCCTGGCTGCCCAGTCCGGCGCCCTCGCCGGAGCGGGCTCCCCGGGGCGAGGCATCGGCGGCAGCGGCGTGAGCGTCCATCTCGGCACCGGATCGGATCGGGTCACGCGCCCGCCACACCGGCCCGGCGGGCAGCAGGTGTCCGTCACTCCGAACGATGCCCGCACCCGCACGATGCGCACGGCGATCGGCGTGGCGAACGACTACGTCACGCTCACGAAGCCCCGGATCATCTCCCTGCTCCTGCTCACCTGCGTCGCGACGATGTTCGTCGCGGACCCGGGCGGCCCGGCGCTCTCCACGATCCTCTGGACGTGCCTGGGCGGCTACCTCGCCGCCGGCGGCGCCGGTGCGATCAATCACTACATCGAGCGCGAGCGGGACGCCCGCATGGCGCGCACGAGCAGCCGGCCCCTGGCCAGCGGACGGATCGCGCCCGAGCGCGGGCTGCGCTTCGGGACGACGCTCGGCGTGGTCGCGGTGATCCAGCTCTGGATCACCGTCAACGCATTGACGGCGGCGCTCGCCGCGGCCGGGCTGCTCGGCTATGTCTTCGTCTACACGCTCTGGCTGAAGCCGCGCACTCCCCAGAACATCGTGCTCGGCGGCGCGGCCGGCGCAATGCCCCCGCTGGTCGGCTGGGCGGCGGCAACGGGAGGCCTCACCCTCGACGCTCTCTGGCCCTTCGCGATCGTCTTCTTCTGGACACCGCCGCACTTCTGGGCGCTCTCGCTGCTGATCTCCGACGACTACGCTCGCACCGGCGTCCCGATGCTGCCGGTGGTCCGCGGCGAGACCACCACGCGCCATCAGATCGTCTTCTACGCGCTGCTGCTGGTCGCGATCACGATCGGTCCGGTGGCCACCGGTCTGTTCGGGACGGCCTATCTGATCGCGGCGCTGGCCCTCGGGGCCGGATTCGTCGGTCTGGCGCTCGTCCTGCTGGCGCATCCCTCGCGACCGGCGGCTCGCCGGCTCTACCTGAGCTCGCTTGCATACCTGGCCCTGATCTTCGTGGCGATGGCCCTCGACCGCTCTCTGTAGCCGTTCCGGCTCGGCCGCGGCGTTCCTGGCGGCCGGTTATATAGGCTTCCGGCCGTGGATCGAGAGCGAGCCAGAGCGACAATCCGCGCGGGCATGGTCGCCGCCTGTCTCGCCCTGCTCGTCTTCGCCCTGGCCTTCTACGTCTCGATCCTCTACCTGCGATGAGCCAGCCGCCGAAGCCGACCGAGGCGATCTATCCCGCGGGGCCCAGCGTCCATCCGGCTCTGTTCGCCTTCGGCTTCGCCGCGCTGATCGTCGGGCTCTTCACCTGGTGGCCCTACGCGGTCATCGGGGGAGCGATCGCCCTGTTCTCGCTGATCGGCTGGCTCCGCGCCAACCGGGCTGAGATCGCCCGCATGCCGCGCCACCAGCGCACCGACACGGCACCGATTCCATTGTCGATCTCTCCGCCGGATCAGTAGTCCGGCTTCGCCATCAGATCGCGACCGCTGGCGGCCGCCCCGCACAAGTCGCTACGGCGGGCTCATCGACGAGGTCGCTCCGACCTGCGTCCAGCAGCGCACGATGTCGCGCATCGAGAGCACGCCGACCAACTCGCCGTGCTCGACGATGACCAGGTGCCGGATCCCGCGCTGCACCATCTCCTCGGCGGCCCGCTCGAGGCTCCAGGAGGGCTCCGCCGAGATCACGCTCTCGCTCATGTGATCGGCGACCTTCTCGGCGTCAGGGTCCTTGCCGGTCCCGACGGCATTGAGGATGTCGCGCTCCGTGATGATCCTGGGCGCCGGAGACTCGTCGTCGAAGACCAGGGCGGCGCCGGTGCCCTTCTCGGTCATCTTGGTCGCGGTCTCCCTCAGCGTGTGACCGGGCCCGACCGCCAGGACCACGCTCGACATCCCCTCGCGAACCTCCACTCGGCCTCCTCCGGACGAAGTTGCTCGTGCGCTTCGGCGCAAGCTTATCCCAGGCACGGGGCGGCGCGGGCGAGTCAGCCGCGACATATAGGATTCCCGCGCTCATGCAGCGTCTCCGGGACAGAAGCCGGGCGATCTGGCTGATCGCCGTGATCGCCGCCGCGACGGCCCTCGTCGGGCTGACCGGCTGCGACCTCGGCCCCAAGGCCAACCTCGACAAGGGCCAGCAGCTCTTCACGCAGAAGTGCGGGAGCTGTCACACCCTGACGGGCGCGGGCACGAACGGCGACGTCGGCCCGAACCTCGACTACGCCTTCAAGCAGGCGCGGGCGAACGGGATGGACGCCGACACGATCCAGGGCGTCGTCAAGGCGCAGGTCGAGAATCCGCGTCCGGCCACGCCACAGCAGACCGAGGTCTACATGCCGCCGAAGCTCGTCGAGGGGAACGATCTGAACGACGTCTCCGCCTATGTCGCCAGCGTCGCCGGTGTGCCCGGCATCAAGCCGCCGGTCTTCGCTCCCCCGCAGTTCTTCGCGACCAACTGCGGCGGCTGCCACACCCTCGCCCAGGCGGGCACGACCGGCACGACCGGTCCCAACCTCGATCAGGCGCTGAAGAGCATGAGCGTCGCCCAGATCTCCCAATCGATCAGCGACCCGAACGCGGTGATCGCCCCCGGCTACCAGCCGAACGTGATGCCGCAGAACTTCGGACAGACCCTGACGCCACCACAGCTCCAGCAGCTCGCCGCCTATCTGAAGCAGGCAACCGGTGGCGGCAAGTAGCTAGCGCTCCCCGGCGTCCGAGCCGTAGCGGCGCCAAGCCTGAATCAGGCCCCAGGTCCGCCACAGGCCGACCGCGACCAGGATCGCTCCCACGATCGCGCCCGCCAGGGAGCCGATCAGCAGCGCCACGGCGATCACGATCGCGGCGGCGGCGCCGAACATGATCAGGACGCGGAACATGTCCGCCTCGTTGCGGAGGGGGTTGCGTGGCGTCTCGGGCGCCGTCTCGCTCACGACCGGATCTTCTCAGGGCGCGCTCTCACACGTCCGAGACCACCCGGAAACGCTCCACGACGATCTGCGTGTCGTCGTCCAGCGGGGCGGCGAGCGGCGCCGGCAGGCGCGGGATGACCCGCTCGCGCCAGAACCTCTCGTGTGTCCGGCGCCACGCCTCGGCGCTCGAGAACCCCTCTCCCTCCGCGCGCGCCACGGCCATGTCGGCGTCGCCGAGCCTGATGACCTCCGCCGCCGTGACCTCTATGACCGCCACCGGCCGATCATCCGAGTCCACGACGGTGAGTCGATCGCCCACCTCCGGCAGCCGGGCGTGGTCGGCGTCCCACTCGGCGAGCAGCGACGAGGTCGCGGTCTTCTCGCCCCGCAGAACGGCCGAGACCAGCCGGTCGCGGAGCGGCCCGGGCAGCCCGAAGCGGGCCACTGGATGATTCTCTCCGGCCACCGGCGAAGAGCCTACGTGGCCGGGGGGTCGCCTCAGGGCGCAGCCGGCGCCTCCTAGCCGCCCTGTGTGGCGACGTAGCCGAGCATGATGCCCATGACGTTGTCCTGGGCGTGATCGGTGTCGTAGACGCTGTGCAGGCCGATCACCTCGCCGGCGCGGATCCGGGCGAGCGGAGTGCCGGAGCAGCCGCTCATCGACTCGATGTTCCCCATGTAGGAGGGGTTGCGGCCGTAGCCCGCACGGGAGGTGCAGAGCACCCGCCCGCCGTCGGTGGCCTGGATCTGGACGGCGTCATTGTGCTGGTGGCCGGCGATCGCCACCAGGTTGCCCGCCAGCGAGGCCGGGACCGTGTAGTCCCACTGGGCGTCGGAGCGCCCCACCGGGATCGAGTACTCGGAGTCACCGCAGTTGGCGATGTCCAGCCAGACCGGAGTCACCGGGCGGATGCCCGGCCGGGCTTCCACGTAGAAGAAGGTCAGCCTGATGTAGTAGCTCTGGTTGGCGCCGGCCATGTTCATCAGGTGGGTCAGCAGGCGCCATCGGTCGCCGGAGCCGACCGGGTAGCCGTAGCCCTTCGGCAGGCTGAAGATCGTTCGCTCGTTGCCGCTGGCGAAGAAGCGCTGTCCCAGGTGCCCGACGCCGGTGTTCGGGCAAGTGGTGTCGGTGGCCTCCGCGTTGAAGAGGACGACGTGATGAAGCATCGCCTTGGTATCGAAGTTCGCGATCTGGCCGTTCGCGTAGACCAGGTCGGGGACCATCGCCACCAGGTAGCAATCCGAGCAGGGCCGGGGAACGTCGCTCCTGGTCGTCTGCATCCCTCCCGGCGGCACGTCGAAGGGGCCGTAGTCGATCGTGCTCGTTCGGACGCCCGCCGGCGAACGGAGCTTCGCGAAGAAGCGCGACTTGCCACAGCGGTGCTTGCCCGCCACGCGAGTCAGCTTGCCTTGCACGCGCGTCGGGGAGATGAACTGGCCCTTGGCGCGCAGGATCACCTTGCCGTGCCGGTTTCGCCGCACCGCCACGAAGCGGCCGTCGCCGGTGCGAAAGCGGGCCTTCGTGCCCGGGCACGGAACCTTCAGCTTGCCGGAGGTCGAGCCGTTGGGACTGTCGGGAGAGATGCGGATCCGAACCTTCAGACCGCGCTTGGTGTGTCCCGCGTAGGCGCCGCCCGGCAGCGGCTGACTCGCGTTCGGCAGCGCTCGCGCCTGCGCCGATCCTGGGAGGGCGAACAAGGCTCCCAGGAGCAGCACGGCGGCGGCGGATCCTCTCAGCTTCAGTATCCCGTCAGGCATCCATGCCTCCCTTGCTGGCGTGGCCGGAGAGTAGCGGCCGCCAACGCCACCGGTCGGACGGCACCGGGCGGAGGGAGATCCTTGCTGCTAGAGGACGTAGACCGTCGTGAAGACGACGATCCACATGACGTCGACGAAGTGCCAGTAGATGCCGGGCACCTCGACGCCGAGGTGGTCCTTCGCCTCCGGGCCGTAGTGGCCGCGCCAGGCCCGGACGTTGGCGATCCCGAGCAGGATCAGGCCCACCGTCACGTGCGCGCCGTGGAGGCCGGTGAGACCGTAGAAGATCGAGCCGAAGGCGTCGTCACGGGCGCTGAAGCCGATGTGGACGTACTCGTTGATCTGGATGAACAGGAAGGTCAGGCCGAGCAGGAAGGTCGTGGCGAGCCCCATCTGGAGGCCACGCCGGTTGCCCCTGCGGATCGATTCGAGCGCCCAGTGCATCGTGAAGCTCGAGGAGACGAGGATCGCGGTGTTCATGCCGGCGACGGCGACGGGCACCTCGAACGGATCCGGCGGCCACGGGCCGTTGTTCGCAACCACCCGGAGGAAGAAGTACGAGGCGAAGAAGGCCCCGAACAGCATCACCTCGGAGACGATGAAGAGCAGGATGCCGAGGGTCTGGCGGTCTATCCGCGAGCTCTGATGCGCCTCCGGCGGATGAGCGTGGTGCTCATCGGCGTGGCCGACGGCGACTGAGGCGGACTCCATCAGGCGGCCTCCCCCACGCCGACCGGCTCACGGGTCGAGACGGCGGGCTCTGTTCCAGACTCGAGGTGCTCGACCGGATTGTCGGTGTGCGCCTGCACCTTCTCGATCAGGCCCTCCTCGAGCCACACAGAATGCTCGCCTTTCAATGTCGAGATCAGGATGTCGTCGATCCGATAGTGCTCGATCGCGTTCTGGATCGCGTGGAACGGGTCGGGGCTCATCGGCTGCCCGGTCGCGTCGATCTCATTGCGGTACATCTCTGCGAGGGTCGCCGCCAGCCGCGAGCAGACCTCCTCGCGGCTGATCGCGCCCGAGCGCGGGCAGATGAAGGTGTAGCGGTGGGGCCTGTCCTTGGCGCGCTCCGCGAGACGGTCGACCAGGTCCTTGCTGTTCACCGTCTGGGTGGCGACGACGAGCGTGTGGGTGACGTCCCAGCGAACGGCGTCGTCGTCGACCCGGACCGGGATGTGCTCGACCCGGCTGTAGCGGCGCTTCGCCCACTCGACCAGGTCCTTCCGCATCAGGCCGTAGCGAGTCTCGTAAAGGCAGGAGAGCAGGATGTAGTCCGGCTCCGTGGCGCGCACCGCGTCGTCCAGCGCAAGCTGCGAATCCGGGTCCATCACCGCGCCCTCCGCCTCGATGCCGAACTCGCGGAGCACCGCCTGGGTCACGTCGACACGGCTCTGCGCCGCGGCACGGCGCTCCTCCGTGTCGACCAGCTGACCGACGATCGGCAGGTTCTGCGGAGCGACCACCGCGAAGTACTCGGCGCCCGCGTCGGAGAGCTCGCGGCAGGCCGTGAGCAGCTTCCGGCCGCCGGCGACCTCGTTGAGGAAGCCCACCACGCGCTTGACGCCCTCGCGGGAGGGACGCGGGTCCGGATCGCCGAAGGTGGCTATCTCGCGCTTGGCGACGACCTCGGATGCGTGCTCCTGCGGGGTGCCGACGTCCGTGATCGCGGTCTCGCCCCGCTCCGGCGTGGTCGTAGGATGCTCGCGCTGGGCCTTTTCATCGGCGCTCTCGCGCACCTTCTCGAACGACGGCTCCTGGTCCTTGGGATCCCCCTCGGCCCTGTCCGCGGCTCTCCCTTCCTCCATCACGTGGGCGCCCCCACCCCGGCCCTCTCGGGCTGTCTGATCTCGGCCTCCTCGCCGGGCATGATCACGTGCCTGGCGCCGGGTACGCCGTACTCGTACGGCCCGCCGACCACGCGCGGGATCTCGTCGAAGTTGAACACCGGCGGCGGCGAGGAGACCTGCCACTCGATGGTCTTGGCGCGCCACGGGTTCGGGCCCGCCTTCGGCCCGAAGCGCCAGCTGACGATCATGTTGTAGAGGAAGATCAGCTGGGCGGCGCCAAGGACGAAGGCGCAGATCGAGATGAAGAGGTTCCAGTTGCCGAAGGTCGCGGAGTAGTCGGCGACGCGCCGCGGCATCCCCTCCATCCCGATCCAGTGCATCGGAATGAAGGTGCCGAGCATGCCGACCAGCGTGAACCAGAAGTGGATCCGGCCGAGCTTCTCGTCGTACATGCGCCCGGTGATCTTCGGGAACCAGTGGTACACGCCGGCGAAGATCGTGAAGACCGAGCCACCGAAGAGCACGAAGTGGATGTGCGCGACGACGAAGTAGGTGTCGGAGACGTGGATGTCGATCGGGATCATCCCGAGCATCACGCCGGAGATGCCGCCGATCGTGAAGGTGGCGATGAAGCCGAGGGCGAACAGCATCGCCGTCGATCTGAGATGGATCACTCCCTCGAACAGCGTTCCGAGCCAGGAGAAGATCTTGATGCCGGTCGGGACGGCGATCAGCAGGGTCGTGATCATCATCGGGACGCGCAGCCAGCTGAACATCCCGGCCACGAACATGTGGTGCGCCCAGACCGAGTAGGAGAGCACCACGATCCCGATCAGCGCCAGGGCCATCAGCCGGTAGCCGAAGATCGGCTTGCGCGAGTGGGTCGAGATCACCTCGCTGACGATCCCGAACCCGGGCAGCATCATGATGTAGACCGCCGGGTGCGAGTAGAACCAGAAGATGTGCTGGTAGCTGATCACGTCCCCGCCGAAGGCCGCCTGGAAGAAGTTCGTGTGCAGGATCCGGTCGAAGAGGACCATGAACTGCACCCCGGCGATGAACGGCGTCGCGGCGACCACCAGCAGCGAGGTCGAGAGGTTCGCCCAGACCAGCAGCGGCAGGCGCCAGAAGTTCATCCCCGGCGCACGCATGGTCACGATCGTGACCAGGAAGTTGAGGGCCGTGGCGATCGATGACGCGCCGGCGAACTGCACCCCCAGGTTGAAGAAGGACTGGCCCAAAGGCGCTCCCGTGGAGAGCGGCGCGTAGCCCGTCCAGCCTGCGTCGAAGGCCCCACCCGGCGCCAGGTAGCTCCCGAGGAAGAGGCATCCCGCGACGGGCAGCATCCAGAAGCTCAGGGCGTTCAAGCGCGGGAACGCCATGTCCGGCGCTCCGATCATCAGCGGCAGGACGTAGTTGGCGATCCCCGCGAACGCCGGGATCACGAAGACGAAGATCATCAGCGCGGCGTGGGTCGAGAAGAGGCTGTTGAAGGTGCTCGGGTTGACGATCTGGGTGCCGGGCTGAGCAAGCTCCGCCCGCATGATCATCGCGATCAGGCCACCGACGAAGAAAAAGAAGAACGTCGTGACCAGGTACTGGATGCCGATCACCTTGTGGTCGGTGTTGACCTTGAAGTAGTCGCGCCAGCTGTAGGCGCCGTGATTGTCGTGCTCGCGCTCCTTCGGGAAGGTCGGGGCGCCGACCGCCCAGCGGAGCCAGTAGTCGAAGCACCCGATCCCGACCAGGAACCCGAGCGACCCGGTGATCGCGGGGACGATGACCTGCGGATAGCCGGTCTGCTGAGTCTGGAAGGCCGGGAGGCCTGAGACCTTTCGCAGGATCACGACCAGCGCGAAGCCGAAGGCCGCGCCGAGGATCGTGTAGGTGAGCGCCCTCCACCACCCCGGACGCCTGAACATGGCCGCGGTCATTCCCGCCATCCTTCCATCCTCCGCATTATCTCAGTCGTTCCTAAGCTCACTGCCGCACCTGGCTCGGCGTGGTCGGCCCGGAGGGCAGCTTCTCCCCCTGCGCCTCCGTGGACTTGATCGGCGGCTGGCTCGCGGCCCACTTGTCGAAGTCCGCCTGCGATTTCTCGACGACGACGGGCGCCCTCATCGTCGAGTGCCCGATCCCGCAGAGCTCCGTGCAGACCAGCGTGTAGTGGCCGGTCTCTGTCGGGGTGATGTAGGCGCGGGTGGTGATGCCCGGGACGTTGTCCTTCTTGATCCGCCACTCCGGCACCCAGAAGGAGTGGATGACGTCGAGCGCGTGCATCCGGAACTCGATCTGGCGATTGACCGGGACGTGCAGCTCGCGCGAGGTGGTGCCCTGCTGCGGATAGTCGAAGTGCCACTCGTACTGCTGGGAGTAGACGTCGACCACCATGCGATTCGGGTCGTGCGCCTCGATCGTGGAGAGGGTGGTCCAGGAGTAGACCGCCCCGAACAGGACGATCACGGTGGGGATCGCGGTCCACGCGATCTCGAGCCGCGTGTTGCCGTGAATCGGCGCGCCGTCCGACTCGTCGCCCGGCTTCGCCCGCCACCTCCAGACCGAGTAGACCATCATCACCATCACGATCGAGAAGACGAACGAGGAGAGCACGATCATCACGTTGAGGAGATCGTCGATCTTCGGAGCGGCGGTCGAGGCTTCGTTGCCGTTCCAGGGGATCGACACCATGATCGCCGACATCACGACGGTGAGGACGATTATCGCCGCGACGAGCTTGGGCAGGGGAAGGCTGCGCATCAGGGCGGCATTCTATTCAGGACTCAGCTGCTAACCCTCGGCAGGTCCTCCAGCCGACCGGCCGAAGCCGCGAGGACCGTCCTCGCGACGCCGTCCCAGCTCCACAGCTCGTCGACTCGCTCGGAAAGCGCGAGTCCCGCTTCGGTGCGGCGCCCCTGATCGAGGGCAAGCCACCCATCGAGCCGGTCGGCGAGCTCGGTGACGGCGTCGGGGCCGACCGGGAAGCTGAGCAGGCGGGCGAGCTCCGCCGGCACCGCCTCGGCGAGCAGCAGCGCCACCTCGTGCATCCCTGAATGATCGGCCGCGACCGGCGGGACACCGCACGCCGCCGACTCGGCCGGGACCATGCCGAATGACTCGGGCCAGGTGCTCGGCATCGCGAAGGCGTCGGCCGCGGGCATCGCGTCGGCGACCTCGTCGTGTTCGAGACGGCCTCCGATCAGCATCGACCCGGCAGCCTCGCGGGCGGCCTCGGCGTAGCCGGCGGGTGGATCCGCCAGGAACCCGGAGAGGATCGGGAGAGCTTGATCCGGCGGCGGTGTTCGTGACCCCGGTTCATGCGGGCCCTCCAGGCCGCGCCCCCTCGCCGCGATCCCGCGAGCCGAGTCGAGGTCGCCCCGGCCCAGCGCCTCGACCAGCGCCCGCAGGCCGTCCTCGAAGGCTCCGAAGCCGATGAACAGGAGCCGCGGAGCGGCGTCTCCGCCGGACGTCCGCGCAAGATGGATCAGGGGCCAGGCCGCCGCGAGCAGGTCGACTCCCTTGCTGATCAGGAGCTTGCCGACGAACAGCACGCGCGGTTTCCCCTCCGCCCAGGCTCGGATCGCGGCGGCGACCGCCGGGCCATCGCGCCCGAACGAATCGTCCCCCTCCCCCGCCATGGGTCGCTCCTCGGCGAGCCGGGCCGACAGATCCTCGAGGTCGCGCAGGGCCTCCCCTTCCGGATGCGGCCGGAAGCGATGCACGTCGACGCCGGGTGGACCGAGCCGGGTCCTCTCCGGCAGGCTCGGGTCCTTGACGGTCTCGAACAGGGCTTGGGCCGTGTGGGAGGAGCCGGCGAGGATTCCGGCGGCCGCGTCCGTCCCCTCCCGCGCATAGGGCACGAAACGGTCGGAGTGCGGGCGCACCGTGTACGAGATATCCGAGCCGTGGACCTTGATCGCGAAGCGCAGACCGGCCCTCGCGAGAACGGCCGGCCCCATGACCAGGTGGTTCGCCAGTGCGGCCTCGGGCTCGCCCGACGCCGCTACGACATCGCGCACCGCCGCGACGTTGGTGTCGAGGTAATGATCCAGCTCGGCGTCGCTCAGGTCCGGGAACGTCTTCACCTCGAAGCCCTCGTAGCGGTCGAGGACGTAGACGGGCAGCAGTCCACCGATCTCGGGCCGATAAACGGTCACGCTGCCCGGCTGTGCCGCGTCGCGAACGGCTTCGACGTGGAGGCGCCCCTCCTCCCACCGGCCGACCGCGTCCACCCAGTCGAGCTCGGCAGCACGGGAGTCCTGGCAGAGCAGGTGGACGTCGTGGCCCTGGGCCGCCAGTGCCTGCGCGAGGCTGGCGTTGTAGACGTTGGACCCGGTCCCGCGCAGCAGGTACCCGTGGAAGATCAGGACGCGCACCGGTCAACCGTAATGCGAGGATTGGTCGGCGTTTATCGCTAAGGTGCCGCCCGTGCAGAACCCCGAGCAGATCTACCGGCTGAGGGCCCCGGCGTCGGGCCGCGAGGCGCTCGCCAGGGTCAGGACGGACGGCGTCTACGTCGACCGGGAGACCGGCGAGGAGATGCGCGTCGCGGCGGCCACCCTGCCGCTCGCCCCGTCCGAGTCCGCGCTCGTCAGGGCCCCGGAGAATTTGCGCACCTGTAGGCGCTGCAATCAGCTGATCGGGCTGGACGTCAGCGATTGCCCCTATTGCGGACTGCGTCAGCCCGCCCTCGACGGATCGTGATCCGTCGTTACCTCGCTGGGATTCCGCTGGTTCTCGCCACCGGATTGATCGCCGCCGGGTGCGGGAGCGACAGCTCCGGAGACACGACGACCAACCCGGTCTCCATCCCGGTCGTAACCTCCCCGGTCCCCACCGCGTCGACCGCGCCGGCCGCACCGACCACCACCGGCGCGACCACCTCGCAGAGCACGACGGTCACGACGACGGGCGGCAAGACCTACAACCCGCAGGCCCCTGACTCCGCGACCAACGACGTCCCGCCGGCCAAGGGCAGCCCTGAGGCGGCCTTCGAGAAGCAGTGCAAGCAGAACCCGTCCGCCTGCGGCTGACTACTTCTTCTTTTTCTTCTTCGGAGGCGACTGATTCGGGTCGGCCACGACCGTCGCCGAGTAGAGCAGGCGCGCGGTGTTGTAGACGCAGCCGTAGACGCGCTGGGTGCCGGGGGCGTCCTGAGGCCTCCCGGCGAGGATGTCGGCAGTGTCGTTGCACTTCCCCCTCTTGCGGCTCGCCGCCCACTTGGTGTCGGCGCTCTGGTTGATCGCGAACGCGGGGGCCCAGGTGGGGACGGTCAGCGCCACCACGTTGTTCGGCTTCACGCGCAGGGGCGCGTCGAGCGTGAAGGTGGTGGTCTGGCCCAGGTAGGCGGAGAGGTCCTCGACGGGCGATTGTGACTTGAGCTTGTAGATCGGATGCCCCTTCCGGATCTGCTTCATGATCGGCTTCAGCACCGAGATCCTCGCCTTGGGCGGGCCGCCGAAGGTCTTGCTGAAGAAGTCGTAGTCGCTCTGGTTGTTGTTGTTCGGGTTCGGCTTGGTGCTCGGGGCGCCCGTCTTGATCGACCACGCGACCACCCGTCCTCGGAGCTTGACGAGGAACGGGTTCTTCGCACCCGTGATGTTCGTCTGGAAGCCGGTGGTCTTGCCCACGGCCTGGCAGCCGGCCGGGCAGGACGGGGTCGCCGGGGTAGCCGCTCCCAGCACGAACACCCGCGGCGCCGCCCCGGCCACGCCGCTGCCGATAACGGCCGCGAGCATGGCGGCGAAGACGGCGATGGCCGTCAACGTGTGCGGCGACCGCGAAGGCGGCCGCCGCATCAACCGATGCAGGCGCGCCAATGGGTGAGCTTGCTTGCCCATGAGTTCATTGAACACTCATTCTCGAGGAGGGTTGCGGGGTTTCCTTGCAGCGTCCGCCGGGGCCCGGTGCCGGCCACAGTAGGGTTCACAACCGATGGAGGGGCAATCCGCGTTCCAGAGCTACCTGAACGGAGCGCTCGAAACGTTCGGGATCACGGCCGATGAGGACGAGCGAGTCGTGATGGCGGGAGTCTGGTCCCTCTATGAGCCGGGCATGGAGCTGCTTCGGGACGCCGATCTCGGCGGGATCGAGCCCGAGCCGCACCCTGATCTGTCCGGGCCGCCCGCGCGATGAGCGCCCTCGACGCCCTTTCGTTGCCACTACGCGAGCAGGCGGCGCAGATCGCGGCTGGCGAGCTCGACCCCGCGGAGCTCCTGGAGGCCTGCCTCGCCAGGATCGGGGAGCGGAACCCGGACCTGAACGCCGTCGTGGCCACCTTTCCCGACCGCTCCCGCGAGATGCTCGAGCAGGCCCCGGACGGCCCGCTGCGCGGCGTCCCGGTGCTGATCAAGGACGAGTGGTCGCTTCCCTGGCGCGCGGAGACCGTCGGGGCCGCCTCGGTGCCGGGCGTCAGGCTCGAGCCCGGCGAGTCGGGGCCGTACCGGGCCCTCCGGGACGCCGGTGCCGTGATCGCGGGCGTGGCCAACATGCACGAGCTGGGATCGAGCAGCACCGGCAACGCCTCCCTCTACGGCGCAGTGCACAACCCGTGGGACCTCGAGCGCTGCCCCGGTGGTTCCTCCAGCGGGCCAGCGGCGGCGGTCGCCGGTGGGCTCGTCTCGGGCGCCGTGGGCGCCGACGGGCTCGGGTCCATTCGCTACCCGGCCGCCTACTGCGGCCTCACCGGGCTGAAGCCGACCTTCGGCCGCGCCGCAATGGAGGGCCACCACATCTCCAACACGGAGACGATCGTCTCCGGCCCTCTCTGCCGCGACGCCGGCGACTGCCGGCTGCTCGCCTCAGCCATGTTCGGGGAGGAGATTCCCGCGGGACAGGTGAGCGGCCTGAGGATCGGAGTGGTCAGAGACCCCTACTGGAGCGACTCGGCGCCGGGTGTCCGCGACGCGTGCGAGGCGGCGCTCGAGTCGCTGCGCGGTGAGATCGGCGGCGAGGTGGTCGAGGTCGAGCTGCCCGAACTTGATCTGATCCTCCCGGCCGCGCTGCTGGTCGCGCAGTCGGAGGAGGCGGCGCACCTGGTGCCCTCGGTCCTCAACGGGCTGAGCCCGGAGCTCGGGCTGGTCAACCGCGGGGTGCTGAAGCTCCGGGCGCTCCTGCCACTGAGCCTGACGGCGCGGGCGTTCAAGGTGCGCGCCAAGGTACGGCGCGATCTCGCTGCCCTCTTCGATGACGTCGACCTGCTCGCCTGGCCGACCGTCCCGGCGGTGGCGCCGTCGCTGACGGAGCCGATGATCGAGCTGCCGTCGGGGGTCGAGTCCGCCGACGCGGGCAACGCCCGCCAGGGCGTGATCGCGAACCTCACCGGCGTCCCCGGCGTCAGCGTTCCGGTCGGCCTCGACGGCGGGATGCCCGCCGCGCTCCAGCTGCTCGCTGCCTGGGGCTCCGACGCCCTGCTGCTCGACGCGGCCGAGGCGCTCGAGCGAGCCACCGGCCGCGAGTTCGTGGAGCTTCGCCCCGCGCTTTATGAAATGGGTCGCGCCTGACGGTGCGCCCTCGGATGAAGGGATGAACAAGCGGGCCTGGCTTGCCTTCGCGGCGCTCTCGCTGATCTGGGGCGTTCCCTACCTGTTCATCAAGGTCGCCGTGGACGGCGGCGTCTCCCCCCTCTTCCTGGCCTGGGCGCGAATCGTGCTCGGCGCGTCTCTGCTGTTCGCGATCGCTCCCCGCCAGGCTCTGGAGATGCTGTGGAGCGGCCCGCGCCGCTGGATCCTCGCCTACGCGACGGCGGAGATGGCCCTCCCATTCCCGCTGATCGCGGCGGGGAGCGGCACGTCGACTCCTCGGTCGCGGCGATCGTGATCGCGACGGTTCCACTGCTGATCGCCCTGCTTGCCCTCCGCTTCGACCACACCGAGCGACCGACGCGGACCCGCATGGTCGGGATGCTGATCGGCCTCGGCGGCGTGATCGCACTCGTCGGGATCGACCTCAGCGCGGATGCGGGCGCGATCCTCGGAGCCGGCGCCGTGATGCTGGCCGCGCTGGGCTACGCGGCGGGGCCGATGATCATCAAGCGGCACCTGATCGGCTTCGATCCACGCGCCACGATGGCCGCCAGCCTCGCCGTGGCGGCCGTCGTGCTGACGCCGGCGGCGCTCCTCACCTTCCCGAGGTCCACGCCACCCGCGGATGCCCTGGCGTCGCTGGTGGTGCTCGGGATCGTCTGCACCGCGACGGCCTTCGTGATCCTGATGGTGCTGGTCAGGGAGGTCGGCGCGGGCCGGGCCTCGATCATCACCTACGTGAATCCCGTGGTGGCGGTGACGCTCGGCGTGATCGTCCTGGGTGAGAGCCCCGGGGCCGGGGCGATCGCGGGCCTCCTCCTGATCCTGGCCGGCTCCTGGCTCGCGACGGACGGACGGCTCCCACCGGGGCCCAGGACGATCGTGATGGGCCTCAGGGGCCGATCGCGGCCGCCGGTTATCGTCCCGTAACCGTGGCCGCCATCGAGACGCAGCAGCTTGCTCGCGAGTTCGAGGGCGGCATCAAGGCCGTCGACGGCGTCGATCTGGAGGTCGCGAAGGGCGAGATCTATGGGTTCCTCGGGCCGAACGGCGCGGGGAAGACCACCACCGTCCGGATGCTGACCACCCTGCTGTTGCCCACCGGAGGCCGCGCGGTCGTCGCGGGGTTCGACGTCGCGCAGGAGGCAGGAGCCGTGCGGCGCAAGATCGGCGTGGCCCTCCAGGAGGCCGCACTTGATCCGCTGATGACCGGCCGGGAGCTGCTCGAGCTGCAGGCGACGCTCCACGGCATCCCCAGGAAGGACGGCCGCGAGCGCGGCCAATGGCTGCTCGACCGGGTCGGGCTGACCCTCGCCGCCGACAGGCGGGTGGGCACCTACTCGGGCGGGATGCGCCGCCGCCTCGACCTCGCCGCCGCCCTGGTGCACACCCCCGAGGTCCTCTTTCTCGACGAGCCCACGACGGGGCTCGACCCGGTCAGCCGCAAGGCGATCTGGGAGGAGGTGCGCAAGCTGAACGATGACGGGACGACGGTCTTCCTCACCACCCAGTACCTCGAGGAGGCCGACCAGCTCGCCGACCGAGTCGGGATCATCTCCGGCGGCCTGCTCGTCGCCGAGGGGACACCGCAGGCGCTCAAGGCCGAGGTCGGCAAGCCCCATCTCGAGATCTGCCTCGTCGAGCAGGCGGGCAAGGAGGCACGAGCCGAGGAGGTGCTCACCCGGTTCGGACGGCCACTCCCGGCCCGCGACGGGACCCTGATGGTCGAGCTCGAGCACGGCACCTCCGAGGTCGGACCGATCGTCGTCGCCCTGAACCAGGCCGGCCTGGACGTGGAGTCCCTCGACCTGGTGCAGCCCACGCTCGACGACGTCTTCGTCAACAAGACCGGACAGCACCTGGAGGGCGCGTCGCAGGAGACCGGCGAAACGGACGCGGTCTCGCGATGATCCAGCGGCTGACGACCAATGCCCGGGTGGTCACGGCGCTCGGCAGACGGTCCGTCGTCCAGACGCTGAGGCGCCCTCAGCTCGCCGCGCCGCTGATCCTCTTCCCCACCGCGCTGCTCGCGATCCAGACCGCCGGAGCCGGACGCGCCATCAACCTCCCGGAGTTCCCACCGGTCGACAACTTCCTCTCCTTCATGCTCGCCGGGGCGATTGTCCAGTCGGTGATGATGACCGGCAACTCAGGGGCCATCGCCTTCGCGATCGACATCGAGATGGGCTTCACGGACCGGCTGTTCGCCGCGCCGATCTCCCGCTATGCAGTGGTGCTCGGGCGGCTCGCCGCGACGGCCGTGCTCGGGGGGATCATCGCCGTGTACTTCATCGCCCTCGGGCTGGTCTTCGGGGCGTCGATCAACGAGGGGATCCCCGCCGCGCTCTGGATCACGGTCCTCGTCTCGGCGGCCGCGCTCGCGTTCGGCTCGATCGGGGCGGCGATCGCCCTGCGCACGAACAGCGCCAGCGTCGTCCAGGGCATCTTCCCCCTGGTCTTCGTGATCCTCTTCCTCTCGGACGCCTTCTTCCCGGCGAACCTGATGCTGGACCCGGCCGGCTGGATCGCCCAGTACAACCCGCTGAGCTTCGTGGTCAACGGGATCCGCGAGCCGATCATCGCGGGCTGGTCGCTGACCACGCAGCTGAAGGCCGTCGCCTCGGTGATCGGCGTCGGGATCTTCGGCCTGACGCTGTGCCGGTTCGCGCTGATCGGCCGCGTGCGGAGGGGTGTATGAGGGGGGCGTGGCGGGGCTGGATGGCGACGGTCCGCGCGCTCGTACGGCGCGCGCTCAACGAGATCTTCCGGGTGCCCGGCGCCGCGATCCCGGGGATCCTCGCCCCGGCGATCTTCTTCCTCGGGCTGACGAGCGTCTTCGGGAGCCTCACCCTGCTTCCGGGCTTCGACACCCACAGCTACCAGAGCTTCCTGATCCCGGTGAGCATGCTGCAGGGCGCCGGCTTCACCGGAGCCGCCACGGGCGTCAACCTCGCTCGCGACATCGAGCAGGGCTGGTTCGACCGGCTGCTCGCCTCGCCGGCGCCCCGGCCGGTGCTGCTCGCCGGGCTCGTCCTCTCGGCCAGCCTCCGCTCGCTGCTCCCGGCGACCTTCCTGCTGGTCGTCGGCTTCGTCGTCGGCGTCCACTGGCCCGGGCTCCTGGGCCTGCTGCTGGCCCTCTTCCTGGTGATGGGGATGGCCGTGGTGGCGGCGACCTGGGGCACGTCGCTGGCCTTCCGCTTCCGGACCCAGTCGGCGGCGCCGCTGATGCAGATCGGGATGCTGCTCGCCGTGCTGACGACGACCGCTTATGCGCCGCAGAACCTGCTCACCGGCTGGCTGCAGACGGTGGCCAAGTACAACCCGGTCACCCAGGTCGTCGATGCTGCGCGGCAGGGGTTCATCGGGGACGTCACCTGGTCGGACACGTGGCCGGGGCTCTTGACGCTGATCGGGCTCGCCGCGCTGCTCAGCTTCTTCGCCCTCCGAGGCATGCGGCGGATGACGATTGACTGAGTCGATGCGAGGGTGCTCCGAGCGAAGCGAGGAGCAACCCGTTTGATGGCGAAGCCAGTCGGCGACCCGGTCGGTGGACAGGTCCTGGGCATCGCCGAGGAGACCCTGCGCGGCAGTTGGACCGAGGGCGATCGAGATGGCGTCCACTACGGCTACTCGCGCCCGAGCCCGGGGCACTACCCGTGGCAGTGGTACTGGGACTCGTGCTTCCACGCGATCGTCTGGCGGCGCTTCGACCGGGCGCGGGCCGAGAGCGAGCTTCGCAGCCTGCTGAACGGCGGGGCGGAGGACGGCTTCATCGGCCACACGATCTTCTGGCACGGCCACGTGGACTGGAAGCGCCGCTGGGCGTACAACGTCAGCTCGCGAGACGCTCCGAACACCGCCACGATCCAGCCTCCGCTCCTGGCATGGGCGTGGCGCATCGCCGTCGGCGACCCGGCGGACGAACCGCGGATCGCGGCCCATCACCGCTGGCTGGAGGCGAATCGGGACCTCGATCGCGACGGCCTGCTCTGGATCGTCCAGCCGGACGAGTCCGGGCTCGACTCCTCGCCGAAGTTCGACCCTGTGTGGGGGCGCCGGGCCCACGGCCACGTCCTCTTTCCACTCCTGATCGCGCGCAACCGGCGCCTCGGCTGGGACGCCCGGCGCATCGCCGGCGATGGCGGCCCGGTGCTCTGCGAGGTCGTCACCAACGTCCTCTGGTGTCTGGCGCGGATTGCGGCCGGGCAGCCCTCGATCACGCGCCGCATCGTCGAGCGCCTCTGGGACGGAGAGCGTGGCCTGTTCCTGGATGTGGCGCGCGGCCACCTGGCCCACGCAGGGGGCACCGATCCGGCCGGGAACGGCGATCGCCGGATCCGGACGTCGACCTGGTCGGCGCTGGCGCCGCTCGCGTTGCCCGATCTCCCCGAGGAGATCGGGAGGCACCTGATCGAGGAGCATCTGCTCGATCAGGGCAAGTACTGGCTTCCGTTCCCTCCCGCGTCGGTCTCCGCGAAGGAGCCGAGCTTCGAGCCGCGCAAATGGAAGGGCGTGCTGAGACGCCTGTATTGGCGCGGTCCGACCTGGATCAACTCGGCGTGGCTGCTCTGGATCGGCCTGCTCCGCCACGGCTACGAGGCCGAGGCGATGGAGATGGCGAAGCGGCTCAGCGACGCGGTGGCGCAGGAGCGGCTGCGCGAGTTCTACGAGCCGTATTCGGGCGAGGGCCTGGGCGCCAGGGAATTCGGCTGGTCCTCATTGATCGCGGAGCTGGTGGATCCGGATCCGACCGCATCCGGGTCCTATCTGGGCTAGGCGGCTGACGGCTGGATCGAAAGCAGCATCGCGCAGAGGACCAGGATCAGGGCGAGCCCGAAGAGCACCAGCAGCATCAACAGCCTGCTTGTTCCCCTCAGTCCCATCACTGGGACTAATCATAATTGAGTAGGCGGCGTCACCGGGCCACCGCTCCGGTCGGTCGGCCTACTTGTAGCGGTAGGTGATGCGGCCTCGATCGAGGTCGTAGGGGGACAGCTCGATCTTCACCCGGTCACCGGGAAGGATGCGGATGTAGTGGCGGCGCATCTTGCCTGAGATGTGGCCGAGGACCTCGTGGTCGTTGTCCAACTTGACGCGGAACATCGTGTTGGGCAACGCCTCGGTGATCTCCCCCTCCATCTCGATCTTCTCTTCCTTCGCCATGCGACCGGGCAGGGTAGCGCCTGCGGCTAGCGACCCTCGAACGTGGCGTTGCCGGGCCCCTCCTTCAGGAAGCTCGCCACGGCGTTCTTCAGGTCCTCCGAGGCGAACAGACCGGCGAAGACGCCCGGGGTGACCTCGTCGGCCCCGTTGACGCCGCCGGCGCGATACCCGCGGATGATCTTCTTCGTCGCGCCGTGGGCGACCGTGGGGCCGTTCGCGAGCTTGTGGGCGAACTTCATGCCCTTCTCGAGCAGCTGGTCGTCGGGAACCACCCGGTTGACCACGTTCCAGCGCTCGAGCGTGGCTGCGTCGTAGAGCCCGCCGCTCATCACGAACTCGGCGGCGCGCGCCGGTCCGGCGCGCTCGGCCATTCGCTGGGTACCACCCGCTCCGGGGGTGAGGCCGACGACGGCCTCCACCAGCCCAAAGCGCGCCGACTCGGTCGCCCAGAGCATGTCGCAGCCGAGTGAGATCTCGAGCCCGGCGGTCAAGCACAGCCCGTGGACCAGCGCGAGGGTGGGAATCGGCAGCTCCTCGATCCGGCGGACCACCGGGATCAGAGAGCCGAACGAGTCCGAGGCGCTGCCCTCCTCCTGCACACGCTTGAAGCTGTTCACGTCGACCCCCCCGGTGAAGATGTCGCCGTCGGCGCGCCAGACCAGGGCTCGCGCGTCCGAGCACTCGACCTCGTCGATGCAGGAGACGAGTGCGCCCCAGGCGTCGTCGCCGAACAGGTTGAGGGGTGGATTGGACAGGACCAAGGAGGCGACGTTGCCGTCGCGCTCGAGCCTGATCGGGGTGGTCTTTGCCTCCGTTTCAGCCATTCTCTCCTCGCATTAGTGCGGCCGTCGCCGCGATCTCGCCGGAATCCCCAGGCTCGGGGATCCATGGCAGCTTTAGCGGATCATCCTCGTATCGAGGCACGACGTGGATGTGGAAGTGGAAGACCGTCTGCCACGCCGCTGACCCATATGAGTTGATCAGATTGATGCCGTCGGCTCCCAGGACCTGCTTCATCCGCCTCGCGAGGCGCTGAGCGGCCAGGATGGCCGCGGAGAGGTCGTCGGGCCCGATCTCCAGGAGATCGGCGGAATGGTTCCTCGGGACAACCAGCGCGTGGCCCCTGGTGGCCGGGTTGATGTCCATGAACGCCACCGTGCGCTCGTCGGAGTCGATCGTCTGGCTCGGGATCGATCCCTCGACGATTCCACAGAACAGGCAGTCCTCGGCCACGTCGGCGGCAGGCTATCGCCCTCCTGAATAAAGAACGGCCCGCCGTGAGGCGGGCCGTTCCGGCACTTGGATGCCGACTGATAAGTCGTCTTGCACTTCCGAGAGCGACGCGGAGGCCGGCCGGGTTACGGGTCCAGCGGCTAACAGAGCTGCCGGGCGCGCTCCAGGGCCTGCGAGCGGCCGGTGATCTCGCCAGCGAAAGCCTCCGCGCGAAGCTCCTCCAGCAGCCTGCCCATCTCCGGCCCGGGGGAGATCCCCAGCTCGTCGGCCAGCTCGTCTCCCGAGACCGGCGAGCGCGGCGACCCCTCCCGGTGCCAGGCGAGAGCGTCTCGCAGCATCTCCCGGGCCAGGTCGAGGTGGGCGCCGACCATCTCGGCACTCGCCAGGGGGCCTTCGCCGCGCGCCGCCAGGCGATCGGCGACGGTGAGCAGGGTGACGTCAGCGGCCACCGGCTCCGTGGCGACGAGATAGTCATAGACCGCGCGCCGCGACAGAGGTCGCTGGTGAATCAGGAACCCCAGGCGCAGGTGATGGTGAGCGAGGCCCTGCAGATGGCCGCTCAGCGCACGACTGGTCCGCAGACGGCGGCAGATCGAGGCGGTGATCCGGGCGCCGACCTCGTCGTGACCGATGAAGGTGACGTACCCCGATCCCTCGGCGCGGGTCTCGGGCTTGCCGAGATCGTGGAAGAGAGCGCCGAATCGAAGGGCGCCCTGGCGGGTGAGCTCGTCGGCGAGCGGCTCGGCGAGGAACCGCTCCACCTCCCCGGCGATCTCGCCGGCGAATCCGGCGAGGTCCGCCTCGATGCCGAGCCACTCCTCGAGCACCGCGAGGGTGTGGCCCAGGACGTCCAGATGATGGTTCGGGTTCTGCACGACCCCCCTCAGGGCCTCCAGCTCCGGGAGGACCGCCGACAACAACGCGAGCTCCTCCATCAGGCGTATCCCCGCCAGTGGATCCCGCCCCGAGACGATCCCGCGGATCTCCGCGAACTGGCGCTCGCCGGCCGGGTCGGCGGCATGTGCGGCGTGGCCGCGGGCAAGCTCGACGGTCCTCGAATCGAGCTCCAGCCCCAAGCCGGCGGCGAGACGGCAGGCGCGCAGGAGGCGGATCGGGTCCTCCTCGAAGGATCTTTCGAACGCCACTCGGAGGATCCGGGCCTCGGCGTCGGCGATCCCGCCGGTCGGATCGATCGGCTCCCCCCCGGCGAGAGGCACGGCGATCGCATCGATCGTGAAGTCCCTAGCGCGCAGGTCGTCCTCGAGCGCCTCGGCCCGCAGGCCCGCGACGTCCACGTGCCAGGCATTCCTCGGAGCCACGGCCCGCCACGTAGCGTGCTCCTCCGAAAGGGTGAAGGCCGACCCCCCGGCCACCCCGGCGATCGAGCGAGCGGCCTGCTCCTCCTCCCCGCGCACGACCGCCAGGTCCACATCGGCGACGCGCTCCCCGAGCAGCGCATCGCGGATCGCCCCGCCGACTATCCAGACCGGGCCAGGGTGCTCCCCCAGTGCCGTCCGGGATGCGGCGATCGAGGGCGCCTCGCCGAACGCGTCCTCCAGGGAGGGGGTCACGCAACCACTTCCCGGGGCACCCGCTGGGAGATTCCACAGGTCACCTCGTAGTTGATCGTGTCGAGGCGATCCGCGACCTCCTCGGCGAGAATCCGCTCGGATCCCTGCGCGCCGATCAACACCGCCGGGGCGCCCGGCTCGACGTCGGTCTCGGAGCCGAGATCGATGGTGACGTTGTCCATCGAAACCGTCCCGACCAGCGGGTAGCGGCGCCCACCGACCAGCACCTCGGCGTTGTTGGATAGTCCCCGCCGCACGCCGTCGCCGTAGCCGATCGGCAGCACGCCGACCCAGGTGTCCTCGGCGGCATGCCAGGTGCGGCCGTATCCCGCGCTGGATCCACGCTCGAAGCGCTTCACGTCGGCGACGTAGGAGTGCAGCGCGAGCGCCGGCTCCAGACCCTGTTCGGCCGGGTCACGTCCGAACGGATCGAGCCCGTAGACCGCGATCCCGCAACGGACCATGTCGAAGTGCGCCGCGGCGTCGCGGAGTGTCGCCGCGCTGTTCGCGGCATGAACGGTGCAACCCGGCGCGAGCTCCCGCACCGCGTCCGCGACCGGGGCGAAGGCGGCGAGCTGCTCGGCCATGTAGGCGTCGCCCTGCTCGTCCGCGGTGGCGAAGTGGGTCCAGACACCGGCCAGATCGAGACCCTGGTCCTCGACGCAGGCGCGGGCCAGCTCGACGAGTGTGTCCGGGTCGCGCTCACCGAGCCGGCCCATGCCGCTGTCGAGCTTGACGTGAACCCGCGCCATCCGGCCGAGGTCGCCCGCGACGGCCGAGCAGAGCTCCCGGTAGCCGTCGCGCCAGAGCGCGACGTCCGCCCGGGCGGTCAGCGCGGTTCGCAGCTCCTCGGCGGTCAGAGCACCCATGACCAGAACCGGCACGTCGGGGAAGTGCAGCCGGAGCTCCTCGGCCTCGGCCGCGGCGGCGACCGCGAGCCTGCTCGCCCCGCCCCGCAACGCGGCCGCGGCGCAGACCGCGGCTCCGTGCCCGTACCCGTTGGCCTTGACCACGGCGCAGAGCTCGACCCCGTCGCCGATCCGCTCCTTCAGGAGCCCGCAGTTTCGCTGGACCGCGCCGGCGTCGATCGCCGCCAGCGCCCGCCCGGTCGTCTCGGGCGGGCTCAGGGCGCCAGCCCCGCGGGGATCGACTCGATGACGTCACCGGCGATCACCGAGTCATGGCCGACCCGATCCCCGGCGGCTCGCCCGGCGCGTGAATGCGCCACCACCGCGGCGCACGTCGCGGCGAACGGCTCCAGCCCCCGCGCGATCAGGGCGGCGATCATCCCGGAGAGGACATCACCGGTGCCGGCGGTCGCGAGCTGCGGGCTCGAGACCGTGTTGACCGCGAGCCGATCGCCGTCCGTGACGATCGAGTCGTCGCCCTTCAGCAGGACGATGCCCCCGCTGCGGGTCGCGGCCTCGCGCGCGCTCTCGGCCCGCTTGGCCTCGATCGCCTTCGAGTCCCGGTCGAGCAGTCGTCCCATCTCGCCGGCGTGCGGGGTGAGGACGAAGGGCGCCTTGCGCGCGGCGAGCTTCTCGATCCGGCCCGAGTGGGCGTTCAGGCCATCCGCGTCGATCACAAGAGGAGCTTCGATTCTCTCGGTGAGCTCCTGGATCAGCCGCTGAGTTCCCTGCTCGCGTCCCATCCCGGAGCCGAGGACCACACAGGCAGCGCGATCGGCGGCGCCGAGGATCTGCTCCGAGGCGGCGGGCCGCAACCGCCCGTCGCGGCTCGCGCAGCCGAGCGTCATGACCTCGGTCAGCTTGATCTCGAGGATCTGCTCCAGGTCCGCGGGGACGGCCGCGGTCGCGTATCCCGCCCCGGCCCGGATCGACGCGAGGGCCGCCATGCAGACCGCGCCGGTCAGCCCGCGCGACCCGCCCACGACCAGCACCTGACCCGAGCTGAACTTGGTGGATCCCGCGGCGCGACTCGGCAGCAGCTCGAGCACGCGTGGGCTGATCAGCCCGGCGTTGGGATCGACCGGGGCCCCGTCCGGGATGCCGATGGGCGCCACCCGCAGCTCGCCGGTGTGCTCCTTGCCGGGCGCGATCCAGTGGCCGGGCTTCGGCGCGTGGAAGGTGACCGTGACGTCCGCGACGACGGCCGCGCCCTGCACCTCGCCCGTCGACGCGTTGACCCCCGAGGAGATGTCGGTCGCGACCACCGGCGCGTCGACCGCGTTCATCGCCTCGATGGCGGTGGCCGCCGGGCCCCGCGGCGATCCGGCGAAGCCGGTGCCGAAGACGGCGTCGACGATGACGCCGGTGCCGCGCATCGCCTCCTCCAGATCTCCCGGATCCAGCTGGCGCGCGCCGTCGAGCCGATCGACGTTCGCCTTCGAGTCGTCGGAGAGCTCGTCCGGCGGCGCCAGCAGCAGCGCGTCGACCTCGAACCCGGTCTCGCGCAGGGCACGAGCCGCAACCAGCCCGTCGCCACCGTTGTTTCCCTTGCCGCAGACGATCGCCGCACTGCTCGAGGTCGCGGCCTGGGCGGCAGCCTCGGCGACCGCGCGGCCGGCGGTCTCCATCAGCTCGAGAGACGGTACGCCCCGCTCCTTGATTGCCCACGCATCGGTGGCGCGCATCTGCTCCGCATCAAGGCAAGGATCGAGCCAGTCCTCCATCGGCGTGAGCCTACTCTGGGATAGCCTCTCTACAGGTCCATGGAGGGACGACTCAATCGCATCGCTGTACTGGCGCTATCGGCTGCCGCGGCGCTCGTCGTCCTGGCGCTGCCGGCGGGAGCACATGGCGCGACGACCTGGCTCTGCAAGCCCGGCGCCCGGCCGGATCCATGCGCCGGCAGCCTGCGGACGACGGTCATCGACTCCTCCGGCCAGAGCCACGTCGAGAACCCGAAGAACGCGAAGCGGCCGCCGATCGACTGCTTCTACGTCTATCCGACGGTGAGCGACGACAAGTCCGAGAACTCCGACCTCTCGATCGACCCGGAGGAGATCTCGATCGCCCAGTACCAGGCCTCGCGGTTCTCCCAGCGCTGCCGCGTCTTCGCGCCGATGTACCGCCAGTTGACGCTGCAGGGGCTGAACTCCACGCCTCCGCCGGACGCCCTGCTCACCGCCTACGGCGACGTGCGCGCGGCGTGGAAGGAGTACATGCGCCGCTACAACCACGGCCGGGGCGTCGTCCTGATCGGTCACTCGCAGGGCTCGGGCATGCTGGAGGAGCTGGTCCGCCAGAAGATCGACCGGTTCCCCGCCGCACGACGCAGGCTGCTCTCGGCGATCCTGCTCGGCGGAAACGTCACCGTCGCGCAGGGCCGCAACCTGGGCGGCGTCTTCAGGCACGTCCCGGGGTGCCGGAGCCCGCGCCGGCTCGCCTGCGTGATCGCCTACTCGACCTTCGGCAAGACCCCGCCGGACGACGCGATCTTCGGCAAGGGCCCGGGAGTTCTCTCGCAGGCCTTCAACCAGGCCGAGCCGGCGAACACCGAGGTGCTCTGCACCAACCCGGCAGCGCTCCGGGGGGGCGTGGGCGCACTCCAGACGCTGTCACCGACCGCGCCGTTCAACGGGACCGTCGGTCTCGGCATCAGCATCCTCTACAACGGCTCCCCGCCGACGGCGCCGACCCCCTGGGTCGAGCCGCAGGACCACTACACGGGCCGGTGCGTGCAGAGCAACGGCGCCAACGTCCTGATGATCTCCCCGGTCGCCGGCGCCCGCCAGCTCAGCGCCGTGCCCGACGACCGCTGGGGCCTCCACCTGGCCGACATGAACATCGCCCTCGGCAACCTGGTGGACGTCGTCCGGGCGGAGACCAAGGCTTTCCTGAAGCGGCGCGCGAAGCGGAAGTAATCGGCCCCTTTCTCAAGCGCTACGGTGCTCGCCGATGTTGAAGTGGGGCAGAATTGGAGCGATCAGGTTGAGCGAGCGCATCACGGTCCGCAGGGTGGGGTTCGGCGGCGCCTGGCTGACCGGTCCGGGCACCTACGGGCGCCCTCCTGACCTCGATGCGGCCCGTCGCAACGTTCGGCGGGCGGTCGACGCGGGGGTGCAGCTCGTCGACACGGCTGATTGCTACGGGCCCGAGACCAGCGAGCGCTTGATCGCCGAGTCGCTCTACCCCTATCCCGACGGGGTCGTGGTCTCGACCAAGGGCGGTCGCCTCCCGCTGGGCAACGGCCGCTGGCGCGCAGACGGGAGACCGGAGCACCTCCGGGAGGCGTGCGAGGGGAGCCTGCGGCGCCTTCGGCTCGATGCGATCGACCTCTACCAGCTGAACGCCGTCGACCCTCGGCCTCGACGCGAAGGCGGGATCGGCGCTCCAGCGCGTAGCTTCAGAGCACGAGGCGAGCACTCGTCAGGTCATGCTCGCTTGGCTTCTCGCCCACTCCCCGGCGATGGTCCCGCTTCCGGGCACATCGGTCCCGGAGAGCTACGACCAGGATCTCGATGCGCTAGCGCTCGAGCTGACCGCCGAGGAGATCGGGTATCTGAGCTAGGGGATCAGCTTGCAGCCGCCGCTTCGACGCCCGCCGCTTGAGGGTGAGCAGCTGCCGTCGGTGCTCACCCGGCGATCGCGACGGCTGCCGCGTTCTCGCGCGAGTGCGTGAGGGAGACTGCGATGGGCGTCTCGCCAGCGAGCTCCGCCGCCCGGCCGTGGAGCAGGACGCGCGGAGGCTCCCCCGCCAGGATCTCGATCTCCCTCGGCGGGAGGCCCTGACCGAGCGCCTTGATCACGGCCTCCTTGGCGGCGAACCGCGCCGCGAGGTGGCGGCCCGGCCGGGCGCGGTCGCGCGCGTAGGCGAGCTCCCCCGCGGTGAAGAGGCGATCGGCGAGCCGCGGGCGGCGTGCGAGGGCGCGCTCGATGCGCTCGATCTCGATCAGGTCGATGCCGACGGCGCTCGCCACGGCACGGGCCTACTTCAGGCCGAGGACGGCCTTGAACTCGGCCTTGTCGCCGCTGCTCCCCGAGCCGGTGACGAGATAGGTGAGCGCGTCCAGATAGGGCTTGGCCTGCGCATAGCCGGGATCGGACTTCGCGCCTGAGGATTCGGCGAGGGCGAAGATGGAGGGCATGTCGAGGAACAGATCCGTGCCGAGCGACGAGATCTGATCGTGAGCCGCCGAGTAGGTCGGCGAGTCGGACAGGGTCTGCGCAGGGGCCAGGCTCGCCTCGGCGGAGCCGGCGCCGTAGCCGATCACCAGCTTGTCGCCCTGCTGTGCGAGCTCCACGGGACGCGGCGCGACGCTCGGATCGTTGATCTGGAACCCGGTCCCGCCGCCTGACAACCGCAGCGGCTTGACCGCGCCTCCGCTGCCGAGCCGGAGCAGGCTCTGGAGCTGGGTCAGGAGTCGCCCGGTCAGATCGGTGTTCTTGGACTGGACGATCAGAGCGCCCGTGAGCTTCGGCTGGGTCGTCCCCTGGACGTAGAGGACCGCATCCCCGATCGCGCCTGTGAGCTGCTCCAGCGAGGACCCGGTGGCCTGTTGGATCTGCGCCTGCACGGCGTCGAAGTTCGGAATCTGCTGCTTGAGCTGATCGATGCTGTTCTTGAGGTTGCCGCCGAGGTCACCGAGGCCGAAGGCGAGCCAGGATTGCCCGGGAACGCCCCCGAGCAGCGAGCTCTCCGGTGTCTCGACGCCGTTGCTGCCGCCGGTGGCCTCGAGCTGGAGAGTGTTCGCCGAGGCGGTCAGCGCTCCAGCGACCGGCTGGTCCAGGTTGTTACCGGCGGTCTTCTCGAGCAGCGCCTGGCTGTTCGGATCGAGCTGGTTGGGGCCGAGCGCGGTGATGAAGTCCTTGGGCACCGTGTAGAGAGTCCCGAGCCGGTCGCCCGGGAGATCGGCGATCGAGTTCTTGAAGTCGCTGCTGTCGCCGAGCGAGTCGCCCTTGTTCGCGTCGACCGCTGCCTTGAAGCCGGTGAGGTCGCCCTCGACGAGGAAGTTGCCGACGGTGCCGAAGACCTGGCCCGGCTGGCTCTTGTCGGTTTGGTAGGTCGCTCCGTTGTAGCCCTGGGGCGCGGGGTCCGTGGCCGTATCGCCCGAGGCCTTCTGGGCAAAGGCGAGAGAGGCGGCCGGGTTGGTGGTCTCGACGACCACCACACCCTTCGAGTTGGCGCCGAGCGACGTGAAGAACACAGCGGCCTTCCCGCCGAGCCACGGAGCGATGTCCTGCTGATAGTTGATCGGGTGGCCATCGGACTTGGCCTGGTCCTCGATCAGCGAGACGATCTTGGCGCCCGGATCCGGGGTGTTGAGGATCTTGCCGAGCGCCGCGTCGGCGTTGGACTTGGCGGCGCCGGTCGGCTTGACGGTGGCGTCGAGGTAGATCGGCGTGCTCGCCGGCACGGCCGCGGCGGGGCCGACGTCGACGCTGCCACCGCCGCCGCCGCCGCAGCCGGCGATGATCGCCGCGGGGATTGCGGCGCATGCGAGCAGGGTCGAGCGGATTCGGCGGCGACTCACGAGGCGGGGATCGTAGATCACTCGACGGTCACTGTCTTTGCGAGGTTGCGAGGCTGATCCACGTTGAGGCCGTTCTCGCGCGCGATGTAATAGGCGAGCAGCTGGAGAGGCACGATCGCGACGATCGGCTGCACGATCCAGTCGGTGCGAGGCACGAAGATCGTCTGGTCCGCCGCCTCCTCGACCCCCCGCGAGCCCTCGGTGGCGATGGCGATCACGTCGGCGCCGCGCGCGCGGACCTCCTCCATGTTGGAGAGCATCTTCTCGACCACCGGGCTATCGGTCGCGACGGCGACGACCGGAGTCGACTCGTCGAGCAGCGCGATCGGGCCATGCTTCATCTCGCCGGCCGCGTACGCGTCGGCGGGGATGTAGGAGATCTCCTTCAGCTTCAGCGCGCCCTCGAGGCAGACGGCCAGGCCGATATGGCGGCCGATGTACATGAAGAAGCGCTGCCCATGGTGTGACCGGGCGATCGCCTTGACGCGCTCTTCGGAGGAGACGATCGTCTCCTGGATCTTGTGGGGCAGCGTCTTCAGCTCCGCGACCAGCTCGATGAGCCGCTCCGGCTGCATCTCCCCCCGCAGCTCCGCGAGGCGCAGCCCCAGCAGATACATGGCGGCCACCTGGCTGACGAAGGTCTTGGTCGCGGCGACGCTGATCTCGATGCCCGAGCGGGTGAAGAGGACGGCATCCGCGTCGCGGGTCGCCTGGCTCCCCATCACGTTGCAGATCGCAAGCACCTTCGACCCGCTCTCGCGCGCGAGGCGCATCGCGGCGAGGGTGTCGGCCGTCTCGCCCGACTGGGTGATCCCGATGACGAGGTCGTTGGGGCGGTGGACCGGATCCCGGTAGCGGTACTCGGAGGCGATGTCCATCTCGACCGGCACCCGCGCCCATTGCTCGATCGCGTACCGGCCGACGAGGCCGGCGTGGTAGGAGGTCCCGCAGGCGACGATCACGATCCGCTCGACGCCCTTCAGGAACTCGTCGTCGAGATCGACGTCGGAGAGATCGACGCCATCGAGGGACGGCAGCCGGTCGGTGATCGTCTCGGCGACGGCGTCGGGCTGCTCGTGGATCTCCTTCAGCATGAAGGTCGAGTAGCCGCCCTTCTCGGCCGCGTCCTCGTCCCAGGTGACCTCGATCGGCTCGCGGTCCTCGATCATGGTCCCGTCCGCGTCCATCACGCTGACGTCGCCCTTGTGCACGGTGACGATCTCGTCGTTCTTGATCCCCAGCGCGCGCCGGGTCTCCGCCAGGAAGGCGGGGATCGCGGAGGCGACGAAGTTCTCGTCCTCGCCGAGGCCGATGATCAGCGGGCATTCCTTCCTGGCCGCGACGAGGGTGTCCTCGTGGTCGTTGTGCATGGCGACGAACGCGTAGTGACCGCGCAGGTCGGCGAACGCCTTCCGGACCGCCTCGGTGAGCTCACCGTCGTAGTGGCGCTCGATCAGGTGGGCGACGATCTCGGCGTCTGTCTCCGAGGTGAACTGATGCCCGTCGCTCGTCAGCTCGCGCCGCAGCTCCGCGTGGTTCTCGACGATCCCGTTGAGGACGATGTGGATCTTGCCCTCGCAGTCGCCGTGGGGATGGGCGTTCTCCTCGGTGACCCGGCCGTGAGTGGCCCAGCGCGTGTGACCGAGCCCGATCGTGCCCGGCTTGGCTGCGACCGCCACCGATCCGGCGTCGCCGCTGGAGGAATGCTCATCGACCGCGGCGCGGAGGTTCGCCAAGTTGCCGACCGCGCGCACGCTGTCGATCTCGCCGTCCGAGAGCACCGAAATGCCGGCGGAGTCGTAGCCTCGGTACTCGAGCTTCTCCAATCCGGCGATCAGCAGGTCCCGGCACGGTCGGTCACCTACGTATCCGACGATGCCGCACATAAGGCAGGTAAGGGTAGTGGCACACGGCTGCCCCACCAGGACGGCTGCCAGAAACTTCGCAGCCGGATCTACGCCAGTTCGCGCCGGACCAGCTCGACGAGCCGGTCGCAGATCGCCTGGCACTCTTGCTCGTCCGGGGCCTCGACCATCACCCGCACCAGCGGCTCCGTGCCGGAGGGACGCACCAGGACGCGGCCGCGGCCCTCGAGCTTCTCGTTCTCGGCCTCGACGGCCGCCCAGACCTCGGTCGCCCCCTCGATCGCATCGCGGTCGGCGACCCGCACGTTCTCGAGCCGCTGCGGCAGGCGCTCGAACGGCTCGACGTCCTCGAGGCGGCGCTTCCCGAGCGCGCGCAGGGTGAGGAGGGACGCCGCGATCCCATCGCCCGTCGGGGTGAAGTCGGTCCAGACGATGTGGCCGGACTGCTCGCCGCCGATCCGCCAGCCGCGCTCGAGCAGCTGCTCGATCACGTAGCGGTCGCCCACCTGGGTCTGGACCACCTCGATCCCCGCCTTCTCCATCGTGGTCATGAACCCGAAGTTGGTCATCACCGTCACCGCCACCCCTCCCTCGAGCTCCCCCCGCTTCTGCAGGTCCCGGGCGATCAGCGCGATCAGGTCATCGCCGTCGTGCAGCCGGCCTTCGCCGTCGACCGCGAGCATCCGGTCGCCGTCGCCGTCGTACGCGAAGCCGATGTCCGCCCCGGACGAGCGAACGATCTCGACCACGGCCTGGGGATGGGTGGACCCGCAGTCCGCGTTGATGTTGCGGCCGTCGGGCTCCACACCCGTCAGCACGAGATCTGCCCCCAGCGCCTGGAAGATCACCGGGGCGGCCCGGTGAGTGGCGCCGTTGGCGCAGTCGAGGGCGACCCGCAGGCCCGAGAGATCCAGCTGGAATGCCGTCCGGAGCTCGCGGACGTAGTCGTCGAAGGCGCCCTCGAGGGCCCGGACGCCCCCGACGCGCTCCCCGGTCCCCTCCTCCATCCGCGACTCGATCTCGAGCTCGGCGTCGTCGTCGAGCTTGGTGCCGCGGGAGTTGAAGAACTTGATCCCGTTGTCGGCGAACGGATTGTGCGAGGCGGAGACGACCGCCGCCAGATCGAAGCTCAGCCTGCGAGCCAGCACCGAGGCGGCCGGCGTCGGCAGGACCCCGCCGAGCATCGCGTCCCCCCCACCGGCCGCGATGCCGGCGGCGAGCGCCTCCTCGAGCATCGGGCCCGACTCACGGGTGTCGCGGACGATCAGGACCTGCGGGCGCTCGGCCTCGGCCTGAAGCGCCGCGGCCCGGCCCAGCCGCACGGCGAGATCTGGGGTGAGCAACTCGCCCACGGGGCCCCGGACCCCGTCGGTCCCGAAGAATCTCCTCTCCGCCACGCGCGGTGGACGCTAGCGCTTCGAGAACTGAGGCTTCTTGCGGGCTTTCTTCAGTCCGGCCTTGCGGCGCTCCTTGACCCTCGAGTCGCGGGTCAGCATTCCCCGGCGCTTGAGCTCCGGGCGAAGGGCGGGATCGACGTCGATCAGCGCCCGGGCGATGCCGTGGCGGACGGCGGCGGCCTGACCGGAGATGCCGCCTCCGTGGACGCGGACGCGCACGTCGACGTTGCCCTCGTAGCCGCTCTGGACGAGCGGTTGCTTGGCGACCGTCTGCAGATAGGCGCGCGGGAAATACTCGTCGAGGGCCCGCTTGTTGACCTGGATGTTCCCGTCGCCGGGGCGCAGGATGACGCGGGCTACTGAGGACTTTCGCTTTCCGGTCGCGGAGTAGCTCGCGTCACCGGAGAGCTTGGTGGGCTTTGCCGCGAGCGGCGCAGCCTCGTCGTCCTCGCCGATCAGCTCGCGCTCGCGCCGGGCCCGCTCCTCCTCCTCGGCCTCCTGGCGGGCACGCTCCTCGGCGTCCAGCGGGCGGTCTGGCTCGAGCGCGATCGGATCGAGCTCGGCGCCGGGGACGACGTCCTCCTTCTTCTTCTTGCCCTCGCCCTGGGTGGGCTGCTCGACGGGCGCCTGCTCGGCGGACGCGGCCGCGTCCTCGGCGGGCGTGTCATCCTCGGTCGCAACGTCCTCGGCGAGGGCCTCCTCGGCGGGGGGCTGCTCCCGCTCCTCGGCCTGGGGCTGCTCCTGCTCCTCGGCCTGGGGCTGCTCCTCGGGGGGCGTCTGGCCCTCGTCCTGAGGCACGTCCGGCTGCTGCTGCTGCTCTTCGTCCGCCATCAAGTCTGTATATCCAGCTGCTTGGGCTGCTGGGCGGCATGCGGATGCTCCGGGCCGGCGTAGACCTTGAGCTTGCGGAGCTGCTGGCGGGCAAGCCGGTTGCGGGGGAGCATCCCCTTGACCGCCTTGCGAATGACCTCCTCGGGCCGCTGCTCGAGCAGCTCGCCGAGGGTCCGGGAGCGGATGCCGCCGGGGTAGCCGCTGTGTCGCCAGTAGCGCTTGTCCTCGAGCTTCTTGCCGGTGACCCGGATCTTCTCCGCGTTCACGACGATGACGAAGTCGCCGACGTCGACATGCGGGGTGTAGGTCGGCTTGCGCTTGCCGCGCAGCACGTCCGCGATCTGGGTCGCCAGACGGCCGAGGGTCTTGCCCTCGGCGTCGACGACGTGCCAGTCCCGCTCGCGGTCCTGGGCATTCGCCTGGTAGGTCTTCATCGCTGTCGCAGTGGCCATAAAAAGAGCCGCGCACAAATTCCGCGGCCGGCGGATGATAGCCGGGGTTCGGCGACTGCGCGAGCGACCGCGAGAGTAGGATCGCGCGAAGTGGAGGCTGGGCACCAAGCAGCGTCGGTTTCCTACCGGGATGTGACCAAGCGCTACGCGGGTCAGACCGAGGCCGCGATCAGCAATCTCTCCCTCGAGGTGCCGGCCGGGGAGATCTGCGTCCTCGTCGGCCCGTCGGGGTGCGGCAAGACCACTGCGATGCGGATGGCGAACCGGACGGTGGAGATCACCGAGGGCGACATCCTGATCGGCGACACGTCGGTTCGGGACCGCGATCCGACCGAGCTGCGCCGGGAGATGGGCTATGTGATCCAGCAGACCGGCCTGTTCCCACACAAGACGATCGCGGACAACATCGCGACGGTCCCGCACCTGCTCGGCTGGGACCGGGATCGGACCGAGAGGCGAGTCCGGGAGCTATTCGGCGTGATCGGGCTCGACGCGTCCCTCGGCGACCGGTTCCCGAGCCAGCTCTCAGGGGGCCAGCAGCAGAGGATCGGCGTGGCGCGGGCGCTCGCGGCGGACCCGCCGGTGATGCTGATGGACGAGCCCTTCGGCGCGATCGACCCGATCAATCGCGAGCGCCTCCAGAACGAGTTCCTCCGCCTTCAGGCCGAGATCCGGAAGACGGTCCTCTTCGTCACCCACGACATCGACGAGGCGATCAAGATGGGCGACCGGATCGCGATCCTCAAGCAGGGCGGCCACCTCGCGCAGTACGCCACGCCCGCCGAGCTCCTGATGGACCCGGCGGAAGACTTCGTCGAGGACTTCGTCGGCGCGGACCGCGCGCTCAAGCGGCTCGCGCTGATGCGGGTGCGCGACATCAACCTCTGGGAGGCCCCGCTGGCCTACGTCGGGCAGCCCACGGCCGAGGTGCGGGCCAAGCTCGAGGGCGCCGAGGTCCCGCATGCGCTGGTCGTCGACTCGGACCGGCGGCCGATCGGCTGGCTCTCGGACTCCGACCTGAGGGGGGACATGGTTCCCCGGCAGCCCGACACCGCCCCCGATCCGATCCTGGACGCCGACGACGTCATGCGGGACGCCCTCGCCGACCTCCTCCAGACGGAGACGCAGTACGCGCCGGTGACCGACGCGCGGGGACGGATCGCAGGCGTGCTCTCCGTGGAGATCATCTCCGAGTTCCTGGTCTCGCCCGAGGCGAAGGTCGAGGAGCACGCCGCGGTGGAGCGGCCCCTCGGCCGATGAGCCCGCTGCTCGGCCACCTCGTCCCCCTGTTCGGCGCCGTCGAGATCCACAACCGGACCGGCGGCAACGCCAGCTGCGTCGCCCAGAACAAGGCGTTCTGCCCCGGCTGGGCAATCGACAACTTCGACCGCTACACGACCCCGCTGCTCAACCACCTTCTCCTGGTCCTGGTGGCCGTCAGCATCGGCTTCGCGGTCGCCTTCGCGATGGCGCTGCTGTCCCACGGGCGCCGCTGGCTGGTCCCGACCTTCACCGGGACGACCGGAGTCCTCTACACGATCCCCTCGCTCGCCTTCATCTTCCTGCTGCTGCCCGTAACCGGCCTCGGCTGGACCACCGCGATCATCGTCCTCAGCGTCTACACGCTGCAGATCATCTACCGCAACATCGTGGCCGGGCTCGCCAACGTCCCGGCCGAGAGCAAGGAGGCCGGGCGTGGGATGGGGATGACCGATCGCCAGCTCCTCTGGCGCGTGGAGCTGCCGCTGGCGCTGCCCGAGATCATCGCGGGCCTCCGCATCGCCACGGTCTCGTCGGTGGCGATCGCGAGCCTGATGGTGTTCGCGAACGTCGACACGCTCGGTGGCCCGCTGTACCAGCAGATCACGTTCAAGACGAACATCGTGATCGCCGGCGGGCTGACGATCGCGATGGCGATCGCATTCGACCTGCTGCTGCTGGTCGCCCAGCGCCTGCTCGCTCCGTGGCGGCGCCCACGGCGGGAGGCCACGGTATGAGCGGCGCCTTCGTGCACCCGGGGTTCCTCAGCGTGTTTCCGGACGCCTTCAACTTCATCTTCCACCAGCAGGAGGCGCGCACCGGGCGGGCCCTGGTCGGTGGGCCCGATCAGGCGCTCCACCTGACCGGCCAGCACCTCGAGGTGACCTTCCTGGCGCTTGCGGCGGCGATCGCCATCGCCCTGCCCGCCGGAGTGGTCCTCGGCCATCTGCAGAGGGGCGAGACCGTCGCCGTCGCCATCGGCAATGCGGGCAGGGCGCTCCCGGAGCTCGCCCTGATCGCGTTCGTCGCGGCCTTCATCGGCGTCGGCCTCGGCAACGTCACGATCGCCTTCGCCGTGCTGGGGATCCCTCCCATCCTCACCAACACCTATGTCGGGATGAGCCAGGTGGACCCAAACGCGGTCGAGGCGGCACGGGGGATGGGGATGAGCGCGCTGCAGATCGTCTTCCGGGTGGAGATGCCACTGGCGGTGCCGACGATCATGGCGGGCGTTCGCACCGCGGCGGTGAACATCATCGCCACGGTCGCGCTTGCCTCACTTGCCGGCGTGAGCACGCTCGGCGACTACATCCTCGGGAGGAACGTCTACGGCGACGCGGGCGTGGTCGCCGGTGCGATCCTGATCGCCCTGCTCACGCTGGCGCTCGAGCTCAGCCTGGCGGGACTGCAGTGGGCGCTGACGCCGCGCGGGTTGAAGCTCTCGCGCGCGGCGGCATAGGATCAGCCCGTCCATTCCAGGGGGTGCAGCAACCCCCAGACAAGAGGAGGGTCACGTGGTGACCGGCCATTTGCGAGTGAGGGCGGGCTTTGCGCTGATTGCGGCGCTTGTGCTTGCTCTAGGCATTGCCGCTTGTGGGGGCGGCAGCAACAACAACGACACCGGGACGAGCGGGGGCAACTCCGCGAACCTGATCAAGTCGAACCCCGACAACAAGGGGATCCAGCTCACGGTGGGCTCGAAGAACTTCACCGAGGAGTACATCCTCGGGAACATCTACGCGCAGGCCCTCCAGGCGGCGGGCTATGACGTGAAGACGAACCTCAATCTGGGCTCCGAGACGATCGCCTACAAGGCGCTCCAGGACGGACAGATCAGCGGATACCCCGAATACACCTCGACGCTGCTGCAGTCCATCTTCGGCGCGAAGACGGTTCCCGCCGATGCCCAGACCGCCTATGACCAGGCGAAGCAGCAGCTCGAGCCCAAGGGCGAGACCGCCTTCGAGCCGACGCCATTCGCCGACGCGAACGCGCTCGGCATGCTGAAGAGCAAGGCCGACCAGCTCGGGGCGACGAAGATCTCGGACCTCCAGGGCAAGTCGCAGGACCTGAGCCTCTACGGCTCCCCGGAGTGCCGTGAGCGGGCCGACTGCCTGGTCGGGCTGCAGGACGTCTACGGCCTCCACTTCAAGTCGTTCAACCCGGTGGACATCGGGCTGCGCTACACGGTGCTGGACAAGGGCCAGGCCGACGCATCCGTCGTCTTCACCTCGGACGCCCAGCTCTCGGCGAACCCGGACAAATACGTCCTGCTCCAGGACGACAAGGGCATCTTCCCTTCGGGCAACGTCATCTGGGTCACCGACCAGTCCACGGTCCAGAAGGCCGGCCCGGACTACGCGGCGACGATCGAGAAGGTCCAGAAGGGCCTGACGCTGCCGGTGATGCAGGAGCTGAACGCCCGCGTCGACATCGACAAGCAGGACCCGGCCGCCGTGGCGACGCAGTACCTGAAGGAGGACGGCTACATCCAGTAGCAAGCCCTGGGGTCAGGTCTTGCGCGTGCACGGATGTGCACGCGTCAAGACCTGACCCCGGGTCTATCTCCCGACCCTCTGGTTATACTGCCGCGCCAGCAAGGCCAAGTCCCTCCGGTTCGACCGGAGGGAACGGAGGACCCAAAGGGGTTCACACCCCAGGGGCGAATCGCAACCAACTGGTTCGTAGCGCCGCTCTCGGCGCGAGCCCGCCAGCTAACTCCGTAGGCCACAGAGAGTGGAAAGCGGATTGATGGACAAGCCGGTTGGTCGTACGCCCCGAAGGGTGGCGCTGATCGTCGCCGCCGCGCTGGCGATCTTCGTGCTCGGTTCCGCGGCCGCCTCCGCCCAGAGCGGTGGCGTCGGCGCTCCCGTCACCACCACGACCGACCCCACCACCACTACCACCACGGCGCCCCCCGGATCGATGGTGTTCCCGGTCGCGGGCGCGCACACCCTGGGCGGCGGCTTCGGCGCCGCCCGGAGCGGCCACACCCATCAGGGCCAGGACATCATGGCCGCCTGCGGCACGCCGCTCGTCGCGGTGAGCCGAGCCAAGGTGAAGTGGGTCCGCTTCCAGAAGCTCGCCGGCAACTACGTGGTGATCCGCAACAAGAAGCTCCACCAGGACTACATGTACGCGCACCTCGCCGCCCGCGCCTCCGTCGCCAAGGGCCAGGTCGTGCAGCCCGGCCAGCAGATCGGCATCGTCGGGCAGACCGGCGACGCCACCGCCTGCCACCTGCACTTCGAGCTCTGGGCCGGCAAGTGGTATCGCGGCGGCCACCCGGTCAACCCGCTGCCATACCTGCAGACCTACCAGGGCTACTAGGACCCGGCCCGCTCCCGGGCGGGTGCTACAACCGGGGCTTCGATGCGCTCCGGCGTTCTCAAACCTCTACGGCGATCCCTGCCGGCGGTGATCGCGATCACGGTCGCCGCGGCGACGATGGCCGCCACCGCCTCGGCGACGCACCGCTACCGGTACCCGCTTCGAGGCATCCACAACTACGGGGAGCTCGCTGTCACCGGGTTCGGGGTGAAGCGGGCCGACGGGTCGATCCACAGCGGCCAGGACATCGTCGCCAGGTGCGGAACCCCGATCGTCGCGGCCCATGACGGCGTGGTGAAGTCCGCCGGCTCCTCCGACGGCTATGGCAATTACGTCGTGCTGAGGGGCAGGGGCACGCGCTTCGACTTCGTCTACGGCCACATGAAGGGCCGCTCGCGGGTCGGCTTCCGTCGCCGGGTCCGGGCCGGCCAGCGGCTCGGCTCGGTCGGCCAGACCGGAGCGGACAGCGGCGTCTGTCACCTCCACTTCGAGCTCTGGAAGGGCCGCTGGTTCGCCGGCGGCCGCCGTACCGATCCGCTTCCGCATCTGCGCGCCTGGGACAGCTACTCGGGCGGCAGGCTCGAGCCCGAGCCCGAGCCGCCGCGGGGCCAGTACTCGGCGAGCTCGCGGCTCTACCACGACGCCGCGGGATAGCTGCCCAGCCGGCCCTGGAGAAGAAGAAGAGGGCGGCCGATGGCCGCCCTCTTCCCAGTCAGTGCGTATCTGGATGCATTCGCGGGCTACTTCTTCTTCGACCCCTTCTGCTTGCACTTCTGCTTCGAGGAGGCCGACAGCGTCTCGCCGCTGTAGAACGTCGTGGCCTCGCGGTTGACCCACTTCTTGCTCTTGCAGCGGGCCATCACGTAGTAGGTCTTCTTGCCCGTCTTCCGCTTGTTGAACGTCGTGTCGAAGTTGCTCAGCACCAGCCCCGGCGTGTTCGGGATGTTGCTGAACGTGAGCGTCCTACCCGCGATCGTCCCGATGATCGTGAGGCTGGTCGCCCCCGGGCCGATGTCCGTCTGCACGTACATCGTCTTGGGACCGCCGCCGAAGATCGTCACGGTGCCGCCGACCATGCCACCGTTCACCTGAACGGTGCCTGACCCGACAATGCTCTTGGGACAGGCGGTCTTTGCCTGGGCGTCGAACTTGCCCTGGATCTGACTGAGCTGACAGGCGGGCACGTTCCCGTTCACGAACCTGATGTTCGGATCGACCGTGAAGACGGTCTGCCTCGGCGATTGCGAGGTCGCGAAGTTGTCGAACGTGGTGCCGATTATGTTGCGCAGCTTGACGCCGCCGAAGTGCTTCTTGTCCAGCTTCGTAGGCGACAGCGTCGCCTGCAGGGTCTGTGAGGTGGAACAGCCGAGGCGACGCTCGAGAAGCTCAAAGCCCCGAGCGCTGCGGCCGCCGCTCCGATCAAAAGCCTTTTACGCATGCCAAATCCCTTCATGGTGGGTTCGCTCCCTGATCACCAGAGATCTCCCTGGGTGCGTTGACTCCTGGGGTCCACCCTGCCCGCCGGGATCGGTGTTCTCCACCGATCTGGAGCAGGCGGGCAGCGCTGAGCTGAACAGCTCCTCCTGCGACGCGGCTTGAGTAGGCTGATCGCGCACTGGCGATCGACCTCGACATCGACATCGAGAACACGCCCGGCTCGCTGGCCGAGGTGGCGGCGGCGGTCAGCGACGCGGGCGTGAACATCTCGGCGGTCACGTGCATCGGGCCCGGCGAGCGCGCCGAGTTGCACATCCTGGTCCCGCATGCCGAAGCGGCGAGGCACGCCCTGGCGATCTCCCACGTCGCCGTCACCCGGGAGCGCGAGGTGGTCGTGGTGGAGGTCGAGGACCGCCCCGGCGTCCTGGCGGACCTCACCCGCAAGATCGCGAAGGCGGGAGTCAACCTCGATCTCGTCTACGTCGCGACACAGAACCGGATCGTCTTCGGCTCGGAGGACCTTCCAGGCCTGCGCGCCGTGCTCGAAGAATCAGGCTGACGCGACGACAGGCTCCTTGGCGTGCTCCTATCGATGCGGGGACCGGGTGCGCTTCTTGACTCTCAGCCTGAGCGTCCGGGTCTCGTGGATTGCATAGTTGCTCGAGTAGCAGGGGCTGAACCGGGTCACGCACTTGCCCCACACTCGCTTCGGCACGAAGCTGAGCCTCACGCGAATCTTGAGCTTGCCGGTGCGCTGGAGGGTCCGCATTGCCTTGCCCTTAGGTTTGAGTTTGAGCGAGATCTGCCCGGAGCTTCCCTTCCTGCGCGTCTTCCTCAGCGAAGGCCGTGGCTTCACGGCGGCTGAGGCGCGCGGACGAGCCTTGGCGGCTGAGGCGGTGAGGATGCCGGCCACGCCCACAGTGACCTTCAGCTTTGTGCCCCGCAGGCGGTAGGAGAGATCGGGCGTATACAACTCCGCTGACCGCGGCTCCTCCAGCGCCCTTGAGCCGTGACCGACAGGGTCCCCTGCCACGAGCACCCGCCCGTCGGCGAGTGGCGCCGCGACGGGATCGTAACGCGGCGTGGTCGTGTTGGCGGTCGACGCGAAGCTGCCGGTGACAGGGTCGAAGACCTCGGCGCTGTACCCCCACGAGGCACCGTCACCGCCGACAACCAGCACGCGCCCGTCGGGAAGCGGCGCCGCCGCGCCAGTTCTGCGGTCAGCCGTCATGTCGCCTGTGGGAGCAAACTCCCCGGTGGCCGCGTCGAAGATCTCGGCGGTGTGGCCGAATGGCCAGCCGCCCCCTGCGACGAGGACCCCTCCGTCGGGCAATGGCGCCGCGGCGATGGCACCGCTCCGAGGATGAGTCATCGATCCGGTCGGTGAGAAGGTGCCGGTGCGAGGGTCGAAGATCTCGGCGCTATCCAGGTATTTCTCAAGATACGAGCCACGGTCGTAGTACTGCCCCCCGGCGACCAGCACCCGACCGTCAGGGAGCGGCGCCGCGGCCGGGTCTTCGCGGACGACGCTCATGTCCCCGGTCGGCGAGAAGGTGCCGGTGGCGGGGTCGAAGATCTCGGCGCTCCTCACTTCGGTTCGGTTCCCGCCCTGGACGCCGTCAACGCCCCCGGCGATCAGGACCCGGCCGTCCGGGAGCGGCGCCGCGGCCGCGCCGGAGCGCGGGATGGCCATCGACCCGGTCGGCGAGAAGGTGCCGGTGGCGGGGTCGAAGATCTCGGCGCTCCTCAGGACGGTGAGGGCGTCGAGCTGGGTGGGGTCAACGCCGCCGGCCACGAGCACCCGCCCGTCGGCGAGCGGTGCCGCGACGGCGTTGACCCGTGGGACCGTCATGTCCCCGGTCGGCGCAAACGACCCGGGTGTCTGCCCGGCGGCGCTCGGCGCTGCGAGCGCCCCGATGGCAAGCGAGGCCGCCGCGAGCCTCGCGAACCTGGTCCTCGCGGCCCATCCCATGACCTGCCTCATCCACCCCCTCATCGCGTCGAGTACCGCCCCATGGAATGGGCCGCGTCAAGGTGGCGATGGACGCGCGCTTCGCGCCGAATGCGCCTGGCTCACTCCCACTCGATCGTGCCCGGCGGCTTCGAGGTCAGGTCCAGGGTGACCCGGTTGACGCCTCGGACCTCGTTGATGATCCGGGCAGAGACTCGCTCCAGCAGGTCGTAGGGCAGGCGCGCCCAGTCGGCGGTCATCGCGTCGTCGGAGGTGACCGCGCGGATCACGATCGGGTGCGCGTAGGAGCGCTCGTCGCCCTGGACGCCGACCGAGCGGACGACGGGCAGGACGCAGAAGGACTGCCAGAGCTCGCGGTAGAGGCCCGCGGCGCGGACCTCCTCCTGGAGGATCGCGTCGGCCTCGCGGACGATCTCGAGGCGCTCGCGGGTGACCTCGCCGCCGACGACGCGAATCGCGAGGCCGGGGCCCGGGAACGGCTGGCGCCAGACGAAGCGCTCCGGCAGCCCGAGCTCGGCGGCGACGGCGCGGACCTCGTCCTTGAAGAGCATCCGCAGCGGCTCGACCAGCTCCATCTCCATCTCCTCCGGCAGGCCGCCGACGTTGTGGTGGGACTTGATCGTCGCCGCGGCCCGGCCGTCGCCGCCGGACTCGATCACGTCGGAGTAGAGGGTGCCCTGGACGAGGAAGCGGGCGTCCTCGACCTTGCCGGCCTCGTCCTCGAAGACGCGGATGAACTCCTCGCCGATGATCTTCCGCTTCGTCTCGGGGTCGTCAACGCCGGCGAGGCGATCGATGAAGCGATCGGCGGCGTCGACGTGGACCAGCTGGATCCCGTGCTCCTCGCGGAAGGCGGTGACGACCTGCTCGGCCTCGTCCTTGCGCATCATCCCGTGGTCGACGAAGACGCAGGTGAGGCGATCGCCGATCGCACGGTGGACGAGCAGCGCCGCGGTGGCCGAATCGACTCCGCCGGAGAGCCCGCAGATCGCTCGCGCGTCGCCGACCTGGGCCTGGATCGACGAGACCTGCTCCTCGATCACCGAGGCGGGCGACCAGCGCTCCCTGGCACCGACGACGTCGCGGAGGAAGCGCGTGAGGATCTCGGTGCCGTAGGGCGTGTGCACGACCTCGGGATGGAACTGGATGCCGTAGAGGCCGCGCTCGGCGTCCTCGACGGCGGCGACCGGCGACTCGGTGCTGGAGGCGAGCGCCGTGAAGCCCGGCGGCGGCTCGAAGACGGTGTCGCGGTGGCTCATCCAGCATTGCTGCTCGGCGGGCAGGCCGTCAAGGAGGGTTCCGCCGCCGTCGCGGAGGGTGAGCCGGCTGCGTCCGAACTCGCCGGCGGGCGCCTGCTCGACACGGCCGCCGAGCTCGTGGACCATCAGCTGCATCCCGTAACAGATGCCGAGCACCGGGATCCCGAGCTCGAGCAGCTCCTTGCGCAGGGCGGGCGCTCCCTCCGCGTAGACCGACGCCGGCCCGCCGGAGAGCACCAGCCCCTTCGGGCCTCGCTCCTTGATCCGCTCGAGCGCGATGTCGTGCGGGAGGAGCTCGCTGAACACCCCGCACTCACGGATGCGGCGGGCGATCAGCTGGCTGTACTGACCCCCGAAGTCGAGGACGAGGACCTCCTCGGTGGCCTGCGCCGGAAGGGTCCGATCGACCTCACGAAGCTCCGGCTCGGCGCCGGGAACGGATCGCTCGGGGACGTGAACCCGAGCCTGGGTGTCATCCGAAGCGGCGCTCGCCGCTTCAATCATCCGAGACGGCGACCGCCGCCGCGACCGTGGCGCGCCCGTTGGAGCCCATGCCGACCGACTGCTCGCGCTGGAGCTGCTTGCCCTCCGACATCAGCGCCGGCGCGACCATCACCTCGGCGCGGTGGAACTCGGGGATGTCGGCGTAGCCGGTGGTCGCCATCGACGTCCGCAGAGCGCCCATCAGGTTGAAGGTGCCGTCGTTCTCCTGGGCCGGGCCGAGCAGGATCTCCTCGAGCGTCCCGTCCCGGTGGGTGGAGACGCGGGCGCCGCGCGGCAGCGAGGGATGGAAGGTCGCCATGCCCCAGTGATACCCGCGGCCGGGCGCCTCCTTGGCGCGCGCCAGCGGCGAGCCGATCATCACGGCGTCGGCGCCCATCGCGATCGCCTTCGAGACGTCGCCTCCGGTCCGCATGCCGCCGTCCGCGATCACGTTGCAGTAGTTGCCCGTCTCCATCATGTGCTGGCCGCGGGCGGCGGCGACGTCGGCGATCGCGGTCGCCTGCGGGACGCCGATCCCGAGCACGCCCCGGGTGGTGCAGGCGGCGCCGGGGCCGACGCCAACCAGGACGCCGACGGCGCCGGTCCGCATCAGGTGGAGGCCGGTGTTGTAGGAGGCACAGCCGCCGACGACGCACGGGACGTCGAGGTCGGCGATGAACTGCTTCAAGTTGAGTGGCTCGGTCTGCGTCGAGACGTGCTCGGCCGAGATCACGGTTCCCTGGATGACGAGGATGTCGAGCCCGGCCTCTAGGGCGACCTCGTAGTACTCCGTCACCTTCTGCGGCGTGAGCGACCCGCAGGCGACCGCGCCGGCGGCCTTGATCTCCTCGATCCGCTTCGCGATCAGCTCGGGCTTGACCGGCTCGGCGTAGATCTCCTGCATGATCCGGGTGGCGACCGGCTTGGGCGCCGCCGCGATCTCGTCGAGCTTCTCGTCCGCGTTCTCGTAGCGGGACCAGATGCCCTCGAGGTTGAGGACTGCGAGGCCGCCGAGGTTGCCGATCAGGCCGGCGGTCTTCGGGCTGACGACGCCGTCCATCGCCGAGGCGAGCAGCGGCAGCTCGAAGCGGTACGGACCGAGGGTCCAGGTGATGTCGATGTCGTCGGGGTCGCGCGTCCTCCGTGAGGGGACGATCGCGATGTCATCGAAGCCGTATGCCCTGCGGCCCTTCTTGCCGCGGCCGATCTCTACTTCCATTGGCGCATCCTAGGTTCGTTCGCGGACGAAAAAACCCCGGCGGGCCGGGGCCGGAAACCTGCGTCGAACCGCGGCTTTGCGGCGTTCTCTTCGACTCGCACCAACGCCCCACCGAGGATAACACCGGCAAACCGGGGTCTCGATCGCACGCCGGGGCGCATTACCGTCGATATGGAACGGCAAAGCGCCCCGGCTTTTCGGGCTAGACCGTCGCGGGCGCCTCGAGCTCGCGCGCCTCGACTCCCGGAAGCAGCCTCTCCACCTCGACCGGATCGATGCTGCCGGCACCGAAGTGCTGCGTCGACTCGGCGCCGCAGGCGACGGCGAAGCGCAGGCACTCCTCCGGCGAGCGGCCGTCGTAGCGCGCGGCGACGAAGCCGGCCAGGAAGGCGTCGCCGGAGCCGACCGTGGCGACCGGCTCGAGCTCCGGAGCGATCACCTCATAGGCATGCCGCTGGTGATCCGAATCGAGCAGCGACGCCAGGCATCCCTCCGGCCGCGTGATCACGGCGTCCGAGGCTCCGAGCTCGACCAGGCTGCGCAGGCCGAGCAGCGCGTCCTCACGGTCGTTGAACTCGTGACCGACAGCCGCCTCGGCCTCGCGCCCGTTCGGCGTGACGGCGGCGGGGTCGGCGCGCAGAGAAGCGAGCAGCGGTTCGCCCTCGGTGTCGACGATGGTCTCGACGCCGAGGGCCTTCAGCTCCTCCACCACCCGGGCTGAGAACGCGGGAGGGACGGAAGGTGGCAGGCTGCCGGCGATCGCGCAGATCCGGGCGCCGCGCGCCAGGTAGAGCAGCTTCTCGAGGAAGCGCTCCAGCTCCTCGGAGCTGACGTCGGGGCCGCGCTCGTTGATCTCGGTCTGCTCGCCGGAGGTGGGGTCGATGACCGCGAGGTTGGTCCTCGACTCGCCCGCGATCCAGGTGAAGTCGGTGAGGATCGACTCCTCGGCGAGCCTCTCCATCAGCCGGGCGCCGGTGGGGCCTCCGGCGAGGCCCGTGGCGATCACCGGCCGGTCGAGGAGCTTCAGCGCCCGGGCGACGTTGACGCCCTTGCCGCCGGCGACGGTGCTCGCCTCGACCGCGCGGTGGCGATGCCCCTGCCGGAAGCTCGGGACGGCGACGGTTCGGTCGATCGCCGCGTTCAACGTGACGGTGAGGATCATCCGGTGCCTCCCTTCCGCTCTGCCCTCTGGCGCCTCCTGCGCTGCCTCTCCTCGTGCATCGTGCGCCTCTCCTCCGGGGTCCGCTTCTGTGGGGCCTGCCGCGGCTCTCTCTTGGGGCGGGCCGCGGCCACCTCGGGTTCCTTCGCTCCGTGGCGTCGCCTCATCAAGAGCAGCCCTACAAGTATCACGATCGCACCAAGCGCAAGCAGAAGGAACGGATTCTGGGCGACCGAGAGCGCCTTGTCGAGGAGGGTTGCCGCCGCCACCGCGTGGGCCGCAACGAGGGGGCTCCCCGTCGCCGGCTTGCCGTCGACGCTGACCGTGACGTGGCCAAGCACCTGCCCCTGCTCGACGGCGCCGCTGACCTCTTCGGGCGCGGTCACGTGGGTGGCGACGTGCTGTCCCTGGCGCACGTCGATCGGGAGGGCGCGCCGGGCGATCAACGACAGATGGTCGCCGCGGTAGTCCAGCTTCGGGTCGGCGAGCTGCTGGCCTCGGTTGACGGGCTGCACGGGGTGATACAGCGAGAAGCCGTACCGGAGGAGCTTCAGCGTGTCGGCGTCACGGGTGGGCTCGTCCGGGGTGCCGAGCACCGCCGAGATCAAGGTGGTCGAGTCCCTGGTCCCGGACCCGACCAGGACGAACTCGGCACCGAGCGTGTGGCCGGTCTTCACCCCGTTGATCCACGGCACGGTGTCGAGCAGCGTGTCCCGGCTGGTCACCGTCCGAGGGTGATCGCCGCTGTGGAGCGTCGCGGCCGGCGTGTTCACGATCCGGGCGAAGAGCCGGTTGCGGAGCAGGATCGAGGCGAGGGTGACCAGGTCGTGAGCGCTCGAGTAGTTGTGGGGATCATCCAGACCGATCGGATTGGCGTAGCTCGTGTCCCTCAGCCCCAGCCGCTGGGCGGCCTGATTCATTCTCTGGACGAAGGCCGGCACCGATCCGGAGACCCCGACGGCCAGCGTCTCGGCGGCGTCGCTGGCGCTCGGCAGGAGCAAGCCGTAGAGCAGGTCCCGGACGCGCATCTTCTCTCCGGGGCGCAGGCCCAGCTCGACCTCGGCTGAGGCGCTCGGGTGATACGACGGCGCCGAGATCATCTGGCTCGGCTTCAGCTTCTTCAGCGCCAGGTACGCCGTCATCAGCTTGGTGGTGCTGGCGATCGGCAGGTGCCTGTCCGGGTACTTGCTCGCCAGGATGGCGTCGTCACGGGGATCGATCAGGATCCATGCCCTGGCGTCCAGCTGGGGCGGGCTGGAGGCCGCGGCCGAGGCCGGTGGACCGCTGAGCAGGATCGCGACAAGCAGCGCGACGGCCACGCGCACTGCCCCCTCACCCCGCCTGCCTTCGATCCCAAGCACCGTCAGCGCAACGCTATCCGCTGACCCTCGAGCAGGGTCTGTGGATCGAGGCCCGGGTTGAGCGCCCGGAGGGTGCTCTCATCGATGCCGGTCTTGGCCGAGATCTCGCCGAGCGTGTCGCCCGGGTGCACGATCCAGACTCCCTTGCGGATGGCCCTCCGGCCGACCTTGCTGACATGCGCCTTCTGCTTGTCGCCGTTGCCTCCACCACCGCCTCCGCTCGAGGTCACAACCACCAAGACGACCAGGATCAAGGCCGCGATCAGGGCCAGCACGGCGAACACGCGGACGAATTGATTCGGCTTGTAGTCCGGCATTCGAGGGCTCGCGATAGTACTGCCGACTACCTATGCGAGGCTCCAGACGGCGTCGCGGAGCTCCTCCGCGGCGGCCGCCGGGTCATCCGCGCCAGCGATGCTCCGCGCGGCCGCGACGAGGACCGAGGCGGGGCGCCCGGCTGCCAGCGCCGGCCCGAGATCCTCCGGTCTGCCACCCTGGGCGCCGATCCCGGGGATCAGGAAGACGGAGTCGGGCATCAGCTCCCGCAGCCGGCCGAGGTGCTGCGGCGCGGTGGCGCCAACCACGGCGCCGAGCCCGGACAGGCCCGAGTCACCGGCGAGCTCCGCCGCGCTCTCAGCGACCAGGGCGGCGAGCTCCTCGTGCAACGGTCGCTCCCCAGCCGCCCCCGGGCGCGAAGCCGAGGAGACGGCACTGATCTTGGCATCCTGAAGGCGCGCCGCTCCCGGGTTCGAGGTCCGGACGAGGAGGAAGATCCCGGCGCCGGCGCCCTTGGCGGCGTCGATCAGGACCTCGATCTCGTCCTCCCCGAGCAGCGGGTTGGCCGTGAAGGCGTCGGCGCCGAGGCCGGGGACCGTGCCCCACGGCGTCTCGGTCTCGCCCACGAGCGCCTGGCCATATGCCTTGGCGGTCACCGGGACGTCGCCTCGCTTACCGTCGGCGACGACCAGCAGTCCGGCGCGCTGCGCGGCGGCGCAGACCTCTGCGAGCGCCCGCCAGCCGGGCGCTCCGAGGCGCTCGAAGCAGGCGAGCTGTGGCTTCACCGCGACGCAGGCAGGACCGGCAACCTCGATCAGCCGGCGGCAATGCTGGTAGACGGCCGACGCGGCGCGATCCGCGACATCCGTCAGCTCCGCATCCGGCGCGCCCTCTTCATCGAGCGGGTCGCGCTGTCGCGCGCTCTCGCCCAACGCCGCCGGGTCCGGGTCAAGCCCCAGGCATACCTGACTGCGACGCTCGTCGACGAGCGCCGCGAGCCTGTCTGCGAAGGGCTGCAGGGCTATCCGCCCTTGACCTTCTTCTTCAGGCCGGAGCCGGCGGAGAAGCGCGGCACCCTGCCGCCCGGGATGAAGATGCGCTCTCCGGTGCGCGGGTTAACGCCCTGTCGCGGGCCGCGCTCGGCGACGGCGAACTTGCCGAACCCGGTGAAGTTCACCTCACCGCCGCCCTGGAGGACGTCGGTGATCGCGTCCAGGATCGCGTCGACGGCCTGACCCGCCTCCTTCTTGTTGCCGATCCTGCTGTCGCCTGCGAGCACGTCGAGGAACTCAGCCTTCGTCACGTCGTCTCCTCCTGGTGATTGGAGTTCGCGCCGAGCCTAACAGCGGCTCCTGAGGCCAAAAGGCATCAGTGGCTAAGACCCGCCGATAGCCATTTCGCCGACCAGCATGGGCGCGGTCTTCACCGAGCCTCCGAACGGCACCCAGCGGGTCTCCGAGCCGACCGCCTGGACGGCGGCCAGTGTGCCGAGCAGATCGCCGGCGATCGTGAACTCGCGGAGCGGCTCGGCGAGCTCGCCGCCGCTGATCGCCCGGCCGGACGCGCCGACGGAATACCGGCCCGTAACCGGGTTCACTCCCGAGTGCAGGCCCGCGACCTCGGTGATGTAGACCCCGTCGCCGGCCTGCTCCAGCAGCTCTTGCAGCGTCCGCTCACCCGGCTCGAGCACGAGGTTGGATGTGCTGACCGAGGGCGCCGAGCGGTAGGAGGAGCGGGCGGCGTTGCCGGTCGACCGTGCCCCGCCACGACGCGCCGTGTAGCTGTCGTGCAGGTAGGCGAGCAGCTTGCCGCCGGCGATCAAAGCGGTCCGTCCCCGCGGCGTCCCCTCGCCGTCGAACGGAGCGCTGGCAAGCCCGCCCGGATCGATTCCGTCATCGGCCAGCACGTAGGCCGACGATGCGAGCTCGTCGCCGAGGCGGTCGGCGAAGGGCGAGCGGCCGCGCTGCACGTCGTCGGCGCAGAGGGAGCCGCCGATGAATCCCGCGAAGCTGGCCGTGACCCGCTCCGAGAGGACCACTGGGCAGGTGCGGGACCCTGGCTTCGTCGCTCCCAGCATCGAACTCGCCTCGTCCCCCGCCTCGGCGCCGATCCCCTCGGGATCGAGGGACCGCGGTGAGCGGCCGACGCCGAACCCGAGCCCGGTCTGGACCTCCGAGCCCTGCGTCGCCATCGCCTGCAGGAAGGAGTAGGCGGCGGAGGCCGCGTAGGCCCCGGAGATGCCGCGCGAGGAGGCAATGGCCGCGTTCGTGTCCTCGTCGACGTAGACGACCTCCTCCACGCTCGTCACCCGCTCGTCGCGCCCGAGCGCGACCCGCTCGATGTCCTTGGCGAGCTCGATCACCTCGGCGGTCTCGGTCATGCCGACGGCGGGGTTGTGCAGTCCCTGGATCTCCGCCGGCGGCTCCGCGCTCGGCTCGGGCGCGGCTGAGTTCTCATCCCCGTCCGCAACGCGCGCCGCGCCGACCGCCGCCTGGGCCAGCTCGACCAGTCCGGGGCCCGAGAGATCGGTCCCGTAGGCATATCCGGCTCGGTCCGAGATCCACGCCCTGATCCCGATGCCGCGTCCGCTTGCCTCGGTGAGGCTCTCGACCTCGCCGGTGTGAACACGCACTTCCCGGCCGCGGGATCCCTCGGCCCACGCCTCCGCGTCGGAGGCCCCGGCGGCGGTGGCAGCCTCCACCGCCCGTTGCGCGGCCTCGTCGAGGTCGGCGGGCAGGAGGTGTCGCTCGCTCATACCGCGGTTCCCCCCACGGTCATCCCCTTGATCCGGACGTGCCCCTGGCCGGTGCCGACCGGAGCCGTCTGGCCCGATTTCCCGCAGAATCCCGTCTTCATCTCGAAGTCGCTCCCGACGGCGTCGATCCGGGCCAGCGCCTGAAGGCAGTTGCCGATCAGCGTCGCCCCTCGGCACGGCCTGGTCACCTCGCCACCCTCGATCAGATAGCCCTCGGAGACGCCGAAGACGAAGTCTCCGGTGGCCGGCTCGACCTGGCCGCCGCCGAAGGAGACGGCGTAGAAGCCCCGCTCGACCTCGGAGATCAGCTCCCTGGGGTCCGCGTCGCCCGGCTCGATGTAGGTGTTGGTCATGCGCGGAATCGGCAGGTCGCGGAAGCTCGCCCGGCGCCCGTTGCCGGTGGACTCGACGCCGTCGCGGCGGGCACGAAGGCGGTCATAGAGGTAGGAGGTGAGCCTGCCCTCCTCGATCACCGGCGTCTGGCGGCACGGGGTGCCCTCGTCATCGATCGCCCCGGTCCCCCATTCGCCCGGCATGCGGCCATCGTCGTAGGCGGTGAGCAGCGGCTCCGCGACCTTCTCGCCCAGCTTGCCGGCATAGACGCTGGCGCCCTTCTGCACCGCGTCGGCCTCGAGCCCGTGGCCGGTCATCTCGTGGAACAGGACCCCTCCGAAGCCGCCTCCGACGACCACCGTGAGCTCCCCCGCGGGCGCGGGATCGGCGCCGAGCAGCTCGAGCGCCTTGCGTGCCGCCTGGTCCGCGATTCGCGCCGGATTGCCGTCCAGCAGCTCGAAACCACGATGCGCCCCGAGCGTCTCGAAGCCCGTCTCCACGGTCCCGTTGCGCCGCGCCACGACCTGGGCCCCGAGCCGGACGCGGGTGCGGTCGTCGGTCGCCTCCATCCCCTCGGAGTTGAAGACCGCCACCCGGCGGCGTCCCTCGCTGTAGCTCGCGGACGCCTGGGTGACCTCCGGGCCGGCCTCCCGGGCGCGCTCGTCCAGCTCTCGGAGGATCTCGGCCTTGCGCTCGGCGGGGACGGACGCGGGATCGACCTCGATCTCCTGGAGTTGCGGTGGGTCCGCGGCCCGCAGGGCGAGCGGCTCGGTGGCGCCGCCATCGAGGGCCGACGCGAGCCCACCCGCCGCGTTCATCAGGTCCTCCTCCGCGAGACCGTCGACGTGCGCGTAGCGCGTCACCTCTCCGTCGATCACCCGGATGCCGGCGCCGCGCTCGCTGCCCGACTGGGGCAGCTCCACACGGGATTCGTCGATCGAGAGCGCGAAGCCCCGTCGCTCCTCGCAGAAGAGCTCGGCGAAGTCCCCGCCACGTGACAGCGCGCGCTCCAGCGCGCGTCCCGCGAGCCCCGGGTCGATCAACGTCATTTGGTGGTGCTCCGCGTCCGCCGCGGCGGTCCCGCGGCCTCGATCAGGCGCGAGGCGGCGAGGAACAGGGCTCGGCCCTCCTCCGCGTCCGCCGGGAAGGCGGTGCTCCGGCCGCCGGCGTAGTAGGTCCTGGCGAATGGCTTGCGCAGGTGGCGGCGGCGGCGCAGGTAGGCGGCGGCCTCATCGGCGTAGCCGGAGACGCGCTCGAGCAGGAGCCGGTGCGGCTTGGGCGTCATCCGCCGCCGCGCTCGGCCGCCAGTCGGCGAAGCGCGTTCCGCATGTCGAAGATCATCAGGGACGAGAGGGTGAAGCGCTCGGCCACGGCGACGGCGGTCAGGCCACCCTCCCGGACACAGAACGCCTCGCCGTCCCCCGTGGCGACGTGCGCGTGCGCGACCGGCTCGCCGCCCGCGGCGTCCGCCGCGGCGATCAGGTCGCGGCCCGCCTTACCCCAGCGCTCGGGGTTCCCGCTCGCGGCGAGCACCTCCCCGTCCCGGGAGAGGATCGCGCAGCCGCGCATCTCCGGCGAGATCTCCTGCAGATACGCGACCGTCCCACCGGCGTCGGTGAGGGTCGGGACGTCGAGGGGGATCACTACGCCAAAATAGCGAGCGTGACTCTGCAGCAGAGCTCCTGGCTCACCGTCGTCGTCATCTGCGCGATCTCGGTGATCCTCCTGGCGATCGGCGGCTACACCGGCTACAGCATCGTGGTCGGCGCGGTGGGATTGGCCGCCGCCGTCAATCTGACGTAACCCGGCTTCGCCATCAGATCGCGGCCACGGGCTACAGCTAGCCGGCCCTGAACGCGCGCGGCGATTCGGCCGGGTCCCGGCGCGAGCTCTCCGGCTCGACGTGGATCAGGACCTCGGCGTTGCGGAGGTCCGACTCGATTGCGTCGCGGAGGTCGTGGGCGAGCTCGTGCGCCCGCTCCAGGGTGGTGCCCCTGCGGAACTGCACGTGCAGGTCCACGTAGCTCCGGCGGCCGGTGGTCCGCGCGCGGAGCTTGTGGTACCCGACGATCTCCGGCGTCCCCGACCGCGCCCGGGCGATCGCCTCCTCGACTCGATCCATCTCCTCCGGCGGGGGCGCCTCGTCCACCAGGGCGGAGGCCGACTGGCGCAGCACCCGGACGCCCGCGAACACGATCACCATCGCGACCGCGATCGCCACCGCCGAGTCGATCGCCTCGGCGCCGGTGATCTGAACCAGCGCCAGGCCGACCAAGACGCCGACCGAGGTGAGAGCGTCGGTGCCCAGGTGAGATGCGTCGCCGGCGAGGGCCGGCGACCGATGCCTGCGGGCCTGTCTCCTCAGGAAGAGGGAGACACCGGCGTTGGCGAGCGCCGAGAACCCGATCACCGCGATGCCCACGCCTAGCTTCTCGACCGACGCCCCGGTCGAGAGCCGATGGACCGACTCGTAGATGATCAAGCCGGCGCCCGCCAGGATCAGCATCCCCTCGATCGAGGCGGCCAGGCTCTCCAGCTTCTCGTGCCCGTAGGGATGCTCGACGTCCGCGGGCTCGTCCGCGCGCCGGACCGAGATGAAGGCGATCACCGACGCGATCAAGTCGATCATCGAGTGGAGCGCCTCGCTCAGGATCGCGACGGATCCGGTGATCGCCGCCGCGGCGAGCTTCAGCGCGATCAGGGCCGAGTTCGAGGCGATCGAGACCGCCGCCGCCCTCGGCTTGGTGATCCGGCTGCGGGACACCGGGCCCACGGAGCTCAAGGCTCCACCTCGACCCCGAGGTGCGACGCCAGCTTCCTCGCGGCCCTGCCGCGGTGGCTGATCGCATGCTTCTCGGCCGGCGCCAGCTCCGCCATCGTCCGCGCATCGTCGGGCCCCGTGTCGTCGGGGACGAAGGCGGGGTCGTAGCCGAACCCGCCGGTTCCCCGCGGCTCGCCAGCGAGCGCCCCTTCGCAGCGGCCCTCGAAGACCGACTCGGAGCCGCCCTCGTCGACGAGCGCGATCGCGCAGACGTAGGCCACCCGCCGGTCGTCCTGCGCGCCGACCTCCTCGAGCAGCTTCGCGAGGTTCTCCTCGTCGCTCGCGGCCTCCCCGGCGTAGCGCGCCGACCGCACGCCCGGCCGGCCGCCCAGCCCGTAGGCCGCGATGCCCGAGTCGTCGGCGACCGCTACCCGGCCCGTCGCGGAATGCGCCGCCCGCGCCTTGTCGAGCGCGTTCTCGGCGAACGTCTCGCCGGTCTCGGGAGGCAGCTCGACGTCGGCCGGCAGCGGATCGATCTCGATGCCGGGCAGCGCCTCGCGCAGCTCGCGCAGCTTGTGGCCATTCCTGGTGGCTAGGACGAGGGCCGACATCGTCGGCTACAGACTGTCAGGCGGGAAGCGTTCCGAGAGCGGATTCCTGCGCTTCACGCAGCCTGGCGATCCCGGCTTCGGCCAGGGCGAGCAGCTCGTCCAGCGAGGCCCGCGACAGCGGCGTGCGCTCCGCGGTGGCCTGGACCTCGACCAGGCCCCCGTCCCCGGTCATCACCACGTTCGCATCCACCTCGGCGGTCGAGTCCTCGCTGTAGTCCAGGTCGCAGAGGGCCCGTCCGTCGACCATCCCGACGCTCACCGCGGCGACCGACTGATTCAGCGGCAACATCTCGATCTTCCCCCCGTCGACCAGCTTGGCAAGCGCATCCTGGAGCGCGACGAAGCCGCCCGTGATCGCCGCGCAGCGAGTGCCGCCGTCAGCCTGGAGGACGTCGCAGTCGACGTACACGGAGCGCTCGCCGAGCGCCATGAAGTCGACCACCCCGCGGAGCGAGCGACCGATCAGCCGCTGGATCTCCACCCCGCGACCGTCCTGCTTGCCGCGGCTGATGTCCCGGGCCTTGCGGTCGCCGGTCGAGGCCGGGAGCATCGCGTACTCGCCGGTCACCCAGCCGCGGCCCTTGCCCTCCATCCAGCGGGGCACGTTGTCACTCACCGAGGCCGTGCAGATCACTCGCGTCTCGCCCTGCGAGATCAGCGCGGATCCGTCGGCGGTCCGCACGAACTCTCGCTCGATCGTCACCGGGCGCAGGTCGGCGGGGGCGCGGTCGTAGCTGCGGCTGGCCGGCATGCGAGCCAGTCTGCCATGTCAGCTCGTGACTGCAGCGGCCGCCCACATCAGTCGCTTCGGGCTTCGCCCTTCGCTCCAAAATGGAGCGGCCTGGCAGTCACTTCAGCTCGTGACTGCAGCGGCCGCCCACATCAGTCGCTTCGGGCTTCGCCCTTCGCTCCAAAATGGAGCGGCCTGGCAGTCACTTACGACCGCACCCAAACGACCGCCGCCTATTTGAAGCTGACCTGGCCGACCGCTTCGCGGATCTTGTCCACGATCGTCTGGGCCAGCTCCAGGCCCTGCTTGCCCTGAAACCCCTTCATCGCGGCCACCATCCCGACCATCAGGAGCGCGACCAGCAGGATCAGGCCGACGTACTCGACCGTCCCCTGGCCGCTCCGCGCCGGCGAGGCCAGCAGCCGCCGGCTCGCCGCACAGAACGCAAGCTGGCCTCGGGCAACGAGTTCTCGCATCAGCAATACCTCCTCGGTCTTGTTTCCGCGATGCTCGCCGACGGCCACGAACGGAACCAGACCGCGGTGTCGCCGGAGGCGAACGTCTTCGCGTCGAATCCGCCCTCCCGACGCCGCCCGCTGTATCCCGCTCTGGGCACGTCGCGTAGAGTGACCGCCTCGATGTCCGAGCGCCAACACGCAGGTGCCGGCCACGGTGCGGAGGACCGCGGGGACGCCTCGAAGCGCCGGCCCGCGATCCGTCCCGTCAGGGGCGCTGAGGATCAGCCTGCCACCTCACCGGCCGAGGGCCCGTCCAGCGAGCCGCCGGCCAACGGCGAGCGCGATGACCGCGTAGATCAGGCGGTCGAGGCCGCCCGCCGCCAGGCCGAGGAGAGGGCGACGGCGGAGATCATCGCGTTGGAGGAGGACCTGGAGCGCGAGCGGGAGCGTGCCGCCAGGTCCCTCGACGAGGTCCAGCGCCGCCTCGAGGAAGCCGAGGCCCGCGCCGCCGGAAGCGCCAACGTGACGGACGCCGGGACCGGCGAGGAGGCCGCCGACTGGTTGGGCGAGCAGCGCGGCGACGTCCGGCGCGAGCTCGAGGCCGAGCTGGAGCGGCGCGTGCTCGCCCGGGAGAAGGAGCTCGTCGCCGAGCGCGACGAGGCCGCCGCGGCGCTGAAGGACGCGCTCGAGCGGCTGGAGCGCGCCGAGGGCGCCGGAGGGGACGACGAGCAGGCGCGCGCCGAGGCCGAGCGCAAGGTCCGCGAGGAGGCCGACCGGCGCCTGCGCGAGCACACCGAGCAGCTCAGGTCACAGATCAAGACGATGGAGGCCGAGACCGAGGCGCGCCTCCAGGAGGCCGTCGCGCAGGCCCGCCGGGCGGCCGAGGAGGCCTTCTCGGACCAGGAGCGGGAGCGGCTGGAGGAGACGCGCGCCGAGCTGGAGGGCCGAATCCGGCGCGAGCTGGAGCAGGAGCTCGCCAAGCGGATCTCGGACATCAAGTCCGACTCCGACGCCAGGGCCCGCAAGGAGATCGACGCCGCCCGCCGCGCCGCCGAGCTGCGCTTCGAGTCCGAGCTCGAGACCCGCGAGCAATCCCTGCGGCGCGAGAGAGAGGCCGCGACCGAGGCGGCCGAGTCCGCCCGGCGCCGCGTCGACGAGATCGCCGAGCAGATCGAGGCCGCCGGCAAGCGGGTCGAGGGCGCCGAGGCGAAGCTCGCCGAGGAACAGACGCGACTGCAGGCGGAGGCCGAGGAGCGCCTGGATGCCGAGCTGCGCCGCCTCCAGGCGGAGTCGGACGCGAAGATCGGCGACGCGCTTGCCAAGGTGGAGGCCGACACCCAGGCCCGTACGAAGCAGGACGCCGAGCGTCGTCTCGCGGAGCAGGAGGAGGCGCTTCGGGCCGAGGCCGATGAGCGCGTCCGAGTCACCACGGAGACGGTCCGCACGGAGACCGAGCGCCGGCTCTCGGAGGAGATCCAGCTTCTCCGCACCCAGCTCGAGGAGGAGCGCTCCTCGCGCGACCAGCTGATCCAGAAGGCCGAGAACCGCGCGAAGCTCGCAGAGTCGAAGGTCCAAGACACCGAGACCGCCCGCCTGGACGCCGAGGCGGGCGCCCGCAAGGCGGCCGCCGAATGGGTGCGCGAACAGGTCAGCACCCTGCAGCGAGATGCCGAGCGGGCCGCCAAGGAGCCGATCGCCGCGGCCCGCCGCGAGGCGGCGCAGGCAAAGCGAGAGGCCGAGGACGAGGCCGAGCGCTCGTTCGCCGAGCGCGAGCAGGCGCTCGCGATGGAGCTCGAGGAGGCCGGCCGCGCGTTGAAGTCGGCCGAGCAACAGCTCCACGATGCCGAGGCGCGCGCCGAGTCCGCGGAGGGCAAGCTGGGCGAGGTCTCCGACGAGGACGCTAAGCGGGCGACGGAGGAGCGCGAGGGCCGGTTCCGACAGCTCGAGGAGCGGATCAAGTCCGTGATGGACCGGGCGAGCACCGCCCAGGCGCACGCCGCGTCGGTCGGCGTCGAGCTGCCGAAGCGCGCCGATGCCGAGGCCGCCGAGCCGGAGCCCGAGGAACCGGAGGAGCCCGAGGAGGTCGAGGAGGTCGAGACCACCGAGGAGCCCGAGGCCACCGAGGAGCCCGAGGCCACCGAGGAGCAGAAGACCGACGAGCAGGACGCGGTCGAGCCCGCCGAGGCCCGGCGCGGCTTCCTCGGCCGGCGCCGGGCGAAGCGAGCCGAGAAGGCGGCGCGCGACCAGGCCGCCGAGGGAAAGGAGGCCGCGGAGAAGAGGGCGGCGGAGGCGGAGAAGAGGGCGAGACGCGAGAAGGACGCCGCCGAGAAGAGGGCGAGACGCGAGAAGGACGCCGCCGAGAAGAGGGCGAGACGCGAGAAGGACGCCGCCGAGAAGAAAGCGGCCCGAGCGAGGGCGGCGGAGGAGCGCAAGAGGAAGGCCGCGGCCGCCAAGGAGGAGGCGCAGTCCAAGCGCGCCACGAAGGCTTCAGCCGGCAAGACCGCCAGCGGCGCGGGAGAGACGAAGGCAAAGGACGAGGACACCGAGGCCGCCTCGAAGGCGAAGGCCGCCAGGTCGCGCCGGGGCGGCGGCCCGCTCGATATCAACGAGGCCACCTTCGAGCAGCTGCGCGAGCTCGGCATGTCGGTGACTCAGGCCACCCGCGTGATCGCCTATCGCGAGCGCCAGGAAGGCTTCGACTCCGTCGACGACCTCGAGACCGTGCCGGGCCTCCCGAAGAAGTTCCTCGCGGAGGTCAGGGACCAGCTCACCGCATGAGCGGTCGCCTACTCCGGCGTCGCTAGTCCGGGCCAGAACCTCGCCAGGCGCTCCCTGTACGCGGCCGCCGGCTCTGTCGGCGCCTCGCGCGAGGAGCCGTCGCTCGAGAGCGCATCGAGCGTTGCGACCACGGACCGCGCCAGGGCGGCCAGCGAGTACCCGCCCTCGAGGCAGATGAGCAGCGGCACCCCGAGGTCGCCGGCGAGCTCCCGCATGGTCGCCGCCATGTCCCAGTAGGCGGCGTCGTCCAGCTCGCAGTTGGCGAGTGGATCGTCACGATGCGCGTCATAGCCGGCCGAGATGCAGAGCAGCCCCGGCTTCCACTCCCTGGCGATCGGCGCGACCACGTGCTGCACGAGGGAGAGGAACTGATCGGGGCCGCTTCCCGGCGGGACGGGCAGGTTGGCCGTGTAGCCCTCCCCCGCCCCGCTGCCGAGGTCGCTCTCCGCCCCCGTCCCCGGATAGAGGGGGCTCTGGTGGATGCTCGCGTAGAGCACCTCCGAGGAGGGGTAGAAGATCGCCTCGGTGCCGTTGCCGTGGTGGACGTCCCAGTCCAGGATCAGCACTCGCTCGGCGCCGCAAGCGGCGATCGCATGGGCGGCCGCCACCGCGATGTTGTTGAACAGGCAGAACCCCATCGCCCGATCGCCCTCGGCGTGGTGCCCCGGCGGCCTCAGGCCGCAGAAGGCGAAGCCGCCCTCGCGCAGCAGCCGCTCGGCCGCGTACACCGCTCCACCGGCGGCGTGGAGGGCGGCCTCCCAGGAGCCCTCGCTCGTGACCGTGTCGAGGTCGATCATCCCGCCGCCCTTCGCCGAGTACGCCTCGATCGTGTCGACATGGGCGGCGCCATGGACACGCTGGAGCTGCTCCCGGGTGGCGGCCGGCGCCTCGACGAGCTCCAGTCCGAGCCACTCCCGTTCGGACATCGCCTCCTCGATCACGGTCAGGCGCCGCGCGTTCTCCGGGTGGCCGCCGGTGTCGTGCCGGAACGAGCTCGGGTGTCGCAGATACAGCCCTGTGATCAGCGCACAGTACGGTTCGCGGCTCGATGACGCCGGACGACCGATTCGACGTCGTGGTGGTCGGCGGGGGCGCCGCCGGCCTCTACTCGGCGCTCACCGCCGCCGACGCAGGCGCGCGCGTCGCGATGGTGTCCCGGAAGCCGCTCAGCGAGAGCTCGAGCTTCTGGGCACAGGGCGGGCTCGCCGCGGCGATCGGCCCGGACGACTCGCCAGAGCAGCACGTCGAGGACACGCTGACCGCCGGCCGGGGGGCGTGCCGCCGCTCCGCAGCCGAGCTCCTGGCCGCCGAGGCACCGGGCGTGGTCTGGGAGCTGGAGCGGCGCGGCGTCAAGTTCGATCGGGACCCTGACGAAGCGCTCTCGCTGGCGCTGGAGGGCGGGCACTCCCGCAGGCGAGTTGTCCACGCGGGAGGCGCCGCGACCGGCCGCCGGATCACCGAGCGGCTCACGGTGTTGGCGGCAGAGAACGAGCGAATCGAGCTGATCGAGAAGACCTCGGCGGTCGCCCTGTGGAGTGATGGCCAGCGCTGTCATGGAGTGCTCACCGATCGGGGCGAGATCCTGGCCCGCGCGACGATCTTCGCGACCGGGGGCGCGGCCGCGCTCTGGTCGCGGACCACCAACCCCTGGGGTGCGATCGGCGCCGGGCCCGTGATGGCCCACGCCGCCGGGGCCGCGATCGCCGACCTGGAGCTCTGCCAGTTTCATCCGACGGCGCTCGCTGCGCCCGGGACCGAGCACGACGGCCTCCTGGTCACCGAGGCGGTGCGCGGCGAGGGCGCAACCCTGCTCGACACGAATGGCGAGCGCTTTACGGACGAGCTCGCCCCGCGCGACCAGGTCACGCTGGCGGTGCTCGACCGGATGAAGGTCGACGGGACCGATCACGTCCTCCTCGACATGCGGCAGCTGAGCGAGACGCGGTTCCCGAGCGTGTTCGAGGCCCTCCGGAAGGCCGGCCACGACCCGGCAACGGATCCGATCCCCGTCGCGCCGGCCTCGCACTACGTGATGGGCGGCATCGCCACCGACCTCGAGGGTCGCTCCTCGCTGCCGGGCCTGTTCGCCGTCGGCGAGTGCGCCTGCACCGGGCTGCACGGCGCGAACCGGCTCGCCTCCAACTCCCTGACCGAGTGCTTCGTGCTCGGCGCGAGGGCCGCCGCCGCCGCGTCCGCCGAGCCGGACCCCGGTTCGCCGCCCGAGCCGCCCCCCTGGCGCTTCGAGCCGCCACCCGCCGAGACCAGGGAGGCGGTCTGGCGGCTCGCCGGACCGCTGCGGACCGCCGACGAGCTCGAACAGCTGCTCTCGGACCCCTACCCGCTCGCCCGGCTGATCGCTCGCTTCGCGCTCGAGCGGGAGGAGTCCCGAGGCTCCCACCGCCGGCTCGAATACCCGCGCACGGACCCGAAGCTCGATCGGCGGCACATCGTCTGCAGCGGCGGGGAGCTGGCCTGGCAGGCGTGGGAGTAGGCACTCGTCCTACTCAAAAGCGTGGGGCGGAGACTACTTAAAAATACTTAATCAGTGCTTAACCCAAATATTGGGTAGTCCGTGGTTGAATCAAGACTGCCTGAACGATCCAACGGCGGGATTGGCCCGCGGATGACGCTCAGGGGGGTAAGGAGAGATCACGGATGTATCAATTCAGTCGTTCCATCTACAGGGACCTGGCTCCACGAATCGACACCTCTGGGGGTGTGGAGAGGACGTTCACCGCCCGCCAGAAGTTGCTGGAAGCATGTGAGGCGACAATTCAGCGGCTGGTCTCGGATCGCCGCTACTTCGCCCGGCCGGCGAAGACGCTGTTCACCGAGGTTCGCGAGTCCTTTGCTCTTGCCGAGCAGGTGCGCGTCTACATGGTCATCGAGCGCCACATCGGGCTGATCGAGGAATTCCTCGACTCGCTGCCCGCGGACGTGACCCTGGACGGCCAGGAGAGAAACTGCCTGGCCAGCACTCGCAAGGGCACGCCCTGCCAGCGTGAGCCGCTGCCGGGGAGGGATTACTGCCCTTCGCACAAGCATCTCGAGGAGACCTTCGAGGTGCGCGAGGTCGAGGCAGCCGCGGCGTAAGGCATAGGGGACGGGGAGAGCGGGTGAGGGCCCCAGCGTCCGGGGCCCATCACCACGCCCGGCTCCCCGGCTTCGCTTTCAGGGCGGAGGCTGGCTAGGTTTCGACGCATGCTGCTCGGAGTCGACGTCGGCGGAACCTTCACCGACGCCGCGCTGCTCGACGGCGATCGCCTGCACACAGCAAAGGTCCCGAGCACGCCCGAGGATCAGTCCCGTGGGGTGATCGCCGCGGTCGACGAAGTGCTCGCCCGCGCCGGCGCGGGGCCGGTGGACGTCGAGAGGTTCACCCACGGCATGACCGTGGGCACCAACGCCCTGCTCGAGGAGCGCGGCGCGCGGACGGGGCTGGTCGCGACGCGCGGCTTCGGCGACCTGCTCGACATCGGCCGCCAGAACCGACCCAGCCTCTATCACCCGTGCCGCGCCCGGCCACGATCCCTGGTCGATCCCGGGGATCGCTTCGAGGCCGCCGAGCGCACCGGAACCTCCGGGGTGATCGAGGAGCTGGCCGATGCGGAGATCGAGCGGCTGATGGGCGAGCTTCGCGACAGCGAGCTCGAGTCGATCGCGGTCTGCCTGCTGTTCTCCTTCCGCGATCCGGCGCACGAGAGCCGGATCGCATCCGCCCTGCGCGAGGCGCTCCCCGGTGTGCACGTCTCGGCCTCGCACGAGGTCCTGCCCGCCTTCCGCGAGTACGAGCGGTTCTCGACCACGGTCATCGACGCCTATCTCTCCCCGCTGCTCGGGCGCTACCTGACGAGCCTGGTCGGCGCCTGCCGCGAGCGAGGGCTGCCCGAACCCGAGGTGATGCGCTCGTCCGGCGGCACCGCCGAGGCCGGCGAGGCGGCCGCAGCGGGCGCCTGGAGCGTGCTCTCCGGCCCGGCCGGCGGCGCGGTCGGCGCCGCGCTGCTGGCGAAGGCGTCGGGCAGCCCCGACGCGATCGGATTCGACATGGGCGGCACCTCCTGCGACGTCTGCGTGGTCGATGCCGGGGAGGTCCGCCGCACCGACTCCCGCGAGATCGACGGCCGCCCGGTCCAGCTGCCGATGGTCGACGTGCACACGGTCGGCGCGGGTGGCGGATCGATCGCCTGGCGCGACTCCGGCGGCGCCCTCCGCGTCGGTCCGCGGTCGGCAGGGGCGGAGCCGGGGCCCGCCGCCTACGGGCGTGGCGGCACCGAGCCCACGGTCACCGACGCCAACCTGCTGCTCGGCTATCTCTCCCCGGACTCTGTGCTCGCCGGCGGAGTGGCCCTGGAGCGGGAGGCCGCTCGCCGGAGCGTCGCGGAGCTGGGCGCCACCCTCGGCCTCGGCGAGATCGAGACAGCGGAGGGCATCGCGCGGGTCGCCAACCAGGAGATGGTGCGGGCGCTCCGAGTCGTGACGGTCGAGCGCGGGGTCGACCCAAGGGATTACGCGCTGCTCCCCTTCGGCGGGGCGGGGCCGATGCATGCCGCCGCCCTGGCCACGGAGCTCGAGATCGCCCGGATCGTCTGCCCTCGCGCCAGCGGCGTGCTCTCGGCCCTCGGGCTGATCGCCGCGGGCCGGCGACGGGACACCGCCCGGACCGTGCTGCTCTCCGGCGACGAGATCACCGGCGAGCGGATCGCCGCGGAAGTGGATGCCCTCTCGGAGCCTCTGCTGCTGGGCATGGAGCACGCCGAGCTCGAGGCCGTCTACGAGCTCCGCTACCGCGGCCAGGCGTTCGAGCTGCCGGTCCCGGGGCCGCCGCGGCCGGATCCGGTTCAACTGGCCGAGGACTTCGCCCGCGAGCATCAGGCCCGCTACGGCTACCGCGATCCGGAGGGCGAGCTCGAGCTCGTCACGATCCGGGTCGCGGCCTTCGAACCCGGCCCGGAGCCGCGGCCCCGGGCCGCGGCTGACGGAAACCTGATCGAGGGAGAGCGCGAGGCGCGATTCGACGGCGAATGGGTGAGCACGCGGGTGCTCCGGGGCGAGCCCGCGGCGGGGTTCGAGACGGAGGGTCCATGCGTGTTCGAGCTGCCGGACGCGACCCTGGTTCTGCCCCCCGGCTGGGGCGCGTCGGTCGACGACGCCGGCACCGTCATATGCGAGGGTGCTCCGAGGCGGAGCCGAGGAGCAACCCGTTAGATGGCGAAGCGGTCCCTCGACCCCGTCCAGCTGCAGGTGATGACCGGCGCCCTCCGGGCGGCCTGCGACGAGATGGGCGCCGTGCTGATTCGCTCGGCGCACTCGCCGAACATCACCGAGCGCCACGACTGCTCCACGGCGCTGTTCGACCCGGCCGGGGAGCTGGTCATGCAGGCCGAGCACATCCCCGTGCACCTGGGCTCGATGCCGGACGCGGTCGCCGCGGTCGTCGGCGAGGAGCATCACGAGGGCGATCTCTGGATCCTCAACGACCCCTACCGCGGCGGCACCCACCTGCCGGACATCACGCTGATCTCCCCGGTCTTCCACGGAGGCGAGCTGATCGGGTTCTCCGCCTCGCGCGCCCACCACGCCGACATCGGCGGCCCGACCCCCGGGGGCATGCCCGCCCTCTCGGTGACCCTCGACGAGGAGGGCGTCGTGATCCCGCCCACCCGGGCCGACGACGCCACCCTGCGCGACCTCGCCGGCCGGATGCGAAATCCCGAGCAGCGCCTCGCGGACCTGCGGGCGCAGCGCGCGGCCAACCTGACCGGGAACCGTCGCCTCGGGCAGCTCGCCGAGCGGCACGGGACCGATCTGCTCGCGACGGCGACTGCGGAGATCCTCGACTACGCCGAGCGCCGCACCCGGGCCGCCCTCTCCGAGATGCCGGACGGCGAGAGCATCGCCGAGGACGTGCTCGAGGGGCGGGAGGACGACATCCGCCTGCGGGTGAAGGCGACCGTCCGCGGAGATCAGCTCGAGCTCGACTTCGCCGGCAGCGCCGAGCAGGTCGCCGGGAACCTCAACTGCCCCCTCTCCGTGACCAAGGCGGCCTGCTTCTACGCGGTGCGTGTGGTCTGCGATCCGGACGCGCCGCCCTCCGCCGGAGCCTGGCGCCCGGTCTCGGTCGGTGCCCCGGAGGGATCGCTGCTCAACGCCCGCGCGCCCGCCGCGGTGGTCGGCGGCAACGTCGAGACCTCGAGCCGCGTCGCCGACGCCGTCTTCGCGGCACTGGCGCACTTCGCGCCGGTCGGCGCCGAGGGCCAGGGCACGATGAACAACCTCACTCTCTCGGGCGGCGACTGGACCTACTACGAGACCATCGGCGGCGGACAGGGCGCCTGCCGCGACGCCGATGGCCCGAGCGCCGAGCACGTGGCGATGTCGAACACCCTGAACACGCCGGTCGAGGCGCTCGAGACCGACTACCCCCTCCTGGTCAGGGAGCTCTCGGTGCGGCGCGGGAGCGGCGGCGCCGGCCGGTACGGCGGTGGCGACGGGATCGTGCGGGAGCTGGAGGCGACGAAGCCGATGCGCTACACGCTGATCGGCGAGCGCCGCCGGCACGCACCGCACGGCCGGGATGGAGGCGAGCCGGGCACCCCGGGGCGGGATCTCGTCAACGGCGAGCCGGTCCCGGCGAAGACCGAAGGGCGGCTGTCGGCCGGAGACCGGCTGCGGATCGAGACGCCGGGCGGCGGTGGGTACGGGCCCGAACGAAATTCTTAGCGTTCGTTCGCATTGTGCGAGCGGGCGCCGACAGGCGCCACCCGATTAGCGGAGTTTGCGCCGATTGGCCGGTCAGCCAGGCTAAAGACCGCATGGGAATGGGCTATCCGGCACTTACAACTAAGCCTCAAACTTTGTGACAAAGCGGCACAAGGGTTGTCAAAGCGCGATCCGTCCTCTAGACTGCGCGCCTCCGAGGGGGTCCCGGTGCCGAACCAAGCGCCCCGCCCCCGCATCCGAACAAGACTGACTACCCCTAACTACCTATGCCGATCGCATTGAAAGAGTGGGCCGTGACCGTGCGGGCGCTGGCCGAGGGCGAGCAGCTCGTCGCCCTCCGCAAGGGCGGAATCCGCGAGGACGACAAGCACTTCGAGGTCGAACACGATCAGTTCTTCCTCTATCCGACCTTCGACCACCAGCGAAACGACCTGGTCCGCGAGTCCCATCACCCTGAGCTCCGTCGCGCCCTCGAGGAGGGCGTCTGGCCCGACGAGGAGCCGCCCCCGCGGGCGCTGCTCCAGGACGGCGGCATTCCCCAGCCCGACCGTGTGCGGATTCGCAGCTGGGCCGAGATCACCGATCACTTCACCACCGAGGACCATCGCGTGGTCGAGGCGCTCACGCCCTTCCACATCTGGACCTCCGATTACGCCCAGAAGCGGCTCGCGTGGAAGCGGACCCATCCGCTGCACGTGCTGCTCCTCCGGGTCCATCGGATCCCGCGGCCCGTCACGGTTCGCGTCAAGGACGAGCATCACGGCTGCCGCTCCTGGGTGGAGATCGATCGCGACCTCCCCTTCGAGGGAACCCCGGTGATGGCCGACGAGGAGTTCGAGCGGGCCGCCGGCGCGATCCGCGAGATCTGCCAGGGCGACCTGGTCCCCGCGTAGCGGCCGCCAAGCCGCTGTGCTCGGGAGCGAAGGGCGTAGCCCGTAGCGACTTGTCTGGGGCGGCTGCCTGCGGCCGCGATCTGATGGCGAAGCCGTGAACCTGGCCTCTTTGAGAGACGCCTCCCGCGCCCTGCTGATCGGCATGGGCGGCGGCGGCGACGTCGTCGGCGCCCTGGGGATCACCGATCTGCTCGAGGGACTGGACACCGAATGGGTCCTCGGCGGCGTTGCCTGGGAGCGCTCGCCGATCGACCCGCGACCCGGGCCCCGCTCGCTCGAGGAGATCCGCGGGGGGCGTTTGTGCGGCTCCGCGGCCGTGCTGACCGAGGGCTCGACCACCACCCTCGACGGCGTGGAGTTCTCGGAATCGCGGATGGCGACCCACCTGGGCCGACCGGTGTTGCTGCTCGATATCACCCACGGCCCCCAGGCCCTTGCCACAGGCCTGACCGAGGCAGCGGCCGAGCTCGACTGCGACGCGATCGTCCTGCTCGACGTCGGGGGCGACGTTCTCGCCCACGGGCAGGAGGCTGGCCTCGCCAGCCCGCTCTGCGACGCGATCGTCCTCGCCGCCGGGCTCTTCCTCGCCAGGTCCAACGAGGTGGTCGGCGCCGTCTACGGGCCCGGCTGCGACGGCGAGCTGACGCCCGACGAGGTGCTGCAAAGGATCACCGAGCTCCAGTCGGCGGGCGCGCTGCTCGGCGCCTGGGGGCTGACCCCGCAGGCGTGCAAGCTCGTCGAGTCCGCCGCCGAGGTCGTACCCACCGAGGCGAGCCTGATGGCCGTCCGCTGCGCGCGCGGGGAGCGAGGCGAGGCGCCGATCCGCGGTGGCAGGCGCAGCGTCGAGCTGACGCCGCTGGGAGCGCTCACCTTCTTCTTCGACCCGGTCGCCGCGGCCACCTCGGCGGTGCCACTCGCCACCGCGGTCTCGCCCGCCGGCAGCCTGGAGGAGGCGCACGACGCCCTGGTTGGGCTGGGCATCGAAACGGAGCTGGAGCTCGAGCGCGCCCGAGCCCGCGAGTAGCCTGAAGGCGACCGACACCGCCGTCGGCCGCGAACCGGCCGACGGGTGACATGACCTGGATAGAGACCGACTCGCTGAGCTTCACCGCGCGCCACGACGACGCCGATCTCGCCTGCGCGCACCGTGTGCTCGACGCCCTCGAGGACCTGCGGCTGCGGCTCGAGGACCGGTTCTCCGAGGTGCCCGGCAACGTCACGGTGATCCTGCACGACAACCCGGCCTGGCTCTCGGCGGCGCACCCGCTGCTGCCCGCCGTCCGCTGGGCGGCGGCGCCGGCGGGGCGCCGCTATCTGGCGGGGTGGCCGATGGACGGCGAGATCCACACGCTCAACGACTCGTGGATGGAGAGGCGATCCGCCGGTGAGGACTCCCTGCGCGCGCTGCGCGGAACGGCCGAGAGGATGTACTGCCAGATCGTCCTCGCGGCCAACAACACCGCGCTGCCGCCGATGTGGACGCCGCGCCGCTTCATCACCTACCTGCGCTGGGCGTGGCTGATCGAGGGGGCCGCTCAGTACTTCAGCGGGCAGACCCCGCTGTATCGGGCCGCGGTCATCACCAGGCTGCGCGAGGGCGAGCGCCCTTCCTTCCCGCCGAGCCGGCGGGATGCCCTGATCCTGGGCGGCACCGTCTTCGACATGCTGGAGCGGCACGCCGGACCGGATGCCTGCGTCCGAATGGCATCGCGCCTGCATCGAGCGGGGCCGCGGGGAAACCTGGAGCTGGCCTTCGAAGCGCGCATGCGCGACATCGAGCGCGCCTGGCGCATGCACCTCGACGAGATCCGCTATCCGCAGGCGGAGTCGCTCGAGGCGCCGTCGCTGAGCGACGCGATCGATCGCCCCGACTTCGACCTCAGCCTCGGCACGCCGCCCGAGTTCGGCTTCGACCCGACCAGGCCGCGCCGCTCGGGTTCAGCCGAACGCGAGATAGAAGAGGTAGACGATCGCGGCGGCAACTCCAACGGCCGCAATCAGGCCCAGCGCGAGCCGCGCTGGAGACCCGATCCCGGGCAGTGAGCCGGGCGCGGCCTCTGCGCTGAGCATGTCGCTCCCCGCGAGCACCTCGCGCGCCGTCTCGTAGCCGGACTCCGGGACCATCACGTCGCGCGGTCCGGCGGCCAGGAAGTCCGGCACGTCGAAGCCTCGGGCCCGGCGCAGCATCGAGGGAATTCCATGGTCGAGCAGGATCGATTGGATCAGCTCCCCGTCGGCCATGTTCCGGGCGCCGGTCACCCGGACGAGGTCGCCGTGCGCGTACTGCGGCCGCACCTTTCGCGCCCGCTCGTGCGCATCGGTGATCGGCTCCTCCTCCCGGGTGCCGGCGTAGACCAAGGGCATCCCGCATTTGCGGCAGAACCGCTCGCTGATCGGATGGGCGAGCGCGCAACGGGGGCAGACGAGCGACATCAAACGGGTTGCTCCTCGGCTTCGCCTGCGGACCACCCTCGCATCACTCCACTTCTAGACCGACCTCGGTGACCTCGCCGTCCTCGATCCGATACCCGCGCAGGTCCTTCTCGCCCTCGGCAAGCGAGACGATCAGATAGAGCGCGTCGGGATAGGAAGCCAGGTTGATGTCCGTCTGCGACGGGTAGGCCGGGCTCTCAGTGTGGGAGTGATAGATCGCCGAGAGCTCCTCCCCCTTCTCGTCCATCTCGGCCATGATCCGGAACTGATCCTGGGGGTCGAGGTTGTAGCGCAGCGGACTGGCTTCGGCGTTGCGCGCTCGGTAGAGGCTCCTCGCCACGCCGTCGGATCCGCCGATCAGCCCACAGCATTCATTCGGCGCCTCCTCACGGGCGTGCCGAAGGAGCTCGTCGTAGATCTCCGTCGGGATCCTCATCGCTAGTAGAAGACGATGCCCTCGCGGCGCGGCGGCTCGGAGAGGTCGCCGCCTTCGTTCCCGAGCAGGTCGGGATCCTCGCGACCGCGCTGCCAGAGCAGGTCGTCGAGCACCGGCGGCGAGACCTTGGCCTGCTCGGCCACCTGCTTGAAGGCGTCCCTCGTCGCCTCGCGGACCTCGTCGACGTCGCCCTCGGCCACCAGTCCGGAGCGCAGGGCGAGGCGCATCAGGACGTTGTCGGCCGAGACCTCCCAGGACTCGGGGTCCGAGACCTCCAGCCAGCCGCGCCGCTCCCAGATCTTGCAGACGAGGAAGGCCTTCTTGCGGAGAGGATCGGCGAAGGCGTCGAACTCGCTGAGGCGGACGAGGGCGCCCCCCTGCCCGGCCAGCTTCCCGCCGGAGGCCTCGATCAGCTGCTCGGCCTGCCCGGCGTAGCTCTTCAGCATCCCCTTGGAGAGGTCATCCCAGAGCTTCGCCCGCCGCTCGGGGTCGTGCAGATTGTCCTGGCCGGCGCGGAAGACCGCGGCGATCGCCTCCGCCGGCACGCCGATCAGGGAGGGAGCGGTGAGGGCGCCCGCGGCTCGCCGCTCGGCGCGCAGGCCGAGCGCCCAGAGCAGGTCGCTGCCCTCGTAGGGGCCCTCCCCGTCCACCATGTGCGGCTCGGTGTAGCCCGTCTGGTGGTCGATCGCGGAGAGAAAGAGGGCGGCGTCGGGATGCGGCACGTGCTCGAAGCTCGGCGGCTCGAACTCGGCCGCGAGCTTCTTCACGCGCGTAACGACACGCTTGGCTGCGTCCGGATCAGTCACGCTCAACTCAAGGGGTCAGGTCTTGCATACGACATACGACATTGTGTTGGCTGCAAGACCTGACCCCGGTCTTGGCTACCACCAGACGGTGGAGTCGATGTCCTTGAGCTCCTCGATCGGCTTCGTGTAGACGCCCGAGGAGAGGTACTTCCAGCCGTCGTCCGGGACGAGGAAGACGACGTTGCCCTCGTCGAGCTCCCCGGCGATCCGGTGCGCGACGTAGGCGATGGCGCCCGCGGAGACCCCGGCGAACATGCCCTCTTCGTGGAGGAGCTTGCGGGTCCAGATGATCGCGTCCATGTTCGAGACCATGATCTTCCGGTCCAGCAGGTTGAGGTCGATGATCGGCGGGATGAAGCCGTCGTCGAGGGAGCGAAGGCCCTGGACGAGCTCGCCCTGCATCGGCTCGGCCGCGACGATCTTCGTCTCGGGGTCGTGCTCCTTGAACCGGCGCCCGTTGCCCATCAGGGTGCCACCGGTCCCGAGGCCGCCGACGAAAGCGGTCACCTCGTCCAGCTCGTCGAGGATCTCCTTCGCGGTGCCCTCGTAGTGGGCGCGCGGGTTGGCCTCGTTCCCGTACTGGTAGGGCATGTAGTACGAGGCGTCGTCCTCCGCCATCTCGAGGGCGAGCTCGACGGCCCCGTTGGATCCCTTGGCGCCCTCCGAGTAGACGATCTCGGCGCCGTACATCCGCAGCAGCTGGGTGCGCTCCTCGGTGACGTTGTCGGGCATCACCACCTTGAGCGGATAGCCCTTACGGCGGCAGATCATCGCCAGCGAGATGCCTGTGTTCCCGGAGGTCGGCTCGAAGATCGTGTGGCCCGGCTCGATCGCACCGCGCGACTCGGCGTCCTCGATCATGTACTTGGCGACCCGGTCCTTCACGGAGCCGGTTGGGTTCCGGCCCTCGAGCTTCGCCCAGAGCCGGACCCCGGGCTTCGGGGTGAGGCGGGGCAGCTCGACCAGCGGCGTGTTGCCGATCGCCTCGAGTACGTTCTCGAAGTGGCCGCCGCAGGGACGATTGAGGAGATGCTCGGTGCTCATCTCGCCATCAGCATACTTCAGAAAGTGAAGTGATTCGGCGAAGCTGATGCGAGAGGGTGCTCCGAGCGGGCGAGGAGCAACCCGTCTTGTTCCCACTGCTCAGATAGGGTCCGGTCCTGTTTACACGACCCCTTAGGGGAGGAGAAAAATGAGATCCCGACTTACCGCGCTGATCGCAGTGGTCGCTTTCGCCGCCGTCACGGTGGCAGCGGGCTGCGGGAGCAGCAACAACGACAACGGCACGACGGGCACGACCGCGGCGGGTGGCGAGTTGACCGCCACGCCGGGCATCAACGTCGCCAAGGACGCCGGCATCGCATCCGCGGCGGCATCCGCCGTTTCGCAGAGCGGCCAGCTGTCGATCGCGTCGGACGCGACCTATCCGCCGATGGAGTTCTTCGGCAAGAGCGACAACACGACCGTGATCGGCGCCGACGCGGACATCTCCAAGGCGCTGGGCCAGGTGATGGGTCTCAACGCGAAGGTGGAGAACACGCCCTTCGACAGCATCCTGCCGGGCCTGACCGCCGGCAAGTACGACCTGGGCATCTCGTCCTTCACCGACACGCTCGACCGGCAGAAGACCAACGATTTCGTCACCTACGCCCAGGCGGGCACGTCGTTCTACTCCTCGGCGGACGCCAATCTCGATCCGAAGGGCCTGGCCGACCTCTGCGATCACTCGGTCGCGGTGGAGAAGGGAACGACGCAGCAGGAGGACGCCCAGGGCCAGGCACAGAAGTGCAAGGTCGACGTCCAGGTCTATCCGGACCAGAACGGGGCGAACCTGGCGATCTCGAGCGGACGCGCGGAGCTCGGCATGGCCGATTCCCCGGTGGCGGCGTACATCGTCGAGCAGTCCAACGGCAAGTTCAAGCTCGGCCAGGCGTACGGCGTCGCGCCCTACGGGATCGCGATGAAGAAGGGCAGCCCCCTGGCCCAGCCCCTGCTCGATGCCGTCAAGGCACTGTACGACGACGGCACCATGCAGAAGATCTTCGATTACTGGCAGCTGCCGGACGCGGCGATCAGTAGTCCGCAGATCAACGGAGCGACCAGCTAGCCGGAAGGAGCCGGAGGAAAGCCGGTGGCAGCTACCCCCGGCACACAAGCAGAGGCACTAGGACCGGAGCCGCCTGAGGAGATCCAGGCGGTTCCGGTTCGCCATCCGGGACGCTGGATCGCGGCGGCGATCGTCGCGCTGATCGCGGCGTCGCTGATCCGGTCGGCGATCGACAACCCCAACTTCAAGTGGGACGTCGTCGGGAGCTACCTGTTCGACCACAGGATTCTCGACGGCGTCAGAGTGACCATCGAGCTGACCGTGGTGGCGATGCTCCTCGGCGTCGTGCTCGGGGTGCTGCTGGCGGTGATGCGGCTCTCTCCGAACTGGCTGATACGCGGGACGGCCTGGTTCTACGTCTGGATCTTTCGCGGCACACCCGTTCTCGTCCAAATCCTCTTCTGGGCGTTCATCTCGGCGCTCTACCCGACGATCGATCTCGGGATCCCGTTCGGCCCCTCGTTCATCCACCTGAACGCGAATGACTTCATCACGCTCTTCGTTGCGGCGATGCTGGGGTTGGGCCTGAACGAGGGCGCCTACATGTCGGAGATCGTGCGCGCGGGCATCATCTCCGTCGAGGAGGGCCAGGGCGACGCCGCCAAGGCTCTGGGCATGACGCGATTGCAGACGCTGCGACACATCGTGCTGCCACAGGCGATGCGGGTGATCATCCCACCGACCGGGAACGAGACGATCTCGATGCTCAAGTACACATCCTTGGCAAGCGTGATCGCCGTTCCCGAGCTTCTCTACTCCGTCCAGCTCATCTACGCGCAGAACTTCCAGCAGATCCCGCTCCTGCTCGTGGCCTCGATCTGGTATCTGGCGATGACCACGGTCCTGTCGATCGGTCAGTTCTTCCTCGAGCGTCACTACGGACGGGGTCGCACGAGGGATGAGCCGACAACCCTGTTCGAGCAGATCCGCTCCGGGTGGCTGGGCCGTCGCGCCAAGTCCGACGAGCTGCTCGAGCGAGGTACAGCTCGGTCCGGAGGCGCGCGCTGATGACCGAGCCGATCGTGAAGGTCGAGGGAGTCCACAAGTCCTTCGGGCGCCTCAAGGTGCTCAACGGGATCTCGATGGAGGTGAACCAGGGGGAGGTGTTCGTCCTGATCGGGCCATCGGGCTCCGGGAAGTCCACCCTCCTCCGCACCATCAACCACCTCGAGAAGATCAACGCCGGCCGCATCTGGGTGGATGGCGACCTGGTCGGCTACCGGCAGGTCGGCGAGAAGCTCCACGAGCTGCGTGACTCCGAGATCGTCGATTCCCGGGCCAAGATCGGGATGGTCTTCCAGCACTTCAACCTGTTCCCGCACATGACGGCGACCGAGAACATCGCGCTGGCGCAGCGGATCGTGCTCGACCGCAGGCCCGACGAGGCCCATCGGCGGGCGGCGGAGCTCCTCGAGCGCGTCGGGCTGGGCGACAAAGTCGACGAGTATCCGGCTCGGCTATCGGGTGGCCAGCAGCAGCGGGTTGCAATCGCCCGAGCGTTGGCGATGGATCCCAAGCTGATGCTCTTCGACGAGGTGACCAGCGCCCTGGATCCCGAGCTCGTCCAGGACGTCCTCGACGTGATGCGCGAGCTCGCGAAGGAGGGGATGACGATGCTGGTGGTCACCCATGAGATGGGGTTCGCGCGCGATGTCTCGAACGAGGTCATCTTCATGGACGAGGGCGTGATCGTGGAGCAGGGACCGGCCAAGCAGGTGATCGACGACCCGAAGGAGGAACGGACGAAGCGCTTCCTCGGCCAGGTGCTGGAGCACTGAGGCTTCGCGGCGCCACCCTCGGTGTGCTGCTCCTCGCCGTGGTTCTGGCCGGGTGCGGCGGAGGCGGCGATGGCGCGCCGCGCGTCCCGCGCGGGTTCTATGGCGTGATCTCCGCCGAGCCGCTGCCCGGCGCCGCCGAGCTCGCTCGGATGGGCGACGGGAGGGTCGGAACGCTGCGGATCAACCTGGCCTGGGGATCGGTGCAGTCGGGCCCGGACGCGCCCTACGACTGGAGCCACTACGACAGCGTCGTCGGCGAGGCCGCGAAGAACGGCATCCGCGTGCTGGCGACCGTCTACAGCTCGCCCACCTGGGCGGAGCCGACCCCCGAGTACCCGCCGCTGGGATCGCGGCTGGGCGACTTCGAGGACTTCGTCCGGGCGGCGGCTCGCCGCTACGGCTCGGACGGGACCTTCTGGAAGCAGAACCCCGGCATCTCGAAGCTGCCGATCGTCGACTGGGAGGCCTGGAACGAGCCCAACTCGCCCCTCTTCTGGAAGCCCACCCCCGACTCGGGCGACTACCTTGCGCTGCTGCGGGGCTTCGACACGGCGCTCCACGTTGGCGACCCGCGGGCGCGAGTCGTGCTCGGCGGCCTCTTCCCGACGCCGCGGGGCGGGATCGCGATGGACGACTTCATGGCGGCGCTCTACCGGGGCCACGCCAGAACCCTCTTCGACGCGGCGGCGATCCACGCCTATGCGGCGACTCCCGCGAAGGCGCTCGACTCAACGGGAGAGCTCCGGGACCTGATGGACAGCTTCGGTGACGAGAATGCCCCCCTCTGGATCACGGAGGTCGGCTGGGCCTCGGCGGGTCTGCCCTCCGGCCTCACGGTAGGCCCCGCACGGCAGGCCGGCTACCTGACCCAGACCTTCGAGCTCGCCGCCGAGGCCAGAGAGCGGCTCGGCCTGGAGGGCGTGATCTGGTTCGCGCTGAACGACACGCCGGGCCCGTCCTGGCCCGGCCACTGCGGGCTGTTCGAGCTCGACGGCTCCGCGAAGCCGTCCTGGCAGGCCTTCACCGAGCTGACCGGCGGATCCTCTTAGGCGCCTCCGCCGGCCCAGGGCGTTCGATTCGATATGACCAATAGAGCCTTCGATCCTCCGGATGCCATCCGGCGCCCATGGCTTGCTTTGTGCGCCGCCGTTGAAGTGCCGGATCGCCGGATTCCGGACCGCCTCCTCTCTGGTCCTCTCGCAGTAGAACTCGTCGCTGAACGGAGAGTGGATCACGTTGTCGGTGCAATTCCAGCGAGGGTGCAGCTCGAGTCGTGAGTCGGCGAACAACGGCGTTGAGCACGTCTTGATCGAGGAACGTCAGCTGCTCGGCATTCACGGCGACGTACTTCGAGCCGTCTCCTGATCTTCGAGAGGACATGTCGAAGAACCAGTTCGGATCGCAGTTTCCGAGCGCATAGTCCAGGGCGCGCGGGGTGCAGGCTCGGCTCTCAGACGGGCGAGGTTCACCAGCATCACGCCGCGTGCTGAAGTAGAGCTCCGGCCGGGCGATGCCCGAGCGCCTCGCAATGCCGCCGTCCCCACTCCTAGCCGGGAAGACGGTCGAGACCGCTGCGAGCGCGTGGTCCGTGAGGTCCAGATCCCAGAGAGGACGCAACGAGTCGGTGACGACCACGTCGGAATCGAGGTAGAGCACCTTGTCGAGGTCGGGCAGGACTTCAGGCAGGAGCAGTCGGTTCCACTGTCGCTGCAGGCCCGAACCGGTCCACCCCGCGGAGACGGGCCGGGTCGATCCGGTGCCCGAGCGAATCTCGCCCCGCCCGCGGCGGCCAGACGCGGACAGGCGTCGAGATCGCCGTCGTCAATGTCGTCGCCGTGCAGAAGATGGATCCGGACTGGACCTCGATCCCAATCCAGCAGCGAGCGAGCATGGCCGCGCAATGCGGCAGATAGCCCGCGTTGCAGGCGCAGGCGACCTCGAGGGTCTCCGGGGACGGCGGAGTCACGGGCGGCAGCGTATTAGGGTGCGAGCGGCTGCCTCAATCGACCAGGCGACCGCGGGACGCAAGGTGAAGATGCCCGAGATCCACGAGCACACCGAGCCGCCGCTCGGCGAGTTCTGGGAGCCGATCCAGACCGACCGGGCCCACCGCCGGCGGCTCCAGAAGCTCGGCGCCGACAAGCGGCGTGCCGTGATCACGATCGTCCACAACGAGCCGGTCTTCCTTCCGATCTGGCTCTCGCTACTACTCCCGCTTCTTCGCGCCCGAGGACATCTATGTGCTCGACAACGACACGACGGACGGATCCACTGACGGCGAGGGCGTTCGTCCGGATTCCTGTTCAGCACGACTCCGTCGACCACACCTGGATGGTGGAGACGGTGCAGGAGCTCCAGCACGATCTGCTCGAGCGCTACGACGCCATCCTGGTCACGGACGTCGACGAGATCGTCACGCCCGACCCCGGAATGGGGAGACCTCGGCGACCTTCATCGACGAGTTCGCTGAATGGTTCGTGAACTGCATCGGCTACGAGGTCCTGCACCTGGTCGACCGCGAGGAACCCTACGACCCGTCGCCGCCCGATCCTCGACCAGCGCGGCCACTGGTTCGCCAACGGCGCGTACAACAAGCCGGCGCTCGCGACCGGGCCGATGTCGTGGCTCCCCGGATTCCATCATCGGGCAGATGGCCAGCTCAACTACGCGCCGGAGCTGCGCCTGATCCACCTGCACCGCATGGACTTCGAGATCTGCCGGGAACGCCATCGGACTCCGCAAAGACCGCGCCTGGAACGAGACCGACGTCGCGCGAGGGCTGGGCCGCCTACAACCGGACGGTGGAGGACGGCGAGTTCGAGCGCTGGTTCTACGAGGACAGCGGGTTCGAGGAAGACGGCGTCCACATTGTGGTGGAGCGCATCCCCGACAGCTTCAGGGGGCTCGTATGAGCACGCTCGAATCCCGCCGGAACCCCCTGCGCATGACGGGGGCAAGGCTCCGCAGCGTGATTCGACGCACCCGTCGCCTTCTGGACCCGATCCGCTATCCGCATACGGACAAGCCCCTTCAGCACTGGCAGCGGATCGTCCTCAACGACGACGTGAACACCCACATCAAGGCGCTCGGGCCCGATGGGCTGCGCGCGGTCGAGATCAGCGGCGACACCCACTCGGGGCGCGGCTGGAAGGAGTACTCCAGCCTGATGTATCCCGAGTTCGACATCTGCCAGCCGATCGAGGGGGCGGAGCGCTTCGACGTCGTCATCTGCGAGCAGGTGCTGGAACATGTCCCGGACCCGTTCCTGGCCGCCGCGAATCTCCGGGCGCTATGCGTGCCCGGTGGGCATGTGATCGTCTCCACGCCCTTCCTGATCAAGGTGCATGAAATGCAGCTGATCCATGACATGCGCGACTACTGGCGGTTCACGCCCCGCGGCCTCCGTACGCTGCTTGAGCGCAGCTGGTCTCGATGTGGATGAAGTCGGGCTCCTGGGGCAACCGCGACTGCGTGGTCGGCAACTTCGACACCTGGGCCGCCTTCCGCCCCTGGCACTCCCTCCGGAACGAGCCCGACCTGCCGGTGCAGGTCTGGGCGTTCGCCCGCCGCCCGGAGGAGCGGGCCTAGAGCTCCTCGGCGATCCGCGGCGCCTCGCGGTTGAAGTACCAGGCCCCGAGAGCGCAGACCGCGACGAACAGTGCCGACCGGCGCCAGCAGGTGGGTCCAGCCGCCGGCCGCGCTGACCGCGGTCGGAGCACTCGGGTCGACCACCCAGTGACGGGCCTGCACGAACAGCGGCGTGAGCGGGTTGAGCAGGATCACGTCGCGGTAGGCGTCTGGGCACCTTCTCGATCGGATAGAGGACAGGCGTGGCGTAGAAGAACGCCGTCGCCATCACCGTCCAGATGATGGCCGTGTCGCGAAAGCGCACGTACAGCGAGGAGAGCAGCAGCGAGACCCCGGTCGAGTAGACGAACAGCCCGGCCACGATCAGCGGGAAGAGCAGCCAGCTCCAGATCGGCGAGACGCCGAAGGCGAGGATGAAGATCAGGACCACGATCAGGTTCATCCCAAGGTTGAAGAGGCCGGTGACGACGACGGAGAGCGGGATCACCATGCGCGGGAACTGGGTCTTGCGGACGACGCTCTCCTGGCTCACCACCGACTGCACCGCGCCCTGCGTCGCCTCCGAGAAGAGCCCGAAGAGGACGACGTTGAAGAGCAGCAGGACCGGATAATGGGGTACCGAGGAGCCCAGCCGGAAGATCTTGGTGAAGACGAAGAGCAGCACCGCGAAGAGCAGCAGCGGGCGGAGCAGCGACCAGAGGTAGCCGAGCACGGTGCCGAAGTAGGTGCGCTTGAACTCGGTCACCGAGAGCAGCATAGAGGAGCTCCCAGAAGCGCTTCCACCCGCCGCCCGACCGACGACGGGCCGCGCACCCGCTGCAGCTCGACACCGGTCTCCATGCTCAGTTCCTCGCCTCCGGCGACGGGCTCGGCTCGACCTCAACGCCGAACTCGCCGGGCACCGAGACGATCCCCGCGCCGCCCTCGACCCCGAAGACCACGAAATCCAGGAGCTTCATCGCGTGCTGCGCCGCCTCCCCTCGTTCGCGGCCGACGGCGACCCAGCAGATCACCGTGTAGCGGCCCGGCAGGAGCGGGTTGTCCAGGGCCACCGTGATCGTGGCCTCCTGGCCGGCCCGCAGGACTTCGGCGCCGTCCTCCGCCCCGAGCTCGCCGTCGAGCCCGAAGACCTCCACGCCGTCGCGGTTGTTGAACTGCACGCCGAACGCGGGGAAGCCGAGGTCCCGGCGCGCCTCGATGCGGGCGTTCAGTACCTGATCGGCTCCCCCACCTCGACGTTGTCGATTCGCTCTCCGCCGGCGAGTCCTCGAGCCAGGCCTCGGAGACGCGGCGCGAGGATGTCGGGCACCAGCGGAGCTCTCCTTCTCCCCGCCGATCGTGATCCGGCGCTTGGCGAAGTTCATCCTCAGGTAACGGCGGCCGGTCTCCTCCGGGTCGCCGATGTACCTGGCCTCCCCCTCGTCGAGGAGCATGGCCCGGTGGCAGTAGCTCTGCACGGCCGTCATGTCGTGGGTGACCAGGACGACGGTCCGGTCGCTGTCCTTCATCTCGAGGAAGACGTCTTGGCACTTCTGCCGGAAGGCCGCGTCCCCCACCGCGAGCACCTCGTCGATCAGCAGGATGTCAGCTTCGGCCTGGATCATCACCGAGAAGGCGAGCCGGACCAGCATCCCGGAGGAGAAGTTCTTCAGCTTCAGGTCGACGAACTCCTCGAGCTCGGCGAAGTCGAGGATCGCGTCCAGCCGGCGCCGCGCCTCGCGCTGGGAGAGGCCCATCATCACACCGTTGAGGACGACGTTCGCGCGCGCGCTCAGCTCCAGGTTGAAGCCGACGCCGAGCTCGATGAAGGGTGCCAGGCGGCCCGCCATCATGATCGAGCCCGCGTCGGCCCGGTAGATGCTCGCCAGGATCTTCAACAGCGTGCTCTTGCCCGAGCCGTTGCGCCCGACGATCCCGAAGAACTCCCCCCTGTGGACGTCGAAGGAGACCTTCCGCAGGGCCTCGAGCGTACGGTACTCCGGTCGACCCAGCGGATGCACGACCCGCTCCTTGAAGGAGTCGATGCGGTGGACGGGGATCCTGAAGGTCTTCTCGACCTCGCGCGCTTCGATGACTACGGGCGCCTTGCCCGCGCCGTTGGATCCCTTGCCTGCTGGACTCGAGGCCATGCGTGGCGAGGCTACTGGCTAACCCCAAAACGCCTGCGTTCGAGCGCGTCCAAGCCGCGGCGGGCGAGCCTGCGGTAGTCGCGCAGATCGCTCGCCCGGGGAACGAGGGAGGAGCGCAGCGAGTGGCCCGGCGACCGCAGGAAGAGGTAGGCGGCGAGCGCCGAGGCGGCCAGATACGAGCAGCAGGAGACGATCGCCGCACCCGTCGACCCGTGATCCGGGATCACCAGCACGAAGGCGAGGAAGGTGAGCGGGAAACTGACCAGGCCGACGAAGAGGGCCTCGTTGGCAGCGCCCTCGCCGGTGAACGCGGCCACCATCACCCGGCCGACCCCGAGCAGGGCGACGCCGGGCAGGAGGATGAGGCCGAGGACCAGGGTCCGTCCGAAGCCGGGGCCCCAGACAAGCGGCGCCAGGGCGAGGATCGGCACCACCGCGACGGCCGCGGCGGCCGAGACCAGGACGGAGTGCCGGACGGCGGTTCCCTGGCTCGAGGTCGGGATCACGGGCGTCAGGCCGGGGTCGGAGGAGGCGGTGACCATTGCGTTGCGCGGCAGGACCACGGACGCGAGCGGCTGGGAGACGATCCAGACCAGCGAGGTGATCGAGACCGTCACCGCGTACACGCCGGTGTCGGCGGCGCCGTAGTAGGCGGTCAGGATGAAGAGGTCCGGGCGCAGGTTGACCAGCTGGAAGAGGTCGTTGACCCAGGCGCGGGCGCCGAACCCTCCCGCCTCGCGAAGGCTGTGCTCCGGCCCACGCGCGGCCTCCGGGCGTCGCGCGTCCCGGATCGCCCAGACGGCAGCGATCAGCCCACCGACCACGTAACCCGCCGCGAAGCCGATCACCGCGCCGGTCGTTCCGGCCACCAGGGCGAGAGCCGGACAGAGCAGCAGCACCGCGACCGGACCCGAGACGGTGAGCAGGGCATAGGCCTCGTAGCGCTCCTTCGCCAGCGGTATCGCGGGCACGATCCACCAGGCGAGGGCGAACGGCAGCGCACCCATCAGCGACGCAGCCATGGCGAGGTTGAAGTCCTTGAGCGCGCTGTCCTGGAGCAGCGCGTAGAGCCCCATTCCGACCGCGGCCCCCGCCACGCCCAGGAAGAGCGAGGCGATCAGCGCGCCGCGAACCGCGCTGCGCGGCGACCAGAGGCCGGCGCCCACCCTGTAGGTGACGCTCGTCCGCAGCCCACCGCCGGCAACGAAGGTCGCCAGGAAGATGAACTGGGTTGAGAGCGCGATCAACCCGGCGCCGTCGGCCCCCTCGATTCGGGAGATCGAGATGCTGTTCAGCCCGAGCGCGGCGAAGGAGCCCGCCAGCGCGAGCGAGGCGAGCAGGGCGCTCGAGCCGAACTCCCGACCCGGCGGAGCGACGGCGGCGACGTTGAGGGGAGCGCCGTCGGATGCCAGCATCGGCGGCAGCTTAGAGGGTGAGGTCGTGAGACCTGATACCCATTCCCGCACCCGTCGTGAGCGCCGAGCCCGAAATCGCGATGCGCCCCGCGGGCTCCGGGACGGAGCCCGGCTCCGCCTGCCCGTGGTGCGGCAAGCGCCTGGTGCCGGGCTCGGAGAGGGGCACCGTTCGCTGCGCGAGCTGTGGCGTCCGCATCACCTGGCCCGTCCCGACCGATGAGGAGCTCGAGCTCGCCTACGGAGCCTGGTACCGGCCGGACCATGGCCGGTTCTCGGGCCTGGGCGACCGGCTGCTGCGCCGGCTGCGCGGCCGCACCGCGCGCCGCATCGACCGCATAGCGCCCACCGGCCCGGTGCTGGACGTGGGCGCGGGCGACGGCTCGCTGCTCGACGCCCTGGCCGCCCTCGGCCGCACCGCCGCCGGCCTGGAGCGCCACTCCGATCGAGACGACGTGCGCGAGGCCGAGATCGGGGAACTGAGCGAGCGCTGGGCGGCGATCGTCTTCTGGCACTCGCTCGAGCACCTGCGGGAGCCCGGCCGGGCGGTGGACCGCGCCGCCGCGCTGCTCGAGCCCGGCGGCGTGCTGCTGATCGCGGTCCCGAACGCCGCCAGCCTGCAGGCGCGGGCGTTCGGCGATCGCTGGTTCGCCCTGGACCTTCCCCGGCACCTCGTCCACATCCCCGCGTTCGCCCTCCTGGCGAGGCTGCGCGCGCTCGGCCTCGAGCCCTCGCGGGTCAGCTACGTCCGCGGGGGCCAGATCGTCTTCGGCTGGCTCCACGGCCTGGTCGGCGCGCTACCGTCCCATCCCGACCTCTACGACGCGATCCGCAGGCCCGAGGCGCGCCGCGAGCCGCTCTCGCCTGGGCGACGGGCCCTGACGCTCGCGGCGGCCGCGCTCGCTCTGCCGCTGGCGACGGCCTGCGCCGCCGTCGAGGTGCTGCTGCGGCGCGGAGGAACGGTCTACGTCGAGGCCCGCCATGCCTGAGGCCGCCCCGGGGGCCGAGCGGGAGGTCGCCCGGGTCCAGGGCCGTGGCAGGACGGTCGTGGTCATGCCGGCCCTCAACGCCGCCAAGACGCTCGAGCTGATCGTCGGCTCCATCCCCCGCGACGTCGTGGACGAGGTGATCCTGGTGGACGATCGCTCCACCGACGAAACGCTGGAGATCGCCCGCCGCCTCAATGTCCACGTGGTCTGGCATCCGCACAACGTCGGCTACGGCGGCAACCAGAAGACCTGCTATCTCGAGGCGCTGCAGCGCGAGGCCGACGTCGTCGTCATGCTCCACCCGGATGGGCAGTACGAGCCCGAGCTGATCCCGAGGATGATCGAGCCGATCCTGAAGGGCGAGGCGGATCTGGTGCTGGGCTCCCGGATGCTGATTCGCGGCGCCGCAAAGCAGGCGGGCATGCCGCTCTACAAGCGGGTCGCGAACCGCTTCCTGACGACGATCGAGAACCAAGTGCTGCGGACCAGGCTGACCGACCTCCACACCGGCTACCGCGCCTACAGCCGCGACCTCCTCCTCACCGTGCCGTTCCTGCGCAACTCGCTCGACTTCAGCTTCGACTCGGAGCTGCTGATGCAGGCCTCATACTTCCGCTTCCGGATCCGCGAGGTGTCCGCGCGGACCCGCTACTTCGAGGACGCCTCCTCGGTCGGCCTGGGTGCGTCGACCGTGTACGGCCTGAAGACCCTGTGGGCGGCGCTTCGCCTGTTCCTACACCGCAGTCGCCTCCTGCGCTCCCGGAAGTACATGTCGTGAGCGAAGCTCCGATCGCTCGTGGCGCCGATCCCACGGCGCTCCGTAGCCGCGCCCTGGCCCAGCCGGGCACGGTGCTGGCCGGCGCGGCGATGCTCTTCTCGGGGATCCTGCTCCTGCACTGGCTCGGCCGGCTGACCTTCTGGCGCGACGAGTGGGACTTTCTGCTCCATCGGCGCTCCTGGAGCCCCGGAACCTTCCTCCACCCCTTCGCCGAGCAGCTGCTGGCGATCCCCACGCTGATCTACAGGGCGCTGGTCACGACCTTTGGGATGGAATCCGCTGTCCCCTGGCAGGTGACGTCCGTCGTGCTGTTCCTGCTCAGCGTCGGGCTGCTCTTCGTTTACGTGCGGCGGCGCGCCGGCGAGTGGCTGGCTCTCGCCGCGATCCTCCCAATCCTCTTCCTCGGATCATCGTGGGACGACCTGCTCTTCCCGTTCCAGATGGCCCTGTTCGGCTCGATCGCTTGCGGGATCGGTGCCCTGCTCGCGCTCGACCGCAGCGACCGCGCCGGCGACCGCGCCGCGATGGTCCTGCTGATTCTCGCGCTCCTCTTCTTCGACCTCGGCATTCCGTTCGTGGCTGCCGTAACCGCCGAGCTCGCCTTGAGCCGGGACCGCTGGCGACGCGCTTTCGTTGTCATTGTGCCCACCGCGCTTTGGCTGCTCTGGTACGCGGGCTGGGGGCACAACGCGCACACCTTCATCTCCGCCCACAACTTCGCCAATGCCCCCGCCTACGTCTTGGACGGCCTCAGCACCAGCCTGGCCTCCTTCGTCGGCCTCGGCCTCGCGGCTGGCGGCTATCAGGTGACACCGTTGGAATGGGGACGCCCGCTGCTGGTGCTCGTAGCGATCCTGGCGGCGTTCCGGATCCGGCGGCTCGGACGTCCATCCGGACGTCTGGTGGCGGTGTCGGTTCTTCTGCTCGGGTTCTGGTTCTTGACGGCGCTGAACACCAATCCGCTGGCCCCCGCCACGGCGGGCCGTTATCAGTACATCGGCATCATCCTCATCGTCCTGGTCGCAGCCGAGCTCGTGCGGGGCCTACGGCTGGGACGATGGATGACGGTCGGCCTACTGATCGTCGCCGTCTCCGCGGCGGTGGCGAACGGCACCCGACTCAACGACGCGGCCGGCGGGCTTGCCACGATCGCGAAACGGGAGCGCGGCGGTCTCGCGGCGCTCGAACTCGCACGAGGCCGGGTGGCGCCCAGCTTCAAGCTGACCGAGCAGAACTCCGGGGTGGACTACCTCGGGGTGCTCGACGCCGGCTCGTATTTCTCGGCCATTGACGCCTACGGGTCTCCGGCGTACACGCCGGATGAGCTCGCAACGGCGGCGGACCTCGCGCGGGTCTCCGCCGACGAGGTATCCGCCGCGGCCCTCGGCGTCGGCCTCACCCCGGCGCCCGCCGCCCGAGGCGGTCAATGCCTCCCTCCCCGGCCGAACATCCCAATCACCGTTCCGCCGTCGGGCCTGCTGCTGCGCGCTGCGACGCCGGGCATCCAGGCCTCGCTTCGCCGCTACGCGAAGAGCTCGTTCCCGGTGTCGCTCGGGGAGCTCCGGGCCGGTCTGCAGGAGCTGCTCCTGATCACCCCAGACCGATCGTCCACCCCGTGGCTCCTGCAGCTGAGCGGCCCCAGAGTGTCGGTATGCCGACGGTTGGGAGCCTGAACCCGTGAAGGAGCCGAACCCGAGAGCGGCATCCGTCCTCCTGGGCGTCGCCCTGGCCGCCTCGGGAATACTGCTGATCGCCTGGCAGTCGCACCTCACATTCCTGATCGACGACTGGGACTTGCTCCTGCAGCGGCGCGGATTCAGCGCCGACGCGTTCCTCGATCCACACGCCCGGCACCTGATCGTCGGGCCGGCGATCGAGTACAAGGCGATCCAGGCCACCCTCGGGATGGACAGCCGCCTGCCGTACGCCGTGGTCGCAGTCTTCGGCTTCCTGGCCAGCATCGTCCTGCTCTTCGTCTACCTGCGTCAGCGGGTGGGCGAATGGCTCGCGCTTGTGGGCGTGCTGCCCATCCTGTTCATGGGTGCGGCATACGAGGACCTCCTCAGCTCGTTTCAGATCGGCTACTTCGGCTCGATGGCGTTCGGACTCGGCGCTCTGCTGACCATCCAGCGCGGCGATCGCCGCGGCGATGCGATCGCCTGCGCGCTGCTGATCGCGTCCCTTGCGTTCGCCGAGATCGCAGTGGCCTTCGCGGTCGGCATCGCTGTTGCGATCGCGCTCCAGCGTGGCCCACTGCGCCGTGCGTGGGTCGTCGTGGTCCCGGGTCTCCTCTACATCGTCTGGTTCGCCATCTGGAACACCGGTCCGGGTCTGGGACCGAGCGCCTTCTCCATCCACAATGTCGCGCTCAGCCCGACCTACATGCTCGACGGGTTCGCCAGCAGCCTGGGTTCTCTGCTCGGCCTTGAGACCCCGGCATTGTTCGGCGGAAGCGGAGGGCTCTCCTGGGGTCGGCCCCTGCTGGTGGCGCTCGTGGCTCTGGCGGTCTGGTTGCTGCGCAAACGGCACCCGCTTCGAGGATGGCTGTTCGTCGCACTCGCAGTCGGCGCCACCTTCTGGTTCCTGACCGCCGCAAACGCAAGCTTCGCGCGCTCTCCGTTTGCCTCGCGGTACCAGTACGTGGGGGCAGTCTTCCTGGTGATGATCGCCGCGGAGCTCGCCGCTGGATGGCGACCAGGATGGCGAGCCACGGTCGCCGCCCTGGCGATCGCGGCAATTGCGTCCATCAGCAACCTCTCGACCCTTCACCAGAGCTACAGATCCCTCGCGGGGGTCTCGGCGATCGTGCGTGGAGGGCTGGCCGGCCTCGAGATCGGAGCCGACCGCGTCGATCCCGGTTTCATCCTCACCCCGGAGAACTCGGACTTCAACTACTTCACCTTGGTCCAAGCGGGCCCATACCTGTCCGCGGCTGACAAGTTCGGCTCCCCCGCGTACACGCAGGACGAGCTCGCCGGGGCGCCCGAAGGGGCACGGGTGGCCGCGGACAAGGTGCTCGCCGCCGCGCTGCGGCTCGGCTTCCAGCCACTCCCCGGGCCGGCCGCTCATGGGCCGGCGGAGCCACGACTGGTCGGTCCGCAGGGGGGCCTGGTCCGCACCGCGCCGGGCTGCCTCACCGTCAGGCGCGTCGGCGCGTCCCCACCCGTCCTCAGCCTGCCTCCCGGCGGGGCGACCCTGAGCGCCCCGCCGGGGGTGACGGCCGCGATCGCCCTGCGGCGGTTCGCGACGCAGTCGTTCCCGATCGCCGCCGGGACCCTGCGGGTCGCCGCCCGGCTCGAGATACCGACGGATCGCTCCGGCCGCCGCTGGGAGCTGCAGGTCGACTCCACCGGGCCGGTGACGGTCTGCGGGGTATGAGCCGCCCGCGCATCTACCCTTAGCCCATGCCGACGATCTCGGCGCGGGACTCGACTTCGCCAGGGGCGACGCCGTGGTGATCGTCGACGGCGACCTGTACGCGCGGGCCGCCCAGTTCGCCGACTGCGGCAAGTTCACCCCGCCCGACGGCACCCGCTTCTACCTCTTCTCGCCGACGTCCCCGGCCGAGCGGCACTTCGGGCCACTGGGCAACCACGATGGTGTCGTCGGAGGCTGGGGCAGGGGGGCGATCCTGGCGCAGCCCGGGGACTACCTGACCACCGTCTGGGACAAGCTGCGCGGGTACTGGCTTCCCAGCCTCAGCCCGAAGGACGCGCCGCTGCCCATCGATCCGTGGCAGATCGACAACGGTCTTGACGCGCAGCTCGCCTTCACCAACGCCTTCGACACGGGCTTCTACCACCCGCCCCCGCACCCGCACCCCCCGCCGGGACGGACCTTCCCGCCGGTGAGCGTCGCCCTGGCCTATGCGCAGGGCGTCTACACACAAGTCTGGAGCACATCTACAACGGCTTCGGGGTTGCACATGAACCACACCGGGCTCCGATTCCTCCGGGACTGGCAGCAGGTGGTCCGCTTCAGGGCGCTCGCCCTCTCGATCACGACGCTGTTGGTGCTCCTCGGCCTCCTGGCCGGTGATCGCCGCTCTCGCGTCGGCATCCTCCTCTTCGGGGTCAACGGACTCAGCCTGATCGTCGCGCGCGCCCTCACCGCCAACTTCTTGGGGCGCTACACGATCCCGATGGCGGGCCCGCTGACGGCCGCGGGCGCGATCGCCGCCGTCGCGCTCTGGCGGCTGCGGCGCGGAGAGCAAGAGAGATGAGAGGCCGGCGGCTCGCCTGGCCCGCCGAGGACGTCGCCTGGGTGGTCGCAATCGCCGGCGCGATCGTCCTCGCGGTCGCCTACGTCCTGATCGCGCCCGAGCTCGCCAAGCTCTATCCGGCGGCGAACCGCGACCTGTTCGCGGTCTGGCAGCCGCTGGTCCAGCCCGAGCCGCGCGAGGAGGCGCGCGCGATACTCACCCTGGCGGCTCCGTTGGTCATCGGCGGCCTCGTGATCGCGGCCGGGACCCGCGAGCCGGGCAGGCGCTCGCTCGATCCCCTGATCGCGAGCGCCCAGGTGCTGGCCGCGGCGATGATCGTCGTGGCCGTGCTGAAGCAGCCGCGCCAGAGCGGCTTCCTGATCGACTACTTCAAGCCCTACCTGCTCTCCGTCCCGAACCTGGTCGCCGGGACGCTGATCGGGCTCCTCATGACCGCGGCGACCCTGCGCTGGTCCGGGCGGGTGCCGCCGGCGGTCAGCCGCGCCGCCGCGCGCCTCAGGGGGGCCGGCCGGGTCGCGCTGGCGTTTGCGCTGCTCGCCACGGCGGTCTTCCTGCTGCCGGCGGTCGTCAGCGACGCGACCGTCGGCAACGCCGGTCAGCTCGCCTCGGGGCACATCCCGGTGCAGGCCGGGGACTATTTCTCGGCGGTCAACGGGCGCACGCCGCTGGTCGACTACATCGCGTCGTACGCGAACCTGCTGCCGCTGCTCCTGGAGCCGGTCCTGAAGTCGTTCCACTCCTCGATCACCTCCGCCTCGATCGCACTCGTCGCGCTCTCCGGAGTCGGACTGCTGGCCGTCTTCGGCGTCTTCCGGGAGGTGACCAGGGGGCCGTGGACCGCGCTCGCCCTCTACCTGCCCTTCCTCGCTCTCGCGCTCTTCCCCTGGAACGACAACGGCCCGTTCCGGAACTTCGACGCAAACTACTACGCCATTCTCCCCGGGCGCCTGCTCGGCCCGTTCCTGCTCAGCTGGCTGTGCGCCGTCTCGACCCGGCGCCGGATCCCGGTCTGGGCCCTGTTCGGGTTCGCCGGGCTCGTCGTGCTGAACAACTTCGAGTTCGGCACCGCGGCGCTGCTCGGACTGATCCTCGCCCTGGGGGTGAGCTGGGACCGTTCCGGGCCGCTGCGGGACCGCGTGGCGCGCATCGCCATCCAGGGTGCCGCCGGCCTGCTCGCAGCCCTGCTCCTCGTCTGCGCGGTGGTCCTGCTCCGCACCGGCGAGCTGCCCGATCCCACGCTGCTCACTTACTGGAACCGGATCTTCCTGCGCGACTCGTACGGGCTCCTCGCGATGCCGTCCCTCGGGTTGCACTGGGCCCTCTTCGCCACCTACGCCGGAGCGCTGCTGATGGCCGCGGTGCGCTACGTGCGCGACGATCCGGATCGCACGCTGACGGCGATGCTCGCCTTCTCCGGCCTCTTCGGCCTGGCGACGGGCATGTACTTCGTCGGCCGCTCCTCCCAGTTCCAGCTGATGCTGCTCTTCCCGGCCTGGGGACTGGCGCTGGCGCTCGTCGCCTGGACCGCGCTCGGGGCCCTGCGGAAGAACCGCGGAAACCGGGAGCGGCTGACGCGCCTGCTGCTGCCGGCCTGCGCCGCCCTGATCGGCTTCGGTCTGATGATCTCGGCGATCGGCCGGATCTCGCCGCCGTGGCGGCAGGTCGACAGGCTCTCGAAGGGCGGGCCGGGCGCGAACGACCTGCTCGGCGCCCAGGCCTACGTCGAGGCGAGCACCCACCCGGGGGAGCACGTCCTGATCCTGGGCACGACGCTGGACTACCGCGTGGCCGACCGCGCGGGCGTGGTCAACGTCTCTCCCCTCAACGGCGTCACGGGGCTGGTCTCGCCGGCGGAGGCCGACCGGGCCCTGGACCAGCTCTCGGACGAGGGCGGCAGCGAGGTCTTCGAGTCGGTGAGCAACGCGCCGGTGGGCGGTGGGTTCGTCTTCAAAATCCCCGAGCTGGCGGGCATCCTGCGCGCGCGGGGCTACGCGCTGGTCGGGGAGGACCCCCTCTCCGGACTGCGCCTCTGGCGGCGCGCCGCCAGCTGAGCCCCGGCTTCTACGATTGCCGCGATGAGCGAAACCCCACCGGCCGCCGGATCGCCACCGGAAGCGGTGCTCCGCATGCTCGGCGTCCCCGCGCCGGGCGGCGTCCGGACGCTCGACCTCGACGCCCTGATCGCGGAGACGCCTGCTCCCCCCACGCGGCTGCCCGACGCCTCCTTCGAGCTCGCCTGGTCGCTCTCGGCCTTCACCAGGATCGCCGAGGGCTGGGCCGAGTGGGTGCTCGAGGCGCGGCGCCTGCTGGGCGAGGGCGGCACGCTGGTCGTCGGCCTGGCGGAGCCGGCCGCCTTCGAGCGGCTGACGGGTGAGCCCTGGGATGAGGCCCTGGTCGGAATGACCGTGATCTCCGCCTTCGACGGGGCGGTAGCGCCGGCCGTCTTTCACTCCGAGTGGTGGCTGCGGGCGCACTGGGGGCGCGCCTTCGAGCTGCTCGCGCTCGAGGACCGCGAGGGGCGCTGGTTCGCTGCGCTGCGCCGGACGGAGGGCGAAGTCTCCGCGGCGGAGCTGGAGCGCCCCGATCCGGGCGACCAGCGCGAGCTCGCGGCGGCGAGAGCGAACGCGCGCTATCTGCGTCTCCAGTTGGAGGAGGGCGAGCGGCGCCACCGCGGGGAGCTCGAGGAGCAGCGCGAGGACATGAACCGCGAGCTCATGCGCCGCGCGTTCGAGGACGCTGAGCGGGAGTGGGCGCGACGGGGGCCGGGCTCGCCGGCGACCCTCGTCGCCGCCGAGTACGAGACCACCACCAGCTGGCGGCTGACGAGGCCGCTGCGCGCGATCGGCAGCATGCTGCGGCGTCGGCGCTAGCCCGGATGGAGGGCCTCGCGGAGCGCCCGCTGATCTCCCTGGTCATGCCGGCGTACGACACCGACCCCCGCTATCTGCGGGAGGCGATCGGCTCGGTCCGGTCCCAGAGCTACGAGAACTGGGAGCTCTTCGTCGTCGACGACTGCTCCCCGAGCCGGTCCACCCGGCGGGCGATCGAGCGCGCGGCGTCGAGCGATCCGCGGATCCAGGCTCGTCTGCTCGAGGAGAACTCCGGCATCTCGAACGCCACCAACAGCGGCCTCGAGCTCTGCCGCGGCGAGCTGGTGGGCTTCCTCGACCACGACGACGTGCTCACCGCCGATGCGCTGCTCGAGGTCGCCCGGGCCTTCTCCGCGCATGAGATCGACGTCGCCTACTCCGACCAGGACAAGATCACCGCCGACGGCGAGGTCACCGACCCCTTCCTGAAGCCGGACTGGTCGCCCGTCTACGCGCTCGGGGTCATGTACGTGGGGCACCTGCTGGTGGCTCGGCGCGAGCTGGTCTCGGAGGCCGGCGGCTTCGACCCCGCCTTCGACACGATCCAGGACTTCGAGCTACTGCTGCGGCTCTCCGAGCGGACCCGGCGGATCCATCACATCCCGCGCATCCTCTACCACTGGCGCGCGATCCCTGGGAGCATCGCGCTCTCGGAGGCGGAGAAGCCGGGTGTCACCGAGCTGCAGGCGAGCGCGGTGAACGCGCACCTGCGCCGGTTCGGCATAGCCGCAGATGCGGTCCCCCACGAGGTCATCCCCCACCGCCTCCGCCTGCGCCCCGTCGGGCGACCGTCGAAGCCGGCCGTCAGCGTGGTGGTCCCGAGCCGGGACGGGGCCGGCCGCGCCCTCGCCGCCCTGCGCGAGCGGACCGCCTATCCGGAGCTGGAGGTGGTGGTCGAGGAGCGAGACGGCGCCTTCAGGCCCGCCCGCCAGGCGAACCGGGGCGCGCGGCGGGCGAGCGGCGATTACCTGGTGTTCCTGGGAGAGGACGCGGAGGTGACCGAGCCGGACTGGATCGAGCAGCTGCTCCTCTACGCCCGGATGCCGGACGTCGGGGCCGTCGCCCCCGCTCTCGTCCATCCCGACGGGCGGGTCGACGCGGCCGGTGTGGTGATCGGCCTCTACGATCCCGCGGTCCCCGCGATGCGCGGCTTCGCGGCGGTCGGCGACGGCTATTACGGGTCTCTCTCCTGCGCCCGCGAGGTATCGGCCGCCGGCGGCGACTGCATGCTGATCCGCCGCTCGACCTTCGACGACCTCGGGGGCTTCGAGGAGGCCTTCAATCGCCAGTTCCACGACGTCGACCTCTGTCTGCGGCTCGGGCAGCTCGGGCTGACCGTGATCTGCACCCCCGCGCCGCGGACGATCAGCCACACGACCGAGGCACGCCGGCGCTCCGACTTCGACGTGATCGACCGCGGGCTGTTCGTCGACCGCTGGTACGAGCGGCTCGAGGCCGGCGACGCCTACTACCACGGCGGCTTCCTCGGGGAGGCCGCCGACTACGCGCCCTCGCCGTTCAGCGGCGACCCGCACGCGCTCGCCATGCGGGAGGCCGTCGGATGAGGGTCCTCTTCCTCCACTTCGGCAAGTTGCACGTGAACAGCGTCATCCAGGCCTTCCACCTGGGGGAGGAGATGACCGCCGCGGGCATCGAGGTGGCCCTCTGCGGCCAGGGTCCCACCGACCGGATCGGCGCCGTCGGCGAGCCAAGCTTCGACTGCATCAACTACGAGGCCCTCGATCGCAAGCTGCGCGACTGGGCCGGTGAGCCCGACGAGACCGTCGTCTGCGCCTGGACCCCCCGCGAGATCGTCCGCAAGGCGACGGAGCGGGCGGTCGCGGCGCTCGATGCGCCCTACGTCGTCCACCTCGAGGACAACGAGGAGCATCTGATCTCCACGGCCCTGAAGCTGCCCTACGAGGAGCTGCAGCGCCTGCCCAGTGAGCGCCAGGACGAGCTATGCAGCGACGACTTCATCCACCCCGCCCACTACCCCCGCCTGCTCGAGCGAGCCGCCGGCATCACGGTAATCACCGAAGAGCTCGAGGAGTTCAACTTCGGGCGGCGACCCTGGGACCTCGCCCGGCCGGGCGTCGACCACAACCGCTTCAACCCGGACCTCCGGCCGGCGATCTCGCGCGAGGAGCTGGGGCTGCGCCCGGAGGACTTCGTGATCGTCTACCACGGCATCGGCCACTGGGCCAACCTCCGCGAGCTGTTCAGCCTCTACCTCGCCGTCCAGCTGCTGCGCCGGAGGGGCAGGCCGGTGCGGCTCGTCCGGCTCGGCAGCACGAAGCTCGGCGGGGTCGATCCGCGCACCTTCCAGGCCATGCGTCAGGGCGTGCCGGAGTTGGGCGACGTCCCGTGGCGCGAGATCCCCGGCTACCTGGCGCTGGCCGACGCCTTCGTTCAGCCCGGCGCTCCCGACGACTTCAACCGCTATCGCCTGCCCTCGAAGCTGCCGGAGTTCCTGGCGATGGGTCGCCCCGTGATCCTGCCCGCGTGCAACCTGGGCAACGACCTGCGCGACGGCGAGGACGCCCTGCTGCTGCGCGAGGGCACCGGGCTGGAGATCTCGGCGCGAATCGAGCAGCTGCTCGATGACCGCGACCTGGCCCGGCGGCTCGGCCATGCGGCGAGACGGTTCGCCGTCGAGCAGCTCAGCTGGCCGAAGAACGCGGCGCGGCTCGTCGACTTCTACCGGCAGCGGCTCGCCGCGCTGCCGGATCGGGCGATGGCGTGAGCGCCCTCCCGGAGGAGCGGCTCTGGGAGCTCGAGGACCGCTATCGCGGCAGCTTCGACGTCGAGCCGCTCTCCTACGGGACCGTCAGGGACTTCGCCGACAGCACGGACCACCTCGGCGGACTCGCCCGCGCCAGCTCGGACATGAAGGACCTGCAGCGCTGCTGGGTGGTGAAGGCGCTGCTCGGCAGGGTCGAGCGCGGCGAGCGCCTGGTCGAGATCGGCGCCGGGGAGCCGCTGGTCGCGGACCTGCTGACGAGGCTGGGACACCGGGTGACCGTCGTCGACCCTTACGACGGCAGCGGTCACGGCCCGGAGCAGTTCGACGAGTTCCGGCGCGCATACCCGGACGTGGACTTCGTCCGCGAGCGCTTTCCGCCGAGCGGAGGGCTGCCGGACGACGTCGCCGCCGTCTACTCGATCTCCGTGCTCGAGCACATCCCGCTCGACGAGGTCGGCGGCGTCGTCGAGGCGGCGAGCGGCACGCTCCGCCCGGGCGGTTGCTGCATCCACGCGATCGACCACGTCGTGGCCGGCTGGGGCGCCGAGCCCCACCTCGAGCGCCTCGAGGAGATCGTGCGCCGCTCGGGGCTGGCGCCGCTCGGGCTGCACGAGCTGATCGGCCGGCTCGAGGCAGACCCCGATACCTACTTCGTCTCGGCCGAGGCGCACGAACGCTGGCGCGGAGCGCTCCCCTACGACGACCATCCGATGCGGAGAATCGCCTCGATCGGCGTGCTCAGCCGCGCCTGAGCCCTGACGCTATGTTCCGCCCGAGATGATCGCCTTCGGCTGCCCCATCACCGACCACGCCCAGTACGAGGCGTTCGCGGAGCCCGGCATCAGGCTCGTGGCCGAGCCGGACTCGGAGATCCTCGCCCTGGGCTCGGCCGGGCTGGGTGACGCCTCGATCTTCCGCAACTACAACCTCCTGATCGAGGAGGCCGCCAAGCTCGACGATCTCGAAGCGCTCGTCCTCGTACACCAGGACGCCGAAATCGTCGATCCGGAGTTCTGCGCGAAGCTCCGCGCGGCGCTGCGCGACCCCGACGTCGGGATCCTCGGCTGCGCCGGCGCGATCGGGGTGCGGAACATCGCCTGGTGGGATGGCTCGGTGACCCTGGCCTCGTTCTCGCACCAGTACGAGGAGTACGGCGGCGGTGAGATCCTGGGCTCCACCTTCAACTTCGAGGAGGCGCCGCCCGAGGCCCGGACCGGCGAGGTGGACGTGATCGACGGGTTCATGATGGTGCTGCCCCCCTGGTTCGTCGAGAACATCCGGTTCGACGAGTCGCTGGGACAACTCCACGGCTATGACTTCGATGTCTGCCAGCAGGTGCGGGCGGCGGGCAAGAAGGTGATGACCGAGCACATCCGCGTCATCCACCATCACTCCCTCGAGTTGATCGGCGACGTCGAGGGCTGGGTCGCCGCCCACATGCGCGTGGCCGAGAAGTGGGACGGCAAGCTCTCACCGGCCCAGACCATCCCCGGCGACTGGAAGGAGCGGACGCGGTGGGCCGAAGCCCGCCGGGACGCCGCTCTGATGCAGGCAAATGCGGCCGAGCTCGCCAGGGACGCCGCCGTCCTGGAGCTCGAGCGACAGCTTCAGCAGGTCGTGCGGAGCGCGAGCTGGCGCCTGACGAAGCCGCTGCGCTGGCTCAAGTCCATCGTCCGGCGCGATCAGCAGCCGTCGCCAAACGGCAACTCGCCGGGGCCGATGCCGACCCGTCAGCGCTGATCTTCGCTCTCGGCCAGCAGGTCGCTCAGCTCCTGCCGCGAGAAGGCGGGCTTGCCGCGCCGGCGCAGCTTTGAGAGCCACTCCGCCGCGGCGAAGCCGCCGGAGCCCAGAATCCGGCGGACGGCTTCCTCGAGCTTGCGGGTGTGCGCGAATCGTTCGTCGATCTCCTGTTCGCGGGAGTGGCGCTGCACCAGCTGGGTGACCCTGGCCTTCTCGACCCGTTCGAGGATCGGGTTGCGGTCCCAGGGCTCGACGATCTCGGCGACGGCATCCGACCAGGGCGCGCTCTCGGGCCAGAGCAGACCGCAGCCGAAGAAGATCGGGATGACGGCAAGTCGCAGGCCATCTTGCTCGGACATGAAATCCTCGATCGCGGTCATCACCCCGTTGTTGGGGCCGCCCTCCTCCAGCGCCCCCCACTCGAAGGGAAGGCCGCGCTCGGCGGTCCCGGGATTGCCCGGCACCAGCTTGATGTCCTCGCCATAGGGGTGGCGGTGCTCCTCCGGGATCAGCTCCGGCGCGTGGTACTGGTCGCGACGCGCGAGCGGCCAGCAGACGTCGTGGAAGACGAGTAGGGGGATCCCGCCCTCCGGCGCGCGCTCGGCGATCAGCCGCAGCTCCTCGCTCAGCGTGTAGTAGTTGTGATCTCCGTCGAGCACGATCACGTCGCCGATCGGCAGGTGCGTGAGGGCGTCGAGGCTCGTCTCCTCGACCACATCGAGGTCCGGGTACTCGTCCACCAGCTCGATCAGGTCCGAGATCGGCTCGGGTTCGATCGCCGTGACGCGCGCGCCGCTGGGCGCCGCCCACCTGAGCAGCTCCTGGGTCAGCCTGCCCCGCTCCGCGCCGACCTCGATCACCGACCGGGCCCCCACAGCATCGAAGCACGGCCCCCAGATCTCGACGAAGTTGCCGAGCGAGTAGCCGGCCTCGTCCGGATTGGTCCGGTGGTAGTAGGAGGTGACTTGCATCGGCATGGCGCTCTCGGGCCGGTCTTGGGGCCGGCCCGGGCGGAGTCTAGGCGTAGGGCGCACCCGGTTAGGCTCCGGTGCGCATGTTCAAATCCGAGAACCCGATGGCCGAGTCGCTGATGAGCGACATCCGCGCCCGCCACCCGGCCCTGCGCGATGCGCTCGTCGCGGACGCGCGGGTGGCGTTGCTCCACCGCGGTGAGCGCCACGAGCTCCGCTCGGGCGCGGACGCCGCGATCCAGGTGCTGCGGCTGACCTGGTCAAGCGACGCCTTCCTCGCCCAGGCGCTCTACCGGCTGAAGGCGTACCTGCAGCGACGGGGCGTGCCGGCGCTGCCGCGCCTGGCCCACAAGCTCGCGATGCTGAGCGCCCAGGTGGCGATCGGGGACCCGGTCGTGATCCATCCCGGGCTGCACCTGCTGCACGGGCAGGTGGTCATCGACGGCGTCGTCGAGATCCATCCCGGCGTGGTGATCGGGCCGTTCGTGACCATCGGCCTGCGCCCGGGCGACATCGCCGGCCCGACCATCGAGCGCGACGTGCAGATCGGAACCGGCGCCAAGGTGCTCGGGAGGGTCCGAGTGGGCGCCGGCGCATCGATCGCCGCCAACGCCGTGGTGCTCGACGACGTGCCACCGGGCGCCACCGTCGTCGGCGCTCCCGCGCGCCCGACTTCGGGCTAGGAAGCCACAAACTGTGTTGATACTTTGAGCCGCAGTCACAGCAGATGATCTTTCGCACACGCAAAAAACCCAAGTCGACCGAGGAGCTGCTCGCTGAGATCGAGGAGCTGACACGCGCGAACCGCGAGCGGCGCGATCCGGACACCGAGGCGCGCCTCGTGGAGCTCCGCCACATGGCGGGCCTCCAGCTGCTCGAGGCCTCCCCGGGCGGCGCCGCCTATCCAGAGCCCGCCTTCGACCAGCTGCCCGACCGCAACGGCGAGCTCGTGGGCATCACGCCCGAGCAGCTCACCCCGGAGATCGTCCGCGCCGGGATCCTCCGCGACGGCTGCCTGCTCGTACGAGGCGCGGTCAGCCAGGACGACGCCGGGCTCCTCGTCGAGCAGATCAACGCCGCCTTCAAGGCTCGCGACGCCCTGCAGGCCGGCAGGCCGGCGGACACGGGCTACTACCACGAGTTCGTACCCGATCCGCGATTCACCGGCGAGGAGGGCGGTCGTGACTGGGTGGCGGGCGGCGGAGGCCTCTGGGTGGCCGACTCGCCACACCTGTTGTTCGAGATGCTCGACTCCTTCGAGCGTGCGGGGCTGACGCGGGTGATCGGGAAGTACCTGGGCGAGCGGCCCACGATCTCGGTCCAGAAGTGCACCCTCCGCAAGGTCGATCCCGACGCGGGCCACGGCTGGCATCAGGACGGGGCGTTCATGGGCGACGTACGTGCCCTCAACGTCTGGCTCTCGCTCTCGCGCTGCGGCGACGAGGCGCCCGGCATGGACGTCGTTCCCCGGCGCCTCGATCACATCGTCCCCACCGGCACCGACGGCGCCATCTTCGAGTGGTCGGTGTCGCCGCAGGTGGCCGAGGAGGCGGCCGGCGAGGTTGGTGTGCTGCGGCCGATCTTCGAACCGGGCGACGTGCTGCTCTTCGACGACCTCTTCCTGCACTCGACGGCCGCCGAGCCCTCGATGAAGAAGAGTCGCATGGCGATCGAGAGCTGGTTCTTCGGAGCCTCCGCCTCACCCTCGCAGTACTCGCCGCTTGCCGCCTGAGCGCGCGGGACAGCCTCAGCGCTTCTTCTTCGTCCACATGCAGAAGACCGGGGGGATCTCGCTCTACAAGCGCCTGCAGCGCCATTTCGGGGAGCAAGCGGTCTACCCGGCGCCGTCGGACGGGGATCCCGCGGACGTCGCGCCACAGCTCTTCCTCGACGTCCTGCTCGACCGCTGGCCACAGAGGCGGGATGAGATCCGGATGCTGACCGGTCACTTCCCACTCTGTACGACCGAGCTCCTCGACGCCGAGTTCACCGTCCTCACGGTGCTCCGAGATCCCGTGGAGCGGACGCTCAGCTACCTGCGTCACCACCGAGACACGACCCCCGCCGACAGCGAGCTCTCGCTCGAGGGGATCTACGAGGATCCCGACCGCTTCAGGCCCTTCATCGAGAACCACATGGTGAAGATGCTCTCGCTGAAAGCCAGCGAGATGACCGGCGGGATGATGACCGTGATCGATCTCGACCACCGTCGCCTGCGCAGGGCGAAGCGAGCGCTCAGGCGGATGGATGTCTTCGGCCTCCAGGACGAGCTGGAGCCGTTCGCCCAGCGGCTCGAGCGGCGCTACGGCTGGGCGCTGGGGCCTCCAGTCCACGAGAACACCACCACGCCGAGCGAGGTGCCGGCCTCCTTCCGGGCCCGCATCGCCGAGGACAATCCTCTCGACATGGAGCTCTTCGAATACGGGCGCAAGCTGCTGCGCAGGCAGGGCTAGACGTGCCCGCCCAGACCGAGTCCGTCGTCGCGGAGCTCGAGATCCGCCCGCCGAAGCGGATCGCAATCGGGCGGGGCACCGCCTTCGTGTTCGGCGGCTACTGCTACCACCCGGCTGAGCGGACGGAGGAGCTTGCGATCCAGATTGGCGACTCCCGGCAGGCCGTGGAGCGCTTCCGCCTGCCTCGGGACGACGTCTACGGGCGACTCGATGACGGCGATACGGCGCGGCCCCACGCGTACCGGAGCGGGTTCGTCGCGATCGTCGACCTGGCGCCGGTCGATACTCCTCAGCGGCTTGAGCTCGAGCTGGTCCTGACGCTCGCCGGAGGAAACGAGGCGCGAATGCGGGTCGGCTCCATCGACGCCGAACCGGGACTTGCCGCTCCGCGCGACGCTCCGGCGGCCACATTCCCCGATCGCCGGGGCCCACGCGTGGCGATCTGCATGGCGACCTATGAGCCGCCGGCGGAGCTGCTCCGGATCCAGCTCGACTCGCTCAGGGAGCAGACCCATGAGAACTGGATCTGCCTGATCAGCGACGACTGCTCCTCGGACGACGCCTTCGACGCCCTGCTCGCCGTGACGGACGGCGATCCCCGGTTCGTCGTATCGCGCAGCGAGAACCGGCTCGGCTTCTACCGCAACTTCGAGCGGGCCCTGTCGATGGCTCCACCCTCGGCGGACTTCGTGACGCTCTGCGACCAGGACGATCGCTGGCACCCCGGCAAGCTGGAGCGGCTGCTCGAGGGCATCGGCGACGCACAGCTCGCCTACAGCGACGCCCGGATCGTCACCCCCGAGGGTGAGTTGATCAGGCCGTCCTACTGGACGGAGCGACGCAACAACTACACGAACTACGGGTCGCTGCTGCTCGCCAATTCGGTGACGGGAGCCGCGTCCCTGTTCCGCCGCGACCTGCTCGACGACGCGCTGCCCTTCCCGCCGCGCCTCGCCCGGGCGTTCCATGACCACTGGCTCGCCGTGGTCGCCATGTCCCTCGGGGAGATCACCTACCTGGACGAGCCGCTCTACGACTACGTCCAGCACGGCGACGCGGTGATCGGGCACTCCGAGGCGAACAAACGGCCGCGCTCCGTCCGCACCCACCTGATGGAGCGGCTCCGCAACCCGAGCGGGGGTTCGCGCATCGTCTACTACTACGACTGGCATCAGGAGCTGCTCTATCTGGAGGTGCTGCGGCTGCGCTGCCGGCCGCGCATGACCTCGGCGAAGCGCAGGACGCTCCGGCGGTTGCTCTCGGCCGACAGCGGGCTGGCGGGCCTCGCCTGGCTCCTGGGGCGGCGCGCCCGGCGGCTCTGGGGACACGACGAGACCCTCGACCGCGAGCTGTTCTACGCCTACGCACTGGTCAGGCGCCGGGCCGTGTCCGCATGGAACGCCGGACGAAGGCGCCCCAACAGGCTGCTCCCGCGCGACGCCGCGATCCCGCCGGATCCCGGCCGCGAGAAATAGCCTGAGCCGATGGACGACCCCGGCCTCGACGTCGTGATCGTCGCGTACCGGTCTCGGGACCTGCTGCGCGAGTGCCTGGACTCGCTGCGCTCGCATGGACCCTCATGCCCCATGAGGGTGATCGTTGTCGACAACGCCTCCGACGACGGGACCCCCGAGATGGTTTCCACCGACTACCCGGAGGTCGACCTGGTCGCCTCGCCCAACAACCTGGGATTCGCTGCGGCCACCAACCTCGGGGCAAGGCGCGGCGACGCCCCCTACCTGCTGGCGCTGAACCCGGACACCGCGGTTACCGAGGGCGCCCTCGACACGGTTCTGGAGGCGATCGCGGGACACGCGGAGGTCGCGGTGGTGGGCCCACGTCTCCTCCGCCCGGACGGGTCGCTGGACCACGCATCGAAGCGCTCGTTCCCGACGCCCCTCAGCGCCCTCGGGCACTTCACCGGCCTCGGGCGGCGTCCCGGCGCCGCCGGCAAGCTGGCCGCCTATCGCGCCCCGGAGGTCGACTCCGGGCCGGTGGACGCGGTCAACGGCGCGTTCATGCTGATGCGGCGCTCGGCCTTCGAGGAGGCCGGCGGCTTCGACGAGGGCTACTGGATGTACATGGAGGACCTGGACCTCTCCTACACGCTCGCCCAGCGGGGGTGGCGGACTTGGTACGAGCCGGCGGCGACCGTTCGCCACGTCAAGGGCGGGACGACCGGCGGCGAGCGCTCGGTTCGCCTCAACCTGGCCTTCCACCGGGGGATGTACCGCTTCTACCGCAAGCACTACGCGGCGGACCGCTCCTGGGTCGTCAACGCCGCCGTCTACGCCGGGATCGCGGTGAAGGCCGCCGCTGCGATCGCTCACTCCGCTCTGCGCCGCACCCGGGCTCTCCTGCGCCGGCGGCGGCGGAGCGTGGCCGCGAGCGACGGAGCGTCCGGCGCCAGCTCGCCCGCCGGGTAGGGCTCCGAGGGGCGGCCGGCACGCAGCCCGGCCATCCTCCCCCGCACGCCGCCGAGGTTCCGGTCGACGAGCGCCTGCCCGCCCCCGATGACGAGCTCGCGCGCGACGATCCCGGGCAGCCGGCGCGGGGTGGCCACGTTCCACTTGCGCAGCAGGTATCCGCGCCCGTAGCCCATCAGAAAGTCCTTGCGGCGAGACCCGGGCCCGAGCGTCGCCGAGTGCTCGTGGCTGCCGCGGGCGTCCTTCGCAAGCCGGCACGACCCGCCCGCCCGGCGAAGGCGCAGGACGAGATCCAGGTCCTCGAGATACGCGAAGAGGCGCTCGTCGAATCCGCCGGCATCGATGAACGCCTCCCGCCAGAACGCCCCGGCCGCGCCGGACGGCCCCACGGGGTCGGCGACCGGCCCTTCCAGGACCTCGACCGGCTCGCCGTTCAGGTAGTCGAAGGCGAGCAGGGTGTGGTCGATCTCGATCCCCGCGGTGTCGATCAGGCCCGGGCTTCGCGCGTCGCGCATCACCCCGGCGGCCATCACGACGCCGCCGCTCGGGTCGAGGTCACTCGCGATGCGCTCGACGTAGCCCGGGTCGACCACGCTGTCGTCGTTGAGCAGGACGAGCACGTCGCCCTGCGCGCGCCGAACGGCCTCGTTGACCGCGCGGCCGTAGCCCAGGTTCGACTCCAGGCGGAGGACCTGCGCGTCCTGGAGTCTCGCCGCGGCCCGGCTGAGCTCGGCCGAGCCCGTGCCGTTGTCGGCGACGATGGTCTCGAAGCTCCCCCCGACTCCGCCAGCGACTCCAAGAGGCCCGTCACCCGCTCCGGGGTGATGGTCGGAACGATGACCGTGGCGCTCAGAACGCTCCGGTGCCGCGAATCACGGAGATCGGCGTCAGGGCGAGGATGCGCAGGTCGCGGCCGATCGAGAGGTTCTCGACGTAGTCGAGCTCCACCGCGAGGCGCTCCTCGAAGGTCAGCTCCCCGCGGCCGTGCACCTGCATCGGCCCGGTGAGGCCGGGCTTCACGTCCATGCGGAATCGATGCTCGGGGCTGTAGCGCTCGACCAGCTCGAGCTGCTCGGGCCGTGGACCGACGAGGCTCATGTCGCCGCGGAGCAGGTTCCAGATCTGGGGGAGCTCATCGAGGCTGAGCCTGCGCAGGACACGGCCCACCCGGGTCACCCGCGGGTCCTCACGGAACTTGAACATGGGCTCCGGCAGCTCGTCCAGCAGGTCCGCGAGGGAGCTCTCGGCGCCGACGTGCATGGTGCGGAACTTGAGCAGCCGGAAGGGGGTCGCGTCCAGCCCGGCGCGGCGCTGCGCGAAGAGGATCGGGCCGCGGTCGTCGAGCCAGATCGCCAGTGCGATCAGCGGGAAGAGGGGAGCGGCGAGGATCGCGAGCGGAACACCGATGATCAGGTCGAGCGCCCGCTTCAGCATCATCGTGGAGCGGGAGACGTCGGAGGTCAGGTACTCGAAGACCGGCAGCTCGGCCAGCCGCGAGATCTGATGGGGCGTGGCCTGCCCGCGCAGCGGCGAGACGAGGCTCAGCTTGGCCTCGTGCGTGTGGCAGAGGTCGGTGATCAACGCGATCTCCCTGGCGTCGATCCGCTCGTGCGCGAGGACGACTCGATCGATGCCGGCGGCGTAGTCGCCGGCCTCGACCGCGTCCATGTGGAGGTCGGAGAACAGGGCGATCTTCCGACGCATGGCGTGCGCCAGGCTGTCGTCGCCGACGATCAGGGCGCGCTCGCGGGGGGTGCCCGCGCGCCACACTGCCCGGGCGCAGACCCGCAGGACGAAGTCGGCCGCGATCGCGATCGCGGCCACCAGGGCGAGCTCGGCGGAGTCCAGCGAACCCGCCGGCGTCAGCGATCCGAGCAGGCTGACCAGGACCGCCCCGATCACGCCCCAGGCGAAGATCGTCGGCGCCTCGTCGACGGTCAGGTGGCGCATGACGCGGTGGTCGGCGTCGTAGAGCCCGCTCAGCTTCGCGACGAGGATCCACACCGGCAGAAGGGCGAGCATCCAGATCGCGCGCTGGGGCGGCACGGCGATCGCGAGGGCAAGCCCGACCGCGCCGCAGTCCGCGAGGGCGAGCAGGCGCCTGCGGCGGACGTCACGCCACCACCGCGGCTCAGCAGCCGTCCGGGGGGCGGCCGCGACGAGCGCCCTTCGCACCGACTCGGAGTCGAGGAAGCCCCGTCCCGATCCGTGAGCCCGGCCTGCCGCCGGGCTCAAGGTGGGTGTCTTCTCCTGGCTCATCCCTGATTCTGCTGGGCGAACACGACCGGCCCCAGCGAGAGAGGGGCGCGACGCTGTGCTCGCGCGAACGCCGATCGCGCGGCCGCGTCGTTTCCGCTCGCATGTTGGAGAGTAGCCTCAATCAGGACCAGCCGCCAATCCTCGGAGTCGCGCTGCTCCGCCTGGCGCAGGTAGGCGAACGCCTGGGGCAGGTCGCCCCGCTGCTGCTCCAGCAGCGCCAGCTGCGTGTAGGGCTCCGCCGACCACGGCTGAACGGTCCTGGCGGCCCGCGCCCGATCGATGCCCTCGGCAATCCGATCTCCTCCCGCCGCGTCGCGACTCTGGCTGAGCTCCACCTCCGTGAGGACGACCAGCCCGCCCGCGACCATCGCGACCCACGCCGCAGCGACGGTGCCCAGGCCAAGCCAGTAGCCGTCACGCCCGAGGGGACGGGAAGGAGTCGAGACGAGGAGCAGCGCGGCGCAGGCGACCGCGGGCCCGTATACCGCCGGGATCTCCCAGGTCCAGTCGACCGCCGCGCCGACGGCGCCCGCCACCACGACGGCCAGGAGAACGCCTCCGTCTCCAGCCCGTCCTTCGCCAAGGCGGCGGCGCGCGGCCAGCGCGAGGGCGCCGACGAACGTGAGGAAGAGCGCAATCCCGGGGATGCCGAGCTCGGCTGCCTCCTGCAGCGGTAGCGAGTGAGGGTTGCGAACGAAGAGCGGCACGGTTGCGTGTCTCGCCCCACCACTCCTCGAACCCGCCGGCGCCGAGACCGCCGACGGGAGCGCTCTCGAAGGCGTCCACTGCCTGGCCCCAGAACTGCCAGCGCCCGTTGGAGCTGAAGCCCGCCGCCTCCGACTGGAACCCCGACGCGGGTCGGCGGCGGCGCCTCGAACTCGTGGAGCTTCTTGACGGGATGGGCGGCGACCACGGCAACGACGACGCCGGCGATCGCGAGCCCGCCGAGCGCCACTCCGAGGCGCCGGGAGACGCGAATCCTGGGCTCCCGGCCATCGGCCCACCAGGCGGCCGCCGCGACGACTCCGACCACCGCGAGGGAGATGCCCGTCATGCGGTCTCCGTCAGCCCGCTTCGCCGAGTCGACGATCGGCGAGGTGAGCGCATGCATCTGGTCGGCGGCGAGGATCAGGACCGCGGCGCCCCCGGCGCCGATCGCGATCGCGACCAGCTGGCGGGAGCGGTTCGGCGAAGTCGCCACCAGCACGGCTCCGGCGATCACCACCGCCGCCGCGCCCCCCCTGGAGCTCGTCAGCCAGACGCCGAGGAGGGCCAGGGGGATCGCCGCGATCGCGAGCGTCCGGAGGGAACGCGCCGGCGCCCGCGCCCCGCCATACGCGAGCAGAATGGCCGCGGCGCCCAGCATGGCGGCCGCTCCGTTCCAGTAGCCGATCGGATATGCGAGCCGCCCGCCGGCTCCCGGCACGTCGCTTCCCCCGCTGTCGAGGACGCCCGGCTGCAGGTAGGCGAACACCGCGATCGCCGAGACGACGCCGAGGCCGGCGGTGAGTCCGGCGAGCCATTGAGCGCGGCCGGCGACGCTGCCGGTGCAGACCGCCAGCGCGAACAGGGCGAGGTAGAACGAGACCCTGACCGCCTCGTCGAAGGCGCGGCCCTGATCATGGGCCCACCCCACCGACGCCGCGGCGAGCAGGGCGATTCCGGCCAGACAGACTCCCGCCAGGGCTGCCACCCGGCCGACCGGCGTCACGGGCAGCGCCCTGCCGACCAGTCCCGCGATCACGGCCGCCCAGGTCACAATCGAGGCCGCCGCGTATCCGGTCGGATTGAAGAGGCCCTGGGCAAAAGCGGCGGCGATGACAGCCGCCGCAACCAGGCCCGCCCCCGCGTGTTGTCTGATCGCTGTGGACATTGGACGCCCAGCAGTAGGGCAAGTCAGTATCTTCGCCCCTCACCGAATCGCATGACCTCACGCAAGACAATCCACGGGCTGATCGCGGCGGCGCTGGTCTCGCTTGCCTTCGCGCCCTCCGCACTGGCCGGCCCCGCCGGAAGCGAGTACCTGCCCAAGGTGCCGCAGTCCGGAGCGCATCCGGCCTCCAGTCACTCGTCCACCGACGGCCGCCCAGACCACCACGCTGCCGCAGCCGCAGCCGAGCGACGGAGTGGTGGTTCAGGACAAGGGGCAGGAGAAGAAGAAGGCCAAGAAGCACAAGGACGCCGCCACCGTGGTGCCCGTCGGCGGCTCCCCATCGGACGGATCCGGCGGAGACGGCTCCTCGGGGAGCATCCTGCTGAATCCCGCTCGTCCTGCTGATGATCGCGGCGGTGATCGCGGCGGCGGTCGGGATGACGCTGCGGCGCAGGCAGATCACCGACGGCGAGCCGGAGCCCAAGCGGGACCCGAGCTCCCCGCCGGCAAGCAGCCCGAGAACCCCGGATGGCGAGATCATCGCCGGCCCGGACGAAGCCGCATAGGAAAGGAATCGTGACCTTGCGCCGCCTGATTGCAGCGACGACCCTGCTGGTTTGCCTCGGACTCGCCCCCCACGCGAGTGCTGTGACCGCCCCCCGCGAGTTCTACGGGGTGATTCCCGCCAACGACCCGGACGCCACGGAGATCGCCCGGATGGGCGCGGGCAAGGTGGGAACGCTCCGCCTCAACTTCGTCTGGGGAGCGGTGCAGCCGACGGCCGGCTCGCCCCTTGACTGGAGCTACTACGACACGATCATCGGCGCCGCCGCCGAACAGGGGATCCGCGTCCTCCCGACGGTCTACAGCTCACCCACTTGGGCCTCCGACAAGACGAACCACCCGCCCTCCAAGGCCCACATGAACGACTTCAGGGCGTTCGTCAGCGGAGCGGCGGCTCGCTACGGCGCCAATGGCACGTTCTGGTCCGAGCACCCGGGCTACGCCGAAGCTGCCGGTGATCTGGTGGCAGCTATGGAACGAGGCCAACTCGCCGAGCTTCTGGTACCGAAAGCCGAACCCGGCGCAGTACACGCGCCTGCTGAAGGTGTTCGACCGCGGCATCAAGAGCGGCGACCCGTCCGCGAAGGTCGTGTTGACGGGCCTGTTCAGGTCGCCCAGGGTGAAGCATGGAATCCCGATCGATCGCTACCTGCCCGGTCTCTACAAGCACAAGGCCAAGCGCTTCTTCGACGCGGTGGCAGTGCATCCCTACGCCACCACTCCCCACGACGCCCTGAACGCCGTCCGGGACGCGCGCCGGATCATGGGCCGGTTCAAGGACAAGCGCGCTCCCATCTGGATCACCGAGATCGGCTGGGCCACCGGCGGCAATCCTCCGACGGCCCTCACCGTCTCGCCCCACCGACAGGCGACCTACCTGCGCAAGACCTTCAACCTGCTTGCCAAGAACCGCAGGCGCTACAAGATCCCCGGCGTGATCTGGTACTCGTGGCGCGACGTCCCGGGCGGCATCTGGTTCCAGCACACCGGCCTCTTCACGGCCGACTTCGACCCGAAGCCCGCGTGGTCCGCATTCACCGGCCTCACCGGCGGAACGCCCTGATCGGGAGATAGCCGCGCCGCCGCAACGGGCCCCCGGGTTCGCGTGTTATCCGAGTCGGTGAGTGAATCGCAGCCAAACCAGCCCCGAATGAGCGCGAAGGCGCGCTGGATCGCGGCCTTGGCCGTTTTGGTGGTCTCCCTGGGCGCCGCCCCGGCGGCGCACGCCGCGCCGCGGGCGTTCTACGGCGTGATCCCGGCGAACGACCCGAGCCCCACGGAGATCAACCGGATGGGCCCCGCGCGCGTCGGCACCCTTCGCATCAACCTCTATTGGGGGGCGGTCCAGCCCACCGCCGGAGCCCCCTATGACTGGGGTCACTACGACCAGATCGTCGAGACCGCGGCGGAGAACGGGATCCGGGTGCTGCCGACGGTCTACGGCTCCCCGCGATGGGTGTCCCGGCGCCCCAACCTGCCGCCCGGGAAGAAGCATTGGGGCGACTTCCGGCGCTTCGTCGCGGCGGCCGCCCAGCGCTACGGCCACGACGGCATCTTCTGGAATCAGCACCCGACGGTGCCGCGCCTCGCGATCGTCTGGTGGCAGCTCTGGAACGAGGTCAACTCGCCGAGCTTCTGGTACCGCAAGCCGAACCCGAAGCAGTACGTCCGCCTGCTGAAGAGGTTCCACGCCGGCATCAAGGGCGGCGACCCACGCGGTCGGATCGTCCTCGCCGGCCTCTTCCCCACTCCGCGGATCAGGCACGGGATGGACGGCGATCGCTTCCTGGGCGGCATCTACCGCAACCGGGCCAAGCGGCTCTTCGACGCAGCGGCGCTGCACCCGTACTCGACCACGCCGAAGCAGGCCCTCGCCCGGGCCGGGGACATGCGCCGGATCATGGCCGAGCACAGGGACAGGAAGGCCAAGCTCTGGATCACGGAGCTCGGCTGGGCGACCGGAGGCCCCCGGACAGCGCTGACCGTGTCGCGGCGGCGCCAGGCCAAGTACCTGCACAGCAGCTTCAAGCTCCTGGCCAAGAACCGCAAGCGCTACAGGATCCCCGGCGTGATCTGGTACTCGTGGCGCGATGTCCCGGGCGGCATCTGGTTCCAGCACACGGGCCTGTTCACGTCGAGCTTCGATCCGAAGCCGTCGTGGCGCGCCTTCACCCGCCTGACCGGCGGCACTCCCTAGGCCGCGCCGCGACCGGCTCCGTCAGACCGGGAGCGGCCCGGTCAGCGAGAAGACCGGCGCGCGTGGGTTCAGCCTGCGCGCTCGCGCCAGCGCGCTGAGCGCCTCGTCCAGGCGACCTTGTCGGGTTGCGATGCGTGCGCGGACCAGCCACAGGCTCCAATCGTCGGGTGCGTCCTCGATCGCCTTCTCGATCGAACGGGCCGCCGCCGGCAGGGCCCCGGCGCTCTCCTGGACCAGAGCAAGCTGAAGATGTGGTTCCGCCGCCCAGGGCTCGAGGGCGATCGCCCGGCGAGCCCGGACGGCAGCCTCGTGCAGGTCCCCCGTGCGGGCTGCCGACTGGCTCGCATCGAGGCTCCGCTGGGCCAGGAATTGATCGCCCGCCACCAGCACAGCGGCGCACCCCAGCACCGTGAGGACAGCCTTCAACGCGGGCCTGGAGCCGGCGCCGGACCGTCTCGCCTCGAACGTCTGCAGCGGCGCGGCCAGCGACGGCCCCGAGAGCACGGCCATCACCACGACGCCGACGCCGAAGACGACGGGGATCTGGAAGATCCATTCGATCCCTGCGGAGAGGGCAACGGCTGCACCGAGCGCGATGGCCACTCCGGCCTCCCCGCCCGGCATCGCCGCCCGGCGGCGCACGCCCACCGCAATCGGCACCACGAGGAACCCGACCACCGTCAGCAGCCCCAGGGGGCCGAGGTCGCCGAGCTTCTCCAGGTAGAGAGAATGAGCCTGCTTCGTCGCCCGGCTGATCGGTGCGTGCTCAGTCCAATAGGCGGCGAACCCGCCCGCCCCGATCCCGTGCACCGGCTCGTCGCCGAACGCGTCGATCGCCACTCCCCAGAATTGCCAGCGGCCGCTGCCGCTGCCGCTGGCGAGGTGGCTGGTGATGAAGGTGCTCCTGCCGGACTCCTGGTTGGCGGGCACGCTCTTGAACTCGTCGAATCGCTTGCTCGGATCGGCGAGGGCCGCCCCGACGATGCAACCCACCACGAGCGCCCCGACCCCCACCCGGGCAAGGAGCGGCGACACCCGCAGCCGCTGGGCGGTTCCGTCGAGGGCCAGCCGAACGCCCGCCACGAAGAGCATGGAGAGGACGGTCACCCCGACCACGTCGGCCCCTTGACTGCCCACGTGCGGGCCCACAGCGTTGAGCAGTTCGGTCCGACGACTCGCGACCGCGATTGCGAAGCCGGCGCCGAGTCCACCGATCGCGATCGAGCTGAGCAGGACCATGCGGCGAGGACCAATCCCGACCAGGACGACGATGCCGAGGAGGAGGGCGGCGAACGCACCACGAGACGAGGCGAGGTAGATCCCGAGGGCGAGCATCGGGATGGTCGCGACCGCCGTCGCGCGACCGGCCTGGGTGCGCGCCGTCGCCCCCAGCCAGATCATCAGCAGCGCTCCGAAGGCGAGTAGGCAGGCCGTCGCGTTCCAGTAGCCGATCGGGTAGCTGAGTCGGCCGCGGGCGGAGGGCAGCAGGTTGGCGATCTGCTCGTCGCCCCCGGGCAGGCCGGGGATCAGACGGTTGAGAACGGCGAGGGCGCCCACCAGAGCGATGCCGAGCGCGAGCCCGGCCAGCCAGCTCCGCGCATCCCCCTCCCGGGCAGCGAGCACGGTGAGCGCGAAGATCCCGAGATAGGCAGCCACCAGCACTGTGGCCTCAACCGCCGCACCGTCGTCGCTCCCCCAGGCAACGGAGATCGCGCTGAGCAGCGCGAGAACGGTGAGCATCCCGCCCGCGACCAGGGCCGCGCCCGGAATCCGAGAGCGCGGCAGGAGCCCGAAGGCGATCCCTCCCAGGATCGCTGCCCAGGAGACGACCGCAATCGCCGAGCGCAATCCCGCGGAGTAACCTCCCGCTCCCAGGGAAAGCAGAACCACGAGGACCGCGACGACCGCTGTTGTCGCGTGTTTGGTGAGATCGGCCGGCGGAGTGAGCTTGGGCATGGCAGAGGCGAACGATCGAACGACAAGAGGCGCGGATACTATGCGGCCCATCGGGGCGGTCATCCTGCTCGTGGTGCTCGCACTGGCCATGCCCGCGACTGCCGTCGCCACACCGGCGGTGAACGAGTACACCCTTGACCTCCCGGACGCCAAGGGCAAGGCGGAGAGCCCCGGGGCGGCACCGGTTGCCGATCCGGGCCGCCTTCCGCCCCACGTCGTCTCGCGGTTGCGGCAAATCAAGTCCGGGAAGGTGCTGGCGGCGATCGCGACCGCGGGATCGCTCGGTGCCCCGGCCGGCGTGAAGGGAGGTGCCCCGGCGGTCGCAGGAGATCAACCCTCGGCGCTGGCCGCGTTCGGAAGCGCCGCCGGCGATCCGGCCGCGATCGGGCTGATCGCTCTGCTGCTGGTCATCGTCGCCGGAATGGCCCTGGCCAGGCGCAGGATGCCGAAGCCGTGATCACGCGGCGCGGGCGAAGCCTGCGAGCCCTGATCGTCCTGGTCCTCGCGGCCTCGGCCGTCGCTTCGGTGACGCCGGCGGCGATCGCGGCGCCGGGCTTCTTCGGCGTCACCTCGACCTTCCAGCCGGACGGTGCCGACCTCGCCCGCATGGGCCAGGCGCACGTGGGCAACCTCAGGCTGCCCTTCGGCTGGGAGGAGCTCGAGCCGAGCCCGGGGACCTACAACTTCTCCAACTTCGACCCGGTGATGGCGGGTGCCGCCGCGCTGGGCATCCCGGTGCGGCCGTTCGTGTTCGGGACGCCGCCCTGGGCCCGCGACTGCTCGGGCATCCCGGCCTTCTACTGCGACCGCGTCACGCCGATGCGCTCCGCGATCGGCCGGCAGCGCTGGCCGCTGATGCTGCAGGCGCTCGTCGCGCGCTACGGGCCGCGCGGGAGCTTCTGGACGGACCCGAGCGACGCCTACGCGCCGCCGTACGACCCGATCACCGAGTGGCAGCTCTGGAACGAGCCCAACTCAGCCACCTACATGCGGCCGAAGCCGACGCCGAAGGCGTACTACCAGCTGCTCCGGAGCGCCACGCCCGCGATCCACCAGGTCGACCCGGGCGCCAGGATCATCCTCGCCGGTCTCTTCGGCACCCCACCCAACGGGATGACGATGTGGCGCTTCCTCGACAAGCTCTACCGCTTCAAGCACGTGCGCGGCCTGTTCGACGCGGTCGCGCTCCACCCCTACTCGCCCAACATCAAGGGGATCGCCTTCCAGCTCCGCAAGGCCCGCCAGGTGCTCCAGCGTCGCCACGCGAAGCGGACGAAGGTCTACCTGACCGAGATCGGCTGGGGCTCGGGCCACGGCAGGAGCAACCTCTACAAGGGGGTCAAGGGCCAGAAGAAGATGCTGAAGGCCGCCTTCAAGTTCTCACGCAAGAACCGCAAGCGCTACCGGATCGCCGGGGTGGACTGGTTCAGCTGGCGCGACATCCCCGCCGACATGTCCGGGAACTGTGCCCTCTGCACGAGCTTCGGCCTGCTCAACCTCGATCACTCGCCGAAGCCGGCGCTCGCCGCCTTCACCCGCTTCACCGGCGGGAGGTAGCGGGGCTCTCCACGGCGAGCGGACTACGAAGCCGGCCTGCCGCGGCCTTCGGCGCGGTGCCGCCGGCGGGCAGCCCTAGGACCCTCAGCGCGGATACTGGCTGCTCATGCCCGATCGCAGGCGGGCGGCGTTGAGCCAGCCTGGCGGAACCGGAAAGGCCCGGTAGGTAAACGGGGCCGTCGTCAGATCCGGGCCAAACGTCAATCTGAAGTTGCGATCGCCGTTCGGCGCGAACTCGGTGACCTGTGACCTCTGACCCCAGCTGATCAGCCAGTTCCCCGTGGGTGAGAGCCGAGCGCTTCCACAGCATCCGGCGGTCGGGATGTCCGGATCCTCGATCGACTCGAGCTGGGTCGCCGTTCCAGCCGTCTCATCGATGGCGTAACGGACTGCGCGCGGCGGCAGGCCCGATCCCGTCTCGTTGTCGTGCAGGGTCAGCGTTCCGTCAGGAAGGATCCGCGCGTCATGCTGGCCGGCGATCGGGGAGCTCGGGTGGTCGCCCGTCACGTTCAGGCTCTGCGGAATGGTGGTCCCGCCCAGCTTCCATTCGACGTCACCGGGGTCGCGGCTGATCTTGTAGATGGCATTGGTGAACCGAAGGGAGATCACCACCGAGTCGCCGTCGGGCTCGACCGAGTTGAGATGCAGCAGATCGTGTGGCTCCGCACTGCCCGCGACCTGGCTCTGCCAATTCGCCGCGATCTGATCGATCCCGATGTGATCCTTACTGTTCCACTCCCAGACGACGGTGCCATTCGGGTCAACCTCCTGGATCGCGGCGTCTCGCACCGTCTGGTCGGGCGCCCCGCCGATCGGGGTCAGGTCGACGGTCGTGGCACGGAGCTTGTAGGAGATCAGGAGGAAATTCCCGTTCGGCAACGGCTGCATGTCGTGATCGTTTGTCGTCGAGCCCTGGAAGGAGACCGTGTCCGCCAGCGTGCCGTCCAGCTGATGGATCTCGAACCCGCCCAGGTCGCCCCGTGCCCAGCTGAGCGTTGCGTCGCTAAGAGCGGAGGCGTCGCCGAGACCGATCGCCGCGGGATACCACCAAACCGGGACGCCGTGGTTGTCGAAGACGACCACGTAATTGGCGCCGGCGGGATTTCGCCTGAGAGCGATGACGTAGAATGGTCTGTCCGGCTCGTCCGAACGCTCGTAATTCCAGGCCGGAAAATCGGTCGGCAGGCAGCGGGCGAAGTAGGGTTCCGAACCTTCACGCGAGGTCGTGTCGAACTCGAATTCCTGATTCGGCGAGAGCGGGACGGCCTGCTGGAAGTCCGCCGCGAACGGCCCATGCCCGTCGACCGACATGCTCACGCCGCCCGGCCAGGCCGCCGACGACCCGCTGAGCATGACGGGGTCACCGGTGCAGCGGACGGTGTAGTCGTGGATCCGAGGATCGAAATCGGGGAAGAGCGGCGGGTCCGAGGCGACCGAAATCGGAGCCGAAGGAGCGGTCGCTCCGAGGGCCGGCACGACCGGCGGAGACGGCGGGGACGGCGGGGACAGCGGCTGCGGTGATACCCGTCGTTTCCGGCACTTTTTCGCGGAGCGGTGCTTGTGCTTGTGCTTGTGCTTGTGCTTGTGCTTGTGCTTGTGCTTGGCTCACTTCTTCTTGGCGGCCGGATGAGCCGCGGGCCCGCTGCCGAAGGGCGAGGCCGCCCGAGCCGGCGCGGTCAGGCAGGCAAGGCCAAGCACAACGCCGATCATGGCCGTGCGTCTCCCCACGGCCTCGAGGCTAGCGCCCCATCTACCCGGCCGTCGAACGCTGGGCGGGCCCGCCGCCATCGCGGGCAGGATCACCACCGTGTCCGACGCCGACGCGCTGGTCTCCAGCCCGTCGAGCACCCGGACGTCCTCGTCGTTCCGGTAGACGTTGACGAGCTAGTTCCAGCGGCCCAGCCGCAGCGCCTAGGCTGCGCGTCAGGTGAACCAGGTGCCACTTTTCTCGCAGCGCGCGGCGCTCGAGCCGCTGCTGCCGGAGATCGCCGCCGCCCAACGGGCGGTGCTCGAGCGGGGCCGATACGTGCTGGGCCCGGAGCTCGAGGCCTTCGAGTCGGAGTTCGCCTCCTACGTCGGCGCCAGGCACTGCGTCGGCGTGGGAAGCGGCACCGATGCGATCGCTATCGCGCTGCGGGGACTCGGTGTCGGCCCCGGGGACGAGGTGGTGGTGCCCGCGTTCACCTTCTACGCCACCGCCGAGGCTGTCGCGGCGGTCGGGGCCACGCCGGTCTTATGCGATGTCGATCCCTCGGGATGGTGCATGACGGCGGCCACCGCCGAGCCGGCGATCAACGACCGGACCAAGGCGCTCATCCCGGTACATCTGTTCGGAAACCCCGCGCCGATGACCGAGCTGCTGGATCTCGCTCGCTCGCGGGGGTTAAAGGTCCTCGAGGACGTCGCGCAGGGACACGGGGCGAGCCTCGAGGGCGACATGGCCGGTGCGCTCGGCGATGCCGCCGCGTTCTCCTTCTTTCCGGCGAAGAACCTCGGCGGCTTCGGGGACGGTGGCGCGCTCACCACCGATGACGACCATGTGGCGGGGGTCGCAAGGCGCCTGCGCCGGCACGGGACGGAGGACGGACGCACCTTCACCGAGCTCGGCTACAACTCCCGCCTCGACGAGATCCAGGCGGCCGGCCTCCGCATTGCCCTGCGGCATCTGACCAGGTGGACGGAGCTGCGCCGGCAGGTCGCCAGGTCCTATCTCGATGGCGGAATCCATGAACTCTGCGAGGTGCAGGAGGAGCCCGACGGCGGGGCGTCGTGCCGGCATCTGTTCGTGATCGCCATCCGGGACCCCGAGCGGCTCTCGACCGCCCTCGCAAAGGAGGGGATCGAAACCCGGCGCTACTACGAGATCCCGCTGCATCGCCAGCCCGGGCTCGCGCGTTGGGCTCCCCTGGGGCCGCTGCCGGAGAGCGAGCGGCTCGCCGCCCAGAATCTCGCCCTTCCGATCGGTCCTGCCCTGGCGCCAGGTGCCGTCGAGCGCGTCGTCGACGCGGTCCGCGCCAACCTGGCCCCGTATCCGACAGCCGACTGACTCCTCAGCGGCTCAACTCCGGGGAACCGCCAAGTCCGCGTCGGTGACGTCCCGGAGCTCCCTGGCCGGGACTCCGACCACCACCTTCCGAGGCGCGACGCTGGCGACGACGACCGCTCCCGCGCCCACGATCGCCTCCTCCCCCACCTCGACATCGGGACCGATCACCGCGCCGGCGCCGATCCGGCAACGGCGACGCAACGTTGGCGCCTCCCGGCGCATCCCGCTGGGATGCCCGCTCATGGTCCGGTCGTTCGCCAGAGTCACCCCCGGCCCGACGAACACCCCGTCCTCGATCGTGGTGCCGGCCGCCAGGTAGCAGTTGCTCTCGACCTTTACCCCAGCCCCGATCGTGACCTCGTTGTCGACCGCCGCACCGCGTCCCACGACCGACGCCGCGCCGATTCGGGCCCGCTCCCTGACCTGCGCCTGATCCCCAACGATGGCCGAGGGGGCGATCTCGGCTCCCGCGAAGATGACGGCTCCGGTGCAGACCGCGGCCTCCTCGCCGAGGGAGGCGGGCGGAGGACGATCGCGCCGCGAGGTCGATGCCGCGCCCAGGATCGGCGGCTTCCCGATCACGACGTGGTCCTGGATCACGGCTCGCGCAGCGACCCGGGTGCCCGCGTGGATCACGACGTATCCGCCCAGCTCGACGTCAGCGCCCAGCTGCACGCCCTCTCCGAGCAGCAGCCCCGGAGCCCGGTCGGAAGGCTTCAACCCCGGCATCGCGCCGGCCGCTTCCCGCTCGCTACTCGACACCGCGGGCAAACTCGGCCTGGAGCGGCTGCGGAGCGCCGCCGGCATCGATCGAGCGCTGCAAAGCCTCGAGCACCCGTACGACGCGGACGCCCGCCACTCCGTCCGTCAGCGGCGGCCGGCCGGTGCGGACGCTGTCGACGAAGTGCTCGCATTCGACCCGCAGGGGCTCCCGGTTCGGCAGAGCAGGGCTCCATACCCCTCCGGAGCGAGTGACGTACTCGCCGAAGCCGTCGGCCGCGGGGTCGAAGCCCTTGTCCCAGATCGTCAGCTTCCGCTCCGCGGCCATGTCGTCCATCGTCGCCATGCGCTCCGCGCCCACCACCGTCACCTTCCTCATCTTGTGCGGGTCGAGCCAGGAGAGCTGCATGTGCGCAGTGAGACCGCTGTCGAAGCGGATGTAGGCGAACACCACCTCCTCGACACCCGACCTGACGTGGGCCTGTCCATAGGCGGAGACCTCGCTGGGATCTCCCTCGGCGAGCTCCAGGAGGACAGAGACGTCGTGCGCGCCCAGGTCCCAGAGGACGTTCTCGTTCGCCTGGAGCTTGCCGAGGTTGAGACGCTGGCTGTAGAGGTAGTAGACCTCGCCGAGCTCCCCGGCGGCGATCAGCGCGGCCAGCTCCCGGATTCCGGGGTGGTAGCAGAGCAGGTGGCCGACCATCAGCACCAGGCCGCGCTCTGCGGCGAGACCCGTGAGGCCCTCGGCCGTGGATACGTCCTGGGCGAGCGGCTTCTCCACGAAGCAGTGCTTGCCGGCCCGAAGGACACGCTCGGTCAGGGCGGCGTGCGTCGGCACCGGGGTTGCGATCGCGACCGCGTCGAGGTCGGGGCTATCGAGCAGCTCGTCCAGATCGAGGACGAACCGCGCATCGGGGAACGATCGCCGCCATCGATCCAGCTTCGCGGCGTCGGAGTCGCAGCACCATGCCAGCTCGCAGCCGTCGAGGCCGTTGAGGTTCCGCGCAATCCGCGGACCCCAGTCCCCGAGACCCACGAGGCCGACCCTGACGACCGGCTCGTCAACCCGTTTCAGGAGTCACCTCCCCTCCACCCTCGAGGCGGGTGAGACGCGCTCTCAATTCGGCGTTCTCGGCGCGGAGCTCGTCCAGGTCCCGGCGCAGCCTGCGCCCCTCGACCTCGGACCGGCCGAGGGCCTGGGCGGTGTGCTGCAGGCGTCGCGCCAGGAAGCGCTCCTCGTAGCACCACTGATGATCGTCCGCGTAGTAGCTCAGCAGGGCGGGATCGACGAGCAACTCTTCAGGGTCACCCGAGAACCGCAGGTATTGCGTGTGCACCGTGGGCATGCGCTCCAGCGGGCGTGTGCGACTGATCTTGTGCAGGGCCTGATCGACGGTTCGCAGCGGATAGTGCCTGCCGACGTAGCGGCGGGGCGACTCGCGATCCTCGAGCGGCTCCGGGAACACCGGCCGGTGCCCGAGGGCCGTGATCAGGTCGATGCCCTCCACGTAGGGGAAGCCCCGGTAGTTGATCACGTCATTGAGGGCGTAGTGGCGCATTCTGGTGAGGGGATTCGGATCTGCCTGGTCGTCGTCCCGGGTGATCGCGAACTCCATGTTGTGGAACTTGATCAGGTTGTAGCCCGCCTCGGCGTCGCTTTCGAGCGCGGCTCGCAATGGGGATCCGTCCGCGACCTCGAAGAACTCATCAGGCGCAGTCAGCAGAAGGAACTCCGGGCCAGTTCGCTCGGCGAGCTCGAGTAGGCGCGCCAGCACGGTGTCCCACTGGAACCCGTCGGTCCTGATCGAGTCCAGAGCGATGATCTTGCCGTCGAAGAGCGCCTGCTCGCAGATCCTCTGACAGCGGCCATCCGGGTGCTCGTCGATCAACACGACGGTGGCCAGGCCCGCCCTCCAGTACCAATCGAGGTTGTACTCCAGGACATCCGACTCGTCGTGCACAGCCATCATCCGGACGACCCGCATGCTCATACCCTTGCGCACGTGACTGGCGCTTGTCGACCGCTCGCCATGGAGTGCCACGGGACCTCAGGTCTCACCGAAGCTCAGTTCGGGCGAGAGCCTCGGGTCGTGACGGTCAAGATCGTGGTCGGGCTTCGCGCGAGCCGCCGGCCATCGCCGGCAGGATGACCACCGTGTCCGACTCGGCGGCCGAGGTCTCGAGCCCGCCCAGCACCCGGACGTCCTCGTCGTTCAGGTAGACGTTGACGTAGCGGTTGAGCTCGCCCTCCGGCGAGAAGAGCTGGTCCCTCGTGGCCGGATAGCGCTCGGCGAGCGCGCGCAGGGCGTCGCCGACGGTCCCCCCGTCGACGCTGACCTCGGCCTCGCCCTCGGTCTGCGGGCGCAGCACCGGGGGCACCTTGATCGTCGGCATGACAGGAAACCTAGCGCGGAGCGGGAAGACCGCGCCGTCCGCAGGCGCAGCGACCCCCCAATCCGGGCTCCCGTCTGGACAAGCGTGCCCAGCGCGCACTAGGCTATCCCGGTTCGAGAGAGCGATCCAGCAGGGATGGGTCGACCTACGGCCCGCGAGGGACTGGAGAGGAGAGGGGTTTCGCCAAGTTCCAGAAGCATCCAGCCTGCGGGGAGACGGAACGGGTCGCTCCCCGATCGGCGATCGGACCGCCACGACGCCTCTTTGCCGGAGCCGGTCGAGCGCGGCGCCGAGATCGAGACCGCCGTGCTCGGGGCCGGTCCTGCGGGACTTTCCGCTGCCTATGCGCTGGCGCTGCGCGGCGAGCGTGGCACCGTCTTCGAGGCGGATGACGTCGTCGGCGGGATCGCGAAGACCGTCGAGCTGGACGGCTACAGATTCGACATGGGAGGGCACCGCTTCTTCACCAAGATGAAGCCGATCCAGCGGATCTGGGAGGAGATGCTCGGCGACGAGCTCCTGCCCCGCCAGCGACTGTCTCGGATCTACTACAGGGGCACCTTCTTCCCCTACCCGCTCAAGGCTCCGAGCGTGATCGGTCGGCTCGGGCTCCTCGAGTCCTCTCTCTGCGCCCTTTCCTATCTCTGGAGCCGGGTGCGTAGCATCAGGAAGGACCCTGAAACCTTCGAGGGGTGGGTCACCAAGCACTTCGGGAAGCGCCTCTACGAGACCTTCTTCCGCGACTACACCGAGAAGGTCTGGGGCGTTCCCGGCAGCGAGATCCGCTCGCGTTGGGCCGCTCAGCGGATTCAGAACTTCTCTCTCTGGAAGGCGCTCCTGACCATCCTGCGACTGCGGCGCCAGCAGGTTACGACCCTGATGGAGGAGTTCCGCTACCCACGGCACGGTCCGGGGCAGATGTGGGAGGCGTTCCGGGATCGCGTTGAGAAGGCCGGGCTGGAGGTCAATCTCGGCCACCGCTGCGAGCGGATCCGCCATCGGAACGCGCGAGCCGAGAGCATCGTCGTCAGCCACGACGGCGGGCGCACGGAGCATCCGGTCAGCGGCGTGATCTCGAGCATGCCGCTGAGTGAGCTCGTGCTGAGCCTCGACCCACCCGCTCCCGAACGGGTGCGCGACGCGGCCCGCCGCCTGCGCTACCGCGACTTCTGCCTGGTGGCCCTGATGACGACCGAGCGGGAGCCCTTCCCCGACAATTGGATCTACCTCCAGGACAAGGACACGCGGGCCGGCCGGGTGCAGAACTTCGGTGCCTGGAGCGAGAGCATGGTCCCCGACGGGATGACCTGCCTCGGGGTCGAGTACTTCTGCTTCGAGGGGGACGAGATCTGGGAGCTGCCCGAGGAGGAGGCCGTCGAGCTCGCCAAGGGCGAGCTCGCGCGGATCGGCCTGATCGATCCCTCGCAGGTCATCGGCGGCGCCAAGGTCAGGGTGCCGAAGGCCTACCCGATGTACGACTCGAAGTACGAGGAGGCGTTGGGCGTAGTGCGCCCCTACATCGAGGGCTTCGAGAACCTGATGACCTGCGGACGCAACGGGCTGCACCGCTACAACAACCAGGACCACTCGATGTGGACCGCAATCCTGGCCGCCATCAACCTGATCGACGGAACTCACTACGACGTCTGGTCGGTGAACAGCGACGCCGTATACCTCGAGGAGGGTGAGGCGATCGACGAGCTCCTCGATGTCGAGCTCGCCGTCTGAGCCCGAGCTCTCCGTGGTCGTCGGCTCGAACGCCGGCAGGGGATGACGCGCCGGAGCCATGTCACAGGCCTCAGGGCCCGGATCAGGAGGTGGCTGGGAGACCATCCGCCCGCCGGTCGCCTGGTTCACGAGACGCTCTTCGCCAAGCTGCTCCCGCGACTCGCCGTCCGTCGCGTCCGCCGCAACCCGGAGCGCCACGGGGCGGAGCTGGCGCGAGCGATGGAGGCGATCGCCGGTCGGGGCATCGATCCCGCCGAGGCCCGTTGGGTCGACCGGATCGAGCATCGCCGCGCCGAGTTCGCCGCCGGGACAATGCGCGTCACATTTGAGAGGGACCCCTCACGCGACTATTCCGCCGGCTACATCGCCCGTGTCTCGAGCATCCATCGTCCCTGGGGCGTGTTTCTGATGCGTCTCGTACGGGAGCTCAAGCCACGGAGCTGTATCGAGCTCGGGACCGCGATAGGGATCTCCTCCGCGTACCAGGCCGCCGCACTGGAGCTGAACGGGCGGGGAATGCTGCGCACCGTCGAGGGGTCAGGGCAGCTCGCTGCAGTTGCACGCGAGACGCTGGGCGCGCTGCGGATCCATCGGGTGGAGGTGATCGAGGGGCGCTTCGACGACGTGCTGGACGGAGTTCTGGCCGAGGCGGCGCCGATCGACTTCGCCTATCTCGACGCCGGCAAGGGCCGCGACCACAACCTGGCCCTGTTCGAGCGCCTGCTGCCACATCTATCACCCGGCGCCGCACTGATCATGGACGACGTCCATTGGTCGCGCGAGATGAGTCAGGCCTGGCGCGAGATCAGGGGGCACGAGCGGGTCGCCGTCAGCGTCGACCTCTGGCGCCTGGGAGCCTGCCTGATGCGCGGATGACGTGCGGTCAACGAGACCGGTCGGTGAGCGCTTTGCCGGCGAAGCCGACGGCGGTCGCGACCTGGGCAAGGCAGACCAGCGCCCCAACGGTCGCCCCGTGGCGGCGGATTGCGTCCCGGACCAGACGGACGTGGAAGCGTCCGACGCCCTGGGTGTCCGGAAACCCGTGCCTGTGGTGAAACGTCCGAGCGCCCCGGCCGTAGGCGAGGTGCTTGCCCCAAAAAGCGCGGAGGTCGAGCTGCTGGCGGTGAGCGACGCGGGCTTCGGGGACCAGTACCAGCTCGTGCCCCGCCTCGATCAGTCTCACACACCAGTCTCGATCCTCCCCTCCGGCACCTGGGTAACCACCGTCGAAGGGAATGCGCTCGAGCACCTCGGTCCTGCAACCGAGGTTGCTCGACGCGGCGAATCTGGTCCGTCCGGCACGATCCAGGGTGAAGGTGGTGAGGAAATCCGCGACATGCTGCGAGGCGAGGGCAAGCGGACCAGCTCCGGGGCTGGTGACCGTCGACCCTGCGACAGCCGCAGCCTCATCCTGCAGCACTGCCGCGAGACTCGCTGCCCAGCCCGGAAGCGGTTCGCAGTCGTCGTCGGTGAACAGAACCAATGGCGCGCCGGCCGCGGCCGCACCGAGGTTGCGGGCGGCCGCCGCGCCTCTTCCAGGTCCGTCCACCACTCTGCAGCCGGCAGGTCGCCCGATCAGATTCGCGATCGCGCCGGGCCCGCAGCCCGCATCGTCGACGATGACGATCTCCAGCGAGTCGCGCGCGGTCTGGGCCTCGAGCGCCGCCACGCACCGGACGAGGCTCTCGGGGCGCTCGCGAGTCGGGATGACGACGGCGATCTCGGGCTCGGCCACGGCACTATCATGCACGCCCATCGTCGGGGACGCGCGTCGACACCAGCACCATCGGACTGCGTCCCGGGGTTGCGGCGTTCGGCTGCGCGGGGGGCGTTGAGACGGTGATGGCCCGGCCCCCCGACGATCAGGGCGATCCGGGCCTCGCGGTGGTTCTGCCCACCGACCTGGCCGAGACGATTCGCGAGGTGCTGGCACACCTTCGCGCCCAGACGGTCGCAAATCAGATCGAGCTGGTCGTCGTCGCACCGTCCGCCGACAACGTCCTGGGCGAATTGGCCACCGAGCTGGACGGCTTCCACTCGATCCAAGGAGTGGAGCTTGATCCTTGGCTCTCGCTGCCCTTGGCACGCGCGGGCGGGACGCGTGCGGCTCGTGCGCCGCTGATCGCTTTCAGCGAGACCCACTGCTTCCCCGACCCGAACTGGGCCGAGACCATGATCGAGACGCATCGTGGCCCGTGGGCTGCCGTCGGCCCCGAAATGAACAACGAGAACCCCGCACGCGCGATCAGTTGGGCGAATCTGCTGTTGGACTACGGAGCCTGGGTCGCTCCGGCGGAGGCCGGGCCGGTCGATGACCTGCCGGGGCACAACTCCTGCTACAAGCGCGCGGTTTTGCTCGATTACGGAGACGAGCTCGGACCGCTGCTCCAGGCGGAGTCCATTCTCCATCGGGACCTCCGGGCTCGCGGCCACAGGCTCTATCTGCAGCCCGCGGCGAAGGTCCACCACCGCAACATCGCCAGGCTCGGCCCGAGCCTCCGCACCGCCTTTCAGTCGGGTCGCAACTTCGCCGGCCTGAGAGAAAGGGACTGGACGACCCTGCGGCGAGCCGCCTACGCGGCCGGATCCTTCCTGATCCCCTTCGTTCGACTGGCCCGGATCGCAGCCGACCGGAGGCGCAAGGGAGATGGGGAGCGAGCTCCCGCGGGTTCTGCCGGCGATGGCCTGCGTGCTCATCGCCAGCGCGGCAGGGGAGCTCGTCGGCTACCTCGCGGGCGGCGGCAGCTCGCTGCAGCGCATCGCCCCCGTCGAGCTGCACAGGGACGGCACATAGTGGAGTCCCGGGCAGGACCTCGCCAGCCTCCCCGGCGAACGGCAGTGTCAGCATCATCGTCGAGAGCTACAACCTCGCGGAGGGTGGGGAGTCCGAGCGCATGTTCCGCAGCTTCCGCGCAGCGAGCGAGATGGCTTCCCGCCTGAATGGGGAGGTGCTGCTCGCTGACTCCAGCGGGAACGCCGAGCTGCGGGAGGTCATGGCCCGGGACTTCCCCACGATCACACACGTAGAGGCACCCGGCCAGGGCTACGAGGGGTCGAAGATGAAGGCCGTCGCCAGGGCGTCTGGCGACTTCATCCTGTTCCTGGACGGCGATTGCATCCCGGACGCGCCGGATTGGGCGGAGAAACACCTGACCGCCCTTCGGGAGCCGCAAACGGCGGCGACCGCGGGCTTCACCCGCTATGACCATGGCTTCCTTGCCGCCGTGAGCTCGGTGATGGATTTCGGCGTCCTGCTGCCGGCGGCGCGAGACACGGTCGAGTGCTACACGTCGAACAACTGCGGATTCAAACGCGACACACTCACGTCGTGCCCGATACCCGAGGGACCGCTGCGCTGTCGCTGCTTCTACCACGCGCAGCTGCTGAAGCGGCGTGGAACTCCGGTGCGGATGGTCGGCGCCGCCAAGGTCCGTCACGAGGTCCAGCCGTTCTTCGCCGAGCGTTACCGTCGCGGGTACGACATCGTCGCGGCATGTTGGCTCGACCCAGCCCTCCCCGAGGCCCGTCTGCTGCGCCTCGGCCCGCTCGCGGCACCGCTGCTCTATGCCGGACTCCTCGTCCAGGATCTGAAGCGCGTCTGGACGGGCCGTCGCGATCTGGGGCTGACTCGCCGGCAATCGCTGGCGGCGATGCCCCTCTTTCCGGTGCTCAGAATCGTCGACCTGGCGGGAATGCTGCGCGCCCTGATCATCCCGAAGTCCCGCCGTCGGGCCGCCGTGCAGATCGATCACTGAACCTGGATACGGCGATTTGGTCCGGCCTGCGATGAGGCACAGACAGCGGCGTGGATCGTGCCTCGGGGCTGCGCTGATCAGCTCGCTGCTCCTGGCCGCCTGCGGTGGGTCGCATCAGCCGACCCACACCGACCACCGGCACGAGATCACCCACCACCTGAGCTCCCCGCCGAACGCGACGGTGACGGTGACCGACCGGCAACGGCAGCCCATCGATGGCTGGGGCATCAGCGTTGTCGGAGACACCGAACACAACCCGCTGGTGGTGCCGAGACTGCCAGCCTCGGAGGTAGGCCGCCTCGACCGGCTCGTCTTCGAGCAGGCGGGCGTGAACCTGGTTCGCGTATTCGGCCCGGGCTACGGCAGCCAGCTCCAGACCGGAGACTTCCGGCCGCGCCTCACCGATCGCCGCTTCGCGTTCATGAGAAGGGTGCGTCCGTACGGTGTCCGATTCATGCTGACCGGCGCGGACGCACCGGCATCCCTCAAGGCGGGAACCGCCGCTCAGGGCGAGGGACTGGCCACGGACGCCGACCAGGCTTACGCCGATTATCTGTTCAGCCTGATCCGGTTCGCCAGGGAGCGGGCCGGGGTGCCGTTCGACTATGCCGCGATCGGAAACGAGCCCGACAACGGCCGCTCCCTGTTGACCCTTCATGCCGGGCAGGCGGCCCAGGTGTACCAGCTGCTCGCGGAGCGCCTGCAATCCGCGGGGTCGCCGACCAGGCTGGTGATCGGCGACAACACCACCTGGGGGGCCACCCTTGGTTACGCGACCGAGGCGCTCGCCCAGCCGGCGGTCAGCGCCTCCGCCGCCGCGATCGCTTCTCACTCCTACGGCGGCAGCAGCGAGGAGATGCGCGCGGTGGCCAAGCTGGCCCGAAGCCACGGCCTCCCCGTGTGGCAGACGGAATGGGGCACCGGCTGCATCGGTTGCCCCGATGACGACTCGATGGACACGGCGCTTCGCTGGTCCACTGAGATCGCCGCAGCTCTGGTTCAGGGCCAGGCGAGTGCATGGTTCGCGTTCAAGGGCGTCGCGCTTTCCTCTCATGGGCCGGCCGACGGGCTGATCGTCCGCACAGAGGGCGGCCCCGAGCCGTTCCACACCACCAAGCGGTTCGACGTGTTCAGGCAGTACTCGAGCGTCGCTCCGCCCGGTTCGCACCGGCTCGACACCCAGGTCTCGAGCGACCGGGTCCTCGCCGTCGCGTTCCAGAGCGGCAAGGGCATGGCGGTGGTGCTCAGCAACCTCGCACCGCAGACGACGAACCTCTCACTCGACCTGGGCTCCCGGAGCGGGCCGCTGAGCGGGCGACGAACGGATTCACACGCGAGGTTCCAGCCGATTCAGGGCATGACATATGCGGGCGGGCCGCTCAACCTGGCCCTCCCTGCTAAGAGCGTCACCACTTTGACCCTACAAAAGGACTAGACATCCGCCCCCCCGGCGGGGTTAGTCTGGGTCCAGATGGTTGAGCAGTTTTCGTCCGAGCAGCCAGGGGGCCCGACCAAGGGAGTGACTTTGAACAGCGAAGCCGAGTACCTCGAGGAGGGCGAGGTCGTGGATGAGCTTCTCAATGTCAGGCTCGCCGTCTGAGCCCGACCTCTCGGTCGTCGTCGGCTCGAACGGCGGGGCGGGCACGGTGGAGCAATGCCTGGCGGCGCTCGAGTCACAGCGCGATGGAGCCGAGGTGATCGTCTGCGAGCCACGGCTGAGCCCGCCGGAGGTTCAGGCGCGCTTTCCCTGGGCCCGCTTCGTCGAGCGACGGGGCGCCCTGGTTCCGGAGCTGTGGAGCGCAGGGATCGAGCAGAGCCAGGGGCGCCTGGTCGCCCTGACGATCTCGCCAATGGTCCCTGCATCCGACTGGATCGAGTCGGTTCGTGCTCAGCAGGAGCGCCATGATGCGGTGGCCGGAGCGATCGAGCCGGCGCCGGGGCTGCGGATCTCCGATTGGGCCGAGTACTTCTGCCGCTACCTGCGCGACATGCTTCCCTTCGAGGCCCATGAGTGCCCCGACCTTCCCGGAGACAACAGCGCCTACAAGCGGGAGCTGCTCGAGCGCACGCGGGACCTCCATCGGGACGGCTTCTGGGAGCCGGTGGTGAACGCCAGGCTTGCCGAGCAAGGAGTGGTTCTCTGGCACACCCCGGAGATCGTCGTCCGACAGGGCCGCTCCGCCGGTGCGCGCGCGTTCACGCGCCAGCGCCTCATCCACGGTCGCGCCCACGGTTCGCAGCGCGGGGCGCTTTTCGGCAAGCGCCGCAATCTGGTCGGAGTGATCGCATCGCCACTGGTCCCCCTGGTCCTCACCGCACGGCTTGTCCGGCAGGCGCTGATCAAGCGTCGCAACCGCGCCCGGGTGCTGCTCGCACTCCCCTACGTCCTGCTCTTCAACGCGGCCTGGGGGCTGGGAGAGGCGCGGGGCCACCTCGACGCCCTGCGCGGCTCGTGAGCTCTGCGTCAACCAGCGAGCGAAGGGCGGGCGGCGCGCGGGAGTCCCGCGGCAGCGCGGCCCTCTCCGTGGTGGTGGCCTCCGTCAACGGTTTCCCCTACATCGGCGGGTGCCTGGACGCCCTGCGCCTGCATTGCCCCTCGGCGGAGGTGATCGTCGCCGACTGGACGGACGAGGAGACGCGCAGACGTGTGCGAGAGGGCTGGCCCGGGGTCCGGCTGATCTCCTTCGACGGGCCGATGTCCGTCCCCGAGCTGCGCGCGGCGGGAATGGCCGCCGCCGCCGCGCCCCACGTCGCCGTGATCGAGGACCACTGCCTGGTTCGAGACGGATGGGAGGAGCGGATCCTGGCGGCGCACGAGGACGGGCATCCCGTGGTCGGCGGCGCGGTCCACAACGGCGCCCCGCGGATCCGTGACTGGGCCGCGTTCCTCTGTGAGTACAGCGAGCACATGGACCCGATGACCGGGGGGCCCGCCGAGACGCTCGTCGGCATGAACGTCTCCTACGACCGCAGCTCGATCGCCGCCATGCAGGATCTCCTCGACGAAGGGCGCTGGGAGACCTGGCTGCACCCACACCTGCAGAGCCGGGGCTTCGAGCTGCATTGCGATCCCGAAGTGGTGGTCGACCATGCCAAGGACTTCGGCGTGCGCGAGTTCCTCTCGCAGCGCTATCACTACGCACGTTCGCACGCCGGCATGCGAAATCCGGAGCTCGGCTGGAGGCGGGTGATCTATGCGCTCGGCTCTCCGGCCCTCGTTCCCCTCCTTTACGCTCGAATCGCGCGCAACGTGATCCGGAAGCGAAGGTACCGCGGGAAACTCCTGGCCGCGACCCCGCTGATGCTGCTCTACCTCTGCGCCTGGGCCCTCGGCGAAGCGGTGGGCTACGCGTTCGGCGGCGGGCGAAGCATTCTCAAGGTCAGGTGAGGTGCGGGGCTTGCGCATCGGTGTCGACGCCACCAGCTGGGTCAACCGGCGCGGCTACGGCCGCTTCGCCCGCAACGCCGTCGGTCGGCTCGTGGAGCTCGACCAGGAGACCACCTATGTGCTCTACATAGACGAGCCGGTCGCTGACGATGTGGAGCTGCCGCCTGGAGCCGAGGCGCGGCGCGTCCCGGTGAGCGAGCCGCAGTCGCAAGCCACCGCTGCCCGGTCCAGGAGGAGCGTCGGCGACCTGATCAGGATGTCGCGCTCCGTGCGCGGATCCGAGCTGGATGCCTTCCTGTTCCCGTCTGCGTACAGCTACTTCCCCGTCCTCCGGGTGCCGACGGTGGTTGGCGTGCACGACCTGATCGCCGAGACCTTTCCGGACCTCACCCTCCCCACGCGCCGATCCCGCGCACTGTGGCGGCTGAAGACGACGATCGCGATGCGGCGGGCGCGGCGGCTGTTCACCGTCTCCGAGGCGTCGCGCGACCTGCTGACCCAGAGCTACGGGATCGAGCGCGAGCGCCTGGCCGTGGTCCCCGAGGCCCCCGACCCGGTCTTCTCCCCGCGGCCCGCGAAGCGAGTGGCGACCGAAGTGGAGGGGCTGGGAGTCGACCCGGCCAGGGGCTTCATTCTCTACGCGGGCGGCATCAGCCCCCACAAGGGCATCGAGACCCTGGTCGATGCCTACGAGCTGATGCGCCGGTCCCGTGCCGGGCTGCCCAGTCTGATCCTGGTCGGCGAGCTCGACGATGATCCCTACCTCTCGGCCGGGCGATCCTTGAAGAAGCGGATCTCCGCCTTGGGACTCGAGGAGCACGTCATCTTCCCTGGCTTCGTGCCGGACGAGACCCTTGCTTGCCTGTACAGCGGCGCGTTCGCGGTTGCGATTCCCTCCCTGGCCGAGGGATTTGGGCTGCCCGCTGTCGAGGCCGCGGCCTGCGGCGCTCCCACCGTGCTCAGCGACATCCCCGCCCACCGCGAGACACTCGGCGACGCCGCCCTCTACTTCAGGCCGAAGGACGCGCCTGCCTTGGCGCGGGTGCTGGGGACCCTGGTTGACGATCCGGCGTTGCGGGACTCGCTCGGCCGGCGGGAGCAGCGGGCCGTGGCGGGTCTGACCTGGGAGGCCGCGGCAAGCAGCCTGGGTGAGTTGATGCATTCCGCCGCGAACTCCTCACGGAGCGGATAGCCGGTGCGATCACTGAGCTTCTGCATGCTGACCAGCTTCTATCCGCCGGAGGGCTTCGGCGGGGATGCGATCCAGGTCGAGCGACTCGCTCGTGCCCTTGCGGATCGCGGGCATCGGGTGACCGTGGTCCACTCGCCTCAGGCCTACCGGACCCTTGCCTGGAATCGGAAGCATCCCGATCGCCTCCGAGGCAGCACCGATGACGGCGCGCACCCGCAGATCAGGGTGGTCGCGATCGATTCGCCGGCCGGACCTCTCTCCCCCATGGCGACCTACCTCAGCGGGCGGCCGCTGCTGACCCGCTCCCGGCTCCAGGGAGTGCTCGAGGAGCGCTTCGACGTGGTCCATTTCCACAACCCATCCCTGCTCTGCGGTGCGGAGCTTCCCGGAGCGGGAAACGGGATCAGGCTCTACACCGCCCACGAGCAATGGTTGGTGTGCCCCACGCACACGCTGTGGAAGTATCAGCGGCGGGTCTGCGAGAAGCCGCAGTGCTGGCGCTGCGGCCTCACCTACGCCCGGCCCCCACAGCTCTGGCGCAGCACTGACCTGCTCGAGCGGGCGGTCGGCGGCCTGGACGCGCTGATCGCCCCCACCCGAACCGTCGCCCGCTTGCACGAGCGATTCGCCCCGATCGTGAGGATCGAGCCGCTCGGCCATTTCGTCCCTGAGGGCAGGCCGAGCGATTGCGCCCCGCGCGAGCGGCCGTACTTCCTCTACGCCGGCCGGCTCGAGAGCATCAAGGGAGTCGAGACCCTGCTCGAGCCCTTCCGTGAGCGGCCATCCGAGGACCTGCTGATCGCCGGGGTCGGCACGCGAGAGGGAGCGCTTCGCCGCGCCGCGGCGGACATGCCCAACGTGCGCTTCCTCGGCTGGAGGGACCCGGAAGAGCTGGATGCCCTCTATCGCGGGGCGCTTGCCGTCCTGGTACCCACGCTCGGCCACGAATCGTTCGGGCTGGTCGCTGTCGAGGCGTTCGCCCGGGGAACCCCCGCGATCGTGCGCGGGTTCGGGGCGCTGGGGGAGCTCGCCGAGGAGAGTGGCGCCGCGCTCACCTTCCGGACCGGCGACGAGCTGAGGTCCGCACTGGCCCGGCTCGCCGGCGACGCGGCCCTGCGCCGCGAGCTCTCGGAACGGGGGCGCGCCGCCTACCTCGAGAGATGGACCATCGAGGCGCACCTCGCCGGCTACTTCCGGCTGATCGCGGCCCTGGCCTCGGAGCGCGGTGAGCGGGAGCTGAGCGACACGGCGGCGGCGCTGGCGAGCTCTCCGGGCACAGGTGCTGCGGCGTGAGCCCGACCCTGATCCTGACCTACCACGCGATCGAGCCTGGGCCGCCCCCACTCTGCGTCGAGAAGGACCTGTTCGCAAGGCACCTGGCCGTACTGGAGGATTCGGGGGCGGAGGCGGTGACGATTTCGGAGCTCGCCGATCGCCTCCGGGCGGGGAAGTCTCCCGATGGTGTTGTTGCGATCACCTTCGACGACGGGTTTGCGAGCGTCGCTCGGGTGGCGGCCCCGATGCTCACCGAGCGCGGGCTCAAGGCCACCGCCTTCTGCGTCGCCGGCCATCTCGGAGGCCGCAACGACTGGTCCTCCCAACCCGCTGGAGCGCCCAGGCGCGAGCTCGCGACCGGCGAGGAGCTGGCGGCCCTCGCGGCAGAGGGCTTCGAGATCGGCTCTCACGGCATGGAACACCTTCCGCTCAAAGACGGCTCGGATGAGGTCCTGCGCCGGGAGTTGCTGGGGTCGAAGGAAGCGCTCGGGGAGGTCGTCGGCCGGCCCGTGAGATCCCTCGCCTACCCCTATGGGGTGGTGCCGGGACACGCAGCCAGGAAGCTCGTCGAGAGCTCCTATAGCGCCGCCTGTACGGCGCGGATCAGCTCGGCCGGGGCGGACGACGACCCCCTGGCCCTCCCGCGTGTCGACGCCCACTACCTGAGAAATCCGGAGCTTCTGCGCCGGGCGTTGGGCGGCTCGCTCGGCCCCTACCTGCTGTTGAGGCGCCTCGGGGCGAAAGCCCGCCGGGTCGTTCGCAAGGACTACCTTGAGCAACCGGCATGAGCGACGTGTCCGAAGAGACCCTGCTCGAGGAGCCCGGCCTGGCCAGCTGGCGGACGCTGCTCCGCAGCTTCGGCACCCTCGCGGTGGGCGAGGTGCTGGGCAGACTGGCCGGGCTCCTCGCCCTGATCCTCCTGGCGCGCAGGCTTCACCCGTACGGCTTCGGACTGATCATCCTCGGAACCACTCTGCTCAACTGGTTTGCGATCGTCGCGGACTCCGGCACCGAGGTGATCACGACGCGGAACGTCTCGCGCCAGCCGGAGCGGTTCCGATCGATCGTCGATGACGTCCTCGGCCTTCGGCTGGCGCTCTCCGTGATCGCCGCCGCTCTCTTCGTCGCCGTCATCCTGATCACGACCGGAGGGGGCCTGAAGGCATCGGTCCTCCTGCCATTCGCGCTCGCCCTCCCGGCTCTGGCCCTGAATCTTCGCTGGATCCTGCTCGGTGTCGAAGCCCCCCGGCCGGTTGCGATCGGCAACATCAGCTCGCAGCTTCTCTTCGCGGCCGGAGTCGTGCTGCTGATCACCGGGGAGGACAACGTTCGGGACGTGCCCTTCCTTCGCGTGGCGGCGGAGTTCCTCTACGCCGCCATCGTGCTCGGCTCACTGGCACGCCGCTTCGGTGTCCCGAGGCCCCGCATCGATATGCAGGTCTGGCGGAGCACGCTCGGCCAGAGTCTTCCGCTGTTGGCCACCAACATCGCCCGAACCATGCTCTACTCGGCCGACCTGTTCCTGATCGCCGTGATCCTCGGCAGCAGGCAGACGGGCTTCTACGGCGCTGCCTACAAGCCGGTGCTGTTCATGGCCGGGATCAACGCTCTCTACTCGACCTCGTTCCTCTCCTCCTTCAGCGCGGCGCGCTCGCAGGGCAGGCGCGACCGGCTCACCTCCAGCACCCTCCGTGCCGGGATCGGGATCTCCCTCCCGATCGCCGGATTCGCAACCCTCGCGGCTCCCCTGCTGGTGCCGATCCTCTACGGCCATGCCTACGACTCGGCCATCGCCCCCCTGGCGATTCTCGCTTGGAGCATCCCACTGGTCGCCATGGGCGTCCCTTACGCCGGCGCGCTCGTTGCCGCGGACCGGCAGGGCACGTTGATGCGCCACAACGGGTTGGCCGCCGGATTGAACGTCGCGGCGAACCTCGTCGCCATCCCCCTTCTCGGTATCGACGCCTCGGCCACGATCACGGTGGCGTCGTTCACCCTGGTGCTCGTGCTCAACCACCGGAGCGCCACCACCGCGGGCTTGGTGCCACCAATCGGCGACGCGATCCGCAGCCGGGGGCAGCCACCCGCGGCCGTGGAGGCCCGTTCATCGGCTGCGGAGAGATGACGAAGCCCAAGATCGTCTACGTCGCAGGCTGGGGCCGTAGTGGGAGCACCCTGCTCGAGCGCGTCCTCGGCGAGGTCGATGGCTGGTTCTCCTCCGGGGAGCTCAACCTGATCTGGCACAACGAGCTCTGTGGCTGCGGGGCGACGGCCTTCGACTGCGCGTTCTGGGCGCCGGTGCTCCGCAAGGTATTTGCGCGCCACCCGGATCTCGACCCCGGTTCGCTGATCGCCCTGCAGGATCGATGGCTCGATACGAACCCGGCCCACCTCGCGGTGATCGCGCGCGAGGGCCGGCGGAACGGCCCAGCGAATCGCCATCCGGTGAGCCGCTACGCGGACTTGCTCGCCGACCTCTACACGAGCACCGCTGACTCGGCTGAAGCGCGTGTGATCATCGACTCCTCAAAGGGAGCCCCCTACCCGTACCTGATCGCGACGCACACCGACATCGACCTGTACGTGGTCCATCTTGTCCGAGACCCGCGCGCCTGCGCCTACTCGCTGGCGAAGCGGAAGCTCAAGCGAACCGATCCCCCTCGCTACTTCGGCCGCATGGGCCCGGCCTCCAGCTCCCTCCACTGGCTGCGGCGAAACGCGCTCATCGACACCCTGATTCGGAGAGGCCAGGGAGATCGCTACCTCCGCGTCAGGTACGAGGACTTCGTCGACCGGCCACAGGCGACGGTGCGGTCCATCTGCTCCCTGCTCGGCGAACCCGACGCAGAGCTTCCGTTCTCCGGTGATCGCGGGGTCCGGCTCGGATCCAACCACAGCGTCGCCGGGAACCGGCTGCGCGCCTATGACGGCGAGATCGAGATCAGGCCGGACGACGAGTGGCGGGCGAAAATGGATCCGCGCTCGCGACGGCTGGCGACCCTCACGGCCGCGCCGCTCATGTCCCGCTACGGCTATCCCCTGCTGGCAGCTAGACCCGCGCGATGACCGAGCCGGCGACCGGCGTGAAGGACCGCGTGGTCCGCCTCCCGGGGAGGCCGAGCTCGCCCCGAGGGCTTCCGCTCTCCGCTCGACGTCGAAGGGAAACGGAACGAGGCGGTCCACGCCATCAGCGCCCTCGCCGATGCTTGCTCGGGACCGCGTCATCCGATCTTCCAAGGCAACTGACCAGCCGCCGGTGACGACGATGCGCGACACAGCGAGCTTCTGGGACTCCGAGGCAGAACGCTACGACAACGCCTACGAGTCCCGGGGGCGCCGAGGCCGAGTACTTCGAATGCGCCGGGACGCGGCTCTCGGGCTCCTCGGGGATGGTCCGGGGGACGTTCTAGACGTCGGCATGGGACCGGGCCGTCTGTTGCGGGCCCTTGCGGACCGTTGCTGGCGGGTGCACGGTGTGGACTCCTCCGAGCGGATGGTCCAGCTGGCCCGAACGAGGATCCCGGAGGCGGGAGCGCGCCTCGTCCGTGGCTCGATCGAAAGCCTGCCCTTCCCCGACTCGTCCTTCGACGCCGTGGTCGCCACAGGAGTGCTCGAGTACGTCGCCTATTCGGAAGCGGCGATCTCGGAGCTCGCGCGTGTGCTCCGACCCGGGGGGAGGGCTGTGCTGAGTGTGCCGCGACCCGGGAGGGCCCGTCGCGCCTGGCGCGCAGGGGTGCTCTATCCGCTTGCGCGGGCCGTGAAGAGGATCGTCCCGCTCGGCCGCCGGGCCCCGGTTCGGCGGCCGCCGCCCCCCGGAGACCGGGCGGCCGAGGCGGTGCTCGAGGCTGCCGGCCTGGTCCTGGGGGAACAGCCACCGGGTTTCGCCATGGGCCAGGCCGTCTACGCCGTACGCAAGCGGAGTGCGCCCGCCCACCAGGATCCCGATCCGGCGTTCGCGGCAGCGGCCAGCATCGAGGTGCCGGCCGACTACTACCGGCGCATCCACGAGGTGGAGGAGACGCACTGGTGGCACCGGGGGATGCGCGAGATCAGCGCCGCCCTGCTCGGGAATCGCCTTCGGGACGGCGGCGGGCTGCTGGACGCCGGCTGCGGCAGCGGTGGCTTCCTGCGCTGGGCGGGTGAGCGCGGCCGCTTCGAGCAGCTTGCGGGCGTCGACATAAGCGCCGAGGCGATCGAGTTCGCCCGCGGCCGTGTCCCCGAGGCAGATCTGCAGGTTGCCTCGGTCTGGCGTCTTCCCTTCGCAGATGCGTCCTTCGATCTCGTCACCCTCAACGACGTCCTCCAGCACGTCCCGGGGGCGCAGATCGACCGGGCCGTGGGGGAGCTGAACCGTGTGATCCGCCCGGGCGGTGCGATCCTCGTCCGTACCAACGGCGGCAGGCGAGCCCGCGGAGGCACGGACTGGCGACTCTATGACCGGAGCTCCCTGGTGGCGACGCTCGAGCGAGCCGGATTCACAGTGAGTCGTGCCACCTACGCGAACTTCGTGGGATCGCTGTGGGCCGCCGCCCGCGGTCGGGCGCCTCGAGCGCCGAGCCGGGACCAGCACGGCATCCCCTCCCCCAGTTCCGGCGCATCAAACGCGCTCATGTATGCGCTTCTTAGCGCGGAGGCACTCTGGTTGCGAATGCGGGTGACGCGAGTTCCCTACGGGCATACGCTGTTCGCGATCGCGGCGCCAGCCGGGGACCGACGCCGATGACCAGGCATGCGGAGCACCCGGGGACCGGGATCCGGGAGCCGACCGAGCAGATGCCGGGACGGCTGGCGGCATTCGACGATTCTCGCGGGATCGCCTGGCGCCTGCGCAACGTCTCCAAGCGGGTGACCCCGAGACTCCTCGGGCGACTTCTCTCCGGCTATGCCAGAGGGATTCGCTACGAGCGTCCCGTCTTCGTGCTCGGGGCCCCGCGCTCCGGGACGACGATGGTCTTCGAGCTGCTCAAGTCCAGCAGCGCGCTCGACGGACTGCCCTGGGAGGGCCACGATGTCTGGCGGGCCTTCCACCATCCGCGGTGGTCGGGCTGGAGCTCCGACGCCATCGGAGCGGGCAGCGTTCGGCCGGGCGAGCGACGCTTCGTCAACGCCTACTTCTACGCTCACCTCGGGCCGTGCCGCCTGGTCGAGAAGACTCCGGAGAACGCGCTCCGTGTCCCGTATCTGCTCGAACTGTTTCCGGATGCGACCTTTGTCGCCGTCAGGCGCAACCCTTGCGAGGTCATCAGCTCGCTGATCAACGGCTGGCGGGATCCCGCAGGTCGCTTTCGCACCTACTACGTGCCCGCTGAACTCCATATTCCCGGCCACGCGCAGACACGAATGTGGTGCTTTTCGTTGATCGACGGGTGGCGCAACTATGCAACTCGGACGATCCCCGAGATCGCCTTTGCTCAGTGGGACCAGCTGAACGAGGCGCTGGACGGCGCCCGGCCGCTCGTCGATCCGTCGCGCTGGGTGGACCTCCGCATCGAGGATCTGATCGAACACCCGGAGGCGACGACCTCCTCCCTGTGCCGGGCGCTCGGCATTCTGGTCGAGCCGGCCATGCTGGAGGCGCTGCGAGAGCTGCGGGAGAGCCCGGTGAACGCCCTTTCCCCACCGCAGGCCAAGAAGTGGCGAGCTGACAACGCAGCTGAACTGCAGGAGCTCCTCCCCCGAGTCGCCGAGCGCGCTGCCGATCGCGGCTACCTGATCGACCCGAGAACGGGCGAGTGTGAGCTGGTCTCGTGATTCTGGGCGTTGACGCGAGCAGGGCGTCCGGCCAGCGCTTCGGCGTCGGCCGCGCCATCGAGCACATCCTCGATTCCTGGGCACGGCAGGACCTTCCGTTTGACCAGGTACGGCTGTTTTCCCCCTCGCCGCTCGAGAGCGTCCCCGCGAACGGCCGGTTCGTCCAGGAGGTCTCTCACTCGGCTGCACCGCCGCTCTGGTGGCAGACGACCAGCCTTCGCGCGAAGGCGCGGCAGGTTGATGCCTTCTTCGCTCCCTACACGCTCCCGCCATGGTTCCAGGGTCGAGCGGTGGTCTTCAATCTGGGCATCTACGAGGGACCCCACGCGATCCCAGGATGGCGGGCTCGCGCTCGATCGCGGCACATGGCGTACAGCGCCCGCCGGGCCGACCTCGTCCTCGCCAACTGTCCGACGACGAAGGCCGACCTCGTCTCCTTCTTTGGGGTGGACCCGCTCAAGATCCGGGTGCTGCCCGAGGGTCGCGATCCGTGGTTCAGGCCGGGTCAACCCGGCGAGGAGGACTTGCTGCGCCGGACGGTCACTGAGGTGCTCGGCGTTGATGCTCCATACATGATGTTTGTGGGAAAGCCCTCGCTGCGACGTCACATCCCGGAACTGATCGAGGGATTCTCATTGGCCGCACCGTCCAACGAGCTTCGGCTGCTGCTCGTCGGACCGAGGACACCCGAGGTCGACGCAGATCACCTCGCCGCGCGCCTCGGCGTGGCCGACAGGGTGCATCACGTGCCGTACATTGAGCACGATGCGCTCAGGCTGCTTTATCGAGGGGCACGGGCATACGGGATGCTGAGCGAGAAGGATGGCTTTCCAACGACGTTGCTGGAGGCACTGGGCAGCGGTTGCCCCACTTTGACGCTAAGAGGTGCATCGCTGGGAGCGCTCGAGTACCTGAATGGGCCACGAGACTGGGCGTCCGGGGGGCCTGTCCTCGAGGCCAGCGATGTGCGCCCGGCCAGCCTCGCCAAGGCAATCGAGCGGCTGGCCATGGACGACGACCTCTGCGCCGAGCTCGGGCGGCGTGCTCAGCAATATGCCGCGACGCTCCCCACCTGGGACGAAATCGCAGCACGCATCATGGAAAGCCTCGCCGAGGTCGCTGGAGTCGCCGCCGGCGAGGCCGATCGTACCCCCGACATGCAAGCGTGAGCCTGGTCGCGTGAACCTCGTTGCGCGCCTGGTCGCCGGCACGGCGGCTATGTTCCTGATCGCCGCAGCGCCGGCGCTCGCCGCGAGCGGGGTGATCTCCACCGTCGCGGGAACTGGTTTCGCCGGGTTCGCCGGGGACGGCGGCTCTGCGTTTTCGGCGCGGATCGACCTGCCGCGGGCGGTCAGCCCGCTGCCCGACGGCGGCTTCCTGATCGCCGACCGCGAGAACGACCGCGTGCGCCGGGTCTGGCCGAATGGGGTGATCACCACGGTCGCGGGATCGGGCCCCACCGGTGCATCGAATGGCGCCTTCGCCGGGGACGGCGGGCCGGCGACGTCCGCCCGCCTCGACTTCCTCCACGACGCCGAGCCGACTCCGGACGGAGGGTTCCTGATCTCCGACACCAGGAACGAGCGGATCCGAGACGTCTCCCCCGGCGGGACCATCGAGACTGTCGCGGGCAGCGGGCCCTTCGGCAGCTTCGCTGACGGCGCCTTCTCAGGCGACGGCGGCCCCGCCGATGCCGCCCGCCTCGACAACCCTCACGGCTTGGCGGTGAACCCCGATGGCAGCTACCTGATCGCCGACACCGACAACAACCGGGTGCGCGAGGTCGCCACCGACGGGACGATCAGCACCGTCGCCGGCTCCGGACCGGCCGGCAACGGCAACGGCGGCTTCTCGGGCGACGGCGGCCCGGCGACCAGCGCCCGCCTCAACCGTCCCTTCGACGTCGATCCCACGGCGGACGGCGGCTTCCTGATCGCCGACACGGGGAACAAGGTGATCCGCCGAGTCGCTCCCGACGGCACGATCACGACGGTCGCCGGCATCCCGGGCGCCCAGGGCTTCTCGGGCGACGGCGGCCCGGCGACCGCCGCTCGGCTGGACGGTCCCGACGGTGTCGCAGCTACGGCCGGCGGGTTCCTGATCGCCGACAAGAACAACCAGCGCATTCGCATGGTCGCCGCCGACGGAACGATCGGCACGGTGGCCGGCTCGGGGCCCACCGGCGACGCCAACGGCTCCCTCGGAGGAGATGGCGGACCCCCGACCCAGGCATCGCTGAACCGTCCCAAGTCGGTCGCGCCGACTCCCGGGGGCTTCCTGATCGCCGACGAGAGCAACAACAGGATTCGGTTCGTCGACCTCCGAGCACAGCCGGCGAGCGAGCCGCCACCCGTCAGCGAGCCGCCACCCGTCGTGCGGCTGAGGCTGCGCTTGACGAAGCGTCACCTGCGGATGCGCCGGCGGGGCAGGCTGAAGGTCCGATTCATCTCCTCGGAGGACGCACGGATCCGGCTGGAGGTGCGCCGGCGGGGCAGGATTGTGGCCGGACGCAAGCGGAACGCCGCAGTGAAGACCATCGTGCTGGGACGCCGGCGGACCCGGAAACTGACGCCGGGCCGGTACAAGGTCGTCCTTCGCGCCAGGAGCGTGGACGGTCAGCGCGCGGCGGCGCGCGCAAGCCTGACCGTCAGGCGCTCGCGCTGAGAGCTCCGGAGCCTTCCCTGGGTCGAGAGAGGACCCAGGCATGAGGCACGCCGAAGCGTAGGATGATTCCCCGGCCGAACCTTCGGAGCGTCATCCTCCTGCGGACCGTTCGGACCGCCGCGAGAGCGCCTGCGCCCCCGGGGTGACCGCGGCCATACTTGAGCATGTACAGCCGTCCGGCAGACTCGACGTCGAAGCCGGAGGCCTCGACGAGTCGCCTCAGCCCGGCGACATTGCAGGTCCACCACTTGTTTTGGCCGACTCCGCTCAGCTCGGCGACAGGCGCCCATGGATGAAGCAGCGACAGCGGCAGGGACACCGGGTCGTTGACCAGCAGGTGGCCACGGGTGACCCCGCGGACCGCCGTCAGCGCCCGCACAGGATCCTGAAGGTGAAGGAGGAGGCTCCCGATGAAGACGAAATCGAACTCGCCGAGCTCCTCGGCTGAAAGGTCGTAGATCGAAACGAAGATCCGGCGGACACCCGACCCAAGAGCCCGCGCCGCGAGCTCGAAGGCCTCGGTACGACCCCGCCTTGGACGCAGGCGCTCGCGCTCCTCACTTGGCGTCTTGTCGGGCCAGTCAAGCGCTTCCGGACCGGGAATGTCAATGGTGATCACCTCGTCGGCCCCACGACGTTCCAGCTCGAACGCCCAGAACCCATTGGCAGTGCCCACGTCAAGGCATCTCTTCCCGGCCAGCGAGCTCGGGATGGGGACTCGTTCCAGGGCGGGCCTGGTGTCATAGCGCCCCGCCGTGACCACGCCGTGGGGGAGGGAGATCGTGTGATACCAGGGGACCGCGTCGACCGCCTGCGCAAGACGGTCCCTTGCGGGCGTCTCCGCACCGTCAGCAACGGGTCCCATCAGCGCTCGTCAGGCCTCGCCTGGGATCCGGAGGTCGCCACCCGGCCTTCGGGGTCTGCAACGGGCCCGACCGGCCAATCGAGCGGTACCCGCTCGCCGCTGGCAGCCGAACGA
>CAWAJF010000002.1:0-36432 GCA_963782345.1 uncultured Solirubrobacterales bacterium | reverse complement strand
GTCGTTGGGCAGGCCTGAAAGTTTGTCCCGAATTTGTCCCGAAAACTGCATTTCCGGAAAAGCGCCGCTTTGCATGGAATGTCATGAAGGTCCCGCTCCTCCTCTGAACTGAAAGGGGCCTCCGCCGCGCTCACTAGAACCGCGGTTGGCACTGCAGTCCAGCGAGGAGAGGAGACCCGACATGAACTATGTCGGAATCGATTGGGCCTACGGGCGCGCCGCCTTCTGCGCGATGGGCGAGGGCGGGGAGATCGCCGCCAAGGGGCTGATCCCGGCCAATGAAGACGGGCTCGCCAGGTTGGTCTTGGAGCTCGGCACCGAGGCCTCGGGCTGCGTCGAGATGATGAGCGGCGCGGTCTGGGTCCGCGACCGGCTCGAGGCCTCGGGCTGGCAGGTCCAGGTCGCCCACGCCCGCAAGGTCAGAGACGTCGCCCCGCTCGCCTGCAAGACCGACAAGGTCGACGCCCGGGTGCTGGCCGAGCTCTGCCGGCGAGACCTGGTCCCCGAGCTCTGGGTTCCCTCGATCGAGGACCGGGCGCTCCGGGAGCGCCTGCGCCGGCGAGCGCACCTGGTGAAGGCCCGCACCTCCGCTCGCAACCGGATCTTCGGGCTGCTCACCCAGTTCGGACTGCGGATCTCCCACTCTCGCTTGCGAAAGCCGGATGCGATGGCGCTCTTGGAACGCCGGGGAGTTCCCGAGGTCTGGCGGGACTCAATCGTGGAGCTGCTCGAGCTTGCCGCCGAGATGGATCGGCGGATCGACCCGATCGACCGCGAGCTGGGCCCGCTCGCAAGATCAGACGAGCGGGCGAGCCTGCTGGCGACGATCCCGGGGGTGGGCCCGCTGCTCAGCCTCACCTTCGCCGCCGAGATCGGCGAGGTCTCCCGCTTTCCGGGGCCTGGAAAGCTGATCGGCTACGCGGGCCTGGCGCCTCGAATCAGCCAGTCCGGCGAGCGCTCGGCGACCGGCGCGCTCTCGAAGGCCGGCTCGCGGACCCTGCGCTGGGCGGCGGTCGAGGCCGCCAACAACGCCTGGCGGACCTCCAACCCCTGGCACGCCCACTACCTGCGGGTGAGCGCCCGCCACGGCAAGAACCCGGCGAAGTCGGCGGTCGCCCGCAGCTCCTGATCGCGGCCTGGCACATTCTGAGCCGCGATGAGCCCTTCAAGCCTCACCAACCTGCCCCGGCGAACTCCCGCTGCTTTCTGACCGCCTGACGGTCCCGCATGGAATTGAGCGGCCGAGGCAGCTCCCAGGAACGATCTGCGCCCCGAGCGCCGAAAGAGAAATGAGCTCAACTCATCCACCAGCTGGGAGCGGCACGACAACACCTGCGACCGGGGGAAGGTCACCCCCTTGACAGCTGGGTCTTCTTCAAAGAGAAAGGAGCGGTTTGACGCTGCACTCCTGTTTCTCGCGCATGTGGGGACTAGCCCGGCGAGACCCTTGACCTTCCAGACCAGAAGCGCGAACCAAATAGGATTAAGGGAGGATGACGCAGTCGGGCGGGCTGACCCTCGAGCTGAAGCGCGTCCTCCCCGCCGCTCCTTCGGTTGTCTTTGGGGCGTTCAGCGCTGCGGAGGAGCTTGCGGAGTGGTGGGGGCCGAAGGGCTTCACCGCTACGAGCCTCGAATTCAAACCCCGCGTCGGAGGCAGCTATCGCATCGAGATGCAGCCGCCTGAAGGCGATCCTTTCTACCTCATCGGGGAGTTCCGCGAGGTCGACCCGCCCGCCCGCCTCGTCTTTACGTTCGTATATGAGGACCCAGATCCCGATGATGTCGAGACCCTTGCCGAGCTGTCGTTTCGAGATCTCGGCGAGTCGACGGAGGTCGTCTTCACTCAAGGTCCCTTCAAGACCGAGGCGCGCCGCGAACTCCACCGGAACGGTTGGACAGACTCGTTCGACCGGCTCGAGCAATTCATCTCTCATCGCTGAAAGGCGGGAACGCGCGAGTCGCTGGACTTCTCGGTTCGCGTCAAGTGGAAGCCTCGGGCGGCGTCCTGAGATTGCCGCTTTGGACGAGAAGCGGCGCTTTTTCCGGGCCTAATTGGCTGCCAGCGGGCCTTCTTTCCCGAATCCGCCGATGAGCGATGAATTCATCCGAGGAGATCGGTCTCTACCGTCATGAGCGATAGAAAAGTAGTCCTCAAAATGATCCTGTCTCTCGATGGTTTCGCCACCAGCCCCGACGGAACCCATGAGTGGATGTTCGAGTGGTTTGGCGACGACGGTCGTGAGTGGACCCTCCGCGCCCTCGAGGAGGCCGGCGTTCACGCGATGGGCCGCCGAAGCTACGAGACCATGGGTCCGCACTGGGCCGCGTCCGAGGGTCCGATCGCAACCGCGATGAACGAGACGCCGAAGGCCGTCTTCTCCCACACCCTGGAGAAGGCGGAATGGGGACCCGCCGAGATCTTCGGCGGGGACCTGGGCGCGGAGATTGCGGACCTGAAGGCTCGGGACGACGAAGGAACCATCCTGGTCCACGGGGGCCCCACCTTCGCCAAGTCGCTGACCCGTCTGGGCCTCGTCGACGAATACCAGCTCACGACAGTCCCGATTGCGATTGGCGCGGGTCGCAGCCCATTCGCCGAGCTGGACGAGCACCTGAAGCTCACCGTCGTCGAAGAGGCGCGCTTGCGGAGCGGGGCCCTTGCGCAGACCCTGGTGCCGAGGCGATGAGCGACTGAAACGGAGCCGTCGCATGTGCATCGGAGCATCGCTGCCCCTCGTCCCAAGTGCACTTTTCGGAGGACGCGTCACTTCGAGCCCCACACGCGACACGCTGTAGTTTCGGCATATGGCACTGCGTATGGACAACGTAGGCATCGTCGTTGAGGATTTAGCGGGGGCAATCGAGTTCTTTCGCGAGCTCGGGCTCGAGCTCGAAGGGCAGGCGACGGTAGACGGAGAGTGGTCGGGGCGTGTTACTGGACTGCGCGACCAGCAAGTCCAGATCGCCATGATGCGCACCCCGGACGGCCAAAGCCGACTCGAGCTTTCGCGATTCGTCACGCCGCCTGTTGCCACTGATCACCGGAACGCCCCCGTGAACGCTCTGGGCTACCTGCGTGTCATGTTCGCCGTTGACGACATCGACGATACGCTCGCCCGGCTCCGCGATCACGGCGCACGGCTCGTCGACGAAGTGGTCCAGTACGAAGACGTGTATCGGCTCTGCTACATCCGGGGACCCGAAGGACTTCTAATCGGCCTCGCCCAGGAACTCGGCTGAGCCCCGGAAGGGTCGTTAACGCCTCGGCATTTTTCGACCAGGGAGAGCTGCTAGACGGGATGCTTTGAATCGAGACCGCTTCCGAGACGTGCACTCCAGATGCGGTCCGCCGCTTCTCGTCCGAAGCGCTACGAGAGCCCTGCAGATTCCAGGGCTTGCGCACGCTGAGAAAACATCTCCACCCGGGCAATACCGTCATCCCGAAACGTCACGACCTGCCACCAGCGGCTCTCCACTGGCGTATTGCTCCCACGTGGGCGCCCTCGCTGCAGGACCGCTGCCACGATCTTGTCACCGGCATCGAGGACTTCCGTTGCCTCCTGTGTGAATCCATCAAATGACTCGATGTACGTCCTCAGCCAGGCTCGCGCTTCATCGCCACGATATGTCCCCGCGTCGGGCATCTCGGCGGCAGTCACGAACTCAAAGTCCTCGGTGATCGCCTCCCATAGCGGGCTGAAGTCGCCGCAAGAGTAGTACTCCTCATACGCAGCCTTCGTGGCTTCTACGTTTTCCGCCGACACGGGAGTCACCAGTATGCCGTCACCAACTGCTGCTTCCCGTGCAAAGCCGCGCTTTTTGACTGTCCGCAAAGCGTCCGAAAGTCCGGACGCAGGTACGGACCCGCCGTCCGCGCCCGCGGACGGGGCCCAAAGAAACCGCTCCAGTCAAAGCGCCACCAGAAGCCTCCGCTCTTGCGGGGCTTTTTCATTTTCGAGCAGGGCTGTCCGGAGTTTGCGTCGCATAGAGGCCTCAAGTCCGGCCTTGACCGGACTGATGCGGCGGGGAAAGAAACAAGGTTCCAAATTCGTCTCAATCGGGCACGTATACCCGGGTGGCGGAGAGAGGCGCAAAGCCACAGGTACCTCTTCTGCGGCGCAGGGTACTGGAGGCCGTCAGCTCGCTGTTCAGCCCGCTGCTGCCCGATGACTACCTGGAGCTGATCAATCCGCTCTGGTCCACCCAGGAGCTCAGGGGCCGGATCGAGAGGATCGATCGGGAGGCGGGGAACGCCGTCACGATCCTGATCAGACCGGGATACAGGTGGAACGGCCATCAGCCCGGCCAGTACCTGAGGGTGGGCGTGGTCGTGGACGGGGTCTTCCACTGGCGGGCCTACTCGCTGACCTCCGATCCGGATCGGCCGGATGGGTGGATCAGCATCACCCCGAAGCTCGTCGAGGAGGGCAAGGTGACCCCTTTCCTGGTTCGCCAGGCACGCCCCGGGGCGATCGTTCGCCTCGGCGGGGTGGAGGGGGATTTCGTGCTGCCCGACCCTCCTCCGGCCAAGCTGCTCTTCATCAGCGCCGGCAGCGGCATCACGCCGATCATGAGCATGCTTCGGCACCTGGATCGCGGAGGCGCTCTGGACGACGTGGTCCACGTCCACTCGGCGCGGAGCGCAGAGCAGGTGATCTTCGGGGATCGCCTCGAAGACCTGGATCACCGCCTTCCCGGCTATCGCCTGCATCTGCTGCTGACCGGATCGGCGGGCAGGATGCGGCCGCCCGACCTCGACCGGCTCTGTGAGGACTGGCGGGAGCGCGAGGCGTTCGCATCGGGTCCGGGCGAGATGCTGGATGCCCTGAGTGAGCACTTCGAGGGTGAATCCCGTCTCGAGCGGCTCCACATGGAGCGCTTCCAGCCCAAGCTCGGAGTCGCCGAGGAGGGCGAGGGCGGGCGAATCGTCTTCCTCCGCAGCGAGGCCGAGGCGGAGTCCGATGGATCCAAGCCGATCCTCGTCGCGGGCGAGGAGGAGGGACTCGAGCTTCCCTATGGCTGCAGAGAGGGGATCTGCCACACCTGCATCGGAAAGCTGTGTGCCGGGCAGGTTCGCGACCTGCGCAACGGAAAGGTGTACGGAGACCGCGGGGAGATGGTGCGTACCTGCATCAGCGCCCCCGAGGGCCCCGTCGAGATCGAGCTGTGACAACGACGAAAGGAGCGACCGTGTCCCCAGCGGATCCGCAGAGCCCGCTCGCCAAGCTGAGCGAGGAGCAAATCGAGGAGCTCGGACGGGAGTTCGACGCGATCCACGACGAGGTCTACGGCAACCTCGGTGACCGCGACCGGCGCTACATCACCAGCATGATCCAGATGCACCGCCGGCTCGCCGTCCTCGGCCGAGTCCTCCTGCTGGCTGCGCGGTTTCGCCCGGCTTGGGCGGCCGGGACGAGCGCGCTGGCCTCGGCCAAGATCCTCGAGAACATGGAGATCGGCCACAACGTCCTCCACGGCCAGTGGGACTGGATGAACGACCCTCAGATCCATTCCTCCACCTGGGACTGGGATACGGCTTCGACGGCGGAGGCCTGGAAGCACTCCCACAACTACATCCATCACACGTACACGAACATCCTCGGCAAGGACAAGGACCTGGGCTACGAGGTCATGCGGATCGATCCGCACCAAGACTGGCACCCGGTCTACCTGCTCCAGCCCTTCTACAACGTGGCCCTCATGTTCCTCTTCGAGTGGGGGGTCGCCGTCCACGATCTCGACTTCGAGGCGATCCGCAAGGGCGAGAAGTCGAAGAAGCAGCTGGGCAAGGAGCTGAAGGGGATCGCCGGCAAGGCGCGGAGGCAGATCACGAAGGACTACATCGCCTGGCCGCTCGTGAGCGCACTCGCCGCGGGGGCGGCGCGATTCGGCTCGGAGATGGCCCGGCCGAACGGCGGAGTGCGAAACCGAGTGCGCGGTCGCGTCGCCGGCCTGCGGCGGAGGCGGTCGAACCAGAAGCTCCTGGACGCCGCGAGCGGCGCTCTGGCTGCCGGGCGGGGCTCCTTCAAGAGCGCCCTGGTCGCCAACGCGACCGCCAACGTCATCAGGAACGTCTGGGCCTACGCGATCATCTTCTGCGGCCACTTTCCGGACCAGACCTACACGTTCGCGCCCGACGAGGTCGAGGGCGAGACCCGAGGGGCTTGGTACGTGCGGCAGCTCGTGGGCGCGGCGAACATCGAGGGAAGCCCGTTCTTCCACGTCGCCAGCGGCAATCTCGGCTACCAGGTAGAGCACCATCTCTTCCCTGACATGCCGAGCACGCGGTACGCGGAGATCGCTCCCCGCGTGAAGGAGATCTGCGAGCGCTACGGACTGCCCTACAACTCGGGGCCGTTCCTCCAGCAGCTGGGAATGGTGCAGCGCACGATCCTGCGGTTGGCATTTCCCGGGGGCAAGTCGCGACCGAAGCCCGGGCCGCTCGAGCGCCAGGACGGCGACCCTCCTCGGATCAACGGGAAATCCACCGTACGGAGGCCCGCGAGCGGTGGCAGTGGGACCTCCGGGCCCGAGCAGGCGGATCCGGGTGTGCGGGTGGCGCTACCCGAGCGCTGATCCTGCGCTTATCCCGTCCGCTCGCTCGTTCGTGGCCGGGTACGTCGCCCTTCCGTTGCCTTCGAGGCCGAAAGGCGGCAGGGAAGCTCCGGGAGGGGTCGAAATCGAGGCGATTAAGCACCCGTTAACACCTCGGAAAGTACGGCCAAATACCGATTCGTCGCCTGAGGTCCTAGATAGGATCGCGAGTCGAGCTGCTGGATTGCGGCAGGAGAGAGACGCTGCTGGGAAGCAGGTGAGGAGCTGCTGGAGGATGGGACCGTCATAGGGACCCGAACGGACGCTCGTGGCTTGCGACCGGACTGCCCCTGGGCAGGAGGGCCGTGAGCCCGGGCGAAGAGGCCGTTTCGCCGCGGAGCGCGCGCGTACGGGGGGGCGGAGGGTTTGGCCGCCTGGCCGCCATCGGCGCCCTGGTGCTGGTCGCGATCGCGATCCTCGTCCTGCTGCTCTCCGGCGGCGACAACTCCAGCCACTACCGCCTGCTCTTCGAGACGGGCGGCCAGCTCGTCAAGGGCAACCAGGTCCTGATCGGCGGGGCCCCGGTCGGCAGCATCGACGACATCAAGCTGACCGACAGCGGCCAGGCGCAGGTCGACATCTCCGTGGACCGGCCGCTGCACGAGGGGACCACGGCAATCATCAGAGCGACCTCCCTGTCGGGGATCGCGAACCACTACGTCTCCCTGCAGCCCGGCCCCGACAACGCTCCCGAGCTCGGGAAGAACGCCGAGATCACCGAGGTCGACACCACCAGCATCGTCGACCTCGACCAGCTCTTCAACACCTTCAAGGGCCCGGAGCGCCAGGCCCTCCGCAACATCATCCAGGGGTCGGCCACGGTCTACGCCGGCAAAGGGCCGCAGGCAAACCAGACCTACAAGTACCTGAGCCCATCGCTCGTCGCCACCGACCGCCTCCTGCGCGAGCTCGACCGCGACCAGGGCACGCTGACCAACTTCATCGTCAACGGGGCGAGCGTCGTCTCCTCCGTCGCGGCGCGGCGCTCCGATCTCTCGGCCCTGACACAGAACGCCAATCAAGCCCTGGGTGCGATCGCCGATCAGAACCGCTCCTTCGACCAGGCTTTGGTCGCGCTGCCCGGGGCGCTGCGCCAGGCGAACACCACCTTCCACAACCTCAGGCCCGCACTGGACGACCTGGATCCGCTGGTCAACGCGACCAGGGAGGACACGAAGAACCTGGCCCCGTTCCTCCGCCAGCTCTACCCGGTGCTCAGCCGCGGGGTCCCGGTGTTCAGGGACCTGAACCGGGCGGTCAACTTGAACGGCAAGTCGAACGACCTCGCCGATGCCACGGGCGACTTGGCCGCGCTCGAGAACCGCGCGGCCGGCGCGGTCCCGATCACCGTCAAGTCGATGCAGGACTCAGAGGACAACCTCGCCTTCCTCCGCCCGTACATCCCCGACCTGACTGCGGCGATCTCCCACCTCAACGCCGATACGGCGTACTACGACGCCGACGGTCACTACGCGCGTGTCCAGCCGGGCGGGCTCGGCGTCTTCAGTCTCGGTGGGGCCGCCCCGAACTTCACCTTCAATCCGCAGAGCGCGGCCAACGTCTTCGACGACTACGGCCCGTTCGGCAGCACCAACGACAACATCTTCCGCCGCTGCCCCGGCGGCGCGACCCCGGTCGTCCTCGGCAGCAATCCGTTCTCGTCGCCCTCGCCCGCCGGGGTCTTCCTCGGCCCACCGAACGGCGCCCCGAGCTCCCCCTCCGACTGCAACGCGAACCAGACGGTGCCCGGCCCATGAGGCGGATCGTCCTCATCGCCGCCGGCCTGCTGCTCGCCGCGCTCCTGATCGCGCTCCCGGCGATCGGCTCGAACGGCGGCAGCGGCACCTACCTGGTCCGCGGCTACTTCGACAACGGCTCGTTCGTCGTGCCCGGCGAGCAGGTGCGGGTCGCGGGGGCGACGGTCGGAACGGTGAAGTCGGTCGACGTCTCGAACGAGGACGAGATCGCCAGCGACGAGGGCGGACCGCACGCGGTCCCCGGCAAGGCCGTCGTCGTCATGGAGATCGACAACGCCGGCTTCAAGGACTTCCGCCAGGACGCCAGCTGCCTGATTCGCCCGCAGTCGCTGATCGGCGAGAAGTACATCGATTGCACTCCGACCCAGCCGCGAGCCCCCGGCACCGAGCCGCCGCCATCCCTCGAGAAGATCCCGGACGGACAGACCGGCTCCGGCCAGTACTTCCTGCCGCTCGAGAACAACGGCAAGACGATCGACCTGGACTTGATCCAGAACATCAACCGCCTCCCGTACAACGACCGGTTCAGGCTGATCCTGAACGAGCTCGGCGCGGGCCTCGCCGGCCGCGGGCAGGACCTTGGCGAGGTGATCGACCGGGCCAACCCGGCGCTGCGCCAGACCGATCGCGTCCTGGCGATCCTGGCGGCACAGAACCGGCAGCTTGCCAGCCTCGCCAGCAACGGCGACGCCGTGCTCGCGCCACTCGCCCGCGAGCGCACCCACATCACCGGCTTCTTCCACAACGCCGCGATCTCGGGAGAGGCGACCGCCGAGCGCAGCCCGGCTCTGGAGGAGGGCCTGCGGAAGTTCCCGGCGACCCTGCGCCAGGTCCGCCTGACGATGACCAAGCTGAAGCGGTTCGCGGACCAGGGCACACCGCTGTTCACCGCGCTCAACACCGCCGCGCCGGGCCTGAGCAAGGCGACGGTCAACCTGCCGAACTTCGCGAGGGAGGGAATCCCGGCCCTGACGAGCCTCGGGAACGCCGCCCAGACGGCAGGACCGAAGCTCGCCGCCTCCGATGGCCTGCTCACCGACCTGGCCGCGACCGCGAACTCCTCCGTCTCGGTCGGCCAGAACTTCTCGGCCTTCCTCGACACCTTCACGAAGACCCAGGGCTTCCAGTCCCTGATGGACTTCATCTACAACTCCGTCGGCTCGACCAACGGCATCGACAAGTTCGGCCATTTCCTTCGCTCCAACCTGCAGCTCACCAGCTGCGTCGAGGTTGCGGTCACCGTGCAGTCGGGCTGCGAGGCGTTCTTCAGGTCGAGCTCGACGCCCACCACGCCCACGAAGAAGAAGAAGGGGAAGAAGGCGAAGAAGGCGAAGGTGCGCAAGGCGGGAATCCACTCGCTTTCGCCGATCCCGCAGGTGAACGTCCCGAACATCCAGGACCTGGTTCCGCAGCTCCAGCCGGGTCAGGGTCAGAGCCCGGACTCCTCCAACCCTGATTCGAGCTCCGGCACCACGACCACCACGCCGGAGGAGCAGGACGGCAACCAGGGGACGACCACGACCGCCGGCGGCCAGGCGGTCTCCATGCGGGAGGCCTCGATGTTCCTCCAGTTCCTGCTCGGGGGCGGGGCGTGAGGGGCGGGCGCGTCGGCAGCCTGGCGGCCAGCCCGACCCTGGTCGGGGCGGTGACCGTGCTCGTCGTGGTCGTGGCGGTGTTCCTGTCCTACCAGGCGAACCAGGGCCTGCCGTTCGTCCCCACCTACAAGATCTCCGCCGAGCTCCCGAACGCCGACACGCTCGTGCCCGGCAACGACGTCCGGATCGGCGGCATCCGCGTCGGCCAGATCAGGTCGGTCGATCCCGAGACGGTCGACAACGCGCCCTGCCCGAACGACGCGACCCGGCGGTGCACGACTCAGGTCGCGAAAGTGAACATGGAGCTGAATCAGAACCTCAACCCGCTGCCCGAGAACTCGACCGTGGTGGTCCGCTCCAAGTCCGCGCTCGGGCTCAAGTATCTCGAGATCGATCGCGGCAACTCCAGCCAGGGCTACAAGCCCGGGTCGACGATCCCGATCGCCGCCGCCCGGCCCGAGCCGGTCGAAATCGATCAGGTCTTCAACATGTTCGACGACCCCACCCGGACCGCGATCCAGTCGAACCTGCTCGAGTTCGGTAACGCGCTGGCGGGTCGCGGGGTGGACCTGAACGAGGCGATCGGCCAGCTCAAGCCATTGGTCCAGACCCTCACCCCGGTGATGAGGAACCTTGCCGACCCGGCCACCGGGCTCGGGAACTTCGTCTCCTCGCTATCTGCCACGGCGGCCGAGGTCGCCCCGGTCGCCGAGATCCAGGGCCAGCTCTTCGTCGATCTCGACACGACCTTTGCGGCCCTCGCCCGGGTTTCGCGGCCCTTCATCCAGGAATCGATCTCCCGCTCACCGGCGGCCGAGGACGCCGCGATCGCGACGCTCCCGACGATCCGGCCCTTCCTCGCCAACACGGGCAAGCTCTTCAGCGAGCTGACCCCCGGCATCCGGGCGATCGCCCCGGTCCAGAAGGACGTCGGCGGCTCGGTGGTCGAGGGGGTCAAGGCCCTGGCGCTGGCGCCCGCGTTCAACGCACAGCTCGATCCCACCGCCCAGGCGGTGCTCAACCTGGCGAACGATTCGAGCGCCCGGCAGGGGATCAATGCGCTGACCGACTTCAACAACACGCTCGGCCCGCCGCTCAGCTTCATCACCCCGGCGCAGTCGGTGTGCAACTACGGCTCGCTGCTCTTCCGGAACGTCGCCAGCTTCCTCAGCTCCAACAACGGCATCGGGACGAGCCAGCGCTTCATCGTCCTGCAGCCGCCGCTCGGGCCGAACAGCGAGATCGGGCCGAGCTCGGCGCCGGCGAACGGCGGCGGTCAGCCATCCAACTTCCTCCACTACAACCCGTATCCGAACACCGCGGCGCCCGGTCAGGAACGTGAGTGCGAGGCGGGCAACGAGCCCTACATCGCGGGCCAGCAGGTGATCGGCAATGTCCCCGGCAACCAGGGGATCCGCACGGAGGGCCAGATCCTCCAGCAGGTCACCAAGAAGAAGAACAAGAAGAAGAAGGGCAAGAAGTGACGGACGGACGCGCGAACAAGCCGCCCGTCTCGCCGCAGCCGAAGGACTACGACGAGCGGATCTACCGCAAGGGGAATCCGCCGCATCGAATCCGCAATGCCCTGATCCTGATCGTCATCGCTGTCGCGGGCACCTACCTCGCGTGGACCAAGACGCTGCCCTTCCAGTCGCCCTATGAGCTCCACGCCGTCTTCAAGAACGCGGTCAACATCCGCAAGGACTCCCCGGTGCGGATCGCGGGCGTGAACGTCGGGAAGGTCGAGAGCGTCAGGAGCGTCTGCGACAACGGCTTCACGGGCAACTGCGCGAGCAATTACTCCGAGGTCACCTTCACGGTCGACTCGAACGGCCAGCCGGTCCGCAGCGACGCGCAGATCTCGATCCGGCCGCGCATCTTCCTCGAGGGCAACTTCTTCCTCGATCTGTCGCCCGGCAGCCCGAGCGCCCACTCCCTCGCCAGCGGAGACACGATTCCGCTGACGCAGACCTCGACCGCGGTCCAGCTCGATCAGATCCTGACCTCGCTCCAGGCACCCGACCGGGCCAACCTCCAGAAGCTGCTCAGGGGCTACGGGACGACGCTCACCCACAAGCCGACGGCCGCCGACGACGCGACGCAGGATCCGCTGGTTCAGGGCAAGACCGCCGCCGAGGCGATCGCCCAGTCCTTCGACTACGGCAAGACCGCCGCGCGGGACTCCGCGATCGTCAACGAGGCGCTCCAGGGCACGACGGAGCACGATCTCTCGAACCTGATCGCCGCCCAGGCGAAGGTGTTCGGATCCCTCACCGGCCACGAGTCCCAGCTCCAGGGCCTGATCACGAACTTCAACACCGTCACCGGAGCGCTCGCCTCCGAGTCGGAGAACCTGCAGCGGACGATCAGGCTGCTCGGTCCGACCCTCGCGATCGCCGAGCCCTCGCTGCGCCACACCAACTCGACACTGCCCTACCTGCGGGCCTTCGCGCGCGACCTCACCCCCGGCATTCGCGAGCTGCCGGCGACGATCGCGGCCTCGCAGCCCTGGATCGACCAGACCGCGGCCCTGCTCGGCAAGAACGAGCTCGGCTACATCGCGAGTCAGCTCCGGGCAGCGGGACCCGGCGCGGGCAAGTCCGCCGCCGATGGCAGGGGGCTCTTCTCGCAGATCGGCCTGCTGAGCGGCTGCGTCGACAACGAGCTCCTGCCGGCCGGCGACGTCGTGCTCAGCGACTCGGGCAGCGGCTACAACTTCGACACCGGGGTGCCGAACTTCAAGGAGTTCGGCTACGGCACCACCGGTCTGGCCGGCGAGAGCGCCACGTTCGACGGCAACGGGCCATCGCTGCGGTTCTTCAGCGCCGGCGGCCCGACGCCGACCGGCGGCCCGGTCCCGAACCTGCGCTCGCCCGTGCCGGGCGCCGTCAGCACCCGCGGCAACGCCCTCTGGGGCGGCTCGACCACCCCTCCGATCGGGACCCGCCCGGGACTCGGCTCGAAGCCACCCTTCCGAACCGACGTCGCCTGCCAGAGCAACGCGCTCCCCGACCTGAACGGACCACTTGCGGCCCAGGGGTCGCCCGACCCGGCCTCGTATCCATGAGACGCGCGCTGAGAGCACATACCCGCGACGTGCTGGCGATCATCGGCCTGATCCTCGCCGGGATCTTCGCCACCAGCGTGATCCTGGTGAACCAGCGCGCCGTCCTGCCGGGCTGGGTGCCGCTGATCGGGACCGATCGCTTCGAGCTCAAGGCCGACTTCTCCACCGCACAGGCGGTGACCCCGGGTCAGGGCCAGTCGGTCGACATCTCCGGCATCAAGGTCGGCGAGGTGAGCGGCGTCACCCTCCAGGACGGGCACGCCGTCGTGACGATGGAGGTCGACAACAAGTACGCGCCACTGATCCACAACGACGCTTCGCTGCTGCTGCGCCCGAAGACCGGCCTGAACGACATGGTCATCGAGGTGGACCCGGGCACGCAGGCGGCCCCGGAGGTGAAGGAGGGCTCGACCGTCCCGCTCGCCTCGACGAAGCCGAACGTCGCCCCCGATCAGATCCTGGCCGCGCTCGACGCCGACACGCAGCAGTTCCTGAAGCTCCTGCTGGCGAACGGGGCCGAGGCCCTCGACCCGGCGCAGGGCCGGGACGTGAAGCTCTCCAATGCCCTGCGGCGCCTCGACCCGTTCGCGCGGGACATCTCCGAGATCTCGGGGGCGCTGGCGACCCGAAGGCGGAACATCGCCAACTCGATTCACAACTTCCAGCTCCTCTCGACAGAGCTCGGCAACCGCGATCAGGACCTCGTCAACTTCGTCGACTCCTCCGACGCGGTGCTCCACTCCTTCGCCAAGGAGCAGGCCTCGATCAAGAGCGCGGTCAGGGAGCTGCCGGGGACCCTGAAGGAGGCCAAGGGCGCTCTGACGAGCGCGAACAAGCTAGCTCTCCAGTCCGGCCCGGCTTTGAAGAAGTCGCTCCCGGGCGCCAAGGCGACGGCCCCCGCGCTGCGCGCGCTGCGCCCGCTATTCCGGCAGACCGCCGGGCCCATCCAGAATCAGATCCGGCCCTTCACCCAGCAGGTCGCGAGCCCGGTCACGCACGTCGCGCAGATCTCGAAGGCGCTGGGCGTAGCGGCCCCGGCCCTGAAGACGGGCTTCACCGATCTCAACCTCGGGCTGAACGCCCTCGCCTACAACCCGCCGGGGTCCGATGAGGGCTTCCTCTTCTACGTGCCCTGGCTCAACCACAACCTGACCGCGAACTACCTGCTCCAGGACGCCTATGGGCCGATCCGCCGCGGCCTCGTCCTGGTGAGCTGTTCGACCGCCTTCACCGCCGAGGGCACGCTTCTCGCCGAGCCCTACCTGCGGCTCCTCTACCAGCTCACCGGCGCGCCGCGCGCCAAGGCCATTCCGGGGTGCAGCTGATGGGCCAGCGCGCACCCACGCTCGGGCAGATCGCCGTCGCGGTGGCCTTCGCCTTCTCGTGCTTCGGGCTGCTGCTCTTCCTCTGGGCGACGTTCGGAGGACCGGTGCCGCTGAAGCCGGAGGGCTACCGGATCAAGGTCCCGTTCAGCGAAGCGACCCAGCTCGCCCAGGAATCCGACGTGCGGATCCACAACGTCTCCGTGGGCAAGGTGAAGTCGATCAATCTCGCCGACTCGGGCCCGAACAAGGACCTGGCGGTGGCCACGATCGAGATCAATTCGAGCTACGCGCCCATCCCGGAGAACACCCGCGCCAGCCTGCGCCAGAAGACGCTGCTCGGGGAGACCTACGTGGAGCTCAGCCAGGGCGACCGAAACGGGCCGAAGCTGCCCGAGGGAGGAAGCCTGCCCAAGGCGCAGGTGGAGCCCTCTGTGCAGCTCGACGAGATCTTCAGGACCTTCGACCCGAAGACGCGGGCGGCGTTCCAGACGTGGATGCAGCAACTCGCGATAGCCAGCGCCGGGCGCGGCGCCGACCTCTCCGCGGCGATCGCGAACCTCGAGCCCTTCGCCGAGGACGCGAACAAGGTCCTGCGCGTGCTCGACACGCAGCAGGGCGCCGTTCAGCAGTTGGTTCGCAACGCCGGCGAGGTCTTCGGCGCACTCAGCGAGCGACAGGGTCAGCTCCAGGGGCTGATCCGGAACTCCGGGACCGTCTTCCACACCACCGCAGTACGCAATCAGGATCTCGAGGCCACCTTCAGGGCGCTGCCGACCTTCCTCGACGAGTCACGGCTGACCCTGAACCGCCTCGCGACCTTCTCGCGAAACGCGAACCCGGTCATCACCCAGCTCCACCCGGCCGCGCGTGCATTGAGCAAGGACCTGAAGCCGCTCGCGAAGGTGGCGCCTGACTTCAGGGGATTCTTCGTCGGCCTCCGGAAGACGGAGAAGCGCGCGAACACCGGCCTGCCCGCGCTTCAGAAGCTGCTGGACGGCGATCTGCCGCCGCTGCTCAACCAGCTGATCCCATTCACCCGGCAGCTCACGCCGATCGTCGCCGGGATCGGCCGCTACCAGCACGACATCACCGGCTTCCTCGGCAACGTCACCGGGGCGACCGAGGCTCAGACCAGCACCGAGGCCGGCGTCCTCTCGCACTACATCCGCAGCTCGGCGCCGCTCTACCCGGAGGATCTCGGAATGTTCGGACCCAGCGCCGCCAGCGAGCACCGCCTGGCCTACTCGCGCACCAATCCCTATCCGGCCCCGAACAGCGCTCTCGATGTCGTCAACGGCCTGAACACGTTCGATACGCGGCCCTGTGCGAGCCCGCCGGGGCTGACGGTCGGCCTGGGCCCCGACGCGACCTACACGGGCGACCCCAACTTCGCCAACCGGGCCACCTTCGACACCGCGCAGGAGCTTCTGGACGAGCTCAAGACCACGGCGTTCCGCGATCAGAGCAACAGCTCGGCGCTCCCGACCGTCGCGTGCACCAAGCAACCGGCGCAGTCCTCCATCGGCCAGATCCCCGAGATGACCGACTACACGCACGTCTACGCGAATCCCTGAGCCACGCGATTTGGGGGCGTTCCGCTGTCTTACTGAGTACTTGGGTCGCCCAATTTCATGTGGAAAAGCCGCACAACTAAGCCCAATTCCCTGTGTTAGGTTCAGCGACAGATGGCAGATCCAAGGGCTGACGATGTTGCGTTTGGCGTAATCGTCAGGGAGATGCCCAACGGAAAAGGAGTGGTATGCGTAACCGCAAGTATCTGATCGGCGCCTTGGTGGGCGTGCTCGGAGTGTTCGCCTTCTCGGGCGTCGCCTCAGCGAGGCCCATCAGCCAGTCACTGGAGACGACGCTCGCCCCGAAGAAGCAGGACAAGAAGGTCTTCGGGGGCGTGTCCCTGCGCAACAACATCCTCACCACGATCGACAACCCCGCGCTGACGCAGTCGCCGAAGCTGACCGTGTTCACGATCGACCGGAACGTGCGGTTCGTGAACGGCAACATCCCGGCCTGCCCGCTGAGCGCGATCGAGGGCAAGTTCACCGACGCGGCGAAGATGGCCTGCCCTCACAGCATCACCGGCGGCGGATCCGTGGAGGTCAACGGAGGCGCCATCGGGGGTACCGTCACGTTCTTCAGTGGCGGCCCGAAGACGATCTACGTGCAGACCGACATCGGTCCCGGCGCGACGTCCCTGACGATCATCGGGACCATCTTCCACCGGTCGCTGTCGTTCAGCAACATCCCGAACACGCCGGGCCTCGTCCTGACGGATTTCGACACCACGTTCAACAAGCGCAAGACGGGCAAGATGAAGGTCAAGGTCAACGGCAAGAAGAAGAAGGTGCCGACCTACTACGTGATGGCCCGCTGCAAGGCAAAGGCCTGGACCACCACCGAGGTGACGACCTTCTACAGCGGCGAGGTCCTCAGGGCGACCTCAACCGAGAAGTGCCATAAGAAGGGATCCAAGAAGAAGAAGTAGCTTCGCCTTCCAGCTGAAGTGGTGAAAGGGGCGGCCTTCGGGCCGCCCCTTTTATCTACCGGCACGTCCTCCGCTTCGCGTCCGGGCGTGCCGGGTTAGGGCGCCTCTGCCCTGGCAACCCTGAGCGGGAGTAGGATGCGCCTGCAAATAACGGTCGGTGGTCAAGGGAAGTCCGGTGAGAAGCCGGCGCGGTCCCGCCACTGTGACCGGGTGATGCTGGGGCACTAGACCACTGGGGAGTCCACGACTCCCTGGGAAGGGGCCACAGTCGAGCCCGGAAGCCAGGAGACCTGTCCCCGGCCAGCCAAGACGACCCTCGAGGAAGGGGTGGCTCACTGATGAGAATCACACTTGCACTTGCGACCGTGGGGTCGCTGATCGCCTTTGCCGTGCTCGGCGCGGCGACGGCCGGCGCCAGCGTGGGGGACGATCTCCGAGTCGTAGGCCCGAGCGGCCAGCTCGACGATCTCACCCAGTACAGCGAGACGACGACCATGCCGACCAGTCCGCAGGCCGACTGCTTCGGGCCTGGCAGCGGCGGATCCGGCCAGAGCGTGCCCGTGCCCGGCGCCAATGCGCTCGGCGTTGTCGTCGAGGCCGCGGAGAGCCGGGGTCGGCTCAACCCCCTGCTGCTGACGGACACGTTCGTCTCGCAGGGCTTCGGCCTCGGCGTCTGCGGCATCGGGGGCCAGGTCGCCACCGGCTCGGCGTTCTGGTACACGAAGGTGGATCACGTCGGATTGCAGGTGGGTGGCTCGCAGTTCCCGATCCATGCCGGGCAGCAGGTGCTCTGGTACCTGGCGCCGAATTTCCCTCCCCCGGCGGAGCTCGTCCTGAACGCGCCGGTGCGGGAGCCGGCCGGCGCTCCGTTCCCGGTGCATGTGCTCGCATACGGAGACGACGGCAGCGCCAGCCCCGCTGCGGGCGCGGTCATCTCGGGCGGGGATGGACCGGTGACCACGGACGCGGCCGGCAACGCCACGGTGACCGTTGACGGGACGGGCTCGCGACGGCTCCAGGCGACGCTCGGGGACGACATTCCGAGTGCGCTGACCCAGATCTGCACGGCCCATCGCGTCAAGAAGTGTCCGGCCGCGCGAGGCCGGCTGATCGTCGGATCGGACGTTCCCGACAACATGCTCTCGACCGCCGGAGATGACGTGATCAAGCCACGTGGCGGCAGCGACCGGATCCGCGCGAGGGGCGGCGACGACCGAATCGACGTGCGCGGAGGGGGCAAGGACCGCGTCAACTGCGGCGGCGGCAACGACTACGTGAAAGCCGATAAGCACGACAAGCTCGCCAAGAACTGCGAGCACCGCAGCCGCGGCGGCAGGAGGCACAAGCACGGCAAGCACAAGGGGAAGGGCAAGAGGTGATCGGAGCCCGAACCCTGGCGGCCGCCCTGGCGCTCTGCGCCACGGCGGCCGCCGGCTGTGGGCTGGGCCCCGGAGAGGACCAGGGCGACGTCCATCTGACCGTGAGCCGGGACTACGGAAACAGGGTGATGCTGGAGAAGCAGGACTCGATCCACGAGTCCGACACCGTCATGCGCGTCCTCGACCGGAATGCGGACATCACGACGCGGTACGGCGGCGGCTTCATCCAGTCGATCGACGGCCTGTCCGGCTCGGCGAGCGACGGGCGAAGCAGCGACTGGTTCTTCTACGTGAACGGCATCGAGTCCTCAATCGGAGCCGCGCAGTACGACCTCTCAGGCGGCGACCGGATCTGGTGGGACTACCGCGACTGGACGGCCGCGATGCGCGTGCCGGCCGTGGTGGGGTCATGGCCGGAGCCGTTCGCGCGCGGGTTCCAGGGGCGGCGCTGGCCGGCTGTCCTCGATTGCCGCGCGGCGGCCGCGATCTGCGCGGCCGCGAGCAAGCGCTTCTCCCCGCTTGGCGTGAAGACGTCGCTCGCCCCGACCGGGAATCCACTCGTGGTCGTTGTCGGGAGTTGGAACGCCGTTCGCAGAGACAAGACGGCCGCGCTGCTCGCCGCTGGGCCGGAGCGCAGCGGCGTCTTCGCTCGCTTCGTCGGCACGAACAAGCCCCTGCTCGAGCTGCTGAACCGGCAGGGGCAGCCCGCCGGAAGCATCGGCAAGGGGGGCGGGCTGGTCGCGGCCCTGCGCCCGGGGGACGGGCCTCCCACCTGGGTTGTGACCGGCACGGACTCCAAGGGCGTGACCGCCGCGACGAATCTCCTGGGAGAGGACCTTCGCAACCACTACGCGATCGCGACACAGCCGGGGGCCGGTGCGATCGGAGTGCCCGTACAGTGAGATCGTCATTTGCCTATACACCCGGCCGCAGCCCGCTCCACCGGGCGGCTCCCGGCGCGGCCGTGCTCTATCTCGGCGCCCTCGCTGCGATCGCCTTCGTCTATCCGAATCCTCTCGTTCTGCTGGCCGCCGGCGTGGCGGCCGCCGGCGCCGGCGTCGCGGCGGGGGCGGGACGCGCCGTCGCCGCCTCGCTGCGGCTCGGGATCACGCTCTTCATCGTCATGGCCGTCGTCAACGTGCTCGTCAACCACCGCGGTGACACCGTCCTCGCCCGAGGCTGGGACCTACCGGTCCTGGGCAACACGGACGTCACCCTCGAGGCGCTCGTGGAAGGTGCGGTGCTTGGCCTGCGCGTGGTGGTCGCCGTGGTCGTCTTCGGGGTCTATTCGGCGTGCGTGGACCCCGACCGGGCGCTCAGGGCGCTGCGCCCGGTGGCGCGCCGCTCCGCCATGACGGCCGGCCTGGTCACCCGGATGGTTCCGCTTGCGATCGGCGATGGAGCGCGGCTGCGCGAGGCCGCCGAGCTGCGCGGTCCCGCGGCGACGCCGGTCGGCAGGGCGGCGCTCGCCCGGCGTGTCGTGGAGAGCTCGCTGGACCGCGCGGTAGACGTTGCCGCGACACTTGAGCTGAGGGGCCACTCTCTGCCGGGCCGAGCGCGATCACGTCGTGAGCCATCCCGGGATGACATTCCAGTCGCCGCCGGCGGAATTGCGATCCTCGCGATCAGCGCGACAGCCGCCCTCGCCGGCGTTGGCGAGTTCGAGGCCTTTCCCGGCCTGCGCCTGGACGCCGGGCCGGCGACGCTCGCGCTCTGCGCGATCGTTCTGGTGCTCGCCGCTTTCCCGTTTGCGGTCCGGAGGTGGCGCGCGCATGGCTGAGCCGGTCCTGCGGATGGCGGGGCTGACGTACCGCTACCCGGACGCGGGCGCGGCGGCGATCTCCTGCGTCGAGCTGGCGATCGAGCCCGGTGAGTTCGTCGTGCTCGCGGGTCGCTCCGGCTCCGGCAAATCGACGCTGCTCCGAGCCGCCTGCGGGCTCGTCCCGCACTTCCACGGAGGAGGTCTGGAGGGCGAGCTCGAGGTCGGCGGGCTGGATGTGCGCGAGCACGGACCCGCCGAGCTCGCCGAGGTGGTCGGCCTCGTCGCCCAGGAGCCTGAGACGCAGGTGATCAGCACCACTGTGCGGGCGGAGATCGAGCTTCCGCTCGAGCTGCGGGGAATTCCCCCGGGCGCTCGCGCGCGGGGGGTGGAGGAGGTGGCGCTCGCGCTCGGCGTGGACGGCCTGCTCGAACGGACCACCGAGACCCTCTCGGGCGGTGAGCTGCAGCGCGTCGCCCTGGCTGCCGCCCTCGCGACCCGCCCTCGCCTGGTGCTGCTCGACGAGCCCACCTCGCAGCTCGATCCGGTGGCGGGAGACGAGCTGATCTCGCTGCTGCGGCGGCTCAACGAGGAGTGGGGGGTCGCCGTGCTCCTCGGCGAGCACCGCCTGGAGCGCTGCCTTGCGGCGGCCGATCGGGTCGTGGCGCTGGAGGCCGGAGCGGTCGGCTTTGACGGATCCCCATCCGAGTTCCTGGGCTGGGCCCTGGAGCTCGAGCCCGCCCTGGCGACGCCCGGGGCGCGGCTGCTGAGCGCGATCGGGCTGCCGCCGCAGGCAAGCGTGCGCCAGGCCCGCCAAACCCTCACGGAGTCAGGTCCTGCAATCACACTGGTCGATATGGCATCGCAAGACGTGACCCCGGGGGCGGGCCGGCGCGAGCGCAGGGGGCCCGTCGCGCTCCGGGCGGGCGACCTCTGGGTGGAGCTGGGGGACCGGCAGGAGCGAACCGAGGCGCTGCGGGGCGTCGACATGCGAGTCGAGCCGGGCGAGCGGGTCGCCCTGATGGGCAGCAACGGGGCCGGCAAGAGCACGCTTCTGCGCGCCGCGGCGGGGCTCCTCGACCCGCAGCGCGGGCGCATCGAGGTGCCGCGCGGCGTGGCGCTGTTGCCTCAGCGGCCGAGCGATCTCTTCGTCCACGAGCGGGTCGGTGACGAGCTGCGTGGACAGGAGGGGATCGAGGCACTGCGGCGCTTCGGCCTGGAGGGGCTGACAGAGGCCGATCCGCGGGATCTGTCGGGCGGCGAGCGCCAGCGGCTGGCGTTGGCGATCGTGGTGGCGGGCCGCGACGGCGAGCTGCCCGGCGCGCTGCTGCTGGATGAGCCGACCCGGGGCATGGACCGGACCCGCAAGGCGGAGCTGGCCGAGCTCGGTCATGGGCTCTCGGACCGAGATACGGCGGTGGTGATCGCCACCCACGACGTCGAGTTCGCCGCCACCTTCGCCGACCGCGTGATCCTGCTGGCGCGGGGGGAGGTCGTCGCCGACGGCACCGCCGTGGAGCTGCTCTCCGGAGGTTGGTACTTCTCCAGCGAGGTCGCCCGCATCCTCGACGGGACGGCGATCACGGTGGAGCAGGGCGTGGCCGCGCTCGGCGGCGGAATGACGCGAACGGGCGGATCGCCGGCACAGGCGGGAGGGGCCCCCCAGTGAGCTGGCAGGCGGGCGTCATGGTGATGCTCGCTCTCACGCTGCTCGGCGGGTTCGCCTGGTATGAGCGCTCCCGTCCTCCCGCGCAGATCGTGGCCCTGATCGCCGCGCTCGCGGCGATCTCGGTCGCGGGCCGCGTCGCGTTCTCGCCGATCCCGAATGTGGTGCCGACCACCGACCTGACGCTGATCGCGGGGTATGCCCTCGGCGGCGCTCCCGGGTTCGCCGTCGGCGCCTTTTCGGCGGTGGTCTCCAATTTCTGGCTCGGTCAGGGCCCGTGGACGCCGTGGCAGATGGCGGGCTGGGGTCTGATCGGGGTCGTCGGCGCGGGGCTCGCCGGGCTGACCGGCCGGCGGCTCGGTCGCTTCGGGCTGGCCGCCGTCTGCGCCCTCGCCGGTCTCGCCTATGGGGCCCTGCTCGACTTCTCGTTGATGGTCACCTATGGCGGGGAGCAGTCGCTCGGCCGCTTCCTCGCCCTCTCAGCGCGCGGCATCCCGTTCAACATCGCGCACGCGGCCGGCAACGCGGCGCTCGCGCTCGTGGCGGGTCCGGCGATGGTGCGCATGCTGATTCGCTACCGGCGCCGCTTCGAGTTCGCGTGGAAGCCTGCAGCGATGGCGACCCCGCGGGCGCGGGGCGCGACGGCGGGCGCGGCGTGTCTGATCGTCGCGCTGATGGCGGCCACGCCCGCTCTGCTCGGCGGTCCGCGCGCCGATGCCTCGGGCGGCGGCCCCGGCGCCGCCGTTTCCTGGCTGCGCGCTGCCCAGAATGGCGACGGGGGCTTCGGCTTCGCTCGCGGCGAGCAGTCGAGCCCCGCGATGACCGGGTGGGCCGTGCTGGGCCTGGAGGCTGCGGCGGTGAATCCGCTCGACGTCGATCACGGGGATGCGACGCCGATCGGCTATCTGGCCGGAACGGTCGGCCAGATCAGCACCACCGGAGACATCGAGCGCACGATCCTGCTCCTCCACGGGGCCGGGCTCAACCCGCGGAGCTTCCAGGGTCACGATCTAGTCAGCCGCCTGCTCGCGCGACGGGGCCGGGACGGCTCCTGGGGTGAGCAGGTCAACCCCACCGCCTTCGGGATCCTCGCGCTGAAGGCCGCCGGTGCGACCGCGGGCAACTCCCGCGCGGTCTCCTGGCTGCGCGGCGTCCAGAACGACGACGGCGGCTGGGGATTCGCGGCCGAGTCGGCCAGCGACCCCGACAGCACCGGGGCGGTGCTGCAGGCCCTCGGGGCCTCAGGCGGCGGGGGCGCTCGGCGCGCCGTCTCCTACCTGCGCGGAGTGCAGCGCGTGGGCGGTGGCTTTGCACTGTCCGGTGGCCCGGTCAACGCGCAGTCGACCGCCTGGGCCGCCCAGGGACTGCTCGCGGCGGGGGTCTCGCCCGCGTCGGTGCGCAGTGGCGGCTCGCCGCTCAGCTATCTGGCCTCGGCGCAGGCACGGGACGGCCACTACCGCTACTCGGCCGGCAGCGACCAGACGCCCGCCTGGGTGACAGGGCAGGCGCTGATGGCGGTGAACGCCGCGGCCTTCCCCCTCAGTCCCGTCCCGAGGGCCGACTCGAACGTCGCCGGCGGGAGCGCGGCCGCGGGCGCCACGGGCGGCGCCACGGTCAACGCGGGGGGCCGCGACGCCAAGGCCAAGCCGGGAGCCAGTCCGGCGCCGGCGAGTCCCACGGGAACCCAGATATCAGAGGAGCCCCATCCGGTCCCGATCGCGCCGGCGTCTTCGCGCGAGTCCGGCGGCGGAAGCGGGGGAGGCATACCGGGTTGGCTGATCGCGCTCGGAATCGTCGCGGTGGGTGCAGGCGTGATCTGGGGGGGCTGGGTGATGTACCGGCGCCGCCTGCCAGGCACCTGACGGGTCGCGCCTGCCGCACGCCCCGGGCGCACGTGATTCGGAATCGACCGTCTAGGTTTCTCGTATGGAAGTCGAGGAGGCGATCCGCACGCGACGCACCCACAAGGCCTACCGGCCCGAGCCGGTCGAGCGCGGGCTGCTCGAGGAGATCCTCGAGCTCGCCCGCTGGGCTCCGAATCACAACCTGACCAACCCGTGGCGGCTGCGAGTGATCGGCCCGCGGGCGCTGGAGCGGCTCAAGGAGGCGGCCGGTCCCGAGTCGGCCGCGAAGCTCGATCGTGCCCCGACGCTGGTGGTCGTCTCGTGCGCGTTGACCGGGGACCCGGTTCAGGACGAGGAGGACCTGCACGCCACCGCCTGCGCCGCATACATCGTGCTGCTGACCGCTCACGGCCGGGGCCTCGCCACCTATTGGCGAACGCCCGAGGTGCTCCGCACCGGCGAGGGACAGGCGGCCGTCGGCATGCTCGATGAGGAGCGCTTCGTCGGGCTCCTTCATCTCGGCGGCCCGGTTCAGGAGCAGCGGACGCCCGAGCGGCTGCCCGCTGATCAGGTGATCGAGTTCCTCGAATGATCTCGCGCGACCGCGCACTCGCCGCGATGCAGGAGGACGCCTTCGACGTCGTCGTGGTCGGGGGCGGGATCACCGGCGCGGGGGTGGCGCTCGACGCCGCCTCGCGCGGCTACTCCGTCGCGCTGGTCGAGCGGGGCGACTTCGGTCAGGGGACCTCCAGCCGCTCGTCCAAGATGGTCCACGGTGGCCTGCGCTACCTGCAGAACTTCGACCTCGGCCTGGTCCGCGAGGCCCTGCTGGAGCGCCAGCTGCTCGTCCGGCTCGCGCCGCATCTCGTCTACCCGACTCCGTTTCTGGTTCCGGCGCTGGCCGGGGAGCGGAAGAACCGGGCGATCGGGATCGGACTGAACATGTACGACGTGATGGCGACCTCGCGAATCGGACGGGGGCGAAGCCAGCGCAATGAGCATCGTGAGGAGGCTGAGTACTGGTCACCCGACCGCCACCGCACCATCACCGGCGAGGAGGCGGTGGAGCTGATCCCGGCGCTCGAGCCGATTGACCCGAGCGCGGCGTACCTGTTCTACGACTGCCAGACCGACGACAGTCGTCTCGTGCTCACAGTGCTCGGCGAGGCGGAGCGATTCGGCGCCGTGATCCTCAACGGGGCGGAGGTGACCGAGGTGCTGGAGGATGGCGGGAAGGCCACCGGTGTCGCTGTGACCGAGGCCGAGTCCGGCGAGCGGGTGGAGATCGACGCCGCCAACGTGGTCAACGCCACCGGTGTCTGGGCCGACCGGATCCGCCCCGGAGAGCTACTGAGCGAAGAGGAGATCCCGAACATCAGGCCGAGCCGCGGATCCCACATCACCCTCTCGACCGCCGACCTCGACATCGGGACCGCCGCCTGCATCGTCCCGGCCGGCTCCGATCGGACGATCTTCGCGCTCCCCTGGTACGGGCGAGTCCTGGTCGGGACGACGGACAACGACTACGAGGGCGGCATCGACCACGTGCCGCCGAGCGAGGGCGACATCGGGTACCTGTTGAACGCCCTCAACGCCTACTTCGGGACGGACATCGACCCGGGCCAGTTGACCGGCGCCTACGCGGGCGTCCGTCCCCTGATCTCCTCGGGCGACCCGAAGAAGTCGGTCGACATCTCGCGGAAGGCCGAGCTGTATGAGACCTCGTCCGGGATGCTCAGCATCACCGGCGGCAAGCTGACCACCTTCCGCCGCATGGCCGCGCAGGTCGTCGATCGCATCGTCGAGCGGGAGGGCCGCGAGGCCCAGCGCCGCACTGACGACATCCCGCTCGGCATGCCGGCCCGCCCGGAGGATCTCGAGACAAGCGTCGAGCTCCCCGAGGGCGCGGCCGACCAGCTCTCCTTCCGCTACGGACACGCCGCCCGGGGGGTGCTCGACCTCTGTGAGGAGCGCCCGGAGCTCGCCGAGCCGATCGTCCCCGGCCTCCCCGACCTGATGGCGGAGGTCGTGGTCGCGGCGAGGCACGAGCAGGCCCGCACGGTCGGCGACGTCCTCCTGCGGCGAACGCGCCTGGGCCTGCTCGCCGAGCCGGAGCTCCGCGAGCGCGCGCGCATCGATGCGGTGGCCGCCGTGCTCGGCGATGAGCTCGGCTGGAGCCCGTCACGCGTCGCCAAGGAGGCGGAGGAGTGGAGCCGCGTGGCGGAGGCCGAGGGACTCGATCCGAGCAGGGTGCCTGCCTCCTAGCCGGCGGTCGCCTGATTGGGGCCACTAGCATGCCCCGCGTTGATGGCACTCAAGGACCAACATCTCGCCGATCTGCATCAGCGGGCGCGTGAGCTCGGGGTGCCGCGCTACCGGATGCTCCCGCGCGACGAGCTGATCGAGGCGATCGAGGAGCGCGGCGGCGACGAGGAACCCAAGCGGCCGGAGCGAAAGCCCCGCCCCGATCGGCCCAGGCGCGAGCGCGCGCGCCCCAAGGGCGAGGCCGCGCCCGAGGACGAGGCGGAGCCCGCCGAGGAGCCTGAGGGCGAGGAGGAGACGGAGGACGAGGAGGAGCCGGAGGCCGAGGCCGAGGAGGTCACCGGGGTACTCGACCGGATGCCCCAGGGATACGGGTTCCTGCGGCTGAGCGGGATGAACGAGGCGGAAGGCGACGTCTACGTCTCCGCCTCCCAGATTCGCCGCTGCGAGCTGCGTCCCGGCGACCAGGTGACGGGCCCGGCTCGGCAGCCGCGGCGCGGCGAGCGCCACCGCGCCCTGGTCCGCGTCGAGACCGTCAACGGGCAGAGCCCCGAGGGCGAGCGCAAGCACTTCGAGGATCTGACCGCGGCGCCACCGCATCGGCGCCTGCTCCCGCCCGAAGCCCCCGGCGACCCGCTCGTTCGCGCCGTCGACCTGCTCGGCCCGCTTGCCTTCGGTCAGAGGGTCCTGATCCTCGCGCAGCCGCGCTCCGGCCGGACCACGCTGCTTCGCGCGCTCGGCGCGCCGATCGCCGAGGCCGGTGCGCACCTGTGCGTGCTGCTGGCGGACGAGCGCCCCGAGGAGGTACCGCTATGGGAGCGCGCCCTTCCGGAGGCGGAGATCTTCGCCGCGACGGCGGATCAGGAGCCGCGCGATCAGATTCGCGCGGCGGAGCTCGCCATGGGCCACGCGAAGCGCCTCGCCGAAGCCGGGCAGGACGTCGTCGTGCTGATCGACTCCCTGAGTAGGCTCGCCCTCGGCTACCGGGACGCCGGTCGCGTCAAGCGGATCTTCGGCGCCGGCCGTGAGCTCGATGAGGAGGGCAGCGGCTCGCTCACCGTGATCGCCACCGTGCTCGATTCCGACGACCGTGGCAGCGAGGTTCGCGAGGCTCTCGAGACCACCGAGAACCTGCTGCTTCGCCTCGACGCGGGGTTGGCCGCCAAGGGCATCGTCCCGGCGCTGGTGGTGGCCGACTCCCGCGCCTCGGGTGAGGACGAGCTTCGGGACTCCGATGAGATGGACAGGGTCCGCCGCCTGCGCGAGGAGCTGGCCGAAATGGACGCGGAGGAAGCGGCCCGGGCACTCTCGGATCAGATCGTGGCGACCGGGAGCAACGCGGAGCTGCTCTCCCGCCTGTAACCGGCGATGACGCCGCGACGTCCACACCTCTCGGACGTCCTGCATCTACCGCATCTGCCGGGCGTCCCGGACGTCTTCCACCGGATCAAGGTGCCGTCCGACCTCGACTCGGTGACCACCATCGCCCACGAGGAGGAGCCGAGCTCGGCCGGCCTGGATCCCGAGACCCTCGAGCACATCTGGGAGGGGGCCGTCGACCTCTACCGCACCGGCGTCCATCCTGGCCTCCAGCTCTGCGTGCGTCGCGAGGGAAGGGTGGTCCTCGACCGCGCCATCGGGCACGCCCGTGGCAATGGGCCTTCGGACTCGGAGGACGCGCCGAAGGTCCCGATGACCACAGGGACGCCAGCGTGCATCTTCTCGGCGTCGAAGGCGGTGACGGCGATGGTCATCCACCTGCTCGACGAGCGCCGCCTCCTCCACATCGGCGACCGCGTCGGCGAGTACATCCCCGAGTACGCGCAGAACGGCAAGGAGGGGACGACCATCGCGCACGTCCTGGCCCACCGCGCTGGCATTGCCTCGATGCCGAAGGAGGCGCTCGACGTCAACTCACTCGACGACTGGGATCTGACCGTCAGGCTGATCTGCGAGGCGAAGCCGACCGTCCGGCCGGGACGGATGCTGGCCTACCACGCCGTCTCGGGCGGGTTCATCCTCGGCGAGATCGTCCGGCGCGTCACCGGCAAGACGGTCCGCGATGTGCTGATGGAGGAGATCCTGGACCCGCTCGGCTTCCGGTGGATGAACTACGGAGTCAGTCCCGAGGACGTCGAGGAGGTCGCACCGAGCTATGTGACGGGGCCGCCCCTGCTGCCGCCGCTCTCCAATCTGGTCACGCGAGTGCTCGGCGTGCCGCTCGACGAGGTCGTGGAGAACTCGAACCAGAGCCCCTTCCTCACCGGGCTGATCCCATCGGCCAACGTGATCACCAGCGCAAATGAGCTCTCGCGCTTCTTCGAGATCTTCCGGATGGGCGGCGAGCTCGACGGCGTCCGTGTGATGGAGGAGCGGACGATCCGCCGCGCTCTCACCGAGCAGTCGCATCTCGAGATCGACTTCTCGCTCATCTTCCCGACGCGGTTCTCCTATGGCCTGATGCTCGGAGCCAAGGTCGTGAGCCTCTACGGGCGAGACACCGACCTCGCCTTCGGCCACCTCGGGCTGATCAACATCATGGGCTGGGCCGATCCGGAGCGCGCGATCTCCGTCGGCCTGATCACGACGGGCAAGGCGATCGTCTACCCGGAGCTGCCGCGCTTCTACGGGGTGATGCAGAGGATCGCGAGCGGGGTGCCGAAGATCGATCCGCCGAGCTGGCTCACCGGCTGACGGATTCGCCGCCGGCCGGGGGCCAGGAGCTTCGCAATCGCACCGCTCATCGCGCCGCCCGGAGGTTCGGCACCCTGTCTTAGTGGCCTGGAAGTGCCCCCACCTGCTGGAGCACCGCAAGCATGTCGACCTCGTCCCAGGCCTCCGAGATCGTCCCGCCGCGGATCCGCAGTACGGCGGTCGAGGTGAAGTTGACCACCTTGCCCGTCGGGTCGAGGCCCAGGAACTCGCCGCCGTGCCTGCCGCGCCACTCCTGGTGGGCCGCGACCAGGTCCCCCTCGGCGAGCATGAAAGCGATCTCGTTGCGCAGGTCAGGGAAGCCCCGCAGGAACGCCTCCACCGCTTGGCGCTGCCCCGGGCGGCCGCGTCTCTCGCCATTGTGGGTGAAGTCCTCGCTCAGCAACCGATCGACCGCGTCGAGGTCTCGGTCGTTGATGACCTCCGCGTAGAACTGCCGCACGACGGCCTTGTTCGACTCGAGCGACATCGGTCGAGCCAGCCTACTTGTCCAAACGGGGCGCTGGACGAGCAGCGATGACCTGGATGAAAAGCGGACGGCGCAGGCACTCCTTGATCTCCCGCTTAGAACGTTCCGCCATCCTGGGACAGACGATGGAATCACTCGAGATCACTGTGCTGCCGGTCATCCTGATTGGCGCCCTCCTCCTCGGCGCCATTTGGGCCAAGGCGGCGGTCCACTGGCTCACCCGCACCGAGCCGCTCCGTTAGAAGCTGATTGCCTGGCCGCTAAGCGCGATCGCGGCCGCCGTAGGCGACCGTGCCCCAGGAGGGCTCCTCGGAGAGCTCGATCAGCTCTGAGTCGCGGTCCGGCTGGACGTAACCGAAGGTCTGGCTCGACTCGTCGAAGACGATGTCGAGCTCGCCCTCCTTGACGCGCTGGTCGAGCCAGGCGCCGCGGAAGACGAGGCGGCGAAGCCAGTGCACGAGGCTCTTGTTGGACGGGCCGACGAGCTCATCCCAGTTCTCGTTGACGTGGCCGCCGAGGGGGGAGCAGGGCTCCCGGATCTCGCCGTTCACGGCGAGCTCGAGCAGGTCCTCCAGCTCGTGCTCGTCGAGACCCTGGCGGACGAAGTCGAGCTTGACCGCCGCCTGCTCCACACGCTGGGCGAAGTCGCGCTCGTTGAAGGAGAAGCGGAGCTCTCCGTACTCGAGCACGTAGTCGGCGCCCGACTCGTAATTTCCTCTGCGTGCGGTCTCGTCCACTGGTTTGGGCATCTTGGCGCATGCGGGTTGCCATCGCCAGTCTTTAGGGGGTCCTGAACGACCGGTTGCAGCAAAAGGGAACCCAGGGTTGGCGTCGACGTCTGCTACCGGAAAGCACACCCTTCGAGGTGGTCGTTGACCAGGCCGGCGGCCTGCATCGCGGCGTAGGCCGTCGTCGGCCCGACGAAGACGAAGCCGCGGCGCTTGAGCTCCTTGGCCAGGGCGGTGGACTCCGGTGTGATCGACGGGATGTCGGACCGAGTCCTCGGCGCCGGGAGCCCGGATCCGGGGCGAAGCTCCAGACCAGACGAGCCACGTCCTCGTCGCCATAGGTCGCGACCTTCTCGATCTTGAAGCCGTCGAACGCCCGCCGGAAGTTCTCGCGCTTGCGCAGGATGGTGAGCCAGGAGAGGCCTGACTGGAATGCCTCCAGGGTGAGCCGCTCGAACAGCTCCGTCTCGCCGTGCAGCGGCCGTCCCCATTCGGAGTCGTGGTAGTCGAGGTAGTCCGGCGTGCCGAGCGACCACCAGCAGCGCGGCCTCCCATCGGGCCCCGACTCGACGCCGCGGGTCAACGGCTCTGGCCGAAGATCCTGAGCAGGAAGAGGAAGAGGTTGATGAAGTCGAGGTAGAGGGCGAGGGCGCCCATGATCGCGGCTCGTCCCTCGGCCTCGCCGGAGAGCCCCTGCTGATTGATCTGCTTGAGCTTCTGCATGTCGTACGCGGTGAGCGCGGCGAAGATGCCCACGCCCGCGTACGTGGTGATCCAGTAGAGCGTCGAGTTGGCCCAGAAGAGGTTGACGATCGTCGCCAGGATCAGGCCGATCAGGGCCATGAAGGCGATCGCTCCGACCTTGGAGAGGTCGATGTGGGTGACGGCGCCCCAGACCGCGAGCGCGCCGAACATCCCCGCGGTGATCAGGAAGGCGGTGAAGATCGACTGGGTCGTGTAGAGCTCGAAGATGAGCGCGAACGTGACCCCGACCGTCGCCGAGTAGAGCAGGAAGAGGAAGGTCGCCAGCCCGACCGAGATCCGCGGCAGCAGGAAGACCAGGGCGAGGACGAGGACGAGCTGCGCGACGATCACGCCGATCACGATCCCCGGGGACTTCGTGATGTCGGTGAGCAGCTTGTCGCTCGATCCGATCGCCGCCGCCACCCCGCCGGTGATCGCGAGGCCGGTGAACATCCACATGAAGACCCGCTGGAGGAAGGTCGACTCGGGGCGGGCTACCTCGGCGGGTTGTGCCGCGTATTCCATGCGGCCGAAAGCTTATGTTCGGGTGGAGACGCCTTTTCGCTTCCGCGGGGTCGAGCGCACCGAGCTGCTCGGACTCGAGGTTCCCGTGGCGACAAGTCCGCTCAGCCGCCTGCTCGGGCTCGCCCTGCTCTCCCGCGAGGAGGCGGGGACGGGCCTGCTGATCCCGCGCTGTCGCAGCGTCCACACCTTCGGGATGCGGTTTTCCCTCGATTTGCTCTTCCTCGACGGCGAGCGCCGCGTGGTCGAGCTGCACCGGGCCGTTGCTTCCGGGCGGGTGATCCGGTGCCGGCAGGCGTCGGCGCTGCTCGAGCTGCCCTCCCCGTAGGTCCGGCGGCGGATTCCCGCCCGCGGCTTGGCAACCCAACGACCTGCCGTCGGGATCACACCGCTTGTTCGACCCCTCCCCGAAGCGTATGGTTGATCACTGCATCCTCGAGTAGAGGGGAGGAAGGCAGGAGGGCGGTGTTCGACGAGAACGTCTCGAGACGGAGGTTCCTGACGCGCGCCGGCGCCGTCGGCGCGGCCGCCCTGGTTCCCGGCGCCGCCGCTGAAGCCCTGGCCGCCGAGGCCGCAGCCGCCAAGCAGCCCGCGAAGGGCCGGGCGCCGCATCCTCGCTCGCCCCGTGCGGCCCTGCGCGCGCTCCAGGGAGGCAACAAGCGCTACCGGGCCAACAAGCTCGAGCTGCGCGACTATTCCCCGGTCGGCGAGCGGCGCGCCAGCAAACAGGCGCCCTTCGCGGCGATCATCACCTGCTCGGACTCGAGGGTCTCGCCGACGCTGATCTTCGATGTGGAGCGGGGCAACCTGTTCGTCTCCAAGGTCGCGGGCAACAGCATCGACGTCGGAACCCTCGGAAGCACCGAGTATGCGGTCGCCGTCCTCGGCGTCAAGCTGATCATCGTCCTCGGCCACAGCGACTGCGGGGCGGTCAGGTCCGCGCTCGGGGTCGCAAACGGGACCTCGAGCTATCCGCCGTCCAAGTATGGGGCGATCGGCGAAATCGTGGGCGCGATCGTGCCGACCGTCAGCGCGATTCCGGCGGGCCAGCGCACGCTGCAAGCCTCCGTCGCCGCCAACGCCCGTGCCCAGGCCGCCGCGATCGCGGCCACGGAGCCGATCATCAAGCCGGCGGTGGACGAGGGACGGCTCTGGGTCCGTCCTGCGGTCTACAACATCCCGAACGGGCGAGTCAGGCTCCTCTAGCCGTCGAGTCGTGTCCGCGCCGGGGCCGTCCCGCCGGGGCGGGTCATACGCTGCTCCGGCGCGATGGTCGTACTCGAGCCGCCCTCTCCCTAGCGTGACGTCGTCGCCGGTATCCACGCGGCAGTGGTGGGTGCTGGTCGGCACCTGCATGGGGCTCTTCCTGCTGATGCTCGACTCGACCGTGGTGGCGCTGGCGCTGCCGACGATCGAGCGCGACCTGCACGCCTCGCCCGACAACGTCCAGTGGGTGTTGAACGGCTACCTGCTGGTGCTGGCGGTCCTCGTCGTGACCGCCGGCAGGCTCGGGGACATCTACGGGCGCCGCCTCGTCTTCCTGATCGGAATGGCGGTCTTCGGGGCCGGGTCGGTGCTGGCGGCGGTCGCCTCGGACGACGCGCTGCTCGTGGCCGCCCGGGCGGTTCAGGGAGCAGGAGGGGCCGCGATGCTCTCACTCTCGCTGGCGATCGTCAGCCACGCGTTCCCCACAGAGCGCCAGGCGCAGGCGCTCGGGATCTGGGCGGCTGTCTCGGCGCTTGCCCTGGCGATCGGCCCGCTGGTCGGCGGTGTGCTGATCGACGTCGATTGGCGGCTGATCTTCTGGATCAACCTGCCGATCTGCGCCATGGGCGTCGCGATCACCTGGTGGGCGGCCCGGGAGTCACGCGACGAGACCTCGCCGCCGAAGCTCGACTTGCCCGGCCTGGCCACGCTGACGCCTGGGCTCCTGGCGTTCGTCTTCGCGCTCGTTCGCGCCGACGACTGGGGCTGGGGGTCCGCCAGGACGATCGCCCTGCTCGCGGCCGGCCTCCTCCTTCTCGCGGGCTTCTGGGCGATCGAGCACCGCGTCGACTCGCCGATCGTGGACTTCAGCCTGTTTCGCAACGGCCCGTACCTGGGCGCATCGGCGGCGGCCTTCACCCTGGTCGGCGCGTACTGGGCGGTGATCTTCTTCCAGCCGCAGTACCTGCAGGGCGTCCTCGACCACGGCCCGGTGGCTGCCGGGCTTCTGATCCTTCCGGTGACGGCCCCGATGGTCTTCATCTCGCCCTTCTGCGGCGGGCTGATCGACAGGTTCGGGCCGCGCGCCCTGATGACGGTCGGGATGGTCTGCGGCGCGGTGGGGCTCGCGCTCCTCACGCAGATCGACGCATCGAGCTCCTACGGCTCCCTGATGCCGGGTTATCTGCTCTTCGGGATCTCGCTCGGGCTGGTCTACGCGCCGATGTCGACCGCGGCGATGCTGGCGATGCCGCGCGCCAAGGCGGGGATCGCGGCCGGAGTGCTGGCGATGGTCCGCGTCACCGCAGGCGCCGTATCGCTGGCGGCGGTCGCGGCGGTCTTCCAGACAATCCAGGACGACCAGCTCACGGCCCACCCGGGCGACGCGTCCGGCGCCTTCGCCACCGCGGTCGCGGACTCGACCTGGGTCCTGGTCGGGCTGGTCGCGGTGGGTGCGGTGCTCACCTGGGCGCTGGTGCGGCGGACCGGGGGAGACGAGCCCTCGCCGGAGGAGCACCCAGAGCACAGGCTCGAGCGCCACCGGCTACATCTCTAGGACGGGGGAGAGTGTGAGGTGCGCCGGGGCGGTCTGAGGCCGCGAGCTCAGGCGAGAGCGGCCCGCAACTGCTCGGCGAAACTCGTCGCGAACTTGGAGCGGGTCATCTCGAAGTCGAGCGCCGATCCGATTGGCGCCCTGGAGGCGAAAGTGCTTCGTCACTCCTCCGTCGTCGATCTGCAACCGGAGCCCCTGCCGGGGCAGCGCGCCGAGCTCCTTCTTTAGCCTCAGGCCGGCCAGGTCTTGCGGATCTTGAACACCCGAAAGGCGCTGGGCGTTAGCGCGACGATGAAGTTGATGGGAAGGCGCGCGCCCTTCCCACCGTCCGTGCCCTGTCAGTGACGGTGCGTGTGGTGCTTCGAGCGGATCTTCAGTTTGATCGTGCGGGTGTTGGCGAGTCCGCCCTGCGGCGTGAAGGTGATCCGAGCGCGAACCTTGAGCTTGCCGGTCCGCCGCAGCTTCCGTTTGGCGTGCTTCGTGAGCCTGAGCCGGAGCTTGATCGTGCCCGGCCCGCCCACGGCGCTCGTGGGCCGCAGCTTCAGCTTGCGCCCGCGGTGGCGGCGCCGCTTCGATGCCGCCGCGCCGTGGCGCCCGGCCCGGGCGTCGGTGACCCGCACCCTCCCGAAGGCCGAGACCTCGACCAGGAGCTTCAGCTTCTTCAGCTTGGTCGTCGCCAGGCTGAACGTGTTGGTGGCGGTGTAGATCTCGGCGCTGCCGGTTGTCGAGGAGCCGTTGAGGGTGCCGCCCGCGACCAGCACCCGCCCATCGGGGAGCGGGGCGGCGGCGCCGCGGGCGCGGGGGCTGGCCATCGGGCCGATTCCGGCGGAGCTGAAGGTCGCCGTCGCCGGGTCGAAGGCCTCGGCGCTCGCCAGCAGCGCGGGGCTGTAGCCACCCGCGATCAGCACCCGGCCATCGGGCAGCGGGGCCGCCGCCGCCCCTTCGCGCGGGACCGTCATCGAACCGACGCCGGCCGAGCTGAAGCTGCCGGTCACGGGGTCGAAGATCTCGGCACTCGACAGGTAGGAGGAGCCGTCGAAGCCGCCCGCGACCAGGACGCGCCCGTCGGGGAGCGGCGCCGCGACCGCGTGCTCACGCGGCGTCGTCATAGCTCCGGTGAGGGTGTAGCTGTTGGTCGCGGCGTGGTAGACAAACGCGCTTGCGAGCACATGGGAGGGGGCGCCGTCGGTATTCCCGCCCGCGATCAGCACGCTGCCGTCCGGCAGCGGGGCCGCCACGGCGGCCCCGCGCGGGCCGGGCATTGAGAGCGCCGGGCCGAACGAATTCGTCGTCGGGTTGAAGATCTCGGTGCTGCTCAGATAGGAGATGTCGTTGAAGCCGCCGGCTAGGAGCACGCGGCCGTCGCCGAGCCGCGCGGCGGCCGCCTGCTGCCGCGGTGTTGCCAGAGAGCCGATGCCGGCGGAGCTGAAGCCGCCGTTGACGAAGACCTCGGCGTTGCCGAGCGCCGGAGACACGTTGTAGTAGCCGCCCGCGACCAGGACGCGCCCGTCGGCGAGCAGGACGGCAGAGGGCCCGGTGCGGGGCGTGCCCAGAGAGGGGGCCGGGCTGAACGAGCCGGATCCGGCGGCGCTTGCGGGGGGCGCCACCAACAAGCATGACGCCAGGAAAACCGCTGCAAAGAGCGCTGCAGCGCTGCGGCATCCCCGCATGACCCGAGCCTACCACGCGGGATATGGCCGGCTTCATCGAGCCAACGGTCCTCGCCGTCGACGGCTCAGGTTCCGCGCCGCGGCCTCCGACGGGGCGATCCGCACCTACGAGGAGCTCGCCAAGGGGGTCCTCGCCGGCGCCGCTGATCGAGCTCGTCGGCGGCTCCGCGGAGCCGCTCGGCTCCGATTCACCCGCAATTGCGCGACAGCCTCGCGTCAACCCGGTCGGGCATAGCCCGCAGCGAGGTGATGATCCTCGTTGCCGCATTTATGAAGCCTCCGTCAGGACACCCACCTGACTGGCATTGCAGCCAAGACCTGCTGGGCCGCCGGGGATGCGGTCTCGAGCCGCCGCCGCTCACTCCTCTTCCTCGCCCAGAGCGCGAGCGCGGATGGCCCAGATCGGGAGCGCATGGGCCCGCGACTCGTTCGGCCCGATCGCTTGGCGGCAGGGACCGGCCGAACTCCGTAGTGTCGGCGGATGGACCTAGAGGCCGCGTGTGAGTTCATGCGGAAGCACCATCGTGCGGTCCTCGCCACTCGGCGCGCCGGCGGGATTCAGCAGACCCCGGTGCTGGTGAACGTGGACGGAGAGGGACGGGCGATCATCTCCAGCCGCGAGACCGCGTACAAGGTCATGAACATGCGCCGAGACCCTTGGGCGCAGCTCTGTGTACTGACCGAGCGCTTCTTCGGCGGCTGGATCTATGCGGAGGGCGAGGCCGAGATTCTCTCGCTGCCTGAGGCGATGGACCCACTTATCGACTACTACAAGCGCTTTCCGGATGAGAACCCCGACTGGGACGACTATCGCGAGCGGATGCGTGCCCAGAAGCGGGTGCTGATCCGGATAGCTCTCGAACGGGCAGGTCCGGACCGATACGGCTGACGCTTTCCCCCCTCTCGCCTTGCCTGAGGCGATCCGGTCAGAGGATTCGGTGCAATTCCTGATCCTTGGAGTGGCGTATCCGAAGCGGACGGCCCAGGAGACGCTCTTCTCTAGCTAGGCTGGCGCCCGTGCAAAGGACTGCTGCTTCCCATGCGGAGGAGTCGCGCCGCGGGTCGCTCGGCGCGTGATCGC
>CAWAJF010000001.1:0-204412 GCA_963782345.1 uncultured Solirubrobacterales bacterium | reverse complement strand
CTGAACGACCCCTCGTCGGACCGTCCAGCGCACGGTCTGTACGCCGGGGTGCCGTACGTCAACGGCTCATTGTTCAGGACTGCGAGTCGAATCGATCTCGTTCCTGACGAGCTCGAGGTCCTTCGAGAGGTCAGCAACTTCAACTGGCGTGACGTTCAGCCTTCGATCTTCGGATCCCTCCTCCAGGGAGTGTTCGGGCATGAGCGGCAATGGCATCTTGGCGCTCACTACACGCACGAGCCTGAGATTCAGACGATCGTGACACCAACGATCGTCGAGCCGTGGAATGAGCGGATAGACGCCCTTGCCAGCTATGAGGAGGGGGAAGGCCGCTCAAGGGGATCTCCTGAACTACGTCGTCCTCGACCCGGCTTGTGGATCGGGGAACTTCCTTTACCTCGCATACCGAGAGTTGCGCCGTATCGAGGGGCGTTTGGCGCGGCGAGTTGAGGAACTTGCTCGGGCCGAGGGCCGGCCTGAGCAAGTGGGCCTGAGCGCATTCTTCCCGCTTCAGAACATGCGCGGGATCGAGATCGAGCAGTTCGGCGTCGATCTGGCACGCGTGACCCTCTGGATGGGTCATCGGCTTGCTGTCGAAGAGCTGGAGCTCGACGAGAGCACCCTTCCGCTCGCGGATTTGTCCGGAATACAGCGGGCCGATGCTCTACAGGTTCCATGGCCCGACGCCAGCGCGATCATCGGGAATCCACCGTTTCACGGTGATCGCTACATCCGGCGCGTGCTGGGAGATGAATACGCGGAGTGGCTCAAAGAGGAATTCGGAGTCGGCATCAAGGATTACTGCGTGTACTGGTTCCGCAAGGCTCATCAGCAGCTTGAGCCCGGTCAACGAGCCGGCCTCGTCGGGACCAACTCGATCAGCCAGGGGCGCGCTCGCCCTGCGAGCCTTGGCTACATCACAGAAGAAGGGGGCGTGATCACCGACGCGGTTTCGACCCGGTCATGGCCAGGGGAGGCAACCGTCGAGGTGAGCATCGTTAACTGGATCAAGTCTCCAGACGATCCTGAGGCAATCAACCGGGTTTTGGATGGTGTTCCTCTGGACGAGCCCATCGCTCCTTCACTCGTCCCCGAGTCCCTCGCGGTCGATCGCGCGGAACCGCTCGAAGCGAATGACGGGCGGGCATTCTTTGGCTGCATATTGGGAGCTGGGGGTTCCGGCTTCATCCTCGAGGAAGATGAAGCTCGGGAATTGCTCGAGCAGGGGCCCGAGTGGCGCGAGATCATTCGACCCCTGCTCGTGGGTGAGGATCTGACTCAGCGGCCCGACCATTCCCCGGGCCGATGGGTGATCGACTTCGGCTTTAAGAGCCTTGAGGAAGCACGGGCGTACCCGGAAGCCTTAGAGAGAGTCCGGGAGCGAGTCAAACCGGATCGGGATCAAGTGAGCCGTGACTCGTACAGAAGGATTTGGTGGCGCTTTGCTGAGCCAATCCGGGGAATGCGCGACGCCCTCGAAGGCCTGGACCGTTACGTGGCTTGCCCCGCCCTGACATCAGGGCGAGGCGGCTATTGCTGGGTCGACAGCTGGGCGATCGGAACTGGACAAGCAACGGTCTTCGCTTTCGATGATGACTACTCGATGGGCATCCTGAGCTCCGCAATTCATGAGCACTGGGCCCGGGCGCGCTCGTCTACGTTCCGCACCGACTTCCGCTACACGCCGAGCTCAGCCTTCGCAACTCTTCCATGGCCCCAACCGCGCGAAGCCGAACGGTCCGCGGTCGCCGACATAGCCCGCCGCATGATCGAACGGAGGGACGAGCTTTGTCTTCAGAACGAGATCGGCTTGACGGCGCTCTATGGGCTCGTACGGGATGGGGGATTCCGCGACCTCGCGTCACTGCACGAAGAGCTTGATGTTGCGGTCGCCACTGCATATGGATGGTCAGCGGCGGCAGCAAACGACGCATCACGGAGTAATCCCGCCCTTCTTGAGTTGAACGAAAAGATCGTCGCCGGTGAACTTCCTTACACCGGCCCCGCCTCAATGGGGTAGCCCGGAGGCTCGCCAGCCGCAGCATCGTGCCCAGCGCGAATCAGACAGGTTCAGGAATTGCCCGACGGCTCGGGTTGCGCGTCGTCGGGCAAGAAGTAGTCGAGATCAACGCGCTTGACCTCATACGCGTGCTGGACCGAAACGCCCACCCCGTGTTCGATCATGAGCTCGGCGAGCTGCCGCCCATCGATCAGAATGACCCGCGGCGTCACGCTGTCTGCGTACTCCGTGGCCTCCGGGCTGAACGTCGATGTCGTGATGAAGATTCCCTTGGTTGCGCGCTGCCCGTGGAGTGCCCCATAGAAGCGCTGAATCTCAGGTCGTCCCACGGTGTTGGCCCAGAACTTCGCCTGGACGTAGATCAGGTCGAGGCCGAGGGCGTCCTCACGGATGACCCCATCGACACCCTGATCACCACTGGCACCCAGGCGTTCGACCGCCCCGCGTGGGCCTCCATAGCCAGTCTTCCGCAAGACATCCAGAACGAGGTCCTCAAAGAATTGCCAGGACTGGTCTCGGACCCGGTCGAGGACCTCAGCTGCGAGCGCCGAGCGAAGCTCCCGATCTGCCCGATCCATTCGCTCCTCGGCGGTCTCCGACTCACTCGCCGACGCCACTTGGGGGGGTGCCTCATCCCCGGATGAGCGCTGGCGGAACTCCGCGAATTCCTCGAACTGCTTCAGCACGTCGAGGTCGACTCGCTCAGGGTTGTCCCGCAGGACCCGCTGACCGCGGTCCGTAATCCGGTAGTGAGCGCGCTGCGGTCGCTCTAGAAGACCGCAGCGATAGAGGTACGTGGCGGCCCACCCAACGCGGTTCTGGAGTGTCGTCACCCGTCCACTCGGGATGCGCTCGGACATGTCCTCCTCCGAGAGGGCGAACTGTTCGGCTATGGCGGAGCGGAGATCGGAAATGCTGTGGGCTGCGCCATCCTCAGTGAGTCCAAGGAGCGGGCGCATAAGCGTCTGGAAATCGGGCACAGCCATTGGCCAATGACACTATCCCGCCAAGGAGGTGGAGCGTGAGAGTGCATGTTGAGTACGACGTGCCGGTGTCAGCTCTCGTCGACACGGACACCGGTGCGGTCGAGAGCGTCGTCGTTTGGTGCGAGGGCATTGAGCAGCGCGACGGCGAGTACGGAGTCGTGACTGCCGATAGCGAGATGCCGGTCCCCGAACCGCATCGGGAGCGAGCCCAGGAGATCGTCGATTCGGTCGTGTGGCCGGCTTGGGATCTGGGCTGACGCCATCGTTGGCCCGGAGAATGTGGGTACAAAATGGGTACATCAGGTTGGGTTTCGGCGGGTTCTCGAGGGTACGAGAGGGGTACATCAGGTCGGGCTTGAGCGGGTTCTCGCGGGTAAGCAAATCGGCCGGAACCTGCCGAATTGCAGGACTTTCGTGCCCGCGCTGTACCCGGCCGTTTTCGCCCCGAGCCGCCTCCTAAGGAGTAGGCCCCAGGTTCGAATCCTGGTCGGGGCGTTCGTGGGTTCCAGGCCGGATCGGCCGTCCTTCGTAGTCCCCCTTTTTTGACCAATGGACCGTCGGGGAGTAGATTCCACCACGGCATGAAGGCCGGTCTGGGGATCGTGATCACTGTGGCGGTGTCCATGTTCGCCTCCGCCTCCGCCTCCGCCGCAGTCCCGGGCTGGCAGATCGGCGCCGCCCGGATTGACACGACGCCGCCAGCCTACGACGCGGCCCAGGACCTGCAGGACTTCCCGGAGGCGAGCTGCCCGCGCGCGACGTTCGACGGGCCTCGCCTCTGGCGCTTCGAGGAGCCCTACACGGACACCGACGGATCGGGCGACTTCAACTACCCGGGTGGCTCTCCCGAGCCGTTCTGCGACTACAACGGCAACGGGCGCTGGGACGGCATCTACCTATCCGGTGGGATCAACCACCTCGCCAAGTTCCTGCATGACCCGATCGATGCCCGCGCTGTCGCCTTCTCGACGGGAGGGAGGACCGTCGTCCTGGAGTCTGTGATCGCGCAGGGGATTTACGAGAACTACGTCCGGGATGCCCGGACGCAGGCCGAGAATCTTGCCGGGGAGACGCCGCACGACGCGACCTGCGGCCACATCGACCAGATGGTTGTGAGCTCCAACCACAACGAGAGCTCCCCCGACACGCTCGGCCTCTATGGCGCTCCGGACGCCGGAGGGTTCCCGCTTCACTCGGGGATTGACGAGTACTACATGGATTGGCTCGACTCCCAGATGGCGAAGGTCGCGGTCGCTGCCTGTGATCAGCGGCAGGCAGCCAGTCTGCGGGAGACCGACTTCCCGGTGCCGCCCGGGATCCGGCAGGAGATCCCCAACCGGTTCCCGACCACCAACGATGCCGGGGAGCCCACGGCCATCGATAACAAGATCCGGGTACTGCAGGCGCTCGACGCGAGCGGCGACCCGATCTTCACGATGATGAACCTGGCCGACCACAACCAGGACATCGGGCACTCCGACACCTTCGAGGAGTCCCATTCGGTGAGCGGTGACTGGCCGGGTTACTTCCACAACCGGCTGGAGCAGGACATGGTCGATCGCTACGGACCGGGCCACGGGGGAATGGCGATGTTCCTGGTCGGCGACAACGGCTCGATGGAGGACCCGATCACCGATCCGGCGATCCCCGACCCTCCCTGCAACAGCGGCGCCAACGGCTGCTTCGCCCAGGTGCAGCTGACCGGTGACACGCTGGCCGACGATGTCGCCGCTGAGCTGGCCCAGGGCTCGAGGCCCGCCCGGCCCGGCCCGGTCGACGGTCGGCGCACCGAGTTCTGCGTGCCGCTCCAGAACCAGCTCTTCGCGTTCCTCGCCTCGATCGGGACCTTCGGCGAGCGGCACCTGTACACCAACTGCGTCGACACCGGGACAGTCGGCGACGAGCTGAAGACCTCAGTCGCGGTACTCGACGTGGGACCCGACCTGCAGTTCCTGGTCAATCCCGGCGAGGCTTTCCCCGGTCTGGTGCTGGGCAACCCTTATGGGATCGAGGACGCCAGCTGCGACAACCTCCCCAATCCGCCCGTCCCCACCTGGCACGCCGGCGCGCCCTTCCGGTTCCAGGTCGGCCTCGGCGACGACATGATCGGCTACGAGAAGCCCGCCTGGTCGTTCTGGGACCCGGCCGCGTACCTGCCGATGGACACGTGTGCCACCGATCCGCACAACCACCACCACGGCCTGGAGGACGAGTCGGTCGGGCCCGCGGCCTCGAACGCCGTCGCCGAGCAGCTGACCGCGCTGCTCGACGCGTCGCCCGACCCGACCGCGGACATCCGCTTGGGCCGTTTCGTGAAGGCTGACGGGTCGCTCACCGACGCGTACACGACGCCTGACGACGCGGGCGCCCCCGGCCACTTCCCCACCGACGCGGCCGCGGTCTGGCTCGCCGCGCCCGGGCAGACGACGCTGAATGCAGCTCCGCGCCAGCCCGACAGCGGCACGCTCGTCGCGCTCCGCGACGTCCGCTCCTTCGGCGGCCGGCCGGTCGCTGCGAACGGCGACTTCATGGACTTCGATGGTGCCGACCAGCCCGCCGGGCCGAACGTGGACACCCGCGGGATGCTCGTCTGCGACTCCTCGGGAGCGGTCAGCAAGCGCTACTACGTGAACGTCTATCCGGCCCTCACCGTGAAGGGCACGCTCGGGACGGGCCACCCGGGCGGCGCGTCTGGCCACGCCGGCGGCAAGAAGTGCAAGCGGCACAAGCACCACAGGCACCACCACCCGCCGGCGCACTAGTAGAAGCAGGTACCAGGTTCGAATCCTGGTCGGGGCGTTCGTGGTTTGCTCCCCCGCTCAGGCGAGGCGCGGCCTGGACGTCTCGAGGGCATGCGCGCAGGCGGCCAGCGCACCGCGGAGTGCATCCGCCTCTTCGGGTGGGAGGTCTCGAAGCATGTCCGCCTCGATCTCGTCCATGGATCCGTCGCAGTGCTCGAGCACCTGGAGCCCCTTCGAGGTGACCGAAGCTCGCAGCACGCGTCGACGCTTCGGGTCGGGTCGTCGCCGAACGAGGCGGCGCCGCTCGAGCGCCGAGATGACGAGGTTCATCGCCTGTGGAGTGACGAACGCCCAGCGGGCGAGCTCCGCGCTGGACATGCCGTCCCGGTCGCGCAGCACGCTGAGCGCCACGTATTCCGTGGTCGTCACCCCGTGGGCGCGCGTCGCCGCGTCGAGGCGCGTGCGCACGCGCCGTTCCACCCTGTAGACGAGGTATCCGACGCGGGCGCGGCTCGCCGGCTCGGTCCGAGTCAGCGATGCATCGGCGGCCGGGTTCATCCAATCACCTTATGCGGTGCCAGGGACGCAAGTTGCTTGACAAGGTACTTGTTACCCAATATCTTGAGTCGAAGTTGGTTCCAAGCGTGGGATTCACGTTCCACCGAGGAGGGAGCAGCGTGGCCATACGCAGGAAGACACGCTCGATCTACCTACTCGCCCTCGCCGGGCTGCTGGGACTGGGCATCGGGATCTCGAGCGCCCAGGGGAGCACCTCCACCAGCTACTCGGGAACCACCTCGGACGGCGGCAACTGGATCGCGGACGTGCCCTCGGATTGGAACGGCACGCTGCTGCTCTACAGCCACGGCTTCGGCCCTCTCGTCGCGGCCGATGCCCCTGACCCAGCCACGAAGCAGGCTCTCCTCGATCGGGGCTACGCCATGGTGGGCTCGTCCTACGATCCGAGCGGGTCGTGGTGGGCGCTCGGCAGCGCGCTCCGCGATCAGTTCGAGGCGGTCGCGGGCGTGCAGCAGGACCTGCCCTCCGCGCCGCGTCACCTGATCGCGGTCGGCTCGTCGATGGGTGGGTTGATTAGCGCGCTTGAGGACGAGCCGAATCCCTATGGGCGCCCGGACGGGGCGCTGACGACCTGCGGAATCGTCGGCGGTGCAATCCAGCTCAACAACTACCAGCTGGACGGCGAGTACGCGATGAGCAGGCTTCTTGCCGCAGGCGTCCCGATCAAGCTCGTCCGGTTCACCGGCCCGGATGAAGGCCTGGCGACGGGGAAGGCGCTGGACGCCGTGGCGCAACAGGCGCAGACGAGCCCGCAGGGCCGTGCCCGCCTGGCGCTGGCGCTGGCGTTCCTGAACGTCTCCCCCTGGGCACCGGGCGCACCGATGCCCTCCCGCCACGACTACGACGCGCAGGAGCAGGGGCAGTACGACGTCGAGTTCAGCGGCCCGTTCACGACCATGGACTTCGTCGAGTTCGGGCGCCCGTACATCGAGCAGGCGGCCGGCGGCAACGGCTCCTGGACGGCCGGTGTCGATTTCAAGCGGTTGCTCGACCGATCGTCCTACGCCGCCGAGGTCAGGGCGCTCTACCGCAGGGCCGGGCTGAGCCTGCGGGATGACCTCTCCACCCTCACGCGGGGCGCCGACATCAAGGCCGACACGAGCGCGATCCGCTCGCTGGAGGCGACCTCGGTGCCCACCGGCCGGCTGCTCGCGCCGGAGCTCGACCTCCACACCATCTCCGATCAGCTGGTCCCGGTTCAGCACGAGAACCACTACGCGAAGGTCGTCCGCAGAGCCGGCTCTCGCGCGCTGCTGAGGCAGGCATTCATCGAACGCCAGCAGCACTGCAACTTCACTCCCTCGGAGCTGGTGGCCGGCGTCCTCGCGGTGCAGCACCGCGTCGATACCGGGCGCTGGGATTCCGTCGCTCAGCCGAAGGCGCTCGAGGCGACCGCGAGGAGCCTCGATCTCGGGGATGCGGCATTCGTCCGCTACCGGCCGGATCCGCTCTCCGGAGACAACGGTCCGTTCGACCCGCTGGTCAACGGCATCGGCGAATAGAGAGGGTCGCAGCCCCGGCTTTCCGACGTGTGCGCCGCTGTCGAGCAGGGGGCCGCTAGCGCCGGCTGCAACTCCCCTCTCGGGACTGTTCAAACGGGTTCCAGGTTGCGACCATCTCTCGTGACGGTCTCCGGCTCCACCGGACCGAAGAGATCCGATGACGGATCAATCGCAACCGAACAGCGGCGGTCGACTGCCGTACATGCCCGGCCTCGATGGCCTGCGCGCGATCGCCGTGCTCGCCGTCTTCGTCTACCACTTCCACAACGGGGGTGGCTGGCTTCCGGGCGGGTTCCTCGGCGTCGACGTCTTCTTCGTGATCAGCGGCTACCTGATCACCTCGCTGCTGCTCAGCGAGTTCCGCAAGGAGGGACGAGTCGACCTCGTCGCCTTCTGGCTGCGGCGGGCGCGGCGGCTGTTGCCGGCGGTCGGGGTGCTGATCGCCGTGGTGATGGTCGCCGGCGCGTTCTTCGACTTCGGGCAGATCTCGACGCTCCGGGGGCAGGCGCTCGCATCGATGGGGTACGTCACCAACTGGGACCTGATCTTCAGCCACCAGTCCTACTTCGAGGAGTTCGCGCGGCCGTCGCTCTTCCGGCACCTCTGGTCGCTGGCGGTCGAGGAGCAGTTCTATCTGCTCTGGCCGCTCGCCTTCGCCGCCTGCATGACGCGCTTCGGGCACAGGCGCGTGGTGATCGGGGTGATCGCCGGCGCGACCGCGTCGAGCCTGCTGATGGCGATCCTGTTCGATCCGGCGAACCCGAACCGGGTCTTCTACGGGACCGACACGCGGGCGGCGCCGCTGCTGATCGGGGTGGCGCTGGCGTTCTTCTGGCACCCCGAGCGGCTCAAGCCGAAGACGGGGACGCTGGCGCCAATCGCCCTGAACGCGATCGGGGCGATCGGGCTGTCGATGGTCGTGATCACCTTCCTCACCGTCCACGACTACGAGATCTCGCTCTACCACGGCGGGTTCCTGCTGCTGTCGGTGTGGACCGCGATGCTGATCGCGGCGCTCGCCCACCCGGCCGCCTCCATCGGCCGCACCCTCGGCAACCCGGGGATGCGCTGGCTTGGGCTGCGCAGCTACAGCTTCTACCTCTGGCACTGGCCGGTGCTGGAGCTGACCCGGCCGGGGATCGACGTGCCGCTGCACGGGCCGGTCCTCTTCGCGCTGCAGCTCGGGGTGACGCTTGGGCTCGCGGACCTCTCCTACCGCTACGTCGAGCAGCCCTTCCGCCGCTCGACCAGCTGGCGGCAACCCGATTGGACGCGCATCGGCCGCGTCGGGATCGCGGTGGGCGTGACGGCGGTTGTCATCGTCGTGGGCTGGAGCGGGATCGTGCCCCGCGGCCGTCCCGGCCAGCTGCGCGTGGCCGCCGCCGAGATCACGCCGAAGTCGGCACCGCGGCCGAAGGTCCCCTCGCCGAAACCGCTCGATGGCGGGCACGGAAGGAAGTCGGCGCCGCTGCCCGTGCTGGCGCTCGGCGACTCCGTGATGGTCGACGCGCGCTCCGGCCTGGCGCGCCTGCTGGGCGGCGGGCTGACGCTGAACGCCGCCGTCGGCCGGCAGCCCAACGAGATCATCGGGCTCCTGCACGACTACTCGGCGCGCGGCAAGCTCCCCGACTACGTCGTCCTGCAGCTCGGCAACAACGGCCCGGTCTACAGCGACGACCTCGAGAAGCTGCACCGGGCGCTCCGCGGCGTCCCGCACGTCTTTCTGGTGAACGTGGAGGTCCCGCGGAGCTGGCAGGACGAGGTCAATTCGGTGATCTCGGATGCGGCGAAGAACTGGGGGCAGGCCGAGCTCGTCGACTGGCATGCGGTCGCCGCTTCGCGCGGCGGCATCACCACCGACGGCATCCACCTGACCGAGAAGGGGATCGACCTCTACTCGCGGTTGGTCGCTTCGTCCGTCCGCACCGCCGCCTCGGGGAAGACCTCGGACGGCTCGAGCGTCGGGGGAGCGATCTCCACCCGGCCGCCGCCGTCAGTCTTGGCCGAGTAGAGGGCGATGTCGGCTCGGCGGAGCAGCTCGTCGAGGCTCTCGTTGCCATCCCAGGTCGCGGCGCCGGCGGAGAAGCTGCCCAGCCCCGGGGTCAACTGCTTCAGCCTGTCGACCGCCGCCAGGCCCTGGCCGTCGGAGGTATCCATCAGCAGCGCTCCGAACTCGTCGCCGCCGAGCCGGGCGATGACGTCCCCGGCGCGCAGCGCGGCGCGAATGCGCTCGGCCGTCTCGATCAGCACGCGATCGCCCTCGTCGTGGCCGCGGCTGTCGTTGATCTCCTTGAGGCCGTCCAGATCGAGCAGGAGCAGGCCGACCGGGGTTCCCTCCCGGCCGGCCCGGGCCAGCTCGCGCTCGACCGTCAACCGCCAACCGCGCCGGTTGAGCAGGCCGGTGAGGTCGTCCACGGTCGCATCCTTGACCAGCCTTGCGTTGAGGATCTGCGTCTCCCGGGTGACCGCCCGCAGGGAGAAGGCGACGCTGAAGCCGACCAGCAGAAGCAGCGTTGCGCTTCCCCAGTCGACCGGATAGGCCGGTGGCCCGAAGATCAGCATCGGCCCGTACGAGCAGGCCGCCAGGACACCGATACCGACCGTCAGCTCGCGGTCGCTCGTCCGCAGGCCGAACCAGATCATCGCCATCATCATCAGGATGGAGTAGCCGGAGGAGGCGCCCCCGCTGTAGGCCTGGAGCATCGTCAGCGCCGGAATGCCGCCGTACGCGGCCGCATAGAAGAGGATCGGCTGGCGGCGATTGACCAGAGTGACCACGATCGGCGCCAGACAGCCACCGATCGCGCCGATGAAGAAGACCGCGTGATGGGAGCTGAAGTCGGTGGCGGTCGCGACGGCGATCGGGACGACGTTGCCCACGACGGCGAAGCGCAGGGCTCGCTTGCGTTGTCTGGTGCTGTAGGGCGACGGTGCTGCCATCAGTACGGCCGGGACGACCGGATCTCGACCCGAGTCAACCGGCCAGCTGACCCTAGGACACGCGCAACCGGCCCGCATCAGCAGAAATCACCGATTCGGGGAGCGGCACGCAGCAAAGAGAGGCGGGGCCCGGGCGTACGCCCGGGCCCCGTACAACCCGTCAGCCCGCCAGGGCGCGGGTGTGGAGAGCAGTCCGCGCTTTGGCGTCGATCGCCGGCGCGGGAGGGAGTCAACCTAGGAGGAACCGCGCGCCAACCCGTTAAGGAACTGGTCTCGCCGCGTATCGATCCGGTGAACGGGCGTGTTCAGCGCCGTTCGGCGGCCAGCAGAAACGACTCGAGGCGCTCGTTGTACGGCGCCCCGGTCGAGGGGACCGTGTGACCGCGTCCCGGGATCACCTCGCGCTCAGCGGCGACCGATTCCGCCAGCGCGTCGCACACCGCCTCGAAGGCCGGCGAATGGCCCCCGGAGACGACCAGGATCGGGAATTCCGCCGCTGCCAGCCGCTCGAGCGGGATCTCCGCCTCCCACGAGGGCCTCTCCCGCTTGAGCAGCTCGACGCCGCGGAGGAGCTCCTCCGGCAGCTCGCCCGGTGTCTGGTAGGCCGATCCCGCGCCACCTCGAAACAGCCGCAGGAAGTCCTCCGATGGGATCGAGGATGCGTGGCTGAAGAGCCGCTCGCCGTTCGCGATCATCTCGTCGACGACCGGCGTTCCGGCGGCGACGCGCAGCGAGCCCGGCTCGGAGACAGTCAGCGAGCGGACGGCCTCCGGCCGCTGCGCCGCTGCGAGCAGAGCGATCACTGCGCCGTACGAGTGACCCACCAGGTGCGCGCCGTCGCCGAGCAGCTCGGCGAACATCGGCGCCTCGATCTCGAAGTCGTTGCGCTCCAGCGGCGGGCTCTCACCGAAGCCCGGCCGGCTCGGAATGACCAGGCTCCAGCGCTCGGCAAGCTCTCGCTGCTTGCGCCAGGTGAGTGACGGGCCGACGATGTCGCCGTGCACGAGGAGGACGGGCGGGCCCTCGCCGAGCCGCTCAACGTCGAGCACGGCGCCTCAGCTTGAGCAGGCGTAAAAACCGCGTCATCTCCGAACACACCCTACGATCAGCGCGAATGAAGCTCGTCATCCAGATCCCCTGCCTGAACGAGGAGGAGTCACTGCCGCGGGTGCTCTCCGATCTGCCGCGCGAGGTCGCCGGCTTCGATCGGGTCGAGTGGCTGATCGTCGACGACGGCTCTACGGACCGCACGGTCGAGGTCGCCAAGCGCCACGGCGTCGACCATCTCGTCCGGCTGACCAGCCATCGCGGCCTCGCCACGGCGTTCCAGGCGGGGCTGGACGCAGCCCTGAAGCTGGGTGCCGACGTGATCGTCAACACCGACGCCGACGGCCAGTACAGCTCCGCCGACGTCCCCCGCCTGGTGGAGCCGATCGTCGCCCGCCGGGCGGACATGGTCGTCGGCGACCGCCAGGTGAAGGACGTCGAGCACTTCTCGCCCACCAAGAAGCTGCTGCAGAAGCTGGGGAGCTGGGTGGTCCGCCGCGCGTCGGGCACGAGGGTGCTCGACACGACCTCCGGCTTCCGCGCCTACAACCGCGAGGCGGCCCTTCAGCTGATCGTCGTCTCCCGATACACCTACACGCTCGAGAGCCTGATCCAGGCCGGCAAGATGTCGGTGGCGATCGAGGACGTCCCGATCTCGCCGAACGAGACCGACCGGGAATCCCGCCTGGCCGGCTCCACCTCGGCCTACGTCAGGCGAAACGCCTTCGCGATCTTCCGCGCCTACACGCTCTATGAGCCGCTGCGCATATTCACGCTGCTCACCATCATCTTCGGGACGCTGGCCCTGGCGGCCTGGTCGCCGTTTCTCCTCGATTGGATCCTCAACGGTGACCGCAGCGGCCACATCCAGTCCCTGATCCTGGGGGCAGTGCTGATGCTCGCCGCGGTGCAGATGTTCGCCCTCGGGATCATCGGCGACGCCCTCGCCGGCCAGCGCGCGATCCAGCAGCGCGTCTACGAGCGCGTGCGGCGGCTCGAGCTCGAGGCCGGGGTCCCGCCCGCGAACTACGAGCGCGGCGACCGCGAACCGGCCCGGTCGCTGACGGTGGAGACCATCGAGACCACCGTGGCGGGGTGAGCATGTTGCGAGGGTGCTCCGAGGCGGCGCCGAGAAGCTACCCGTTTGACTCGACCGAGACCGGAGGGAACGTCTACGACAAGTACGGGACGTCCAACCCCATCGCCCGAAGGCTGATGGCCGGGTTCATGTCGCAGCTCGACGAGCTGGTCGAGCGGACCGGCGCGAGGGAGGCCCACGAGGTCGGCTGCGGCGAGGGCGAGCTGGCCATCCGCCTCGCGCGCCGCGGGATCCGGATGCGCGGCACGGACGCCTTTCCCCAGGTGCTGGAGGAGGCGCGCCGCCGGGCGGAGACCGCGGGCGTGGAGATCGACTTCGAGGCAGCGCCGGTCGAGACCCTCGAGCCCGATCGCCATGCCGCCGAGCTGATCGTCTGCTGCGAGGTGCTCGAGCACCTCGAGGACCCGGAGCGCGCGCTCGAGGTCCTGGCCCGCCTGGCTCGGCCGTGGCTGATCGCGAGCGTCCCCCGCGAGCCGCTCTGGCGCGCGCTCAACCTGGCGCGGCTCTCCTACGTCGGCGAGCTCGGCAACACCCCCGGCCACCTGAGCCACTGGTCCAGGCGCGACTTCGTGCGGTTTCTCACGCGCCGGTTCGAGGTAATCGAGACCAGGAGCCCGACTCCCTGGACCATGGCCCTCTGCCGCTTACAATCGCCGCCTTCATGAGGCCTCCGCGACAGTTGCTGCAGTCCCTGCGTGCCCGCCCGGGCGTTGCCGCCGTGATCGCCCTCGGCCTCGCCTGGGGATTCGTCATGCACCAGATGGGCTGGGCCCAGATGGCCCACTACAACCAGGTGCAGGCCCTCGACAAGGGCCAGGCGCAGATCGACCAGTGGCACTGGGACACCAACGACAAGGCCTGGGTCAACGGCCACTTCTACTCCGTGAAGAGCCCCGGGATGGCGGCGCTCAGCACTCCGCTCTATGCGGCCATCGAGGGACTGGGCGGCGACAAGCTCGCCCGCGCCGCGGTCGACAACGCGCGGCGCACGGCCCATCCCAAGTGGACCCCGGACAGCGTCATAGCGCTCGAGAACTACGGCTACAACGTTGACCGCGGCGTCCGGGTGCAGCGGATCCTGGAGCAGTCGACGCCGATCGTCTGGGCCCTCACCCTGCTCGCTGCGGTGTTCCCGGCGATGCTGCTGCTGCTCGCGGTGCGCTGGGCGGCGGACCGCTTCCTGCCCGGCTATGGGACCGCCGCGGCGATCACCCTCGGCCTGGCGACGGTGGTGATGACCTTCGCCTCGGAGTTCTTCTCTCACGTGATCTCGGCGGGCCTCGCCTTCGCCGCGTTCTGCCTGTTGATGAAGGAGCGCGACAAACCTCCGAGCGTCGGCCTGGTCGGGGCAGCCGGTCTGCTCGCCGGGCTCGCGGTGACCTTCGAGTTCCAGACGGGCCTGGTGGGGATCGTGCTCTTCGGCTACGCGCTCTCTCGTAGGACCCAAGGTGAAACGGGTCGCGTCGGCGCACGCCGGCGCATCAGGCGCGGCGCCGCCTATGCGGCCGGCACGGTGGCCGGCGCCCTCCCGATGCTCGCCTTCAACTACTGGGCTTTCGGCGGGCCGCTCAAGCTCGCCTACAGCGACGCCGTCGCCTTCCCGGGAGTCAGTGGCCACGATGTGCTCGGTCTGAACAGCCAGGGGTTCTTCGGCATCACCGCCCCGCGCTTCGACAGTGCCGTCAGCCTGCTCCTCGCCGGCAGGGGGCTGCTCGTGCTCACGCCGATCGTGGTCATGTGCGTCTTCGGCGTCTTTGCGATGCGCGGACGCGGGCACCGCGCCGAGGCGAACACGATCCTCGCCATCGCCGCCCTCTACTTCACCTACAACTGCGGCTACTGGCTGCCCTTCGGAGGCGGCACGCCGGGACCGCGCTTCCTGATCCCAGCGCTTCCCTTCCTCGCGCTCGGGCTGCCTTACGCCTACAAGAAGCTCCCCGCGGTGACGATCGGACTCGCAATCCCCTCGGCCCTGATGATGCTGGTCGGGACCCTGACCTATCCGCTGCTCGGCAAGCAGGGGACCGGGACCTGGGCCGACTGGCTCGTCCAGGGCAGGCTCGAGCACACGGTGCTGACCGCCTTCGGCGTCACCAATGCCTGGCTCGCGGTGGCTCCGTTCGTGGCGGCGGTGATCACCTCGATCGCGCTGGCCGTCCGCGCCACCCCGTCGGTATCGCTCGCGGACTTCCGCTACGCCGTGCCCGCCGTCCTCACCTGGGCCTGCGTCTCGGCCGTCGGCCCGGGGATCGCTGGCGACGACATCAGCGTGCTCAACCCGGGCAACATCTCGGCGCTCTGGCTGGTCGCCTCGGCCGTCCTGGTCTCACTGACGACGCTGAGCGTCGTACGGCTTCGGGAGCGCCGCGCTCAGCCCGACCCAGATGCGCCGCGCGCGCGCGAGCCGGCGCTCGGGCGCGAGCTCGCCTTCGACGAACCCACCTCGTAGAAGACCAGTCCCGGCTTGTCCGCCAGGCGGTAACGCCGCAGGGGCAGGCCGGCGATCGGCTTGCGAGCCGCGAACTGCTGAGGCGTCCCCAGGGTCAGCCGGGTGTGCAGGATCACGGTCCGCACGCCGTAGTCCTGCAGCTCCCTGACCGTCGCAGCGTCGGGGAACGTCGCCATGTGGCGGACCAGGTCCAGCACGATGGCGGGGTTGGTGCTGGCGCGGCCGTTGACGATCTCAGGGAAGCCGTTGCTGGACTCGAGCTGGAAGGCGCGATTCTCCTTGGCGGTGAGCGCCGGCAGGTGCAGCTGGGGCTGCGGGATGTCGGCGGTCGACGGGCCCGACGGCGGCACGGCCGGCTGTGCCTGGTCGTCGAACGGATCGAACGGCAGGCTCCTGCCCTCGGTGACGATCGCCAGGCTGAGCACGCCGGCGATGGCGACCGCGGACCAGCTCGGCAATCGTCTTCGCCGGGCCGCGCGGATCGCGGCCTCGGCGCCGGCGGCCGCGAGCAGGGCGAGCGCGAGTGACGAGAAGGTCGCCAGGCGCCCCGGGGTGCGAATCGCATCCCAGCCGGGGAGCAGGTCGTAGAGGACGCGATAAGGCCAGAGCAGGCCACCCTCCTCGCGGAAGCCGAGCGCGAGCACCATGATCGCGACGGCCGCGATTCCGATGCCCACCCGCCGGCGCTTGGGCAGGCTGCTCGACCACAGGCCGACGACGGCGAGCAGGGTGATCAGCGCCCCCGGGAACAGCGTCTTCTCCTGCCAGGTCGGCAGGGTGTCCCGGATGCCGGCCGTAGCCGCGCCCCAGACGAAGTTCTCCTCCGGGGCCGTGAGGAAAACCTTGAGCGGCCCTGAGAAGGCGGCGACCTCGTGGGGACTTCGCTTCGATGCCGGGAAGTTGTCGGCGATGTAGAGATACGGGTGCGCGATCCAGTAGGAGACCACGATGAAGACGACCCCCCCGGCGGCGGTCGCCACGACCATCCGGCGCGGGACCGGCGGCCTCCCACCGATCAGCCAGACGATGACCGCGAGCAGCACCGCCCCGGCGAGGCCATAGGCAAACGGCAGGCCGAGCACCCAGCCGATCGACAGCTGCCAGGTGGCGACCACCCAAGCGCCGAAGAGCCACCAGTGCCGTCTCAGCCGAAGCCCTCGGACCGCGAAGGCGATCGCGAGCGGAATCCCGCCGCTCGAGATCACCTGCAGGTGCCCGTCCTGCTCGAGCCTGTATGGCGCGTAGGCGAACGCGGCTCCGGCGACCACGGCGCCAAGCGGGCCAAGGCCCAGCTCCCTGGCCAGCAGGTAGGCCCCGAAGAAGGCGAGCGCGTAGGCGAAGATGAAGAGCAGGTCGTAGCGGACCATCGCCGCGTGCGGCCCGCTTCCGATCAGCCCCGCCGGGGCGTAGCCGACCAGCGCGTCGCCGAAGGCGAGCGAGTACTTGGTCGGCCAGAAGCGGTTGGCGTCGAAGAAGTGGAGTGGCTGATGGATCAGCGCGTGCCCGCCCCAGGCGGGCTGCCACGCCTCGGCGAGCGGATCGCCGATGTCGCGCGGGACCGTCGATCCGAGGTGCAGGACCAGGGGCCAGGTCATCACGATCGCGAGCAGGCAGGCCCCGAGCGCGGCAAGCCCGACCTCCCGCCGGTTCATCTCTGTAACCGACATGAGCCGGGCATCCTCGCAAAGCGCCCGGGAATGCGGCGTCGTGTAAGCCCGCGGACGTGGCCGCAGATCCGGCCGGGCCGGTAACTAGCGGTCGCCGCGTTCGGGATAAAGCTCGTCGATCGTGACCAGCGGGCGATATGGCGCGCCTCCCGCCCGCTCGATCGCCCCGCCGCCTCCCGCCAGGCGATCCACCACCGAGACGACCCCGGCCACCTGATGGCCCTCCTCGAGGATCCGCTCAAGGGCGCGCACGGTGGACCCGCCCGTCGTGACCACGTCCTCGACGACCAGGCAGCGCGTGCCCGGCTCGAGCACCGGGCCCTCGATCCAGCGCTGCAGGCCGTGCTCCTTGCGCTCCTTGCGCACGAAGAAGGCGACGAGCCCCTCGCCGGCGTCGGCCGCGATCGCCGCGGTGGCGAGCGGATCGGCCCCCATCGTCATCCCGCCGACGGCTATGGCGCCACGCTGCATCGCCTCCGCGGCGATCAGCTTGCCGACGGCGTGAAAGGCAGGCGGGCGCAGCAGGGCCCGCTTCGCGTCGACGTAGTACTGGCCCGTCTGCCCGCTGGAGAGCGTCACCTCGCCGATCACGAGCGCGTGCTCCCGCAGCTCGGCCAGCAGGACATCCTGCGCGCGCTCCAGATCCGAAGGCATCGGGGCATCCTAGGATGCGCCGATGCGGACCGGGTACAGGCTCGCTCTCGGCGTCGTCAGCATCACCGTCGCAGCCGCCGTCGTTCTGACCGTCATCGAGGCAGTGGGCGCGAACCGCGACGCCCGCGCCTACGGCGAGGTTCCGGTACCCGGCCGCGAGTCCGTCAACCTGCCGGCGGGCGAGGTGATCATCTTCTACGGCGAGCGGCTCGGGCGTAACGGGGACGCCCGCCTGCGCGTGCCGCCGAACCTCGGGTTGCGGGTTCGGACGACCAACGGCCAGTCCCTGCTCGGATCGACCCCCTATGCCTTCAGCCAGTTCGACGACGGTGACTACGTACGCCGCTCGGTCGCGAAGCTGAAGGTGCCGGAGGCGGGCAACTACGAGGCGGTCACGCCGACCACTCCCCCGGGCGCGGTGGACCCGGTGATCAGCTTCGGGCGAAACGGGACGAAGGACTTCGGCTACGTCCTCTTCGTCCTCGCGGGGGGCTTCCTGCTCGCAGCGATCCTGGGCATCGGAACGATGCTCGTGGCGCGAACCGAGCGCGCCTAGCCCAGGGCTTCGCCGAAGCCCTGGCGCCAGCTCGGATACCTCGGCTGCCAATCGAGCTCCCGCTTGGCCTTCTCGTTAGAGGCACCCTCGAGCGCGGTCGCCATGGCCACGGCCTGCTTGCCCGCGAGCAGCCCGGCGAGCCAGGCGGGCACCCGCCGCGGCGGCTTGGCGCTGAGCGCCTCCGCGTAGGCCGGCAACCACTCGGACATCGGCGCGGGATCGTCGTCGCAGACGTTGTAGACGCCGGAGCCGCGGTCGAGCGCGGCGATCGTCGCGGACACCGCGTCGTCCATGTGGACGTAGGAGAAGACCCCGCTGCCCCTGCCGATGATCGGGAAGCGCCGCCTGCGGACGTCCTCGGCCCACGCCCCGTCGCTCGCATAGGCGGAGCCCGGGCCATAGAAGAAGCCGTATCGGAGGACGACCCCTTCGAGTCCCGGCGTCTCCACCGTCGCCCGCTCCAGCGCCTCCAGGGCGATCACTCCCTGCGCGGCGGGGAGCTCCGGCGGCAGCTCGATCAGCGGATCGTCCTCGCCGTGCGCGGCTTTGCCCGTCGAGGCGTAGAAGAAGCAGACGCTCTGCGCGATCAGCCGTCGCGCCCCCGCCTCGGCCGCCGCTCCCGCCAGCGCCGGGCCGACCATCCCGCGCAGCTCGGTCGTCGGGCCGAAGGTCTCCTCGGCCCGACGGTAATTGAGCTTCTGCGGGAGGTTCGTGAGCTGGTTGATCACCACCTCCGGGCGCGCCTGGACGACGGCCCGCCGCAGGGCGTCGGTGTCGCGGGCGTCGACGACGACCGGCTCGCCGCCGAGCTCGCGGATCGTCTGCGCGCGCTGGTCGGAGCGCGTAGTGCCCACGACCTCATGCCCCGCCTGACGAAGCTGCTCGACCAGCGGCCGGCCGATCACGCCGGTCGCCCCTGCGACTAACACCCTCATGGCGACGAATATACGGGGGGACGGGCCTGCTACTGGTACACGTGGATGGCGTCGCCCAGGTGGATCCAGTTGTAGATGTAGACCGAGAACGGGATCGGATTCCGGACGCAGCCATGGCTCGCCGCCTCGTGCATCGGCACGGGGTTGTAGCCGTGGGTGGCATACCCCCGGATGAAGTAGACCGAGTAGTACATGCCCTCCGAGTTGTATCCGGCGTCCTTGCGGTAGAAGTGGTAGGTCCCCCGCACCGTCGGCGTCGAGGGCTTGCCGGTCGAGACGTGGAAGGTCGCGACCACGTCGCTGCCGTTCACCAGCGCCATCACCTGGCGTGAGATATCGACCTCCACGTGATGCCCGGAGTGGTAGCGCGGCCGGAAGGCGCCCTCACCCTGCAGCAGCTTCCGGAAGATGACCGGCTTGTACTGGTAGTTCCGGGCCATGTTGTTGACCTTGCGGAACGCCAGGGTCGCGAGCTGCGAGCCGTGGTTGAACTTGCCGCTGACGTGGCCGCCGGTGTAGTAGCCCTCGTCGACCAGGGACTGGTTGTAGAGGTGGGCGATCGCGCCCTTCCTCAGGTGCTTGGGTAGCCGCACCCTGAAGCGCTGCGGCTGTGAGCTCTGGCCGGCGCTGGACGCCGTCACGACGTACTTGCAGCAGGACTCGACGACGAAGCGAAGGGAGAACTTCCCGTCACCGCCGACGCTGAGCTGCTTCTTCTCGACGGTCTCGCCGCTGGCATCCACCTGGACCGTGACGTTCTCGCCCGCGGTGGCGCCGGGGAGAGCGCCGGCGGCGGTGACCTTGTTGAGCAGCCCGGGCTTCTTCGGGCCGTTCAGGTTGAGCGTCGGGGGGCCCGTGGCGGCGCTCGCCGAGGCGATCGGCAGGGCGAGAGCCACCGCGGCGGCGCCCAGGGTGATGAATGTGCCTCCCCTTCGAATCACGAGGCGGCATTGTGCATGATCCGGCGGCCGGATGCATTTGTGCAGGCAAGCAATTCTCCCACCGGGGACACAGGCGGAGTCCGTCAAGGAGCCGGCAGCCGGTAATGCAGGTGGACCATGCCCTCTGCGAACCGGTCTTCGCCGAGCAGCTCAAGCCCCAGCCGGACATCGCCGGGAAGCGACCGCTTTCCCCCGCCCACGATGATCGGCGCGACGAACAGGTGGCACTCGTCCACCAGCCCCGCCCTGAACGCACCGGCGGCGAGGTCGGAACCGCCCACGGAGAGATCGCGGTCCGCACCATCCTTCATTCGGCGCACCGCGACCGGATCGAACTCTCGCTCGATCCGCGTTCGGGCGGTCGAGGCCTTCTCGAGCGCCCTCGAGTACACGACCTTCTGTGCCGCCCGCCAGATCCCGGCGAAGTCGCGCATGAGCTCCGAACGCACGGCGAGCGAGGGGTCCGTCTCCCAGCCCGCCATGGTCTCGTACATCCTGCGGCCGTAGAGATAGGTCCCGATCGGGCGCTCGAGGTCGTTGATGAACCCGTGCACCTCCTCGCCGGGCGCGGCCCAGTCGAAGTTCCCGTCCTCATCCTCCACGTAGCCGTCGAGGGAGGCAATCGTTGAGTAGATCAGCTTCGCCACGTGGTCCCCTAGGCGACGAGCTTCTTCCGCAGCGCCCTGACCGGGATCGTGAACAACAGCGCGGTGAGGACGGCGAGCCAGGCCGCGTTGCCCACGATCGACCAGAGCTCCGGGCCCGTGGCAAGGCCCCTGGTGATCTGGACCAGGTGGTACAGCGGCATGAACCAGGCCACCACGCTCACCCAGCCGGGCAGCTGGTTGAACGGGAAGAAGAGCCCCGAGAACAGAAACATCGGCGTGATCCCGAGGGTGAAGAAATAGGAGTAGAGGTCGATCTTGGGGATCAGGGTGGTGAACGTGTAGCCGATCACCGAGAAGCAGAGCCCGCCGAGGAAGACGAATGGCGGGATCGCGAGCGCCCACCACGAGGAGACCAGCCCGAACGCCGAGATGACCGCGAGCACCACGCAGCCGTAGACCGTGGCCCTGCTGGCGCTCCACGCCAGATCGCCGGCGACGACGTCCTGGACCTCGACGGGGGTCGACAGGATGTTGTCGTAGAGCCGGAGCTCGTTCATCCGGAAGTAGACGTTGTAGGTGGTCTCGAAGGCCGAGGACCACATCGCGGCGGAGGCGATCAGCCCCGGGGCGATGAACTCCTTGTAGGGAATGCCGTTGATGTGGGCGACGTACGTCCCGAGGCCGAACCCCATCGCCAGCAGGTAGAGGAACGGGTCGAGGAAGGTGGGCAGCAGGGCGCCCCGCCAGAGCTTCGAGAAGACGCGCGCGTTGCGTAGCCAGACCGCGCCGGCGAGGCGCGGGATAGGCAGGTATTCCTGCTTCGCCATCACCCCGCATGTCCTCCGGCGTAGTACGGGTCGCGCTGCCGCGCGCCCTCGCATAAACGGGCATGCGGGGTTACGACGCATACCACATGGCAACCCTGGTCACTCACGCAGAGACCTTCCGGTGAGGCGCAGGAAGACGTCCTCGAGCGTCGCCCGGCGGACCAGCGCCGACTCGGTCGGGAAGGCTTCCTGGTCGAGCTCCTCCAGCACCTTCTCGGCGTTGTCGGCATAGAGCATCAGGGTCTGCTCGGAGAGATCATGCCCCTGGATCCGGCCGTTGAGCGAGCCGACCAGCCGCTCCGGATCGCAGCCCTCGTCCAACCGCAGCTCGAGCACCTCCCGGCCGACGTGTTGCCGCACCAGGTCTGACGGCTTTCCGTCCGCGACGATCCGGCCCTCGTCCATGATCACCAGGCGGTCGCAGAGGCGCTCGGCCTCCTCCATGTAATGGGTCGTCAGCAGCAGGGTGACGCCTCGCCGGCGCAGCCGGTCGAGGGCGTTCCAGACGGCGAGGCGCGCCTGCGGGTCGAGCCCGGTGGTCGGCTCGTCGAGCACGACCAGCTCCGGGTCGCCCATCAGCGCCCGCGAGATCAGCAGCCGGCGCTTCATTCCTCCGGAGAGGCTGTGGATCCTCTCCTCCGCCCGGTCGGTCAGGAGGGAGAAGACGAGAAGCTCGTCGGCGCGCTCCGCGGCCTGATCGCCGTCTATGCCGAAGTAGCGGGCCTGCTGGAGCAGGTTCTCGCGCACAGTCAGGTCGCCGTCGAGATTGGTCTCCTGCGGGACCACGCCGATCCGGCTCTTGATCTCCCGCCGATCGCGATTCGCGTCCAGGCCGAGCACCCGCAGCTCGCCGCCGTCTACGGTCGCCAGCCCGTAGATCGTCTTCATCGTCGTCGTCTTGCCCGCGCCGTTCGGACCGAGGAAGCCGAAGCAGATGCCCGGCTCGACCTCGAAGTCGATGCCGGCCACCGCGACGCGATCGCCGTAGGACTTCGTCAGCCGGTGGGCGCTCACGGCTGGCGCGGGACCGTCGCTCAGCATTTTCCGATCACCACGCTGATCGCGATCGCGTTGTTCAGCAAGTGGGCGAGCATCGATGGGTAGAGCGATCCGGTCTTGTTGTAGAGCCAGGCGAGACCGACGCCGAGCCCGGCGAGCGGAATGGCCGCCGTCGGCCCGGTGGGCGCGTGAACCAGCCCGAAGATCGCGCCGGAGAGGAGCGCCGAGGGCCACAGCGACCAGCGGGTGCGGAGGCCGGCGAAGAAGAAGCCCCGGAAGAAGACCTCCTCGGCGATCGGCGCCAGCACGATGATCGACAGCACGGCGAAGATCGCGATCCCGATCCCCGGGTTGCAGACGCCGAGCTCCTTGCCGATGTCCTCCTGCTTCGGCTGCAGGACGATCGCGGAGAAGGCGACCGCCCCCACGTAGTAGGCGCCGAGCACGGCGAACATCCAGCCGATCCCCGAGGGCCGGAACCGCCTCAGCCCGAGCAGGCGAAGGGCGCCCCGGAGATCGAATCGCCACCGCGAAGCCATCCCCACCGCGACGGCGATCAGCATCCCGTCGAAGATCGCCTGGGTGGCCAGGATCGCGGCGTCGCTGGCCTTGTTGGGGTCGGCGATGTTCGGGTCGAAGGGCAGAACGAGAAGCGGCGGGACGATCACCACCAGCAGCAACCCGCCGACCAGGCCCCAGATGGAGCCACCGAAGCCCCAGGGGACCTTCGGCGCCTGTGAGGCCTGGTCGTCAGGCACGGTTGAGCACCACGCTCTTGGCCGCCTTGTCGCCGAGGCGCTGCTTGCGCTTCGACGCGACGATCATCAGCTCTCCGATCCCGAAGAAGTCGATCGGTCGCAGGACGTTCCGAATGCTCGCCTGGCGGTAGGTGAGCTCGGCACCGTCGACGGAGCGAACCTCCAGGCGAGTTGCGTTCTTGCCGATCGTCTGCCCCCAACGCCACTCGGAGAACGCGAAGTAGTTGAACCAGAGCGAGAGCACCACCACCATGCCGATGTAGGCGGCCGTATTGGAGATCTGACTCGCGTTGACCGGAAGCCAACCCAGGATCATCAGGACACCGAAGAACCAGACGGCGTTGTCGAGCGTGGCAGCCAGTGCGCGACGCCAGAAGCCGGCGTAGTCGAGGTCGGACATCTCAGAGATGCTGATCGATCTCCCCGAGCGAGGCGATGTCGCCGTTGCCACCATCGCGGTCGATCAGGAGTGAGCGAATCCCCGCCGCCCGCGCACCGGCGACGTCCTCCTCCGCGGTGTCGCCGACGTGCAGCGCCTCGTCCGCCCCGCAGCCGGCGAGCTCCAGGGCTCGCTGGAAGATCACCGGTTCCGGCTTTCGGGAGCCCGCCTCGGCCGAGGTGATCGTCCCGTCGAGCAGCCCCCCCAGGCCGCATCCATCCAGCACCCGCGGCAGGGAGCAGTCCCAGTTCGAGACGGCCACCAGCTTCAGCTCGCGCTCGCGGAGCCCGCTGAGCGCCGGGACCGCATCCGGATAGGCGGAGAAGCGGATCGCGGCGACCAGCTCGTCGACACCGACGTCCATCTCGAGCTTCCGCGAGACCAGATCCGCACAGCGCTCGCGCAGCTCCGCCAAGGAGGCCTCGTCTCGCCCCTCGTGGGCATGCTCCTTGTAGTAGGCCATCTCGGCCTTCAGCGCCTCGACCAGGCGCTCATCGCTGACCGCCGCGGGAACCATGTCCCGGAGCGAGATCCAGGGGGGCTCGAGTTCCACGAGCGTGCCGAGTGCGTCGAGAAAGACAGCGCGGGTCATCCGGTGAATACTGCCCGACTGCATGGACCTGGCTGTGGAGCAGACCTTCTGGCAAGCGCACGGCGACGAGATCTCCGCGGCGATCACGCTGCTGGTGGCGGTCGCGATCGCCGTGATCGTCGACCGCCTGCTGATCGGGCGCGCGGTCAGGGCGGCGACGAGACTCGAGACCGGCGAGCTCTCCCGCGCTGCCCGCACCCGGCTGCGCCTGATCCGCCGCCTCCTCTTCCTCGCGATCATCATGATCGGCGTCGCCCTGGCGCTCAGCCAGTTCGCCTCGATCAAGCGCTTCGCGACGGGAGTGCTCGCCTCGACCGCGGTCCTGGGGATCATCATCGGCTTCGCCGGCCGTCAGGTGATCGCCAATCTGGTGGCTGGGGTGGTGGTCGCGTTCACGCAGCCGATCCGGATCGGCGACCTGGTCTCGATCGGGGACGACGTCCACGGGCGCGTAGTGGACATCACGCTCACCTACACGAGCGTCGACGCGGGCGACGGCAGCATGATCGTCGTTCCAAACGAGAAGGTCACGACGGACTTCGTGGTCAACCACTCCGCCGGCAACAGCGCCGCGCCGGTCACCGTCGACGTCTGGTTACCCCCCGACGCGGACGTCGAGGCGGCTCGCAAGGCGCTGGAGCAGGGCGAGGTCACCTCCGCTCGCCTCACGGAGCTGACGCCCGAGGGCGCGCGGCTTCGGGTGAAGGCGGCGATCGACGCCGGAGCGGACCGCGAGGCCCACGAGGCGGACCTGCGCGAGCGGGCGCAAGGTGCCCTGCGCGACGCGGGCCTGCTTAGATCCCCCTGAACCCGGCCTGGGTACCCTTCCTCGGGGTATGACGCAGCGAGCGCGAAGAAGGCGCCGGCGCCTTCGGGAGTCGGGCAGGAAGAAGCTCCTCCTGGGCCTCGGCCTCCCCCTGGGGATGGTCGGGATCGCCATCGCGGTTGGGCTTGCGTGGGTGATCAGCGTCTACGACTCGGCGCCCTCCCTCGCGAGCCTGCAACCGATCACCAAGGGTACGGTGTCGAAGGTATACGCCGCCGACGGGTCCCTGATCGGGGTGATCCACTCCGACAACATCCGGCAGCCGGTGAAGAGCAGGCAGATCCCGCAGGACCTCAAGGACGCGACGGTCGCGATCGAGGACCGGAGGTTCTACAACCATGGCGGCGTCGACCCCTCGGCGATCATCCGCGCCGGCTGGAAGGACCTGGTCGCCGGCGGCACGCCCCGGCAGGGCGGCTCAACGATCACCCAGCAGCTCGTCCGCAACCTCTACATCCAGAACCCGCAGGAAACGCTCAGGCGCAAGATCATCGAGGCGCGGCTGGCCAACGAGGAGGAGGACCAGCACTCGAAGGACTGGATCCTGACCAAGTACCTGAACACCGCGCCGTACGGGACCAATGAAGGCGCCACCGCGATCGGCGTCGAGGCAGCCGCCGACACCTACTACTCCAAGCATGCCCGCGATCTGACCTTGCCCGAGGCGGCGATGATCGCGGGCCTGCCGCAGGCGCCATCCCAGTACAACCCACTCCTCAACCCGAGAGCGGCACTGGCGCGGCGAAACGAGGTGCTGCAGGCGATGGAGCAGCAAGGCGACATCACGCCAGATGAGCTCGCGAGCGCCACCAGCCAGGGGCTGGAGCTCCACCCGGGCCACAAGTACAGCCGGATCCGCCAGCCATACATCTTCGACCTCGTCAAGCAGGAGCTCGAGGACCGCTACGGGCTGAACACCATCGAGAGCGGTGGGCTGAAGGTCTACACGACGATTCAGCCGCGGCTCCAGCAGGCCGCGCAGAACGCGGTGGACTCCTGCTCGGTCTGCTACCCGGACGGCGGCCCGGCGTCGGCGCTTGCCTCGATCGATCCCGCGAATGGCGAGATCGTCGCGCTGGCCTCCACGCAGCGCTACTCGCTGAGCAGCCAGTTCAACTTCGCCGCCCACGCCCAGCGCCAGCCGGGGTCCTCGTTCAAGGTCTACGACCTGACGACGGCGATCAGGCAGGGCATCGACCCCGACACGACCTATTACGACGGCAGCTCGCCGAAGACTCTGACGACTCCGGGCGGCTCGACCTGGACGGTCAACAACGCCGAGGCGGGGGGCGGCGTGACGCCGCTCACCCAGGCGACCTGGGAGTCCGTCAACGTGGTCTTCGCACAGCTCGGCCTCGACATCGGTCCGGAGAACATCGCCAAGACCGCATACGAGATGGGGATCACCTCACCGCTCGGGGTCAAGGGTGCCCGCGACATCCCGTGCAAGCTCGGCCCGAACTGCTTCATCCCCCCGGCCGACGCGATCGGCGGGCTCAGCGTCGGCGTCACCCCACTCGAGCAGGCCGACGCCTATGCCACCCTCGCCAACGGCGGTGTCCACCACGACGCGACCGCGATCGACAGGGTCGTCTTCCCCGGCGGAAAGGTCGACGAGCAGGGCGCCCACGACGGCAAGCGGGTTCTCACCCCCGGACAGGCCTACGAGGTCACCAAGATTCTCGAGGGCGTAATCACCAGCGGCACCGGCGCCGGCTACACGAGCATCGGTTGCTCCTCGGAGGCCGGCAAGACCGGTACCAGTGAAGGGCTGTCCGACGCCTGGTTCGTCGGATACACCCCGAAGTACTCGACCGCCGTCTGGACCGGGCACCCGCTCTCGCGCGACTACACCGGGTACGGCGGTCCCACCTCCGGCCCGATATGGCGCTCCTACATGGAGGCCGCGGCGGGGGGCCAGTGCCCCGACTTCCAGGTTCCCTCGAGCATGCCGGACCTCACGTCCTTCCACGGCCAGTACACGGCGGATTCGAGCTCGAGTGGGTGCAGCTCTTCGTCCTCATCCTCGTGCTCGTCGTCCTACAGCCCGACGACCACGACCGACAGCAGCAACAGCAACGGCAACAACAAGGGCGCCTACGCGCCGGGCGTGGGGCAGAAGCCCGCGCCGTCGCCGAAGCCAAAGCCCGCACCCACGCCTTCGGCGCCTGTGGCACCGCCACCCAGCGGCGGCGTCGTCACGCCTTAAGTCGGGTCAGCTCGTCGGCCCCCGCGCCCTCGATCTCGATCCGCTTGTGCCTGCCGCGGGCGCCCCTGGCGATCCGGACCCGGCTGCGGGCAACCCCGGCGCGCTTTGCGATCAGCTTCGTGACCGCCTTGTTGGCTGCATCGTCGACCGGGGCGGCGGTTACCCGGACGCCGAGCACGCCATCGCGCATGCCGACGATCTCGTCGCGACTCGCCCTCGGGGTCACCTTCACGTCAAGTCTCAGCACGTCTTTCATCAGGCGGGCGCTCTACCTGCCGGGACCATCGTTCCGACAGCTCCGGCGGCGAGCGCCCTAGCCTAGGCGGATGCCGGCGAGCGAGTTCGATCTGATCGCCGCGATCAACGAGCGGCTGCCCGGGGATGGCGAGCGGGTACGCGTCCCGAGCGGCGACGACGCCGCCGTGGTCGAGCCGGGGCCGGCGAGCGCCGTCTCGGTCGACGCGGTCGTCGACGGCGTGCACTTCCGTCTCGAGGACTTCGGGGCCGCCGCGGCCGGCCGCAAGGCCCTGGCCGCCGGCCTCTCCGACCTGGCGGCGATGGGGGCGAGTCCGGGAGAGGCCTACGTGGTGGTCGCCGCACCGACCGAGTTGGAGGACGACGTCCTGCTCGGGATCGCCGACGGCCTCGCGGAGGTCGCCTCGCGGCACGGGGTCACCGTGGCGGGCGGGGACCTCGTCTCATCGCCCGTCCTGGTCGTCTCCGTGACCGTGGTCGGGTACGAGCCGGAGGGGGCGCAGCTGGTGACGAGGGGCGGAGCGAACCCCGGCGACCTGCTGGCCGTGACCGGGAGGCTGGGTGGCGCGGCCGGCGCGCTCGCGCTGATGGAGGACGGCGGTCGGTCGCTCTCACCCGAGCTCCGCGAAGCCGTGCTCGCCCGGCAGCTGGACCCCGCCCCCCGGCTGGGCGAGGGACTTGCCCTCGCCGCGGAGGGCGCCACGGCGATGATCGATGTCAGCGACGGCCTGGGGGCCGACGCCGGGCATCTGGCTCGCTCGAGCGCATGCCGGCTGGAAATCGAGGTGGACCGGATCCCGCTCCAGGAGGGGCTGGCGGAGGTCGCCGGCGGCGGCGGCGCGGCGGTGGAGCTGGCGGCCTCCGGCGGCGAGGACTACGAGCTCCTGGTCGCGCTGCCGCCGGGGCGGATGGCGGCCGCGACGGAGAGGGTGACGCGACTGGGCACCGAGTTGACGGAGATCGGTTACGTCGCCGACGGCCAGGGCGTCACCCTGAAGCTTCCCGGCGGCGGCGAGATCAAGCCCCGTGGCTTCGACCAGAGGCGCGGGTCCCTTTCGGGCTCGGGTTGAGCCGGGCGCGGCGGGGGCCCCGGATCGCGGCCGCCCTCCCCCTCCTCCGGCAGCTCCTCCTCGCCCCGCTCGGGTTCCACCTCGCGAGACGGCGGCCGCCGTCGCACCGAGATCTGATCGCCGATCTGCACGCCTTGTGAGGGCCTGGCGGGCCGCCCGCCGAGAGCGACGATCGCGACCCCTGCGCCGGCGAGCAGGCATCCGAGGATCGCCACCGACGCGCCGATCTGCCCATCCGCCAGCATCAGGAGCAGGTCGTGCCAGACGCCGAATCCGGCGTCGAAGCGGTTCGCCAGCTCGGCGACCAGCGCCACCAGGGGCAGCAGCCCGAGCAGAACCAGCCCGGCCGGAGCGAGGCGGCCAGCGGGCTGGGTGGCGGCGAACAGCCAGGCCTGCAGGCCGATCGCGACGAGCAGCGCGAGATAGGGATTGATCGCCCAGACGCCGAGCGTCGCGGCGCACGCGAGCAACACGGCGGCGGGTGCGGCACTCGCCCCAGACCGTGAAGGGGGTGGCCGCAGCGGCCGCATGAAGAAGGCGATCGCGCCGTAGGCCAGGACCGCCACCACCACGGAGATCGTGCCGCCGAGGCCGAGCGACTCCGTGTGCGGATCGAAGGGGAAATCGGGGCTGGGCATCACGCTCGCGAGCGAGGCCAGGAGCAGGATCAGCAGCGCGCCGAGGAAGGGAACGGCCCGCAGTCCCGCCCAGAGGAAGCCGTGTGCCGCCTCAACCGGGCTGCGCGCTGCCGAGGCCAGACCCGCGCCGGCGGCCAGCGCCACCGGGAGGAGGAGCGACAGCGCGAGCATGGCGATCGTCCACCCCGGAAGCAGGTTGCCGGCCAGGCCGATGTATCCGCCGGGGCCATGCTGCAGGGGGCCCGGGGAGGCGTCCAGCGCCAGCACCAGGGCGAGCGAGGCGCGGCCGAAGCGGGCGAAGGTGTCGGTGTTGAAGTTGTCGAGGGTGTCCTTCCCCGGGTCCATCGGAAGCTCCCCGTCCGAGGAGAGGCGGACGGCGGGCAGTCCGGCCTTGACGAGCGGGCCCTGCTCCCCCAGTCCCGCCGGCAGGGCGAGCCTGAACAGATCGGCCAGCGGACCCTCGTCGCCGGCGGGCATCGCAGCCTCCTTCGAGACGATCGAGCTCGCCGTCTCATCGAGCTGGCTGGCGGTGCTCTGCGGCCCGGTGGACCAGGGGACCACCAGCGGCGCGACCGGGTTCCGCAGGGCCGGCTGGCTCAGGACGATCGCGGCATCGAGCAGCCCGGCGTCGCTGTAGTCGCGGATGAAGCGCTTCACCCCGCGGGCACCGATGCTGGACCCGTCGGTCGAGACGAAGACGAGCGTCTTGTGGTGGGAGGAGCCGGAGAAGCTGTCGGCGATCTGCAGCATCGCGGCGGTCGCGGCCGCCGTGGTGACCGCCCCGCTCCCCCGCGCGACGTCACGCGGTGCGATCAGCGCGATCTGGCGATCCGACTCCCCGGGCAGCGTGGCGATCAGGTTGCGCAGCTCGACATCGTGCCCGCGGAACGACCCGCCGAAGCGCTGCTCCGCGACGGTGGCCCCGTCGATGCCCGAGAACTGCTGCTTCACCTGCTCCGCCATCGCGTTGTCGGCGGCCGAGCCGGGCGTGGGGTACGCGCCCGAGCGGGCGAGCTGCTTCGCGAGCGGCGCCGCCGTGGCCGGATCGAAGGCATCCGGAGGCACCCCGCCGGAAAGCGGGGACGGGACGGACTGCAGCGAGAACATCGCGATCACGGCCGCAACCGGGACCGCGAGCAGCGAAAATCTGTAGAGACGCAAATCGATCAGTGGCGGCCTTCTAACCTCTAGACATGGCGCGAGGACAAGCGCGGATTCTGCTCGTGGACGATGAGCAGGCCGTGCAGACGCTTCTCACCTACCCGCTTCGCAAGGAAGGTTATGAGGTGGTGGGGGCAACGGATGGGCAAGAGGCCCTGGATCGCTTCGGGGAGGAGCGGTTCGATCTCGTGGTGCTCGACATCATGCTGCCGAAGCTGGATGGGATCGAGGTATGCAGGCGCCTCCGCACCCGCAGCCAGGTGCCGATCATCATGCTGACCGCGAAGGGTGACGAGGTCGACAAGGTCGCCGGGCTGGAGATGGGCGCCGACGACTACATCACCAAGCCCTTCTCGGTTCGCGAGTTCCGCAGCCGCGTCAAGGCGGCCCTGCGGCGCGGCGGGATGGCGGGCCAGGCCATGGGGGCCAGCGAGCCGATTCGCGCCGGCGACCTGCAGATCGACTTCGAGCGGCGATCCGTCCTGCTTGATTCGAAGCAGATCCAGCTGACCTACGTCGAGTTCGAGATCCTGGCGGCCCTCGCCGCCGCACCCGGCCGCGTCTTCACACGCGAGATGCTCCTCGAGCACATCTGGGGCGACGCGACCTATCGCGATCCCCGCACCGTCGATGTCCACATCAGGCACCTGCGCGAGAAGCTGGAGTCCGACGCCAAGCACCCCGAGTACCTGTTCACCGTGCGCGGCGTCGGCTACCGGTTCCGCGACACGGACCGCGATTGAGATTCAACACACTCCGCAACCGGCTGGTGGCGCTGATCACGCTGATCACGGCGGCGGCGATCGCCTTCGTCTACCTGTACGTCGTCCCGCAGCTCGAATCGAGCCTGACGGCCGAGAAGCTTCGCCGGCTGGAGAGACTGGGGGCCGAGCAGTCGCCGCGCCTGGCTCATGCGCTCGAGTCGGGCACCCCCCGGCTGCGGGTCGAGAAGCTCGTTCGCACGACTGCGCAGTCCACCGAGAGCCGGGTGACCCTGCTCGCCCTGCGGGACGAGTCCGGCGGCCCGGTCCCCGCGTTCGTGGCGGCTGACTCCCGCGGCGAGGCGACCGCCATCCAGGGCCGCTACCTGACCGCCGACGCCGCGATCGCCGACGGCCGCATCGCCTCCGGCGTGGAGCACGTCGCGGGTATCCGGGTCGGAACCTCGGCCGTGCCGATCGACCTCCGGGGCCGGCCCCGATGGGTCGAGGTGCTCTCGACGCCCCTCGCCGAGGTGAACGACGACGTCGCCCTGGTCCGCCGCCAGATCCTGATCGCCGGGCTGATCGCCCTGATCGCAGCCTCGCTGATCGGTTACTGGGCGTCGGGTGCGGTCTCGCGGCGGCTGCGCCGGATGCGGCTGGCGGCGGAGGCCGTCGCCGACGGCCACTTCGACCAGCCGATCCCGGTCGACTCCTCGGACGAGCTCGGCCAGCTCGCGCGCAGCTTCAACGACATGCAACGCCGCCTGGCGCGGCTGGACAGCTCGCGGAAGGAGTTCATCGCCAACGCCTCGCACGAGCTGCGTACGCCGATCTTCTCCCTCGGCGGCTTCGTCGAGCTGCTCGAGACCGAGAACCCGAGCCCTGCCGAGCGGCGGGCGTTCGTCGCCGAGATGCGTGCCCAGATCCAGCGGCTGCAGAAGCTCACCATCGACCTGCTCGACCTCTCGCGGCTCGATGCCGACGTGGTCGAGATCCAGCGCGAGCAGGTTGATCTCAAGGAGGTGGCCCGCGAGGTCGCCGACGAGTTTCGCGCCGCGGCCAAGGTCCACCGCTCTTCGCTGCAGGTCAGGGGCCGTGGAGAGGTGGTGGCGCTCGCCGACCTAAATCGGGTCTCACAAATCATCCGTATTCTGATCGACAATGCGATCACGCACACGCCGCAGGGAACGAACGTGACGGTCACCGCCGTCCGCGGAAGGGACGCCGCGGAGCTGATCGTCGGCGACGACGCCAAGAAGGGCATCGACCCCCGGGCGATCGAAAAGGTCTTCGACCGCTTCTACACGGGCGACACGGCGACGGGCTCCGGCCTCGGTCTCGCGATCGCCGACGAGTTCGCGCTGCGCATGGGCGGCCAGCTCGCGGTCGTCTCGCGCCGTGGCCACACCGCGTTCACCCTCAGCCTGCCTGCCTCGGAGCGGCGCAGGCGGCAGCGCGAGCCGGCCGGAGTCGCCACGTGAGGCGGCTGTATCTCGCCTTGCTGGCCGTCGCGGCGACGGCCCTGGTCGCGTCCGGCTGCGGCGGCGGAGGGAGCACCACGATCACCGAGTCGAGCCCTTCGGCCGGCGCCGACCAGGTGGTGGTTCAGGCGAGCGACGGCAGCTTCAACCCCGCCCAGATCTACAAGGACGTCTCGCCCGGAGTGGTGACGATCATCTCGGTCTTCGATTCGAGCGGCAATTCGCTCCTCGGCAGCGGGAGCTCGGCGGGACAGGGTTCCGGCTTCGTGGTCGACAAGAACGGCGACATCGTCACCAATACGCACGTGGTGACGAGCGGCGGCCGCCTGAACGGCGGCGGCACCCCTCATGCCGCGAAGCAGGTGTTCGTCGAGTTCGGTGATCACGATCGCGTCCCGGCGCAGATCGTCGGATTCGACGCGGACGCGGACGTGGCGCTGATCAAGGTCGATCCCGACGGCCTCGACCTGAAGCCGGTTCCGCTCTCGGACCGCTCGGCCTTCGCCGTCGGTGAGCCCGTGGCGGCGATCGGCAGCCCTTTCGGGGAGACGCAGTCACTCTCGATCGGGGTGATCTCGGCCACCAACCGGACGGTCGAGGGACTGACCAACTTCGGCATCGACAACGCGATCCAGACGGACGCATCCATCAACCCAGGCAACTCCGGCGGGCCGCTGCTCGACTCCAAGGGCGACGTGATCGGGATCAACGAGCAGATCGCCTCCAGTTCGGGCAGCAACTCCGGGGTCGGCTTCGCGATCCCCGTCACCTCGGTTCGCTACTCCCTCGGCCAGCTCCGCAGCGACGGCAAGGTCGACTACGCGTTCCTCGGGGTGACCAGCGAGTCGCTGTATCCGCAGCTCGCCGACCACCTCGGCCTCGACACCAAGACCGGGGCCCTGATCACCGACGTGGTCGGCGGCAGCCCAGCCGACAAGGCGGGGCTGAAGGGCTCCACCGGCGAGACCACCTTCCAGCTCCAGCACGTGAAGACGGGGGGCGACGTGGTGATCGGCGTGGACGGCAAGCCGGTGATCCAGAACAACGACCTCTCCGAGCTGGTCGCCCTCCACAAGCCGGGCGACACGGTCAAGCTCGACATCCTCAGAGGCAACCAGCACGCCACGGTCGACGTCACGCTCGGCTCTCGGCCGGCTGACGTACAGCAGTAGCCAGGCCGCTCTCCATTGGAGCGGAGGCAGGAGGCCGTTTGACGCGAGGGCGCGCGCCGGCGCGACCCGTGTGATGAAGTGAGCGGCCGCCTGCCACTGCGGCGATATGGCGAACCCGTACATCACAACCCTCGTAACCGATCTCGCGGCGGAGCTGCGCCAGGAGGTCCTCCCCCACCTGGGAGGTCACGCCGGGCGCGCGCACTCGGGATCCGCCGAGGGGGGCGACGTCACCTTCGAGATCGACGAGCGGGCCGAGGAGCGGATGGAGTCCTTCCTGGCCGAGCGGGCGCCCGAGGTCTCCTTCTACTCCGAGGATCGCGGCATGGTCTCCTCCGCCGGCGACCGCGCCGAGTGGGTGCTGGTGGTCGACCCGATCGACGGCACCCGCCCCGCGCTGGCCGGCCTCGAGTCATCCTGTGTCTCCGTCGCCGCCGCGCCGCTCGACTCGGAGCCGACCATGGCCGACGTGGTGGTCGGCTGCGTCATCGAGCTGAAGAGCGGGCAATCCTTCGTCGCCGAGCGCGGTGCCGGACTCGATCCCGCGGCGCGCCTCTCGGAGAACCGCTCCCTCGAGCGGATGTTCTGGACCTATGGATTCCGGGGGCGCCCGGCGCGCGCCCTGGTGGAGGTCCTGGCGGCCTTGATCGACGCCTCCTCGGTCGGCGGCGGCACCTTCGACCTCGGCTCGGCCACCTTCGACATGACCCGGGTGGTGACGGGTCAGCTCGACGCATATATCGAGCCGGGCTCCCGGATGATCGACGACGTGCCCGCGATCCGCGCGGAGTTCGAGCGGGTTGGGGGAGGAGCGGTCCTCAACAACTCCCCGTACGACCTCGCCGCGGCCACGATCTGCCTCCAGGAGGGTGGGGCGATCGTCACCGATGCCTACGGGCGACCGCTCGCCGACCGTCCGCTGCTCGGCTCGAGCCACGAGTTCCAGCTGTCCTGCGTCGCCGCCGCAAACGCCGAGCTGCACGCCGCGATCTGCGTGGAGCTCGACGCCGGCATCGAGCGGCTGCGCGCCAGCATATGACCGGTTGCCCCTCGTTTCCCTGCGGAACACCCTCGAACAAAACGAGTACTTTTCCGCCCTTGCGCAATCAAGGACGGGGAACGCTTCCATGCTGCAAGAGGTAGCGCTGGGGACCAAGTCCCTGGCCGACTACACCCACCTCGCCGGACGCGGGCTCGTCGACGAGATCCGCGAGCTCGCGGAGAACCTGCAGGGCAAGCGGGTCCTGCACGTCAGCGCGACGGCGTTCGGGGGCGGTGTCTCCGAGATCCTCTACACGCTCGTCCCCCTGATGCGCGATGTCGGCGTCGACGCGCACTGGCAGATCATCATGGGCCGCGAGGAGTTCTTCAACGCGACGAAGCTCCTCCACAACTCGCTCCAGGGCGACCCGAACACGCTCACCCCCAACCAGTGGGAGCTCTTCGACCACTACAACAAGATGAACGCCGACAGCCTCGAGGGCGAGTGGGACGTGATCATCGTCCACGACCCGCAGCCGGTCGGGATGCGCCACAACGCGGACGACCACTCGAAGAACTGGGTCTGGCGCTGCCACATCGACCTCTCCGAGCCGAACCCGGAGCCGATCGACCGGATGCTCCCGCTGATCGACGAGTACGACATCACGGTCTGGCACATGGAGCAGTACGTGCCGAAGGGGCTCGACGGGCACGGCGGCGTGCGGATCGTTCCGCCGGCGATCGACCCCCTCTCTCCCAAGAACATGGCGCTCTCGCCCGACGACGCGGCCTTCGTCTGCAACCAGTTCGGAATCGACGTCGACCGGCCGCTGATGACCCAGGTCTCTCGCTTCGACCCGTGGAAGGACCCGATCGGCGTGATCGACGCCTACCGCCAGGTCACCAAGGCGATCCCCGAGGTGCAGCTGGCGCTGGTCGGGTCGATGGCCACCGACGACCCCGAGGGCTGGGAGTTCTTCCACCGCACCTTCGAGTACGCGGGCTCTGACCCGGACATCAAGATCCTCAACAACCTGAACAACGTCGGAGCGATCGAGGTCAACGCCTTCCAGTCGCAGTCCGACGTGATCATGCAGAAGTCGATCCGCGAGGGCTTCGGGCTGACCGTGGCCGAGTCCCTCTGGAAAGGCCGGCCGACGATCGGTGGCGACGTCGGCGGGATCCCACTGCAGATCGTCGACGGGGAGGACGGCTACCTCGTCTCCTCACCCGATGAGGCCGCAAAGCGCTGCACCGAGATCCTCAAAGACCACGAGCTGGGCCGGAGGCTCGGGCGCGCGGGCAAGGAGCGCACGCGGGAGCGGTTCCTGACCCCGCGCCTGCTGCTCGACTGGCTGCGGATCTTCAGCGATCTGGATTCGTAATCGATTGTCGTCAGAGGGGGGACGTTCGTTCCGGCCCTCTCGGCGTAACCTGCTCTGAGATGGCGCGGCGCCGGACTGCCGTCGGTGTCCTTCTGTCGCTCGGACTACTCGCTGCCGCGCCAGCCAAGGGGGACATCGGCGTCGATGGGGTCACTCCCGGGGTCGCCGCGCCCGGCGAATCGGTTGAGCTCTCGATCGGCTGTGGCGCCTGCCTCGCCGTTTCGGTGGTGCAGGGTCCGCGGCATCCCCCGTCGGCGCTCCCGGTCTCGCTGGTGCCGCTGCGGCACACCCCAAGGGCTCCTCTATGCACGGGAAGGAACGCTGAGTGCTCGCCGAAGGTCGTCGTAGGACCGCCACGCGATCCCCCGTTCGTGTTCTTGGGTCGGGCGAAGCCGCTGTTTCGGGAGCAGGATCTCAGCCGGATGGACGGGATCTGTTGTCCCGAATACCGCCTGCGGTTCGGGGTCCCGAGGGTGAAACCGGGCGCCTACGCCTTCGTCATCTACTGCTGCGAGAGCTCTCCCGGTGGCCGGGGCAACCTGATCGTCAACCCGACCAGATACCTGCTTCACGTCCGCCGAGGCGGCTCGAACGGCTCCGCAGCGACAGGCATCGGCGAGGGCTGGTGGATCGCGGGAGGGATGGCGCTGGCATTGGTGGCCGGAGGTGCGGTGCTTCTCCGTCGCCGGCCGGGTGAGTCGGCGCACGCCTGATACAAACGCAGGGTGCCCGATACGCATCCGCTCACGATCGTCTCCAACCGCGGGCCCGCCGAGTTCGGACAGGACGAGCAGGGCAACCGGATCGTCCATCGCGGGGGCGGCGGCCTCGTCACCGCGCTCTCGGGCCTGGTCTCGCACCGGCGGGCTCTCTGGGTCGCCTCCGCGATGACCGACGAGGACGTCGCCGTCGCCAGCGACAGCCAGGGCCCCGTGTCGATCGAGCTCGACGGGATCTCCTACGACGTCCAGATGGTCGCCTCGAATCCCTCGGCGTACGACCGCTTCTACAACGTGATCGCCAACCCGATCCTCTGGTTCATCCAGCACTACCTCTGGGATCTCTCGAACGCTCCGGACATCCGCCAGGCTGAGGCTGACGCCTGGGAGGAGGGCTACAAGGTCGTGAACGACGACATGGCGGCCGCCGTGATCGCTGCGATCGACGGCCAGGAGAGCCCGGTCGTGATGCTCCACGACTACCACCTCTACACCTGCCCGGGCCTGATCCGGAAGGCTCGCCCGGACGCCTTCCTGCACTACTTCGTCCACATCCCGTGGTCTCAGCCCGACTCCTGGCGCATCCTCCCCAACCGCTGGCGGGAGGAGATCTACCTGAGCATGCTCTCCAACGACATCATCGGCTTCCACACCACGGCCTACTGCCGCAACTTCCTGCAGTGCTGCCGGGAGCTGATGGAGCTGGAGACCGACTACGAGCGGATGGCGGTGAAATACGAGGGCCGCGAGATCTGGGTTCGCGCCTATCCCCTCTCGATCGACACCCAGCGGCTCTACCGGGCCGCGCAGTCGGCCGACGTGGCCTTCTACGAGAAGGAGCTGCTGCGCCGCCGGCGGGACCACCTGATCATCCGGGTGGACCGCGCCGACCTCTCGAAGAACGTCCTGCGCGGCTTCACCGCCTTCGACGTCTTCCTCGAGCAGCATCCCGAGTTCCGGGAGAAGGTCACCTTCATCGCCCATCTCCAGCCCTCGCGGCAGGACGTGCCGGAGTACGCGGAGTACCTCGAGCGGATCGAGGCGCTGGTGGCGGTCGTGAACCACCGACACGGCACCACCGACTGGATGCCGATCGACCTCCGGATCTACGAGAACTTCCACGAGGCCGTCGCGCGCTACAAGCACTTCGACCTGCTGATGGTCAATTCCCTCTTCGACGGGATGAACCTGGTCGCCAAGGAGGCGCCCGCGGTCAATACCCGCGACGGCGTCTTGCTGCTCTCCGAGAACACCGGCGCCCACGAGGAGCTCGGCGACTGCGCGCTCTCGGTCAACCCGTTTGACATCCAGGAGCAGGCCGACGAGATCCACCGCGCCCTCACCATGGAGCCCGAGGAGCGGGCGTTGCGGGCCCGGCGGCTGAAGGAGATCATCACCGAGCGCGATCCTGGCGACTGGGTCGACGAGCAGCTGGCCGACATCCGCGCGAAGCGGGCGCCGGCGCAGGTCCCGTGACGCGTCGTAGCGCCAGCGGACGCTGACGGCCGGCGCTGCCTGGAACTGCAGGAGCGTGGTCCCCTCGTTGCTCTACTGCGGCTCGATTCCGAGGTTGTCCGATTGCGGCGGCGGGGTGTAGGCGGGAGGCGCGCCGGCGGGCGGAGCGGTGGGTGCGCGTGTGGAGTCCCCGTGGTGCCGGTGGCGGCGGCGGCGCGGGTGCCGATGCGCTCGGCGCGGGCGCGAGCGCTCCCGGCGCTTTCTGGGACGGGTCACGCGCCGATCGGACGGGGGCGGGAGTGGTGGTGTCGCGACCGGCGCGGACGCCGCGGGCGGGATCAGGCCGACGTCGGGCGGGACCGGCGGCGGGGAGTCGCTCCCCAGCAGCGCGGGCAGCGAGGCGATCCCGATGATCGCCGCAGCCACGACGGCCGCGACGCGTCCGACGCTCGCCCATCTGATCTGCCTCCCGGCCATGCCCGGATGAGCGGCCGGATGCCAGCTCTCTCCCCGCAAGGACCGCAAGATTTGACACCCCGACCGCTATAGTCGCGCGTCGCTGTGAACCGCAATTACGAACTCGTATTGATGCTCGATCCCGAAGCGGCCGACGAGGCCCGCGAGAAGATCGCGGGCGACGTGCGCCAGCAGATCGAGGGCGCGGGCACGCTCGACCGAGCGGACGTCTGGGGCCTGCGCAAGCTCGCCTACGAGATCAAGCAGCGGAACGAGGCGGACTACCGCTTCTTCCGCTTCCAGGGCGAGCCGGAGCTCCTGGAGCGCCTGGACCACAGCCTGAAGATCATCGACGGCGTCCTGCGCTTCCGGATCTTCAAGGTCGATCCCGACGCGCCGGCGAACCCGCCGCCCACGGTCGAACGGCCGATGGCGGTCGGCGACGGTCGCCCCGAGCGCGGCGACCGCGAGCGGCGACCGCGCCGCGACGACTGACCCCGTCCTCGGTTCCGCAGTTTCCGGGCTTTCTTCTCCAGCGGGGGGAGAAGCCGCCGTGCGGCGACCTAAGATCGATGTTCGGAATCGAAACGAAGAGGAGCGATCAAGTGGCAGCTTCGAACATCAACGTAGTCGCGATCACGGGAAATCTGACCAAGGACCCGGAGCTGCGCTCAACCCCCAGCGGGACCTCCGTGTGCAAGCTTCGCGTGGCCGTCAACAGTCGTCGCAAGGACGGCCAGAGCGGCGAGTGGATCGACAAGCCGAATTACTTCGACGTCACCGTGTGGGGCGCGCAGGGCGAGAACTGCGCGAACTACCTCTCCAAGGGACGCCCGGTCGCCGTCGAGGGACGGCTCGACTGGCGCGAGTGGGAGGCGCAGGACGGCTCCAAGCGTCAGGCCGTCGAGATCATCGCCAACAGCGTCCAGTTCCTGGGCTCGCGCTCGGACAACCCGAGCGGTGGCGGTGGCGGTGGCAACGGCTTCCAGCCGAGCTCCGACGTGCCGGCCGACACCTCTGACTTCGAGGGCGCCACGGTCAGCTCGGGCGGCGGCTCGGACGACGACATCCCCTTCTAGCGGCCACCAGGCCGCTCTCCTTTGGCGCGGAGGGCAAAGCCCGAAGCGACTTATGTCGGGCGGCCGCTCGTGGCCGCCACCTGATGGCGAAGCCGGGTGATCGCTACCATCCGCGCCTCCAATGGCTCGACAGCAAAGACAGCAGACGCCGACGGGTCGCGGCAGGCGCCGCGGCCTGACCGATCGCGGACGCCCGCGGAAGTACACGCGGCTCAACGTCGAGGCGATCGACTACAAGGACCTGACGCTGCTGCGCCGGTTCATCTCCGATCGCGGCAAGACCCGATCCCGCCGCGTCACCGGCCTGTCCCGCAAGCACCAGCAGCAGCTCGCACTGGCCGTGAAGCGCGCCCGGGAGCTCGCCCTGCTCCCCTACGTCGGCGAGAAGTAGATCCACGATGGCCCAGGCAGTTCTGCTCAAGGACGTGGAGGGCCTCGGCGAGGCCGGCACGCCGATCGACGTCTCACCCGGATACCTGCGCAACTACCTGGTCCCGCGCAAGCTCGCCCAGCCCGCCACCAAGGGCGCCCTCGAGGAGGCCGAGCGAAAGCGCGAGCGTGCCGCCGAGGCCGAGAGGCAGGCCGCCGAGCGCGCCGGTGAGACCTCCGCGCTGCTCGGCAAGACCGTCCTGACGATCAACCACCGCGCCGGGGAGGACGGCAAGCTCTTCGGCTCCGTCACCTCCGCCGAGATCGCCGAGGCGATCCAGGCCGCGCGCAGCATCAAGGTCGACCGCAAGAAGATCCGCCTCGACGAGCCGATCCGCGAGACCGGTACCTACATGGTCGAGATCGAGGTCGGCGGCGGTGTCACGGCCTCGGTCAAGACGATCGTCGCCGAGGCGAAGGAATAGCGGCGCAAATAGCCTGAACTCGCCTGCGGCCTTCGCCCGCCTGTGATTTTCTAGCCAGGCTCGCGCGGATTTGGATCCACATGGGGCACATGCGAATCCGCCGGGCCCTTATCCAGACTTGAGTGGAGCTCCGGCCGACGGCCGGGCCGGTTTGCTGCGCAAGAGAAGACCAGTTGGCGACCAACGGAACACCGACAATCGTCCCGCCCCAGAACCTGGAGGCCGAGGAATCCGTGCTGGGCGCGATGCTCGTCTCGGAGTCGACGATCGAGCCCGTTCTGCTCGACGCCAGGCTCCACGCCGACGACTTCTACCGGGATCGCCACCGGACGATCTACGAGGCGATCATCCGCCTCAACGAGGACGCGAACCCGGTCGACGTCCTGACCGTCTCCGAGCAGCTCGAGCAGCACGGCCAGCTCGAGGCGATCGGCGGCCGCGACGTGATCGCCAGCCTGGCGGCGAAGGTCCCATCCCCGGGCAGCGCCAAGCACTATGCGCAGATCGTCAAGCAGAACTCGCTGATGCGACGCCTCGACCTGGCGGCGAAGCGCATCCAGCAGTCGGTCGCCGAGCGCGACGGCGAGCCCTCGGAGATGGTCGAGCAGGCGGAGCGCCTCCTCTTCCAGGTCGCCCACGAGGAGCGCGCCGTCGACTTCCGCGAGATCGGGGAGATCCTCCACGACGAGATCGACAAGCTCGAGGCCCTCGCCAGCGGCACCTCCGACATCACCGGGACCCCGTCGGGCTTCCGCGACCTCGACGACAAGACCGGCGGCTTCCAGCCCGGGAACCTGATCGTGATCGCTGCGAGGCCGGCGATGGGGAAATGCCAGCCGGGGCGGACGCTCGTCTACGACGCCAAAACCGGTGCGCGATGCCGCCTCGATGAGCTCGTAGCGCGACACGAGTCAGGCGAAGAGATCTGGGTCGGCGCCATGGGACCAGACCTGAAGCTGAGGCCGGCCAGGATTTCGCACTCCATCCGCAGCGGCAAACAAGTCGTGCATCGACTGACGACCCGACTCGGACGGACCGTGGAAGCAACCGCAAACCACCCACTTCTCACCTTCAATGGCTGGCGACCTCTCGAAGAGCTTTCGGTCGGGTCCCGCATCGGGGTCCCAAGATGGCTCCCGAGGATGGCTCCCGGTGGCCACATGGAGGATCACGAGATCGTTCTGCTGGCGGCCTTGATCGCGGACGGCTCAATCATTCGTGGCACTCCGATGTACTGCTTTGGGGCGGACGGGACGGATCTCGTAGAGACGGTGCGAGCTGCTGCGGCAAACGCGGGCGCTCGCTTCAATGTCGGCCCTGAAGGTCGCTACGCATATCTGAGCTCTGCGCGGCGCGGTGAGACGAATCCTGTGACGACGCTCTGCAGAGGCCACGGGCTCTATGGCAAGCGCTCAGAGGACAAGTTCGTTCCGGACGCAATCTTTGAGCTCCCAGACCATCAGATCGCTCGTTTTCTGGCCGTCCTCTTCGGGTGCGACGGCTACGTGCATTGCACTGAGCGCCTGGCCCATGTCGGCTATACGACGATCAGCGAGCGGCTCGCGCGAGACGTCCAGCATCTTCTCCTCCGCCTGGGGATCGTCTCCTGCATCAGAACGCTGAAGCGCAAGGTCTACGAGGGCACGGACAAGGTCGCGCGTGAGGTTCGGATCACCGATCAGCGGTCTCTCGCCCGATTCGCCATGTCCGTTCGGATCGTGGGCAAGGAGGAGAAACTCAGCGCCGTCTCGGAACGACTTGTCACCGCAACCCCCGAGACCAACGTCGACACGGCTCCGGTGGAGGTCTGGGACAAGGTGCTGGCCGCCAAGGCTGACCGAAGCTGGGGCGATGTGAGTGAGGCTGCCGGATACCCCCGTAACCACAACTGGCACGTCGGCAAGCGCGGTCTGTCGAGACGGCGTCTTCTCCAGATGGCGGACGTCCTGGAGGCTCCCGAGTTCGAGGAGCTCGCGGATTCGGATATCTGGTGGGACGAGGTGGCTTCCATCGAGGAGATCGGCGAGGAGGAGACCTACGACCTCACTGTTCCCGATCACCACAACTTCGTCGCGGACGACGTAATCGTCCACAACAGCACCCTGGTCTGCGACTTCGCGCAGAACGTTGCGATGAAGCACCAGAAGCCCGTTGCCCTCTTCTCGCTCGAGATGTCGGAGATGGAGCTCGCCCATCGCTTCATCGGCTCCCAGTCGCGCATCTCCAGCGACCGGCTGCGCAAGGGCAAGGTCGCGAGCAAGGACTGGCCGAAGGTGGTCAAGGCCTGCAACCAGCTCGAGTCCGCCCCGCTCTGGATCGACGACTCCTCGGACCTCGGACTGCTGGAGCTCCGCGCCAAGGCCCGTCGCCTGCACGCCCAGGAGAAGGGGCGCGGCCACGATGGGCTCGGCATGGTGATCGTCGACTACATGCAGCTGATGCGAAGCGACGACTCGCGCGCCAACCGGGTCGAGCAGGTCTCACAGTTCAGCCGCGGGCTGAAGATCCTCGCGCGCGAGCTCGCCGTCCCGGTGATCGGCATCTCCCAGCTCTCCCGTGCCCCCGAGCAGCGCCCCGACAAGCGCCCGATCCTCTCGGACCTGCGCGAGTCCGGCGCGATCGAGCAGGACGCCGACGTGGTCGGCTTCCTCTACCGCGACGACTACTACAACGCCGACTCGGAGGACCCGGGCGGTGCGGAGCTGATCCTCGCCAAGCACAGGAACGGCCCGGTGGGCACCGTCCGGCTGGTCTTCCTGGAGCACTATCCGAAGTTCGCCGACCGCGCGCGAGAGGAACGGCCGTTGGAGCAGCCGGCGGGAGAGGGGCCGCCGATCGAGGACATCGGCAGCGAGGCCGACCAGTTCGCCGACGCGGAGGAGGGCTGAGTTGGCGATCCATTCGCCTTCCGGCGACCGCCAACCCTGCCGCCTGGGCGTCTGCGACGGCTCCGGCTGGATCCTCGGCCCCGAGGACGTGGCGCGCCCCTGCGAGTGCCGCTCGCGCATGGTCGCCAAGGCCCGGCTGCGCGGCATCGACTCGGTGATCCCGGCGAAGTACCGCGGGGTCTCCTTCGACCGGCCCCCGGTGACGCAGATCGACGACTTCGTCGTCAAGCGCGTTCGCACCTTCTGCGAGGACATCGGCGGGAACCTCGACCGCGGGCGCGGGATGTGGTTCTTCGGCAACTCCGGGACCGGCAAGACCACCCTGGCCATGCTGATCTCGCGCGTCGCCCTCGATGCCGGGCGCTCCGTCGCGATCTACTCCCTGCCGAAGCTGCTGAGCCGCATCCGCCAGACCTACGACGCAGAGATCGGCGAGCAGTCCTACTCGGATCTCTTCGAGCGCCTCTCCACCGTCGACCTGCTCCATCTCGACGACCTGGGGGCGGAGAAGCAGACTGAATGGGTGCTCGAGCAGCTCTACGCGCTGGTGAACGAGCGCTACGAGCGCCAGCGCTCGCTGATCGTCACCAGCAACTTCGAGGACGACGAGCTCGAGAAGCAGCTCGGCACGCGCATCGTCTCTCGCCTCGTCGAGATGTGTGGCGATCCCGTTCTGCTCTTCGACGAGGATCGGCGGATGCGCGTCTCGGCCGACGTGGCCGGCTCGCTGAGTCAGGGGGGCGGGTCTCTCGGCCCGCTCGACCACTAGCTCCCTCATACTTCCCCGGTCATGCCCGGACTGGTCATAGTCGGCGCCCAATGGGGCGACGAGGGAAAGGGAAAGGTCACCGACCTGCTCGCCGAGCAGGCCGACGTGGTGATCCGCTTTCAGGGCGGCAACAACGCCGGCCACACGATCATCCGTGACGGCGAGACCTTCAAGTTCCACCTGATCCCCTCCGGGATCCTGTACCCCGGGAAGATCTGCGCGATCGGAAACGGCGTGGTCATCGACCCCGGGGTGCTGACCGGCGAGATCGAGGGCCTGCGCCACCGGGGCATCGACGTCAGCGGGCTGCGCGTCTCGGCCAACGCGCACGTGATCATGCCCTACCACGTGAAGCTCGACACGGCCGGGGAGCTGAAGCTCGGCAAGCTCGAGATCGGCACCACCAGGCGAGGGATCGGCCCCGCCTACTCGGACAAGGCCGCACGCCTCGGAATCCGAGTGCAGGACCTGCTCGACGCGAAGATCCTGCGGAAGAAGATCATGACCGCGATGGACCCGAAGCAGCAGATGCTGCGGCCCTTCGCCAAGGACCCTGAGCTCGACCTGCACACGATGGTCGAGACCTATCTCACCTACGGCCACCGCCTGGAGCCCCACATCGCCGACACCGCGAAGCTCTGCTGGGAGGCCCTCGATGCCAATCACACCGTCCTCTTCGAGGGCGCGCAGGGCACGATGCTCGACCTCGACCACGGGACCTATCCCTTCGTCACCTCCTCGAACCCTGTGGCCGGCGCCGCCTGCATCGGCGCCGGCGTCGGCCCGCGCGACATCGACGAGGTCTGGGGGATCGCCAAGGCGTACACGACCCGCGTCGGCGCCGGGCCGTTTCCCTCCGAGCTGGAGGACGACCTCGGCGACCTCCTGCGCGAGCGCGGCGGCGAGATGGGCACCACGACGGGCCGGCCCAGGCGCTGCGGCTGGATCGACCTGGTGGCGCTGCGCTACGCCGTCCGCCTGAACAGCATGAGCACCCTCGCCGTCACCAAGCTGGACGTGCTCTCCGGGATCGACCCCCTGCGCCTCTGCGTGCGCTACCGGCATCCCGAGGGAGCGGTCTTCGACGAGGTTCCCTACCACCAGTCGATCATCCACATGGCCGAGCCGGAGTACGAGGAGCTGCCCGGGTTCGAGGGCGACATCGGCGACTGCCGCCGCGAGGAGGACCTGCCGGCCGAGGCCCGCGACTACCTCGCGGCGATCTCCGAGCACCTCGGCATCCCGGTCCGCCTCGTCGGCGTCGGCCCCGGCCGCGACCAGGTGATCTGGATGGGCCAGGAGGCGGAGCCCCGGCTTCGAGCCGCCGCTTAGGCGAGCGCGCCCGTGGAGCGCATCCCGTGCTCCCCGAGGCTCGGGATCGCTCCCTCCTCGATCCCCCTCACCTCGCCGCGGCGGAGCATCCGCAGACCGAGGATCGTCGCCGCCAGGGTGGCGGTCACCCCGAGGCTCACCTGCACGCTCAGCAGCCCCTGCCGCGTCCAGTAGACGTCTTCGAGATCGAGCAGAAGCGCGGCCTCGTCCATCGTCAGGCCCATGCCGGCGCCGAACGGGATCGCGAGGGTCGACTCCACCCGCTCGTTGCGGGTCGTCAGCGCTCCGACCGCGGAGCCGAAGGCGAGCGCGATGCCGGGAACGAAGTGATGGATGTGGCGGCCGCTGACGTGGATGTCACCGGCGGGCCACCACGACTGGCGGATTCCCCAGGTCGCGAGGCGAGCGAAGGCAAACGCGCCCAGGAAGCCCTGCAGGATGTTGAAGAGGACGGTCTCGTGATGAGGAGTCGCGATGATCCCGCGGCGCGCCACGGCGAGCGTGTCGCGTGTGGCCTGCCCAGCGACGTCGACGATGTTCTCCGGCGTTTCGGTCTCCTTGCTCTCGCGTCGCCGCCGAGCCATCCGCAGGAGCTCCCCCGTGACCAGGATCCCGAGCGACCCGGCGGCGAACACCGCCAGACCGACGGTGACCCGCTCGGCCCTGCGCTCCGTCGCGATTGCGGCGAGCCGCCGCCTTCTCTTGCGGTCCCTTCTCATCGGCTGGCCATCCTAGCTCCGCCGCGTTTGACAGCCCGCAAATAGGGCAGGAATTTGGCGTTGTGCAGCCAAATCAGCAGTTTCCACTGACGCGAAGGTCCGGCCGTGGCAATAGGGTTTCACTGATGCGGATGTTGCTCTCCCCGGTGAACGTGGGCGTCAGCGCCGCCCGCCACGTGCTCTGGTACCTGAGCTATCACGCGGGCCCGCGCCAGCCCTAGCAACGACCTCGCGCCCGGATTACCTCGCCGTATAGGGTCCCGCCCCGATGGGAATCATCGCGTGGATCATCCTGGGTCTGTTCGCCGGCACCATCGCCCGCGCGATCATCCCCGGCCGCACCGAGCCCGGCGGTTGTATCGGCACCACCGCGATCGGCATCCTCGGCGCCCTGATCGGAGGCTTCATCGCGAGCGCCCTCAACGTCGGCGAGATCGGCCACTTCTTCGACCTCGGGACCTGGCTGATCGCGATCGGCGGGTCGATCATCCTGCTGCTGATCATCCGCGCGTTCGCTCGCTGACCCGCGACGAGGATGAGAGGCCGCCGACCCCGGGGCCCCCGGCCAACGCTCTCCTCGCGCTCGCCGTACCGCCGAAATGCTCAAAGATGATGATCTGATGGGCCGTGCAGGGATCGAACCTGCGACCTTGAGATTAAGAGTCTCCTGCTCTACCAGCTGAGCTAACGGCCCTGGTGGAGGGCGGAATTATAGGAAGGGCGCGCGGGTAGTTAGAGCCCGCCGCCGCTGGGCCCGCCCAGGCCGAGTCCGTTGAGCGGGTTTCCGCTGCCGGAGGCGCCGCCCGGCGCCGCGCCGGCGCCGGCGCCCTGCTGGGTCTGCTGCTGCTTGGTGAGCTGCTTGATCGCCGCCTGGAGCTGCTGGCCCAGCTGCTGGACGGAGTTCAGCTGCTGGTCGATCGTCGCTGGATTCGCTCCCTTGACCGACTTGGCCTGCGCTACCGCCCGATCGCCGCCCTTGCTGTCTCCGGCTAGGTAGAGGTACTGCGCAAGGGTTGCGTAGGAGTTGGAGGTCGCCTTCTTCGGCTGCTTGTCGATCAGCACCTGCTGAGCCTGCGCGGCGCTCTTCCAATCGTCCACGGCGGCATTGATGTCCGCCAGCGCCTGGGTCTGGCTCGAGTCCGTGCGGGCCGTGGAGAAGTCGATCCTGGCGAGCAGGTCGAAGGTGTTGAGTGCGTAGACCGCAGCGGCCGGAGAGAGGTGGCCCTTGCTCGCCTTCACGTACTTGTTCCAGGTGTCGGCGGCCTCGCGGAGCTGCTGCTCCCCGTCGCTGGTGGGCACGCCCTTGCTGTCCGTGTTGGCGTTGGCCGCCGAGTAGTGGAGCTGGACGAGCTGAGCCAGCGTCGCCGGGTCGTTGGGATTGGTCGCCAGCTTCGCCTCCGCGGCCTTGATGTCGCTGTCGAAGGCGGTGGAGCTGCTTCCCCCGCCACCCCCGAAGAGGTCGCTGAAGCTGAAGCCGCCGCCGCCCGTGCCGACACCGAGGAACACGAAGCTGATCGCGAAGACAATCGCCAATGCCCCGAAGACGACGCGGACGACCCGGCGCCGCCCGGGCGATTGCAGGTCGAAGATCACGGCGGAAGCGTAGATGAACGCAGGTTCGCGCCTACGCCGCCCCGCCGGGCGGCGGCTCGGAGAAGGTGATGTCTCGTTCGGCCGCCCGTTCGGGGGGCCTGCCGAACGTCCTGGCGAGGAGCAGGCTGCCCTCGAAGAGCAGGAGCAGCGGCACGAGCTCAATCAGCATGCTGACCGGATCCGTGCCGGGGAGCGCCATCGCTAGCACCGCGAGACCGACGATCGCGTAGCGGCGGTTGGCGGACAGCTGCTCGGGGGTGATGATTCCGAGCCGGGTGATGGCGAGGATCCCGATCGGAAGCTGGAAGATCAGGCCCATGATCCCGAGCGTCAGCGTGAAGAAGCTGTAGTAGTCCCGCGCCCGGATCTGGATGTTGAACTGGCTGTCGTTGAAGTTGAGCAGGAACTTGGTGGCCGCGGGGATCACCAGGAAGTATCCGAAGAGGACTCCCGCCACGAACAGCAGCGGAACTCCGATCAGAAAGGGCACCACGACCCGCTTCTCCCGCGTCGTCAGCGCCGGCAGGATGAACGCGTAGGCCTGGTAGAGGATCACCGGCAGCGAGATCACGAGGGCCGCATAGGCCGTGATCGTCACGGTCGTCGTGAACGGCTCGGCGACTCCGAAGGTGATCGGGGTCCTGTTGCCCGGCAGGGGCGCGTTGGCGATGTCCAGCAGCCGGCTGTTCTGCCAGAAGCAGAGCGCGAAGGCGACCGAGAACGCCACGATCGAGATGACGACGCGCGTCCGAAGCTCGTCGAGATGTTCGACGAGCGTGAGCCGGTCCTGGAAGTCGACCGGCCGTAGCCGGGCCATTGCCTAGGCCTTGTTCTCGGAGACGACCTCGCCCTCGACGGGCTCCGCAGGCTTCTCGGTTGTCGCTTCCCCTTCAACTGCCTGGGGCGGCTGGGGCTGGCTCGCCTGAACCTGCTGGCTCGCCTCCAGCTCGCGACGCTTCTCCTCCGGGGAATCCTTGTCATCGCCGTCCCCGGAGAGGGAGCCCTTGAACTCGCGGATACCACGCCCCATCGACTGGCCGAGCTCGGGAAGACGCTTCGGCCCGAAGATGATCAGAACGATGATGAGAACGACGGCTATCTCCAGCGGTCCCACGTTGGGCATCGATGCGGATGTTAGCGGCTGGGGCGGGGTCCGCCCGCAACCCTACGCCGGGGCCTACTTGCGGATTCGCTCCGGGAAGTTGAGGTAGAAGCGCGAAGCGGTCGGCTCCGCCTGTCCCTGGTACTTGCTGCCGGCCTCGTTGGCGCCGTATGCGTGCTCGACCGGGGCGTCCATCCGCATGAAGGAGATTTGGCCGATCGGCATCCCGTGATAGATCGTGATCGGCAGGGTGGCGAGATTGGAGAGCTCCAGCGTCAGGTTCCCCTCGAAACCGGGGTCCACGAAGCCGGCGGTCGAGTGAATCACCAGGCCGAGCCGGCCGAGCGAGCTCTTTCCCTCGAGGCGCGCGACGAGATCGTTTGGAAGGCGGACCCGCTCCAGCGTTTGACCGAGGACGAACTCCCCGGGATGCAGCACGAACGGCTCGTCCCCCTCGACCTTGACCAGCTCGGTCAGGTTCTCCATCCGCTCCCGCACGTCGATGAACGGGTAGCGCGAGTTGTTGAAGACGCGGAAGCTGCGGTCGACCCGCATGTCCACGCTCGAGGGCTGCACGAGCGACTCGTCATAGGGATCGAAGACGAGGCGGCCGGCCGCCACCTCCTCCTTGATCGTGCGGTCGCTCAAAACCATCGAGCCAGTCTATTCGGCACGCACGAAGAGACTTACTTTTGGGCCTAAAGGTCGGGGCTCAGAGGCCCGATATGTAACTCACGATGGAAGGTCCAAAGCGGACAAACACCCAGCCCCGGGTCGACACTCAGCACAAGTCCCCCGAGGGAATGCACGCGTGCCCCAGCTGCTCCTCCAGTCTGGTCCAGCCGATGAACTGGCACGAGCAAGGTGACGGGGCCTGGAACGTCGAGCTGCGCTGCCCCGAGTGCGAGTGGTGGGGCCGTGACAGCTACAGCCAATCCGAGGTCGACCACTACGACGAGGAGCTCGATCGAGGCGGCCAGGAGCTGATCGAGGATCTCCGCTCGCTCACCCGCGCCAACATGGAGGAAGAGGCGGATCGGTTCGCCATGGCGCTGTCGACCGACAGCATCCTCCCCGAAGACTTCTGATGCGAGGGTGCGCGTAAGTGCACCCCGCTTTATGAAGGAAGCGCCACTCCAACGAGTCACTCCCTCCAGTCAATGGCCCCGCAAGGGGCCATTGACCTTTACGCGTAGCGCTCCACCACGCCGTCGGCGATCATGCCGAGCAGCTCGCGCTCCTCGCCCGTGAATTCCGGCGAACCGAGGGTCCGCTTGGCCCGCTCGATGCCCTGCTTCGCTCGGTCGCGGACGTCCTCGAGGGCGCCCGTCGCCGCGATCCGCTCGCAGAGCGTCTCGGCCCCGGCGTGATCGAGGCCGCGAAGCTCAGCCGCCTGAAGCCGGGGGTCCAGCCGTTGGGCCAGGATCAGCGGCAACGTCACGGTGCCATCGAGCAGGTCGGTGCCGCGGGCCTTGCCGGTCCGCTCGGGCGGCCCCGTGATATCGAGAACGTCGTCGAGCAGCTGGAAGGCGAGACCGATCTCCCGCCCGAACGAGGCGAGGTCCTCGGTGCCAGGTCTCCCCGACGAGATACGGCCGAGCCGGCAGGCGGACTCGAAGAGCCGCGCCGTCTTCAGGGAGCAGCGCTCCAGATAGCGCTCCTCGGTGATGGACGTGTCGAAGGCATCGTGTCTCTGCGCCAGCTCGCCGAGCGCCAGGGCCACCGAGGCCGAGCTCAATTCGGCCACCTCCGGCTCGCCACCGTCGGCGGCCAGCTCGGCGAAGGCGCGGCTGAAGAGCAGGTCACCCACCCCCACGGCCCGATCTCTGCCGGAGCGCGCCACCACCGTGGGCCGGCCGCGCCGGACCGGGGCGCCGTCGAGGACGTCATCGTGGACGAGGGTCGCCATGTGAACCATCTCCACCGCGGAGGCGACTCGCACGGCGCGCTCGCCGGCCTCCTCGCCGGCGGCCATCAGTACCAGCAGGGGCCGCAGGCGCTTGCCGCCCGCGGACAGCGTCGCCTCGGCCTCCTCGCCCAGCCTGGCGCCGTAGCCGGCGGCGAGGTCGGAGAGCCGGCTCTCGACCTCGGACATGCGCTCCGGGAGCCAGGCGCTCGCGGCGTCCATCACGGCGGTCACGGGTGGTGGCACGGACGATCGGGTCATTTGGCCTTGGTCGCGCTGTGGATTGCGATGATCCCGCCGGCGAGGAGGAGCCAGCGGATCTCAGTGAAGCCGGCGGACTCGATCTTCGCCGCCAGCCGCTTCGGGTCGGGGAAGCTGCGGACCGAGTCCGGCAGATAGCTGTAGGCGTCGGGGTCTCCGGCGAGGGATCCGATCACGGGGACCACGCGGTCGAACCACAGCGAGTAGAAGCTCGCCAGCGGCTCGCGCTGTGGACGCGTGATCTCGAGGATGACCAGGCGCCCACCGGGACGCAGCACGCGAACCATCTCGGAGAGGCCCCGATCGAGGTCGGCCAGGTTGCGGGCGCCGAAGCCGATCGTGACAGCGTCGAAGCTCGCCTCCCCGTATGGCAGATCGAGGGCATCCGCCCAGCCGAACTCCACCGGCAGGCCCCGATCGCCGCTCTTGCGGCGAGCCAGCTCGAGCATCGGCTCCGAGAAGTCGCTGCCGACCACGCGGCCGTCCGGGCCGATCCGCATGCGCAGCTCGAGGGCGAGGTCACCGGTGCCGCAGCAGAGGTCGAGCGCGTCGGAGCCCGGCCCCACGTTCGCCCGGTCGACGGCCCGCTGGCGCCACTGGTGGTGGAGCCCGGCGGTCATCGCCGAGTTCATCAGGTCGTAGACGCCCGCGATCCGGTCGAACATGCTCCGGACCTCGGTCGCGAACTGATCGGAGTCGCGGTTGGGCGCGCCGCTCCCTGCCTCCGTGCCGGACGAGACACTCATGTGCGCGAGATTAGGCGACCGGTCAGTTCAGGGACGCGATGTACGCCGTCAGCGCCTGGAACTTGGCCGGCGGCAGACCCGCATAGGACGGCATGATGCTCGGGCCGACCTCGAGCGAGCGCGCGATCGCGTTGCGGGGGATCCGGGCGCCGATGTGCGTCAGCTCGGGGCCGGGGCCGTCATTGCCGTTATCGCCCAGCTTGTGGCACGCGAGACAGCCCGATTGGGCGACCACCTGCTGGCCGGGCCGGAGCGCAGCCGATGTCTTCAGGTCAACCTGGCTCGGCGGCCCGGCGGTGGCGCCCAGGAAGGTCAGATACGCCATTGCGATGATCACCAGGATTCCGGTCGTCGTCGCGATCGGCCTACGCTCGGGCCGTCTCTCGGCATTGCGGTCGTAGAACGGCAGGAGCAGGAGCAGCACCATCGCGATCGTCGGGATCCCGATCGTCGCGATCGGGACCGCCCACGGCGGCTTGATCACGCGGAGCAGCTCGAAGAGGAAGAAGAAGTACCACTCGGGTCGCGGCGTGTAGGTGGTGGTGGTCGGGTCGACCTTCGGCCCCTGTTCGGCTCCGAGAACGATCGACAGCCCGACGATGACCAGCGCGACGATCAGCATCATCGCCGTGTCCTTCATCACCGCGTACGGGAAGAACGGCTTCCCCTTCTTCTTCAGGGCCTCGTAACCGCGGAGGTACTCCTCCTTCTCGCGCCGGTTCAACCGACCTCCTCCCTGCGCAGCGACTTGGGCCGGTCGGAGCGCATCCAGGGCGGCGCCGTGGTTCCGAGCTTGACCACGAGATACAGGTGGGCCCCGATCAGGGCGATGATCAAGCCGGGCACAAGGAGCATGTGGATCGCGTAGAACCGCGCGAGGGTCGTGGCGCCGATCTCAGGGCCGGCGCGCAGGAAATCGGCGAGGTACGGGCCGAGGACGGGACCGGTCCCGGTGATGTTGTTGGCGACGATCGTCGCCCAGTAGGACCGCTGATCGAAGGGCAGCAGATACCCGGTCAGGCCCATCACCATGGTGAGGATGACCAGCACCACTCCGATCACCCAGTTGAGCTCCCTCGGATACTTGTAGGCCCCGAAGAAGAAGGTGCGCCCCATGTGCAGGAAGATGCAGATGATCATCACCGAGGCGCCCCACTTGTGCATGCCGCGGACGAACTCGCCCATCCAGACGTCGTTGGTGAGGTGGGTGATCGACCCATAGGCCTGGGTCGGCGAGGGCGTGTAGTACATCGCCAGGAAGACGCCGGTCAGCGCCTGGAAGGTGAAGGCGAAGAGGGTCGCCGAGCCGAGCGTGTAGAACCAGTTGGTCCCCTTCGGCACCTTCCGGTAGAGCATCCCGGTGAGGAAGCTCGAGCCGCCGGTCCGCTCGTCGACCCAGCCGAGGACGTCGCCGCCGGCCTCCTTCGCGACTTCAACCGGCCCCGCGCCGTTGCCGTTCGCGCCATTGGTGCGCTGACCGGGAGGCGCGGGGCGGCTCAGTGGTCCTGGCTTTGGCAGCTTGGGCACGCGCTGCTCTCCTACGGCGGCGGCGGCACCGAGGGCCGCGGCGGGTAGAGGTACTCCCAGACGCCGCCGGTGAACTCACCGGGGTCGCGGGCGCGGACGGGGTCGAGGCTGTTGGTGACGCTGTAGCGGGGACCGATCTCGACCTGGCCGTTGGTGACCCGGGTCTGGAACCGGTCGAGCGGGCGAACCGGAGGGCCGCCGATACGCTCGCCGAGGAAGCCGTAGACGCCTCCGTGACACGGGCAGATGAAGTTGCCGGCGGCCTGGACGTACCGGACGGGGCAGCCCAGATGCGCGCAGCGAGTGGTGATCGCGATGTACTCGTCCGCGGTCTCCGGGGGATACTTGCCGTTCTGGGTCAGCTTGGGATCGGGATTGCCCCGGCGGACGTACACCGTGGTCTTGCCGGTCTCGCCGATCCCCTCGACGGCCGTGATCACCACCGTCCGATACGTGTCAGCGGTGAAGTCCGAAGTCGACCCGACCGCCTGCCAGGGCTCCTTCTCCTGCTCGAAGAGCGGCGCGGCCGCGAAGCCGATGGCCGGCAGGACGATTGCCGCCCCGGCGATCCCCCCGAGCGCCTGCACGCCGATCGTGAAGGCGGCGCGCCGGTTCATGGACTCGCCCTCGAAGTAGCCCGCGGGGTCGGGGCTGGGAAGGCCCTTCGGTGCCCCCTGCTTGTCGTTTCCCTCTTCAGCCACGGTGTGGAGCGTCCTCGGCGGCGAAGCCTATCGACTCGGATGCGAGGGCCAGCGCGTCGCCCATGCCCGCCTGACGGGCGGTTTTGGTAGCGCTGCGAATCAATTGGCCACCGGCATCGGGCTCAGCGCAGCGCACGGCTTCCTTCGCCGACTCGTGCTCCGGCGTGGAGCCCGCGCCCACGGCCACCATCGCCGCGAGCCAGAGGGCGCCGGCGAGTGCGCCGCTCGAGCCGTCGCCGTTCTCCGCGTGAACCTGCGCCGAGAGGCTGATCAGGTCCGCCAGCTCCCGGACCGCGTGGAGGTCTCCACGCGCCGCCAGCTTCTCGAGGCCAAGGGCATAGAGGAAGTCGCCGGCGAGCAGCCGGAGGTCCCCGTCGGCTCCCTCGATCAGCCTCGGCTCCTCGTAATGGAGCAGGTAGCCCTCCCTGATCGCCTCGACCAGGACCGTGTACTCATCGGCCGCCTCGGCGGCGCGCGGTCCCGATGCGGCCAGACCGCCGAGCGCGGCCCGCTCCTCCGTGTCGCGGACGTATGGCGTGATCACGTTGTCGCCGTCGCGGAGGAGCGCCACCAGGGCGGCGAGGGAGGTCGAGGTCGAGGCCATGCGGGGTCGAGATTAGAGCGGGGCGTCAGGAGATGGCCTGCTGAAACGCGCCCCTGGCGGCCTCGATCGTCCGGTCGATCGACTCCTCGTCGTGGGCGAGCGAGGGAAACCAGGCCTCGAACTGGGATGCCGGCGGGAAGATCCCGGCGTCCAGCATCGCCCGGCAGAAGCGGCCGTAGGCCTTGGCGTCGCACGCCTGAGCGCCGTCGAAGTCACGGACGGGCTCGGCGCTGAAGAACACCGTCACCAGCCCCGGCACGCTGGCGACCTGGACGGGCAGATCGCCGGCGGCTCGCCGCAGGCCGGTCGCGAGCCGCGTCGTGGCTGACTCGATCCCGACGTATGCGGCGCTGTCGAGCTGGCGCAGCGTTGCGAGGCCGGCGGCGACGGCGAGGGGGTTCCCGGACAGCGTTCCCGCCTGGTAGACGTCCCCGGCGGGCGCGATCCGCTCCATCAGCTCGCGCTTCCCGCCATACGCCGCGGCGGGTAGCCCTCCGCCGATCACCTTCCCCATCACGGTCAGGTCGGCCTCGACCCCGAGCAGCTCCTGTGCTCCCCCGCGGGCAACGCGAAAGCCGCTGATCACCTCGTCGAGGATGAGCAGCGAGCCGGCCTCGGCGGTGGTGTCCCTGAGAGCTTCGAGGAAACCCGCGTCGGGTGGGACCACGCCCATGTTCGCCGGGATCGGCTCGGCGATTACGGCCGCCGGTCGCCCTCTCGAGATCGCCTGCACCACGGCCTCCTCGTCGTTCCAGGGCGCGATCACGGTGTCCGCTGCCTGCGCCTCGGTGACGCCCGGGCTCGCGGGAACCCCCGCCGTGGCCAGTCCGGAGCCACCCTCGGCGAGCAGACCGTCGACATGGCCGTGGTAGGCACCGGCGAACTTCACGATCGTCGTCCGGCCCGTCACGGCGCGGGCGAGCCGCAGCGCCGACATCGTCGCCTCCGTTCCCGAGCTGGTCATGCGAATCATCTCGACGCTCGCGAAGCGGTCAACGACCTCGGCCGCGAGGTCCACCTCGCCCGCGGTGGGCGCTCCATAGCTCGTCCCGCGATCGGCGGCCTCGCGAACCGCCTTCACCACGAGCGGATCGGCGTGCCCGAGGATCAGAGGACCCCACGAGGACACCCAGTCGACGTAGCGGTTGCCGTCGACGTCCCAGAGGTATGGGCCCTGGCCGCGCTCGATGAAGATCGGGTCGCGGCCGATCGACCGCATCGCTCGCACCGGGGAGTTGACCCCTCCGGGCATCACCTCGAGCGCTCGCCGGTACAGCTCCTCCGACCGGCTTATCAGTGCTCAGCCTCCCAGCGGGCGTAGTCGCCGGTGAAGTAGTGGAGGCGGATCTTCTTGAACTCCGTGGAGGAGTAGAGGACGGCGCGATCGTCGCCATGGAGATCGTGCTCGTCGGCGATCCCGTCGAGGACTGCGTCGCACTCCTCCTTCGAGCGCCCGTGGGCCATCGTGAAGACGCTGTACGGCCAGTCCGGGTAGGTGGGTCGCTGGTAGCAGTGCGAGATGCCGCGGACGGCGGCCATGCGGGCGCCGACCTCCAGGATCTTCTCCTCGGGCACCTTCCAGACGCCCATCCCGTTGGCCGAGAACCCGGCGCGGCGGTGGAAGAGGATCGCCGCCACCCGCCGCAGGATCTTGCGGTCGACCATCGCGCGGAGATGGTCGAGGAAGGCGTCCGTGTCCATCCCGACTTCGGCGGCGGCCGCGTCGTAGGGCCGGTCGGTGACCTCCATCGGCCCCTGGAGCGCCCGGATCACGGCGATGTCCGCGTCGTCGTAGGGCTGGCGCTCGAGCTCGCGGGGCGGGGCCGCCTCGACCGCGGCGGAGAGCTCCTCGGTCCCGCCCTCCATCTCCAGGTTCATGTTGATCTTGAAGAGCTGGAGCGTCGGCAGCTGCCGGATCGATTCCGCTCCGGTGAGGCGCTGGAGGACGTCGAGCGTGCCCTGGAGGCCCAGCTCCGAGTCGGGAGGAGTCGCGATCGTGAACCAGAGGTTGAACTCGTGCGTCCGCAGGTAGTTGTGGGAGACGCCCGGGTGAGAGTTGATGATCTGGGCGGCCCGCTGCGGATTCTCGGTGTCGACCTTGGCCGCGACCAGCATCGAGCTGTATCCGAGCGCCCGTGTGTCGAAGATCGGGGTGATCTCGCGGATGATCCGCCCGTCGAGCAGGCGCTGGGTTCGCTCCTTGACGTCGCTCGGATCAAGTTCCGCCTCGGCGGCGATCAGCTCGAAGGGCTCCGGCTCGAGCGGGTAGCTCGACTGGAGCAGGTTCATCAGGTGCTTGTCGGTCTCGTCCAGCGGGATCGCGGCACCACCGGCGCGAGAGCGGAGCTTCGGCTTCGCGGTCGCCGTGCTGATCCCGTCGGGCGCCTTGCTCATCGACGAGCCTCCATTGAACGGGTCGTGCTCATGCGCGACCTCGCATCAGCCAGGCGGCGGCGTCCTTCGCGAAGTAGGTGATGATCATGTCCGCGCCGGCCCGCCGGATCGAAGTGAGCGACTCCATCGCGGCGGCGCGCTCATCGATCCAGCCGTTGGCAGCGGCGGCTTTCAGCATCGAGTACTCGCCCCCCACGTGGTACGCCGCGAGCGGGGCGCCGGTCGCGTCCTTGACTCGCCGGATCACGTCGAGGTACGGGAGGGCCGGCTTCACCATGACGACGTCCGCGCCCTCCTCGAGGTCGAGCTTCGCCTCGCGGACCGCCTCGTCGGCGTTGGCCGGGTTCATCTGGTAGCCGCGGCGGTCGCCGAACTCCGGGGTGGACCCGGCCGCCTCGCGGAAGGGGCCATAGAAGGCGGAGGCGTACTTGGCGCTGTAGGCGACGATCGGAACGTCGGGGTGCCCCTCCTCGTCGAGCTGGCCGCGGATTGCCCCCACCCGGCCGTCCATCATGTCGCTCGGTGCCACCGCGTCGGCGCCGGCGTCCGCGTGCGAGATGGCGGTCTTCGCCAGGAGCTCAAGAGTCAGGTCGTTGTCCACCTCGCCGCCCCGGACGATCCCGCAATGCCCGTGGGAGGTGTACTCGCAGAGGCACACGTCGGTGATCACGACGACCTCCGGATGCGCCTCCTTCAGCGCGCGGACGGCCATCTGCACGACGCCCTCGTTGTCGTAGGCCTCGCTGCCGACCTCGTCCTTGCTGGCCGGGATTCCGAACAGGATGACGGCCCGGACACCGGCGGCGGCGATCTCGGTCACCTCGGCGACGGCCTCGGAGATCGAGAGCCGCTCGATCCCGGGCATCGACTCGATCGGGTCGCGGACGCCCTCGCCCGCCGTGATGAAGAGCGGTTGGACCAGGTGGTCCGCTGTCAGGTCCGTCTCCCGGACGAGGTCGCGTAGCGGCTCCGTCCTGCGCAGGCGGCGAAGTCTTGTCGCCGGAAAGCTCACGCCTTTGATTCTAGGGCCGGGATTAAGCAAACCTTCGCAGCGCCAGGCGCGCCAGCACGAGATAGCCCACAGTCAGCAGGGCCAGGTGGAGCAATGGCAGGCCCAGGCCCGGGCCCGACGCCGACAGGGCGCCCGAGAGCGCATCCACCGCGGCACGGAAGGGGAAGGCGCCCGCGACCACGTGGATCACGTCGAGCAGGCCCTTGCCGACCGTCCCCGAGGGGACGAGCGAGATGAAGGCCACCGGGAGCGCCAGCGCGAAGGCGAGCAGCGCGCTCGCCCGCACCTCGCGCGCGGCCGCTCCGATCGCCAGTCCGAGCCCCGAGGAGGCGGCTCCCGCCAGCAGGATCGCCGGGACGATCAGGTAGATCCGGCTCCAGGAGATCGATTCGAAGGGCGTGATCGCCGCGAGCAAGAGGAGCGTCACGATCAGAGCCGCAAAGGTGCCGAGGGTCGCCTTCTCGATCAGCAGGCCGGTGCGGCTGACGAGGCCGCGGGTGAGGCGCGTGAACGTGTTCTCCTCTCGCTCCAGTGCGAGCGAGCCGGAGACGAGAAGCACGGTGACGAACAGCAGGGTGATCGCCGCGGCGACCGCCACGGCGAAGGTGTCGAGCGGCGGGACGCTCCCCGCGATCACGTCCTTGTTCACCGCGATCGGCTGGCGAATCGAGGAGAGCAGGCTGTCCGCGAGGGCGAGGTTCTGGCGCGCCAGCCGGGCGAAGTCGCTGACCTCGGCGACCTGGGCGCGCTTCGCCGGCGGCAGGGTCGTCTCCACCTGGTTGAGGATCTCCTCGGCCTTCTGCAGCCCGAGGATGTGGACGGTCTGGTTGATGAACGGGATCTCGAAGGAGCCGCCGTTGGCGAGGATCCGTTCGTAGTTGCTCGCGACGTCGCTGATCTTCTCGGAGATCAGCAGGTTGGCCTGGGTGAGCAGAGAGCGGATGCGATCGTCGACCACCTGCGCCTTGAGCGGATCGTCGTTGTTGACGATCACGTCGACCGTGGCCGGCTCGCTCGAGTTGGTGCTGAGCTCGCCCTGCAGCTTGCTGATGAAGTCGGGAGGCAGGATGAGGCCGCCGAGCACGTCGCCGTTCTTCACCTTCTGCTCGACCTCCGCACGGCTCGAGACGTCGACGCACTCGATCTTCGCGCAGAGCTGGCGGCGCGCCTCGTCCTGGCTGAACCCGCTGCCTCCGAGGTTGAGCCCGCCGCCCCTCGGGATCTGGTTGAGGAACGCGACGCGCGGCTTCTCGGGGCTCCGGGAGATCGCCAGCCCGATCAGCACCGCGAGCACGATCGGATAGACGACCAGCAGCCCGGTGACGAGCGGCGAGCGCCGCAACAGCTGGAGGTCCTTGACGAGCAGCCAGCGCATCAGTAGCCCCGCTCGCGCAGGAAGCGGACGAAGTCGTATTCGGCGGTCGGGGGCTGGCCCTTGGGACGGGTCCCCGCCGCGCGTCTCATCTGGGCGAGCGTGCCGTCGAAGATCGTCTCGCCGTCCGCCAGCACCACCAGCCGGTCCCCGTACTGACTCGCCTCCTCGATCTGATGCGTCGAATAGATGACGGTCGTGCCCTCCTTGGCGAGGTCGGCGACGAACTCCCAGAGCCGGACCCGCTGGCTCGGGTCGAGCCCGGAGCTCGGCTCGTCGAGCAGCAGAACCGCGGGATCGCCCAGGAGGCCGATCGCGATGTTTATGCGCTGCTGGTTGCCGCCGGAGAGCGAGGAGACCTGGTCGTGCCGGCGGTCGGCCAACCCGGTTTGACCGAGCATCCTGTCCACGGTCCGCTCCACGTCCTCGACGCCCTCCATCCGGGCGAATAGCCGCAGGTTCTCCTCCACGCTCAGGCGCCTGTAGAGCGCGGCCTGCTGCGGCACCCAGCCGACCTCCCCGGCGGCGCTGTCGATCCGCCCCGAGTCCGCTTTGGTGATCCCGGCCAGGATCGAGAGCAGCGTGGTCTTGCCGGCCCCGTTCGGCCCGAGGACGGCCAGCAGCTCCCCCTCACGGGCCTCGAGGCCCACCTCCCGGAGGGCGACCTGATGGCCGAACGCCTTGGATAGACCCTCGACCTCGAGCACCGGGGCGGACTCTTGCCCGCGGGTAGAGGTCTCGCTCATCGCGCGAAACCTAGCGGGGCCGAGCCCGCACGTCGTCTACGCTCCGGCGCCTGATGAGGCTCCTCTTCATAGGGGACGTCGTCGGCAAGCCCGGTCGCGAGGGCCTGGCGGCGGCGATGCCCGCGCTCCGTGCCGAGCGGATGCCGGATCTGGTCGTCGTCAACGGCGAGAACGCGGCGGGCGGCGTCGGGATCACCGAGGAGACCGCGAAGGCGATCTTCGACGCGGGCGCCGACGTGATCACCCTGGGCAACCACACCTACCGGCATCGCGACGTCTATCCCTACCTCGACTCCGAGCAACGGATCATCCGCCCCGCCAACTTCGCGTCACAGAACCCCGGAAGGGGGCACACCGTCGTCCAGGCCGCCGGCATGAGGGTCGCCGTGATCAACCTGAGCGGCCAGATGCATCTCCAGGTCGAGCGCAACCCGTTCCCCGCGATCGACGAGCTGCTCACCTCCCTGCTCGGCGGCGTGGACGCCGTGATCGTCGACTTCCACGCCGAGCTCACGAGCGAGAAGGTAGCGATGGGCTGGCACCTCGATGGCCGGGTGGCGGCCGTGCTCGGCACCCACACCCACGTCCCGACCTCCGACTTCCGCGTTCTGCCGGGCGGGACGGCTCACATCTCCGATGTCGGGATGACCGGCTCTCGCGCCGGGGTCATCGGCGTGCGGCGAGAGCAGGCGCTACGCGCCTTCCAGACGCAGATGCCCGTTCGCTTCGACGGAGCGAACGAGGACGTCTGGGTCATGGGCGTCACCGTCGAGATCACCGACGACGGGCTCGCTCGCGGGATCGAGCAGGTCCTCGTCCCCGTCTCCACCTAGAGGCACCGTCCCGGCCGCCAGCAGCGCAATCAGCAGGAAGGGGAGGAACCAGGGGATGTAGAGGTAGAACCAGTGGTCGATCGTGAGCTGCATGCCGATCATCACCGCGGCCCCGAGCGCGGCGACCGTGACATGGTCGCGCCGACGCGGTCGGAAGGCGACCACGAGGGCGAGGCCGACGACCGCTGCCTTGACCACCGCCTGCAGCCAGCCGAGCGAGTGGTCCTGGCCCCAGATGCTGAACGGCGAGTCCCGCCCGCCCTGCTCGGCCAGGGTGCGGTGCCAGAAGGTCGAGAGGCCCGGGTTCTCCAGGGCCTGGAAGCAGACGACCAGGATCGTCAGCGCGAAGGCGATGGTGAACGGGATGATCACCTTGAGGTATCGGCGGGCGGGTCCTGCCCGAGATTCCGCCCGGTTCGCATCCGTAGCTCCATACGTCGCGAACAGGGGGCCGAGAGCAAGCGGCGCAAATTTGGTCATTGCCGAGAGACCCAGCGTGATTCCTCGGGGGATCGGCGAGGTCAGGCATAAGAGGGTCGCCGCCAGGCCGAGGGAGACCAGGGCGTCGTTGGTGTTCGACTCCAGCGCGAACGCGGTGTAAGGGCAGGCCGCCCAGGCGAAGCAGAGCAGGATCCCGAGCTCGGTTCCGCGCCGTCCCCGTCGTATTCGCCGGCCCAGCAGGAAGAGCGCCGCCATTGTCCCGAGGTCGAAGAAGATCGACGCGGCGTGTGCGGCCGGGAGGTCGTCCCAGCCGCCGCTCCAGGGGAGCGCCTGCTCGAAGGGGACGTACGCGTAATAGGCCACCGGCCCGTAGGTGTCGCCGGATTGGTCGTCGGAGGGGAAGTTGTCGTAGATCGGCTTGCCGTCCGCGATCCGGTCGGCGCCGATCACGCCCGAGTAGCCGACGTCGATCACGTTCGAGTCGACGACGTTCAGCGTGATCCGGCCGGCGACCAGGACGACCGTGATCACGGCGAGAACCGCAATCGGGATCGACGGACGCAGCCCGGAGCCCCTGGCTCGGCGGAACCCGAGCCACAGCCCTCGCGCCAGCAGATAGAGCAGAGGCGGGTAGGCGAGCGGCACCGAGAGGCCGATGTTTCCCTGGTTGAAGAGGTAGTGCGAGAGCCCGAAGCCGGCGACGATCACCACCAGGTCGAGGTGAGCCAGCCGGAAGGGGCGGCGCCAGTCGAGCAGGCCGAGCACGAAGATCCCGCAGAGCGGCAGCCAGATATACGGCGCGTTCACCATGCGGCCGAACGCCCCGGGGTAGCCGCGGGCCATCCGCCAGGCCACCTGGTAGCCGGTCCAGGACTCGACGATGTTGCCGGTCACCGGGTCGAGCACGACCTGCACGACCTCGTCGTTGCCGGCGAAGAAGCCCACCTCCCAGAGCCCGGTGGAGTGATTGCGGCTTGCGGATGGGGCCAGATTCGGGTGATCCCGCAAAGCGGCGACCGCCTTCGGATCCTGCCTGGCGAGCTCGACCGCCTTCGACTGGGTGATCTTGCCGGGCTCCGCTCCCGCGGGGCCCGGCAAGAGCAGCGTGGCGGCGAGCGCTAGCGCGGAGACGAGGACAAGTGCCCTCAGCCGTCGGCGTCGAAGGTCCACAGCTTGTTGCCGATGAAGTTGAAGGGCATCGCGATCGCGACGGAGATGGCCTGTGCGGGCAGTTCGCTCATCCCTCCCCCGACCAGGAGCTTGAGCGCGATCAGGTTAACCACCAGCGCGAGCACGCTGACCGTGAAGAAGCGTGCAGCCTGGAATCCCGCGTGCCCATGCTTCGCATCGAAGGTCCAGTGACGGTTCCACCAGAAGTTGTTCGACACCGCGACGGCGAAGGCGAGAATCGCCGACGCGATGTAATGGACGTTGACCAAGCCGTTCAGCAGCGCGAAGACGGCCAGGTTGATCAGGTATCCCGACGCACCGACCAGCCCGAATTGGAAGAGCTGGAGCCAGTTGCCCGGCTTCAGCGTCCCGCGGCCGATGCGCTTCGCCGTGTCGCTCGCCGGGGTCACCCTTGAGGCCCTCCGCCCACCCCGAAGTGATCGAGGATCACCGGTGCGAGGTCCCGCAACGCCCACTGCGGCCGCTTGCCCGGGCGCTCCGGGCCGCAACCGACGAAGACGGCCGGCCCCAGCGAGTCGCCGCGGCCCAGGGAGCCGTGGCTGCCGCCCCCGGCATGGCTGATCCCGCCCCAGTCGACGCATTCGTAACCCTCGGTGGCCGAGATCAGGATGTCGCCGGCGTGCGGCGAGGTGAGCGCCGACCAGAGGCGCGCCAGAGCGTCCGGATACTCCTCGGACTCGAAGCGACCGCGGGTGATGTCGGCGGCGAGCGCCTCGGGCTCGCCGCTCACCGCCCAGTTGTTGCCTCGCAGGTCGCGGAGCTGCCCGCCGGGCCGGAAGCGAAACTCGCGTCCGCTCCGCTCCACCACGGCCTGCACGCCACCGGGGTCGTCGAGGCCCACGCCGGCGCGGAGGACCGGGGCTCCATCCTCTCGCGCCAGCCAGGTCACCAGGTCAACGCCGGCGAGATCGCGCAGGCGCAGCCGGGCGCGCTCGTGGGTCCCAGGGTGACGGCGGCCCGTGTCGAGGATGTAGACGGCGCCCGCCCGGGAGGTGGGGCTGACGGCGATCTCGGCCTCCTCCGGGCGGTCCGTGTTGGGCTGGAGCACGGCCCAGTCCTCGGCGAGCGCGTCGGCAAGGGGCAGCCCGTGCTCGACCGCCGTCTGGGCGTGGTCGGCGGTGAGCAGCACGGCGTGCTCCTCCAGAAACGCGTCGAGCCCTCCCCCCGCCTCCACGATCCGCGCGAACGCCGTGTCGGCCCGGCCGATCGAGTCGACCTGGGCCTCCGGGCCATGGCGATGAGAATGGAAGTCGTTGTCCGGAAGGCTGAAGAGCAGAAAGTCATAGGCGCCATCGGCGACCAGGCTCTCGGCGACGCAGGCCGAGTACTGGTCGCGGGTGCCGGGCCGGGTGAAGCTGGGACCGCAGCCCGTCGTGCGGCTCGCATAGATGTCGCCGTAGAAGAACTCGTCGGGACCCCAGACGGCGTGGCGGAAGTTCGCGGCGGCGGCCGCGCGCTTGACGAGCCCCTCGAGACCGAGCTGGTGGCGCTGGCGGCCCCGGTAGATCAGGAAAGGGGTCGCCGCGGTGCGGATCCCGGCGTCGCCCAAGCGCTCGAAGACCGTCTGCGCCTGCCAGCTCAGGTGGTCCAGGTTCATGTTGTAGACGAGGTCGTACATCGCCCTGAACAGGCCGAAGGTCCTGGTCGCCTCGAACGAGGAGCCGTATTCGATGTAGCGGCGCTCCAGCCGGTGGTACCAGTTCATGCCCATCACCCAGTGTCCCGCCGGGCCGAGCCCGGTCATCATCTCCGAGCTCGCCACCGGGGTCACCGAGGGAAAGCTCGAGACGACGTCCGTGACGACCTGCCCCCGCTCGACCAGTGCGCCGAAGGTAGGCGCGACGTCCTCGTCGATCGCGCGCAGCAGCATCTCGGGGTGCATCGCATCGACCACGACGAGGACGAGCTTCCGGGGCACGGCTAGGAGAGGGATTCGGGATCGGTCATCTAGCGGAGGACCCGCAGGCCCTCGTGTTTCCGCTCGGCCTGGCGGCGGCGAGAGAGCCAGAGCCAGAGCAGGGCGACGAGCACGAGCAGCGAGAACGGCTTCAGCACCAGGCTGACGCCGGCGATCACCACCGCGGCCAGGATGACGATCGCGGCCAGGCCTCCCGGCGCCTGCGCCTGCGGTTGCGTGGCCAGGCCGCCCTGCTGGCGGCGGACTGCCCCGGCGACTACGTCCCGCGTGACGATCGCGGCGAACCCGGCGCCCAGCAACCCCACCGGCAAAGCCGGCCAGAGCGCCTCACCCGACCCGTTGAGAGCGGCCCCGGCGGCGAGCACGCCGAGCGGGGCGGCCCCGGCCACGGCCCCCCAGGCCGGCATGATCGGCGGGACGACGACCCCGATGATCAATCCGACTGCGATGGCCAGGCCGAGTCCCTGGAGGATGGCGAGGAGCATGATCGGGCGGAGGCTACCGGGACGACATGAACCGACGCTCAGGCCCCTTCGGCATCACCGGCCGCCACAAACACCGCGGCCGAATCTCCTTCACACTGTCTCGCGATGACCGAGGTGCCGGAAGAGGGAGCGCAGCCGAGCCGCTCGGAGGCCCCTGCGCGGCGACGCCGGGCGCATACGACCTCGCGGGACCTCGAGCGCTACGCGGGCCTGTTCGCCCGTCGTACCCAGGTGATGCGCTCCTCGGCGATGCGCGACCTGATGGCGATCACCGCGCGGCCCGAGGTGATCTCGCTGGCGGGCGGCCTGCCCGACACCTCGACCTTCCCTTCCGACAGCTTCGCGGCGCAGATGACGCGGATTGCCCAAGAGTCCTCCGCCGAGGCGCTGCAATACGGGCCGACCGAGGGATTCGAGGAGACCAAGGCCTGCATCCTCGAGGTGATGGGGGCGGAGGGGATGGCACCCGATCCCGACGACCTGATCGTCACCACGGGCGGCCAGCAGGCGATCGACCTGATCACCAAGACGCTCGTCGATCCGGGCGACCCTGTGATCTGCGAGGCCCCCACCTACCCCGGAGCGGTGCCGACCTTCTGCAGCTACGAGGCTGACGTCCACCAGGTGAGCACCGACGACGAGGGCATGAGAATCGACGAGCTCGAGGAGCTGCTCGAGGCGCTCGCCGTCGCCGGCCGTCGCCCGAAGTTCATCTACTCGGTCCCGAGCTTCCAGAACCCGGCCGGCGTGACCATGTCCGGCGAGCGGCGGCGGCGGCTGGTCGAGCTGGCCCGGGAGCACGAGGTCCTGGTCTGCGAGGACAACCCCTACGGGCTGCTGCGATTCGAGGGCGATCCCGAGCCGACCCTCTACAGCCTCGACGGAGGCGACTACGTTCTCTACCTCGGCACGCTCTCGAAGATCCTCTCTCCCGGGATCCGGATCGGGTGGGTGGCCGCCCCGCCGCCGGTACTCGAGAAGATCGGCCTCGGCAAGCAGGCCGCCGACCTCTGCACCTCCACCCTCACCCAGTACTTCGTGCGTGAGTACTTCGCTGAGGGCCGCTGGCGCGAGTACATCGACGACCTGGTCGAGATCTACCGCGCCCGGCGCGATGCGATGCTCGCAGCGCTCGAGCGGCACTTCCCCAAGCAGGCGGAGTGGACCCATCCCGAGGGCGGCCTCTTCATCTGGGCAACGCTGCCCGAGTACATCGACACCACCGATCTGCTTGCGAAAGCCTTGCGCGAGAACGTCGCCTTTGTCCCCGGCCGCGCGGCCTACGTCGACGGCCGCGGGGGTTCCTCCATGCGGCTGAACTTCTCCGCGTCGAAAGAGGACGAGCTCCGCGAGGGGATCCGCCGCATCGGCGGGGTCGTCTCCGAGCAGGTCGCCCTCTACGAGACGATCACGGGCGAGCACCGCGCGGGTCCCGAGCCGGAGGACGACGATCCCGGCGGAGAGATCGTCCCGCTGCCGCGGCGATGAGGATCGCGGTACTGAAGGGGGGCAGCTCCCTGGAGCGCGGGGTCTCGCTCCGCTCGGCGGCGCGCGTGGAGGACGCCGTCGGGGCACTGGGACATGAGGCCATCACGATCGACGTGGGCAGCGATCTCGTTGTCCGGCTGCGCTCCGAGCGACCGGATGTCGTCTTCATCGCCCTGCACGGGCCCGGCGGCGAGGACGGCACCGTCCAGGAGCTGCTCGAGATCCTCGGCATCCCCTACACGGGTCCCGGTGTCGCGGCCTGTGCCCTCTGCATGGACAAGGTCGCCGCCAAGCACGAGATGCGCGCCGCGGGCCTGCCCACGCCGGACTGGGCCGCCTTCAACGCGACCGCGTTCAGGGAGCTTGGGGCCGCCGACACCCTCGAGGAGATCGAAGAGCGGCTCGGATTCCCCCTCGTCATCAAGCCCGCCAGCCAGGGCTCATCCCTCGGCGTCGAGTTCGCCTCCTCTCGCGAAGGGGTGCCGCAAGCTTTGGTTGCCGCCTTCAGCTACGACGACCGGGTGCTGCTCGAGCGCTACGTAAGAGGGCGAGAGCTCGCGGTCAGCGTGCTCGGCGGGGAGGCCCTGCCGGTGGTCGAGGCGATTCCGCGCGAGGGCGACTTCTTCAACTTCGAGGCCCGCTACGAGATCGGCCGGACCGAGTACGTCTGCCCCGCGGACCTGAGCGACGAGGAGACCCGACGGGTCCGTGAGCTCGCGACGCGGACCTACGAGACGCTCGGCTGCAGCGGCTTCGCGCGGGTCGACCTGATGCTCGGAGAGGACGGCCCGCAGGTCCTCGAGGTGAACGCGATCCCCGGCCTCACCGACACCAGCCTCTTTCCGATGGCGGCCGAGGCGGCGGGAATCGACTTCACGCAGCTGGTTGACCGGATTCTGACGTCAGCCCGCGAGCGGTCGGGGAGCGAGGCGACGCTTCGCCGTCAGGCGGGCCCGCTGCCCGCCGGGTCCTGACCGCGGGCGGCGGCGGGCGTCGCGGGCCCTAGAGCTCTTCGCCCTCGCCCGAGGCGAAGTCCTCGGGGGTGACGTTGTCGAGGAAGTCCTTGAACTTCTCGACGACCTGCTCCTGGTCCTCGACCTCCTCGCCCTCGAACTCGATCGCGGACTCCTCGATCACGTCGTCCGCGGCGAAGATCGGCGCCGAGGTGCGCACCGCGAGAGCGAGGGCGTCGGAGGGACGGGAGTCGATCTCGAGCTCAGAGCCGTTCATGGAGATCGTGATCGAGGCGAAGAAGGTGTTGTCCCGCAGCTCGGTCACCGAGACCTTCTCGCACTTGGCCTCCATCTGATCGAGGACGTCGGAGAGGAGGTCGTGAGTCATCGGCCGGGGCGTCGAGGCACCCTGCAGCTTCATCAGGATCGCGGCCGCCTCGGGATGACCGATCCAGATCGGGAGGAACTTGTTGCCGTCGACGGTCTTCAGCAAGACGATCGGCTGCTTGCCGACCATGTCGAAACTGACTCCGTAGATGGTCATTCTCTGCACGCAGGTCTCCTCGGGCTCCGGACGGATTATAGGAGCGGCCGAAAGCGCTCCCCGCGCGTGGGACAATCGAGGTGATGCCGGCGTGCCGTCAACAGGCCTTCATCGACGCGCCGATCGATGTGGTCTGGGAGCTCACGTCCGATCCGAGCCGCCAGACGGAGTGGTGGCCCGACACGATCACGTTCGAGTGCATCGACGGCGATTTCGAGCAGGGCTGCCACGTCCGGAACGTCCAGTCGAGACCCTGGCCGATGTCGGACCTCGAGACGACGCTCGAGGTCGACCGGATGATCCCGGGCAAGGAGCTCACCATCCGCTGCATGGACACCGGCACCTACACCCGGGCCGTCCTCACCGAGGGGCAGGGCGGGACCTTCATGGAGATGGAGGCGGGCAACGACCCGGCGAATCTCGGCGTCAGGGTGCAGGTGGCGATGGCGGGAGAGCGGCTCTTCCGCCGCTGGGTCGAGCACGCGTTGGAGGGGATTCGCTCCGCCGCCGAAGGAGCGAAGACGACCGGGTAGTGGGCGATCCTGGACTCGAACCAGGGACCTCTTCCTTATCAGAGAAGCGCTCTAACCGACTGAGCTAATCGCCCGATGGTGGCCGATTCTAGCCACGCTTGCGCAGGCGGCGGGCGAGCGATTCGAGCTCGCCGAGATCCTCGAAGTGGAGCTCGGCCTTGATTCTCTCACCGGCCCTGCGGACGCGGACATCCTGGCCGAGCGCGGAGCCCAGCACGTCCTCGGCCTCCGCCATCGCGGCCCTCTCCTCGGTCGAGATCCGGCCGCCGGTGGTGGCCTTCTTGCGGCTCGGGCCGGCGCCGGCGTGGCGCTCGGTCTCGCGGACCGACCATCCCTCCGACGCGGCCTGTTTGGCGAGCCGCGTCCGCTTGTCCTGATCCGACACCTGGAGGATCGCCCGGCCGTGCCCCTCGCTGAGCTCCTCGCGCTCGAGCAGCGTGAGGACGGAGTCCGGCAGATCGAGCAGGCGGATCAGGTTCGAGATCGCGGCCCTGCTCCGGCCGACGCGGCGGGCGAGCTCCTCCTTCGAGATCCCGAGGTCGTCGACGAGCGACGCGCAGGCCCTCGCCTCCTCGACCGGATTCAGGTCCTCGCGGACCATGTTCTCGATCAGTGCGGCCTGCAGGCGCTCGTCCTCGGGGGAGGTGCGGATGACGGCGGGAACCCGGTCGATGCCCGCCTTCTGCGCTGCGCGCCAGCGGCGCTCTCCCGCGACCAGCTCATAGCGCCCGTCGTCGATCGGCCGGACGATCAGCGGCTGCAGCAGCCCGACCGAGCCGATCGATCCCGCCAGGGCGTCCAGCGCATCGGCGTCGAACTTGACGCGGGGCTGATCGGGGTTCGGCTCGATCTGGGCGACGTCCAGCTCGCGGAGCTCGGGCCCGCCCCCGGAGCTCTCGGGCAGGATCGCCGCGAGCCCCCTCCCCATCCCGCGCCTGCGCTCAGCCATCGAACGCTCCGAGCGCGAGCACCTCGTCGGCGAGGGCGCGGTAGGCCCTGGAGCCCGAGGACTTCGGGTCGTGCTCCGAGACCGGGATGCCGTAGCTCGGCGCCTCCGCGACGCGCACGCTGCGGGGCACCACGGTCTTGAAGACCCTCGCGGGCAGATGCTCCCGGAGCTCTCGCTCGACGTCCCGGGAGAGCCGGGTGCGGTCGTCGTGCATCGTGATCAGGACCCCCGCCATCTCCAGGTTCGGGTTGAGGTCTCGGCGAACGAGCTTGAGCGTGTCGAGGAACTGCACCAGCCCCTCGAGCGCGAGATACTCGGCCTGGACGGGAACGATCACCTTGTCGGCGGCGACCAGGGCGTTCACGGCCACCGGGCCGAGTGACGGTGGGCAGTCCAGCAGCGTGTAGGCGAAGCGCGAGCGGACGGGGCCGAGCCCGTCGCGGAGGCGGGTCTCGTATCCGCCGAACCGTGGCAGCTCCACCGCCGCGCCGGCGAGGTCCACATGCGCCGGGACGATCCACAGGTTGTCCGGCCCCGCCGGCCGGGCGGCCTCGGCGACGGAGACGTCACCCGTGAGACAGTCGTAGGAGGAGGGCGTGGAGTCCTTGGGGAGACCAAGCGCGACCGTTGCGTTGCACTGCGCGTCGAGGTCGACGATCAGGGTCTGCTCCCCGTCGCTCGCGACGCAGGCGCCCATGTTGACCGCCGTCGTCGTCTTGCCGACGCCTCCCTTCTGGTTTGCGATCGCGTAGACGGTTCCCATTCGAATCGTTCGGGTCAGTGCTGTTCGGAGCCGAACGGGCGCTTTGCCGCCATCCCGGGACGGCGGGGCAATCCGTTCGGAGTCGGTCCATTCTTGCGGAGGAGGTGGATGTGTCGGTCGCGGCTGCTCGCATACGGCCGCACCGCGCGGACTTCGACCGGTTCCATCGCCAACCGAGCGAGGGCCCGGCCAAGCTCCGCCTCCTCGGCCGGCGAGCGAGCGCCCTTCCAGGCGACCAGCAGGCCTCCCTCGCGAAGCAGGGGCGAGGCGAGCTCGGCCAGGGTCGCGAGCGACCCGACCGCCCGCGCCGTCACCGCATCGTAGGCCTCGCCTCCTTCGCCCCCGGCCCACTCCTCGGAGCGCCGCCAGACGACGGCCGCGTTCCCGAGCCGCATCCGCGCGATTGCCGCGCTGAGGAACTCGCACTTCCGCCCCGCCGACTCGAGCAGGTCGAAGCGGGCCTCGGGGAGGCAGGCGGCGAGCACCAGCCCGGGCAGCCCGGCGCCGCTGCCCAGGTCGGCCACCCTGCCGGCGACGGTGAGCGGCTCAACCTCCAATCCGCTGAGCGAATCGGCGAGGTGGACCTGGCGGGCCCGGGGAACGCTCGAGGCCGAGACGGGCGCCTGCGGTTCGGCCAGCATCCCCAGCAGCGCCTCGAGGGCCGGCCTTGCCGCGGCCGGAGCGGAGCTCAATCGGAGACGAGGGGCGCGACGACCACGTAGCGGTTGGGCTCGTCGCCCTCGCTGTAGGTCTCGATCTCGGGGCGATCGCGGAGATGCTCGTGCACGACCCGGCGCTCGTTCGATCCCATCGGGTCCATCTCGACGGCCTCACCGTGCGCGAGCGCATCCTCGGCCGCCATGTCGGCCCGGCGGCGGAGCGACTCCCCCTGGCGCCGGCGATAGCCGGCGGCGTCGACGGTGACCCGCTTCCGATCCTGGCGTCCGCGAAAGGCCGCCTGATAGGAGATCAGCTGAATCGCGTCGATCGTCTGCCCGTGCCGTCCGATCAAGAGCCCGATGTCCTCGCCCTCGATATCGGCGTGGATCTCCTCGTCGCCCTCCTCGACGATGACCGAGGCCTGGAGCCCGAGCTCCTCGAGGATCCGCTCGAGCAGCACCCGGACCCTCTCGGCGGGCTCCTCCGGCAGCACGGTCGGCTGCGACTCGACTCCTCCTTCGGCCACGATGGGAGTCTAGGCGGGAGTCACTTCCGCCGCTTCCGCTTGCGCGGGGGCGGCGGCGGTGGCTTGGTCGCTCGCACCTCCTCCGGCGTCGGCACCGGGGGGAGCGGCCAGACGATCCGGATCACCCCCTGCTGCCCCATCTGCCAGACCCCGCTGGCGATGAAGTAGACGGCGATGCCGGCCGGGGCGTTCGGGATCAGGAAGACGGTGACCAGGGAGAAGACGCCGGCCATCAGGTAGCGCTGGGAGGCGCCGCCGGTGGTCGGGGAGGGGTTGAAGAAGAGCAGGGCGAAGGTGGAGAGCACGGAGAGGACGATCAGGACGACCATCACCGCTCCGGTGGGATGCGCGGTCAGGTTGGGAACGAAGAGCCAGCCGGTGTCCCCGACCTCGCTCTTGAACTCCGAGCTGCGCAGCAGCGCGTAGAGCGCGATGAAGACCGGGAACTGGAAGACCAGTGGCAGGCACGCCGAGAGCGGATTGACCCCATGCTCCTGGAAGAGCGCCATCTGCTCGCGCTGCATCCGCTGGCGGTCGTCCTTGTACTTCTCCTGGATCTCCTTCAGGTGGGGCTGCAGGGCCTGCATCTCGCGCATCCCGTGCATCGACTTCAAGGTGAAGGGGAGGACGACCAGCCGCGAGAGCCAGGTGATCAGGACGATCCCGAGGCCCCAGGCGAGGCCGACGTCGTTGTGCAGCCACTTGAGGACGTCATTGAAGACGTTGATCAGCGGCTGGAGGATGTGGGCTTCGAGGATCATGGCGATGGAGTTCTACGTCAGATCGGCGCCGTTGGACGATCCGGCCGGATGGCGGTGCGGAGTGGAGGCACCCCGGAAGAGCCGGCGATCGGAGACCTCGTCGATGCCGCCGTCACTGAACGGGTTGCAGCGCAGCAGCCTCCAGGCGGCCAGGATCGTGCCCCGGAGCGGTCCGAGCTCGCGGATCGACTGCGCGGCGTACTCCGAGCAGGTCGGGTAGTAGCGGCAGCGCGGCGCGAAGGCGGGCGAGATGAAGCGCTGGTAGACGCGGATCGGCGCGATCAGGAGCGCGGCGAGCAAGCGTTTCACGACAAACGCTCCTCGCCGTCGGGTCCCGCGACCAGCTCGGCGAGGCAGGAGCGCAGGCCGTCCTGCCCATCCCGCTCGAGCAGTCCCTCCACGCCGGGCCGAGCGACGATCACGAAGTCCTCACCGGCCCCGGAGTCGTCGTAGAGCTCCCAGAAGGCCTCCCGCACCGCCCGCTTCACCTTGTTGCGGGTCACGGCCTTCCCGATCTTGCGGCCGACCGAGAGTCCGAGCCGGACGCCATCGCTCGATTCGTCGTCGCGGCGGGCGAAGGAGTACAGGACCAGGAAGCGATTGCCGCGCGAGTTGCCCTCCCGGTAGACGCGGTCGAAATCGCCGCTCCGGGAGAGCCGGCGCCGACGAGTATCGGGACGGCCCTCGGAGGCCAACGCTAGATGAGCGATTCGGCGGCCGCGTGTACGCGGGGACGCGACTGGCCGAGCGGATCGAGGACGCAGAGACCGTGGCGTCGCAGCGCCAGGCGAGCAACCGAGGACGAGGAGCGGCGAAGGGCCAGGCGCGTCACCCGCGTGCGCGTGGTCGTCGGATCGCTCATCTAGGGGGTGAGCCGCTTGCGGCCCTTCTGACGCCGCCGGCGCAGGATCGCGCGGCCGGAGCGGGTACTGCTGCGGGCCCGGAAACCGTGGGTCCGGGCGCGCTTGCGCTTCTTCGGCTGGTAGGTCCGCTTCATCAGGGAGAGCCCCAGTTGATCCGGCCGCGGTGTCTGTGGCGGCCGTTGGTGACCAGGGGGCACGGCAGTATAGGGCGTGGCCGGGGCGCTCCACCCCTCGCACGGAGCGGGCAGCCGCTTTCGGAGAAGCCCTCCAAATCTTCTCGGTTTTCGCCGCGTTTTGCACGGAGGTCACCTGGCAGGGCCTTCCGGGGACGAGGGCCAAGCCTATGATCGCCGCTCGGCTCGCACACGCTCGCCGAGGGCACGACGAGAGAGGAGGACCAGGTTCCGGGGCAGGTTCGCGACGATCGCCAGGATCTCGAGGATCCCTGGCGCGAGATCCAGCGGGAGCTTGCCGCCTCCGTGCATGAGGACACCTATCGCCTCTGGTTCTCTCCCCTCACCCCGGTCTCGCGCCGCGGCGGGACCCTCTATCTGACGGGACCGCAGCGGGTCGTTCGCTGGGTCGGGCGCCGCTACATGGACCTCCTCCGGCTCGCGGCCCATCGCGCCGTGGAGGGCTTGCGCGAGATCGAGCTGCTCTTGCCCGAAGATGCCTCGGCCGCGCCCGCCGCCTCCACCGAGGCCGCCTCACACGTCGCGCTCAACCCCGACTACACCTTCGAGCGCTTCGTGATCGGCCCCGGAAACCAGCTCGCCCACGCCGCCGCCCTCGCGATCGCCGAAGCCCCCGGCGAGGCCTACAACCCGCTCTTCCTCCACGGGCCCCCGGGGCTCGGCAAGACTCACCTGCTCGGCGCGATCGCCAACTACCTGCACCGCCATAGCCCCCAGCTCGCGGTCCACTACACGACCGCCGAGTCGTTCACCAACGAGTTCGTCTCCTCCCTGCACGGCGCCGGCATCGAGGGATTCAAGGAGCGCTACCGCCGCGCGGACGTCCTGCTGATCGACGACGTCCAGTTCCTCCAAGGGAAGGCGCGCACCGCCGACGAGTTCTTCCACACCTTCAACGCGCTCTACGAGGGCGGAGCCCAGCTCGTGCTCACCGCCGACTGCGTCCCGGCCGAGCTCTCCGGCCTCGCCGACCGGCTGCGCGACCGCTTCGAGTGGGGCCTCACCGTGCCGGTCGAGCCGCCCGACCTCGCCACCCGCCTCGTCTTCCTCGGCAGCCTGGCGCGCGAGCAGACCGAGCACCTCCCCCCGGACGCCCTCCGCGTCCTCGCCTCCAAGGCATCGGCCAACCTCCGCGTCCTCAAGGGCGCGCTCACTCGGGTCGTCGCCCACTCCTCCCTGACCGCCTCCGCCCTGACGCCCGATTCCGTCGAGCGCGCCCTGCCCTCCGATCAGATCCTCCCGCCCCCGCCCGAGCGCCCCGATGCGCGCCGGGTCCAGGAGGCCGTCGCCACGCGCCTCGGCCTCAGCGTCGACGAGATCCTCTCGCCCACCCGCGCCGCCCCCGTGGCGCGCGCTCGGCAGCTCGCCATGTATCTCACCCGCGAGCTCACCGACCTCTCGCTCCCCGCGATCGCCCAGGCCTTCAACCGCCGCGACCACACCACCGTCATGCATGCGATCCGCAAGGTGGAAAGCGGCGCCCTCGAGGACGCAAGCCTCTCGCGCGCCGTCGAGGAACTCACCACCGAGCTCCAATCCGGGGGGGCAATGGATCGTGACCGAACCGATTGAAAGAATCGTCAGAGGAGGCTGTCCACATATCCACGCCATCCACAACCCTTATTACTCCTAGGGATGCCGAAGACCAACAGGCCATGAAGATCAACACCACAAGGCAATCGCTTCTCGATGCTCTGCTCGTCGTCTCTCGAGCCGTCTCGGCGCGGGCCGCGCTGCAGGCCCTCTCCGGGATCCTGATCACCGCCAACGGATCGGCCCGGCTGCGGGCCACCGACATGGAGCTGGGCCTGGACGTCGGGCTCGACGGCGAGGTCGACGGCGCTGGCGCGGTCGTCCTGCCGGGCCGCCTGCTCGTCGAGGTCGCGCGCTCGCTTCCCGACGGTCCCGTCAGCCTGGTCCTGCGCGAGGCCGAGCGTGACATCGAGCTCAGCGCGGGCTCCTCTCGCTTCCATCTGCGCACCCTTCCCGCCGATGACTTCCCGCGCTTCCCCGAGACGGAGGGTGACCCGGTGCAGCTGCCGGCCGCTCCGCTCCGAGATACGATCAACCGGGTGGCCCGCGCCGCCTCGCGCGACGAGGCCCGGCCGGTCCTCACGGGCGTGCTGGTGACGGTCGAGGGGGACGCGATGACGATGGTCGCGACGGACTCCTACCGCCTCGCCGTCAAGACCACGAAGCTCGAGACCTCGGTCCCCGAGCGCCTCGAAGCCAACGTCCCGGCCCGCGCCCTGCGAGAGCTGGCCCGGCTGATCGAGGCCGGCGGCGAGGACTCCCTGAGCGTCTGGCTGACGCGGAACCAGGCCGTCTTCCGCGTGGGGCCGACCTCCCTGAGCTCGCGGCTGATCGATGGTCAGTTCCCGAACCATTCCCAGCTGTTGCCCGAGTCCTACGAGCACGAGGTGAAGCTGCCGCGGGCGGAGCTGCTCGAGGTGACCCGCCGCGTCTCCCAGCTGGCCCAGCGCAACGCGGCGCTGCGGCTGTCCTTCTCGGACGGCGAGCTGGTGGTCTCCGCCGAGACCCCGGATCTCGGCGACGCGCGAGAGGCGATCCCGGCGCCGTATTCGGGCGAGCTGCTCGAGATCGGCTTCAACCCGGAGTTCGTCCGCGACGGGCTTGAGAGCATCGAATCCGACGAGGTCCTCCTGAAGCTGATCTCGCCCCTGCGCCCCGGGCTCCTGGAGCCGTCGGCGGACGACGACTTCAGCTACCTGGTGATGCCCATTCGCCTGAACGTGTGATGAGAGGGGGCCCGGTCCATGCGAGGGCGCGTGACAGTGCGACCCGTTCAGCGCCGGAGGAGCCACCCAATTAATGCCGGTCGTCGGCGCAGTCGAGTGCCGCGCGTTCCGCAACCTCGCAGAGGCGCGTACCGAGATCGCGGCGAGCGTCGTCGTCGTCCACGGCCCGAACGGCGCCGGCAAGACGAACCTGCTCGAGGCCGTCTACTTCGGGCTGACCGGCAGCTCGTTCCGAACCGGAAACGACCGCGACCTGATCCGCTACGGGGAGGATGGAGCGCGGGTTGAGCTCGAGCTGGCGGAAGGCGGGTCGCTGCTGGCGGCGCTGGACCGCTCCGGAGAGCGCAGGCATCTGCTCTCCGGCAGGCCCCTGGCCGGAGGCCCCGGTGAGCGGCCACTGGTGAGCGTCTTCCATCCCGACCGCCTCCAGCTCGTCAAGGGCGCTCCGGCGCATCGCCGGGCGCACCTCGATCGCCTCTGCGGCGCGATCTGGCCGGCCCGCGCCGATCTCCGCCGTCGGTTCGGCCGGACGCTCGCCCAGCGCAACGCGCTCGTCGCCCGCGTTCGCGCCGGCCTCGGCAGTCCCGGTTCGCTGCCCTCCTGGGATGAGCGGCTCGCCGCGGAGGCCGCTCCGCTGATCGCCGCGAGGGCGGAGGCGGTCGAGGCGCTGGCGGCGCCATTCACGGAGCTGGCGGGCAAGCTTGGCCTCCCCGGCGGGGAGATCTCCTACCGCCCGCGCGCACCCGCGAGCGGGGACGAGCTGGCCGCCGAGCTGGCCAGGCGCCGCGGTCAGGATCTCGGCCGCGCCTACACGTCATACGGGCCGCAGCTCGACGAGGTCGAGCTCCGTCTCGGCGGCAGGCAGCTGCGGCGGTTCGCCTCCCAGGGACAGCAACGGCTCGCCCTCCTCGCCCTCCTGTTCGCCGAGCGCGCCGCCCTGCTCGAGGCCCGACGCGCGGCCCCGCTGATGCTCCTCGATGACGTGATGAGCGAGCTCGACTCCGCGCACCGCGAGCTGCTCGTCTCGCTGCTGGAGGGCGAGGGCCAGTCCGTGATCAGCGCGACGGAGACGGCCCATGTCCCCTCGGAAAGGGCCCTCCGCATCGAGGTGAGCGCAGGGGCGCTGCATCCGACGCCGGCCCTGAGGGCGGCCTGATGGGCCGCCGCGCACCTCGGCCGATCGGCGCAGCGGTGCAGACGGTCCTGTCCGGAGCGGAGCCCGCCACCCTGCTCGCAGCGGTCCAGAGCGCCTGGCCGGGGGCGGTCGGGGAGGCCGTGGCTCGCGAGGCGAGCCCCGCTTCCGAGCGCGACGGTGTCGTCACGATCGCCTGCCGGTCGGCCACCTGGGCGCAGGAGCTCGATCTTCTCGGCGGCCAGATCCTCGCCCAGGTGAGGGAGAACCTGCCCGATTGGGCCACTCTGGACGCTATTCGCTTCACCGCCTCGAGAGATCCCGGATAAGTTTCCGTTTATACGTCATTTGCAGGCCTTTTATGCACATTCGACGCTATTTCCGGTGCTTTCGACTGGTAAACTATGTGAACTTGTGTGAAGCCCCGACCCTCTTGCCCGCGAGGTACCTCCGAGCCGGGTCACGAAGGTCCAGGCATCCCCTGATGGAACTGAAAGGAAGCTGAGTGGCGAAGACCTCCCAGCGCGGAGGAGTGAGCAAGAAGGGCTCCTCCCGCACGAATGGTGCTCCGAAGAGCGCCGGAACCAAGGCCAAGAGCGCAGCGAAGGGCGCCTCCTACGGCGCCAAGGACATCACCGTACTCGAGGGGCTCGAGGCCGTCCGCAAGCGCCCGGGCATGTACATCGGCTCGACCGGCCCCCGCGGCCTCCACCACCTCGTCTACGAGGTTGTGGACAACTCCGTCGACGAGGCGATCGCCGGCCACGCCAAGAAGGTCACCGTCACCCTGCACCCGGACAACAGCTGCACGGTCGTCGACGACGGCCGCGGCATTCCGGTCGACCGGCACGCGAAGATGCGCAAGCCGGCGGCCGAGGTCGTCCTCACCACGCTGCACGCCGGCGGCAAGTTCGGCGACGGCGGCGGCTACAAGGTCTCCGGCGGCCTCCACGGCGTCGGCGTCTCGGTCGTCAACGCGCTCTCGGAGAAGCTCGATCTCGAGATCTGGCGAGACGGGCACGTCTGGCAGCAGACCTACGAGCGCGGCAAGCCCGTGGCGAAGTTCAAGAAGGGCCGCGCCGTGAAGACCACCGGCACGACCATCACCTTCCTCCCGGACATGGAGATCTTCGGCGAGGAGATCGAATTCGACTTCGAGACCCTCGCCGAGCGGCTTCGCGAGACGGCCTTCCTGACGCGCAACCTCAGGGTCGAGCTGATCGACGAGCGCGGCGCCGGCGAGAAGGTCGAGTTCCAGTACAAGGGCGGCATCGCGGACTTCGTCAAACACCTGAATGAGACCAAGGATCCGCTGCACCGGAAGATCGCCTTCTTCGAGGGCGAGACGGAGGAGGGCCAGGTCGAGGTCGCGATGCAGTGGAACGCCTCCTACCAGGAGTCGATCTTCAGCTTCGCCAACAACATCAACACCCATGAGGGCGGTACCCACCTCTCCGGCTTCCGCTCCGCCCTGACCCGGACGCTGAACGCGGTGGCGCGCAACCGCGGCCTCCTGAAGGAGAAGGACGAGAATCTCTCCGGCGAGGACGTGCGCGAGGGCCTCACCGCCGTGGTCTCGGTGAAGCTCGCCGACCCGCAGTTCGAGGGCCAGACCAAGACCAAGCTCGGCAACCCGCCCATCGAGGGTCTGGTCAAGGAGGTCGTCAACCGCTCCCTCGGCGAGTTCCTCGAGGAGAACCCGGCGGATGCCCGACGCATCCTGGTCAAGGCGGTCGACGCCGCTCGCGCCCGCGACGCGGCCCGAAAGGCCCGCGACCTGACGAGGCGCAAGTCCGCGCTCGAGAACTCGACCCTGCCCGGCAAGCTCGCCGACTGCTCGGTGAAGGACCCGCGTGACGCGGAGCTGTTCATCGTCGAGGGAGACTCGGCCGGCGGCTCCGCCAAGCAGGGCCGCGACCGCAACACCCAGGCGGTCCTGCCGCTGCGCGGCAAGATCATCAACGTCGAGAAGAGCAGGATCGACAAGGTCCTCGCCAACAACGAGATCCAGGCCCTGATCACCGCGATCGGGACGGGCGTCCACGACGAGTTCGATCTCGGCGAGGCGCGCTACCACAAGGTCGTGCTGATGACTGACGCCGACGTCGACGGCGCGCACATCCGCACCCTGGTGCTCACCTTCCTCTACCGGCAGATGCCGGAGCTGATCGAGGCGGGCTACGTCTACATCGCGAAGCCGCCGCTCTACAAGCTCAAGAAGGGCTCGACCGAGATCTGGATCGAGCGGGAGTCCGAGCTGGAGGAGCTGCTGCTCCGCGACAAGCTCGAGGACTTCGCGGTGATGGATGCCGACGGCAGGCAGCGCAAGCTCAGCAAGCGCCGCTGGCAGGACCTGACGCGCCACTACAAGGCGTTCGAGGGCTGGCTCTCCGCGCTTCGGGCCGAGTTCGGCCACGAGGTGATCGACTTCATCGCCGAGTCCCACCTACTCGAGTCGCAGGCCAAGACGATGGCCGCCGCGGCGAAGCTGTTCAAGGCCAAGGACCCGAAGGACCGCCCCTACATCACCGAGCTGGTCAAGCAGGAGAAGAGCGGTCTGCTCGTCAAGGGGACCCACCGCCGCACCGGTCTCGCCCGCGAGCACCGGATGCCGAAGGAGCTCTTCGAGGACAACGCCTACGCACAGCTGATCGAGGCCCACGCGAAGCTGCGCGAGCTGGTCGGCGAGCCTCCCTTCGTCGTCGTCCTCGGTGAGAAGGAGGGCGAGGCGGACTCGTTCGGCACCCTGCGCCGGACAGTGCTCGAGCTTGCCCGCGAGGGAGTGCGGCTGCAGCGCTTCAAGGGCCTCGGCGAGATGAACCCGGAGCAGCTCCGCGAGACGACCATGGATCCGGCCAGCCGAACGCTGCAGCAGGTCGCGATCGATGACGCGGCCGCGCTCAACACCGAGCAGACCTTCTCGGACCTGATGGGGGACCAGGTCCAGCCACGGAAGGACTTCATCGAACGACATGCTCGCGACGTGAGGTTCCTCGATGTCTAGCCCGGCGCCCGCAGACGACGGCGGCGCCCTGGAGGCCCTGACCGGCAACGTCGAGCCGCGCGAGCTCGAGAAGGAGATGCGCTCGTCCTATCTCGACTACGCGATGAGCGTGATCGTCGGCCGGGCCCTCCCGGACGTGCGCGACGGCCTCAAGCCCGTGCATCGCCGGGTGCTCTACGCGATGCACGACCTCGGCATGCAGCCGAACCGGCCCTACCGCAAGTGCGCCTTCATCGTCGGCGAGGTGATGGGCAAGTACCACCCGCACGGGGACTCCGCCATCTACGACACGCTGGTCCGCATGGCGCAGGAGTTCTCCCTGCGCTACCCGCTGATCGATGGCCAGGGCAACTTCGGGTCGATCGACGACGATCCGGCAGCCGCCATGAGATACACCGAAGCCCGGCTCGGTCCGCTGGCGACGCAGATGCTCCGCGACATCGATGCCGACACCGTCGACTTCGGTCCGAATTACGACGAGAGCACGCGCGAGCCGCTGCTCCTGCCGTCCCGCTTCCCCAACCTGCTCGTGAATGGCTCGGCCGGCATCGCGGTCGGGATGGCGACCAACATCCCCCCGCACAACCTCCGCGAGGTGACCGGGGCGGTCAACGCCTACATCGAGGACCCGGAGGTCGACCTCAAGGAGCTGATGAAGCACGTCAAGGGTCCGGACTTCCCGGGCGGCGGCATCATCATGGGACGCGACGGTATCCGCGACGCCTACGCCTCCGGACGAGGCTCGGTCAAGGTGCGGGCCAGGGCTCACGTCGAGCCGCTGAAGGGCGGCAAGGAGGCGATCATCGTCACGGAGCTCCCCTTCCAGGTGAAGAAGGGCGGCGAGGGTGGCCTGATCACCAAGATCGCCGACCTGGTTCGCGACAAGAAGATCACCGGGATCTCGGACCTGCGCGACGAGTCCGACCGCTCCGGGATGCGGGTCGTGATCGAGCTGAAGCGCGGCGGCGATCCCGCCAAGGTGGTCCTCAACCAGCTCTACAAGCGCACCCAGATGCAGCAGAGCTTCGGCATCAACATGGTGGCGCTCGTCGATGGCGTCCCGCGGACGCTCAGCCTGCTCGAGACGATTCGCCACTACGTCGTCCATCAGCGCGACGTCATCACCCGGCGCACGCAGCACGAGCTCGCTCGCGCCGAGGCTCGCGCCCACATCCTCGAGGGCCTGCTGGTCGCGCTCGACAACCTCGACGCGGTGATCAAGCTGATCCGCGCGTCGAGCGACCCCGACGTCGCCCGCGATGGGCTGATGGACAAGTTCGACCTCACGCGCCCCCAGGCCCAGGCGATCCTGGACATGCGGCTCCAGCGCCTCACCGCGCTCGAGGCCGACAAGATCCGCGAGGAGCACGCCGAGCTCACGAAGCTGATCAAGCAGCTCCGCGCGATCCTCGCCGACGAGACCAGGGTGCTCGGGCTGGTCAAGTCAGAGCTCGCGGAGATCGCCGAGCGCTATGGCGACGAGCGCCGGACCGAGATCACTGCCGCCGAGGGCGAGCTCGACATCGAGGACGTGATCGCCGACCAGCAGATGGTTGTCTCGATCACCGCCTCGGGATACGCCAAGCGGACGCCGCTCGCCACCTACCGCCAGCAGCGTCGCGGCGGGCGCGGGGTGATGGGGATGAACATGAAGGAGGGCGACTACATCGAGCACCTGCACGTCTGCTCGACGCACGACTTCCTCCTCTTCTTCACCAACCAGGGGAAGGTCTACCGGCTCAAGGTCTACGAGCTTCCCGAGGGCAGCCGCTCCTCGCGGGGACGCGCCCTGGTCAACGTCCTGCCGCTGAAGGAGAAGGAGCAGGTGACGGCGGTGATCCCGACCCGCGATTTCTCCGAGGGCAAGTACCTGGTCTTCGGCACCTCCCAGGGGATGGTCAAGAAGACGCCCTTCAAGGACTACGACACGCCGATCCGAGCTGACGGGATCATTGCGATCAACATCCGCAAGGGCGACGAGCTCGTCCGGGTGCGGATGACCTCGGGCAAGGACGACATCATCATGGTCTCCAAGTCCGGGCATGCGGCGCGCTTCAGCGAGAAGCAGGCCCGGCCGATGGGCCGGGGCACCGCCGGCGTCAAGGGAATGAATGTCTCGGACAAGGGCAACGAGGTTCTCTCGCTCGATGTGGTCAACGCCCAGGACTCGAAGGGAGAGCTCCTCGTCGTCACCGAGAACGGCTACGGGAAGCGGACCTCGCTTGCCGAGTACCCCGTCAAGGGGCGTGGGGCCAAGGGCATGCTGACGGCGAAGCTCACCGAGAAGAAGGGGGGTCTCGCCGGCGCGCGGGTCGTCCGTGAGGGCCAGGAGCTGATCTTCATCTCGCAGACGGGCATGGTCCAGCGCAATGCCGTCGGTGGGATCTCTCGGATGGGCCGAGCCACCCAGGGCGTCAGGCTGATGAACCTGAAGAAGGGCGACCGTGTCAGCGCCGTCGCGCTGGTGGTCGAGTCGAGCGAGACGAACGGGAATGGCGCCGCGGCGACCGCCGCATCGGTCGAGGAGGAGGCACCGAGCTCCGCGAACGTCGCAGAGGACGCCGCCGCGGCCGAGGCTGAGGGCAACGGCGAGGCAAAGGTGACCAAACAGAAGCGGCGCCGCTCCTCCGGCGGTTCGGCGAAGGCGCCCGCCGCCAAGCCGAAGCCGAAGGCGTCCAAGCCGAAGCCCAAGGCGGCCGCGAAACCGAAGGCGAAGCTCAAGGTGAAGCCCAAGCACACAGCGACGGCCAAGCAGCGCGCGGAAGCGGCTAAGAAGCGAAAGCGGTAGACCGCTTCGCCATCAGGCCGTTAGGAGGTAGGGCTCCCAAGCCTCGGGAGTCCGCGGCGCGGCGATCCGGATGAAGACGGTCGGGCCCGGGGGCCGCGGGTTCCGCTTCGGATGCATCCTGATCTCGTGGGGGAGGCGGTTCCCCTTCCTGCGGTTGCAGGGCGCGCAGGAGGCCACGATGTTCTCCCAGACCGACCGACCGCCGCGGCTCCGGGGGATGACGTGGTCGACGGTGAGGCTCGGCTTCTCCGACCCGCAGTACTGACAGGTCCAGCCGTCCCGGGCGAGGACCGCCTTGCGGGTGATGCGGCGGCGGTGGATGTCGCGGGGGACGCGAACGAAGCTGACCAGGCGGATCACCTCGGGGCGGTCGACACGCATGGTCTCGGAGCGGAGGACGTCATCGCCGCGCTCCAGAACCTCGGCCTTCTCCTTCAGAAGGAGGACCAGCGCGCGCCGCACGGTGCAGACGTTGAGCGGTTCGTAGCTCGCGTTGAGGACCAGCACCCGTCCGCGGGTCAGGCGGCGGGCGGCGGCTACCGCTACCTCGCCGTCGGCCTCCCCGTCCGGGGCGCCGTCCCGGCCGTTCAGGTGGCCAGCCTGATGGCCGTTCAGTCCGGCGGTGACATGGCCGTTCCTGGACTCCCGGCCCTCCGCCGGCCCCTCATTACCGGCCGCCACAAACACCGCGGCCGCATCATGCGCGGTGGCCCCGTTGCCCATGTTCCCGCGCGATTGTAGTGCAGGGCCTACCCGCCCCCGGGGACTCCGGGCGGAGTGGAGATCGGCCAGCTGCCCAGCACGCGCACGGTCTCCGCCTTCGAGCGGAGCGTCTCGATGGCCTCTGCAAGCGGCTCATCCGCCGAGGCGCCCTCGATGTCGATGAAGAACTGGTAGCGACCGAGGCCGCGCCGCAGCGGCCTCGATTCGATCCGCGTCAGGTTGATCGCTCGGTCGGAGAACACCTGGAGGGCGTCGACAAGGGCGCCGGGATGGTCCTCGCCGAGCTCCGAGAAGACCAGCGAGGTGCGCCAGGGCCCTGAGCCGGACGGGACGGTTCCCTCCGGCGCCACCCAGACGAAGCGGGTGATGTTGTCGGCCTCGTCCTCGACCCCCTGGCGGAGCACAGCCGCCCCATAGACCACCGCCGCCGATTCGGCCCCCAGCGCCGCCCACGGCTGATCCGACTCCGCGACGGTCCGCACCGCCTCGGCGGTGCTCGGCGCGGCCCGGACCTCGGCCTGGGGCAGGTTCTCGCGGATGAAGCGAGCGCACTGCGCGCTCGGCTGGGGATGGGAGACCACGACCTCGATCCGGTCGAGCGGCATCTCCGCTCGGGCGATCAGGCAGTGGCGGATCGGCAGGTCGTACTCGCCGACCAGCGCGACGCCGTCCGCGAAGGCGAGCGTGTCGAGGGTGGCCGTGACAGCTCCCTCGATGGAGTTCTCGAAGGGCACCAGAGCCCTGTCGGCCTCGCCCTGCCGGACCGCCACGATCGCGTCGTAAACGGAGGCGGCCGGAGCCGGCTCCACCTCCTCGGTACCGATCGCGGCTCTCATCGCGTCCTCGCTGAAGGTGCCCCTCGGGCCGAGGTAGGCGATTCGCATTGCTACCGACGCGCTCCGGGCCGGCAGGTCAGGAGCCGAAGACGACGGTGTACGTCGACGAGTTGTTGGTCGTCAGCTGCTCACTGGGCACGGGGTTGACGACCACCTGGACCTGCGTGGGCGTGCCCGGGGTGGGCTTGGTGGTCAGGGGGATCTTGATCGTGCCCTGCTGGCCGGCGCTGAGCGACTGGAGCTGTCCCGTGAGGCTGCTGCCCCCGATCTGGACGGTGACGCTGATCCCGGTCTCGTCGCTGTCCCCGGAGTTGGTCACGCCGATGTCGATCTCCTGTGCGTCGCTGGGAACGTTCGTCGTGCTGTCCGGCGAAAGCTGGGTGTTCCCGATGGTGGTCGAATCCAGCGAGAGGCCGTGGACGCCGCCCGTGCTCGCGGCGCCGCCGCCGGTGATCGCGTTCAGCTTCGTCACGAGTGTGGCCTGATTGAGGTAGTCGGTCGCGTTCGCCGGCATGAAGTTGCCCGGCGGAAGCGGCTGCCCGTCCACGCCCTCGTCCTTCAGGACCTTCTGGATCTCAGGCTTCCCGAGCTGGGTCCAGAGGATGTCGCTCGCGTAGAGCGAGCCCATCGCGTCGCCGATGGTCGTGACCGCATTCGCGGTCTGGGTGCGCGCCGCCGCCTGGGTGACGTTCGCGGCGATCGCGGTGAGCGCGTTGCGGCGCAGCGTCAGGGTCTGCTCGACGGCGGCCTGCGCGTCGTGCATCTGGCCGGGGGTGCTGAGGCCCTGGGCGCGGTCGAGCAGGGTCGACGAGGCATCGCGCTGGGCGAAGACCTGGTTCTGGACGTCGACCGAGCTAGAGCCGCTCGGGCTGCTGAGCAGCTGGAAGAAGTCCTTTCCGCTCTGCTCGGACTGCTGCATGATCGTCGCGATGCTCGAGTCGTAGTTGCGCAGCGCACGGTCGGACCGCGCTTGGAGGCATCCGCGGAACGCAATCACGACCAGGATCAGGAATGCGACGCCGACGCCGACGCCGATCAGGCGTCGGACCAGGTACTGCTGGCGTCGCCGCTGGGGCCCCCCGACCCTGCGCCTCGGGCGCTCCGGTTCATCGGCGACGACCACGTCGTCTTGTCCCTCATCGAGGAATGCCAAACCGGCCAAGAGTATGAACAACCGTGAAGCGGGACCGCTGCGCACCCGCTCTCACGCAGGAAGAGGCACGCCCACAGCGAAATGGGAGCAGCCATGGTGGGCGAGCAAATCCTGGGCAGGTTCCGGATCGAGGACCGGATCGGCAGCGGTGGCTTCGGCACGGTCTACCGGGCCTGGGACGAGCGCCTGCAGCGCCCGGTCGCGGTGAAGGTGATCGATCGCGAGCACGGAGCGCTGCGGGTGACCCGCGAGGCTCAGGCCGTCGCCCGTCTCGCTCACCGGAACATCGCGACGCTCTATGAGCTCGCCAGCGATGGGGAGCGCGCCTTCCTCGTCTCCGAGTTGATCGAGGGCGACACCCTTCGCGCCATGGGCCGGCGCGGGGAGCTCACCGACCGTCTCGTCGCCCGCGTGGGCGCCGACTCCGCCGCCGCCCTGACGTGTGCCCACCGCGCCGGCGTCGTGCACCGAGACGTGAAGCCGGAGAACATCCTCGTCGGGGCAGCCGAGGAGGCGAAGCTGGTCGACTTCGGGATCGCGCGGATCGCGGGCGAGCGCTCCCTGACCGCGACGGGAGCCGTCGTCGGAACCCTGGCCTACATGGCGCCCGAGCAGGCGGACGGGCTCCGGCCCGGGCCATCGGCGGACGTCTACTCGCTTTCCCTGACCCTGTACGAGTGTCTCTGCGGCGAGCACCCGCTGGTACGCGAGAGCCCCGCGGCCACGGCCCGGGCGATCGGTGAGCCGATCGCCTCCCTCTCGGCCGTCCGGCCCGATTTGCCCGAGGCGATGACGGAGGCCATCGACGCCGCGCTCGATCCGGACCCGGAGCTCCGGCCGCTCGCCTCCGAACTGGGGGCCGCCCTCGCCGCGCACGTCAACGAGCTCGATGGCGACCCCCTTCCGGCGATCGAGGGCCTCGATGGCGAGCCGGCCCTGACGCCTCGTGGCAGCCTCCCGCGAATCGCCCGATTTGCGCCCGCGGCGGGGATCGCGGCCCTCGGCCTTGCCGGCCTGATCTCCACCGGAGCTCCGGCACCGCTTGCGCTCGTCGCGTTGATCCCCGGTGTGCTCGGCCTCGGACGAGCGCGACCCGCCTACGCCATGCAGCTCGCGCTCGTCGTCCTCTGGGCACTGATCGGTGCGGGGGAGCCCGGGGTGGCGACCCTGGTCGCCGTCCTGGGCGCGCCACTCCTCGCGCCGGCGATCGATCCCGACGCGATTGCGCTCCCCGGTCTGGCGCCCGTCCTGGGGGTGATCGGCCTCGGGCCCGTGTATCCGGCGCTCGCTGGGATGACGCGCGGTGCCGCCGGCCGCGCCCTTCTGGGCGGCTTGGGCTACCTCTGGATCGCCGCGTGGGAGGAGCTCGCCCACACCACCCTGCTGCTGGGGCCAGTGGCGGATCCGCCCGCCCACTGGAAGGGCTCGGCCGGCACCGCGATCACGGACGTCCTGGCACCGCTGATCGACGGATCCGTGCTGACCGCGGCCGGGATCTTCGCCGCCGCGGCCCTGGTGCTGCCCGTGCTCGTGCGCGGCCGCACACCCCTGCTCGACGCCCTGGGCGCGCTGATCTGGGCGGCCGGCCTGATCACGACGCTCCGAGTCGTGGCGGGAGGCACGAGCCCGCCCGGCCTGCTGTTCGGGGCCCTCCTTGCTGCGATTGTCGCCGCGGTGCTGTCTCGGCGGGGAGATCGCGGGACCCGTTCGGCGCCAATCGCGACCGCTGGCGGCCGCCCAATATAGGTCGCTACGGGCTTCGCCCTACGCTCCAGCAGCGGGCGGCCTTGCGGTCGCTTAGCATTTCGGCCCGGCTCGCTTGAGCCGGTCGCCGAATCGATCCCAGGAGGCACCGATCAGCGTTCTACGCAACCTTGAAGCTCGCATAGAGGGCCTCGTCGAGGGTGTCTTCAGCCGTGCCTTCAGCTCCGGGGTGCAGCCGGTCGAGATCGCTCGCAAGCTCGCCAAGGAGATGGACGCCCACAAGACCGCCTCGGTCCAGCGCGTCTACGTGCCCAACGAGTACACCGTCTGGCTCTGTCCGGACGACTACGAGCGCTTCAAGGACTACGAGTCCTCCCTCGCGCAGGAGCTGAGCGGGCACCTCCTCGAGCACGCCCGCCACCATGACTACGATCTGCTCACTCGGCCTGTCGTGAACCTGGATCAGGACGAGCGCCTTCGTCTCGGCGAGTTCGGGATCCAGACGCGGCTGGTACGCCCGCCCCAGCGGCAGGGCGCGGAGGCGACGCAGGGCGAGCACGGCCACACGATGGTCTACTCGGCGACCCAGGCACAGAAGGCGAAGTCCAAGCGCCGGCCCGACGCCGCCTACTCCGAGACCCGCGCGATCGTCTCGGTCGACGATCGCCGCTACGTCCTCGACGGCCCGACCGCGACGCTCGGGCGCTCGAAGGAGGCGGACTGCATCATCGACGACCCGAACATCTCTCGCCGGCACGCCGAGCTGCGGCGATCGAGCGTCGGCGACTGGCAGATCGTCGACCTCAACTCGACCAACGGGGTCAAGGTCAACGGTCGCCGGGTCGCCAACGCCCGCCTGTCGCCCGGCGACGAAATCACTCTAGGGACCAAGGTCTTCGCCTTCGACATCGAGCAGTGAACGACCTCGAGCCGCTAGCGGTAGCGCTCAAGTTCGGCTTTCTGGCCGTGCTCTACCTGTTCCTGCTCTGGGTCACCAGGATGGCGCTCCGCGACCTGCGCGGCACGGCCTCGCCGGGGTACGAGACGGGCTACCACGAGGTGCTCGGGGGAGAGGCGGAGGCCACGGACGCCTTTCTCGTCGTCGAGGAGGGCGGCGGACTCAACAAGGGCGATCACTTCGATCTCTTCGGCGGCATCTCCCTGGGCCGCTCGGCGGACGCTGACATCAGGCTCGACGACCGCTACGCGTCGGGCTTTCACGCCCGCGTCTTCAGCCGCGGTGGTGGGTACGTGGTCGAGGACCTGAATTCGACCAACGGGACGCTTCTGAACTCGCGAGAGCTCCACGGCGAGGCCGACCTGACTCCCGGTGACGTGATCCGGATCGGGGACACTGAGTTCCGCTTCGAGGTCTCCTGATGCTGACCGTCGCGGAAGAGGCACACAAGACAGATACCGGCCGCCAGCGCCACGCGAACGAGGACTCCTATTTCGCGCGGACGCCGCTGTTCGCTGTGGCGGACGGGATGGGCGGCGCCCAGGCCGGCGAGGTGGCCTCGCGGATCGCCGCCGGCGCGTTCGAGCGGCGAGGTGGCCGGGTCAGCGCCGACGAGCCCGCAGAGGGCCAGCTCGAGCAGATCGCCCAGGCTGCGAACCGCGAGATCCACCGGCTCGCCCAGGAGGACGCGTCCCGTGCCGGCATGGGCACCACGTTGACCGCGGCGATGGTCCGTGGCAACGAGGTGGCGCTGGGACACGTGGGCGACAGCCGCGCCTACGTCTTGCGGGACGGGCAGCTCAAGCGCCTCACCAAGGACCACTCACTGGTGGAGGAGCTGCGCCGCCAGGGACGTCTCACCGAGGAACAGGCCGAGGAGCACCCGCAGCGCTCGATCATCACGCGCGCCCTGGGGCCGGAGCCGAACGTGAACGTCGACACCATGACCTTCGCGGCCCGAGACGGAGACGTCTTCCTGCTCTGCAGCGACGGCCTCACCACGATGGTCTCCGACGACGACATCCGCCAGATCCTCACGGAGGCGAGGACCCTGCGGAGCGCGGTCAACAAGCTGATCGAGGCCGCCAACCGCGGGGGCGGGCGCGACAACATCACGGCCGTCGCCTTCCGGCTCGCGGACGCCGACGCGAAGGGGGGCGAGGAGGGCGCCACTCTGATCTCCCGCACCGCCGACCAGGCGGGCCTGACCGGGGAGCGGATGCGCGCCGCGACCGACCGGATGCGGGGCCGGGGGGCGATGCCGGCCCCGGCGAGGCGCCGGCGTGTGCTCGGCTGGATCGTGGCCATTCTGGCGGTGGTCGTTGTGTTCGGTGGAGGCTTCCTGCTCGCTCGCTCCGTCTACTTCCTCGGCACCGGCGACCAGGGCAACGTGGCGCTCTACCGGGGCCTGCCCTACACGCTTCCGCTCGGGATCAGCCTCTACTCGAAGCAGTACTCGATCCCGGTGCAGGAGGGAACCCTGTCCGAGGACCGCCAGCGGGCGGTCACCGGCCACACGCTGCGAGGCAAGGGAGATGCGACCGACCTCGTCAACGACATCAAGCTGAGGCCGACGGAGGGTCTGCCGCCGCCCCCCGCGCCGCCCTCGGCGAAGAAGAAGCAGCAGAAGAAGTCTGGGGCGAGCTCCAAGGGCCAGCAGGCGCAGAAGCGTTGAGCGCACGCACCCGCGAGCTCTTTGCACTGATCCCGGTCGCGCTCCTGGTAACGGCCGGGTTCACCGCCGTGCTGATCACCAACTCCGATCAGCTCGGCAACCTGAGCGTGCTCTACGGCGCCTACTTCCTCGCCGTCTGCGTCGCGACGCACATCGTCATCCGGATCCGCCTGCCCGATGCCGACCCGTTCCTCTTCCCGCTGGTCGCCCTGCTCGCCGCTTTCGGGCTCGTGATGCTCTACCGGCTCGACGAGGGACTCGCCCGCGACCAGGCCAACTGGTTCGTGCTCGGCCTCATCCTCTTCTCCGCGACGATCATCTTCCTCCGCGACTACGAGGCGCTCGAGCGCTACCGGTACCTGATCGCGCTGGCCGGGATCGTGCTGCTGATCATGCCGCGCTTCCTCGGTCACGCCACCAATGACGCCTACCTCGCCGTGAACCTGGGGCCCGTCACCTTCCAGCCGACCGAGCTGGCCAAGATCTGCATCGTCGTCTTCCTCGCCAGCTATCTGAACGAGCGCCGTGAGGTGCTGGTGGTGGGGGCGCGGAGGTTCATGGGACTGGTGCTGCCGCCGCTCAAGCACCTGGGCCCGCTCCTCGTCGTCTGGGGCGCCGCGATGGTGCTGCTCGTCTTCATTCGAGACCTGGGCAGCTCGGTGATGTTCTTCGGCGCGTTTCTGGCGCTGATCTACGTCGCGACGGCGCGGATCTCCTTCGTGATCATCGGCCTGCTGATGTTCGTGCTGGGCGCTTGGTTCTTCGCGCACACGGCGCCGCACATCCAGCAGCGCTTCGACATCTGGCTCGATCCATTCCACGATTCGAGCGGCAGCGGCTACCAGCTCTCGCAGTCCATCTTCGCGCAGGCGGACGGCGGGCTCTTCGGCCGCGGCCTGGGCGAATCGCTGGTGCAGCTGCCGGCCTGTCACGGGGGCTTTCCCGACCGCTGCGCGATCCTGCCCGCGCCGCACACCGACTTCATCTACGCCGTGATCGTCGATGAGCTCGGCCTGTTCGGCGGCGCCGCGGTGGTCCTGATCTACGCCCTGATCTCCGAGCGCGGCTTCAAGACGGCGATCCTCGCCGAGGACGGGTTCTCGAAGCTGCTCGCCACCGGCCTGACGACGATCCTCGCCCTTCAGGCCTTCGTGATCATCGGCGGGGTCACCCGGGTGATCCCGCTCACGGGCGTCACCCTGCCCTTCATCAGCTACGGAGGGAGCTCGATCGTCGCCAACTTCATCCTGCTCGCCCTGCTCCTGATGGTCTCGGACAAGTCGCGCCGGCGGGTCCGGCTGCAGAGCGAAGCGAGGGCCGCCGAGTGAACCGGCAGATCGTCAAGCTCTTCGGCCTCATCCTGGTGCTCTACGCGCTGCTCTTCGGCTTCACCTCGTACTGGTCGGTCTTCGACTCGAGCTCGCTGAAGGCGAACACGGCCAACCGGCGTCCGCTGCTCGAGGAGCAGAAGATCCAGCGCGGCGACATCCTCGCCGACGACGGCACCGTGATCGCCCACTCGAGGGGGGTCGGCAAGGGCAACAACAAGATCTACGTGCGCCACTACCCGCACGGCACGCTGTTCGGGAACCCGATCGGCTACAGCTTCGTGGACCGCGGCCGGGTCGGCTTCGAGCTCTCCCACAACGACGAGCTGGTCGGCAACAAGACGGAGTTCCTCTCCGTCTTCGATGAGCTCCAGGGACACGCCCAGGTCGGGGACGCGGTGCAGTCGGCGCTCAACCCGGCCGCCCAGCGCGCGGCCGTCGACGGCCTCGCCGGCCGCCGCGGCGCGGTGGTTGCGATCGTCCCCTCGACGGGCGAGGTGAAGGCGATGGTGAGCGTCCCCGAGTACGACCCGAACGTGGTCGAGAACTCCAAGACCTTCCAGAGGCTCAACACCGACAACAGCGCGCCGCTCTTCAACCGCGCCACCCAGGCGGGCTACCCGCCGGGATCGACGATGAAGGTGGTGACGGCCACGGCCGCCATCGACAGCGGTGAGTTCACGCCCGACTCCGTGCTCAGCGGCCGCTCGCCGCAGACGATCGACGGCGTCCCTCTCTCGAACTCCGGAGGCGAGCAGTTCGGCGACATCCCGATGACCACCGCCCTCACCAACTCGGTCAACACGTGGTGGGCGCAGGTCGGCGAGAAGCTCGGCAAGGACACGATGTTCAAGTACATGGAGCGCTACGGTTTCAACGCCAAGCCGCGCCTCGACTACCCGGGCTTCCAGCTCGCCGCCAGCGGCGTCTACTCCGGGAACAGGTTGCTTACCCCCTCCAATCCGATCGACATCGGGCGCGTCGCGATCGGGCAGGAGCGCCTGCGGGTCACCCCGTTGCAGATGGCCGAGGTCGCGGCCACCGTCGCCAACAAGGGGGAGCTGATGGAGCCGCGGCTGTGGTCGAAGGTGATCGATCCGGACGGCCGGGAGACCAAGCTCGATCCCGCCCGCCAGAGCCGCGTGATGAGCGAGAACACCGCCTCGCAGCTCAACAGCATGATGCAGGACGTCGTCTCGGAGGGAACCGGGACCGCCGCCGCGCTCACCGGCATCGACGCCGCCGGCAAGACCGGCACCGCTGAGATCTCGCCCGGGGTGAACGACGCGTGGTTCATCGGCTTCGCCCCGGCGAACGACCCGCAGATCGCGGTCGCCTGCATCGTGGAGCACACGAGTGGCTTCGGCGGCCCGACCTGCGGCCCGATCTTCAAGTCGGTTTCCGAGACGATCCTCAACCAGCGGAGCAGCGGTGGCTAGCACCCGCAAGGGGACGATGGTCGACGAGCGCTACGAGCTCGAGCGGAAGATCGGCTCGGGCGGGATGGCGGATGTCTGGCTCGCGGAGGACACCGAGCTCGATCGCAACGTCGCGATCAAGATCCTCCACGATCGCTTCGCGCAGGATTCGGAGTTCGTGCAGCGCTTCCAGCGCGAGGCGCAGTCCGCCGCCGGGCTCCAGCACCCCAACGTGGTGGGGATCTTCGACCGTGGCGCCTTCCTCGACACCTACTTCATCGCCATGGAGTACGTCGACGGGCCCTCGCTCAAGGACCTCGTCAAGGGCGGGATGGGGACGAAGGACGCAATCGACTTCACCCGGCAGATCCTGAACGCCGCCCGCTTCGCGCACCGCAAGGGGATCATCCACCGCGACCTGAAGCCCCAGAACGTGCTGATCGACGACGAGGGCCGGGCGCGCGTCGCGGATTTCGGGATCGCCCGCGGTGGCGAGAGCTCCGACATCACCGCGACCGGGTCGGTGATGGGAACGGCCCAGTACCTCTCCCCGGAGCAGGCGCAGGGCAAGCCGACGACCCCGCGCTCGGACATCTACTCGATCGGGGTGATCCTCTACGAGGCCCTTACCGGCCGGGTCCCCTTCGAGGGAGACAGCGCCGTGGCGATCGCGCTCAAGCAGGTCTCCGAGGCTCCCCGACGCCCCAGCGCGATCAACCCGGACATCCCGCCGGCGCTGGACGCGGTCGTCATGCGGGCCCTCGCCAAGGACCCCGACGCGCGCTTCAAGGACGCCGACGCGTTCCTCCGCGCTCTCGACGCCGCGGAGCGGGCTCCGGACAAGCCGCGACCGGAGGACACGGCCGCGTTCGCCGCGGTCTCTCCCGAGGGCGTTGCGGACATCCCTGGCGACGAGGAGGAGGTCTATGACTACGAGCCGCGCCGGCGCCGCTGGCGCTGGTTCGTGATCGCGCTGCTCGCGTGTGGGGTGGCGGCCCTGGTCGCCTACGCGCTCACCCGCCCGTCGCACCACGCGATCCCCGACGTGATCGGGAAGAGCTCCGACCAGGCGAGCCAGATCCTCGACGGCCAGGGCTTCAAGGTGGCGATCAAGGCCGTCCCCAGCGGTGCGCCCAGGGATCAGGTCGTCGAGCAGGATCCGATCCCGACCGACCGTGGCGGCGGGAAGGCCGAGGAGGGCTCGACGGTCACCCTCAGCGTCAGCTCCGGCCCGGCGATCGTCGCCGTGCCCTCCGTCACTGGGTTGAGCGAGGCGGATGCCACGAAACGCCTGGAGAAGGCCGGTTTCAAGGTCACCGTGACACAGGAGTTCTCGAAGTCCGTCCCGAGGGGCCAGGTGATCGGGACGTCGCCCGGGCCGGGCACGCAGCTCTCGACCCTCCAGCCCGTGACTGTGCTGGTCTCGCGCGGAGCCAACACCGTCCTGGTCCCGAACGTGGTCGGGCTGAACGACCAGGCCGCCCTCGCGGCGTTGTCCAACGCCGGCCTGTCGGGCACCGAGGTGCAGAAGGACTCGACCGAGCCCCAGGGCAAGGTGCTGAGCCAGAGCCCGGGCGCCGGCAAGCGCGTGGGGCGCGGTTCGCAGGTGACGATCTTCGCCTCGACCGGGGCGATCACCGTCCCCAACGTGACCGGCCAGGTTCGGAAGACGGCCGTCAACACGCTGAAGAAGGCGGGCTTCACGGTCGCCGTGACCGAGGAGACGACCAGCGACCCCACCGAGGTCGGGTTCGTGATCTCCGAGTTCCCGCCGGGTGGCTCCCGCGGCCAGCGAGGCGACACCGTGACGATCGCGGTCGGCGTGGCCCCCCCGACCGCCACGACTCCATGAGGGTCGCGGTTCTCGGCGGCGGCACGTCGAGCGAGCACCAGGTGTCGCTGCGCTCCGCGGCCTCGGTGGCTGCCGGCCTGCGCGAGGCCGGTCATCAGACGGTCGAGGTGACGATCGCCCCCGAGGGGAGCTGGACGGCGGACGGCGAGGCCGTCAGCCTCACTCCGGCGGGGGGCCTGCTGGATTGCGATGTCGCCTTCCCGGTGCTCCACGGTCCGGGGGGTGAGGACGGCAGCGTGCAGGGCTTGCTGGAGGTTCTCGGGATTCCCTACGCCGGCTCCGACGTCGAGGCGTCGGCGGTCTGCATGGACAAGCTCGTCTTCAAGGACCTGCTGGCCCGGCACGGCATCCCGCAGGTGGACTACTGCCGGGCCGGAGAGGAGGACTGGAGGGGGATCGCGTCCGGGTTCGGCCGGCCGGTATGGGTGAAGCCCGCCCGACTCGGCTCCAGCGTGGGCATCGCGCCCGCCTCCGGGGAGGAGGAGCTCGACCTGGCCGTCGAGCAGGCCGGCCGCCACGACCCTCGTGTGATCATCGAGGCTCCCGCGCCGGGCAAGGAGGTCGAGTGCTCGCTGCTCGGCAACGAGGATCCCGTCGCCTCGCCGCCCGGCGAGATCGACACCAAGGGCCACGATTGGTACGACTACGAGGCCAAGTACGCGGAGGGCGGGATGGAGCTGGTGGTCCCCGCGCGGATCTCGGCGAGCGCCGGCGGGCGCGTGCGCGCGCTGGCTCGGCAGGTGTTCACGCTCTGCGGCTGCAGCGGGTTGGCTCGCTGCGACTTCTTCGTCGACGGGGACGAGGTCCTCGTCAACGAGCTCAACACGATCCCCGGCTTCACCGACACGAGCGTCTACGGCAAGCTCTTCGAGGCCGACGGGATCCCATACGCCGAGCTCTGCGATCGCCTGGTGAAGCTGGCGATCGAGCGCCATGAGAAGGCGCGGTCATACGAGTTCTGAGCGCGGCCTTAGTTCAGAAGCCGAACGTCGCTGATCTCCATCTGGTACCGGCCTGGGTCGTCTTTGGCGCTCGGTGGTTGCGTGATCCAGATCAGGAATGACTGGGCGGGCTTGCCCGGCAGGCTGACCGCTTCCTTGCCGCCGCCGTTCGTCACCGTCGCCACGGGTTCGCCCCATCCGGACAACTGACTGGGCGGCGAGCCGTCGGACTCGTAGATCTGGGCGTTCCAGCCTGGAGTAGGGCTTCTGATCTCGATCGACTTGGCGGTGACCGTGGTGCCCGCGTTGATCGCCAGCCCCACTCCGTCCTTCAGGCCGCCGAAGTCCTGCGTGTCGTAGTGCTCGGTCGCCCAGGCTGTCCCGGTCGGGTTGGAGTCGATCGCGAGCCGCTGCGTGCCGGTCTCCCGCCCGTCGGCCTCTGGATCGAACTCGCTCGCCGCATCCGCCGGCAGCTTGATCTCGGTGGCCGCGCCCGCGGACGGGTGGTCGCTGCCGAGGTGCAGCTTCTCGCCGCCGAAAATCGCCGCAGCCGCGATCAGGGCGATCCCGACGACCCCCATCGCGATCCCGAGCCAGGGCCTGCGACGGCGACCGAGTCGGCGATTTGCCTTCGGGACGGAATCGAGGACGCTGGTCGCCTCGCCGCTGGTCCCCCCGCGCCGGGCGGCCTCCATCTCCAGGGTCTGCTCCAGGTCACGGACCATCTCGGCCACGGTGCTGTAGCGGTCGCGCGGGTCCTTGGTCGTCGCCCGGTCGACGACGGAGGCGACGACGGCCGATGCCTCCGGCCGCTTCGCCTGCACGTCGGGGATCGGCTCGTTGACGTGCTTCATCGCGACCCCGACCTGCGTCTCGGCCTGGAACGGAACGTCGCCGGTGAGCATCTCGTAGAGGACGACGCCGAGCGAGTAGACGTCCGAGCGCTCGTCGACGTCCTCTCCCATCGCCTGCTCCGGGGAGACGTAGTCGGTCGTGCCGAGCACCCTGCCGGTTGCGGTCATTCCCTTCTGCTCCAGCGAGCGTGCGATACCGAAGTCGGTCACCTTGGCGCGCCCATCGGGGTCGATCAGGACGTTCTGCGGCTTCACGTCGCGATGAACGAGCTTCCGAGCGTGGGCCGCGGTCAGGCCGCGGCCGATCTCGATTGCATATGCCACCGCCTCGTCCACGGGGAGCCCGCCCTTCTCCTGGATGCAGCGCTTCAGCGTCTGCCCCTCGATGTACTCGAAGACGATGTACGGCCGGCCGTCGTCCTCGCCGGCGTCGATCACACCGACCAGGTTCGGGTGCGAGAGGCGAGCCGCGGCCCGCGCCTCGCGGCGAAACCGCTCGAGCTGGTCGGCCTCCTCGGAGATCTCACGGTGAAGCAGCTTCACCGCCACGGGCCGATCGAGGACCTCGTCGAGCGCCAGGTAGACGGTCGACATGCCGCCGGAGCCCAGCTTCGACTCGAGCCGGTACCGGCCCGAGAGTACGGTGGAGCTCAAGCGTTCCAACTGTCTTGCCTTTGCATCGCGATGTATTTTCGCCCTAGGGTGCCCCCGCCGCTGAGAGCTTGCACCCGAACGAATGATGACTGTCCAAGTCCGCTTCTACAGCGACCCCGCCTGCCCCTGGTCCTGGGCCGCCGAGCCTGCGCTGCGGCGGCTGATGTGGGAGTTCGACGGCGAGCTCGAGTTCGTCTGGGTGATGGGAGGCCTGGCGCGGCAATACGGCCGCGGGTACCGCGACGAGGAGGGCCGGATCGGCACCGGCCCCGACTGCTTCGCCGACCTGATCTCACACTGGCTCGAGGTCGCCGCCGAAGGCCTGATGCCGACCGATCCGCGCATCTGGACTGAGGGCCCACTGACATCGACCTACCCCGTCTGCCAGGCGGTAAAGGCGGCCTCGGAGCAGGGCTGGGAGGCGGGCTACCGCTACCTGCGCCAGGTCCGCGAGGGGATCATGTTCGAGCGCCGCAAGCTCGATCACCCCGAGGCCCTGGTCGCGGCAGCCGGTCCGGCCCGGCTCGACCGCGCCCGCTTCGAGATCGATCTCTTCTCCGAGGCGATCACCGAGGCCTTCGGCAGCGATCTCGACGAGGTTCGGAACCCGCCGGAGGAGGCTCGTGAGGCCGGCGCAGTGGGGCGCACCGAGGGCAAGGAGCGGATCAGCTTCCCTTCGGCGGTCTTCGTCGGGGACGGTGGTTCGCGCCACGGCGCCTGGGCCATCGCCCGCTCCCATCCGGCCCTGCGCGACGCCGCACTGGCCGCGGGCGCGAAACAGCGCAACGAAGGGGCCCTGGAGCCGATGGAGGCGATTCAGCGGTTCGGGCGGTGCGCCACGCGGGAGCTGGAGGTGCTCGCCGAGAAGCCACTGCCCGTCCTCGAGGCTGAGCTTTGGGCGATGGCGCGGGATTGGAAACTGAAGCCCGTCCGAGCGCTGACCGGGACGCTCTGGGAGCGCGCCTAGGGAAAGCGCCCGGGAGCCTCTAACGCCTTACCTCGGGTGCCCCGGCTGTGGCCTGGCCGATCCGCCTCGCGGCCGGGTAATGCGCCCGGAGCGCCTTCATTGCCGGTCTTTCGTCGGCCGCGGCCACGACGACGCAGAACCCGCACCCCATGTTGAACACCTCGTGCATCTCCTCGTCCGAGACCTCGCCGAGCTCTCGGATCAGCTCGAAGACCGGGGGCACGGGAAGCGGCTCGTCGACCTCATATCCTACGTCGGCCTCGAGCCGCAGCAGGTTGCCCAGGCCGCCTGAGGTGACGTGCGCGAGCCCACGCACGTCCACGTCCGATCGGAGCAGTTCCACAACCGGCTTCACGTAGATCTCGGTCGGCTCCAGGAGGACGTCGCCGAGGGGGCGGCCGAGCCGCTCGTCGTCCAGTGGGATCTCCGCCAGGGCCGAGCGGGCCAGGGTGTAGCCATTCGAATGGAGGCCCGAGGAGGGCAGGCCGATCACCGGGTCTCCCGGCTCGATCGCTTCGCCGGTGACCAGGGAGTCGAGCGAGACCACCCCGAAGCAGGCACCCGCCAGGTCGAGGCCGTTGATCAGCTCGCCGAGCTGGGCCAGCTCGCCGCCGACGATCTCGATCCCCGCCAGCGCCGCACCCCGCGCCAGCCCCACGCCGATCGCGCCCGCGATCTCGGCGTCGGCACGCTCGACCGCGAGGTAGTCGACCATCGCCAGCGGCTCGGCACCGACGCAGACCACGTCGTTGACGTTCATCGCGATGCAGTCGATCCCGACGGTGTCCCAGCGCCCCATCTGCTCCGCGAGGACGAGCTTGGTGCCCACGCCGTCGGTGCTCAGCGCGATCCCGGTTCGATCATCGAGACGCACCACGTTGGCGTAGTGGCCGCTGGCGAGGACCTGGCGGCTCTGCGCGGGCGAAGAGGCGGCAAGGGCGGAGACGAGGGATGCCACCGCCGCATCCGCGTCGCCCTGGCTGACCCCCGCCCGGGTGTAAGCGCCCTCGCTCAACCGGGCCGCCCCTCGGGATCGGTCGCCGCGCCGGCCCAAGTCGGACCCCCGTTGCTGGCGGCGTCGGCGCGGTCGCCGTTCTGCCGCACTGCGACACCGTCGGGTCGCAGATAGACCCGCCGGGCGCGCCTGCGGCGCCAGAGACTGCCGAGCACAGTCGCCGCCAGGGCGCCGCGATAGGCGGCGTAGGGCCACAGCGTGCTGTCTCGCTCCACCACCCGGATCAGCTCCTGAGAGGCGAGTGTGGAGGCGAACGAGGTTGCCGTCCCCGCGGCGAAGCCCGCCCGCGCCTCGGGGGGCAGGCCGCGCTTCCGCAGGCGAACGCCCTTGAGGACGGCCGCGCCGACGATCACGGGCAGGGCGACGGTGCGGGAGAGCATGTTCGAGTGCTGCCGTGTGAACCCGCGCCAGCGGGCGGCGGTCAGGGTCGCGCCGTTGCGGGAGACGCCCGGGGCAAGCGCGGCGGCCTGCGCGAACCCGAGGGCGAGTCCGTCCATCGCGGTCGCACGGCCCCTGTTGCGGACCTGCGGACGCCGATCCGCGATCACCATCGCGGCGGCGCCGGCGAGCAGTCCGATCGCGGTGGAGAGCGGACCGCCCAGACGCCGCTCGATCGGGCGCTCGAGCGCTACGCCGCAGATCACCGGAGGGAGGAAGGAAAGGGCCAGGACGCCTGCCTTGCGGCGGTCGAAGGAGCTCAGCTCCTCGGCGATCACGCGTCGCTGGCCGATCAGCAGCGCCGCGGCGGCACCGGCGTGCAGCGCGACCTCGAAGCTCTTCTGCAGCTCGGGGTCCCGGCCGTCGGCATCCCAGCCGGCGAGCCACGGGATCAGCGTGAGATGGGCGGAGCTCGAGACCGGGAGAAGCTCTGTCGGCCCCTGCACGGCGCCGAGGACGATCGCCCTCGACTTCCTGATCATGAAGCCGGCTGTCCCTGGGCGCGAACCCGGCGCCGCCTGATCAGCGCCCAGACGATCAACGCGAGGATTCCGGCCACGACCGCGTAGTCGAGGTACTGCAGGTGGTCCTTCCAGGTGTGCCACTTGCTGCCGACCCCCTTGCCCAGCAATGCAAGTGCCAGCACCCAGGGGATGCATCCCGCGAGGGTCAGCCAGGTGAACCGCCAGAACGGCATCCTCGCGACCCCGGCGGGCAGCGAGATGAAGGTCCGGATGATCGGCAGCATTCGCGCGAAGAAGACGGTCGCGTCGCCGTGGCGGGTGAACCAGTCATCGGCCCAGTCGAGGTAGCGCTTGTTCGTATGGAAGATCGGGTGCCGCTCGACGAGCTCGAGGCGGCCGTAGTACCCGATCGCGTACGCGATCCAGGAGCCGACCAGGTTGCCCAGCACGCCGGCGGCGACGATGCCGAACAGCGTCAGGGTTCCGTCGTTCACCTTGAAGCCGGCGAACAGCATCGTCGCCTCGCTCGGGATCGGGATCAACGCGCTCTCGAGCGTCATCAGGACGAAGACGCCGGCGTATCCGGCATCCCCGATCAGATTGGTGGCGAAGTCGACCAGCTTGTCGGTGACTGCGCCGGTCAGGAGAATGAGCCCGGTCACAGGTGCGGCATAGTAGGGGCTAAAGTGCTGCTCGCGTGGAGCGGCTCAAGCACCCCGTCTACAGGCATCGCCTGATCCAGCTCGCCGCAGACGCAGTCCTCATCGCGGCCGCTTACTACCTGGCCTTCAGGTTGCGGTTCCTCGACGCCCGGGGCGGCATCCCGCCCCGCTACGACCACATGCTCGGTCACTCGATCGCCTTCGTCGTCGCCGGGCAGCTGGTCGTCTTCTACGTCTTCGGCCTGTATGAGAAGTGGTGGCGCTACTTCCGGCTGCCCGACATGATCGGCGTCCTGCGTGCGTGCGCCGTCTCCACGGCGGTTCTGGCGATCGCCTTCCTGCTGCTGAAGCCGTTCCACGATCAGATCCCGCGTTCGGTCCTGGTCAGCTACTTCCTGCTCAGTGTCTTCCTGATCGGCGGCGCCCGGCTCCTCGTCCGCATGCTCCTGGTGGAGCGGATGGCCCGCCGCGACGTGCGGGGAGCCAAACGGGTCCTGGTCGTCGGGGCAGGCTCAGGCGGCCAGATGGTCGCCCGCGAGATGCAGCTGAACCCGAACCTCGCCTCTCGCGCGATCGGCTTCCTGGACGACGATCCGCGCAAGCGCGGCATGCGCCTGCATGGCATCAACGTCCTCGGCACCACCGACGGGGTGGGCGACGTCCTCGACGAGTTCAGCCCCGATGAGGTGATCATCGCGATTCCCTCGGCTCCGGGCGTGCTCCGCGGCCGCGTCGTGACGGCCTGCCGCGAGCGCAACGTCCCCGTCCGGACGCTGCCCACGGTCTTCGAGCTCCTGCGCGGCGGGGTCCAGCTCACCAGACAGCTCCGCGAGGTCCAGGTCGAGGACGTCCTGGGCCGCGACCCCGTGAAGATGGAGCTCGACCGGGTTGGCGCCTATGTCCAGGACAAGGTCGTCCTGGTCACCGGCGCGGGCGGGTCGATCGGCTCGGAGCTGGTCCGCCAGATCGCGAGGGTTCGCCCGAAGCTCCTGGTCATCCTCGACCACGCCGAGGACAACCTCTTCCGGATCGACCGCGAGATGATCGAGGAGCGGCACTTCGCCCGAGTCGAGTCGGTGCTCGCCGATTGCAAGGAGGCCGACCGGATGCTGGAGGTGATGCAGCGCTTCAAGCCCGAGATCGTCTTCCACGCCGCCGCCTACAAGCACGTCCCGCTGATGGAGGCGAACCCGCTCGAGGCGATCCGCAACAACGCGATGGCGACCCAGGTCACCACCGAGACGGCCGTCGCGTCGGGATGCGAGCGCTTCGTGCTCGTCTCGACCGACAAGGCCGTCAATCCGCGAACCGTGATGGGAGCTTCCAAGGCGATGGCGGAGTGGATCGTCGAGGCGGCCGGCCGCAAGCACCCGCAGACCCGGTTCGTCACGGTCCGGTTCGGCAACGTCCTGGCGTCCTCCGGCAGCGTGGTGCCGATCTTCCGAGGCCAGATCGAGCGGGGCGGGCCGGTCACGGTGACCGATCCCGAGATGACCCGTTACTTCATGACCATCCCGGAGGCGGTCCAGCTGGTGATCCGCGCGGGCGACCTCGGCGGCGTCAGCGGAGAGGTCTTCGTCCTCGAGATGGGCGAGCCAGTGAAGATCGTGGACCTCGCCCACAACATGATCCGCCTGGCGGGGTACGAGCCCGAGGTCGACATCGCCGTCGAGTTCGTCGGCGCCCGTCCTGGCGAGAAGCTGCACGAGGAGCTCTTCAACTCCGACGAGCGGCCTCAGCCCACCGCGTCCGACCGGATCGTGCGCGCCGTGCGGCACGCGCCCCTCGACCCGGAGTGGGTCAATGGCACGCTCGGTCGCCTGGAGAAGCTGATCAGAGATGGCGACGAGGCGAATCTGGCGGAGCAGACGGTGAAGCTGGTGTCAGCCAGCCGCGGCCCCGCCGTGCCGGTCGACGACCTGACCGCCTAGGGCGCTCCGCCCCCTTAACATCCCGCGCCGCGGCCATGAGCAGTCTTCTGAAGGATGTCGGCGCTGTCGCGGGTCTCGCCTCGTTCCTCGGCCTGGCCCTTCTCGCGCTGCTCTATTTCGCTCAGGCGCGCGACCTGCGGCGGCTCCGTGACCAGGCCAGCTTTCTCGTTGAGGGTGCCGAGGACGGGGAGTCGCTGACGCCCGCCGAGAGGACAGCGACGGCCGTCGCCTCCACCACCAACGAACCGGAGAGGGCCGCGGCGGCGGCCGCCGCCACGGCGCCAAACGAAGCCGAGGCGTTCAGGCGCGCGGAGCTCGCCCGTCAGGCGGCCGAGCGCAGGCGCCGATTCGAGCAGCGCCGCGGTGTGCCGAGCGCGCGGCGCGAGCGCCCGGCCTGGCTCTCGGAGCCCCTTTCGCTCGCCGCAATTGTCGTCGGGGCGATCCTGTTGCTTGCCGGTATCGGCTTCGGCGTCACCCGCATCACCGGCGGGTCGTCGAACTCGAGCCCTTCAGGCTCGACCAAGAAGGGCAAGGGGCCGTGTCCGCCGAGCCAGACCAAGGTCGCGGTTCTCAACGGGACCGCCACGCCCGGACTCGCGGCCAAGTCCGCTGCTCCGCTCAAGCAGCACAACTACAGGGTGGGCCCGGTCGGCAACACGACGACCCCGTTCACCACCAGCGTCGTCATGTTCGATCCGACCGACGGAACGCAGTGCGCTCCGATCATCGGCCAGATCGTCGGCATCCAGAAGACACAGCCGATGAACAACGAGGTGCGGACGGCGGCGGAGGGGGATCCCGTTGCGGTCGTCGTGGGAGACGACCTGGCCGGGGGAGCGAGCACCACCGGGGCCAGCGCCACGACCGGCTCGGGAATCTGAGCCAACCCAGCTAGGCCGGCGCCCTGTGAGCGAGCGCAGTCGATCGGCCGTCGTGATCGGCGTTCTGGTGGTGTCCTTCCTGCTGGCCGCCACCGCCGCGGCGATCGTCCTCACGCAGCACCTGCGCGACGAGGGCCCGGTCGCCAGCTCGATCCACTGGAAGACTCGCCCTGGGCCGCGTTACCGGGCCTGCTTCAGGCTGAGGCACGACGACAAGGTCCGCGTTTCAGTGGTCGACTACGCGGACCGGCCGGTGCGCGTCCTGTCGGACGTCGAACTGCAGGGCGGCGACACCCCGCACTGCTTCGACTGGGACGGGAGGACGTCGTCCGGGCAGCCGGTCGCGCCGGGCCGGTACCACCTGCAGCTCTCCCTCGAGCGAGCCGACCGGACGGCGGTCTCGGGCGAGCGCCTGACGATCCACGGCCCGGGAGCGCAATCGTGACCGAGGCCCTCGAAGTGATCGGATGCCTCGCTGCGGCGGGCGCGCTGTCGGCCTCGTTGCTCGCCTCGGACGCCCGGCTGCGGGCCGCCGGTCTGGTGCTGGCGGGCTCCGTTGCCCTCGCCCTGATCGCCGGGCAGGGCTGGAACGACCTGCGCAACCTGCGCGAGCACCATCTCGCGTTCGCCGCGGTGATCGTGGCCGGAATAGTCGTCCTCGCGCTCGGGACGGCGGCGATGCTGCGCTGGCCGATTCTGCTGCCGTTGCTGGTGATCGCGACCTTGCCGTTCCGCGTTCGCCTGCACGTCGCGGGCGGCGATGCCGTGAACCTGTTGGTCCCGCTCTACGTCGTGATCGGCTCAGGGGTGCTCGCGACCGTGCTGGGGACCCTTCGCGGCGAGGCCCGTCTTCGCAGGCTTCCGAAACCGCTCGTGCTCGCCCTGGTCGCCGTGGTCTGCCTCTACGCGGTGCAGACCATCTACTCGCCGGACGTCGCCTTCGCTGCGCGGAACGTCGGTTTCTTCCTGGTCCCCTTCGCGATCCTCTTCTCCCTGCTGGCGCAGCAGGCGACCTGGGACCGTCGCCTGCTGCGCCTCGCTCTCTGCGTGCTGCTCGCCGAGGGACTGATCCTGGCGGCGATCGGAATCGACCAGTTCGCCACCGAGCACATCTTCTGGAACGGAAAGCTCGAGGCCTCGAACGACTTCCACTTCTACTTCCGTGTCAACTCCCTGTTCTGGGACCCGAACATCTATGGCCGCTATCTCGTCCTCACGATCCTGCTCGCGGCCAGCACGCTGCTGTGGGCGGCGGGCCGAGTGCTGGCGTTCGCGCTCACGGCGGCCGTGGCGATCGCGTTCGCCGGTCTCCTGTTCGCCTTCTCCCAGACGAGCTTCATCGCCCTCTTCGCCGGCTTGATCGTGCTGGTCGCGCTCCGCTGGAGCTTCCGCTGGACCGCGATTGCGACGCTGGTGGCGATCGCCGCGGTTGGCGCCGGCCTGGCGTTGCGAAGCTCCTCCGGCGATTCGACCTCGATCAACACCGAGGGACATGGCACCCTCGTCTCGGGCGGGTTGAAGCTGGCCCGTCAGCGACCTCTGTACGGCTACGGCTCCGCGTCGTTCTCGAAGGAGTTCGCTCGCGAGGAAGCCGTCCGGCCGGGAGAGACGACGCTCTCCCACAGCGAACCGGTCACAGTCGCGGCCGAGCAGGGCGCGATCGGCGTGATCGCGTACCTCGCGCTGCTCGCCGCCGCCCTCTGGACCGTCCTCGACGGCATGCGCGCGGTGGCGCCGGGATGGGGCGGGCGGTTCCGATCCCTCGGGGAGGGTGATCGCGTCGAGCTCATTCCCGCCAGAATCGGCATCGCGGCCGCCTTCGTCGCCCTCTTCGTCCACACGATCGGCTACGCGGCCTACCTCACGGATCCGCTCACCTGGGCGTTGCTCGCCGTCGGCGGCGTGCTCGCCGCCGAGGCGGGCGCCGGTGAATGGCCGGGGACAAGCGGCGGCTCCTCCGACGCAAATCGGGTTGCTCCTGCGGAGCACCCTCCCATAGCGGGGCCGCCTTGACGCTGCGCCCATGACCGGATACCTCCGCCGCCTGGCGACCACGGGGGCCGCGTACACGGCCTCCAGCGTGATCTCGAAGCTGATCGCAGTCGCCCTGCTGCCGCTCTACACCCGCTATCTGACGCCGGCCGACTACGGCGCGGCCGAGGTCCTGATCACCGGGGTGATCGCCGCCAGCATCGTGATCCGGCTCGGAATCATCGAGGCGCTGCTGCGCTTCTACTACCAGGCCGACGAGGTCCCGGACGAGGTCGTGAAGACGGCGTTCGCCTCGCTGCTCTGGACGACGACGATCGGCCTGCTGATCGCCCTTCCGCTCGCCGAGCCGCTTTCGAGGCTCCTGCTGGATCACTCCGATCCGAACCTGATGCGGCTCGCGATCTTCGGCCTCTGGGTCTTCACGATGTTCGAGTTCCTGACCGCGCTCTTCCGGATCGACGAGCGCGCGAAGGCGTACTTCACCTTCACGCTCTCGAATGTCCTGGTGACCATCCCGGTCACCGTCTGGCTGGTGGTCGGAGAGGGCAAGGGCGCGAGCGGACTGCTGTGGGGCCAGTACGCGACGGGCGCCCTCTTCCTCGCCGGCCTGGTGATCGCGCAACGCCGGCGCCTGGCCCTCGTCCCCGACTTCCCGCTCTGGCGGCGAATGCTCCGCTGGGGACTGCCGACGATGCCGGCCGAGCTCTCGCTCTACTCCCTCAACTTCATCGACAGGGTGCTGATCGTCCGGCTCGTCGGCCTCGGCGACGCGGGCCTCTACAGCCTCTCCGTCAAGTTCGCGCAGGCCGTCAACGTACTCGTCAAGGGCTTCCAGCTCGCCTGGCCCCCGCTCGCCTACTCGATCCAGGACGACGACGAGGCGCGGCGAGCCTACGCCGTGATCGTCACCTGGTTCGTCTCGGTGACGACCTTCTTCGTGGCGGGGATGTGGCTGCTCTCGCGCTGGATCGTGCGGGTTCTCGCCGCGCCGGAGTTCTTCGACTCCTACAAGACGATCGGGTTGATCTCGACCGGCGTGATGCTCTACGCGCTCTATCTCGTCCTGGTGATCATCCTCGGCCGAACGGGCCGGACCGAGTTCAACTTCCCGGCGACGGGCGCGGGCACGGTGGTCAACATCGCGCTCAACCTGATCCTGCTTCCCTCGATGGGGATCGTCGGCGCCGGCGTCTCCCTGGTCGCCTCCTACGCGGTGGTTCTGGTGCTCATGTACGTCTTCACCCAGCGCCTCTTCAAGGTGCCGTACGAGTGGCTGCGGCTCGCCCAGGCGACTGGGCTCGCGGTCGTGCTCGTGCTCGCCGGGGAGCTGCTCCTGCCGACGAGCGGGCTCTGGGGGTTGGCCGGCAGGACGGCGCTCTGGCTCGCCTATCCGCTGCTGCTCTGGGTCACCGGCTTCCTGAACGACGAGGAGCGCGAGGCGGCCGGGCGCGTGATGAGCCCCGCGTATGTCAGGGCGGCCCTCACCAATCTCCGCGACGCCCCACCGCCGGAGGAGCCCGAGGAGCCGGATGAGGAGCGCGAGGATGAGCGCAAGGAGATGCGCGGCCATCGTCCCCGGATGACGCGCGAGGCGCTCGAGGCCGAGCAGCGAGACGAGGACGCGATCCGCTAGCCGGCCGCAGCGCGCTCGAGCACGGCGGCCATCCGAGCGGCCTGGCGCTTCACGTCGTGCTCCGCCGCCGCTCGCCGAGCATCCGGGTTCGGCTTGGGCATCCGCGACACCAGATCGAGCGCGGACGCGAGGCCGTCAGCGTCCTCCGGGTCGACCAGGACGCCCGCCTCCGGCGTGACGAACTCCGGCGGTCCGCCGATCGTCGTGGCGACGACGCTGCGCTCCATCGCCATCGCCTCGAGGGTGGCCTGCCCGAACGGCTCCTGCAGGGAGGGCTGGCAGAGGACGTCGCAGGCGGCGACCCATTCCGGGACGTCGGCCTGCGGGATCCGCCCGGCGAGGGTGACGCCAGCGCGGCCCTCCAGGGATCCGCGCAACGGTCCGTCGCCGACGAAGGCCAGCCTTCCCCGGCGCAGGCTCGCGAACGCGTCCGCGAGGCGGACGACGTTCTTGCGCTCGATCAGCGAGCCGACGCAGAGGAACGCGGGGCCCTCGCCGTCCCAGCCGAGCGCCTCCCGCGCCTCGGCCGCCGGGTGGGGTGCGAACGCCTCCAGGTCGACCCCGCAGTCGGCAATCTCGACCTTGGCTCGCGCGGATGGGATCCGCTCGGCGAGGCGGCCGGCAAGCCACTGGGAGTTGGCGATCACGGCGGCGGAGCGGCGGAGCACCCAGCGCGTCGCGGCGGTGACGCCGGGAATCCGTCCCAGGTTGGCGACGTCCTGCCCGTGCGCCATCACCACCAGAGGGACGCCGGCCGCCCGGGCCGCGAGGGCGCCGGCGGCGCCGGAGGGAAAGAGGAAGTGCGCGAAGACGACATCCGGGCGGAAGCGGCGAGCTGCGGCGCGCGACTCTTGCACCAGGCGGACGTACTTGGAGCGCGAGCCGCCGCGCTGGCTGATTGAGGCCACCTCGACCTCGTGTCCGAGCGCCTCGATCTCCCGCGTCAGCGGCACCAGGAAGCTGCCGAGGTCCGGCTGCGAGGGGCTGGGCCACATCTGGGTCACCTCGAGAATGCGCACGGCTAGGACCCTAAGCCCCGGTTGTATGCCTCCGCCGCTTCTCGGATGCCCTCGCCGCTCCGGGGGCGCAGCGCCTGACGGGCATGAAGCCAATACCGCCGCGGCGAATGGCCGGGGAGGAAGAGCGCGGCGACCGCGCGCAGCAGATACGGCCAGGCGAGCAGCGGCCGCATCAGGAAAGCCTCCACCCGGCCGAGATGCTTGCGGGCGTAACGGTCGCGGTTGCGGTGGTACTCGACGATTCGGCGCTCGGCTCCCGCGACGTCCTGCGCCATCTGGTCGTGATGGACCGCCCGGGCCGACGGGACGTAGAGGACCTTCCACCCGGCGTCCCAGAGGCGCTTGCAGAAGTCGGTCTCGTCGGAGTAGACGAAGAACTGCGGGTCGAGCCAGCCGACGTGCTCGGCCGCCTCGCGGCGCACCAGCACCGCGCTCGATTGGACCCAGCCGACCGGTCGCGTCCCGGTGCCGCCGCTCTCCACGGTCACGCGGCGGTGCAGGAAGAAGGCGCCTGCGAGCGCCGTCTCCGCGCTCGGCAGCCGCCATGCGCAGGGAACCTCCCCGCCGTCCGGCGCGAGGAGCTGGGCGCCGGCGGCCGCCGCATCGCGATCGGACTGCAGAGCGCCGATCAGGGCGGCCGCCGCTCCAGGCTGCAGCTCGGAGTCCTCGTTGAGCAGGAGGCAGAACTCGCCGCGCGCCTCCTGGAGCAGGCGGCTGTCGTTCTCGGCCTTCCCGGCGCGGCGGTCCAGTGCGATCAGCCGGATGTCACGATCCAGGTCGCGCACCGCCTCCGCGGAGCCGTCGTCCGAGGCGTTGTCCAGGACGAGGATCTCGTGATGGAGATCGCGGGGCGTCGCCCGCTCGATCGCCTCGAGGCAGGAGAGCAGCAGCTCCCGCCCGTTGGTGTTGACCACGCAATAGGAGACCAGCACGGCGACAATGCTCGCCCATGCGGGTCCAGATCGTCGATCCGGCGGCCTACACGCCACCGTATGACCACGCCCTGTCGGGCGCGCTCGCGCGCGCAGGGGCGGAGGTCGAGCTGGTCACGGCTCGCTTTCCCTACGGCCCGGTCCCCCAGGAGCAGGGCTACGAGGTGCGCGAGCTGTTCTACCGGCGCGGCTCGCGAGCGGGAATCGGGCCCCGGCGGCGCCGCCTGACGCGTGCCCTCGAGCACGTCCCGGATATGCGCCGCTACCGCCGCGTCGCCGAGCGGGCCGACCTGATCCACTACCAGTGGCTCCCGATCCCCGCGCTCGACCGCCGTCTGCTGCCCCCGAAGCGTCCGCGCGTGTACACGATGCACTGGCGGCTCCCGGAGGCCGGCTCTCGCATCGGGCGCACGCTGACGAAGCTCCTCGCCGAGATGGACGCGGTCGTGGTGCATTCCGAGCACGGCGCCTCGCGGCTGCAGGCGGATTTCGGGGTGGCGGCCGACAGGCTGCGCGTGATTCCGCACGGGGCCTTCGACTACCTGACGCGGCAGGAGGACGAGAAGCCGCTGCCGGAGGAGCTGCGCGAGGTGAGGGGCCCCGTGATCCTCGCCTTCGGCCTCGTCCGGCCCTACAAGGGGACCGACGTGCTGCTCCAGGCGTTCTCGCGCGTCGATGGAGCCGAGCTCTGGGTCGTCGGCATGCCCCGGATGCCGATGGACGAGCTGCGCGAGCTCGCGGAGCGCGTTCCGGGGACGGTCCGCTTCGTCGACCGATTCGTCCCCGACGCCGAGATCCCGGCCTTCATGCGCCGTGCCGACCTCGTCGTGCTGCCGTACCGGAACATCGAGCAGTCCGGGGTCCTCTACACGGCACTCGCGTTCGGGCGGCCGCTCGTGCTCAGCGCCGTTGGCGGATTCACCGAGGTCGCCGAGCGCGGGGCGGCGCGTCTGGTCCCGCCCGGGGATCCGGACGCGCTCGCCGAGACGATCAACGACCTGCTCGCCGACAGCGAGGCCACCGCGGCTCTCGCTGCCGCCGCAACCCGCGAGGCCTCCACGGTCTCCTCGTGGGAGGAGATCGCCCGCTCGACGATGGCCCTCTACCGCGAGCTCACATAGCGCGCGTTGCTCCTGACGGAGCACCCTCGCGTAAACGCCGATAATCCCCCGCTGATGGCGCTGGAAATCATCTTCTGGGTCGCGGTCGGCCTGATCGTCTATGCCCATCTGGGATACCCGCTGCTGCTCTGGGCGCTCGCGAAGGCCTTCGGCGACGACGGGACCTCGCCCGGCGCCGACGGCCAACTCCCGGCCGTAACCCTGGTCATCCCCGCCTATGACGAGGAGGAGGTGATCGACCGCAAGGTCGCCAACGCGCGGGCGCTCGACTACCCTGCGGGCCTCCTCGAGGTCGTCGTCGCATCGGATGGGTCCAGCGACCGAACGGCGGAGCTCGCCCGCACCGCCGGCGCGGACCGCGTGCTGGAGCTCCCCCGCGGCGGCAAGGTCGCCGCCCTCAACCAGGCGGTCAGGGGCGCCACCGGAACGATCCTGGCGTTCTCCGACGCGAACAGCTACTGGCGCCCCGACGCCCTGCGCCGCCTCGTCGACCGCTTCTCGGACTCGCGTATCGGATATGCGTGCGGCCAGGTCCGCTTCGCGGGGGGAGAGGGCGGCAACCAGGAGGGGATCTACTGGCGCTACGAGATGGCGGTGCGCTCGATGGAAACGAGGCTCGCGGGGATCACCGCCGGAAACGGCGCGATCTACGCGGTGCGCCGGGAGGCCTACATCGAGCTGGATCCGAGCCGCGGACAGGACATCGGCTTCCCGTTCGAGCTCACCAAGCGGGGCTGGCGGGCGGTCTACGAGCCCGCGGCGGTCGCCGAGGAGAGGATGGCGCCGACCGTCGAGGGTGAGTTCCGCCGCAAGCGCCGGATGATGTGGGGGCTCTGGGACGTGATGCTCAAGTGGGGCATGCTCGACCCCCGCGGCTACGGCCCCGGATACGCCCTGGAGATCTACTCCCATCGCCTCCTCCGCTACCTGACCCCGTGGCTGCACCTGATCGCGCTCGCCGCCAACCCGGCGCTTCTCGGACGTGGCTGGGTGTACGCAGTCACCATGGCCCTGCAGCTCGCGCTGCTGCTCGGAGCCCTGCTCGGGCGCTTCATCCCCGCCCTGCCGTTCAGGATCGCCTACTACTACGTCACCATGACCGCCTCGATCGCAGTGGGACTCTGGGACCGGATCCGCGCCGGATCGGTGCCGATCGGCTGGGAGAAGGTCGAGGGCACCCGATGAGCCGCACGAACGGGCCGCTGCCCGACGCCCACCAGCAGCGCCTCGACGTCCCGTCGCCACCCGGTCGGCCCAAGCAGGGCCTCCCCCGGTGGGCCGACCTGCTGATCGCGGTCGTCAGCCTGATCCTCGTCTCCCCGGTCCTCCTGGCCGCGGCGATCGCGATCCGACTCGAGTCCCGCGGACCCGTCATCTACAGGCAGAGGCGGGTGGGTCGAGTCGGCATGACCTTCGAGATGTTCAAGCTGCGGACCATGCGGCAGGGGGCCGATCCGGTCGGGGTGGGAACCGCGGTCACAGCGCAGGACCCGCGGGTGACGCGCGTCGGCAGGCTTCTGCGGCGTTTCTCGCTCGACGAGTTGCCGAACCTCTTCAACGTCCTCCGAGGCGAGATGCGGATCGTCGGCCCGCGAGCCACGCTCCCCGCCCAGGTGGAGCTCTACACCCCGCGCCAGCTCCGCCGCCTGGACCTTCGCCCCGGTGTGACCGGCTGGGCCCAGATCCACGGACGCGCCGCCATCCCCTGGGAGGAGCGAATGGAGCTGGACGTCTGGTACGTCGAGCATCGCTCCCTGCGGTTGGACCTGAAGATCCTCGCCCGGACCCCGGCCGCACTGCTGGGCGGCGCCGGGAACGTGGCCGTCGACCCTTACGCCGGCTCCCCTCCCGACTCGCCGCTGAGGAAGGCCGCCGAGCGCGAGCAGGCGGGCGAGCGCTGATGGCCCGCGGCATCTCCCTGAGGGACTTCCGGCCCGATGACGCCGCGGCGGTCCATCGCTGGTTCAACTCGCCGGCGGCCACCGCCAACCTGCTCGAGCACCGCGAGGAGTTCACCCGGGAGGATGCGCAGCGCTGGGTCTCCCGTGCGGTCGAGCAGTCCAAGGACCCGGGCGCCGAGGACCGCAAGTGGGCCGTCGAGGTGGACGGCATGGACGAGCCGGTCGGCTACACGGCTCTCTATGGCCTCAATCGGCAAACGGCGCCCGAGCTGGGGGCGATCATGGGCGACGACCGGGTCCGCGGCCGCGGCGTTGGCCGGGAGGCGGAGCGCCTCACCAACCTGAAGGCCTTCGAGGAGTTCGGCGCTCACAAGGTCTACGGCCGGATCCCCGCGACCAACGAGGCGGCCAAGAAGGCGGTCATCTACAACGGCTGGAAGCAGGAGGGGGTCCTGCGCAAGCAGGTCCGTCACGGCGACGAGCTGATCGACGTCGAGCTCTGGGGCGGCTTTCCGGAGGATCTGCCCGAGCCGCCCGAAGAGTGAAGGCGAGGCTGATCGCGGACGGCGGCGCGGCCGCCTCCGAGGACGACAACTTCTTTCGCTCGCCGCACTTCCTCGCCGCCGAGGGAGCGACCCACACCATCCAGGTCGAGGGCGCGGGACTGCGGCTGCCGGTGATCGTTCGCGCCATCGAAGCAAGCGAGCGCGTCGACGCGATCTCGCCGTACGGGTATCCGGGCGCCAGCGGGCCGTACGAGGAGCCGCTCGACCCCGGCGAGATCGACTGGTCCGAGACCGGCCTGGTCAGCGTCTTCGTCCGCGATCGGGTCGGGGAGGAATGCCTGTCCGGCGGGACGCTTCGCAACCACGTCCGCGTTGCGGCAGGGGACTCCGGCATCCGCAAGCGGCTCCGGGAGCAGATCCGGCGCAACGAGCGACGCGGCTGGGAGGTCCAGGCGATCACGGGCCCCGAGGCCGATGGCGCGGCCCGCTCCGCGTTCGAGAGCGCCTACGGCGAGACGATGGCCCGAACCGGCGCGGAGGAGCGCTACCTCTATCCCAGCGAGTACTTCGAGCGGCTCCTGGGAAGCGAGCGGAGCTGGCTTCTCCTCGGCGCGCGTGAGGGCGAGCGGCTCGCCGGCGCGATCGCGGTCGCAAGCGACGGCTACCTGCACTACCACCTCGGCGGCACCGCCGACGAGGCCCTCGGCGACTCGCCGATGAAGAACCTGTTCGCGTCGATGATCTCGCTCGGGACCGAGCTCGGCCTGCCGCTGAGCCTCGGCGGCGGTCTCTCCCCCGGAGACTCGCTGGACAACTTCAAGCGCGGATTCGCGAACCGCGAGGCCCCGTTTCACACCCACGAGTTGATCTGCGACCCGGATGCCTACGAGAAGCTGACTGCGGGATCAGACCCCGCGGGGTCTGATCCCGGGTTCTTTCCGGCGTACCGCGCCTAGCTCCTTCGCTCAGCCCGGGAGGCCGCCGGAGCGGTGCTTGCGGTGCTTGCGGTGCTTCTTTCGCCGTTTCTTGGCGAAGTGCTTGATCCGCTTCTGGACGGCCGCCTGGATCTGGGGCACGAGCGGGATCATCGCCCCGCCCGGGCAGGCCGTCAGGCCGAGCGTCGTGTGTCCGAGCACCCGCGGAACCGTGATCACAGTCCCCGCCGGGTAGCGGCTCTCCGGGCCGCCGCCGGAGGTGAGCTGGACCATGGCCGTCGCCGGAGTGGCGTGGTTGACGCCCAGCTTCCAGGCGAGGAACCGGATGATCGAGCGCTGCGCTGGGGGGGTCGGGGCCTCGGTGGTGTGGTCGCCGATCGAGGCGATGGACGTGGTCTGCGAGTTGAAGCCCTGTGCCTGCGCGCCCACCACCGGCCGCTTCAGCCCTCCTGCGCGCCCCTCGTAGAGCGTCCCGTAGCGATCGACGAGCGCGTTGTAGCCGATGTCGTTCCAGCCGTTTCCGAAGACGTGGAAGCGGCAGATACCGAGCACGATCGACGGTGCCTCCTCGGGCGTGTAGTCGTTGGCGTTCACGGTGTGGTGGATCACCGCGGCCTGGACCGACCCGTACTCCGCGGGGCCTCGAGGCTGGCAGCCGCCCGTGGCGAGATCGGCGCCCCAGCCCGCCCGGCTGACCACGCGGGGCTTCGGGGACAGCTTCAGGGCCTGTGCGACGGGAGTCGACGCGACCGAGATGAACGCGGTGTTGATCGCATGGCGGGCTGCGTTGACCAGCCGGTCCGCGAAGCCCCCCGAGGTCCCGGAGACGTTCACGAAGTGCAGCCGGCCCCGCGGCCTGAACGACGCCCGGACCTGCGCCTGGTCGGCCCCGCCGGCGTAGATCGGGGTGCCGTCCTCCTGCTCGACCCACTCGCTCCAGCGCCCGCCGTCGTCGCGGACACGGATCTCGACGTTCCGCATCTCCCGCGCCACGCCGACCAGGTCGAACCGGTGCGGTGCCTCGATCGGTGGCGAGATCCAGCGCGGCGCACGCTCACGCGGGTGAGCCGAGCGCGCCGACGCGATCGCCGCCGCCGCCATTCGTTTCGCTGCGGGGATCGCGTGCTCGAAGTCGACCGCGCCCGTCATGTATGGGCGCAGCGACAGCGCGGGCGCGGCGACCCAGGCGAGGGCGGTGACCAGGGCGAGGCCAACGATCAGAGAGATCCGCTTCCGCATATAGGTGGGAAACACTTTGGCTTCGCCATCAGATCGCGGCTGCAGGCGGCCACCCATCACAAGTCGCTTCGGCCTACGGCCTCCGCTCCTGAGGACAGCGGCCTGGCAGCCGCTAGCCCAAATTGATCGGGATCTGCTGCTCCGGACCGTTGCCGCGGTATTTGTCGCGGAAGTTCCGGATCACGTCGAGCACGACGGGGTTGTAGGTCGGGCAGACGACCTCGTTTGTCCAGGCGGTGACTGCCACGTCGTAGGGCATGTCGGGGTCGGGGAAGAGCAGGACGCCGTTGGGGTCGGCGTCGAAGACGCCCTTCAGCGCCAGCTGCTGGGCCTCTGGCAGGCTCGGCTTGTAGTGGATCTCGATGCGGCCGTGCTCCATCGCGTGGACCTCGTTGCGGATATTGGTCTGCTTGCTGGTGTCGCTGGTGACGGGCGTCGTATAGGCACCGTCGGAGATCGGGACCGGATTGTGGTTTCCCGAAGTCGGTGGGACGGTTCCATAGTGGACCGCCGTCGAGTTGGGGACGTGCGTGTTGCCTTCGTCGGGCAGGTTCTCCTTGAGCTGGCAGCCGGCCTTCTGGGAGGAGACGGCGAGGTCCCCGAACTGGGTCGGGGTGATGGACTCGGCCGTGCCCTTCCGGCAGTCGGGGGTCAACCCCTTGAAGCTGCCGGTGTTCTGGATGTGTGCGTTGTTGCAGGCGCTGCCGGCCGCGCCGTTGCTGCTTCCACCGCTCGAGATCACGGCCACCAGCCCGGCGATCACGGCCACGGTGAGGATTCCCGCGACGACATAGCCGGCCAGCAGGCGCCGGCGTCCACCCGACTGCGCAGCATGCTCGGCGGCGAGTCGCTGCGCGCGGAGTCGCTCCTTCTCTTCCTTGCGGCTTGCCATGGAGGGCGGAGAGGCTAGCGGAGGCGGTTCAAGCCTCGCTTAGCGCGGCTTCCGGCGTGCGCGTCACTCCCCACACCTCGTCGAGGAACCCGGCCAGCTCGGCGTCGAGCCGCTCCGGCGAGATCCGCCACTCGAGGATCGAGCTCGCCTCGATCAGGCGCGCGTTCGGAAGCTCCTCGACCAGCATTCCGGAGTCCGAGAACGGGTGCAGCGGGTCGGCACGGTGGCCGATGATCAGGGTCGGCTGGGTCATCTCGACTCGGAACTGCTTATGGGGTGCGGAGGAGCCCAGGAAGAGCCCCTCGAGGACGGCGGAGGACGGTGCGGGGTCCTGCCTGATCATGTCGAGACCCATGTCGAGCAGCGGGTTGGTCCGCGGGATCCTCCTCGCGGCCGCCGCCACGCGCCTGAGGAGCGGCTCGCCCAGCCGCAGGCCGACCATGATCGGCGTGAAGATCAACGCGGCCGCGAGCAGGGCGTTGTCGAGCACCGGCATCTCGATCATCATGGCCCGCACTCGGTGGGGGGACAGGTGGTTGAGCTCGAGCGTCGCGTTCGCCCCGAGCGAGGTTCCGCCGACCACGGCCTGATCGATCCCGAGGTGGTCCAGCAGGGCCTCGATCTGCCTGGCGAAGAAGGTCATGGAGTAGTTCGACATCTCCGCCGGCCGATCCGAGCGGCCGTGGCCGAGCAGGTCGACCGCGATCGTCCGGTTCCCGATCGCGGCCATCTCCGGCCCGAGGCGGTCGAACATCCGGCGGCTCATCAGCAGGCCGTGGATCAGGATCAGCGGCCGGTCGCCCTCCCCGTATTCGTCGTAGGAGATCGTGTGGCCGTTGTAGTCGAACTCTGGCATCGCGGCGCCCAGTCTAGGCGGAGGCTCAGGCGGCGCCCGCGGTCGCGGTCGCGCCGGGCTCCCGCTCCTCCCACGGACGCGAGGCGTGCAGCGCGCCCAGGATCGCCCGGGCGGCGGGCCAGCGGTTGAGGGCGTAGAGATGGATTCCGGGGGCCCCCCTTCGCAGGAGGTCCGCACATTGCTGTGTCGCGTAGGCGACGCCGAGCTCGAACTCGGCACGCTCGTCCCCCTCCAGCGACTCCATTGCCGCGGCCAGGGGCTCAGGGATCGTCGCCTCGCAAAGCTCGGAGATCCGGGCGATCTGCCTGAAGCCGGTCATCGGCATCACGCCGGGGATGATCGGCACGTCGATCCCCGCTGCGCGGGCGGCCAGCACGAAGTCGAAATAGAGCCGGTTGTCGAAGAAGAGCTGGGTGATCAGAAAGCTGACGCCGGCGTCGACCTTGGTCTTCAGGTAGGCAAGGTCGGCCTCGAGGCTTGCGGCCTCCGGGTGGACCTCGGGGAAGCATGCCCCCCCGATCGTGATCTCGGGATGTGACTCGTGGATCACCGCGGCCAGATCGGAGGCGCTGGCCAGGCCGCCCTCCGGCTGCTCAAAGTCCTTCTGACCGCGTGGTGGATCGCCTCGCAGGGCGAGGATGTTCTCGATCCCCGCCTCCGCGATCCGGTCGATGATCTCGCGCAGGCTCTCGGTCGTCTCGCCGACGCAGCTGAGGTGCGCCATCGCCTCCGAGCCGTACTGGTCGCGGATCGCCCTGGTGGTGTCGAGGGTGCCCTCGCGCGTGGCGCCGCCCGCCCCATAGGTCACCGAGAAGAAGTGCGGATCCAGCCTGCGGAGCACCTCCACGGTCTCGAACAGGGTCTGCCGCCCCTCCTCCGTCTTGGGAGGAAAGAACTCGACCGAGAAGACCGGCCGCGTCGAAGCGAGCATTTCGTCGATTCTCATCAGAGCAAGGGTATTGAGCGGGCCATAGCATCGAGCCAATGGCGTTTCACGTGGAGATCAGCCTGGGCTTCAGGCGTGCACGGGCCTTCAACCTGGACGAGGCGAGGATGAGAGCCGCGATCCTCGATCCCTGGATAGGCGGCCGCATCATCAGGCTCGGGGACAGGGACTGGGAGCCGAAGGACTGCACGCTGGTCATCCTCGAAGGACCCGAGCTCGCCGACTCGGACCTGTCGATGGGCCGGGGTTGGTCGAATGCCGAGCGGAGCGCCGAGAACGTCACCCGTCGCTTGGTCGACGCGGCGGCGTCGCCGGTCGGGCCGGTCGTGGCCGTCGTAGCCGACCGCCCCGAGACGGAGGCCGAGATCCGGCGCCTCCTTGAGCGGCTCGAGCTGGAGACGGCGGCGTGGGCGGAGCTTCGCTCGCGGATCCTGAGCCCGCCGGCGACGGCCTCCGGGGCACGGTATGCGGCCGTGCTGGCCAGCGACAGCGCCGAGCCCACGGGCGCCTGGCTCTTCGATGTGGGGTTGGCGCGTGGAGCACTCGGTCCCCGGGCCGTGCTCGCGCAGCTGGGTGACGCTTCCATCCCACCCCAGCTCGCCGACCTCGATCCCATCCGCCTGGTCGCGGACGACGAGGACTCGCTGCGGGCCCTGCAGGACCGGCTTAGCGGCTGACGGCTTTGCCACCAGTCGCGGCTGCGGGCGGCCGCCCCACACAAGTCACTCCGGCCTTCGCCCTTCGCTCCAAGGTGGAGCGGCCTGGCAGCCGCTACCAGTCGCGGCTGCGGGCGGCCGCCCCACACAAGTCACTCCGGCCTTCGCCCTTCGCTCCAAGGTGGAGCGGCCTGGCAGCCGCTAGTCAGACCTTGGCGGCGACCCGCTGGACGATGCCGGGCTTCGAGAACTTGATCGAAGTGCCGCGCGGGACGGCGATCACAGGGGTGTGGGCGATCTCGACCGCGTAGCCGGCCCGGGCGCTCAGGTTGACATGGCCCTTTGGTGACGCGGGGGAGGAGCCGACGACCAGCAGATCGGCTCCCTCGGGGCGCTCGGCGACCGTGGCGCCGAGCGCATCCGCGAGGCTCTTGGCCGTCTCGGATGCCGCATCGTCACCGTCGTCCTCCGGCAGCACCCCGACGCTCTTGATCTCGCCGGCCTCGTTGCGATAGCCGGCGGGCGCGACGGCGACGGCCGCGGGGCCGCCGGTCAGCATGCGCTGTGCCGAGGTGCCGGGAAGCACGGCGCCCTTGGCGGTCCGGTAGTCGGACCCGAACACGATCACGTCGGCGTTCTCGCTCTCGGCCAGCTCCCAGAGTCCGGTGCCGGTCGAGGCATGGACGACGATGTGGCGCTGGATCCTCTCGTCCCCGAGCGCCTCGACCCCGTGGGCGAGGAGCTCATCGGCCTCCTTTTCCTCCAGCGCCTCGCGCGCGCTGTCGGGCTGCTGGGTGTGACGAACGTAGGCGAGCGAGATCTCGCCGCCCAGCTCTCCGAGGGTCCGGCCCAGCGCCAGCGCGTCCCTGTCGTTGTCGGTGTCGTCGTAGGAAACGATGATCTTTGCCATTACCGGGTCTCCTCTGCTCGAGATTTGCGATTTCGAAGTTCGCCGGAATGGTCCTCGCTTCCTGCGATTAGCACAAGTACTTCTTGTAATGAATAGAATCAGCGTTGCTAATGCTGAACGTACCCCGCCTCAAGGTGCTCACCGAGGTACTCACGCAGGGTTCGTTCTCCGAGGCGGCCAGCGCCCTCAACTACACCCAGTCGGCCGTCTCGCAGGCGATCGCCACGCTCGAGGCCGAGGCCGGCGTGCCGCTGCTCGAGCGAGACCGTCGCGGGGTGCGGCCGACGGCCGCGGGCGGGCGGCTCGCCGAACACGCCGTCCGGATCCTGACCCAGCTCGATGCGGCGGAGGTGGAGCTCGGCGCGATCGCCGGCGTCAAGGGGGGCGAGCTGCGGATGGCCTCGTTCCCGACGGCCGGGGCGACCCTGATGCCCCTCGTGATCGCCGCCTTCCGCAGCGCGTACCCCGACGTCGCCCTCAGCCTGGTCGAGGGGGAGCCGGAGGAGCTCACCCCGCGCCTCCGTGACGGCGAGTTCGACCTCGGCCTGGTCTTCGAGTTCGAGGGGACCGGCGAGCTCGGGTCCGGGCTGCGCAGCACCCCCCTGTTCGAGGACCCGATGAGGCTCGCCCTTCCCAAGACGCACAGGCTCGCGGGCAAGGAACGCATCAGGCTCCCGGACCTCGCCGACGAGGCCTGGGTGCAGACCTCGGAGGCGAGCGCCTGCGCCCGCCACGTGGTCCGGATCTGCCGGGCGGCCGGGTTCGAGCCGCGGGTGTCATTCGAGAGCGACGACTACCTGACGGTGCAGGGCCTCGTGGCCGCCGGCGTCGGGGTCGCTCTGATCCCCGAGCTGGCGCTCTCGCAGGCGGTCAGCTACGACATCGCCGTCACGGGCCTGCATCCTGCGGCTCCCGTGCGGCACGTCGTCGCCGCGACGCGTGGGGCGGGAGTCCCCCTCCCCGCGGCCGCGGCGATGCTGGATCTCCTTCAGGACGCCGCCCGCCGGTACCAGCCCTGAACAGACCGGCGCCCCCGCCTTGCGACGGGGGCGCCGGATGCTGCCTCGTACTGTCGTCCTCGGGCTAGGTCCTTGCTCCCGACGGATATGCCAGCGAGGGCACGTCCGAGGGGTAGACCTCGTGGCCGTGTACGGCCAGGTCTCCCTCCTCCATGTCCTCTTCGGACATCCGCAGCGAGACGAACAGCCCGATGATCTTGAGCAGGATGAACGTCCCGATCGCGGAGAACACGATCACCCAGAGAGCGGTCAGCGCCTGCCAGCCGAGCAGATGCCAGCTGCCGGAGACGATCCCGGGCGCGCTGCCCATCGCCTCGTTGGCGAAGACGCCCGTCAGCAGACCGCCGGCGAGGCCGGCGAAGCCGTGCGTGTAGACCACGCCCAGCGTGTCATCCACCTTGCGGAACGGCGCCGCCCGGCTCAGGTAGTTGAGGGCGAAGTACACGATCAGCGCTGCGATCACGCCGATCGCCATCGCACCCCAGCCGTTGACGAAACCGGCTCCGGGCGTGATCGCCACGAGGCCGGTGATCATCCCGTTGACGCTCGAGATCAGGCTGGGCTTGTGACCGGTGGCGTAATCGCAACCGACCCAGACCAGCAGCGCCACCGCGGTGCACAGGTTCGTGTTCATGACCGCGGCGGAGGCGATGTCGTTCGCCAGGTAGGGGTCACCCCCGTTGAAGCCGTTCCAGCCGAGCCAGAGAAGGCCCGCTCCGGTTGCGACCATCAACAGGTTGTTCGGAGCATCGATCTCGCGATCGCGCTGCAAGCGCGGCCCGATCACAGCCGCAGCGACGAAGCCCGAGACGCCCGCGGCGAGGTGGATCACATATCCGCCGGAGAAGTCGAGGGCACCGTGCTGGGCGAAGTAGCCGCCGCCCCAGATCAGGAAGGCGTTGACCGTGTAGATCAGGCTCGACCAGACGAGCACGAACGGAATCCAGGCACGGAAGTTGATCCGGCCCAGGACGGATCCGAGCATCAGGATCGGCGTGATCGCCGCAAACACGAACTGGAAGTAAGCCAGCGTCGCTTGCGGGAACACCACGTCTCCGACGTTCGGGATGTTGCCCTGCTTCAGCAGGTCATTGCTGTTCAGGATCGCCCCGGGCTTACCCCACAGGTTGGCGAAGAATCCGTGGTCGGCGCCGAAGACGTGCATCGGTGCGCCGAAGCCCAGCTTGTAGCCGTAGAGCACCCAGACGACCAGCACCAGGGCGAACGCGATGAAGGCCATCATCATCGAGTTCACCGACCAGCGCTTCTGCATCACGCCGCCATAGAGGACGACGAGTCCGGGCACGCTCATCAGCCCGACGAAGGTCGAGGCTGTCATCTGCCAAGCGTTGTCGCCTGGACTCAACCAGTTCAAATCCATAGCGTGGTGTTTTCCTTTCTCATCAAGGGCGGAGTCGGGCGCTCAAACGCAGAAACGCCCCCTAGAGGGGACTCGCCCATTGGCAATGCGGGAAGCGTGCCGATGACCCGGTGAGCCCACTACGTACAAGGGTCCAAAGATCCGCGCGAAACCTTCGCCACAAGGTCGGAATGACGCCTGAGAGGGCCCGCTACCCTGCTCGGCCATGCCTCTGGAAGGACACTGGGACCGGGTCAACCGGCCACTGCGGAAGGTCCCCCGGCGGGAGAGGAACGTCGCGATCGGGGTGCTCGCGGTGAGCGTCCTCGCGCTCCTCGCCGTGGTGCTGGCGACGGCCGGCAACTCCGAGCCCAAGGCCGGGCCCGGCTGCATCTACAAGATCATCCCCGGGGTCATGGGGGCGGAGCCGGTGGATGCCTGCGGCAGGCAGGCGGAGTTCGTCTGCGCGAAGCATGCGAACGGCACGGCGCCCGGCTCTGAGACCATCAGGAATGCCTGCCGCGAGGCGAACATCGTCGTCTCACCCGCCGTGGCGGAGCAGGTGCGGAATGCGCCGGGACTTCCCCACCGCAGCACCGCGACTGGCCTGTAGCGCAGGGTGCCTGACGATGGGCGCTCCTGGACGCACCCTTAGCGAGGCCGACCTGAACAGGGCGCTGCTGGGCCGCCAGATGCTGCTCGAGCGCGCGAAGGGATCGATCCCGAAGGCGCTCGACCGGATGGGCACCCTGCAGGCCCAGTACGCGCCCTCGATGTACATAGGGCTGCACTCGCGACTGGAGGGATTCGAGCGCGAGCAGCTCGACCGGGCGCTCGAGAGGCGCTCGGTAGCGCAGGGAACGCTGATGCGCTCGACCATCCATCTCGTCTCCAGATCCGACTACTGGCCGGCGGCACTGGCGATCCGCCGAGGGCGCCGCGAGGCCTGGCTCAAGTACGGCCCGCGGCGCGACTACACGGCCGCGGGGATGGCCGCCGCCGCCCGCAAGCTGCGCGGCGCCCTGGGCGACGGGACGATGAGCCGCAAGGAGATCCACGAGCTGCTCGGCTCCGACAGCGTCGTCACCAACGGGGTGAACGCATGGCTCGACCTTGTTCGCGTGCCGCCGTCGGGGACATGGGAGAGACGGCGGGCGGATCTCTACGCGGCCGCGGAGGCGTGGCTCGGCTCACCGCCGGCTGGGCTCGACGAGCGGGACGGCATCGTGGCGCTGGTTCGACGCTACCTCGGCGCCTTCGGCCCGGCCACGCTGCCTGAGATCGCGAATTGGATGGGATTGCCTGCCAAGCGCGTGGACCCGGCCATCAAGGGGCTGAAGCTCCGTCGCTTCGCGGCCGAGGACGGCTCCGAGCTCCTCGACCTCCCGCGGGCACCCCTGCCGGATCCGGAGACGCCCGCGCCGGTCCGCCTCCTGCCGACCTGGGACGCGACCCTGCTGGCGCACGCGCGGCGCACGGGGATCCTCCCCGAGGAGCACCGGCCGAAGGTCTTCAACACGAGGACCCCTCAGTCGGTACCCACCTTTCTCGTGGACGGCCGGGTCGCCGGGACCTGGAGGTACGAGAAGGGGAAGGTGAAGACGGAGTCGTTCGGCCGCCTGGATCCGGCCGCGAAGGGCGAGCTCCGCGAGGAGGCGGACCGCCTGGGGGAGCTGCACGCCTAGAGCTCGAGACGTGATAGCCAGGTCCCGACCGCCTCGCCGATGGCCCCGGGGTCCGACTTGAGGCCGTGGTCGCCTCCCACCTCGATCACCTTTCGATTCGGACCCTCGGGCGGCATGCCGAAGCGGTCGCTTTTCCCTTGGACGACGAGCACGGGTGCCGCGACAGCCTCCAGCTCGGGCAGGCGGCTCTGAGGCGGTTCGTCGCCGCGGCGCGGCGGCAGCAGCGGGAAGGCGAGGCAGAGGACCGCCGCGGCCTCCGTCGCGTCGACCGTGCGACAGGCCACGCGGGCGCCCAGGGAGCGTCCTCCGACCACCAGGGGCAGATTCCGCAGCCGGTTCGCGCTCAGGTTCTCGACGACGGCGACCCAGGCCTCGTCCAGGCGTTTGGCCGGTGCCGGGGCGCGTCGCCCCGCGACGCGATACGGCTGCTCGACGAGCGCGACCGAGAATCCCTCGGTGACGGCCGCGCCGGTCGCGGCAACGAGGTCGGGGCCGTCGATGCCCGCCCCGGCACCGTGCCCGAGCACCAGCGCCCCCCTGGCGTCGTCAGCCGGATGCAGGTGGGCCCGCGCGGGACCGGAAGGGGTGTCGATCTGCGCGGGCGGCAGTGGAGCTAGCCGGACTCGAACCGGCGACCTCCTGGGTGCGATCCAGGCGCTCTCCCAACTGAGCTATAGCCCCGCGTGGGTGGGACATATGTTGGCCCGCAGGTCTTCGACCAGGCGAACCGAGGGCCAAGGATACGCTGTCGCAGGGTGAGTTTCGGACGGCGCCTGGCGCTCTTCTTCCTGCTGATCGCGATCGTGCCCACTGCGGCTCTGATCAGCATCCTGCTGTTCGTCACCTCCGATTCACAGCGAGGCAAGGCCGACGCCAGGCTCGCCGGCGGCCTGCAGACCGCCGTCTCGATCTACGACGTCCGGACGGCGGACGCGGCCGTGCGAGCGCGCCGGCTGGCCGGCGATCCACAGCTTGCGGCAGGGCTCCGGTCCGCCGACACTGCGGGGCTCCGATCCTTCACCCGCGAGGCCGCTCGCCGGCCGGGGATCGTGAGGGTCGAGATCCTGGACAACGCCGATCATGCGATGGCGGTGGCCGGGCCTCCCGCGGCGGTCGCGTTTGCCAGAGTCGGCCTGACCCAGCAAGCGCGGCCCGTGGGAGCGCTTCGCCTCTCGACGACGACGGCGGAGCAGTACGCGGCGAAGGTGCATCGCCTGACGGGCCAGCAGGTCGTCCTTCGCCGTGGAGGTGCGACCCTGGCGTCCACCGTCCCGCCGCCGTCGAGGACGCTTGAGCCGGACCAGACCGCGGACGTCAGTGCCGGCGGCGTCGACTACCGGGCTCACGCGACGACGCTTGACCGGGCCGACGGATTGACGCTCGTCATGCTGGGCCCCCCGAAGTCGGGCGGAGTGCTCGGGATCGGCCGTCCGGCTCTCGCGATCTTGATCTGGTTCCTGGTGGCGGCGGTGGTACTCGCGTGGGCCCTGGCGAGGACTCTGACGCGGCTGCACAGGCGGGTGGCCGAGCAGGCCGTGACCGATCCGCTGACCGGGCTGTGGAATCGCCGTCACATGGCGGAGACGCTCGATCGAGAGGTGTCGAGAACCCGCCGCTTCGGGCACCCGATCTCGCTGATCATCCTGGATGTCGACGACTTCAAGCAGATCAACGACCGCGAGGGCCACCTCCAGGGTGACCTCGTGCTCGAGAAGGTGGCGGACCTGGTCCGCGCGGGAACCCGCTCGATCGATGTCGCGGCGCGCTATGGAGGCGACGAGCTGGCCGTGATCCTCGTTGAGACCGACCGAGAGGGGGCCCTGATCCTCGGCGAGCGGCTCGCCGAGCGGATGCGAGGGGCGGAGGTTCCGCGGCGCGACGGCGGATCGATGGGCGTCACCATCAGCCTCGGGGTCGCGACGATCCCGGACTCCGCCGCCGACGTCGAATCACTCGTCGATGCCGCCGACCGGGCGCTGCTCCGGGCGAAGAGGGCCGGCAAGAATCAGATCCGGGCGGCGCCGGCAACGAATCCGGGCGGCGGCTCCGAGGAGGGCTCACGCCCGCGCGGAGACCGGCTGCGCGCTCGCGAACGCAGGCCGGAGGGCGATCGGCCGTAAATTGGTCGCTGCAGTGCAGGGTTCAGGGGGCGATCCAGCTATCACATGTGCGCCGCAGCGCCTAAGCTTTGATCCCTCGAGGCGGTCAGACCGCGCATCATGGGAATACTCGACGACGCGATTCGCGAACACCTCGATCTGAAGCGCAAGCACGGCGCGCACGACGCCGACCTGCGAGAGATCGAGGACGAGGCGTTCGGTTCCACCGATCGCCCGGATCCCTTTGCTGCGAACGAGCTCTTCAACGAGGTCTCGGCCGCTGGTGCCGCCGAGGCGGAGGCTCCGCCGGCCGACTCCGATGAGGCGGCGGTTCCCGATCTCGGTGGCGAGGATCCCACCCGGCTGGTCGAGCCCGAAGGGCTCAGAGAGCACGAGCCGGTCCGCGACGAGCAGCTCGAGGAGCCGATCAGCCCGCCAGAGGGCAGCGCCCAGATTCCCGGTCAGGTCGAATTGCCCGGACAGGACGAGATCCCGGGACAGGAGCGTCTCGATGAGCCGCTGGAGGGCTATCAGCGCTCGCCGGAGCCGGAGCCGGAGCCGGAGCCGGAGCCGGAGCCGGAGGGGAGCCGGAGCCGGAGGTCGAGCCGCCGTCCCCACGGCAGTCGCTCGAGGATCTGATCGCGGAGGAGGAGCCGTTCCCCGAGGACACCGCCGCTCCGCCTCACGCTCCCTCCGAGGAGGCCCCGTCCGAGAAGCGCCCCGCCCCGCCCGAGGATGCGGTTGAGCGGCCCGCCCCGCCCGAGCCATCGGCCGCCGTCGAGCCCCCCGCAGCGATCGAGCCCGAATCGGAGGAGCTCGAGCCGGAGCCTCCGCTCGAGCCGGAGAGCTCCGTCCCCGATCCGCCGCCGCCTCCGCCCGACATCGGGCCGGAGCCTCCGGGAAGGGCGCGCGGCCGGATTGATGTTCCGACGCAGGAGCATCCTCCCCCCGGTGAGACCGGTGGCCTGCCGCCTCTGCCGGCGGAGGAGCCGTTCCCGGAGGACAGCGAGGCGTCGCCCGCGGCGCCGCCGGAAGATCCCCCCGCTGACTCAGGCGGCCCGGCCCTCTACGACTTCGAGACCGACGAGGATTCGCTGGCACCCTCCCCGGCGCCGGCGGACGATGACTTCGAGGCGCTTGGCCCCGCCGAGGAGGAGGCGCCATACCTCGAGGAGGAGGAGCCCTACGCCGAGGAACCGACCTCCGACCCGCCACTGCCCCCCGATGAGCCCGGCACCGCCGTCAGGCCGGCGCTGGAGGATCAGGAGGTCTACGAGGGCGGCGCGCCCGATCCCGAGGAGTCCTATGAGGAGGGCGAGGATGAGGACCTCTGGTTCGAGAAGGGTCCCCCTCAGGACTTCGACTTCGAGGACGAGTAGCTAGACGGGTCGCGCTGCCGCGCGCCCTCGCATCACCTAGACGTAGCCGCGAGTGCGGCTCGCCTCGACCACCCTCTCGATCCCGATCAGGTAGGCGGCCTCCCGCAGCGAAAGCCGATCCTCCTTGGCGCGGGCCGAGACGTCGCGGTAGGCGCGCCGCATGATCCCGCCGAGCTTGTCGTTGACCTCTCGCTCCGACCAGCGGAAGTGCTGGAGGTTCTGCACCCACTCGAAGTAGGAGCAGACGACCCCGCCGGCGTTCGCCATCACGTCGGGGATGATGTGGACGCCCTTGTCCTGCAGGATCTGGTCGGCGGCCGGCGTGGTGGGGCTGTTCGCCCCCTCGATGATCATCTTGGTGCTGACGCCGTCGGCGTTGCCCTCGTGGATCATCCCGCCGAGCGCCGCCGGGATCAGGACGTCGCACTCGATCGTGAGCAGCTCCTCGGGGCTGATCGCCTCGGTGCCGGGGAACTCCGTGAGCTCGCCGCCATCGCGCAGGTGCGCGGCGAGGTCGTCGGCGTCGATCCCTCCGTCGCCGCGGATCGCACCGGTCGCGTCAGAGACGCCGACCATCTTGGCGCCGAGCTGCTGCAGGATCCGGGCGGCCCAGGAGCCGACGTTGCCGTATCCCTGGACGACGAAGGTGCTGTTCGCGGGAGTGAGACCGATCTGGGGCGCTGCCTCTCGGAACATGTAGACACAGCCCCGCCCGGTGGCTTGCTCCCGCCCGTAGGAGCCCTCCAGGGCGATCGGCTTGCCCGTGCAGATGGCCGGCGTGTGGCCGTGCAGCTTGCCATACTCGTCCATCATCCAGGCCATCGTCTGGGCGTCGGTGTTGACGTCGGGCGCCGGGATGTCCCGGGTGGGCCCGAGGATCTTCTGGATCTTGTCCATGAACGAGCGCGTGATCGCCTGAAGCTCGGAGCGGTCCAGCTTCTCGGCCGGCACGTTGACGCCGCCCTTGGCGCCGCCGAACGGGATGTTGGCGACGGCGGTCTTCCAGGTCATCAGCGAGGCGAGCGCGCGGACCTCGTCGATATTGACCTCCGGGTGGTAGCGAATGCCGCCCTTGTAGGGACCGCGCGCACCGTTGTGCTGGATCCGGTAGCCGGAGAAGGTGTGGACCTTGCCGTCGGAGAGCTTCACGGGGATCTGGACGGTGACCTCGCGGTACGGGGTCCAGAAGACGGTGCGGATGTCGTCGGGCAGCTCGAGGCGCTCGACCGCCCGGTTGAAGTAGAAGCGGACGATGTCGAGGTTTGAGACCTCGGCGCGCTGCGCGGGGGGCGATTTCTTCGTCGCCTCCCCATTTCCCACCGATCCCGCTTGCTTGGCCCTCGTTGCCATCAGCCCTCCTGGGGCCGCTTGTGCCCGTGGCCAGTCTCTCACAGGAGCATTCACCGGGGCTGCGGTTTGCGGGTCCTACAATCGGCCTCCCACGGGGCCATAGCTCAGTTGGGAGAGCGCCTGCCCTGCAAGCAGGAGGTCGCCGGTTCGAGCCCGGCTGGCTCCATTGTTAGTACTTCGCGTGCCTCACCCTGCCATTCGTCAGCGAGTGCGATCGCGTTCGAACAATTACGAAGTTGCCGCTCGACTCGGTGTACTTGACCTGAATTCGCTCGACCTTGTCGTCGCGACAGAGGATCAGGTCGAAGTCGTGGTCCTCGCCATATGGAATCGCGATCCGATTGCAGAGGTTCCGAGTTTGTGCCGAGACCCGGTGAGCTAGCGATCGGTCCGGCCGTGCGGACCCGTCGCCGGCGGGCCGGTCTCCCCGCCCTCCGAGGTGTCCTCGATCACCTTCCGCTCGATCTTCTCCAGCTCGACGTCGAGCTCGCGGTCGGCGAGCATGCCCCGCAGGGCGCCGGTGATCGTCCGTGCCCACATCCGCCGGGCAACCGCCACGTCCGTGTGTCCCGCCGCGTCGCGCTCGTACTCGGTCCACTCGACGCAGACGGTCCGGTCGCCCGACGTCGGCGCGTCATCCGGCAGCGGCGCCCCGTCGCCATAGAGCACGATCCGGGCGGTCCAGCCCTCGGGGCAGAGCTCCCGCATGCGCTCCCGGGCCCGCCACTCGCGGACGATCATCTCGTCCCGGCGCCGCTTGTACCTCGACAGGAGAAGCACCGTCGATGTGAGGAGCGCACAGGCGAGGACCGTCGCTCCGAGGATCTCGACCGAGACTCCCAGGCCCCCAGCCTTGTCCCCCTGCGTCGCGTTCTGGAGAGCCAGGATGTGAAGCGCTGGAATCATCGGCGTCGGATGAAACCCGTATACCCCGGATGCGCGTTCGCAAAGGGGACGGAATGACGATCAGGAGAACGCGCAGGTGCTGATCAGGACGAGGAGCAGTGCGACCGGGCAGCCGATCAGGCTGAGCAGTGCCGCGATCCACCGCCGCAGAACCAGCGCGCCGATGCCGGCGGCCATCCCCGCGATCGCTCCGACCGCGGTGACCGCGTCGATCGGGTCGGTCCACTCGGGTGGCCCGATGCCGCCCTCGCAGCCGGGCTGAGCCAGCACGAAGCCGAGCGCGAGCACGCAGGTCACCGCGGTGAGAGCGAGCGCCGTGTTGGCGAGCCAGCGGGCCAGTTCCTCCATCCGCGATCGCTTCGCCCGCCCGGCCGTCCCGATGTGAATCGCGAGCTTCCCGACCTGCAGCACCCGTTCCCGGATGCCATCGCCCTGGTTCTGCAGGGCCCACCCCTCGGACCGCCCAATCAGTGTCCCGGCGCCGGCCGCGACGAGCAGGACTACCGGCAGCAACATCAGGGGCGCTGCCGGCGGCGATACGGCGATCCCGTCCGTCGTCACCAGCACGACGATCATCCCGATCCCCGCCCAGACGCCGATCACGCCGAGGTTGGTGAAGATCCGGGGCCACTCGGTGCGTGGGTTGGAGCGCATGCTCCAGGCCGTCGCCACGGCCGCGATCGCAAGGATCGCGAAGGCATACAGCCAGGCGCGCGAGTCGTACTCACGCTCCAGGGGCTCCGCAGCGCGCTCCCGCGCCAATCCCTCGCTGAGCTGCGCGTTGAAGCAGCTCGCCTTGTCGGGGTGGCACGGGCGAGTGGCGAAGTCAGGCACCCGGGAGTCGGTATGCGCGAGGTCGATCCCCGCCACGATCAGGATGAGGACACACATCGCCGCGCACAGAAGGATCGGCCTGCTTGGCGACGGCAGCGACACCGCTCCACCTATCCGCCGGGCGGGGGCTTGCGCTTGACCGGAACGGGCGCCGGCGCGACGACGCCCTCCTCCTCGAAGCCTGCGCGCAGCAATGCCGGGACCTGGGTGATCGGGTCGGGCGAGTGGATCAGCACGACCCCCAGCTGACGGTTCCCTACACGCGCCGTGGTCACGTAGCAACGACCGGCCGGGTCCGTGAAGCCGGTCTTCAATCCGGTGACCTGGGCCTGGGGCAGCCCCGGCAGCCCTCGCTGCAGGAAGTAGTGGTTGTTGAAGAGGTAGAGATGCTTGCCCTTGATCGGGAAGCGAGGCTTCGCATACCGCGTCTGCGCGATCTGGGCGATTCGACGGTTCGCCAGGTCGGCGCGGGCAAGCGCGGCGAGGTCTCGCGGGCAGGAGTAGTTGTTTCGGTCACGCAGCCCATTGGGGGTGGAGTAGTGGGTGCACTGAAGACCCATCGACTCCGCCTGCCTGTTCATCGCCTTGACGAAGCGCGTCACGGTTCCGCCGTCATGCTCCGCGAGCGCCACCGCCGCATCGTTGGCCGAGATCATGATCAGCGCCTGGAGCAGCGGCTCGAGCGGCACCTTCCTGCCGCGTGGCAGCAGCCCGGTGGCCGAGCCGGGTGTCTGCGCGGCCTTCCGGCTGACCCGAACGTGCTCAGTGGGCCGGTTTCGATTCGCCACGATCAGCGCGGTCATCATCTTGGTCAGACTGGCGATCGGGTGCTCGAGGCGCGGATTCCTCTCCCAGAGGACGGCTCCGCTCCGCACGTCGAACAGGATCCCGGCGACCGGCGGGTGCTTGAACCGGTGGTGGACCGGCAGCGGCCCGGTCACGGGCAGCAGCGCGAAGTGAGAGATCGCGATCGTCCTGGTGATGTCAGGCGGAACCGTCACCGCCGGCAGCCGCCCGGAGTCGCCGCGGATCCCGTCGGCTCCCGGGGCGGATGCAGTGAGCGCGGCTGCATCCGTGGTGGAGGTTGAGCCGCCTCCCTCCCCGGCTCGCTCCGGCCAGATCGCGACGGCGACCACGGCGGTCACCCCGAAGGCGATCGCCACTCCGACTATGGCCGCAATCCGCCTAGTCATCGGGTGGGTTTCGCAGAGCGCCGATCAGGCCGGCGGCGATCATTCCGACGATCACAAGGGACACGGCGTAGAGCCCGATCGCGCCGATGTCGCCGTAGGTCCGAAGCCGCAGCCCGGTGTCGACGATCACGTAGATCGTGACCGCCGCGAAGAACCCGCAGAAGACCAGGCCGAGCAGGAGCAGGGCGTTCCGGAGGTCGGGGTCCAATTTCGCTCAGTAGATCGGTAAACGCGGTTCGGGTCGGCGTCGTCGCATCAGGGAGAGCATCGCCCCCGCCACGGCCAGGCCGAAGACGAACCCGCCCACGTGAGCGAAGTAGGCGACCCCCTGGTCGCCTCCCGAGCCGACCGCGACCTGCCCCAGGGCGGGCACGAACTGAAGGATGAACCAGAGCGCCAGGAGGATCAACGCCGGGATCTCCACGATCGTGACGAAGAAGATGATGAAGACGAGGGTGAGCACCCTCGCCCGCGGGAAGAGCAGCGCGTAGGCCCCGAGGACCCCCGCGATCGCACCACTGGCGCCGATCGTCGGCGCAGTCGATCCAGGATCGATCAGCGCCTGCGTGTAGACCGCGATCAGCCCGGCGAGCACGTAGAAGAGCAGGAATTTCAGCCGTCCCATCCGGTCCTCGATGTTGTTGCCGAAGACCCAGAGGAAGAGCATGTTGCCCGCGATGTGCAGCCATCCCCCGTGCATGAACATCGAGGAGAACAGCGTCTCCCACCACGGCTTCTGGTCGATCTGGAAGGGGCCCAGATTGGCGCTGGGGTTGGCCTGGCTGCGGGCAACCGCCTGGTCGTAGTCCCTGGTGCCCGGGCAGACCACGCCCGCCTCGAACTGACCGGGGCGGAACTCGCCCACCGCGCCGATGTCGCAGTCGCCGGTGCTGGGGTGAGTGATCCGGTACGGAATGGCCCCGTACTCGAGCGAGCTCTGATCGACGGACCCGAACCCGGCCTGGCTGAGCCGGTCGTTGGTCGGGAAGTTCAGCTGCCAGACGAAGACGGCGACGCAGATCGCGATCAAACCGACCGTCACGATCGGGAACCGCGAGGTCGGGTTGTTGTCCTTTAGCGGCAGCACGAAACGCCGCGAAGACTATGCGTCGATACGAACGCCTAGCCGCGCTTCGCCGGTGGTGGGATCTCGTCACGTACCGCGGGCAGCTTCGCCGACTTCGGTGGGGCCAGCGACACCCGTCCGGACTTGCGGGCGGCCACCGCTCCGCTCTTCGTCCAGCGGACCGCGAGCGGCGTGTTCTGCACCAGGAGACTCCAGGTCGGCACGTCGAGGTTGCCGGTTTCCGGCAGCCCGTGGTCTCGCTGGAACGCATAGACGACGAGCTGGGTTGAGGTCTGGAAGTAGCCGCTGACCGGAACCGGATACCCGCCGCCCGCGAGCAGCTGCTGGGCCCAGGCGACGAAGTCTCCCTTGGAACCGAGATGTAGGAAGGGATAGCTCGGATACGGCGTCGCCGCCGCGGGGGAGACCGGCTGACTGATCGCCTTCCACTGGCGCTTCCCCGCCTCCTGCCAGTCCCACCAGCTGACCCCTTCGAACCCGTGCGACATCGCCAGTGCCCGGAAGCGCCTGATCTGTCCCGCCTTCGGGCGGCTGTAGACCTGTCCGAGCGGATCGATCGGCCGGCCGTAGATCCTGTTCCAGACCCAGGTGTGGATATAGCCGGTGTCGACGGTGGTCCCGATGTCCTTCCAGTAGAGCTGCGGGACGTTGTACTGCGCCCCGCCCGGGCCGAGGAAGACCGAGTAGGGCAGGGCCGGGTGGTAATCGACGTAGGGGAAGCTCGCGAGCCCGAGGGGGTAGTCCACACCCACCAGCGAGCGAAGCCTGGCCATGTAGTACGAGGCCTGCGGGTACTTGCCCTCGTACTGTCCCTCGACGTCCAGCACCAGGCAGTCGGCGCCGTTGGCGACGGCCCGGGCGCCCACGCGTGCCTCCTTGCCCGGCTTGGTCCCGTAGATGAACTGCCAGGCACAGACGTCCAGCCCTCGCGCATGCAACCTGCTCACCATCGACGCCGAGAACTGCCTCCAGTAGTGCGTTCCGTCCCCGGACTTGATCAGCACCGTGTCGATGTGGTGGGCGTGGGCCTTCTTGGCGATCGCGCCGAGCTTGCCGTGCGAGGAGCGGTTCAGATACCAGATCCACATCCCGTTGCCGGCCAGGGGGCTCTTGTCGGCCGTCGTGGCGCTCGTCTGAGATGAGGCGCCGCCGGCCAGCGGACCCGCCACGAGAGCGAGAACGGCCGCGGCGGCGATCAGGGCAAGCGTTGTTGTGCGTCGGCGGATACGCATGAATTCGAGGCTACGGACCCCCAAACACGCGACCGCAAGGAAAGCTGCGCCGGGGGTCTGTCAGGCGGACGCCGCGGCGGGCAGCTGCTCGTCCGCGTGGTACGAGCTGCGAACGAGCGGGCCCGAGGCCACCGAGGCGAACCCGAGCTCGTAGGCGGCCTTCTCCAGGGCGCCGAACTCATCGGGGTGCCAGTAGCGGTCCACCGGCAGGTGCTTCTCGGTCGGCCGCAGGTACTGCCCGACGGTCAGCACCTGCACGCCGTGCTCCCGCAGGATCGAGAACGCCTCGACCATCTCGTCGAACTCCTCGCCGAGCCCGACCATCAGCCCGGACTTGGTCACCACCTCGTCGCCGCCCATCTCCTTCGCCATCCGGAGGACCCGCGCGGAGCGCAGGAAGTCGGAGCCGCGGCGGGCCATCGGATAAAGCCTGGGCACCGTCTCGACGTTGTGGTTGAAGACGTCGGGGCGCTCGGCGATCACCTTGGCGAGTGGCATCTCCTGACCGCGGAAGTCGGGGGTGAGCACCTCGACCTTGCATCCCGGCGCCATCCGGCGGATTGAGCGGATCACGCCGACGAACGCGCCGGCGCCGTAGTCGGGCAGGTCGTCGCGGTCCACCGAGGTGATCACGGCGTGACGGAGCCCCATACGCTTCACCTGGTTGGCGACCCGCAGCGGCTCGAGCGGATCGTGCCAGCTGGGCTTCCCGGTTTGCACGTTGCAGAAGCCGCAGCGCCTCGTGCAGACGTCACCGAGGATCATGAAGGTCGCCGTGCCGCGCTCCCAGCACTCGCCGACGTTCGGGCAGTTGGCTTCCTCGCAGACGGTGTGGAGGTTGTCCTGCTCGATTGACTTCTTCAGCCGGCGATATGTGGGTCCGCCCGGCGCGGGGACCTTGAGCCAGGAGGGCTTGCGCGAGCGGAAGGGGACCTTGCCGTCGTCGTTCGGCGCGCCCCCACCCGGGTTGGCCCGGGAGCGGGTGACGTGCACGCGGTCCGCGACCGACTCTTGAGTGGCCATCGCTCCTACCGTACCGGGGCCGGCTCGCCGAGCAGCTCGCCCAGCTCCTCCGGGGTCGTCGAGACCGGCTCGCGTCCGTAGATCTCGCCGAATCCCTCGGTCACCGCGTCCATGTACGCATTCATGTCGAGCTCCGAGCCAAGCTCGCGGCACAGCGACGTCATCCGGACGTCCTCGATCCCGCAGGGCACGACCCATTCGAACGGCTGGAGGTCGTTGTTGACGTTGACGGCGAACCCGTGCGTGGTGACGCCGCGGCTGACGTGCACGCCGATCGAGCCGACCTTCCGCCCCTGCGGCGGGCCGCCGCCGACCCAGACGCCCGTCAACCCGTCAATCACCTCGGCCTCGACTCCGTAGGCGGCCAGCGAACCGATCATCAGCCGCTCGAGGCGCCGCACGTACTCGCGCACGTTGTCGCCGTACGGCCTCAGGGAGACGATCGGATAGCCGACCAGCTGCCCGGGGCCGTGGTAGGTGACGGCGCCGCCGCGATCGGTCTCGCAGACCTCGATCCCCTGCATCCGGTACCAGTCCTCGCCCATTCCCAGCTCGCCGGGCTGGCTGCGGCGGCCCTTGGTGTAGACGGGGTCGTGCTCGAGCAGCAGGAGGACATCGGGCACCTCATCCGCCTGTCGTGCCGCCTCGATCCGCCTCTGCATCGCACGGGCCTCCTCGTATCGGACCAGCCCGCAGCGCACGGTCAGCACCTCGTCCACCCCCCGATTGTCCCACGCGGGCATGGCCGGCTCAGCCCGAGGCGCCGGCCGCCGGGCCGCCCTCTTGATCCCGCGGCCAGAAGGGCCACTCCTCGAAGTGGAAGCAGAGGCCCGCCTGATCGAGCCGGACGATCCAGAGGTCCCGGTACTCCCGCCGCTGGCGGTTGCGCCGTCCCTGCCCATCCTCCGGCGCGATGTAGGCGACCTTCACCCGAGCGACGCCGGTGTCGCCTTCCGTGGCGATCACCTCGCTCGACATCTCGAATTGCTCGTCGGGGCCGTTGCGCTCGGCCTCCCACATCTCGCCGATCGCGTCGAGCCCCCGGTGCGGGGTCTCGTAGGGAGCCGTGGAGTAGCTGGCGTCCTCGGTGAACAGCTCGGCCAGCGCATCCGTGCCGGGTGTCCGCCAGGCGCGCTCGTATCCCCCAACCCAATCCGTGAGCTGACCGCGATCCATCGTTCGTGGACCTAGAGCGCGAGGCCGAGCGGCTCCTCGAGCAGCGCGCGAACCCGCGCCAGGAACTGAGCACCGTCGGCGCCGTAGAGGATCCGGTGATCGCAGGCGAGGGTGACGCCCATCAGCTGCCGCGGCTCGATCTCGCCGGAATCCGTGACCACCGGCTTCGCCTTGAGCTCCCCGATCGCGAGGATGCCGGCCTGCGGTGTGTTGATCACCGCCCCGAAGTTGGAGATCCCGTACATGCCGAGATTGGAGACGGTGAACGTGCCGCCCGAGAGCTCGGGAGGCGTGATCGACCCGTCGCGAACGCGGGCCGCCAGCGCACGGGTCTCCGTCGAGATCTGGCGCAGCCCCTTGAGGTCGGCATCGAACACGGTCGGGACGACCAGGGCGTCCTGCGCGGCCACGGCCACCCCGATGTTGATCCGCGAATAGAGCTCGATCTTTCCGTCCCGGTAGGCGCCGTTCGCACGCGGATGCTCGCGGAGGGCGAGCGCGCATGCCTTGACGATCATGTCGTTGAAGGTGGGAACCCCCTCGCCCTCCCTGGCCATCGCCTTGAGCTTGGCTCGCCCCTCGACCGCGGCCGTCATGTCGAGCTCGGCCTGCAGATAGAAATGAGGCGCGGTCGCCTTCGACTCGGCCATCCGCCGGGCAACGGTCTGCTGCAACTTGGTGAGCTCGACCACCTCGAGCCGCCCCTTCGCGGTCTCGGGCTTCTCGCCGGCGCCGGGAGTGGGCCCGGCAGGCGCCGCAGGCGCGACGGGCCGCTCGGCCGGAGGCTGGGGGGCAACCGCCGGAGCAGCGGCGACGGCGGCAAGAGCGCGCTCGACGTCGGCCTTGACGATCCGCCCCCCGGGCCCGGACCCGGAGAGCCCATGCAGATCGAGCCCGCGGTCGCGAGCGATCCGCTTGGCGATGGGAGATGCCCTGAGCCGCCCGTCACCGCCACCAACTGCGGCTGGGGAAGAGGGTGCGACCGCAGGGCCCGGCGAGCCCGGCGGCGGGGTTGGGGCGGGGGCTCCAGCGGGCTCCCGCAGTCCGATGGCCGGCTGATCTGCGTCAGGAGCCCGAGATTCGGTGTCAGCGCCGGCCCTGCCCGCTGGAGACGCCGCCCCGGCGCCGCCGCCGTTACCCGAGACCACCTCGCTCGCATCTCCCACCCGCGCGATTGGGTCACCGACCGGGAGCGTGTCGCCTTCCTGGGCCAGGATCTCGACGAGCGTCCCGCCCGCGTCGGCCTCGTAGACCATGTTCGCCTTGTCGGTCTCGATCTCGACGAGCTCCTCGCCGACCTCGACCGCATCCCCGACCCCCTTCATCCACCGCAGCACCGTGCCCTCCTCCATGGAGTCCGACAGGCGCGGCATGACGATGTCGACCATCAGAGGCTCCCCTCCAGCGTCTGGAGCGCGGCGCTGACGACGTTCTCGGCATGCGGGATGGCCGCCTGCTCCATCCGCTTCGAGTAGGGCATGTGGACGTCCGCGCCGGTCACGCGCTCGACGGGCGCGTCAAGGTGGTCGAAGGCCTGTCCCTGGATCAGTGCGGCGAGGTTGGCGCCCACTCCACCATGCGGCCAGCCCTCCTCGACGATGACGACCCGGTTCGTCTTGCGCACGGACTCCACGATCGTGTCGAGGTCGAGCGGTCGAAGCGTCCGAGGGTCGATCACCTCGGCCTCGACATCGTGCTCCTCCGAGAGGGTGCGCGCGGCCTGGAGGGCGACCTCGGCCATGCGCAGGATGCCGACGATGGTCACGTCCGAGCCCTCGCGCCGGATCGCAGCCTCGCCGAAGTTGACGACGCCGTCACCGTCGTCGGGAACCTCGCCGCGGAGCCCGTAGAGCGACTCGTGCTCGATGAAGATCACCGGGTTGTCGTCGCGGATGGCCGCCTTGAGCAGGCCCTTGCCGTCGGCCGGCGTGGAGGGGCAGGCGACGAGAAGCCCCGGGATCTGCAGGAACATCGCCTCGAAGCTGTGTGAGTGGGTCGGCCCGAGCTGGTGACCGCCGCCACCCGGCATCCGGACGACCAGCGGCACGCGAACCTGCCCGCCGAACATGTACGGGATCGCAGCGGCGTGGTTCACGATCTGGTCCATCGCCAGCAGCGCGAAGTTGACGGTCATGATCTCGACGACCGGCCGCAGGCCTCCCATGCCCGCGCCGACGCCCATGCCAACGATCGAGTTCTCGGAGATCGGGGTGTCGCGCACGCGCTTCTCGCCGAACTCGTCCAGCAGGCCCTCGGTGACCTTGAACGATCCCTGGAACACCGCGACGTCCTCGCCCATCACGAGGACGTTCTCGTCGCGACGCATCTCCTCTGCCATCGCGTCCCGCAGGGCCTCGCGCATCCGCAGCACGGCCATCAGTGCACGTCCTCCGGCCGCGTGTCCGGTTGGACCCCCTCTGCCTCGAGCAGCTCCTCGTCCTCGGCGTATTCCGCGCCACGCTCGGCGAGCTGCCGGGCGCGCTCGGTCGCCGTGCGCTCCTCCTCCGCGGCGTGCGAGTCGGGCGAGCGCTCGTCGACTCCGTACCAGCCCGGGACCTGATCGCCGAGGACGTAGAGGTGGTCGTAGAGCGAGTCGAGCGTCGGCTCCGGCGAGTTGTCCGCGAACTCCACCGCCTCGGTCACGATCCTGTCCGCCTGCTGGCGGATTGCGTCCACGTCCTCACCCGACATCATCTTCTCCTTGACCAGGCGGGCGGCGAAGCTCTCGATCGGGTCCTTGCGCTGCCACTCCTCGACCTCCTCCTTCTCGCGGTAGACCTCCGGGTCGGCTGCCGAGTGGCCGCGATAGCGATAGGTGAAGGCCTCGACCAGCGTCGGCTTGCGGTCCTCGCGCGCGAGCCTGATGTGCTCGGCGACGGTCTCACGGACCGCCATCACGTCCATGCCGTCGACCCGGACGCCCGGCACCCCCATCCCCTCGGCCTTGTGGGAGAGGTCCGGAACAGCCGAGTGGCGCTCCAACGCGGTGCCCATCCCGTACAGGTTGTTCTCGACCAGGAAGACGACGGGCAGGCTCCAGAGGGCAGCGAGGTTCATCGTTTCGCCGAAGTTCCCGGTGTTGGAGGCGCCGTCGCCGAACATGCAGACGGTGACCTCGTCCGTCCCCTTGTAGTCGGATGAGAGCGCGAGCCCGGCCGCCAGCGGGAGGTTGCCGCCGACGATCCCGTAGCCGCCCATGAAGCGGCGCTCGAGGTCGAAGATGTGCATCGAGCCGCCACGGCCACCGGAGGTGCCGTCGACGCGGCCGAAGAGCTCGGCCATCACCCGCTTGGGGTCCGTGCCCCGCGCGATCGCGTGCCCGTGGGTGCGATACGTGCCGATCAGGTAGTCGTCGGGCCGCATCACCGAGGTCGTCCCCACGATCGTCGCCTCCTCGCCGATCGCCAGATGGAGGAAGCCGCCGGCCTTGGCGCGCTGATACTGGCGCCCGGCCTCCTCCTCGAAGCGGCGGATCAGCGCCATCAGGCTGAGCAGCTCCCGGCTCGTCGCCTCGCCGGGGAGCTTCGGCTTCGCCGCGCTCTTGCCCTTGCCGTCGGACGACCCGGCCGCTCGCCGTCTGGATTTCGTCTTGCTCTCGGCCAAGGGCTTCAGCCTACTCCCGCCGTGAAGCCGGCCCCGCCCGTTTCAGGCCGAGGAGGCGGCCCTCACCGCCTCCTCGAGCCGGTCGTCGCCCCAGAACAACCGGTCGCCCACGGCGACCGTCGGGATCCCCTCAATGTCTCGCGCGAGCGCCTCCTCCGTGGCGGAGCGGAGCTTGTCCTTGACCGACTTCGTCTCGATTCCCTTGATCACGGCGTTCGGATGCAGCTCGCACGCCGCCGCCGCGAGGAGCACGTTGTCGACGTCGCTCATGTCGCGCCCGGCGGCGAATACCTGCCGGAAGCAGGCCAGCGAGAACGAGACCACCCGCCCGGACTCCTTCGCGTAGATCGCGGCGCGGATGGGGTTCAGGCTGTAGTTCTCGACCGGCCAGCCGTCCGGATAGCGCACCTGCGGGAGCCCCCGCTCATCGGCCCGGCGCTGGATCTCGGAGAAGTCCGCGCTTCTGTCGTCCTCGAACGACCAGGGGCGCCGGCCGCTCACCTTGAGGACATGGCCAAAGGAGATCGGCTGCCACTGCGGCTGCTCGAGCTCCGCCTCTGCGAAGAGGCCGCTGATCCGCTCGGCCGCCAGATAGGCATAGGGCGAGCTGAAGTCGTAGTAGAAGGTCGCGCGCTCGCTCACGCCGGTCCGCGCTCCCCCGCCATGGGGCTCTTCATCCCGGCGACCATGTAGTAGACGGCCAGCGCCGCGTTGATCACCAGCACGACGGCCGGGCTGATGAAGGCGAAGGCGAGTTGGACGAGGTAGAAGGGCGTGCCGATCTGGAAGCGCACGGAGACACGCCTGACCTGCTCGTCCGTCAGCTGGACGCCCAGCAGCTCCTTGCGGTTCGTGATGTACGTCCAGAGGCCGCCATAGGCGAATGACATCGCGACGAACGCGGCGCTGTAGACGACCGCGGCGGCGGTCTCGTCCTCTCCGGACTTGAGGTGCTCGGCGAGCAGAGCGGTCGGGAAGGGGATGAAGACGACCGTGAAGAGCAGCAGCAGGTTGAGGTAGAGGACACCCCGATCGGCACGCGCGAGGTGATCGAGGACCCCGTGGTGGTTCACCCAGATGATCCCGATCACCCAGAAGCTGACGAAGAACGCTGCGAACGAGGGCCACTCCTCCTTGAGCTGGTGCCAGAGGTGGTCGCCAGCCGGGACGTTGAGCTCGAGGACGAGCAGCGTGATCGCGATCGCGAAGACCCCGTCGCTGAAGGCCTCCAGGCGGTTGGTGGTCATGGCTTCGCCATCAGGCGGAGGCTCTACCTGCCAGGTCGATCCGCCCGAGTGGGACCAAGGTCGAGCCTCCTAGGCGTGAATCGCCCAGCCGTCGACGGCCCGGGCGCCGTCGAGGATCGCCTCCGACATCGTCGGATGCGGGTGGATGATGCGCTGGAGCTCCGGGTAGCCGCCCTCGAGCGCGATCACGTTGCAGATCTCGCTGATCATGTCGCAGGCGATGTTGCCGACGATGTGGGCGCCGAGGATCTCCCCGTACTCGGGATCTCCGACGATCTTCACCAGCCCGGCCCGGTCGTCGTAGACGACCGAGGCACCGGCGCCTCCCAGCTTGAACTTGCCGACCTTGATCTGGCGCCCGGTCTCCTTCGCCTGCTCCTCGGTCATCCCGACGCTCGCCACCTGGGGATGGGTGAAGGTCGCTCCGGGGATGAGATCGACGTCGATCGCCTCCGTGGGGGCGCCGGCGGCGGTCTCGACGGCGACGACGCCCTCCTCCTCGGCCTTGTGGGCGAGAGCGGGCCCCCGAACGAGGTCGCCGATCGCGAAGATGCCGTCGGCGGAGGTCCGCTGGAGCTCGTCGATCTCGATCTGGCCGCGGTCGTTGGTCTTGACGCCGGCGGCGTCGAGATTGAGCGGATCGGTGTCGGGCTTGCGGCCCCCCGCGATCACGAGGTAGTCGGCCTTGATCTCCTGATCGCCGGCCCTGACCTTGACGCCGCTCTTCTGCTCCTCGACGCTCTCGACCTTGGTCCCGGTCAGCACCTCCATGCCGTCCTTCTTGAACTGGCGCTCGACGACCCGCGCCATGTCCTTGTCCTCGAGCGGGAGGATCTGGTCGAGCATCTCGATCAGCGTCACCTGGACGCCCATGCGCGAATAGGCGGAGGCGATCTCAGAGCCGGATGCGCCGGCGCCGGCGATCACGAGGGACTTCGGCATCGACTTCAGCGAGTAGGCGCCCCAGGTGTCGATCACGCGCTCGGAGAAGTCAACGCCCGGAATCGGCATCGCCACCGAGCCCGTGGCAAGGACGATCGCCTTGGCCTGGTGCTCGTCATCTCCCACCTTCACCTTGCCGCCTCCGGAGAGCGAGGCCTCGCCGTGGAGGAACTCCGCCTTGTTCTTGTTCCAGAGGAACTGGACGCCGTCCTCGAGGGTCTTCGAGACCTTCTCGCGGCGGGCCTGCAGCGCCTTCCAATCGATCGAGGCGCCGGTGGCCTTGATGCCGAGCTCGGCGCCGTCGGCGCTCACCGCGCTGAAGATCTCGGCGGTGTGGAGCACGGTCTTCGCCGGGATACAGGCGTAGTTCAGGCAGCGGCCTCCGGCCTTGTCACGCTCGACGACCGCCGTCTTCTGGCCGAGCTGGGCCGCGCGAATCGCCCCGACGTAGCCTCCGGGACCGCCTCCGATGACGATTACGTCGTACTCAGCCATCGATTCGACTCTATAGGAGCCCTCTAGTCGGCTCCGGGCGGCGCCGGCATCTGGATGCGCGCCATCGCGCGGATCATGAAGTAGAAGAGCGTTCCCGACCCCAGGAGCAGCAGCGTCGTCCCAACCGCCTGGAGCACGGAGTTGACGACGACGAGGCCGAACGCGCTCGCGAGCATCACCAGCAGGAGCACGGTCTGGAAGCCGAGCACGGCCCAGTAGCGGGCGCGCCACATGCCGGCGGTCATCGCCCAGAGGGCGGCCCCGAAGACGATGATCGGAAGGGGCTTGATGTCCCGGCCTCCCGCCTCCACACCGGCGATGGCGAGGACTGCGGAGACGGTGAAGACGATCGCCAGCACGGCCGAGACGATCGCCCCGGCGGTCACCGCCCCCGGGCGCTCGCCCCGCTCGAGCGGCTCGAGCTTCGCGCGGGCCTCCGCGTTGCGCTCCTCGTAGCGCCGTGCCATCCGCTCCTGGAATGTCTCGGTGTCAGCCTGGCCGCCGTTCGACTCCACCGCGACGTCGCTCGCCTCGACCGGCGCTTCGGCGAGTGGTGGCGCCTGCTCGGCCGGCCGGCGCTTGCGCTTCTGGCGCTCCGCTCTCTTGCGATCGCGCGCCCCGGCCATCACTTCCCTCGCTGGGCTCGCGCCGCCGGGTCGACGACACCGAACAGCTCCGTCGCGGCGGCGCGCGGATCCTCCGCGTCGCGGATCGCCCTGACGACGCAGAGGCGCTCGGCGCCCGCCGCGGCGACCGCTTCGGCGTTCTCGGTGTCGATCCCGCCGATCGCGAACCAGGGCCTCTCGGCGATCCCGGCGGCCGCACCGATCAGGTCCAGACCGGTCCCGGGCCGGCCCTCCTTCGTGGGGGTCTCCCAGATCGGGCCGACGCTGATGTAGTCGACCGGTGCCTGTGCGGCGGCCTCGATCTGCTCGCGGCTGTGGGTCGAGAGGCCGATGATCGCGTCGGGGCCCATGATCCGCCGCGCCTCCGCGGGGTCCATGTCGTCCTGGCCGACGTGAACCCCGTCGGCGCGGAGCTCGAGCGCGAGATGGGGATCGTCGTTGACGATGAACAGGGCGCCGTAGGTGTTGGCGAGCCGGCGAAAGCTGTGCCCGGAGCGCTCCACGGCGTTCCGGGGGTTCTCCCGGTCGCGCAGCTCGATGATCCCGACCCCGCCGGTCATCGCCGCGTTCAGGAGCGCCTCGGGATCCCGGCCGTGCGGCCGCGCCTCGCAGACGAGGTAGAGGCGAGCCCAGCGCAGCCGCTGGCGGCGCAGATCTCCGACTGCCTCGGGGGGAGCTAGGTTGGGCGGCGGTGTCTGTGGCCGCCGAATATGTTGGCCGGGAGCCGCGTCGGTCACTTGACGGCAAGCGTAGATCACCGCCAAACGGGTGGCTCCTCGGCTTGGCCTGAGGGCCCCCTCGCACTACGATGACTGTGTAACGGGAGCCCACCAAAAGGGCTGAGAGGGCGGCTGGAGCGCCGCCGACCGTCTGAACCTGATCCGGGTAATGCCGGCGCAGGGAGGTTGGAGCGCCTCGGCCGTCCCGAACGAAACGGGTCGCTCCTCGGCTTCGCCTGCGGAGCGCCCTCGCATCGATGACAGACCAGACGAACAACTACGACGCGATCTTCGTCGGCGGCGGGGTGATCGGCTTGGCCTCGGCCTGGCGGGCTGCACGGGCAGGCGCCCGGGTCTGCGTGCTGGAGCGTGATCGGCCGGCGGCGGGAGCCACGGGCGTGGCGGCGGGCATGCTCGCCCCCGCAGGCGAGGCGTCCTGGGGCGAGGATGCGCTGGTCTCACTGAACCTCGAGTCGCTGCGCCGCTGGTCCGGCTTCAGCGAGCGGCTCGAGCGGGACTCGGAGCTCCAGATCGGCTTCGCGCAGCACGGCGCGCTGCATGTGGCGCTCGATCGCGACGAGGCCGAGAGCCTCCGCCGTCGCTACGAGCTTCACCGGCGGCTCGGCCTCGGCTCGGAGTGGCTGACCGGCGGGGCCTGCCGGAAGATCGAGCCTGGGCTCGCCACCGGCGTGCGCGGAGGCGCGCACGTTCCAGGCGAGGCGAGCGTCGACCCGCGCCGCGTGGTCGCGGCCCTCCTCAGCGCCCTGGACCGCGCTGAGGTTCCCGTTCACGGTGGTGCCGCCGTCGTCTCGGCCGAGAGGCGCGATCGGTCCTGGACCCTGCAGGCGGCCGATGGCTGCAGCTTTGGGGCGGCCGCTCTGGTCCTGACCGCGGGCAGCTGGTCCGGTCAGGTCGAGTGGCTGCCGCCCGAGGCGCGGCCGCCAGTCCGCCCCGTCAAGGGCGAGATCCTGACGCTGCGCGGTCCCGCCGCCGAGCCGGCCTGCGAGCGGATCGTCGCGGGAGAGCGCGTCTACATGGTCCCGAGGGCGGATGGCCGGCTGATCGTCGGGGCAACGGTCGAGGAGCGTGGCTTCGATACGACCGTGACCGCGGGAGGTGTCCATGAGCTGCTCCGCGAGGCCTACAGGCTGGTTCCCGAGATCGCCGAGCTCGAGCTCCTCGAGACGAGCGCGGGGCTGCGTCCGGGGACCCCGGACAACGCGCCGCTGATCGGACCCGGCGCAATCGAGGGACTGCTGATCGCCACAGGCCATTTCCGCAACGGCGTGCTGCAGGCGCCGCTGACCGCCGACTGCATCGCCGCGCTGCTGGCGGGTGATCGGCCGCCCATCGATTTGGCACCGTTCTCCCCCCAGCGGTTTGCGAGCCGGCCTGCCGAGCCCGCTGTGGAGATCGCATGAACGTCGAGCTCAACGGGGATCCGGTGTCCCTGCCCGACGGGGCGACCGTCGCTACGGCGATCGAGGCCTCCGGGACGCCGACTCAGCGTGGCGTCGCCGTCGCGCTGGACGGCGACGTGGTCCCGCGCAGCGAATGGGACACGACCCCGCTCGCCGATGGCCAGAAGATCGAGGTGCTTGCCGCGATCCAGGGCGGCGCCGACGATGGCTTCGAGCTCGGCGGCCGGAGCTGGGGCTCCCGCCTGATCGTCGGCACCGGAGGCTTTCGCTCGCTGGAGCAGATGGAGGAGGCCCTGATCGCCTCGGGCACGGAGATCGTCACGGTGGCGCTGCGGCGGGTGGATCCGGCGGCTCAGGGATCCGTGCTCGACGTGATCCGCCGGCTCGGCCTGTTCGCGTTGCCCAACACCGCCGGCTGCTACACGGCCCGCGACGCGGTCCGGACGGCGAAGCTCGCCAGGGAGGCGTTCGAGACCGACTGGGTGAAGCTAGAGGTGATCGGGGACGACCGCACGCTGTTCCCCGATGCGGTCGAGCTGCTCGACGCAGCCGAGACCCTGGTGAACGACGGCTTCACGGTCCTGCCCTATACGAATGACGATCCGATTCTCGCCCGGCGGCTCGAGGAGGCCGGGTGTGCGGCGGTGATGCCACTCGGCTCGCCGATCGGCTCCGGGATGGGGATCCGCAATCCCTACAACGTCCGGATCATCGCGGAGCGCGCCGGGGTGCCGGTGATCCTGGACGCGGGGATCGGCACCGCCTCGGATGCCGCTCTGGCCATGGAGCTCGGCTGCGACGGGGTGCTGCTGGCCAGCTCGGTCTCCCGGGCCGAGGACCCGGCTGGGATGGCGGTGGCGATGCGCTCAGCCGTCGAGGCGGGCTGGGCGGCGAGGCGGGCCGGTCGAATCCCGCGGCAGCTGCATGCGGAGGCTTCGACGCCACTCGAGGGACAGCCGGATCTGAGTTAGCGCCGGCGGCGGCGGCCGACGACCCGGTCGATGCCCTCACCGACCGAGCCGAACACCCAGCCGACGCCGTGGGCGGCGCGGTTCAGGAGCGAGTCGTCGAGCGGCGCGGCCGCACGGTTGGGATCGGTGCCGAGCTCCACCGCCGCCTCGCGGACGGCGCCGAGCTGAGCATCGAGGCGACCGGCCCATTCCTCGCAGAAGCCGGCGAGGTCGCGGTCCTGGCGCGAGCGGGCGAGCTCGGCCAGGTGGCGGAGGAGTGTCGTCAGATGTTCCATGTCGAGGACGGCGAACCGAATCACCATCCCGGTATCGCCACCGCGGTCGGCGACGGCGGAACGGAGGCCGGCGATTCGCGCGCCGAGCCCCTGCGCCATCGGCCCACCGTGGAGGTCGTACGCGGCGGTGCGCGGCTCGAGCGCGGCAACCAGCATCTCGGTCTCGGTCACGCCACGCTTCAGGCTGTCGCCGATCGCCGTTCCCTCCAGCGCCGGAGCCAGGCGCCGCCAGCGATTGATCAGCTGACGGGCCGAGGCGTACAGCTCCCTGTAGGCACGGTGCTCGGCGGGGTGGAGTTTCGGCTTCGTGTCGGTCACGGCGGTGTCCGGTCAGGCGGCGAGACGACCCCGCACTCGCCGCAGATCGCCGACGAGGAGCGCCATCGCGTCGTCACGATCCTCCGGGTCGGCCCGAAGGATGGCGGAAGGATGGAGAGTCGGCATCGCGGTGCGACCGAGCCGCGACTCCAGGAAGGAGCCGTGGTCCTTCATCACGGCGGCCTTGGAGCCGATCACGGCCCTGACGGCGGTCGCTCCCAGGCAGACCATCACCTCGGGCTCGACCACCTCGAGCTCCGCCTCGAGCCACGGCGCGCAGGCCTTGATCTCCTCCGCCTTCGGCGCCTGGTGGATGCGCCGCTTTCCCCTCGGTGACCATTTGAAGTGCTTGACGACGTTGGTGACATAGGCGTCCGCTCGCTCGATCTCGGCGCTCTCGAGCGCCTGGTCGAGGATCCGGCCGGCGGGCCCGACGAATGGATGCCCCTCGATGTCCTCACGGTCGCCGGGCTGCTCCCCGATCAGCATCAGCCGGGCCCGCTTCAGACCCTCGCCGAAGACCGTCTGTGTGCCGGTCTCATGCAACGGGCAGGCCGTGCAGCCCGCCCCGGCCTCGCGCAGCTTCGGGAGCGTGGGGCTCTCGGGGATCAGCGCATCGGCGCCACTCATCTCCTCGCCGGTCAGGGGAAGCTGGCTCACAGAACCGTCCTACCCGCCGTTTCATCGGGGCATTCCGCGGCCGGGCGGTGTGCGAACATACGTTCGTACGACGACTCGGGAGTTGCGACACTGGAGTGGCGATGCGCTGGGACTCACAGAGGGTCGATCGGGAGAGGGGAAGGAGCCTGCCGGGCCTGGACGTCGAGCGGGTGCGGACATTCGATGCTCCGGAGGCGCTGGGCATCAACTTCCACGAGGTGAGAGCGAAGTCGGCGCTGAACAAGGTGCCCGGCGACTACCTGCCGTTCAACTACACGGTCAATGCCTTCAGGGGCTGCGCCCATGCGTGCACCTATTGCCTCTCGGGCGATACGCCGATCTTGATGGCGGACGGACGGACAAAGTCAATTGCCGATCTCAAGGTCGGCGATCAGATCTACGGCACCGAGCGAGGCGAGACGTATCGGCGTTACGTCACCACAGAGGTTCTCGCCCACTGGGAGACGTACAAGGATGCGTACAGACTCAGGCTCGAGGACGGGACGGAGTTGATCGCAAGTGAAGATCACCGTTTCCGGACGCGGCGGGGAAAGTGGAAGCACGTAATCGGTACCGAGCAGGGTCCGCTGCAACGCCCGCACCTGACGCTCAATGACCAGCTCGCCGGCGTCGGCCATTTCGCACGCCAGCCGGAGACGGACGATCCGGTCTACCGTCGCGGCTATCTCTGCGGATTGATCAGAGGCGATGCAAACCTGGCCACGTACGACTACCGGGCGCCTGGACGGTCACCTCAAATCCTGCATCGATTCCGTCTCGCCCTGGCGGACTTCGAGGCACTGCGCAGGGCGCAGGAATACCTCAGAGACCTCGATCTCGACCTGAACGAATTCGTGTTTGCGGATGCCGCGGGCAGCCACCGTGAGATCCGCGCTATCCGGGATCAGACGCGCTTGGGGTTCGGTGCGATCCAGGAAGCGATTGCCTGGCCTCGAGGCTCCTCGCATCTGTGGGCGAAGGGCTTCCTCGCCGGCATCTTCGACGCCGAGGGCAGTTACTCGCAGGGCGTCTTCCGGATCGCAAATTCAGATCCCGAGATCATCGATTGGACAACTTGGGCTCTGAAACTCTTCGACTTCGATTTTGCAGTCGAGCGCGGCGGCAAAACCAACGGGATGACCTTCGTTCGGATCCGCGGCGGTCTCCGCGAGGTCTTGCGGTTCTTTCACCTGACCGATCCGGCCATCACGCGCAAGCGGTCGATAGATGGCGTCGCGCTCACGAGCGACGCGAATCTTGGAGTGGTCTCAATCGTGCCTGTTGGCAGGCGCCGGCTCTTCGACATCACGAGTGGAACCGGCGACTTCATCGCGGATGGGGTCGTGAGCCACAATTGCTTCGCCCGGAACACCCACACGTACCTCGACCTCGACGCAGGCCGTGACTTCGAGCGGGAGATCGTCGTCAAGGTCAACGTCCCCGAGTTGCTGCGCGCGGAGCTCAGCCGGCCGAGCTGGAAGCGGGAGGTCGTCGCCTTTGGGACGAACACCGATCCGTACCAGTGGGCCGAGGGTCGCTACGAGCTCATGCCGCCGATGATCGAGGCTCTCCGCGACACGCACACTCCCACCTCTATCCTCACCAAGTCCTCACTCGCCCTGCGCGATCTCGATCTCTGTCTGGAGCTGGCCGAGGTCGCCGACGTCAGCGTCAACTTCTCGGTCCCGACCCTCGACGAGAAGATCTGGCGCCAGACCGAGCCGCACACACCGCACCCACGCAAGCGGCTCGAGGCCGTCGCGAAGTTCAATGAGGCCGGGATCCCTTCGGGCGTGCTGGTCGCGCCGCTGATGCCGGGCATCAACGATTCCCCGGAGCTGGTCGAGGAGATCGTCTCGATCGCCGAGGAGGCGGGCGCCACCTTCGTCAACGGCATCGCGCTCCACCTGAGGCCGGGGGTGAAGGAGGTCTTCATGTCCTGGCTCTCGGCGGCGCGGCCGGATCTGGTGCCGCGCTACGAGGACCTCTATGACGGACGCGCTTACGCGCCCAACTCCGAGCGGAAGCGCATCGGGGCGCTGGTGCGGGCCCCGAATCGCTCGACCGACCCGCGCTACCGCCGCCGCGAGCAGCTCGCTGAGCGCCGGCGGCGGCGTGCCGCCGACGCGGAGGCCGAGCGCGCGGACGACGCGCAGGCCACGCTCTTCTAAGCGAGGCCTCCCGCCGCGGAGGACGACGGCTAACGTCGACTCCAGGCTTCCGCCGGCTCGCTCAACTCGCGAATGGGCGAGGGCAGTTCCTCGCCGATCACGTCGGCCAGGCTCGTGTCCTCCATCACAGCACGGATGTTCGCGCGCAGCGCAATCCACACCCTCTGAAGCTGGACGGCCTCGCCCCTGTACGCGAGGCTCTCGGGTCCCTGGCCTCGGACGCTTGCCAGCGGGCCCTCGACCGCGCGGACGATGTCGGCGAGGCTGACCTCGTCGGCGTCCTTGGCGAGCCAGTAGCCGCCCTGTGCGCCTCGGCGGCTGGCGACGATCCCGGTGTGCTTGAGCTCGCCGAGGATGTTCTCGAGGAACTTCAGGGGAATCCCCTGCGCATCGGCAATCGCCTCGCCCTTGATCGGGTCGCCACCGGCCGCCGCGAGCTCGAGAGACGCACGCATCGCATAGTCGACCTTGGCCGAGATCCGCATCCCGAGGGGACTCTAGTCGGCGTCAAAGCGCCGCCTAGACTTGCCATGCCCCCTTAAGTCAACAGGCTAGACAGCAAGACTTTTAATCTTGCAGACCGGGTTCGAGTCCCGGAGGGGGCATTTTCTTCACGATTTGCAGGGATTCTGTCCGCCTTTGGGGCGCATCATTCAGCATGTGGGCATGAAAAGGAGAGAGATCGATTCGGACCTGGAGGCGCCGATTCCGCTCGTTCAAAACCGGGGACGGCCGCCCGATCCTCGTCGGAAGCGGCCGGTCAAGTTGCACCGCTGCCAGCGGCACGGGCTGACGGAGTTCGCGCAGTACAGCGCTGGACCGAGCCGTGGATACCGATGGTCCTGCAAGCGCTGCGTCGGAGAAGCAGTGACCCGCCGGAAACAGAAGCTGAAGCGCATCCTCGTCGACGAAGCCGGTGGCTGTTGCACGGTTTGTGCCTATGGTCGCTGCATTGTCAATCTCGGCTTCCACCACGTCGACCCAAAGACCAAATCGTTCCCAATGTCCATGGCAATTGGACGGTCGCTCGAGGCATTCAGGGAGGAAGCGAAGAAGTGCGTATTGGTCTGTGCCAACTGCCACGGTGAGATCGAAGCAGGAGTGATCGAGAGTCCGCCTGCCGGAGCTACGTATGCAACATGGGGCGCCCTGCGCCGCGAGCCAGGCAAACGGGCGGCGTAGACCCGCCCTAGTGCCGGAAGTGGCGGCGCTTCGTGAAGACCATCGCTACCCCGGCGGCGTCGCATGCCTCGATCACCTCGGCGTCCCGCTTCGATCCGCCCGGCTGGATCACGGCGGTGGCGCCCGCCTCGATCGCCGCCTGGGGGCCGTCGGCGAACGGGAAGAAGGCATCCGAGGCGACCACCGATCCGGCGAGCAGCGTCTCCGCATCGGGGCCATAGGCCTCCCTTGCCTTCTCGATCGAAAGCCGGACGGAATCAACGCGGCTCATCTGCCCTGCGCCGATTCCGACCGTGGCTCGGTCGTGGGCGAGCACGATCGCGTTCGACTTCACATGCCGGACGACCCGCCAGGCGAACAGCAGGTCCTCCCACTGCTCGTCGGTCGGCTGGGTCTTTGTCGCGACCTCCATCAGCTCGCGCGGCTCCGGTGACCCATCCGGATCCTGAACCAGGATCCCGCCCCGGACCCGCTTGATGTCCGGCTCGATCTGGTGGGTTCGTCGCTCCGTGTCCTCGAGGATCCGGATCGCCTCCTTCTGCTGGAGCACCGCCAGCGCGCCGTCCTCATAGCCGGGAGCGATCAGGACCTCGATGAACTGCTGGTGCAGCCGCTCCGCCAGCGCCTCATCGACCGGCCGGTTGAGGGCGATCACTCCGCCGAACGCCGACATCGGATCGCAGGCGAACGCCTTCTCGTAGGCCTCCCTCAAACGGGTTGCGCTGTCGCCCGCCCTCGCATCATCATCCGCCTCGGCGACCCCGCAGGGATTGTTGTGCTTGACGATCACGCATCCCGGCCCCTCGAGGTCGCCGAGCAGCGTCCGCGCCGAGTTCAGGTCGAGCACGTTGTTGAAGGAGAGCGGCTTGCCGTGGAGCTTCGACACCCGGGAGAGGACGTGGGATCGCGCTCGGGGCTCGACGTAGAGCGCGGCGCGCTGGTGCGGGTTCTCGCCATAGGAGAGGTCGAGCTCCTTCTCCCAGGCCGTGACCCAATACGTCGGCAGCTGCTCGTAGCGGCGGCCGAACCAGCGGCTGATCGCCGCGTCGTAGCGCGCCGTGTAGGCGAAGGCCTCGTTGGCGAGCCAGTGCCGCGTCGCGGCGGACAGCTCGTGCGTCTCCTCGAGCTCGTCGAGAACGGCGTCGTAGCTCTCCGGCCGAACGACGACCGCGACGAAGCGATGGTTCTTCGCCGCCGCGCGGATCATCGTCGGCCCGCCGATGTCGATGTTCTCGATCGCCTCCTCCTCGGGCACGTCGCGGCGGGTGATCGTGCGCTCGAACGGATAGAGGTTCACGCAGACCAGGTCGATCTCCTCGATCTCGCGGTCCTTCAGCGTCTCGGCGTGCTCCGGGTTGTCCCGGACAGCGAGCAGCCCGGCGTGCAGATGCGGATGAAGGGTCTTCACCCGCCCATCGAGGATCTCCGGGAACCCGGTGAGGTCCTCGACCGGCCGTGCCTCGACGCCCGCCTCTCGGAGCACCGAGAGCGTCCCGCCGGTCGAGATCACCTCGACGCCCTGCTTCGCCAGCCCGGCGGCGAAGTCGGCGACCCCGGTCTTGTCCGCGACCGAGATCAGCGCCCGCCGCACCGGCAGCGACTCGCCGGCGGGCCCTGGAGCGATCTCGGAGGAAGGAGTCGACACGGAGATGCGAGTCTATTCCGGGTCGATGTGGACGAGTCGCGGGTTCTGCTCGTCGATCCGGACGCGGCCGGCCGCGAGCATCCGGATCGTCTCCGGCAGCAGCGCGTGCTCGCTGGCGTGGATCGCCTTTTCGGTCTCGTCCCAGTCCCGGCTCGGGGCGACGGGAACCGGGCGCTGGAGGATGATCGGCCCCGAGTCGACGCCCTCGTCGACGAAGTGAACCGTCACCCCGGTGATCTTGGAGCCATGATCGATCGCCTGCTGGACCGCGTCGATCCCCGGGAAGGCCGGCAGCAGGGCGGGATGGACGTTGATCACCCGGTTGCGGAATCGCGCCACGAACTCGCTCGAGAGCAGCTGCATGTAGCCGGCGAGCACGACCAGGTCCGCCCCCCGCTGCTCGATCCAGTCGCCGAGCGCGGCGTCACGCGCTGCTCGATCGCCGTATTCGGCCCCAGGGAACACGCCGGTCTCGACGCCCGCCCTCCGCGCGCGTTCCAGCGCCATCGCCTCGGGCTTGTCGGAGCCGACCCCGACGACCTCGATGCCCTCCTCGCCGCCGTGCAGCTGGTCCAGGATGGCCTGCAGGTTCGTCCCCCCGCCGGAGGCGAGCACCACTATGCGAAACCCGCCCACCTCTCGCGGTTAACGACTCGCCGGGACGACGGCGATGTCCTCGAGCGCGAACTTGCCGTTCGCCGTCTCGGGGTCGCCGAGCGGATAGTCGCCGGTGAAGCAGGCGTCGCAGTGCTTCTCGCGCGGCGTGCCGACCGCCTCGTACACCGCTTCCATCGACAGGTAGGCGAGGGAGTCGGCGCCGAGCTCGGCGGCGATCTCCTCGACCGTGCGGTCGTGGGCGATCATCTCCTCGCGCGTCGACATGTCGATCCCGTAGTGGCAGGGATGGCGGATTGGCGGCGCCGAGATCCGCAGGTGCACCTCCTTCGCCCCCGCGTCCTTCAGCATCGCGACGATCTGCCGGGTGGTGTTGCCGCGCACGATCGAGTCGTCGACGACCACCACCCGCTTGCCGGCGACGATCTCGGGCAGCGGGTTGAACTTCATCCGCAGCCCGTGCTTGCGCAGCTCCTGACCGGGCTGGATGAAGGTCCTGGCTACGTAGCGGTTCTTGATCAGCCCGTCGTCCTTCGGCAGCCCCGTGGCGCGGGCGAACCCGTTCGCCATCGGGTTGCCGGAGTCGGGCACGGAGATCACCAGATCCGCCTCCACGGGCGCCTCCTCGGCGAGCAGCTCGCCCATCCGGCCGCGGACCTCCTGCAGGACGCGGTTCTCCAGCCGCGAATCCGGTCGCGAGAAATAGATGTGCTCGAAAACGCACTGGGCCTGGCGCTGACCGGTGACGACCGGCTTCAGCTCGAGTCCCTTCGCCGACAGCGAGACCATCTCGCCGGGCTGGACCTCGCGGATCAGCTGCGCGCCGATGATGTCGAAGGCGCAGCTCTCCGAGGCGACCACGAAGCACTCCGGGTGCCCGCCGCTCGGCTTCATCTTCCCGAGGGCGAGGGGCCTGACCCCGTGCGGATCGCGGAAGGCGACCACCGCGTGCTTGGTCATCACGACGGTCGAGTAGGCGCCCTCGAGCCGCGGCATCACCTCGGCGACGGCGTCCTCGATCCACTCGTCGCCCTCGCCGGCGGTGCGGGAGAGGAGCGCCGCCATGATCTCGGAGTCCGAGGTGCCGCGCAGCTGCAGCCCCGCCTCGGTGAGCTCGTTGTAGAGCTCGACCGCGTTGGTCAGATTCCCGTTGTGGGCGAGGGCCAGCTCCCGGCCGTCGTCGCGCCAGACCGGCTGGGCGTTGTCCCAGGCTCCGCCCCCGGTGGTCGAGTAGCGGACGTGGCCGATCGCCATGTCGCCGGCGAGGGCACGCAGCTTCTCCTCGTCGAAGACCTGGGAGACGAGCCCGAGCTCGCGCAGCGTGGTGATGTGGCCGCCCTCGCAGGTGGCGATCCCGGCCGACTCCTGGCCACGATGCTGGAGCGCGTAGAGGCCGAAGTACGCGAGCCTGGCGACGTCGCGGCCGGGCGCGTACATGCCGAAGACGCCGCACTCATCGCGCGGACCATCGCGATCGGTCACGTCTGTAGGAGGTATCTCAACCTCTGGAGATCGAAGTAGCGAGCAGGAGAGCAGCCCGCACCCGGAGGGTAGCAGCGGCCAAGGCGGGCCAAGAGCCCTCAATCCGCCGCAAATTCGCGGAATTTCGCTCTACCCGCGGTTTGTCTTCAGCCGAGCCGATCAGAGGGAATCGCCGAGCGAGCGCCAGGCCCGCTCCGCGTCGGGCAGGGCCACGGAGACGTCACGCTCGGCCGCCGCGATCGAGACGCGGTCTCCGCCGGCGGAGCCGAGCTCGAGCGCCTCCACGCCGGCATCGCGCGCCCGCTCGGTCACACCAGCCAGATCCCTTTCGGCGACCGCGAGCACGATCCCGCCGGGTCCCTCGCCGAACAGGCAGGTCTCGCCCGAGCCGCCGCGCAGCTCGACCAGCGGGTCGAGATCGACGTCGATCCCGATGCCGCCCGCGATCGCCATCTCCACCAGCGCGGCGGCGAGGCCGCCGTCGCTGACGTCGTGTGCGGCGGTCGGAGCGCTCTCGCGGACCAGCTCGCGGACCAGCGCGAGGGCGGCGGCCACGGGCCCGATCTCGGGCTGCGGGAGGCCGCTGTCGAGCTCGCCCCGCTGCTTGGCGAGCTCGGAGCCGGCCAGCGAGGGCGCGAAGGGACCGACGAGCAGCAGCCGGTCGCCCGCGCGCGGCGCCAGGCCCGGGACCTTCGCGGGATCGGGCAGCTCGCCGACCATTCCCACCACGGGCGTCGGGTAGATCGGGCCGTGCTCGGTCTCGTTGTAGAGCGAGACGTTCCCGCCGACGACCGGGATACGCAGCGCCAGGCAGCCCTCGGCCAGGCCGAGGACGGCCCGGTCGAGCTGCCAGGCGACGCCGGGCCTCTCGGGGTTGCCGAAGTTGAGGCAGTTGGTCAGCCCGAGCGGCTCCGCGCCGACGCAGGCCAGGTTCTGGGCGCACTCGAGCACCGCCTCGACCGCTCCCGCATAGGGATCGCAGGCGACCCTCCGCCCGTTGCCGTCGATCGCCACCGCGATCGCCCGGTCGGACTCGGGCACGATCAGGACGGCCGCGTCGGCGGCCTCCGGGCGCCGCGCGGTGCGCGATCCGACCACCGAGTCGTACTGCTCGAACGCCCAGCGCTTGGAGGCGATGTTGGACGAGCCGAGCAGCGCGCAGAGGATCGCCGACGGGTCGCTCGGATCCGCCGAGCGACCCGCGCTGAACGCGACCCGCTCTCCGAGCGTGTCGGAGTTGCCGTACAGCCACCCGCTCGGCTCCTGCGGCTCGAGGTCGTAGAGCGGGCACTCGTCGACCAGGGCGGAGACCGGCACGTCGCCGACCTCCGCGCCGTCGTCCAGCACTCGCAGGCGGCCGCTGTCTGTGATCTCGCCGATCGCGGCGGCTCCGGTCTGCCAGCGCTCACAGGTCGCGATCACCTGATCGAGCCGCGACGGCTCCACCACCGCCAGCATCCGCTCCTGGGACTCGGAGACCATCACCTCGAACGGCTCCATGTCCTCCTCGCGCAGCGGCACACGCCGCACGTCGATGTTGAGCCCGACGCCGCCCTTCGAGGCCATCTCCCCGGCCGAGGAGGTCAGCCCGGCAGCGCCCAGGTCCTGGAGCGAGACGAGCAGGTCGCGCTCGAGCAGCTCCAGGCAGCACTCGAGCACCTTCGACTCCTCGAAGGGGTCGCCGATCTGGACGCTGGGGCGCTTGCTGTCGTCGCCCGCCTCGAGCTCCGCGGAGGCGAGCACCGAGGCGCCGCCGATCCCGTCCCGCCCCGTGGACGCGCCCATGATCACCAGTACGTTGCCCGGCCCCGTCGCCGCGGAGCGGATCATCGCGTCCGTGCGGGCGAGTCCGACGCACATCGCGTTGACGAGGCAGTTGTGCTCGTAGGAGGGCTCGAAGTAGACCTCCCCGCCGACGGTGGGAACCCCGATCGAGTTGCCGTAGTGGGCGATCCCGGCGACCGCGCCCTCGAAGAGGTAGCGGGAGCGTTCGGATGAGAGCTCCCCGAAGCGGAGCGAATCGAGGACGGCGATCGGCCGCGCGCCGATCGCGAAGATGTCGCGGAGGATCCCGCCCACGCCGGTGGCCGCGCCCTGGAACGGCTCGACCGCGCTCGGGTGGTTGTGCGACTCGACCTTGAAGGCGACGGCGTGGCCGTTGCCGATGTCCACCGCGCCGGCGTTCTCGCCGGGTCCCATCACCACGCGCTCTCCCTCGGTCGGGAGCCGGCGGAGCAGCTTGCGCGAGTGCTTGTAGGCGCAGTGCTCCGACCAGAGCAGCGAGAACATCGCCAGCTCGACCCCGTTCGGGTCGCGGCCGAGCAGCTCGACGATGCGCTCGTACTCCGAGTCGGTGAGCCCGAGCTCGCGGTGCGGGCTCTCGGAGACGCCCGCGCTCACGCCGCGGAGACGGGAGGGCGCGCTTCAGCGCGACCCATGATGTGATGAGCGTCGGCGAGCGCCCGGAACAGGGCGAGCCCGTCGTCCGAGCCGGTCAGCGGGTCGACGGCGTGCTCCGGATGCGGCATCAGGCCGAGGACGTTCCCCGACTCGTTGACGACCCCAGCGATATCCCGGACGCTGCCGTTCGGGTTCTCACCTGACGCGTAGCGGAACGCGATCCGCCCGTCGGCCTCCAGTCGGTCGAGGTCGTCGGCGGGCGCGAAGTAGCGCCCGCTCATGTGCTTGATCGGGATCGACAGGCGCTGCCCGGCGTCGATCGCCGAGCCGAAGGGCCCCGTGAAGTCCTCGGCCACCAGCTCCACCTGCCGGCAGATGAACCGCAGGCCCTCGTTGGGGAGGAGGGCGCCGGGCAAGAGCCCGGCCTCGCAGAGGACCTGGAAGCCGTTGCAGATGCCGAGCACCGGCCCGCCATCGGCCGCGAACCGGGCCACCGCTTCCATCGCCGGAGAGAAGCGCGCGATCGCGCCGGCCCGCAGGTAGTCGCCGTAGGAGAAGCCGCCGGGGATGACGACGGCATCCAGCCCGCTGAGATCCGTCTCCTCGTGCCAGACGAGCCTGCCCTCGCCGACGCGCTGCACTGCGGACAGGGCGTCGCGCTCGTCGCAGGACCCCGGGAACTGGATCACCCCGATCACCGCTCGAGCTCCACCTCGAAGTCCTCGATCAGCGGGTTGGCGAGCAGCTTCTCGCAGAGCTCGTCGAGCTTGCTCGGGTCGTCGGTCTCGAGCTCCACCAGACGGCCGACGCGGACGTCATGGACGCCGTCGAAACCGAGCGCGGGCAGCGCTCGCTCGACCGCCTTCCCCTGCGGATCGAGAATGCCCTCCTTGGGCCGAATCAGCACCTTGGCCTTCACCGGGTCAGGGTAACGACGGGCTGGACGGCTTCGCCATCAAACGGGTTGCGCCTCGGCTTCGCCTGCGGCGCACCCTCGAATCACAGTTTGCGGCCGGTGATCTTCTCGTAGGCCTCGGCGTACTTGGCCCGGGTGTTCTCGACGACCTCGTCGGGCAGCTCGGGCCCGGGATCGGTGTGATCCCAGCCCACCGAGTTGGAGTAGTCGCGCACGTACTGCTTGTCGAAGGAAGGTTGTGTACCGCCGGGCTCGTAGCTGTCGGCCGGCCAGAACCGAGAGGAGTCCGGAGTCAGGACCTCGTCCCCCAGGACTATCTCGGCGCCCGGCGAGGATCCGAACTCGAACTTGGTGTCGGCCAGGAGAATTCCCTTCTCGGCCGCATGGTCGGCACCGCGCTCATAGATCTCGATCGAGACCCGCCTGAGCTCCTCCATCAGCGGCCGGTTTCCGATCGCCTCGGCGGCCGTGTCGAAGTCGATGTTCTCGTCGTGCTCGCCGAGCTCGGCCTTGGTGGCCGGGGTGAAGATCGGCTCGGGGAGCTTGTCGGACTCCCGCAGGCCCTCCGGAAGCTCGATCCCGCAGACGGCGCCGGACTCGCGGTATTCCTTCCAGCCCGAGCCGGAGAGGTAGCCGCGGACGACGCACTCGACGGGATACATGTCGAGCCTCTGGACACGCATCCCGCGCCCGGCCGCCTCGGGAGGCACGTCCTCGGAGATGAAGTGGTTGGGGACGATGTCGCCGGCCAGCTCGAACCAGAAGAGCGACATCTGGGTGAGGACCTTGCCCTTGTCCGGGATCTCGGTGGGCAGGACGACGTCGTAGACGGAGATCCGGTCGGAGGCGACCATGATCAGCTCGTCGCCGTCCTCGTAGATCTCGCGGACCTTGCCCGAGCCGTGCAGCTTCAGATCGGCCAGCGATTGCGTCATCCGCCGCCCACCTCCGGCTGAACGGAGGGGTGTGCCTTGGCCCACTCGGCGATCTTGCCCGAGCCGACGATCGCCTTGCCCTCGTCGAGGGCCAGCACGGGGAGGTCGATCTGGCCGGTCAGCCCCTTGACCTCGTCTCGCCCGCCGCGGCGCGCGCCCCAGGTCCAGGGCATCATCCGGTAGCCGGGCATCGGCTTGAGCTCGTACTCGTAGCCCGCCTCATCCAGGGCCTTCGCCGCGCGCCCGCAGGCATGGCCGATGGCCGCATACCTCTTCTGCTGGCCGCACGTGTAGAGGATCACGCCGCAAGCCTATCCAGGCGCGCAAGCACCTCCGGCACATGCTTCAGGTAGGCGCCGTAGTCGAAGACCTCATCGAGGTCGAGCTGCGGCGCCGCGGCCGCGATCAGCTCGCGGAAGCTCGTCCCCTCGTCCCAGGCCCGCTGGGCGTTCTCCTGGACGACCCGGTACGCGTCGTCCCGGGTCATGCCGGACTCGATCAGTGCCGTGAGCGCGCGCTGGCTGAAGAGCGCTCCATGGGTGAGCTCGATGTTCTCGCCCATCCGGTCCGTGTGGACCGTCATCCCGTCGACGATCCGGGTGGCGATGTGCTGCATGTAGTCGAGGGCGATGGTCGCGTCGGGAAGCACGACTCGCTCGGCGCCCGAGTGCGAGATGTCGCGCTCGTGCCAGAGGGCGATGTTCTCGATCCCGACCTGCGAGTAGCCGCGCATGACGCGGGCGAGCCCACAGAGCCGCTCCGCGAGGATCGGGTTCCGCTTGTGGGGCATCGCCGAGGAGCCCTTCTGGCCGGAGCCGAACGGCTCCTCGACCTCCCGCACCTCGGTGCGCTGCAGGTTCCGGATCTCGATGCCGAACCGCTCCAGCCCGGCGGCCGCGATCGCCATCCGCGCCAGGACGACGGCGTGCCGGTCGCGCGGCACGACCTGCGTCGAGATGTCCTCCCGGGCCAGGCCGAGTCTCTCCATTACCCGCGCCTCGACCGACGGCGGAATCGACGCATAGGTGCCCACCGCCCCGGAGAGCTTCCCGACCGCCACCTGCTCGAACGCGTCGGTGAGGCGTTGGAGGTTGCGGTCCGCCTCGAAGGCGAAGCCCGCCAGGCGCAGCCCGAAGGTGGTGGGCTCGGCGTGGACGCCGTGGGTGCGGCCGACGCAGAGGGTCTCGGCGAACTCCTTCGCCCGAGCGACCAGCGCGTCCCGGTAGGCGCGGGCCCCTCGCACGACGATCTCACCGGCATCAGCGAGCTGGAGGGCGATGGCGGTGTCCAGAACGTCCGACGAGGTGAGGCCGTAGTGCAGCCAGCGCCCCTCCTCGCCGATCGAGCTGGAGGTGACGTCCACGAAGGCGGCGACGTCGTGGCCCGTCGTCCTCTCCCGCTCCTCGACGGCCTCGACGGTGAAGGACGCCTGCTCGCGGCAGGCCGCAGCCGCCTCCTCCGGCACGACGCCCTCCGCCGCCCACGCGTCGGTGGCCGCCAGCTCGACCTTCAGCCAGGTCTCCATCCGGCGCTGCTGGGTCCAGACAGAGCCGATCTCCTCGCGGGTGTAGCGGGGGATCACCTGATCACCCGCCGCCACAGACATCGCGGCCGCATCAAGCCGGGACCTCGGCCCACGGGGGCGCGAGCGCCTTGGTGAGCAGCTCCGTGTCGCAGTACTCGGTCAGCTCGCGCACCTTGCCGCCGTCGAGCCGACAGACGTAGCAGTAGGTGTTCCGGTACGGCGTCCCCGCCCTGGTGGTGACATCGCCGCGGCATTCGATCACAACGTGATCGTCCTCCGCGATCAGCCGGAGCGCCTCGCTCCGGTACGGCGTCCGGAACTGCGCGAACAGCGGATCGAGCAGGTTCGATCGGACCGCCACCTTGCCCTCCCAGCTGCCGGACCACTCCGTGCTGCCGATGATCGTCCAGCGGATGTCGTCGGCGAGCAGGTCGACGAACGGCCGGCCGTCGCCCTCCGCGAGCGCGGCGAAGACATCCCGCACGAGCGCCTTGTTCTCTGATGCATCCAACCTGGGTTCCTCCTCGGATTCGACTGGGGCCAAAGGTAGGCGTGGGCCAGCGATGACACAAGCGAGTATCGCTCACGGCTACCATGCGGATTACGCATGGCTGAGCTAAGCCTGACCGGACTCAGGGTCCTGCGCGAGGTCGCCTCTCGTGGGTCGTTCACCGCGGCCGCCGAGTCCCTGGGCTACACGCAGTCCGCGATCTCCCGTCAGGTGGCCGCTCTCGAGGGCGCCGCCGGGACGTCGCTCTTCGAGCGCACCGGGCGCGGTGTCCGGATCACCGACGCCGGCGAGACCTTGCTGCGCCGCGCGGAAACGGTTCTCGACGAGGTCGACGCGGCACAGCGCGAGCTGGAGGGCATGTCCGAGCTCGCCACCGGCCGGCTCCGGGTGGGAGCGATCCCGACGTCGGTCGCGTCCCTGGTTCCCCGCGCGCTCGCGGCGTTTCGGGAGAGGCATCCCGGCGTGGATGTCTCCCTTCGGGAGGGCAGCACCTCCTCGCAGGTGAAGAGACTCGTCTCAGGCTCTGCGGAGCTTGCGGTGATCGGTGTGCTGCCCGAGCGCGAGCCCCCGCGAGATCCGCGGATCACGGTCGAGCACCTCCTCGACGATCCACTGCTGCTCGCCGTCGGCCGCAGCCATCGTCTCGCGCCGCGCCGAACGGTGGACCTCGACGAGCTCGCCTCCGAGCGCTGGATCTCCGCGACCCCCAAGGGCAACGAGATGCTGCTCGGCGCTTGGGAGTGGGGCGAATGGATTCCGCAGGTCGCGTTCATCGCTCGCGAGTGGACGGCGAAGCTCGGCCTCGTGGCGGCTGGGCTCGGCGTGACCCTGTTCCCCGGGCTCGCCGCGGACGCGGTGCGGCCAGACATCTCCCTGGTGAGGATCCGCAGCGAGCGCCCCGCCACCCGCGCCGTCCTCGTCGCCACCCGCGCCGGCGATCTGGCGCCGCCCGTGGCGGAGCTCCGCGAGCTGATGCACGAGACCGCGTCCGAGCTGCTCGCGCAGCTCCAGCAGCGGATCGGAACAACCGTCAGGCGTTGATGATCCGCACCGCGAGCAGGCCCGCGTTCTTGGCCCCGTCGATCGCCACGCAGGCGACCGGGACGCCGGGCGGCATCTGCACCGCGGAGAGGAGGGCGTCGAGCCCACCGAGGTTCTTGCCCGAGATCGGGACGCCGACCACGGGGAGGTCGGTCTTCGAGGCGGCGAACCCCGGAAGGGCGGCGGACATCCCGGCGCCGGCGATGATCACCTTGAGGCCGCGCATCCGGGCGGCGGTGCAGTACTCGCTGGTCGCCTCGGGATCGCGATGTGCGCTCAATACCCGGACCTCGTAGCGAATGCCGTGCTCTTGAAGAGCCTCGCCGGCGGGCTGCAGCTTGGGCTTGTCGTTCTTCGAGCCCATGATGATTCCGACGAGAGGCGCGTCGACCTCGATCTCCTCGAACGCCTCCTCCACCTCGGGCATCCTCTCCGCAACATCGCCCTCGGGCATCAGCTCCTCCTTTCGGTCGTCATCGATGTCGTCTTTCAGGCGGCGGCGCGGTCGACGGCTCTGGCCGCGATGTCCGTCCGCATCTGCATTCCCTCAAAGCTGATCAGCTGGGCGGCATCGTAGGCACGTCTGCGCGCCTCCGCCGCCGTGGGCCCGAGCCCGGTGACGTTGAGAACACGGCCGCCGGCGGTCACCACATCGCCGCCGCGGTGCGCGGTGCCGGCGTGGGTCACCTCGACCCCCTCCACCGCAGCAGCCTGATCCAGCCCGGAGATCACGTCGCCGTTCGAGGAGGACGCCGGGTAGCCGGCCGACGCGAGCACCACCGTGACGGCCCAGTCGTTCCCGAACCCCGCCTCAACGCCGGCGAGTCCACCGGCCTCGCGCGAGGCGAGGCAGAGGGCGAGCAGGTCCGAGCGCAGGCGCGGCAGCACCGCCTGCGTCTCCGGGTCGCCGAAGCGGCAGTTGAACTCGAGCACCTTCGGCCCGGTGTCGGTCAGCATCAGCCCGGCGTAGAGGACGCCGTGGAATGGAGTCCCGCGGCGCTTCATCGCCGCGACGACCGGGCGATGCACCAGATCGGCGATCCGCTCCGTCTCGGCCGCATCGAAGCCCGGGACGGGCGAGTAGCTCCCCATGCCACCCGTGTTCGGGCCCTCGTCGCCGTCGCCGATCCGCTTGTAGTCCTGGGCCGGCGCGAGCGGGAGCACGTGATCGCCGTCGCAGAGCGCCAGCAGGGAGAGCTCCTCCCCCTCGAGGAACTCCTCGATCACGACCTGGGTCTCGCCGAAGCGACGCTCCTCGAAGAAGACGCCGACCGCCTCGCGGGCCTCCGCCTCCGACTCGCAGATGATCACGCCCTTGCCGGCCGCCAGGCCATCGGCCTTGAGCACGGCCGGGTAGGACGCACAGGCGATCTGGTCGAGCGCCTCCTCGCGCGAGCGGAGCACCGTGTGGGAGGCGGTCGGCACGCCCGCCTCCCCCATCAGCTGCTTGGCGTGGAGCTTCGATCCCTCAAGCCGAGCCGCCTCGGCGCTCGGGCCGAACGCCGCGATGCCCTCGCGCTCGAGCGCGTCGACCAGGCCGGCCACGAGCGGCGCCTCGGGGCCGACGATGACGAGGTCCACACCCTCTTCGCGGGCGGCGCCGACCAGCGCATCGACGTCATCCGCACCGGCATCGAGGCAGCGGGCCTCCTCGGCGATCCCGGCGTTGCCGGGCGCGCAGAGCAGCTCCGGGTTCTGTGGCGAGCGGGCGAGGGCACGCACGATCGCGTGCTCTCTACCCCCTGCACCGACGACGAGGACCTTCATCAAGTGCCGCCTCCTCCGCTTCGCGTCCGGGGGCGGCTAAAGGGCGCTCACGAAGTCCTCGACCGGGATCGCCGCGAGCGTCTGGCTGCTCATCGTGCCTCGGGAGCCGAGCTCGACGGAGACCTTGGCCATCGTCTTCTCGTCGGGCGCCTCGACGATCGTGATGAAGTCGTACTGCCCGAGCGTCGCCCACTGCTCCTTGACGGTGACCCCGATCTGCTCGACCTCCTTGTTGACCTCCTGAACCCGCGTCGGGTTGTTCTTCAGCGTCTGAATGCCCTCGGCGGTCAGATTGGTAAGCATTACGAATGTCGGCATGCCTTCTCCTCTTCTAGTGACTTGTCCCTTGGCGACCCCCTTTCTCTCACTTTCGGGCGCGTCGTGCAATCTCGGTTGTGAACCCGCGCGGGCGTCCGGATCAGCGGCGATGATCAGGGCATGAGTGAGCATCCGATCTTCGCTCGCTTCTACGACCGGTTGATGACCGGGACGGAGCGCGCCGGACTGGGAGCGATGCGGCGCGAACTGCTCGCCTCCGCGTCCGGACGGGTCCTTGAGCTCGGGGCCGGTACCGGTCATAACCTCGAGCACTACACGGACGCCGTGACCGAGCTGGTGATGACCGAGCCGGACCCGCACATGGCCCGCCGGCTGCGTGAGCGCGTCGCCGGCGATCCCGGTGCGGCCGGGAGCCCCACCGTGGTCGAGGCCTCGGCGGAGCAGCTGCCCTTCGACGACGACAGCTTCGACACCGTGGTCTCGACGCTGGTGCTCTGCACGGTCCCCGATCCGCTCCGCGCCCTGGCCGAGGCCCGGCGCGTCCTGGTCGAGGGCGGCAGGCTCCTCTACCTCGAGCACGTTCGCAGCAGCAGGCCGGGTCTCGCCCGCTGGCAGGACCGGCTCGAGCGGCCGTGGGGGTTCCTCGGGGCGGGCTGCCATCCGAATCGCGACACCGGACAGCTGCTCGCCGACGCGGGCTTCTGGATCGACAGCCTCGAGAACGAGAAGATGCCGAAGGCCCCGCCGATCGTGCGGCCGGTGATCCGAGGGGTCGCCCGAAGGCCCAGCGGCGCCGGCTCCTAATCCGCCGCGGTCCCCTCCTGCCAGGGAGCCAGCCCTTCCGCCGTCGCCCAAGGTGACGCCCCTTCGGCCTCGACCTGCCTCGACATCGCCGCCATCTTCTCCTGCGATGAGTCCGTGGCCGAGGCGACCATGAACCACTTCCGCTCGACGGCGAGACCCCGCGCCAGCGGGCGCGACGCGCCCTCGTAGACGGCGCGCTTCAGCGAACGGATCGCCTCCGGCGAGCGCCGCGCGAGCCGCTCCCCCACGCGGACTGCCGCCTCCTTCACCTGGTCCGGCGGCACGACGGCGCCGATCAGGCCGTGGTCGAGCGCCTCGCGCGGGCTCAGCGTCCGCCCCTCGAGCATCATCTGCAGCGCTCGGCCCACGCCCACGAGCCTCGGCAGCCGCTGGGTACCGCCGGCACCCGGGTTGAAGTCGATCGTCATCTCGGGCAGGCCGATCGCGATGTCGGTGTCGGCCATCAGCCGGACGTCGCAGGCGAGTGAGATCTCACATCCGCCCCCGGTCGCCGGCCCGTTGATCGCTGCGATGAAGACAAGCTCGGAGCGGTTCATCTCCAGAAACAGGTCGTGTATCCGGTAGAGCTCGAACACCGCCGCGAGGGGCGTTCGCTCACCCAGGTCGCGCAGGGCCGGGATTCGGCGGACCGCCCCGGCGATCCTGAGGACGATCGCGGTCAGCCACGGCGGCGCAGCGATACCCGCCCGCCGGACGCTCGCGAGGATCTCGGCGACGTCGTAGTGGGTGATGTAGAGGTCATCGGGCTTGCCGGTGATCACGACCGCTCCCACCGAGCGATCGCCCCGAAGGGAGCGAACCAGCCGCTGCAGCTCCCGGACCATCCCGGCGGTCATGAAGTTGTGCGGCGGGTGATCGACGCTGACAATGACCACCCGGCCGCGGCGCTCGACGTCAAGCATCGGCATAGGGGAACCCTATGCCCCTGGGCCTGCGTCTAGCCGTCGAACCCCACGTGGACGTGGTCGCAGTGGTCGGCCTGCGCGAACCCGCTCGGGTTCGTGGGTCCGTCCGGGTCGAAGCAGTAGATGAGCTCGGTCGGCTCCTGGCCGGCCGGCAGCGCGCCGAGCTGGCGGGCGATGGTCCCGCAGGGGCCGTCGACCGAGACGTCGGTGCACGCCACGCCGTCGATCGCGGCGATGTCCATCGCCCGGCCGTAGTAGTGGTTGGACACGTTGCCGCTGGAGGTGAGCTTGGAGTGATCCGAGCGGAGCGCCGAGATGCGGATCGTGTGCTCCTGGCTGATCGCGCCGAGGATGCCGAGGATCCGCGGATCGATCACGCCGGACTGGATATCCACCATCTCGAGGGAGTTCGAGAGCTCGACGTTGCCCCAGTTGATCGGTGCATTGGTCGGCCCCGGCAGGGCGACCGAGTAGGCCACGGTCTTCACCTGGCAGCTGCCCGCCATCGACTCGGCGTCCTGCAGGACGGCGTCGACGTACCACTCGGCGTGGTTGTGCTCGAAGAGCCCGGCGCGCAGGTCGCCTGCCGCCCAGATCATCCGGGCCAGAGTCGCGGCCGAGTCGGCCGGGCTCTGACGCTTGATCTTGCCGTCGCCGTCGCCGTCGACCGCGTACTGCTTCCAGTGGTCCTCGGTGAGCCCGAGCGGACCGACCGAGGCGAGCTGCTCGCGGCTCATGCCCTTGCCAAAGTTGGATTCGACCCTCGCCACCGCGGCGAGCGCCCAGACCCCGCTCTTGCCGAGGTCGTAGCGGCCGGCGGCGTCCTGGAAGGCCTTCATGTAGTCCTCGGGGATCGACTCGCGGGAGCCGTCGGCGGGGGAGCAGACGAGCTCCTGCCGCTTCGGGATCAGTGAGAGGCCGCCCAGCGTCCCATCGCCGATCCCGCTGAAGCAGGCGGCCCGCGCCATCACCTCGGAGACGTACCAGTCGGCGTGGTTGTAGGCGAAGACCGCGCCCTCGGGGTCCTCCGGCATGCCGGCGGCGCGCAGGTAGCGCGCCGCGGCGAAGATCGCATCGTTCGGGTTGTTCGGGTCCTTGGTGCCGTCCTGGTCCGCGTCCACGCCGTACACGGCCCAGGTCGAGGGCATGAACTGCATCCAGCCCTCGGCGCCCGCGGAAGAGGGGCCGAGGTTCTGGCCGAAGCCACTCTCGATCTCGTTGATCGCGGCGAGGATCGACGGACCTGCGGGGCCCAGGTCGTACGCCTGCGCCGCGGCCTGGTAGATCGGGCCGAGGTACGCCGGGATCGCGACGGGGCCGCAGGCCGTGGGGACCAGCGGGGCCGGCGGCGCCGGGGCCGCGCCGCCGCCCTTGGCGGTGCCCTTCTCGCTCTCGCCTCCGCCCTTCGTGCCCTTGCCTCCGCCCTTCGTGCCCTTGCCTCCGCCCTTCGTGCCCTTGCCCCCGCCATTGGCCGGTGGCTTCGGTTCCGGCTTCTGGGCCTTCGGCGGCTGTGTGGTGATCGGCTTGGCCGGCGGGAGCAGCGTCACCGGCGGCTGCGGCTGGCTCGGCGGCTCGGGCGTGTCCGTGGTCGTCGTCGGGGCGGGGTCAGTCGTCGTCTGTGCGCCGGCCCCCGGCGCGGCGATTGCCGCGCCCACGACCGTCGCCGCGATTGCCGCCCTGATCCGTCCCATCAGCCAAGGACCTGAGCGACGCGCCACCGATCGCCGGTCTTCGTCAGGGTCAGCCGCACCTCGCTGATCGCCCGCAGGCGCACCAGCGAGACGCTGGCGGTGACCTGCTTCTTGCTCGCGCTGCCCAGGACGACGTTCAGAACCCGCGCCTGCGGGACCTTGCCGTCGGCCGGGAGACGGGGCGGGTCGGCGGCGAGGGACTTGGCCAGCGGCTTGCTGGCGGTGGCTGCGAAGACGGCGTCGGTCTTCTTGCTCGAATTGCCGACCTCGTAGCCGACGAACGCCTGCGCGAACCGCCACGCGACCTGCCTGGGTGATACGACCTGCTTGGGGGATGCGGCGGACGCGGTCGGGGGGTGGGCGGGCGGAGGTGTGGCATGCCCTGCCCTGATCTTCGGCGCGACTCCCTGAAGGGCGGTCAGCCTCGCGCTCTGGGGCGCGGCCGTGGGCAAGGATGCCGCGACAGGTGCTGGGGGCTGACTCACCGGTGGATGGTCGGCCGCGCTCATCGCCCCACCCGCGGCAGCGGTGATCGCGAGGGTCGCGGCGCCGGCGGCCATCGCCGCCCTGGAGCGGCGGCTCCGCTCGCTCAGCGCATCCGCCAAAGGCCAGGTCATCCTCGTCTGGATCACCCTCTGGAGGGGCTGCATCGTGTGTCCCGCGCGGGCGACAGCGTCACGCGTCACATCGGTGCCTCGCCACAGGACCCGCTCTTCGAGGCCCCATGCGGCTTCACGGATCGTCCAACCGGCATCCTCCGCTGTGGGTACGAGGGCGCGCCGCCAGGCCCGGCCTGTGTCGCTCAAGCTCATCCCTGATCTATTCGTCCAGGCGAGGGCGCAGCCCGATACCGAGAACTGGGTTCTTTAGGCGGTTGTCAGCCGTCTTGCAGGCGATTTGGCCTTCTCGAAGGCCAAATCGCCGTCCTGCGTGTCGACCCTGACCGCGTCGCCCTCGGCGAAGTCGCCCTCGAGCAGGCGCAGCGCCAGCTTGTCGATCAGCTGCTTCTGGATCACCCGCTTCAGTGGACGGGCGCCGTAGGTCGGGTCGAAGCCGAGGTTGCCGAGCAGCTCGCGCGCCCCGTCGGTGAGCTCGATCTCGATGCCGCGCTCGTGGACGCGATCGGCGAGCTGGGCGACCTGGATGTCGACGATCCTCGCCAGGTCGTCCTTGGTGAGGCGGTGGAAGATGACCACGTCGTCGATCCGGTTGAGGAACTCGGGTGGGAACGTCTGCGTCAGCGCCTCCTCGACCTGCTGGCGGGCGTTCTCCTCCACGGACTCGGCCGCGATGAACTGGCTGCCGACGTTCGAAGTCATGATCATCACGGTGTTCTTGAAGTCGACGGTGCGCCCCTGGCCGTCGGTGAGACGGCCGTCGTCCATGATCTGGAGGAGGACGTTGAAGACGTCGGGGTGAGCCTTCTCGATCTCATCGAGCAGGATCACGGAATATGGTCGGCGCCGAACGGCCTCGGTGAGCTGGCCGCCCTCCTCGTAGCCGACATAGCCCGGGGGAGCACCGATCAGCCGCGCCACGGCGTGCTTCTCCATGTACTCGGACATGTCGATGCGAACCATCGCCTGCTCGGAGTCGAACATGAACTCCGCGAGGGCTCTGGCGAGCTCGGTCTTGCCGACCCCGGTCGGGCCGCAGAAGAGGAAGCTGCCGATCGGCTGGTCGGGATCGGAGAGCCCGGCACGCGAGCGGCGCAGGGCGCCGGAGACGGCCTCGACGGCCTCGTCCTGGCCGATGACGCGCTCGTGGAGGCGCTCCTCCATGTGGATCAGCTTCTCGACTTCGCCCTCCATCAGGCGGGAGACCGGGATGCCGGTCCACTTGGCGACTACCTCGGCGATGTCCTCCTCGGTGACCTCCTCGGTCAGCATCGAGCCGCCGTCGCGATGGAGCTCTCCGAGCTTCGCCTCCTGCTCCTGCACCGTCTGCTCGAGCTCGGGGATCCGGCCGTAGCGCAGCTCGGCGGCGCGCTCCAGGTCGGCGTCGCGCTCGGCGCGCTCCGCCTCGCGGGCGGCCTGATCGAGCTCGGCCTTGGCCGACTTGATGGCGTCGATCGCGCTCTTCTCGTTCTGCCAGCGCGCCTTCATCTCGGACGAGCGCTCGCGCAGGTCGGCGAGCTCGCTCTCGATCGCGGCGAGACGGTCCTTGGAAGCCTCGTCCTTCTCCTTCTTCAGGGCCTCGCGCTCGATCTCGAGCTGCTGGATGCGACGCTCGACCTCGTCGATCTCGGTCGGCATCGAGTCGATCTCGATCTTCAGCCGCGAGGCGGCCTCATCGATCAGGTCGATCGCCTTGTCCGGCAGGAAGCGGTCGGCGATGTAGCGGTCGGAGAGCGTCGCGGCCGCCACGATCGCGGCATCCGTGATCCGAACCCCGTGGTGGACCTCATACCGCTCCTTGAGGCCTCGCAGGATCGCGATCGTGTCGGCGGCGTCGGGCTCGCCGACGACGATGGGCTGGAAGCGGCGCTCGAGGGCGGCGTCCTTCTCGATGTGCTTGCGGTACTCGTCGAGCGTGGTCGCACCGACGGCTCGGAGCTCGCCGCGGGCGAGCATCGGCTTCAGGAGGTTGGATGCATCGACGGCGCCCTCGGCCGCGCCGGCGCCGACGATCGTGTGGAGCTCGTCCATGAAGAGGACGATCTGACCCTCGGCGGCCTGGATCTCCTTGAGGACCGCCTTGAGCCGCTCCTCGAACTCGCCGCGGTACTTCGAACCGGCGAGCAGGGAGCCGATGTCGAGCGCGATCACGCGCCGATCGCGTAGTGACTCAGGGATGTCCCCGGAGACGATCCTCTGGGCGAGCCCCTCGACGATCGCCGTCTTGCCGACGCCGGGGTCGCCGATCAGGACGGGGTTGTTCTTGGTGCGGCGGGAGAGCACCTGGATCACGCGGCGGATCTCCTCGTCGCGCCCGATCACCGGATCGAGCTTGCCGCTCTCGGCCTCGGCGGTCAGGTCGCGTCCGTACTTCTCGAGGGCACCGAAGGTGTCCTCGGGATTGGGTGAGGTGACCCGATGCGGGCCGCGCACCTCGGAGATCGCCTGAAGGAGCTCCTTCCGGTCGGGAAGCAGATCGGAGACGCCTGACTTCGATTCGGCGAGGGCCAGCAGGATGTGCTCGGTCGAGATGTACTCGTCCCCGAGGCCCGTCGACTCCTTCTCCGCCTGCTGGAGGACCCAGACGAACTCGCTCGAGGGGCGGACGTCGGGGACGGTGTTGCCGCTCAGCTTGGGCAGCTTGCCGATCGCCTCACGAGCCCCGGCCCGCGCATCCTGCGCATCGACGCCGAGCCGCTGCAGGACCGGCACGACGACGCCCTCGTCCTGGTCGAGCAGGGCAAGGAGAAGGTGGGGCGGTGCGACCTCGGGGTTGGACCCCTCGGCCGCAAGCCGCTGGGCCGCCGCGACGGCCTCCTGGGAGCGGATCGTGAATCGGTCGGGCTGCATCACGCATCATGGTAGCGGCTTGAGTATGGAAAGTAAAGAAATCTATGTGCTTCACACTTAGATCAATGCCTGGCCATCGTTAGCCGATTTGAGGGTTTACACGGCCCGCCCGGGCCGCATAGGATGGCCCCTGGCGGCCGCTCCGGCCAAGGATGGCTATGGAGACCAACCTCGAGACCTATCAGCGCATTCTTGAGACCTTCAACAGCGAGGGCGTCGACGGCGTCATGCCCTTCTTCACGGACGACGTCGAGGTCTATGACCCCGACCTGCCCGAGAGCCCCTACCGAGGGCCTGACGCCGCCAGGCGCGTCGCCGAGTTGCTGATGAGTGGGTTCGAGGATGTCGAGATCAAGGAGTTCCGGCTGCTCCCTGCCGGTGACCGCGTGGTCGCCCTTCTGCACACTCGCGCAAAGGGAGAGCGGGTGGACCTCGAGGTCGAGCAGCGCGACGCGCACACCATCACCTTCCGCGACGGCAAGATCGCCTACTGGCGTCTCTATCTCGATCAGGCCGAGGCGCTCGCCGATGCGGGTCTCGATCCAGAGCTCGCCACCCCCGAAACGGGGACCCACTCCTGACCGAACGCCGAGAGGCGATCGGGCATGGCCGGTCGGTCTGGTTCGAGGGCGGCCGGCGGCCTGCTCGGCGCTAGTTCGTGCGGCGCCGGATCGGGATTCGCGTCGATCCCTGCGCTCGGCCCATGCGCTTCGGCTCGTACGCCCCGTAGGGGACGAGCTCGCCGCCGATTGACTTCCGCAGCCGCTCCAGCTCCCGGCTCATGCGCTGCTCCATCTCGGCCGCGCGCTTCCGCATCCTGACGAGGTCGCTGCGCATGCGCTCGAGCCGACGCTCGAGCTCCAGAACGGTCTCGACTCCCGCCAGGTTGAGGCCCTCGTCGCTGGTCATCTGCTGGATCCGGCGCAGGCGCTCGACGTCCGCCTGCGAGTAGAGCCGGGTGTTCTTGGGCGAGCGCTTCGGCGTGATCAGGCCGCGTGCCTCGTACATCCGCAGCGTCTGGGGATGCATCTCGGCCAGCTCGGCGGCGACGGAGATCATGAAGACACCCCGCTCGTGGTCAATCCGCCCGGCGTCGTCCCGCCCCTTCCTGCCCGCGTCGTCAGCCATCGGCCTTCACTCTCCCCTCTTCGCCGGATGATCCGGCCGCCGTGTCTTTGGCGGCCGTTGATTCCCGTCCGAGCAGCGATGCGCGCGGGTTCTGACCGTTCAGCGCCTCGGCGAGCTTTGAGACCGCCTCGCGCTGTTCGTCCGAGAGATCCTTCGGAACGTCGATCCGCAGGCGGTAGTGGATGTCGCCTCGTCCCGACCCCTTCGGCTTCGCCGGCCCCTCGCCGCGCAGACGCTGGACCGAGCCGTGTTGCGTTCCGGACGGGATGCGAATGGTCTTGGACCCGTCCAGCGTCGGCACCTCGATCGTGGCTCCCTGGATCGCCTCTGTCACCGTGACCGGCAGATCCACCTCGAGGTTCCCGTCGGGTCGCTGCTTGAAGATGGGAGACGGCGCCACCCGGGTGGTCACGTAGAGGTCCCCCCGCGGTCCGCCGCGGTAGCCGGCCTCGCCCTTTCCGGCCAGCCTGATTCGGCTCCCGTCGTGGACGCCGGCGGGGATGTTGACCCGGTAGCGCTTGGTCTCCTGGGTGATCCCACTGCCGCTGCAGGTCGGGCACGGATCGTCGATCACGGTGCCCTGCCCGCCGCACTCCGGACAGGGCTGCGAGATGGAGAAGAGCCCCTGGCTCTGAGCGTCGATCCCGGTCCCGTCGCAGCGGGGGCAGGTGCGCGGCGAGGTGCCGGGCCTCGCACCGCTGCCCTGGCAGGTTGTGCAGGGCCCCGTTGTCGGAACCGAGACGGCGATCTGCGTTCCGTGCATCGCCTGGTCGAAGGAGAGGCGGACCTCCGTCTCGAGGTCGCGGCCCCGCTGCTCGCGAGGGCCCTGCCGGCCGCCGCCGCGGAAGAAGGTGGAGAAGATGTCACCCAGGTCCGAGGCAAAGCCGCCGCCCGGAGCCCCGCCGCCGGGGAAGCCGCCGGCGCCGAAGCCGCCGAAGCGCCCGCCGGCGTCATATTGCTTGCGCTTCTCGGGGTCCGAGAGCGCGTCATAGGCCTGCTGGACCTCCTTGAAGCGCTCCTCGGCGCCCGCATCGTCGGGGTTGCGATCGGGGTGCCATTTGCGGGCCAGCTCGCGATAGGCCTTCTTGATCTCGTCCTGCGAGGCCGACTTCGAGACGCCGAGCACCTCGTAGAAGTCGCGCGGAGCCGTCACTGGCTCACCACCACCTTCGCGGGGCGCAGCACCTGGCCATTCAGCCGGTAGCCCTTGGCGACCGTCTCCACGACGACGCCGGGCTCCGTGCCCTCGCCGGGCTTCATCGAGAGCGCCTCGTGCAGCTGCGGGTCGAACTTCTCGCCGGTCGGATCGAAGGCCTCGACTCCGGCGCCCTCGAGCCGGCCGTGGAGCTCGTCGTGGACCATCGCCACCCCCTCGACGAGCGCCCGGTGGGCCGAGGGCTCCCCACCGGCCTGGAGCGCGCGCTCGAGGTTGTCGATCACGGGCAGAAGCGCGCGGGCGAGCTCGGCCTTGCCGCGAGCGAGGGCCTCGGAGGTGTCCTTGGCCACCCGCTTGCGGTAGTTCTCGAAGTCCGCCCGCGTTCGCTGCGCCAGCTCGAGGTACTCATCGCGCTCGCGCTTGGTCTCACCGAGCTCGTCGAGATCTCGCTCGACCTGATCGGCGGCGCCGTCGCCGTTCTCGGCTTCGGTGGTGGTTGACCCGGCCGCGGTGTTTGTGGCGGCCGTTGATCCGTCGTCCACCACCTCCGCGTCGACGACCTCGGCGTCCACCGCCTCCTCGTCACGCTGTTCGTCGCTCATCGGCGCCCCTTACGAGGTCTTCTCGTCGTCGACGACCTCGGCGTCCACGACCTCCTCGTCGCCGGCGCCGTTCTGCGAGGCGCCGTCCGTAGTCGATCCGGCCGCGGTGTTTGTGGCGGCCGCTTGTGATTGCTCCTCGGCCGCCTGCGAGTAGATCTGCTCGGAGACCTTCTGGAAGGCCGCCTGCAGCGCATCCGACTTGGACCGGATCTCCCCGGCATCCTCGGAGGTGAGCGAGTCGCGCACGTCCTTGATCGCCGTCTCGATCTCCTCCTTGTTGGAGGCGTCGACCTTGTCGCCCAGCTCGCCGAGCTGCTTCTCCGCCTGGTAGGCGGCGTTCTCGGCGACGTTGCGCGCCTCGGCCAGCTCGCGCTGGCGACGATCCTCGCCGGCGTGCGACTCGGCGTCCTTGATCATCTGGTCGACCTCGGACTCGTCAAGCCCGGAGCCGCCCTTGATCTCGATCTTCTGCTCCTTGCCGGTCCCGAGATCCTTGGCGGAGACGTTGAGAATGCCGTTCGCGTCGATGTCGAAGGTGACCTCGACCTGCGGCATTCCGCGCGGCGCCGGCGGGATGCCGGTGAGCTGGAACTTGCCCAGGCTCTTGTTGCCGGACGCCATCTCGCGCTCGCCCTGGAGCACGTGGACCTCGACCGAGGGCTGGTTGTCCTCCGCCGTCGAGAAGATCTCCGACTTCTTGGTCGGGATCGTCGTGTTGCGCTCGATCAGCTTGGTCATCACGCCGCCCTTGGTCTCGATGCCGAGGGTGAGCGGGGTGACGTCGAGCAGCAGCACGTCCTTGACGTCGCCGGCCAGCACGCCGGCCTGGATCGCGGCGCCGATCGCGACGACCTCGTCCGGGTTGACGCCCTGGTGCGGATCCTTGCCGGTCAGCTCCTTGACCTTCTCCTGGACGGAGGGCATGCGCGTCATCCCACCCACCAGGACGACATGGTCGATGTCGGTTCCGGAGTCCGCGAGGGCCTGCTTGACGGGACTGACCACGCGATCGAGCAGATCCGAGGTGAGCTCGGAGAGCTTCGCCCGGGTCAGCTTGATGTCGAGGTGCTTGGGCCCCGCGTCGGTCGCGGTGATGAACGGCAGGTTGATCTGCGTCTCCTGCGTGGTGGAGAGCTCGATCTTCGCCTTCTCAGCGGCCTCGTAGAGGCGCTGCAGCGAGTTCTTGTCGGCCGACAGGTCGACGCCCTGATCGCGCTTGAACTCCGCGACCAGCCACTCGACGATCGCCTTGTCCCAGTTGTCGCCGCCGAGGTGGTTGTCACCGGCGGTGGACTTGACCTCGAACACGCCGTCGCCGATCTCCAGGACGGACACGTCGAAGGTGCCGCCACCGAGGTCGAAGACGAGGATCGTCTGGTCGGACTCCTTGTCGAGTCCGTAGGCCAGGGAGGCCGCGGTCGGCTCGTTGATGATCCGCTTGACCTCGAGGCCGGCGATCTTGCCGGCGTCCTTGGTGGCCTGGCGCTGATCGTCGTTGAAGTAGGCGGGGACGGTGATCACCGCCGAGTCGACCGGTTCGCCGAGCTTGGCCTCGGCGTCGGCCTTCAGCTTCTGCAGGATCATCGCCGAGATCTCCGGCGGGGAGTACTGCTTGCCGCCGGCGTCCACCCGGACGTCGCCGTTCGGACCGGCGACGACCTTGTAGGGGACGATGGTCTCCTCCTCCTTGACCTCGGCCTCCTTGCGGCCCATGAAGCGCTTGATCGAGAAGATCGTGTTCTCGGGGTTCATCACGGCCTGGCGCTTGGCGACGGTGCCAACCAAGCGCTCGCCGGAGTCGGTGAAGGCGACGACGGAGGGGGTGGTGCGCCCGCCCTCTGCGTTCTCGAGGACGGTGGGCTCGCCGCCCTCCATCACCGCCACGCACGAATTCGTCGTGCCCAGGTCGATGCCGATTGTCTTTGCCACTTTCGTTCCTCCAAAGCTTCGTGTGTTCGTCCTGCGAGCTTAGCGGCTTCAGCCGAAGACTGCAAGAAATCTAAGTGGCGAGGTGGAAGATCTCTGGGTGAGGTGAGGCCAAGACCGGCGGATCCGGCAAAAAAAGAGAGGCCGGGGCGACATGCCCCGGCCTCTCGGTCGAATCGATCGACGCGACGCGCGGCTACTTGATCAGCAGCCGGCTCCAGACGCCGAAGTGGTCGGATGACCACAGGCCGTTCGCGTAGGTGCTCGTCAGGCCACCCTTCTTGAACTTGATCTTCTTGTTGTTGGACATGATGTGATCGACCCGGTGGGTGATCCCGGCCGGGCTCGGGTTCGACAGGTTCGGATCCTGGATGCAGCAGCCGAAGGGAGGCGGGGTGAACGCCCGCTCGCTCCAGCCGCCGGCCAGCAGCGCCCGGTACGCCAGCGCATCGCCGGGGTCAACCTGATCGCCGTGAACCGGGGAATCAGAGTTGAAGTCCCCGAGCAGGATCGTCGGCAGCTTGGAGGTCGCCGGTCCGGCTGGACCGATGAGCTCCTTCGCCTGCGCCTCTCGAATCCCACCCTTCGGGTAGGTCTGCCCGTCGCTACCGGTGTTGCTCGCCTGGCTGTCGAACGCCTCCAGGTGGCTGTCCACCACGTGGACCTTGCGTCCGCTCTTCTTCACATTGACCGCCGCCCAGCCACGGGTGACGTCGACATTGATCGCCCCGCCGACCTTGACGCGCAGCAGCGTGTTGAAATGCCCGCCCTGCGGGTTGCTGAGCTTGATGCCGGCGCCCTTGCGGACCAGGACCGCGTCGCGCATGGTGAGGCGCTCGTTGTGGCACTGGGCCGGACACACGCCCAGGCCGCCCGAGCCCTGGTTCACTGGGAGCTCGAAGTCGAACTCCTGCTCGACGCTCGCGATCTTGTAGCGGATCGACTTGCCCTTCTTCCCCTTCTTCCCCTTCTTCCCCTTCTTCTTCCCCTTCTTGTTGAGCTTCGTCAGCAGATCCGTCAGGAAATCGCCGCCCGCCGGATCGGTCTGGGTTGCCTTGGGTCCGCCGGTGACGGCGGCCAGGTCGTATGGACCGGTGCGCCACCAGGCCCCCTCCTGCAGGCCGACCACGTCGGGCTTCTGCTTGAGGATCTCCTTCGCCAGCAACGCTGCGCGCACCCCGGGGAATTGCGTGCGGTGCACCTGCTGCTCGATCTGGTAGGCGGCGTCAACGGCGCCGTTGATGGTGGTGGCCTGAAGCGCGGGGCTCAGGTCAGCACCGAGGTAGAGATTGCGGGTCATCACGGTGAGCTGATGGCCCTTCTTCTTGCCCTTGCCCTTGGCGTCGGCGACGCCTGGGAGAAGCGCGAGGCACAGGGCTGCGATCAGCCCGGCTCCCAGCGTTACACCCATGCGCCCCCGCGTCCGCGGGGAATGTGCATGACTCAACTGAACTCCTTTCTGCGAGGAGTCCGTGGTCGCGCATCGGTTGCGCGCGGGCCCCTCGAGTCCTCTCTCTCTCTCTCTCTCTCTCTCTTCTCTCTCTCACTGCTGCTAACAACGCTATTTGACGCATAGTTGCGGCCAAAACCGCATTTGACCGCAGAATTTCGCTGCCGCTAGGGGCCCTGGCCGGCGACCTGGGAGACGAAGGTGGCGACCGCGTCGGCCTGCTGGCCGCTCAAAACGCCCTTCGGCATGCGCCCGGCGACACCGTTGTTGATGGCACTGAGAACGCGGGGCTTGATCGTCGCGGGATCGGGAGCACTGGCGCTCGGCGGGGCGAGGAGCTGGTCCAGGTTCGGCCCGATGACGCCGTCGGTGCCCGCCTTGGCGAGGGTGTGGCAGGCCCCGCAGTTGGTGACGAAGAGATCCTTGCCCGGCTGGAGGCTGGCCGGGACGTCCTCGGGCGAGGCGCTCTGGGAGCCCTCCTGAGTGAACGCCCAGGCGGGCACGCCGACTCCGAGGAGCAAGACGACCAGCCCGAACATGACAAAGGTGCTCCGCTTCATTTCGCGCGCCGGAGCATATCGGGGGCGCGACGACCGTCACGGCGATTATCCGGACCCTGCGGGTAGCGGCCCCGACTTGTTCGCTCGATACCAGGGGCACATCCGGCGCAGGCCGCACTCGCCGCAACGGGGCTTGGGCCGGCAGATCGCCCGGCCGTGCTGGATCAGGTTGATGTGCAGCTCGTAGGCGTCCTCCGGTGGGGTGATGGCGAGCATCTCGTCATGGGCCTCCTCGAACGGGGCGCCAGGCCTGAACAGCCCGAGCCGACCGCCGACTCGATGCACGTGCGTATCCACCGGAATCTCGGGTCGGCCGAAGGCGAAGATGAGCACGCAGGCCGCGGTCTTGCGGCCGACGCCCGGCAGCCCCGTCAGGAACTCGAGCGCCTGACCGCGTGGGGCCTCGGCGAGCCAGTCGAGATCTGGATGCTGATCGAGCCGCCCGAGGATCTCCTGAATCCTCGGCGCCTTGGTGGCGCTCAGCCCGCCGGGCTTGATCGCCTCCTCCACGTCCTCCGTGGGCGCGTCGCGGACCTCCTCCCAGCTCGGGAACCGCTCGCGCAGCCGCGCGTACGCGACGTCGCGGTTGCGGTCATTCGTGTTCTGGGAGAGCACCGTGCGGACGAGCTCGGCGATCGGATGGCCGTGCGGCTCGTTGACTGGGCGTCCGTAGAGCTCACGGAGCCGATCGCGGATGGCGAGGACGCGACGCCTCGGCGGACGGCGCCACTCCGGATCGCGCTTCGGGACCCGGGGCGGGGCGCCGGGAGGAAGCGTGGCCGTGGTGCCGCCGGCGAGGACGACTTTGCTGGGGAGGGACACACCCCCATTACATATGGTCCCCGGCCACCGTGACCCCGCTCGTCGAGACCGGCACCGTGATGGTCGACGGCGTCTCCACGTTCTTCAGGAGGATGAAGGGCGAGGGGCCTCCCACCGTGTTCGTGCACGGCAACCCGACCCACTCGGAGGACTGGCGGCCCTTTCTCGAGCGGATGACCGGGCCGGCGCTGGCCCTCGATCTCCCGGGGTGGGGCCGGTCCGGCCGCCCTTCTCCATCGGAGTTCGATTACTCCATGGACGGGCTTGCGAAGTTCACGACCCGCTTCCTCCAGCGGATGGCCGTCGAGGAGCACTCGCTCGTGGTGCACGACTGGGGAGCCGTTGCGCTGATCGGCGCGCAGGAGGAGCCGGAGAGGATCAGGAGGCTGGTCATCGTGAACGCGGTGGTCCTGCTGCCCGGCTACCGCTGGCACCGGACCGCCCGGATCTGGCGGACGCGCGGGTTGGGCGAGCTCTCGAACAGGATCTGGTCCCGCCGGGTGCTCGACCTGGGACTGCGCGAGTCTCGCGGCGACTGGAGCCGGCACGCCCCGGCCTTCATCGACATGATCTGGGACCACCTCGACCGCGGGACGTTCGACGCGATGCTGCGGCTCTACCGCTCCGCCTCGCCCGACCTGCTGGCCGCCGCGGGGGAGGGCCTGGGCGGGATCAGGGCTCCGGCGCTCGTCGTCTGGGGAGGCCGAGATCGCTACCTGCCGGCTCGGTTCGGGCCCGCCTACGCGACGCGCCTGCCGAACTCGGAGCTGGTCGAGCTCCCCGAGGCGGGCCACTGGCCCTGGATCGATGCTCCCGAGGTCGTCGATCGGGTGGTTGGCTTCCTGACAACCGACGAAGACTTCAGCAATTCGTGACGAAGGTGTTATCTGGGCGTAACCAGACGCTCGCTGATCACTAGAATCTTCCGGTCATGCGTGCCCTGATCGACAAAATCGGCAATTGGCTACCGCAGGGGTATGGGGACGCGGCTCGACAGCTCAGTCTGTTCGTGGTCGCGGAGCTCTGCTACGAGGCCGTGCGCGGTGTCGCCGATGGCCAGCGGGAGCATGCGATCACGAACGGACAGCACGTCATCGACTTCGAGAAGAGCCTCCACACCTTCTTCGAGCCCGGCCTGCAGCAGGTGTTCCTCTCCCACCGCTGGATCATCGACTTCGCGAACTACATGTACATGAACAGCCACTTCGTGGTGACGTCCGCGTTCCTGGTCTGGCTCTATCTCTTCAGGAACCAGAATTTTTACTTCGTCCGGAACATGTTCATGGTTGCTATGGGACTGGCAGTGATCGGATACGCGCTGCTGCCGACCGCGCCTCCCCGGCTCTTCAGTGAGTTCACCGACACGATCACCGACTACGCCCAGGTCAACCACGACTCCGGCCTCGTGAAGCTGTTCATCAACCCCTACGCGGCGATTCCCAGCATGCACGTCGCCTTCTCGACGATGGTCGGTATCACGGGCGTGTTGATCTCGAGGCACGCGATCACCAAGGTCGTCTGGGCCGCCTACCCCGTGCTCGTCTTCTGGGTCGTGATCGTGACCGCAAACCACTTCTGGGTCGATGGCGCGTTCGGCTTGCTCGTCGCCGCGCTCTCAGCCGTCACCGCCCTGCAGGTATTGGCCCGCGTCCGGCCGGCCGTCTGGTCCTGGCGGCCAGCGACGGCTTGAGCGCCCAGGAGGCGCTTCGCCGCTACGGCGAGCCGGGGCTGGTGGCCGCCGCCCTCGGCGCCGCGTACCTGATCATCCAGCCCGACAGCGCGGACCACGCCGCGCAGGTGTTTCGCTCTGGCCTCTTCGCGAACCAGGGGCTCGTCACCTGGGACAACTTCTGGTTCGGCGGACACCACCTACCCGGTTACGGGGTCCTCCTGCCGATCCTGAGCGCCGCGATCGGGCCACGGCTGGTGGGTGTGCTGGCGGCGATCGCCGCGGCCCTGCTCTTCTCCGCGATTGCGTATCGCAGTTTCGGCGACCGCGCTCGGCTCGGCGTCATCTGGTTCGCGACGGCGACCGCGATCAGTCTGTTCACCGGCCGGCTCACATTCGCGCTCGGCGTCGCCGTCGCCCTGTGCGCGGTGCTTGCCGCACAGCGCGGCCGCCGCTTCCTGGCTATCGGGTTCGCGGCCCTGACGCCGTTTGCGAGCCCCGTCGCGGCTCTGTTCCTGGCTTGCGGCGTGGTCGCGTATGCGATTGCCGAGCGCAGTCGCAAGGGTCTGGAGCTGGCCATGGTCACCGTGGGCGTGGCGCTCATGATCGCCGCCGCCTTCCCTGAAGGAGGGACCGAGCCGTTCGATTTCTCCAGCTTCGAGCCGGCGATCCTCGTGGCGATCGCCGTCTTCGTCGCCCTGCCCCCGGAGGAGCGTCTGCTTCGCTACGGCGTCGCCGCCTACGGCGCGGCCCTCGCCGGTGCCTTCCTGATCCAAAGCCCGATGGGAGGGAACGCCACCAGGATGGGATCGCTCCTCCTCGGTCCGGTTCTCGCCTTCGGGCTGTGGCGCCGCCAGCGGTTCGCTCTCGTCCTCTTGATCCCGGTGCTGATCTACTGGCAGTGGTCGCCGGTGGTCAGAGACCTCGAGCAGGTGAGCGCCCAGCCATCGGTGAAGGCCGGCTACTACGCGCCGCTCGTCGACTTCCTGCGCGGCCGGCCTCACCGGGACTCGCAGCGCGTCGAGGTGCTGCCTGAGGCCCACCACTGGGAGTCGGCCTACGTCCCGCATGGCCTCTACATAGCCCGTGGCTGGGAGCGGCAGCTCGACCGCAAGCTCAATCCGCTCTTCTACCAATCGGCCCCGATCACCGGGCGCCAGTACCGGAGCTGGCTCGACGATCTCGGGGTCGGATACGTGGCGATCCCGCACTCGGCGCTCGACTACGCGGCCCAGGGCGAGAAGCGGATGATCAAGCGCGGCCCGCCCTCCTATCTCGAGAAGGTCTTCCACAGCAACAAGTGGACCGTCTACGCCGTTCGCCACCCCGCCCCGCTCGCGATCGGGGGAAAGATGGTGAAGCTGACCCCGCAGGGCTTCGTGGTTGACGCGAGTGCGCTGGGCACGGTGCTCGTCCGCGTCCACTGGACGCCGTACTGGTCGATCGAGCAGGGAAGCGGCTGCGTCGAGCAGGCCCCCGGCGGCTACACGATGGTCGACGTCACGACCCCCGGACGCTTCCGGGTCGGCATCGACTTCGCGCCCTGGAGGGCGGTCAGCTCGGGACCGCGCTGTCACCAGGACCCGGTGATCCAGTACGGGTCCGCCCAATCCTCCGCCGCGGGCCGCGCCGCTCGGATCGCGCACATGGGCCGGACCCCGTGAGCGTCAGCCGACTCAGAAACTGGAAGTTCCTCCCGCGGGGGCCGCTCGATCTCCTGCTGCAGCTCTTCCTGCTCGCCGCGGCGTACTGGCTCTGGCGACACGGTCGGGGAGCGGTCACCGCGGGCATGGGGATCTCCTTCTCCCACGCCCGGGACCTGGTCAGCGCTGAGCGCTCCCTCGGCCTGCTGATCGAGCCCAGCGTCCAGCACTGGGCCATCGGCGCCGGGTGGCCCGCTGAGGTCGCGCGCTGGGGCTACGCGAACCTCCATTTCAAGGGCAGCTGCCTGATGCTGGCGATCCTCTATTTCCGCTATCGGGGGAGCTTCGGCTTCGTCCGTAACGCCGTCTTCGCCGCGATGGCGATCTCGGTGATCGTCTACGCGCTCTTCCCCACCGCGCCCCCGCGCTTCTTGCCCGAGCTGGGCCTCGATCCCTCAAGCTCGGTCACCGGCAACAACCCGCTGCTTTCGAATCCCGGCGATGCGCTCTTCAATCCGTTCGCGGCGGTCCCGTCGATGCACGTCGGCCTCTCGGTGATTCTGGCCTGGTCGCTGGCGATGCTCGTCCGAACTCCCGTGCTGCGCGGCCTTCTGTTCGCCTACCCGCTGCTGATGACGTTCGTGGTGATGGCCAGCGGCAACCACTTCTGGCTCGACGCGGTGCTCGGTCTGGTCACGGCGGGCGTGGCGGTGGGCGCCGCGATGCTGCTTGCCCGGGTCAACCCGGCCTGGTCATTCGGCCCGCAGCGACGGAGGACAGCGGCCGGCGAGCTCGATCCGCAGCCCGAGCCGGAGGCCTCGCCCGCGTAGATGGAGTTCTCCGCGGCGGTTCGGAACCGCCTGATCGAGTCGCGTCTGACACCGAACGCGATCTCCCTCGTGGGCCTGGTCGGCAATCTCGCGGCCGCGGTCCTGATCTGGCAGGGCCTCTACTTCCTCGGGGGCGTCGCTTTCATCATCGGCTCGGTCATGGACACCCTGGACGGGCGCTATGCGCGCGTGTCCGGCAAGGGAACCCTCTTCGGCGCCTTCCTCGACTCCACGCTCGACAGGGTCGAGGAGGGGATCGTCCTGACCGCCGTGGCCTATCGGTTCGCGCTCAGCGGCGACGAGTTCGCCGCGGCCATGTGCGTGGTCGTCGTGCTCGGTTCCCTGATGGTCAGCTACACCCGGGCACGGGCGGAGGCGCTGGGAGTCGAGTGCAAGGTCGGGTTGGCGACGCGCCCCGTGCGAGTAGTCATACTCTCGGTCGGCCTCGTCTTCGCGAAGGGCGCCGGAGTATTCGATGCAGATCTTCTGGCCCCGGCGATCTACGCTATGGCGGCGCTGACCGCGTTCACCGTGGTTCAGCGCGTTTGGCATGTGAGGAACGCGCTCTACGAGCGCGGCGCGGAAGAGCAGCAGGCGCCCGCAGAGCACGCGCTTCCAGCCGACGAGGTGTAACCAGGCGGCAGCATGAGTGTCGTTTCAGAGCCTGAGACTTCTTATCTAGGAGGATTCCCCAGAGATGAGCACCGTGAATGGAAGAGCCAACGGCGCCCGGCGCAACGGCGCTCGTGACGAGAAGGTTCGCGTCGCGATAGTCGGTGTCGGCAACTGCGCGAGCTCTTTCGTGCAGGGCGTCGAGTACTACAAGGATGCGGACTCGGCCGAGCAGGTGCCCGGCCTGATGCACGTGGACCTCGGCGGGTACCACATCAGCGACATCGAGTTCACCGCCGCGTTCGACATCGACAAGGAGAAGGTCGGGAAGGATCTCTCTGCGGCGATCTTCTCGGGTCAGAACAACACCTACAAGTTCTCGGATGTCCCGAACCTCGGGGTCAAGGTCCATCGCGGCATGACCCACGACGGGCTCGGCAAGTACCTGAAGGAGAAGATCACCAAGGCCCCGGGGCAGACCGCCGACATCGTCGGGATCCTCCAGGACACCCAGACGGACGTGCTCGTCTGCTACCTGCCGGTCGGCTCCGAGCAGGCGACCAAGTGGTACGTCGAGCAGGCGCTCGCCGCGGGCGTCGGCTTCGTCAACTGCCTCCCGGTCTTCATCGCCCGCGAGGACTACTGGAACAAGCGCTTCACCGAGGCGGGCCTGCCGATCATCGGGGACGACATCAAGTCCCAGGTGGGCGCGACCATCGTCCACCGCCAGCTGGCGAGGCTGTTCGCCGATCGCGGGGTGCGCATGGAGCGCACCAGCCAGCTCAACGTCGGCGGCAACATGGACTTCTACAACATGCTCGAGCGCGAGCGGCTGGAGTCCAAGAAGATCTCGAAGACCAACGCCGTCACCTCGATCATGGATCACGAGCTGCCCGCCGAGGACGTCTACATCGGCCCCTCGGACTACGTGCCGTGGCTGACCGACCGCAAGTGGGCGCACATCCGCGTCGAGGGCAGGTCCTTCGGCGACGTGCCGCTGAACCTGGAGCTCAAGCTCGAGGTCTGGGACTCGCCGAACTCCGCCGGCATCGTCATCGATGCTGTCCGGATCGTGAAGCTGGCCCTGAACAACGGCCTTGCCGGCCAGCTGGACGGCCCGTCGAGCTACCTGATGAAGTCGCCGCACAACCAGCGCCCCGACTCGCTGGCTCGTGAGAAGACCGAGGAGTTCATCGCCAAGTACGCGCGGCAGCGCGGTCTGCCCGATGCCAAGGAGAAGAAGGCGAAGAAGGGCAAGAAGGCCAAGGCGAAGGCCAAGTAACCGCTTCACCCGGTTGGTTGCCGCTATCTATGCTGCGGCGGTGGCCGACCAGTCCCTCGCGATCGCCCAGGTCAGCCCTCACCCCTGGGGCTCTCGGCACGAGATCAATGAGTTCGTCCGGCGGACTTCCGAGGAGCTGGCCGCGCGGGGACACCGGGTCCTGATCGTCGCGCCGTCGGAGTCCCGGGCGGCGATCCGCGACAGCCGGCGGCTGATCCGAGAGTCGGGGAAGAACCCCGGCCCGCTGCTGAAGGGGGAGAACCCGCGCGTCCTGGCGATCGGACAGAGCATTCCGCTGCCCAGCGGCCCGAGGCGACGTCCGGCGCCGCTCCCCCTAGACATCAGCGGTGCGCTGGAGCGGCTGCTCGGGGCCGTGCCGCTCGATCTGGTGCACGTGCACGAGCCGTTCGCCCCCAGCACGGGGTCGGCGGCACTCCGGCACTCGCAGTCGCTCAACGTCGCCACCTTCCACGAGCCCGTCGAGCGGGTGCTCTCCACGCAGGTGGCGCGGATGCTCGTGGAGGTCTTCTTCGGCCGGATCGACGAGCGAACGGCGAGCAACGATGCGACCGGCGAGCTGCTCCAGCGCTTCTTCCCCGGCCAGTACGAGCTGATCCGGCCCGGAGCGGACGTCGCCGAGCCGGCACTGGATCCGCCCGTGGCCGGACGGATCCGGATCGTGCATTGCGCGGAGGAGGAGCGCGGCGCCCTGCGCCTGCTGCTGCGCGCACTGCGCAAGCTTCCCGACGATCTCGACTGGGAGGGTGTGATCTGGTTCGACGGGCCGACGGACCCGCTCGCCCGGGTCAGCCGGCGTCTCCGCGAGAGGCTGCGAGTGGTGCGCCCCCGGGACGGCGAGCCGGCCGAGTTCCTCGCCGGCGCGGACATCGCCTGCCTCGCGTCCGGCGGCGTTCGGGCCGCTCCCGGCCTGGTTCGGAAGGCGTTCGCATCCGGAGCCGTGCCCGTCGTCTCCGACCTGGAGCTCTACCGCGAGCTGGTGGGCGAGGGAGAGCGCGGGCTGCTCTTCCCGCTCGGCGACGTGATCACCCTCGCGGCCCAGCTCGAGCGGCTCAGCCGGGACGAGCCTCTGCGTGAGCGGCTTCGCGCGTCGGCGCGGGACTGCGGCGAGGCCCGCCCCTGGGTCGAGGTGACCGACCACCTCGAGGCCGTCTACCAGCGCCTGGCGGACAGGCGGCATGACCCGGAGGGGAACCCGGCGATTCGGCGGCGGCTCCAGGACCAGGACTACATCCACGTCGACCTGCACATGCACACAGACCACTCGCCGGACTGCGCCACCCCGGCCGAGCTGCTGCTCGAGACCGCCAAGGAGCGAGGCCTGGGTGCAATCGCGATCACCGACCACAACGAGATCTCGGGGGCCCTGGAGGCCAGGGAGATCGCGAACCGGATCGGGGGAATCAAGGTGATCGTCGCGGAGGAGGTGAAGACCGCGCACGAGGGCGAGGTGATCGGGCTGTTCCTGAGCGAGCGGATCGACCGCGGCATGTCGATGGCCGAGACGATCGCCGAGATCAGGCGCCAGGGCGGGCTCGTCTACGTCCCGCATCCCTTCGACCGCCTGCACTCCGTGCCCGACTACGAGCACCTCCTGGAGATCGTCGACGAGATCGACATCCTCGAGGTATTCAACCCGCGGGTCGCCTTCTCGGCGTTCAACGAGGAGGCGGTGCGATTCGCGCGGAAGTACTCGATCGTCCCGGGAGCCGGCTCCGACAGCCACGTCGCGCAGGGCCTGGGCAGCGTCAAGATCCGCCTGAGGGACTTCGATGGACCCCAGGAGTTCCTCGAGTCGATGCGGGAGGCGGACATCGTCCGCAAGCACAAGAACCTCGTCTACGTCCAGGCGCTCAAGTTCCTGCAGACCAGCGGCGGCCGGGGAGGCAAGTCGCTGGCGGAGCGCGATGGCCGTAAGTCCCGGTCGCGCCGTCGCACCGCGAGCAAGAGTTGATGCACCCGCAAGGGGCCGAGCCCGGCCCGAAGAAGAGGCATGGGGCCGTGTCATCCATAACCGACGACGAGATCCGCGAGAAGTACCTCGAGCGCGCGATCCGGGAGCTGAACGACCTGGGCCGGGAGCTCGCCTCCTGCCAGGACTGCCCCCGGGGGAACGTGATGCCGGTCCAGGGCTCGGGGCACCCCCAGGCGGACATCCTGATGCTGAAGCGCTCCGCGACCCCCTCGGAGATCGAGGAGGGCGTCGCGTTCTACGGGAGAGCCGGCAACGCGCTGATGAAGAGCTTCAAGCGGCTCGCGATCGACCCGATCGTGGTCTTCGGGACGCTCTGCGTGAAATGCCCGCTGACCGATCCCACCCACGCCTCGGAAGGCTGCGTCACGCGCGTCGCCGAGGAGATCGCGATCGTGCAGCCCCGGATCGTCGTGGTGATGGGAGACGAGGCACTCGACACGCTCAACGACCTGGAGCTGCCACTCTCCGATCGGATCGAGCCGATCGAGGGCGAGGTCCAGCGGCTCACCCCGACGACGGACGCGCTCTACGTCCCGGACATCGACGATTCGCTCGACACCGAGGACGCGAAGCAGCGCTTCTGGTCGGCGTTCAGGGTGCTCGGTGACTGGTACGACCGTTTGCCGCCGTATTAACCGCGGGATACCCTCATCCCATGGAACTTGAGGAACGGACGATCGAGCAGCTCCCCGACCGGTGCCAGAACTGCGGCGCGAAGCTCACCGATGCCGAGAAGGAGACCGCCCTCACCGATGGCCCGCCGAGCGGGCTCGTGCTCTGCACGACCTGCGCGTCGGAGGTGGTCCCGGTCGACGAGGACGCCGAGCCGGAGCCCGGGGCCTAGCGCCTAGCGCCCGCTGCGCGCTAGACCCCGGGAGCCGCAGCCTCGGCCAGCGCGGTCATGTTCTCGAGCGTCGCGCTGGCGAGCGCCCTGACCACGGGGACGTCGAGGGCGCGGTAGCGGGAGAGCTCCTCCTGCGCCACGCCAGCGTTCTCGGCGGCGACGCCGACCGTGCCCTCCGGCGCTCCCTGCCGGTCGAAGTGCCTGCGATACCCCTGATGCATGTCCCGGTAGAAGGACTCGTCCTTGGCGAGCCGATCCTCCGCGTCCGTGCCGACCGCGGTTCGCACGTAGCCGAAGACCGTGGGCGGCTCCCGGCCGGCGTCGCGAGCGCCCTGCTCGACCCATTCGCGGGCCTCCGCGGCGAACTCGGGAGTGATCCAGTTGAAGAAGACGCCGTCCCACTCCGCTCCGGCGAACGCGCACATCCTCGGGCCCATCGCGGCCAGCACCAGGCGGATGCCGGGCAGCACCTCGCGCAGACCCGGGAGGGCCTCGCGCATCGTGGTCAGGGGCTTATCGGTGAAGCCCGCGCCGAGTCCGAGCCAGAGGCGGTCCGTGTCGATGTCGAGCCGCTCGATGTCCGAGGCGATCTCCTCGGGCGACTGGCGGTCGAGGGCGATGACGGCGACGCCGAGATCGATCCGGTCCGCCCCCTTCGCGTATGCGGCGAGGGTCTCGAGGCCCTTGGCGCCCGGGTGGTCGTTCGACCAGATCGAGTGGTAGCCGAGCTCCTGGCAGCGGTCCGCGAGCGGGCTCGCGATCTCCGGGTCCAACCCGGCCGTCACTCCGAACGCCCTGCTCATGCGCCCTTCTCCAGCAGCGCCACGCACTCGATGTGCGGGGTCTGGGGGAACATGTCGACCGGCCTCACGCGCCGCAGCCTATAGCCGGCCTCCTCGAGCTGGGAGGCATTCGGCGCGAGCGTGGTGGGGTTGCAGGAGACGTAGACGATGCGCTTGGCCTCGCACTCGATCAGGCGGCGGACGATCTTCTTCGAGAGGCCGGCGCGCGGTGGGTCCACGACGACGACATCGGGGCGACCCGCCTCCTCGAGCAGCGGGCGGATCTCCTTGCGGGCGTCGCCCGCGCGGAAGTGGGCGTTTCCGACGTCGTTGCGGCGAGCGTTCTCCTCGGCGTCGACGATCGCGTCCGGGACGATCTCGATTCCCCAGACCTCGCCCGCCTCGCGCGCCATGCTCAGGCCGAGGGTCCCGATCCCGCAGAAGAGGTCGTAGACGCGCTCGGCCCCGGCGAGGGAGGCCATCTCCGCGGCGAGCGCGTAGAGGCGCTCGGCCATCTCGGTGTTGGTCTGAAAGAAGGCGCGGTGGGAGATCCGGAAGCGAAGGCCGCAGAGCTCCTCCTCGAGGTACTCGGCGCCGATCGCACCCGTCGGCCCGTCGGTGCCGCTGCCGGGGCCCTCGACGATCGTGTGCAGGTCGACCGGCGGCCGCGGGATCTCGGCCGGGGAGGTGACCAGGCGGCTCTGCAGCTGCCCGGTGCGGCGGCCCTCCCTGATCACCAGGTTCCGCAGGACGCCCTCGTGCGTGCGAGGGTCCCAGGCGGGCAGCGCGGTGGCGCGGGCCCAGTCGCGGAGCTCGTTCCGCCGGGCGTTGTTTCGCTCGGAGGCGAGCCGGCAGTCCTCGGCATCCACGATCAGGTCCCAGCGGCCGCGCGCATGGAAGCCGAGGGCGAGCTCGCCGTCGCGCTCTCCGAAGGAGTACTCGAGCTTGTTGCGGTAGCGCCAGCGCTCAACGGCCGGCACGATCGGTTCGAGCTCGAAGCCCTCGAGCCCTCCCAGCCGGACCAGCGAGTCCTCCACCTGCGACTGCTTGTGGCGCAGCTGCTCCTCGTAGGCGAGGCCCTGCCAGGGAGCACCGGGACACGGCTCACCCCCGTGATCACAGCGGGGCGGAACGCGGTCGGGCGATTCGCGCACGATCTCGCGCGTGGACGCCTCGGCGTATCCGCGTTTCGCCCTGGTCACCTCGGCGGTGACCCGGTCCCCAGGCAGCGCGCCGGCGACGAAGACCACATAGCCGTTGCGGCGAGCGATGCCTTTGCCGCCATACGCGAGAGACTCGACGTCGAGCGTGAGGAGCTCGCCGCGGGCCGGCCGCTCCTGGGTGATCGCCGCGTCGGTCATATGCGGCCTATCGTTGCAGCCGAGACGTATAGGCTTGCGCACAATTCGCGGGAGAAACCCCGAGCACGGAGGTCCAAGTGGAATCAAGCGAAAGCAGTGGCGTCAAGGATCAGGTCCAGAAGGCGATCGACGATCTGCGCTCGGCCGGCGAGAAGGCGACCGGCGACGTGCGCTCCGGCATCGACTCCGCGGTGGCGCGGTTGCGCGACGTCTCCGGCGGGGCGACCGGGAAGGCACAGGACCAGATCTCGAACTGGCGCGAGACCCTGGACAAGGCGACCGACGACATGCGCAAGGAGCTCGGCAAGCTGGCCGTCCGGGCGCAGAGCTCGCTGGAATCGCTCGATGAGATCGCCGCGGAGCTCGAAGAGCGGCGCAAGGCCTTGAAGTAGTCGCGGCCCGGCTTCGCCACTAAACGGGTTGCGCTACGCGCACCCTCGCGTTTACTGGAGCTTGCGGTCGAGCGCCCGCAGCAGGCCCTTGCGGGCCTTGTTCTTGCGCTCGTACTCGCGGACCCTGCGCAGCTCCTGATGGCTGAGCTCCTGCAGCCGCGTGTCGATCTGACGGATCGATAGCTGGTCGTACGCCGTGATCGGGAAGCCCGGGACACGGGCCGCGCGGCGCACTCTGTCGGCGCCCGCGAGCGGCTTGTCGACCGCCCCGACCGCACGCTTGCGTGCCACCTCGGCCCGCCCGCCGACCTCCTGCCTCGCCCGGTCGGGAACCTCGCGCACCTGAGTGATGACCCGGTCAAGCTGGGAGAGCAGGTCCTCGGCCTGCTCGCGCCCCCTGGTGGCGACCCGGCTCACCATCTCCTCGGCATCGCCGCGGGTCATCCGTCCGCGCTTCACCGCGTCGTCCACGACCTCCTGGAGCCGCTCTCGCGAGATCGTGATGCTCTTCTCGAGCGCATCACGAAACGCCTGCACGCTCTGCTCGGCGCGGGAGCGCTCCTCTGTCCCCGTCGGCCCGCTTGCCATCGATCGCACTATCCCACAGTGGCGAACTTTCCAATCACGGGGTTGTGATCGGAGAGCCGGATCTTCAACCCCGTGTCGTGATCGACGCGGTCACGTGCCTCGGGCGCCCAGGCCGCCGGATGCTCGACCACCTCCAGCCCCCGCACGAGCAGGTGGCTGAGCCGGTCGGGAGCGGTGCGGGGAGCGAGGCCGAAGCGCTCCTCGAGCTGGTCGAAGACGCCGCTCGCCTTGGGCCTGACGTTGAAGTCGCCGCCGAAGATCAGGGGCTGAGACCCGGCGAAGTCGATCGCCCGCTGGGCTCCCTCGAGCAGCTCGCGCTCGGCGGATGAAGGCTTGGTGCTGACGTGGACGTTCGCGACGCAGGGGCCGGTCTCCAAGCGGGTGAGCGCCATCACGCGGAGCTCCGGCCTCCAGGTGAGCACCTCACGGCGGCGCTCCGTGATCCCTCCGGCGGACCCTCGGACGAGCGTCGTGTCCGAGCCGCCCTCCCAGGCGCCGAGCAGGTCCGGCCGCCGGCGCCCGATCAGCGAGGTGAGCGGCTGCAGCCAGTTCCGGCCGCTCAGCGCGCGGTGCGCCTGGGCGCCGCACTCCTCGGCCAGCCTTCTCCTCCAGGCCGGGGGAAACTCCTGGAACAGGGCGACGTCCCAGTCGACCGAGTCGATCAGCGAGGCGAACTCGTCGAATAGGTCCCAGTTCACCTGCTCGTAGGTCTTCCCGAGGCGGGGGCCACGGCGGAAGTTGCCCTTGTGGGCGCGCACCTGGAGCTCCGGCTCGGGGGGCCAGTCGCGGCCATGGAACAAGTTCCATGTCATTGCGGTGAGCTGCACCGCCCTAGTATCGGCTGCTCGATGGCTCCCTCGACCGCACACCTGCAGGCCGGCAACTTCCTGACCGGCGAGGAGCTCGACCGCGGCGAGCTGCTGGCCCTGCTCGAGCGCGCCGAGGAGCTCAAGCGGGGCCGCGATCGCGGCGAGGGTGCAGACTCGCTCGTGGGTCGTTCAGTTGCCCTTGTCTTCGAGAAGCCCTCGACCCGCACGCGCGTCTCGTTCGAGGTCGGCACCGCCGAGCTCGGCGCGACTCCCGTCGTCCTGCGCGGGGACGAGCTCCAGCTCACCCGGGGCGAGTCAATCGGCGACACCGGCAGAATCCTGTCCCGGTATCTGCACGGGATCGTGATCCGCTCGGGCTCCGACGAGAGGGTCCGCGACCTGGCCGAGGGCGCGAGCGTCCCCGTGATCAACGGGCTCACCCCGGGCCACCATCCCTGTCAGGCCCTGGCCGACCTGCTCACCTTGAGGGAGCGCTTCGGGGAGCTGGAGGGCCTCCGCCTCGCCTACGTGGGCGACGGCAACAACGTGGCGCGCTCGCTCGCGATCCTCGGGCGGATCGCCGGCATCGAGGTCGTCGTCGCCGCCCCCGAGGGCTACCGGATCGAGGAGGGGCTGGCCGAGCTCACGGACGATCCGCGAGCTGCCGTCGCGGAGGCCGACGCGATCTACACCGACGTCTGGGTGAGCATGGGCGACGAGGAGACCGCGGATCGGCGGCGCGCGGACCTGGCGCCCTACCAGCTGAACGACGAGCTGCTCGCGGCCGCCTCCCACCGCGCGATCGCCCTCCACTGCCTACCGGCGCATCCGGGCGAGGAGATCAGCGCGGAGGTGCTCTACGGCGAGCGCTCGGCCGTCTGGGACCAGGCGGAGAACCGCCTGCACGCGCAGAAGGCGCTGCTCGAGCGGTTGCTCTCGCCCGCGACCTAAGATCAGCAACGCGGCCCCGTGGTGTAACGGTTAGCACGCGAGGTTTTCAACCTCGTAGCGCGGGTTCGACTCCCGCCGGGGCTACTCAGTGGAAAACCCCTAGTCGAGATCTGGGGGTAGGGCTGACGTGGGAGGCGTCGCGCGGTGGCAGGCTCTCTGTGATGGCGGCGGCTTCCAAAGTCCTGATACTCGGAGGTGGCTTCGGCGGGCTGGAGACCGCCTTCGACCTCCGCCTGCGCGCCGGCGATCGCGCCGACATCACCCTGGTCTCCGACCAGGACCACTTCCTCTTCAAGCCGAACTCGATCTACGTGCCGTTCGGGCTCGACCCGGACCGGCTCAAGGTCGGACTGGCGAAGCCGACCGCGAAGCGCGGGATCAAGCTCGTGCAGGGTCACGCCGACGAGATCGACGCGGACGCGCGGCAGGTGACGGTCGACGGCCGGTACCTGGGCTATGACCAGCTCGTGATCGCCACGGGCTCCGGGATGCGGCCGAGCGAGATCCCCGGGCTCTCCGAGCACGCGACCACGATGTGGACGCCCGAGGAGATGCTGCAGCTGCGGGATGGGTTCGAGCGGGTGCTCGCCACAGCCAAGCGGGGCAGCCATCAGCGCGTGACGTTCCTGATCCCGCCGAACAACAAGTGCGCGGGGCCGCTCTACGAGATCGTCCTCATGCTCGAGACTTGGCTGCGCCGCAAGGGCGGCCGCGACTCGACCTCGATCACCTGGGCGACCTACGAGAAGGGCTACATCCAGGCGTTTGGACCACGCCTCCACGAGATGGTCACCGACGAGTTCGACCGGCGCGGAATCGAGGGACACACGGATTGGATAGTCGACAGCGTCGACTCGAAGGGCGTGGAGTTCCACAACGGCGAGCGTCTCGAGCACGACCTGCTGGTCGCCTTCCCGCCCTATGTCGCCTCGACGCCGTTCGCCGGCCTCGACGCCGACGACCGCGGCTTCCTCACTACGGACCTCGCGACCCGCCGGCTTCAGGGTCACCCAGAGATCTACGCCGTCGGCGACGCCGGCGACTTCCCCGTCAAGCAGGCCTTTCTGGCCTTCCTCCAGGGTGACGCCGCCGCCTCCCAGATCGCCTCTGTGATCCTGGGCACCGAGCCTGAGCTCGGCTTCGACCCGGTCAGCATGTGCATCATGGAGCAGTTCGACAAGGCGACCTTCGCCAAGGTCCCGCTGCGGCTCACCGGCGACCCCGCTCGTCCGATCGAGGTCCGGCCGGACGCGAACGGGGCCTATCGAGTGGGCTCGTCGCGGATCTGGCGGATGGGGAAGAAGATGCTCGGCACCACGGTGCCCTGGCGCTTCCGGCACGGCAAGCCCTTCCACGGCGGCGCCTTCTGGGGTGGCATGGACGTCGGGCTGAAGGCGATGTCCGGCATGTTCTCCGACTGAGCGCAGCCGGTTGGGCCGCTGGACTAGCCTCTCGTCCGGTGCTGCCTGAGATCCACCTCGGACCCCTCACCCTCCAGACCTTCGGGATCTGCTTCGCGTTCGCCTTCATCGGGGCCGGGGCTGTGATCTGGCGGCGGCTCGAGGAGATCGGGAAGCCCGGCGACTGGGCCTACGAGATGGGATTCGCCGCGCTCCTCGGCGGCCTCGTCGGCTCGCGCGTGGACTTCCTCCTCGAGAACTACAGCGAGGTCAAGGGAGACCTGCTCGGCAACGTCTTCTCCGGCTCCGGACTGGTTTGGTACGGCGGCGTGATCGGCGGAGCCCTCGGAGTCGTTCTCTGGGCCCGCTGGCGTGGCTTCCTCACCCTCGCCCTGCTCGACCTCGCCGCGCCGGCGCTCGCGCTCGGCTACGCGATCGGGCGCTGTGGCTGCCAGCTCTCGGGCGACGGCGACTACGGCAAGGCATGGAGCGGGCCCTGGGCGATGGCCTACCCGGACGGCACCAAGCCGACCGATCAGACCGTCCACCCCACGCCCGTCTATGAGACGCTGGCGATGGGTCTGGTCGCCCTGCTGCTCTGGCGGCTCCGCGACCGGCTCAGCAACGGGCTGCTCTTCGCGCTGTATCTGCTCCTGGCCGGGACGGAGCGCTTTCTCGTCGAGTTCATCCGCCGCAACAGCGACGTCGCGCTCGGCCTCACCCAGGCCCAGCTGTTCAGCGTCGCGATGATGATCATCGGCGGCGTCTGGCTGCTGGTCGCGTTCCGGCGCACTCCGCGGCCCGCGACGGCCTGAAGCCGGGAGGAGCTCTGAGCTAGACCGACCGGAGTAGGCCGCCGTCGAGCGGGATCACCGCTCCCGTGAGATAAGCGGCCCGCTCCGAGCACAGGAAGGCAACCAGGTCGCCGTACTCCTCGGGCCTGCCCAGCCTCCTGGCCGGGATTCGCTCCCCCGCCACCCTCTCCGCTCGCTCGGTGGAGCCGTGATGCTCGACCAGGCGATCGGTGGCGAACATCCCGCTGGCGATGGTGTTGATCGTGATTCCCTCCGCGGCGACCTCGCCGGCGAGCATGTCGAGGAGGCCGAGGGCGGCGAGGCGGTTCGCGTTCGAGAGCGCCAGATCGGGGATCGGCTCGCGGATCGAGTTCGAGGAGACGTTGACGATCCGGCCCCAGGCCCGCTCCCGCATGCCGGGGAGAACCTCCTCGATCAGCGCCCGGGGCGCCAGGACGAGCGAGTGAAACGCTCGCTCCCACTCCTCCTCGGAGTTGTCGAGCGCCTTGCCGACCGGCGGCCCGCCGGTATTGGTGACCAGGATCTCGATCGGTCCGAGCGCCTCGGCCACCTCGCCGGGCAACTCGCGCATCCGCTGAAGATCGGAGGTGTCGGCCGCGAAGGCCCGCACCTCGCCCTCGATCTCCGCGGCCGCTGCCTCCAGGGCGTCCGCCGAGCGGCTCGAGATCGCAACGCGCGCGCCCTCCCGAGCCAGCGCCTCGGCGATTCCGCGCCCGATTCCCCGGCTTCCGCCGAGCACCAAGGCGACGCGGTCCGCGATCCCTAGGTCCACAGCGTGCCTCCGGGCCGCCGGGCGAGCCAGCCGCACCAGGCCGCGAACGCCGCGACGGCGATCATCACGCCGAGCCAGTGGACGCCGGCGATCACGGCGATCGCGCTCGGGATGCCCGCCAGGACCGCGCCTAGCAGCACGGCGCGCGTATCCAGGTGAAGCGCCCAGGCCGTCAGCGCGGCGCAGCCGATCCAGGCGAGCGGCCCGGTCAGCCAGCCCCAGTCCTGGAAGAACGAATGCGGGAGCGTCACGGCGAGGATCACCGAGACCGCCGCGACGGCCACCACCTGCGCGGCGGCCGCGCGCCAGAGGATCGATCCGTCCATCAGCCGGTCAGCTTGGCCAGATAGTGGGCATCGTCCGCCGGCAGGCCTGGAATCGGCTGGCCATCCCAGGTGATCCCCTCGGACATCGCGACGAAGAGCTGCTCGCGCTGCCGCAGGCTGAGGCGCTCAAAGCGAGCCAGCGCGAGGAAGGAATAGAGCTTCGGCATCGCGTCGCGCCAGCCCTTATCGGTCCCCGCGATCTTGGCGAGGTCGTGGATTGACCCCGGTGCCTCCTTCAACGGCTCCTTGAAGATCTGCGCGAGGACGGCGAAGTCGAGCTCCTCCTCCCGTCCGGCGGGCACCAGCAGCGTCTCATCCTGCGGCGCGAGCAGCCCTCGCTCGAGCTCCTCGGCGGTCATCAGCAGGACGCCGTCGGTCGGCCGGGGGTTGCATTCGATCATCACCAGGCCGTCGTCGGTCTCGATGAAGTCGAGGGACATCTGCCCGTCCCAGCCGAGGTCCTCCCCGAGACGCTCGACGGTCGCCAGGGTGTCGGTGGGGTCGACCGAGACGAACTGGATCCCGGTGGAGTGCTCCCACTGCCGTGGCGCCCGGTAGGACATGTGGGAGGCGACTCTGCCCTCATGCAGGCAGGAGTAGGTGCAGTGCATCGGCCCGTCAACGAACTCCTGGACGAGCCAGGGGTTCGCCTCGGTCGGATGGACCTCGTCCACTGGGAGATGCCCCGCCAGCGGCCCGGTGTTGGTGAGCAGGCCGACGCCGCCGCGCGAGAAGGCTGCTCGCCCGAAGTAGCGTGGGTACCTCTCGACCGCCTCCTTCAGCTCGGTGGGACTGTGAGCCAGCGTCGTCTGGGGCGTCCGGATCTCCAGCCGGTCGCAGAGCTCCTGGAAGGTGCCCTTGTCGTGGACCTGGGCCAGGGTGCGAAACGGCGGCGCGTACAGCCGGGTCACCTTCGAGAGTCGCTCGTGCTGCGCCGCCAGGTAGAAGACCTCCTCGAACATCGGCAGGACGAGCTCGATCTCGTTCGCGTCCGCGATCCGCTCTACGTCGGAGCCGAACTGCTCGGGGTCCTCGGTGGCCGAGGCGGTGGTGAAGTGACCAGCCAGGTAGCGGGAGTGGCTGCCCGGAGAGGCCGCGTAGCTGTCGCAGGCGAACACCTCGTGACCCCGCTCGCCGAGCTTTCGGATCACGTCGAGCGCGAACGGCATCCGCGAGCTCGTTACCAGCACCCTCACGGTGCGAACCCTACGACCCCGCGATCAGCGGCGCTTTCGCTTGCCGCGCTTCTTCCGGTGACCCCTGTGCTTCGCCTTGACCGCCGGGGACGCCGTCGCCGGGTCCCCGAGCGGCATCGTCACGTTGATCCCGTTGAAGGTGACCGCGCCCGCTGAGCGCTGGATGTCGTAGAGCGACGACGAGGCGGTGAGCTGCAGCGTGTAGCCGCCGCCGGCGGGTGCGCGACCCGCGACCATCTCGAGATCGCGGGAGATCGAATGCCGCTGACCGTCGAGGGTCAGCGGGATCGGCGTCGCGAGGTTGCCGAGAACCGTCCCATTGCGCGGGTTGACGAACTGAGCGTAGATCCAGGTGCTCTGGGGAAGCGCGGTTCCCCGGTAGGTGAGGTCGAGGTGCGGGGCCCCCACGACGTTGGCATCGGAGGCCGGGCCAGGGATCGGCAGGTTGACCGCGTTGACGGCCGGGGTGGCGAAGATCAGCCCCCCGCTGCCCTGGCCCGGGACGATCGGCAGAGTGCCGGAGCCTGAGGCGCTCAGCTGCCCCGCGGGCTTGAGCGGATAGGCGCCGCTGCTGCGGAGTTGGGCGTCGTCGGCGATCCAGGCGAACTTCGGCCCGGTGTCCGTGTCCCGCCTGCCGCGCAGGTAGCGGTCGAACCAGGCCAGCTGGCGCTCGTCGAGGTAGCCGGAGCCCGGGCCCGCGCCGGTCAGGCAGGCGCCGTGCCCGCCGCAGAACCAGATCATCTTCACGGGGACGTCCTGGACCGCGGATGCCGCGCGACGGTGGCGCTTGCCCTTCTTCCGCTTGGCCTTGATCGCCGCCGTCCTCAGCGCGTTGTCCCCGATGGCGTCGAAGTTCGTGACCGCCTCATCGAGCGGGAACAGCGTGTCGACCGTCCCCTGCATGAGCAGCGTGGGGACGTGGATCTTCTCGACGAGATCGCCCGGCCCGTGAGCGGCCATCCAGTCCAGGTCGTCCTGCGTGGTCGTTCCGGTCGCGAGCCCGTTGGTGAGGATGGAATAGAAGTGCGGGTCCTGGCGGCCGGCCGCCGTCGCCGGGTCGTTGAGGCCGCCCGGCAGCGACCCCTCCACGCCCAGGGCGATCAGCAGCGACCCCCAGCCGAGCTTGATGTTGCGCTCCGGGAACAGGCTGGTGAGCAGGGAGTGCCAGGCGATCGTCGGAGCGATCGCGTCGATCCGCCTGTCCAGTGCCGCCGTGACGAGCTGGATTCCGCCTCCGTAGCTCGCTCCGGCCATGCCGAGGGTCGGGTCGTCGGGGGTGGTCGCGCAGGTGACCTGGCGCTTCGAGCGCCGCTTGCGGTGCTTCGCTCGCCGCTTCGTCTTGGAGCAGCTCTTGTCGAGCTGGGCCTCGGGCTGCTTCGCGACCCAGTCGATCAGCGCCTGGACATCGCGGCCCTCGTAGCGCGGATCGTCGATCTCCACCGTGCCGCCGGATTGGCCGAACCCGCGCGGGTCCCAGGTGAGGACGTTGTACCCGTGGCTGACGAAGGTGCTGATGCCGGGGACACCGAAGATCGCGCCGGCGCCGGCGCCGCCCCCGCTGTTGGTGTCCCCGCCGGAGCTCCAGCCCGGTCCCTCGAGGATCGTCGGCGCGCGGTCGCCGGCATTCACCCCGTTGCCCACGAACCAGTGCGCGGCGATCTCGGTCCCGTCGAAGGAGGTGATCGTCACGTCCTTCGCGCCGGCGGCCGGCGCGCAGGCGAGGGCGCCCGCGACGACCGCGGCTACGGGCAGCCCCCCAAGGACTCGCCTCCACATGGACCGCGACGCTACCACCGCCCGCCGGCCCTCGCGCCGGTCATAATCGGGAGGGAAAGGGCGGTTAGCTCAGTTGGGAGAGCGCCTCGTTTACACCGAGGAGGTCGCTGGTTCGAGCCCGGCACCGCCCATCATCAATCATCCCTTCACGCAACTGGCCGAGCGGCCAGTTGGATTGGCCGCACCCGGTGCGGGTATGAGAGCGCCGAGCAGTCAGGCCAAGGAAGGAGGGAATGCTCATGTTGTGGTTAATCGCAGGCGTCGTTCTGCTGATCATCGCCATCGCGGGCGGGGTGATCATCCACCCCGTGCTGTTTGTGCTGGCGATCGTCGCGCTCCTGATCTTCTTCATGGGACGTGGCGGTGCACGCAGCACCATCTGAGCACCTCAGCGCGCACTTGGAGCCGGCGTCACGCACGGGCCCGCTGCCGCGCGGCTTCTCTCAGCGGCAGCGGGCCAGTGCGCGGCTCTAGAAGCAGCGGATCGGCCGGTCTGCGGTAGAGAGTGCCCGGCCGGCACGCTCGGAACCCCGGCTGAGGGGTCGCTACTTGGGCCTGTCGGGATCGTCGGGCTTGGCGTGCTGCGGCATCAGGGCCCCGGTCGAGCGGGTCCGGTCCCTCGCGATCAGCCTCCGCGCCTCGGAGGGCTCGTCCTCGGGCAGCAGGGAGCGGCGCAGCTCATGCGCCTCGAAGATCTCGTCGAGGTCCTCCCGGGTGAGCGTCTCGCGCTCCAGCGCGTTGCTGGCGAGGTCCTCCAGGCAGCGGCGGTTCACCTTGATCAGCTGCCGAGCCCGCGCGTAGCCCATGTGCGCGAGTTCCTGGGCGTTCTCGTCGACGTCGCGCCGAGTCCGGTCGGACAGCGCGTAGTCGCCCGTCGGCTGGGCCAGCGGCGCGCTGTCGGGTGGCCCGTGCGATAGCGTCATGCCGAACTCGGTGACCATCTGGACGCAGATCTTCTGGACCCGCGCCAGGTCGTCCGCGGCCCCGGAGTAGGCTTCGTCGAAGACCTCCTCCTCGGCCGCCCGGCCACCCAGCAGGATCACGATCTCGTCCATCAGCTGCTTACGGGAGCGCAGGTAGCGGTCCTCGCTGGGAGAGTGGGCCACGAAGCCGAGGGCGGGCCCGCGGGGAACGATGCTGAGGATCTCCGGCGGATCGAGGCCGCAGAGGCGGCGGCAGAGGGCGTGCCCGGCCTCGTGGTAGGCGACGATCCTGCGCTCCGTCTCGGTCAGACGGCGCGACTGCTGGGAGCCGACGGACTGCCGCAACAGCGCCTCGTCGAGGTCCTCGCGCGCGATCGCCATCCGGCCGGCGCGGCCGGCGATGATCGCCGCCTCGTTGAGCGCATTGGCGAGCTGGGCGCCGGTCAGGCCGGTCGTCTTGCGAGCGACGTCGACCAGGTCGACCTTGTCCGAGAGGGTCTTGGCGCGGGCATGTGAGCGGAGAATCGCCTCGCGGCCATCCCGGTCCGGGGGCGCCACGAGAACCTGTCGGTCGAAGCGCCCCGGCCGCAGCAGAGCCTTGTCGAGCTTGTCGATCTGGTTCGACGCGGCGAGGACGATCACCGTGCCGGGATCGCGTTCGAAGCCGTCGAGCTCGACCAGCAGCTGGTTGAGAGCCTGCTCGCGCTCCGAGGTCCCGCCGTCGCCGGCGCCGGAGCCGCGATGGCCGCCGACGGCGTCGAGCTCGTCGATGAAGACCACGGCGCGCCCCGCGCGCCGCGCCTCCTTGAATAGTCGGCGGATCCGGGCGGCGCCGCGCCCGACGAACATCTCCACGAAGCTGGAGCCGGAGGCGGCGAAGAAGTCGACTCCCGCGTGGGCGGCGACCGCCCGCGCGAGCATCGTCTTCCCGGTCCCGGGAGGACCGTAGAGCAGCACCCCGCGCGGCGCCCGCGCCCCGAGCGCCTCGAACCGCTTCGGGTCCTTGAGCCACTCAGCCACGTCCACCAGCTCCGCCTTGGCGGCGTCGACTCCCTGCACCTCATCCCAGAGCACGCGCTCGGTCTTGCTCGCCTTCACCGTCTCCGGGCGAGTCGTGCCCATCGTGCTCCGCAGCAGGATGACGAAGACGATCAGGATCCCGGCGGAAAAGAACACGCCGAAGACCGGGTACCACTCGAAGAAGAAGTCGGTGATGGATGCGGGCAGGGGCATATAGCCATTCTCCCTATCGGCAGGCGAGCGGGGCCCCTGCAACGATTATTGGGTGCGCAGCCATCAAACGGCGGCCACAAACACCGCCGCCGGATCTACGCCTGGCCGTAGAGCATGACCTTGCTGGTGTCGTCCGGGTCGGCTTTGACCTGGAACTTGCCGCCGGGCTGGTAGGCGTTGACGGCGTCCTCCGTCAGGTACTGGTGGATCGTCGTGTCGTAGCCCTCGCCGTTCTCGAGCGCGACGCTGACGCCGATGTCGTAGGCCTTGTTGACCGGATCAGAGCCCTCACCGGACTCCGTGATCGAGTTGATCGTGGCCGTGCCGGGCAGGCCGTTCTGATTCAGCTTCATCGCCAGGTTGGCGTATTCGACGTCGCCGGCGGACGGATTCATCTGGCCGGCTCCCCCCTGCTGCGCCGCCTGCTGGGCCATCTCCTGGGCCTTCTTGATGTTGTCCATCAATCCCATCTGGACTCTCCTCTCCCCGAGGTCTGTGGTGGATGCCGCACTCTAACCCCAGGTCCTTTCGGATACGTTGATGACACTCGGCGGCCGCAAACACCGCCGCCGAATCAGGAAAGGCCCGTTTGTGGATTCGACACAGCTGAAGCGCATCCCGCTCTTCTCGGACGCCTCCGACGAGGACCTGAAGCAGGTCGCCGCGTTCGCGCAGTCCAAGGAGGTCCCGGAGGGCGAGGTCGTCCTCGAGGAGGGCGGCTTCTCGCGCGAGCTGCTCGCGATCGAGGAGGGGACCGCCGAGGTCACCCGGGACGGCGAGCACGTCGCAGACCTCGGGCAGGGAGACGTCTTCGGCGAGGCCGGGATGCTCGACGACTCGATGCGCAGCGCCACCGTCACCGCCACCTCGCGCCTGCGGCTGATCAGCCTCGGGCACTTCGAGGTGAAGCGGCTGAAGAAGGACGCGCCCGGTGTCTACCGCAGCATCGAGCAGTTGGTGGAGGAGCGTTCGAGCTAGCTATTCGTCGTCAGGCGATCGGAGTGCGCAGCTCGCCCAGGGTCGGCGAGGAGATCACGATCTCGTCACCGGGCTTCAGCCAGATGCGAGGCTCGCGAACGCTGCCCACGCCGGAGGGGGTGCCGGTCGAGACGATGTCCCCGGGCTCCAGGGTCATCCAGCGCGACAGCCTCGCAACCAGCTCGGCGACGGAGAAGATCAGGTCCGAGGTCGAAGCGTCCTGCATGCGCTCGCCGTTCAGGTCGAGGGTGAATGAGATGGAGTCGGGTGCGCCCGCCTCGTCGGGGGTGACGAGGGCGGGGCCGCAGGGCGCCGAGCCGTCGAAGACCTTGCCGGGCATCCACTGCGGCGTCGCGAACTGGAGGTCGCGAGCGGAGAGGTCGTTGAGGAGCGTGTAGCCGGCGATCGCGTCCAGGGCCTGATCGGGCTCCACGTCCTTGCAGCGGCGGCCGATCACGAAGGCGACCTCCGCCTCGTAGTCGACCTTCTCGCTCGCCGCCGGCAGAGCCACCGCTGCGCCGGGGGGAGCCAGGGCATTGCGGAACTTGGCGAAGAAGGTCGGATGCTCGGGAGGGTCGATCCCCGCCTCCGCCGCGTGGGAGCGGTAGTTGAGGCCGATGCAGACGATCTTGTCGGGATCGGGGAGGGGCGGCAGCAGCTCCGGGTCGGCGACCGGGTCGGCATCGGTCTCCCCAACGCGCTCGTCCAGCTCGGCGACCCGTCCTGCGGCGATCAGCTCCTTGACGCTCACGGCGGCGTCGCCGAGCAGCTGAGCCGCATCGAGCAGGCCGTTCGAGGCCTCCACTCCGGCGCGTGCCTCGTCCCCGCTTCGATAGCTCACCAGTCGCATCGCCGCCACCCTAACCCGTCTCCCCGGCATCGAACGGGCGCGTTCGTTAGGTTCTCGCGCCATCGGAGGGGGTCAATCCCCGGAAACAAGCGGCATGTGTGCGAGGAGGCACGAATGGCAGAAGGAACCGTCAAGTGGTTCAGCAACGAGAAGGGGTACGGCTTCATCACGCCGGAGGACGGCGGCAAGGACCTCTTCGTCCACTTCTCGAGCATCGACGGGGACGGCTACCGCTCCCTCGACGACGGCGCGCGGGTCAGCTACGAGTCCGAGGAGGGCCCCAAGGGCCCGGTGGCCACCAACGTTTCGGTGGTGAGCGGCTAGCCTGCAACCAACGGCGGCCACAAAGCCGCCGCCGAATCTAGCGGCGGACTTCCGTCCGCCGCACGCCCTCGGGGGCGTAGCTCAGTTGGTTAGAGCGCCGGCCTGTCACGCCGGAGGCCGCGGGTTCGAGTCCCGTCGCTCCCGTTCCTGGAAGTGCCTGCAGCCACGCTGTAATCCTGCCGCTCGCGTCGGTCGCTCATTCGGGACCCGTCGCCATTTCATCGCCACTACGCCGGTCCCTCGCGTCGAGCCGGGCACGGATCGCCTGCTCGGAGTCGCGGGCCAGGTGCCCATAGGTGCGGTCGATCATCTTCACGCTGGTGCCCATCACGCGGGCCAGCTCGAAGATCGAGATGCCGGCGGCGAGCGCCTCGGTGGCGAAGCTGTGCCGGAGCTGGTAGGGGCCGCGCTGCCTGATCCCGGCAGCTTCGAGCGCCGGATACCGGTGGTGAGTCCGCCACCCGTCGAGGCCGATGTAACCGCCGCGGGCGGCAGGGAAGACCAGCTTCGTGTCGAGCCGGGGCGGCAGTCGATCGAGGGCACCGAGCGCACGGGCGGTGAGCGGGACGCGCCGACGCGAGCCGATGGTCTTCGGGTACGGCGTCAGCACGCCATCTGCGAAGCGCCGCTGCACGAGCACCGCCGGCCCTGAGCGATCGAGGTCGCGCCGTTCGAGCGGGGATCCGGAAGTGCTCCAGCTCGATCCGCAGCGGCGGGCCGGCGGCCGCAGAACCAGCAGCAGACCTCGCCCTCCGTCCTTACGTCCCGACCCACGCACTCATCGCCGTGTCGAGGTCGTACCGGATGGCCCACACCCGCAGCGGGTGCCCTAGGTCGCGGTCGTTGAACGTAACCGGCCGGATTCCCGCCTGCCGCATGGTCGATCGGAATCCGGCGTCCCGGCTTGGGTCGATCTTCGACAGGTCGTCCCACATCCCGAAGTAGCCCGCCACCCGGTCAACCGCATCGGCGGCGACTAGGTCGTCGATGACGTACAGCTCGGCGCCTTCGATGTTCATCCGCAGCAGCACCGGCTCACCCGGGGCTGCGTACTTCTCCAACGCATCCGAGAGCCGGACGGCGGGGACGTCGTCGTACCCAACATGGCCCTTCGCGAACCGCTCCCCGAATAGCGAGTCGGCCTTCCCGTCGCCGCCTGACTTAAACAGCCGCACTGTCGGCTCGGTGTAGTCCGCGGCCCGACGAGCGCCTCCTGCCGGAGCTCGACGTTCGGCAGGTCGCCTAGCGCGGCCGCTGCGGAGGCGTAGTAGTCGGGGCTCGCCTCGTAGGCCAAGATCCGCAGCTCGGTCCGGTCGCGGTACCACTCGCTCATCAGCCGCACCTGGAGTGCCTCCCGATGGGTGCCGGCGTCGATGTAGAGCACCCGCTCGGGCAGTCGCGGCCGCCGAAGCAACGCAGCCGGGCCGCTCGTGCGGAGGCGCCGGAGCAGGACCCGAGCGGCGAGCAGTGCCGAGTCGGCGGCCACGACCAGCCGCGCCGCCGGCCTCCCGAGCAGCGGGATCAGCTTCAGGCCGTGCACTAGTCGCCAGTTCCAAAGCCCCTGGTGGGGGTGCCACACGACCCAGTGCAGCTTTTCGTACCGCGTCATGCTGCCGCAAGGTATCCCCCCCCAACCCTGAGGCGTCCCAAAAGCGAGCCCTCCGTCGCAATCGCCAGTTGGAAAACGAGCGCCGGCATCTGTCGTAGTCGGCGGCTCGAAGGCCGGCGGTTGGTTGGCCTCAGTTGCGCTTCGCCTGCTCGGCCGCCGGCGTGACGACCGGGTCGTCCATCAGCCCCTTCAACTCGTAGTGGCCGTCCGGCTTGATCCGCCAGACGCCGATCTTGCCGCTGTTCGGGATCGGCGAGGTCAAGTCGACGGCCCGGCCGTCGAGGCCGGTGAAGCTCGCGTGCCTCTCGATCAGCACGACCGGCTCGTCCTCCTCGGTTTCGGCCCAATCCCACGGCTCGACCTCGGCGAGCTGCGGGAACAGGTCGAGGATGCGGTCGGTCAACTCGTCACGGGTCATCGGTCAGTCCTCCTCGTCGGTTGTGATTCATCGCCAGTACATCGCCACTACGTCGGCACTTGGGGGTTGATCGAGTCCGCTTGCCCATGCGGTTCGAGTGGCCACAATCCCGCATGGGGAGTGGGATTCGTCGCCCTCCGTCGTCGTTCGTCGTCGAACGTCGTCGGCGTCTTAGCGGCCTG